>CAWDXD010000039.1:0-69071 GCA_963806145.1 uncultured Actinomycetes bacterium
CTGCTGCACGCTGGAGGACGCCAGGGACGCCAGGCGCGCGGCGGACGTGATCGGGATCCCGTTCTACGTCTGGGACATGGCGGAGCGGTTCCACCACGACGTGGTCGAAGACTTCGTCGCGGAATACGCGCGCGGGCGCACGCCCAACCCGTGCCTGCGCTGCAACGAGAAGATCAAGTTCGCGGCGGTGCTGGACCGGGCGGTGGCGCTGGGCTTCGACGCGGTCTGCACGGGCCACCATGCGCGGCTGGCGGACGGTCGCCTGCACCGCAGCCCGGACCTGGCCAAGGACCAGTCCTACGTGCTCGCCGTGCTCACCCGCGAGCAGCTTGACCGGGCGCTGTTCCCGCTGGGCGACTCCACCAAGGCACAGGTGCGGGCCGAGGCGGCGGCGCGCGGGCTGGCGGTGGCCGCCAAGCCGGACAGCCACGACGTCTGCTTCATCCCCGACGGGGACACGCGCGGGTTCCTGGCCGGCGCCCTGGGCCAGGCTCCCGGCCCCATCGTGGACACCGGCGGGACCGTGGTCGGCAGCCACGACGGCGCCTACGGGTTCACCGTCGGCCAGCGCCGCGGGCTGCGCGTGGGCACCCCGGCCGCGGACGGCAGGCCACGGTACGTGCTGGACATCGAGCCCGTCTCGGGCACGGTGACCGTCGGGCCCGCCGAGTCCCTGGACGTGACCGGGATCCTGGCCGAGCGCCCGGTCTGGACCGGCTGCGCGCCGCCGCGGGTTCCGCTGGACTGCCTGGTGCAGTTGCGGGCGCACGGGCAGGCGCACCCGGCCACCGTGATCCCCGGCGATGACCTGCGGATAGCGCTTACCGAGCCGGCCAGGGGAGTGGCCCCCGGCCAGGCGGCGGTCTTCTACGACGGCGGCACCGTGCTGGGCAGCGCCACGATCGCGGCCACTTCCTGACACGGCCGTCAGGGTCCCGCTGCGGCGGCGGCATCCCCGCTGACGTGGCCTCCTGTCACATGTCCGCTGGTCAACGCGTCGGTGTCCGGAAGGTGACAGCGGGTGTTCCATATTGTGGCCTGAATCATCCTCTGTGATGGATGCGGCTGCTGATCATCTCGTGCCCAATTGTGTCGTTCGCGTGAATGCCCGGTTGCAGAGTGGGTAGGTGCCTGTCGGCGTGATCGCCATGGGCGCGGCAGAGTGCACGTGCGGCAAGGGGCGGGCGCTGGAGGCGAGATGAGAGGCGGCATTGACAATGCTCGCGCTGGGCGCCGGAGGCCCGCGGCCCGCTCGTCGAGGAAGGGTGCCCGCTACATCGGCGTGACGATGATCGGGGCCCTGGCCGCCGCGGGGCTTGCGGCGTGCGGTACGAGCAGCGCCGGCACCGGCGGAACGGTGACGCTGAACTTCTATAACGCCCCGGACCCGTCCGGTGCGGTCCAGTCGGCCGCGGACAACTGCAGCGCGCAGAGCCACGGCAAGTACACGATCGTCTACAACAAGCTGCAGAACGCGGCCGACCAGCAGCGGCTGCAGATGGCCCGGCGGCTCGCCGCCGGGGACACCTCGATGGACATCCTCGGGCTGGACGTGACCTGGGAGGCCGAGTTCGCCACGGCGGGCTGGATCCGGCCGTGGACCGGCACGTACAAGCAGCAGGCCATCGCCGGGACGCTCAAGGGGCCGCTGAACACCGCCATCTGGCGCGGAAAGCTGGTCGCGGTCCCGTACAACAGCAACACCCAGTTGCTCTGGTACCGGTCCGACCTGGTGAAGACCCCGCCGAAGACGTGGGCGCAGATGATCGCCGATGCGGAGCAGCTGGCCAAGCAGGGCAAGCCGCACCTCATCGAGATCCAGGGCGCCCAGTACGAGGGCACCGTGGTGTGGTTCAACACGCTGGTGGCCAGCGCGGGTGGCAGCATCCTGAACCCGACCTCGACCGCCGCCCAGCTCGGCCCGCCCGCGCTCAAGGCGCTGTCGATCATGCAGCAGCTCGCCCATTCCTCGGCCGGGGATCCCAGCCTCGGGGTGCAGATGGAGGACCAGAACCGGCTCGCGATGGAAGCCGGCACCGCGGCGTTCGAGCTGAACTACCCCTACGTCTATCCGTCGATGAAGGCCGACCAGCCCGACGTTGTTCAAGCACTTCAAGTGGGCGCCGTACCCGAGCGTCTACCCGGGCAAGCCGGCCCGGGTCACCATCGGCGGCATCGACCTGGCGGTCAGCACCTACTCGCAGCATCCGCAGCTTGCCTTCCAGGCGGCGCTGTGCCTGCGCAATGCCCAGAACCAGTTGAACGGCGCGATCAAGGGCGGCTTTCCGCCGACGCTGGCCAGCGTCTACAACAACCCGCAGATGCAGTCCGCCTACCCGTTCCGGCACCTGATCCTGCAGCAGGTCAACAACGGTGCCGTGCGCCCCAAGACGCCGCTCTACCAGGTGGTGTCCGTGGCGATCTCGCACCAGGTCTCGCCACCGGGCTCGATCGTCCCGGTGCCCACCGAGCAGAGCCCTGCGCACCCAGATCAACAACGCCCTGCAAGGCAAGGGGCTGACTCCATGAGTGCGGCGCGTTCGCGCAGAGAGGCGGACAGATGACCACCACCACTCCTCCGGTTACCGCCCAGGAGCCGCGCGCCGCCGGGCGGCGCAAGAAGCCACCGCTGTCCGAGGGCGCGCGCGCGGAACGGCGGCTGGGCTGGCTGCTGTGCGCGCCCGCGGTGATCGTGATGGTCGCGGTGACCGCGTACCCGATCGGCTATGCCATCTACCTGTCATTCCAGCGGTACATCCTGTCCGCCCCCCAGCTGAACAAGTTCGTCGGGTTCAGCAACTACGCCGCCGTGCTCAGTTCGCCGTTCTGGTGGCACGCGCTGATAGTCACGATCGTCATCACGGTGGTCTCGGTGGCGGTCGAGCTGGTGCTCGGCATGCTGCTGGCGCTGCTCATGTACCGGACGATCTTCGGGCGGGGCACGGTCCGCACCACGATGCTCATCCCGTACGGGATCGTCACGATCGTCGCCGCGTTCGGCTGGCAGTACGCCTGGACGCCGAGCACCGGCTACCTGTCGGCGCTGTTCCACAACAGCGCTCCGCTGACCAATACCAATGAGGCCATCGCGATCATCATCTCGGCCGAGATCTGGAAGACCACCCCGTTCATGGCGCTGCTGCTGATGGCCGGCCTCTCGCTGGTGCCTGAGGACCTGCTGAAGGCGGCGAAGGTGGACGGTGCGACCGCCTGGCAGCGGTTCTGGCGGATCATGGTGCCGCTGATGAAGCCCGCGATCCTGGTCGCGCTGCTGTTCCGGACGCTGGACGCGTTCCGGATATTCGACAACATCTTCATCCTCACCAACGGCGCGAACAACACGTCTTCGGTGTCGATGCTCAACTACGACAACCTGTTCACCGGCTTCAACTTCGGGATCGGGTCGGCCATGTCGATCCTGATCCTGATCTGCGTCGCGATCATCGCGACGGTCTTCATCAGGGGCTTCGGCACCGCCGCTCCCGGATCGAGCCTCCAGCAATGAGGACGGCTCCTAGCACAGAAACGGAGGTGGGACGCTGATGGCAGCCACGACGGCACGGCAGCGGGTCGGCTGGGGGACCGCCAACACGTTCGCGATCCTGCTGGCGCTCATCCCGGTGCTCTGGATCGTGTCCCTGTCGTTCAAGACGCCGACCGCGATCACCGATCCCAGCTTCATCCCCTCGCAGTGGACAACCTCGAACTACTCCGGCATCCTGAAAAGCTCCGAGTTCATCCGGCCACTGATCAACTCGATCGGGATCGGGGTGATCGCCACGTTCATCGCCGTGGTGCTGGCCTCGATGGCGGCCTACGCGGTGGCCCGGCTGAGATTCCCCGGCAAGAGCGTGCTGATCGGGGTGTCGCTGCTCATCGCCATGTTCCCGGCGATCGCGCTGGCGACGCCGCTGTTCAACATCGAGCGGATCCTCGGCCTGTTCGACACCTGGCCCGGCCTCATCATTCCTTACGTCGCCACCGGCCTGCCGCTGGGCATCTACACGCTGTCGGCGTTCTTCCGCGAGATCCCCTGGGAGCTGGAGAAGGCCGCCAAGGTGGACGGTGCCACGCCGTTCCAGGCGTTCGTGCGGGTCATCGCCCCGCTCGCCGCGCCCGGCATGGTCACGACCGCGATCCTGGTGTTCCTCTTCTGCTGGAACGAGTTCCTGCTCGCGATCACGCTGACCTCGACGCTCCGGGCGCGCACCGCGCCGGCCGCGATGGCGTTCTTCACCGGGAACTCCGCGTTCGCGGTGCCCACCGGGACGATCACCGCGGCAGCGGTGGTCATCACCATCCCGATCATCATCTTCGTGTTGTTCTTCCAGCGCCGGATCGTCGCAGGGCTGACGTCGGGCGCGGTCAAAGGCTAGGCCGGACAGGAGAATCAAGTGGCTGAGATCATTCTTGATCACATCACCAAGCGCTTCCCGGACGGGGCGCTCGCGGTGGACGACTTCAACCTCGACATCGCGGACGGGGAGTTCGTCATCCTGGTCGGCCCGTCCGGCTGCGGGAAGTCGACGACGCTCAACATGATCGCCGGCCTGGAGGACATCTCCTCGGGCGAGTTGCGCATCGCCGGCCAGGTGGTGAACCAAAAGTCGCCCAAGGACCGCGACATCGCGATGGTGTTCCAGAGCTACGCGCTGTACCCGCACATGACCGTGCGGCAGAACATGGGCTTCGCGCTCAAGCTGGCCAAGACCCCCCAGGCCACCATCAACGAGAAGGTCGAGGAGGCGGCCCGGATCCTGGACCTCACCCAGCACCTGGACCGCAAGCCGGCCAACCTGTCCGGTGGCCAGCGGCAGCGGGTCGCGATGGGCCGGGCCATCGTCCGCAACCCGGCGGTGTTCCTGATGGACGAGCCGCTGTCGAACCTGGACGCCAAACTGCGGGTGCAGATGCGCACCGAGGTGTCGCGGATCCAGCGGCGCCTGGGCACCACGACCGTGTATGTCACCCACGACCAGACCGAGGCGATGACCCTCGGCGACCGGGTCGCCGTCATGCGGTCCGGCTTGCTACAGCAGGTGGGCTCGCCGAAGGAGCTTTACGACACGCCCGTCAACCTGTTCGTGGCCGGGTTCATCGGGTCACCCGCCATGAACTTCATGTCCGGCACCCTCGAGGACGGCGTGCTGCGCACCACGCTCGGGGACTTCCGGCTCAGTGACCGGATGCGGCACGAAGTGGAGTCCGCCGGCGCGGGCCGTGAGGTCATCGTGGGCCTGCGGCCGGAGAACTTCGAGGACGCGGCGCTTGTCCAGCGGGACAACCGCCAGCACGGGATCACGTTCAACACCGGCATCGACGTCCTCGAGTCCATGGGCTCCGATGTGTACGTCTACTTCACCAGGGACATCGAGCAAGGCGTGAACGCCGCCGAACTGGAGGAACTCGCCAGGGACTCCGGGCGGGCCGACACCGGTGCCAGCGGCGACACCCTGGTCGCCAGGCTGGACGCGGCGACCCGCATCCGCGAGGGCCAGAACGCCGAGCTCTGGGTGGATGCCCGGGCCTTGCACATCTTCGACCCGTCCAGCGGCCGCAACCTGTCGCTGGGGGCCATTGACCGCGGGAGCGGGAACACGGTGCAGGGCGGCTCGGCAGCGGCCAGCGCGGCGCCGCCCAACCCCGCACCGGCCGGTGGGCAGGCACCCCCGAGCCCGGCGCCGGCCGAGCCGGCTCCGGCTGACCCCGGTCCGGCTCAGGCAGGCTCCGCCCCGGCCGCCCCCGGCGACCCGGCCACAGGCGGCGACGTCACCTGATCTCGCGGCGCAGCCGCTCGATCACCTCGTCGCTCCACTCGTGGGTGCGCATCAGCCGGTACCGCTCCCTGGCCACCCGCTGGTAGGCCTCGGCCTCGGTGCCGGAGCCGATCAGGTCGGCCGCGCGCAGCATGCGCACGACCGGGAGGTACTCCTCGGCGAACCACAGCCGGGCGATCTCCTCCCGGCCGAGGAAGCGGCGGGCGTGCTGGAGGTACCGGAACCCCCAGGCCTCGACCGCCTCGCCCAGCTCGGCGTAGGCCCACGGGTCGGCGAAACAGATCCGGGCGTACGCCTGCTCGGGCAGCGGCACCCGGGACCGGAACATTCGCTCGTAGTCCTTCATCAGCAGGTCCCCGCGGCTGCGGATGCCGTCCGCGGGGACCACGGTCCTGACCTCGGTCACGTAGGCGTCGATGGTCTGCTGCCCGGTGGCCATGGCGATGGACACCCGGTGGTGCCCGTCCTTGACGAAATGCAGGTCGCCGATCCGGTAGACCTCGATCGGCGGGATCTGCTCGCCGCGGCGCTGGGCCAGCGCGAGCCGCTCCCAGCGCTCCCGCACCCGGCTCGAGGTGGGCCGGAAGTGCCGGTCGAAGTCGCGCCGCGAGTCCACCGTGCCCACGATCGTGTCGAGCCTGATGGTCTGCAGGCCCGCATACCGCTCGCCCTCGAGGCCGAGCGCGGCGACCACCTGGTCGAAGGGCAGGATCAGGTTGACGTCGTCGGGCTCCCCGCGCAGCCGGTGGGCCAGCCGGGAGAGCACCTGGCGCCGCCGGGCCCGCAGGAAGTCGTCGGCCACGTCGGCGCGGGGGAAGCCGGTCTCAGCGGGCATGGGAGTGGCCGCTCCGGGACTGCCGGACACCGTCGCCCGGCTCGATTTCCAGCAGATGGCGCCCCACCACGTTGCGCACCACGGTCCGGCCGAGCTGGTGCCCGGCGGGCGGGGTGCCGTACGGGTGGATGTGCCCGTGCAGCAGCACCGCGGGCTGAAGCCGGGCGGTGAGCCCGTGCAGCGCGCGGAATCCCTGATGCGGCGGGTCACTGCCGTCGCCGACGCCCGCCGGTGGCGCATGGGTGAGCAGCACATCCACGCCGCGGCCGTCCCGGACCCGTCGCCACCAGGCACGGCGGGCCAGGGCACGGGCCCGGCGGGCCTGCTGCCACTCGGTGTACTGGTTGGGGCCGGCCGAATACCGGCGGCAGCCGCCCAGCCCGGCCAGCCGCAGCCCGGCCGCGTCGACGACCCGCTGCTCGGCGCTGATCGCCCCGTCCGGCCAGGGCGGCCTGGCCGGCAGCCCGGCCCGCAGCGGCAGTCCGGCCCGGGATACGCGGTATCCGGAGATATCGGGGTCGTGGTTGCCGGGTACGAATACCAGCGGTGCGTCGAGCCGGTTCATCAGCTGGCCCAGGTATTCGAATGGGAGGTCGCCGCAGGCGACGATGAGCTGGGGCCGGCGTACCGCACGCAAATCCGCCAGCAGCGCGTCGTCGATCTCATCGGAGACGGCGAGGACGAGGACCACATGCCGATCGTACGTGGTGGCCCGCCCGCCGCCCGCGGCCAGCGCCGCGGCTGCCGCGGCCCGCCCGCCCGGTGCCGGCCGGCCGCGTTCTCGACAGGGACCCGCCGGCCGCACTAGCGTCCAGATGCGAACTTTGCCTGCGCAAGCCCGGGAGGCTCGGTGGATGGAGAGGTCAGGCACCTGGTGGGGCTGCTGCTGGGGACCGAGGAGGACTGGCCCCGCGCGTTCGAGCACCTGGTCGCCGGCCTGCGCCCGGTGCCCGACGGAACCGGCCGGCGGCACGTCTTCGCCACCGAGCGGCTGACCATCGAGCCGTTCTCGCTGCGGTCCAAGCCGCGGACCGACCTGGTGATCGACCGGCTCGCCTACTGGTACTACCACCCGCGCGAGTGGCTCAAGAAGGTCGCCCTGATGGACGACGTGTACCTGCTCAACTCGCCGTTCACGTTCCAGGCGATGGAAAAGCACGCGGCCTACTGCGCGATGATGCGGCTCGGCCTGAAGGTGCCGGAGACGGTTCTCGTCCCGTACAAGAACCCGGTGGATCACGACAAGTACACGTTCACCGCGCAGCGCTACAACCAGCAGTTCGACCTGGACTCGATCGCCGCCGGGATCGGCTATCCGCTGTACATGAAGCCCTACGACGGCGGCGGCTGGCGCGGCGTTTCCCGGATCAACAACCCCGACGAGTTGCACAGCGCGTACAACTCCTCCGGCGGGATGCTCATGCACCTGCAGGCGTCGGTGGACTACGACGTGTTCGCCCGGGCCCTGTCGATCGGTGCGGAGACGATGGTGATGCGGTTCGACCCGGCCGCGCCGATGCACTCGCGGTACCGGGTCGAGCACGACTTCCTCGACCCCGGCACCGGGATCGAGGCCATCACGATCTCCCGGGTCGTCAACGCGTTCTTCCGGTGGGAGTTCAACTCCTGCGAGATGCTCGTGCGCGAGGACGACGTCTACCCCATCGACTACGCCAACGCCTGCCCGGACATTTCGATCACCTCGCTGCATTACTACTTCCCCTGGGCCATCAAGACGCTGCTGAAGTGGACGGTGTTCTGCCTGGCGACCGGCAGGCGGGCGCGGCTGGACACCGACATGCGGAGCTATTTCGATATCAGCGACCGCAGCGACCTGGACTACGGCCAGAAGCTGGCCGCCTACCGGCGCCTCGCCGACGAGCACTTCACCGTGGACGACTACCGCGAGTTCTGCGCGGCGCACCTGAGCGACCTCGACCAGCGGGTGCTGGACTGGGCGGCCGGGCCCGACTTCGACCGCCTGATCGTCGACACGGTCACGGTTACCTACCCCGAGCACGAGCACGAGCGCTTCATCGCCCATTTGCGCGGGCTGACCAGCCTGTGGGTCGATGACGAGACGGCCCGGTTGTCCTCGTCAGCCTGACCGCTCCGGTGTGGCCGTCCCCGTCACCGGAACGCGGCGGTCACCGGGGCCAGCCGCAGCACGTCCTGCGGCCCGGCCAGGTCGGGCAGCGAGACGAACACGGTGGCGACGCCGCGCTCGGCCAGCAGCCGGTAGCGGCCGATGTGGTCGGCGGCGGTGCCGGCGTGGTGCCGCCGGGCGAATGTGGCCGCGGGGGTGCGGCCGCGGAGTTTCTCCACGAGCGCGGCGGCGTGTCCCCGGTCCTCGCCGATGACGGGGATGTCGAGCACGGTCACCTGCACCTGTGCCGGATCCCGGCCGGCCTCGCGGCAGTGCTCGCGCAGCACCGCCAGCTTGCGGTCCAGCACGTCCAGGGCCGACGGCAGGTTGCAGCCGTCGCCCAGCCGCGCCGCGATCCGCAGGGTGCGCCGCTCGCCGCCGCCGCCCACGATGACCGGCACCTGTGAGACGGGCCGCGGGTAGCACGTGGTCTCGGGGAGCCAGACCTTGGTTCCTTGGTAAGCCTTCGTGCCGGGCTGCCACAGCGCGCGCAGCGTTTCGATGGTCACCTCGAGCTGGTCCAGCCGCGCGGCGGGCGGCGGGAACGGCAGCCCGAACGCCGCGTGCTCGCGGTCCCACCAGCCCGCGCCGATCCCGCAGAACGCGCGGCCGCCGGTGAGCACGTCGAGCGTGGCCACGGTCTTGGCCAGGATTCCCGGCGCGCGGAAGGTCACCGGGGTGACCAGGGTGCCCAGCCGCAGACCGGGTGCGAGGCCGGCCAGCAGGCCGAGCGTCACCCACGGCTCGGGGATCGGCTCCCAGGCCCGCCCCGCCTGCGGGATCTGGATCAGGTGATCCATCAGCGCGATGCCCTCGATGCCCGCGTCGGCTGCCGCGCCGGCCACCGCGGCGAGCCAGCCGGGCGGGTCGTCCTGCCAGCCGAACCTGGAGATCTGCAGGACGAAACTCAGCCGGGCCGGGCGCAGGTCCTGATCGGCGGCGGCGCGGCGGGAGCCGGGGGAGTGCGCGGGCTCGATCGCCGCCTCGGCGGGCCTGGCGACCAGGTCCCAGCCCTCGGCATCGAGTTCCCGTGCCGTGACCGGCACCCGCCGGAGCTGGCCGTCCAGTACTGCGGCAGGCACGCTGCGGTCCCGCCGCGCGTTGCGGCTCCGGCAGAGCGCGGGATCCGTGTCGAACAGCACGGCGACGGCCGGCAGGCCGGCCTGCCTGGCGGCCTCGAGCTGAGCGCGCCGCCGCGCCGGGTCGAGCCCGAGGGTGTCGACCACGGTGTTCAGGCCGCGCTTGAGCCGGGCCGCGACGATCTGGTCAAGCAGCGCAAAGGCGTCCGCGGAGGCGTCGAGGTCGTGCTCACCGCTGCCGACGACGCCGCGAAGCTGGTCGGAGGACACCACCTCCTGCGGCCGGTACCTGGCCGCGGCCCAGGCCGACTTTCCCGAGCCGGACGCGCCGACGAGCACGACGAGCGCGGGATCCGGCAGCGCGGTGGTCACGCCTTTCTCTACCACACGCGCTACCAGCGGCGCTGCTGTGCGGGCGGGGTCAGCGGCGGCCGCCTGGCGGCGCGGGCGGGTGCGGTCAGTGGGTGGCCGGCTCCCGGACGTCCAGCCCGCGCTGCCGCAGCGCGGCCTCCACCCGGTAGATCTCCGCCTGGTTCACGCGCGGGCTGGCCGGGTGCCCCTCGACAGCCGGCGGGCTGACCTCCAGCCGCCGGCAGGCCGTCCCCAGGGCGTCCAGGTAGGCGCCGCGCAACGCCCCCACCCGCACATGCTTGTTCGGGACGCCGGAGCGGGTCTCCATGGCCTCCAGCTCGGCGCGGAGGCGGCGCAGGGTGCCGGCCAGCCGCTCGATCGGTTCCGGCTCCGGGACCGCGATCCGGGATTGCCGCCAGTTATCTGCCCACCGGGCCGCGCGGAACGCTCCGATCACCCCGTACCCGATCGCGGTCGGCAGCAAGACCACCGCGATCAAAACCAGGTAGGGGCTCACAGGATCAAGTGTCCGCCCGCAGGGCAAGCTGTTCAAGTCGGGCCCGCATCCGTTTCAGCCACATTGAGGAGGACCATGGACGCCAAGGCGAACGGGACGCGCTGGTGGCACGGCGCCACGCTGTACCAGATCTACGTCCGTTCGTGGCGCGACACCAACTCCGACGGGTACGGCGACCTGCCCGGGGTGACCGCCGGCCTGGACTACCTGCAGTGGCTGGGGGTCGATGGCATCTGGCTGTCACCCACGATGCCGTCGCCGGACCAGGACTGGGGTTACGACGTCAGCGACTACCTCGCAGTCCACCCGGAGCTTGGCACGCTCGCCGACATGGACAAGCTCATCGCCGAGGCCGGGCAGCGTGGCATCAAGGTCGTGCTCGACCTGGTGCCCAACCACACGAGCAGCGCCCATGCCTGGTTCACCGACGCGCTGTCCGGCCGGGATTCGGCGCACCGGGATTACTACGTGTGGGCCGACCCCGTGAAGGGGAAAGGGGAGGCGGGTGGGGCCCCGCCGAACAACTGGCGGGACGCGATCGGGGCGTCCGCCTGGACCCTGGATGACGCAAGCGGCCAGTACTACCTGCACAACTTCCTGCCCAGCCAGCCCGACCTGAACTGGTGGGACCCGCGGGTGCACGAGGAGTTCCGCGAGATCATCCGGTTCTGGTTCGACCGGGGCGTGGCCGGTTTCCGCATCGACGTCGCGCACGGCCTCTACAAGGACGCCCAGCTCCGCGACAACCCGCCTATGGTCGGCGGCGGCCGGCTCGACGGCGGGTTCGGGCTGCGCCCGGCGTACAGCATGAACCGGCCGGAGACCCATGGCGTCTACCGCGACTGGCGCAAGATCGCGGATGGCTACTCCCCGCAGCGCCTGCTGCTCGGTGAGACGTGGATAGGCGACCTGGGCACACTGGCGTCCTACTACGGCCAGAACGATGAACTCGACCTGGCGTTCAACTTCCCGTTCGTGTTCGCCGAATTCGAAGCCGGCGCGCTCGCCGGGGTGGTAGACGAGACGCTGGCCAAGCTGCCGGCCGGGGCCTCACCTGTGTGGGTGACGTCCAACCACGACATCAGCCGTTTCCCCACCCGCTGGGGCGGCGGTGACGAGCGCAAGGCGCGCCTCGCCCTGCTGGTGCTGGCCACCCTGCCCGGCACCACGACCTTCTACTACGGCGACGAGATCGCGATGACGGATGTCGCGGTGCCCAGGGAACTGCGCAGGGACCGGATGACCCCGGGGGTGGGCACCGAGGGCCGGGATGCCGGGCGGACTCCCATGCAGTGGGACGACTCGCCGTCGGCCGGGTTCACCGCCGAGGGGGTCACCCCATGGCTGCCGGTCGGCGACAACGCGCGCCGCAACGTGGCCGCTCAGCGCGAGGACCCGGCCTCCACCCTGCGCCTGGTCCGTGACCTGCTGGCGCTGCGCCGGACCGCGTTCGCCGGCCAGATGGCCGACTACGAGCGGCTACCCGCCCCGCCCGGCGTCTGGTCCTACCGTTCCGGCCCCTTGCTGGTCACCGCCAACTTCACCGGCCACCCCGTGCCCGCGCCGTCCGGCGAGGCACTTCTCACCACCGATCCCGATCCGGAGCACGGCGCTCCCCTGGACCCCTGGCAGGGCCTGATCACCCGGGCGCCTTAACGGTCTGCGGGCTCCTCAAGGTGCGCGACCATCGCGTTGCCTTCGGATCCCCGGCCAAAGACGACGGGGCCGCGGGACGAATCCCGCGGCCGTCACACCTCTGGCGAACTACCAGCGTGGGTCGTAGTGCTCGTACCGGTACTGCGCTGACGGGCGACCGTAACGCTTTGCCATGACACCTCCTTCGCCGCTCGCTTGCCAGCACGCACGGGGTGTGCCGCGCCTCAGGATCGATCAAGAACCGACCTACGGGACGCCCTTGTCCGGCCAGCCCTGAGTATTCCACGATGCAGGTTTATCTGCTATTCCGCATAGTTGACAGTGAATTCGACTGTGTGGTGACAGCACTCTGTGAAGCCACTATTGAATTGGGTCATAGTGCTCATACCGGTATTGAGGCGACGGGCTGCCATATCGTTTCACCATCGTGCTCCTTTCTTCCATCATTTACCTTCGGATTCATGGCTGTGGTATGTCAGTGGGTAGAGCTATCCGCGCTGGACCAAATCGCCAGGAGGCCGCTCGGGTGGGCATGCCACCCGCAGACAGGCTGCCGTCAGCTAGGCGTCACGGGCCACTTCATCCAGGCTGCCAGGGTCATGGCCTAAGACATCCGAGTCACTCGTCGCCGGCGTTGGGGCTGGGTCTTCCCCGACCTCGACTATGTACTGGACCCTGTGCACGGGAGCGATTGTGACGGTGAGACGGAAGCGCTCGCCCTTGTGGTCGTAACACTCGCGGCGGATCTCGAATACTGGTATACGCCCGTCTTCGGGGAGTTCGAAGAACAACGTTTCGTCGTCATTAGGCGGGCGTACCGAGATTGTGTCTTTGTAGCCTTCCTGTTTGAATCCAAGCTCGCTCAGGTACTCGACCGTTCCCTGCTCTATATTGCTCGGCTCCATGAGCTTTCCTGCGCCTTTATCGACCAGGGTCCGGGGGTAGTAGGAGGTCTGCCGTGATGCAGGGACGCCATCAATCGTACGGTTCTGATCTCGCCGCACGACCGTAGCGCCAGGTTCAATGCGTAGTTCCTTGGCTACTCGTTGTGTGGCCTTCTCCATCTTGACCTCAGGGTCAGCGATGTCTGGTCTCCTGCCACCAGCTTCGACCTCCTTGGTGAAGTTGACTCCTTCGCCTCCTCCTGCGGTTACCGGGTCACCCGTCAGGGTCGTTTTGAAGGGCTGGATTCTTCTGGTGACGAAGGTTCCCCGACCAGCGCGGGTGTCAACGAGCCAGCGGGCCCTGAGCCGATCGATCGCGTCGCGGATGGTGTTCCGGGACGCGTTGTACTGCTTCGTGAGTTCGGGCTCGGTCGGAAGCTGGGCTCCGGGCTCGAGGTCGCCAGACTCGATCTGCCGTCGCAGGTCGTCGGCGATCTGGCGGTACATGGGCTCTGGCATGCGCCACCTCAAAGATCCTAGTCATCCCAATCTATGGGCTCAGCTCTCTCTCTAGCATCATACCTGTCTACCCAGTCAGCAAGATGTTCCGTATCAGACCTTGCGTGTCGCGGCTAGCAGGCGTATAAGAGAAATAGATACCAAACATTGGTATGAGTGGTAGGACAAGATTCATGGGTTTGAGGCTAGCCATTGGACTGCTTGGACTCAGCCAAGCGATCCAACGGCGCCTCTCGACGCGCTACTGCCACCATGGCCGCGACTACAAGCGCCGAGGGCAGGACCAGATCGAGGGAGCGGGAACGCGACACCGCAGGCCGGGACGTTAGGGGACCGCCATGACCACCACCAACTTCATCATCGCCGCAGGGATTTTCGTCATGGGGGCTGCAGTCGCCTTCGTCGTCTTCGTCAGCATCGGGATCCGGCATGAGGAGCGGCTGTTCCGGGAAGACCGCCGCTTCCGCGAGGAGCAAGGCAACTGGCCGGGCCCGGACGGACCAAATCACTTCCTGTCCGAGGTGGCCCCCGGCCTGGTGAGTCATGGCGCCCGCGCCATGACGGGCCTGTGGATCCGCCGCGACAGGGGCGCTGCTCCGCTCACTGTGCCTTGGTACGAGCGACAGCCTTAACGAGACGGCCAGGCCGGCCGGTGCCGCGGGGGATATCTGCCCGGCCGGCCTGGTTCCCCGGCTCGCGCCGCACCTCACCGGGGCAAGTGCGGCGCGAGCCGGGCCAGGCAAGTTTCCGTGGTGCCCGCCAGCATCACATGGCCGACCTCTTGACGCGGCAGCGTGCCGACCTGCGCCGTCGCCCCTGCTTATCGGCTTCACCCCTTTTAGGCGGCAAACCGCCCGGCCCAGCCGCGACCTCCGCAAACCGAATCATGAAGGCTCGTCTTGAATATCTACCGGCGGCGTGTCGCCCACGTTGACTACGAGCCTGTTGCGGTCTGCGGGGTACACGGTAACGGTGAGGCGGACGCGTGCACCTATCTCATCGAATCCGACACGGTAGATCTCGAATACCGGTATCCGCCCGTCGGCGGGGAGCTTGAAGAAGCTGGTCTCGGACTCGTTCGGCACCCGTACCGCGATGGAGTCGCGGTAGCCGACCTGCTTGATACCGAACTGCGCGGCCAGGTACGCGACCGCCCCTCCGTCGATGCTGGTCGCCTGGATCAGCTGGGTCGCGCCGTTCTCGACGAGCGTCATGGGGTAGAACGACGTCTGCAGGGACCACGGTGTCCCGTCGATGGACCGCTGCTGGTGCCTGCTGACGACGGGGGTGCCGTCCTCGACATGCAGCGCCCTGGCGATGTTCCCGGTGGCGCGCTGCATCTCGACTCTGGGGTCGGATGTATAGGGCGTCCGGCTGGAGGCCACGACCTCCGCCAGGTACACATCTTCGTCGCCGCCCTCCGGCGGGCCAGTCAGCGTCGTGACGAATGGGATGATCCGTTCGGTGACGAACGTTCCCTGGCCTGGCCGGGTCTCGACCAGGCCCCGGGTGGTCAGCCACTTGATCGCGTCCCGGACGGTGTTCCGTGACGCGTCGTACTGCTCGCGAAGATCTATCTCGGTCGGGAGCTGGCCGCCCCGCTCCAGTTCGCCGGCCTCGATCTTGCGGCGCAGATCGTCAGCGATCTGCCGGTACATCGGTTCAGCCACGGGTCCTCCTAGAGATCCCAACCAGTCCAATGAGAGGACTAGCCGGTCTCAAGTGGATCATTCCCTCAATCCGAGCCATCCAACTATTTAGTACGAATCGGGTTTCGCTGGTTGGTGCAGGGGCATGACCACCGTACTAGCAGAGGTTGGGATGACTGGAACGGCCCGATCCATGCGGATGATACTAGCAGTCCATCTGCTCGGACGCATCAGAATGGACCCACTAGTTCCCAATACCGGTCTGGCCGGTATCAACCGTATCGGGCAGACCACCCAGATCGGAGCCTGTGAAGCGGATTACCGCAGGTCAGCAAGTTAGGGGGCCAGATATGGCAAGCATTGTTCTCATCGCAGGACTCGGAATCTTCGCGGTCGGCGTAGTGGTCGGGGTCATCTTCATGGGCACTCGGGGGATCAAGCGCGAGCAGAGGCACTACCGCGAGGCGCGCCGTGCCCGTGCGGAGCAAGGAGCCTGGGACGACCTGGGTGCGCGGGAATACTTCTTCCCTGAAGAGGCCCCGGACGGGGCGAGCTTCGCGGCCCGCCGCCTGCAGGGCGTCTACGTCCGCCGCCCTGCCGATCGCAGCCATGACGCCGAATTGGCCGTACTCGCCTAGCCGGAACGTCCGGCGGTCCCGGTTCCGCCAACCGGGCTCGACGCTTACGAAGCCTGCCTTCACCGCACCATCACGGGCGCCTGGTGCGGCGAAGCCAGCTTCATTTCTTCGGGGGACGCGGGCGCGCATGGCTGCCTCACGTTCAAGCCCATACCCGCCGCCGCGCGCCGCTGCGAGCCTGCCTCGAGGGGTGGGGGTTGCCTGGAGATGATTGCCGCTCCGCGTATCCGGCCAGCCCGCTGCCATGCGCGTCAGCGCCGCTGCTAAGGGCAAGGCGGCGGTCCGGGCTCTAAGCTCGGCAGGGTGCCGGAGATCACCAAGGACCGTTTCCCATGGCCGCCCGCGAGCGCGACGGGGGTCGGCTCGCTGCCCGGAACCGACCCGGTGGAGGCGCTGCGGCTGGTCTTCGGCGAGCTGCCGGACCTGCCGCACCTCGCCGAACTGCCGGACCGGGGACCTGGCGCCGACCTGACCGGGCGCACCGCCGCGCTGCTCGTCGACCTGCCTGTCGAGCTGACCCCTGCCGGGTGGCGGTTCACCACCAGGCCCGGGCGGGAGCTCCGCCGGGCACACGGGTTCCTTTCCGCCGATCTCGATGCTCTGGAAGAGGCCGCCGGCGGCTACGAGGGGCCGCTCAAGATCCAGGTATGCGGGCCGTGGACGCTGGCGGCCACCATCGAGCTCATCCGCAGCCAGGACCCGGCCCTGGCCGACCCCGGAGCCGTCGCCGACCTCACCGCATCCCTTGCCGAGGGCCTCGCCGCCCACGTCTCGGAGGTCCGCGATCGGGTGCCCGGTGCCCAGGTCGTGGTCCAGCTCGACGAGCCGGGCCTGCCCGCGGTGATGGCCGGCAACGTGCCCACCGCCAGCGGGCTGAACCGGCTGCCCGTTCCGGAAGCGTCCGACACCGAAGCCGGTCTCGGCTCCATCATCAGCGCCGCACGCGCGTTCACCGTGGTGCACTGCTGCGCCCTGTCGGTACCGTTCGGCATCATCAAGGGTGCTGGTGCGGACGGTGTGGGGTGTGATCTGAGCACGCTGGAGCAAACCGGGGAAGACGGCCTCGCAGAGGCCGTGGAGGCCGGTCTTGGCGTCGTCGCCGGGGTGATCCCGGCGACCGGTACCGCAGCCGCGCCGGAGCCGCCGCCCGCGGACCGGGTGGCACGGGCGGTGACCGCGCTGTGGCAGCGGATGGGCTGGCCTGTCGCGCGGCACGGCGGCGCAAGGCCGGGCGGCGGTACCGGGCCCGGCGGCGTGGCGGCCCAGGTGGTGCTGGCGCCTGCGTGCGGGATGGCGGGCGCCACGCCCGGTTATGCGCGCGCGGCGATGGCGTGCTGCCGCGAGGCGGCCCGGATGCTGCCGGAACTGATCGAGGAGGAGCAGGGGTGAGCGAGGCAGAGGTCACCGACGCCGCGCGGCGCAGGCACGCGGAGCTGAGCGTGGAGATCACCGAGAACGACTACCGGTACTACATCCTGGACTCGCCGCTCGTCTCCGATGCCGAGTACGACAAGCTCATGCGCGAGATCCGGGCACTGGAGGAGCAGTACCCGGAGCTGCGCACGCCCGACTCGCCCACCCAGCGGCCGGCCGGCGGCGTCGCCACCCAGTTCACCCCGGTACAGCACCTGCAGCGCCTGCTCAGTATCGACAACGCGTTCTCGGCGGAGGAACTCGACGCCTGGGCGGCGCGGGCGGTCAGGCTAGGCGGCGGCGGACCGTACCTCTGCGAGGTCAAGATCGACGGCCTGGCGGTCGCCCTCGTCTACCGGAACGGGGCGCTGGTCCGGGGGGCGACCAGGGGCGACGGCACCACCGGGGAAGACATCACCCCCAATGTCCGCACCATCGGCGCCGTGCCGGGCCGGCTCACCGGGCCCGACGTGCCCGCCGAACTTGAGGTCCGCGGCGAGGTCTTCTTCCCCGTGGCCGGGTTCCACGAACTGAACGAGCAGCTCGGCGCGGCGGGCAAGCCGCTGTTCGCCAACCCGCGCAGCGCCGCCGCGGGATCGCTACGGCAGAAGGACCCGAAGATCACCGCGAGCCGGCCGCTCGGGATGATCGTGCACGGGCTCGTGGTGCCCGGCGCCGATCCAGGTGCCGCCGGGATGCCCGAGCCGGGGGAGAGCGCACCGGCCAGCGCGCCGTCCACCCAGTCGGGCTGGTATGACCGGCTGCACGGCTGGGGGCTGCCGGTCAGCGACCTGATCAAGGTCGTGCCCGACCTGGACGGCGTGCACTCCTATGTCGCCTACTACGGCGAGCACCGGCACGAGCCGCCCTATGAGATCGACGGCGTCGTGGTCAAGATCGACCAGCTCGACCAGCAGAGCACGCTCGGCTCCACGAGCAGGGCGCCCCGGTGGGCGATCGCCTACAAGTACCCGCCGGAGGAGGTCACCACCCGGCTGCGGAAGATCGAGGTCAACGTGGGCCGCACCGGGCGGGTCACGCCGTTCGCGGTCATGGACGCGGTCAAGGTGGCCGGGTCCACCGTCACGAACGCGACGCTGCACAACGCCGACGAGATCAAGCGCAAGGGCGTCCTGATCGGCGACATGGTGGTGCTCCGCAAGGCCGGTGACGTGATCCCCGAGATCGTCGGCCCGGTGGCGGACCTGCGCACCGGGGAGGAGCAGGAGTTCGAGTTCCCTGCCGTGTGCCCGGCCTGCGGGACCACGCTGGAGCGGGAGGAAGGCGAGGTGGACTGGCGCTGCCCCAACACGCGCTCCTGCCCCGCCCAGCTTCGCGAGCGGCTGTTCCACCTGGCCAGCCGGGGCGCACTGGATATCGAGGTACTGGGTTACGAGTCGATCGTCGCGCTGCTCGACTCGGGTCTGGTGACCGACGAGGGCGACCTGTTCTCGGTGACCGAGGAGGGCCTGGCCGGGGTCCCGTTCTTCGTCAACAAGCAGGGCACGCTCAAGGTCAACGCGGGCATGCTGCTGCGCAACCTGGACGAGGCGCGGCGGCGCCCGCTGTGGCGGATCCTGGTCGCGCTGTCCATCCGGCACGTGGGCCCGACCGCGGCCCGTGCGCTGGCCGCCGAGTTCGGTTCGCTTGACCTGATCGCCAGCTCACCGGCCGAGCGGCTCGCCGCTGTGGACGGGGTCGGCCCGACCATCGCGGCCTCGGTGATCGACTGGTTCAAGGTGGACTGGCACGCCGCGATCGTGGGCAAATGGCAGGCCGCCGGTGTCGTACTGGCCGAGGAGCGCGCCGGGGGCGACGTGCGGCCGCTGGCCGGGGTCACCGTCGTGCTCACCGGCACGCTGCCGAACCTGACCAGGGACGAGGCGAGCGAGGAGATTACCGGGCGGGGCGGCAAGGTCGCGTCCTCGGTGTCGAAGAAGACCGACTTCGTGGTGGCGGGCGACAACGCGGGCAGCAAGTACGACAAGGCGCTCTCGCTCGGCGTGCCGGTGCTGGACGAGGCGGGCCTGCGGGTCCTGCTGGCCGACGGTGCGCAGGCGGCACGGGCGGTGGCCGAGACTGCGCTGGCCGGCCAATCACCGGCCGGCGGTTAACCGGTCGGCGGCCTGGCGCCCGGACCCTAGGATTGCACCATGCCCATCGCTCGTGACGACGTCGCACACCTGGCCAGGCTGTCCCGGCTTGCCCTGGCCGAGGACGAACTGGACCACCTGGCCGCGCAGCTTGATGTGATCATCGCCGCGGTGGCCCGGGTGCAAGAGGTCGCCGCCGAAGGCATCCCCCCGACGTCGCACGCGGTTCCCCTGGTCAACGTGTTCCGCGAGGACACGGTGGTGCCATGCCTGGACGCGGAGACGGTCCTGTCCCAGGCCCCCGCCGTCGAGCAGCAGCGGTTCCGGGTGCCGCGGATCCTGGCGGAGGACTGAGGTATGGCCGAGCTACACCGGATGAGTGCCGCGGAGATCGCCGGGGCGGTCCGCGACGGCGAGGTCTCCGCGATCGAGGTGACCGACGCGCACCTGGCCAGGATCGAGCAGGTCGATCCCCAGGTCCGCGCGTTCCTGCACGTCGCGGCGGACCAGGCCCGCGAGGCCGCGCGGGCGGTGGACCAGCGCCGCGCAGCGGGCGGGGAACTGGGCCCGCTGGCCGGGGTGCCGCTGGCCCTCAAGGACGTGTTCACCACCAGGGACATGCCCACCACCTGCGGGTCCCGCATTCTCGGCGACTGGCTCCCGCCGTACGACGCGACGATCACCCGGCGGCTGCGCGAGGCGGGCGTGGTGATCCTCGGCAAGACCAACATGGACGAGTTCGCCATGGGGTCCTCGACCGAGAACTCGGCGTTCGGCCCGTCGCACAACCCCTGGGACCTCGGCCGGGTGCCCGGCGGCTCCTCGGGCGGGTCCGCCGCCGCGGTGGCGGCGTACGAGGCCCCGCTGGGCATCGGCACCGACACCGGCGGCTCGATCCGCCAGCCCGGCGCGGTCTGCGGCGTGGTCGGGGTCAAGCCCACCTACGGCGGCAACTCCCGGTACGGCGTGGTGGCCTTCGCCTCCTCCCTGGACACGCCCGGCCCGCTGGCCCGCACGGTGCTCGACGCGGCACTGCTGCACGAGGTGATGTCCGGGCACGACCCGTGCGACGCGACGTCGATCGACGCCCCGGTCCCGCCGGTGGTCGCCGCGGCCCGGCAGGCGGACGTGAGCGGGATGACCATC
Source organism: uncultured Actinomycetes bacterium (assembly GCA_963806145.1). Lineage (GTDB taxonomy): Bacteria > Actinomycetota > Actinomycetes > Streptosporangiales > Streptosporangiaceae > DASXKD01. The sequence continues at coordinate 20,704 of CAWDXD010000039.1, forward strand.
GGCGTGGTGCCTGAATTCACCGGCGAGGGCATCCAGCCGGGGGTGCTGGCCAGGTTCGGCGAGGCCGTCGGACTGCTGGAGTCGCTGGGCGCGAAGGTGACCGAGGTTCCCTGCCCGCACTTCAGCTACGCCCTGCCCGCCTACTACCTGATCGCGCCCAGCGAGTGCTCCTCCAACCTGGCGCGCTTCGACGCGATGCGCTACGGCATCAGGGTCGGGGACGACGGGACCCGCAGCGCCGAGGAGGTGATGGCGCTGACCCGGGCCCAGGGGTTCGGCGCCGAGGTGAAGCGGCGGATCATGCTGGGCACCTACGCCCTGTCCAGCGGGTACTACGACGCCTACTACGGCAAGGCGCAGCAGGTCCGCACGCTGATCGTCCGGGACTTCGAGGCCGCGTTCGACCGGGTCGACGTGCTGATCTCGCCGACCACGCCGACCACGGCGTTCCCGCTTGGCGAGCGGGTCGACGACCCGATGGCGATGTACCTGGCCGACCTGTGCACGATCCCCTCGGACCTGGCCGGCAACGCGGCGCTGTCGGTGCCGTGCGGGCTCGCCCCCGAGGACGGCCTGCCGGTCGGCTTGCAGATCATGGCGCCGGTGCTGGCCGACGACCGGATGTACCGCGTCGGCGCCGCGGTGGAGGCGGCCCTGGACGCCCGCCGCGGATACCCGCTGCTGAACGATGCGAAGGGGCTGGCCTGATGCCTGGCAGCGCAATGGGGCGGGGTGGCGGGGTCAGGACTGGCAGAGCGTTGGTCGGCTACGACGAGGCGGTGTCCAGGTATGACCCGCTGATCGGCCTGGAGACGCACGTGGAACTGGGCACCAGGACCAAGCTGTTCTGCGGCTGCCCGGCTACGTTCGGCGGCGAGCCCAACACCCACGTCTGCCCGGTGTGCCTGGGCCTGCCGGGATCGCTGCCGGTGCCGAGCCGGACCGCGATCGAGTACACGATCCGGATCGGCCTCGCGCTGAACTGCTCGATCGCGGAGTGGTGCCGGTTCGCCCGGAAGAACTACTTCTACCCGGACATGCCGAAGAACTTCCAGATCTCCCAGTACGACGAGCCGCTGTGCACCGACGGCTGGCTGGAGGTGACGCTCGACGAGGCCGAGGCGGCGCCGTACGGCGGCAGCGGCGACGGCCCCCGCACGTTCCGGGTCGGCATCGAGCGGGTGCACCTGGAAGAGGACACCGGGAAGTCGCAGCACATGGGCGGCGCGACAGGGCGGATCCACGGCGCGGACTACTCGCTGGTCGACTACAACCGGGCCGGCATCCCGCTGGTGGAGATCGTCACCAGGCCGGTCGAGGGGACCGGCGCGCTCGCTCCCGCCGTGGCGCACGCCTACGTGAAGGAACTGCGCGACCTGCTCCGCTCTCTCGGCGTGTCCGACGTGCGGATGGAAGAGGGGTCGCTGCGCTGCGACGTGAACACCTCGCTGTCCGCGCGCGGGTCCGGCCGGTGGGGCACCCGCACCGAGACCAAGAACGTCAACTCGCTCCGCTCGGTCGAGCGGGCCGTGCACTACGAGATCGAGCGCCAGGCGGCGGTGCTCGACGCGGGCGGGCGGGTGATCCAGGAGACCAGGCACTTCCAGGAGGATTCCGGGATCACCACCTCGGGGCGGAGCAAGGAAGAGGCGCAGGACTACCGGTACTTCCCCGAGCCCGACCTGGTCCCGCTCGCCCCGCCGCGCGACTGGGTGGAGCAGATCCGCGCCTCGCTGCCGGAACTGCCCGCGGCCCGGCGCGCCCGGCTGCAGGAGGCCTGGGGCATCACCGCGGCCGAGATGACCAACATCCGCAACGCCGGCGCGCTCGACCTGGTCGAGCAGACGATCGCCGCAGGTGCCTCGCCCGCCGACGCGCGCAAATGGTGGCTGAACGAGCTTGCCCGCCGGGCCAACGACACCGGCGCCGACCTGGCCAGCCTGCCGATCACCCCGGCCGACGTGGCGGCCGTCGCGGCGCTGGTGGGCTCCGGTGCGCTCAACGACCGGCTGGCCCGCCAGGTCATCGAGGGTGTGCTGGCCGGCGAGGGAACCCCGGATCAGGTGGTGGCGGCCCGCGGCCTGGCCGTGGTCAGCGACGACGCGGCGCTGAACGCCGCGGTGGACGAGGCGATCGCCGCCAGCCCCGACGTCGCCGACAAGATCCGCGGCGGCAAGGTCGCAGCGGCCAGTCACCTGGTCGGCGTGGTGATGAAGGCCACGCGCGGGCAGGCCGACGCGTCCCGGGTCCGCGAGCTGATCCTCGCCCGCCTCACCGATTCATGATTCATAACGATCAGGCGGGGCCGGCCGGATCCCCGGGCATCCGGTGGTTCCGGCGGGCCCCGGGACCCGTGCCCTCCCGGCGCTGGCGGCAGGTCGTGACCGGCCTGAGGCTATTGCGGCGGCTCGGGGCCGGGTTCCTCGGGCGGGTAGAGCGGGGCTTCGGCCCCGGGCATGCGGATCGGCCCGAACTTCTGCTCGTACAAGGCGAGATTCTGGCTGATGGTCCGGATGATGTCGAACACCGAGGTCGGCGGTATCCGCACCCGGGCGACCAGACGGTGCGGCGCGCGGATCACCACCTCCCCCTCCGCGGTCCGCGCTTCGGCCGGCGGCTGGCTGCTCACGAAGAAGTCGAACGTGAACTCGTGCGGGGTGTGCCAGATCGCCAGCCCGCTGGCGTAGCTCCCCGCCTCCAGCGCCGGGTCAGCGTGCGGCTCGAACTCGATCCGTGGTTGTCCCGGTGGCTCGCTCACACGCCGAACGCTACTCCGCCGATCCCAGGGACCCGCGCCGGGCGCCGGGCCCGGGCCGGGCCGTCCGTTCGGCCGTTCAGCTCGGCCGAAGGTTACTGCTGCCTTACCTTGCTGCACTCTCAATCGAAGTGTGACCTTTCGGACCTACAGTGAGAGTCACAGCGATATGACGACCCGTGTTCGTGTAGTTGCAAGGGCGCGCTGCACGGCGGTTTTCGTTTCCCCCTATGCGTGACAACGGGCCATGGCCCGGTTACTGAGCGGCGGGCCCACCCACAAGGCGACCCACCGGCCAGATCAGCCTGACAGCGAGCGGACCCGGTGGAAGGAGAGGCTCGGTGCGCGTGACAGCATCGGGTGTCCTGCCATGAGCCTGGCACTGCCGGCAGTCACAGCTGTGGTCTTGCTGACCGCCATCGCGGCGGCGGTGAGCCTGTGGCGCGGCGCCGCCCGCCAGCCATGGCCGGATCTGCGCGCCTACCGCTGGTTCACGATCGCGACCGGGCTGGTGTGCGCCAATGTGATCGTCGGTCAGGCGGTCCCCACCACGGCGGGCGCGGCGCCGATGCTCTCGTTCACCGACCTTCCGGCGCTGCTCCTGCTGCCGGTGATGGCGGCGGGCCTGGCCGGCCTGGCTTCCGCGGTCCGCCGCGCGGTGCCCGAGACGCAGCCCCCGCGCCGCCCCGGCCTGGCCGTCGCGGGCGCGTACCTGGCGGACGGGTACGTGCTGGTCGCGGCGCTGTTCCTGATCGGCTGGGTGACCCTGTTCGGTGCGGAGTTCACCCGCTCAGGCGCCGGGCCGTCCTTCGTCGTGGACCTCGTGCACCCCCTGGTGGACCTGATGGTCCTCCTGGTGACTCTCCCCCTCGCCCAGACGGCCGGGCGCCGGGCGGTGGCTCCTTACCTCGCCCTGGTGGCCATCACCGTGGGCGACTCGCTCGCGGTCGGTGCCCGGATCGCCGGGACGCGCCCGGGGGCGGGCGCGCTGGCCGCCCAGCTGATCGCGCTGATCCTGCTCGGCCTCACCCCGTGGGTGGCGGACGCCTGGGCGGCCGGCGGCCGCCGGCTCGGCGGGGCGCGCGAGGTGACCACGGCCGCCGTCGCGGCCGCGGCCACGCTGGCGGGTCTGCTGGTCGTCTGCCAGGCGTTCGTGACCGGGCACCTGACCGGGCTGGTGGAAGCCCTGATCCTCGGCACCATGGCCGGCGTCCTCGCGGTGCGCGTGGTCAGCCTGGTCTGGCGGGTGGACTCCTGGTCACGGGTGTGGCAGGAGTCAGGCAGGCAGTTCCGCCAGCTCGCCGAGCGGACCAGCGACGTGGTGCTGCTCTGCGACGCGAGCGGGGTGATCAGGTACGCGAGCCAGGCGGTGACCGGCTACGGGTACGCACCGGATTCGCTGCGCGGCACGCCCGTGGCCGACCTGCTGCACCCCGAGCAGCGGGCGGCCGGCACCGAAGCGATCCGCCGGGCGATCACCAGCAAGGCCCAGCGGCCGGGCCATTACCCCTGCCAGGTGCGCGCCGAGGACGGCACCTGGCGCCACGTCGAGACCACCGTCTCCAGGTACCGCGATCCGGGCCAGCCGGACCTGGTCCTGATTACCGCCAGGGACATGAGCGCCCAGGTGGCGCTGCGCCGCCAGGTCACCCACCTCACCTTCCACGACGGGCTGACCGGCCTGCCGAACCGGGCCTATGCCGAGCAGCGCGCCCACGACGTGCTCAGCGAGGACCGGAACGCCGCGGCCGGCGCGCTGGCCGTGGCGGATCCGCCGCTGCCCGGCGTCATCGTCGTGGGCATCGACGGCTTCACCGCGGTCAACGACGCCCGCGGGCACACCGCTGGCGACCTGCTGCTCGCGCAGGTCGCCCGCAGGCTCCGCCTCGCGGTCTCGCCGGAGGACACGGTCGCCCGCTGGGGCGGCGATGAATTCGCGGTCATCACCGAGACCACGGTGAGCGCCGCGGAACTCGCCGATATCGCCGAACGGCTGGCCCGCGGCGTGGCCTCCATGCCGTTTCGGATCGGGGATTCGGACCTGAGCATCACCGCCAGCGTCGGGGCAGCGCTCGCCGACGGCAGCCCGGCGGCGCACGTGTGGCGCAATGCCGAGATAGCGCTCACCCGGGCCAAGGCAGCCGGCGATGGGCGGGTTGAGATGTTCGGCACCGGTGACGACACCGGTACCGGGGAACCGGAGCAGGCGCCGGCCGAAGCTGCCGCGTCGCCGCAGTCCGGCGCGGCATGAGCAGCCCGCCCGGCCCGCGGGCCAGCGTGCCGGGCCCGGTCCCCGTCTCATACTCCGAGACGAAACTGCTCTCAAGTTGACGGATCTGACCGCATGGACCACAGTGGACTCCGTGCATGGTGGCCACATTCTCGTACTTCCCAGGCGCGCGGATCGCTGACGTCCGTTAGTCCGCGCGCTACCCCGACTGCCCCGAGGCAGGAGGGGTTTTTTGTTGCCAGCGTTCGCGTAACCAAGGCAGACGAAGGAAGCATTGGCGATGACTGACCAGACCACGACCACGGTCGGCTCCCCGGCCGGGATGACGGGCCCGGGCCGCCAAGGCCAGGCGCCGTCGCCGCGCGACCTCGCGGCACGGGCGCCGGCCAGGGAGGCGGCACCGTCCCCGGGCCCGCGGCGGCCCGGCGGCGAGCCGCCCGCCGCTCAGCCGGTGACGATGACGGGCGCCCAGGCGCTGGTGGCAGCGCTGGAACAGCTCGGCGTCGACGTCGTCTTCGGCATCCCTGGCGGGGCCATCCTCCCCGCCTATGACCCGCTGTACGACTCCCCCAGCGTGCGCCACATCCTGGTCAGGCACGAGCAGGGCGCCGGCCACGCCGCGGCCGGCTACGCCCAGGTGACCGGCCGGCCCGGGGTGTGCATCGCCACTTCGGGGCCGGGTGCGACCAACCTGGTCACCCCGCTGGCCGACGCGTACATGGACTCGGTGCCCGTGGTCGCCATCACCGGGCAGGTGCCGTCCAGCCTGATCGGCACGGACGGCTTCCAGGAAGCGGACATCGCAGGGATCACGCTGCCGGTTACCAAGCACAACTTCCTGGTCACTGAGGCCGGTGACATCGCCAGGACCGTGGCCGAGGCATTTCATGTGGCCGCCACCGGCCGGCCGGGCCCGGTGCTGGTGGACATCGCCAAGGACGCCCTGCAGGCCAGGACGCAGTTCAGCTGGCCGGTGCCGTTTGACCTGCCTGGCTACCACCCGGTGACCCGGCCGCATTCCCGGCAGGTGCGCGAGGCGGCCCGGCTGATGATGACGGCGCGGCGCCCGGTGCTCTATGTGGGGGGCGGCGTGATCAAGGCGGGCGCGAGCAAGGACCTGCTTACCCTGGCCGAGCTGACCGGGATGCCCGTGGTGACCACGCTGATGGCGCGTGGCGCGTTCCCCAGCAGCCACCCGCAGAACATGGGCATGCCCGGCATGCACGGCAAGGTCGCCGCGGTCGGCGCACTGCAGAAGGCGGACCTGCTGGTGACGCTCGGGGCCAGGTTTGACGACCGGGTGACCGGCCGCCTGGACAGCTTCGCCCCCGAGGCCGCGGTGGTGCACGCCGACATCGACCCGGCCGAGATCTCCAAGAACAGGCATGCCGAGGTGCCCATCGTCGGTGACTGCCGCGAGGTGATCATCGAACTCATCGCGGCCATCCATGCCGAACGGGAGTCGGGCGAGCAGGCGGACCTGGCCGCCTGGTGGTCGCAGCTGGAGGCCTGGCGCGCCACCTACCCCCTCGGCTACGACGAGCCGGGCGACGGCTCCCTGTCGCCGCAGTACGTGATCGAGCGGATCGGCAAGCTGGCCGGGCCGGACGCGGTGTACGTGGCGGGCGTCGGCCAGCACCAGATGTGGGCCGCCCAGTTCATCGAGCATGAGAAGCCCCGGCACTGGCTCAACTCCGGCGGGCTCGGCACCATGGGCTACGCGGTGCCCGCCGCCATGGGAGCCAAGGTCGGCGCGCCGGAGTCGGCCGTGTGGGCGATCGACGGCGACGGGTGCTTCCAGATGACCAACCAGGAACTCGCCACCTGCACGGTGGAGGGCATCCCGATCAAGGTGGCCATCATCAACAACGGCAACCTGGGCATGGTCCGCCAGTGGCAGACGCTGTTCTACAACGAGCGTTACTCACAGACCGACCTGGACCGGGCGGTGCAGGGCACCTCGGCGGGGACCCGGATCCCGGACTTCGTCAAGCTGGCCGAGGCCTACGGCTGCGCGGGCCTGCGCTGTGAGACAGCTGCCGACGTGGACGAAATCGTCAAGCAGGCCATGGAGATCAACGACCGTCCCGTCGTGATCGACTTCATCGTGCACCGCGACGCCATGGTCTGGCCGATGGTGGCCGCGGGCACCAGCAACGACGACATCAAGGTGGCGCGGGACATGGCGCCGGACTGGGATGTGACCGAATGAGCCACCCACCGGTGCGGCTTCGTGAGCAGGAGCCGAGTGCGGGCAGGCACACGCTGTCGGTGCTCGTGGAGAACAAGCCAGGGGTGCTCGTCCGCATCGCGGGCCTGTTCTCCCGCCGCGGGTTCAACATCGACTCTCTGGCGGTAGGGCCGACCGAGCATCACGAGATCTCCCGGATGACGATCGTGGTGAACTGCGCGGAGCACCCGCTGGAACAGGTCACCAAGCAGCTCAACAAGCTGATCAACGTCCTGAAGATCGTCGAGCTGGAGACGCCGGTCTCGGTCCAGCGCGAACTCCTGCTGGTGAAGGTGCGGGCCGATGCCGAGACCAGGTCCCGCGTCCTGGAGACCGTCGCGCTGTTCCGCGCCAAGGTCGTCGATGTCGCCCAGGACGCGGTGACCGTCGAGGCCACCGGAAACAGGGACAAGCTGGACGCCCTGATCAGGGTGCTTGAGCCGTTCGGCATCAAGGAACTCGTCCAGTCCGGCATGGTGGCCCTGGGCCGCGGAAGCAAGTCCATTACCGACCGCGCGCTGCGGCCGATCGAGCGGAGCGCGGGCGGCTCAGCGCAGTGACTGAAAGGCTGAAGGCAACCGATGGCAGACATCTTCTACGACGACCAGGCTGACCTGGCAGTCATCCAGCGGCGTCACGTGGCGGTGCTCGGCTACGGCAGTCAGGGGCACGCGCACGCGCTCTCGCTGCGCGACTCCGGCGTGGACGTCAGGGTGGGCCTGCCCGAGGGATCCCGCAGTAGGGAGGCGGCCGCCGGCGAGGGGCTGCGGGTCACCACCCCCGGCGAGGCCTGCGAAGAGGCAGATCTGATCATGGTGCTCGCCCCGGATCACGTCCAGCGGGCCCTGTACGCCGAGGCGATCGCCCCCAGCCTGGTGCCGGGCGACGCCCTGTTCTTCGCCCACGGGCTGAACATCCGCTACCAGCTCATCACCCCGCCGGACGGCGTGGACGTGTGCATGGTCGCCCCGAAGGGCCCCGGTCACCTGGTGCGCCGGCAGTTCGCCGAGGGCCGGGGCGTCCCGGTGCTGGTCGCGGTGCAGCGCGACGCGTCCGGCGGCGCGTGGCCGCTGACGCTCGCCTACGCCAAGGCCATCGGCGGGACCAGGGCCGGCGCGCTGGCCACCACGTTCGCCGAGGAGACCGAGACCGACCTGTTCGGTGAGCAGGTGGTGCTCTGCGGCGGTGTCTCCGAGCTGATCAAGGCGGGCTTCGACACCCTGGTCGAGGCGGGCTATCAGCCGGAGGTGGCCTACTTCGAGTGTCTGCACGAGATGAAGCTGATCGTGGACCTGATGTACGAGGGCGGCCTGTCCAAGATGTACTGGTCGGTCTCGGACACGGCGGAGTTCGGCGGCTACACGCGCGGGCCGCGGATCATCGACGGCCGCAGCACCGAGGAGATGAAGCGCATCCTCGCCGAGATTCGCGACGGCTCATTCACCCGGGAACTCGTGGAAGAGTTCGACAACGGGCGGCCGAACTTCCTCAAGCGGCGCGAGGCCCTGCACGCGGAGCAGATCGAGCAGGTGGGAGCCAAGCTGCGGCCGCTGATGAGCTGGCTCGCCGACGACGCCGACGAAGGCTGACAACCCCCGGGCTTCGGCGACCCCGGAGCGGTGATCACGATAGGAGCGGCGGCCGGGGACCGGCCCGGGGCGGCTAGCCCGATGGCCGGGAGCCGGCCGCCAGGCGGCTGAGCGCGGGGCGCAGCGGGCGTTCGGAGTAGCCGCCCTCGGCCAGGCCCGCGCGCCGCTCGAAGATGTTGCGGGAGCCGAAGTCGCCGGTCAGCAGCCAGGACACCCCGGCGGCGAGAAAGTAGAGCGGCAGCATGATCACGCCGCCGCAGCAGGCGAACTGGGTGGCGTGCCGCGCTTCGTGGCCGAGCAGGACTCCTGCGCCGCGCACTCCCTCGGCGTCAAGCCGCGTCACGATCACATTGCCGAGGCAGAACGCGGGGCCTGGCGGGACGGGCAGCCGGTATCCCACGGCCACGACCAGGCCGTCCCCGGCCCGGGTGAGCCGGGCCCGGCCCGCGCCCGCGGCCAGGAGCCCGGCCAGGGTGGACCCGTTGAGCAGGTTCACCACCAGCCGGGCCTGGTAAGCGCCGCGCACCGCCGTCAGGGGCTGGCCGCGGGGCCGGAGCCGGGAGCCCAGTCACCGCCGGGAGCCCAGCCGCCGTTCTGCGCCGGCCCCTCCTGCCGCGGCCCGCCGTTCCGCCCCGGGCTGCCGTCCAGCCCCGGGGCACCGTCGGACACCGGGGCACCGTCCGCACCAGGGCACCGTCCGACACCGGGGCACCGTCCGACACCGGGCCGCCGTTCGGGCCGGATCCGCCGTCCGGGCCGGGGCTGGCGTCGAACGTCACCACCGCGCCCTGCACCACCGCGGCGAGCGGGGGAGCGGGCGGCATGGCCAGCGGCACCCTGCCGTGCGTGCGGTGGGCGACCGCCGCGGCCTGGTGGTACTCCTCGAGCCGGTTCAGGAACTCCTGGTCCGCGTACGGCCGGCCGTCCACGAGCGGCCCCTGCATGTGTTCCATGACTCCGACGATGTCCTCGCCGCTCAGCGTCTTGTGGGTCTCCAGCGCGTGGGCCAGGCACAGCACCTTGGCCCGGTCCTCGCGCAGCAGCATCTCCACCCGCCGCAGCAGCGTCCCCAGGGTGTCCTCGATCCGGTCGGCCAGCGCCCGCCGCAGTTCGGCCTCGGGGTCCTGGCCCTTCTTGTTCCGGCCCCCCTGCCCGCCGCCTGGTGAGCCGACCTCCAGGCGCTTGGCGGTCGAGTAGGAGGACACGGTGGCGCCCATGCCCCAGAAGCCCTCCATGAACGAGGCCACGGTGGTCGCCGACTCCAGGTCACCGGACACGCCGGAGGAGCTGTCGCTGTCGAAGAACATCCGCTCTCCGGCCAGCGAGGCCAGGGACACCAGTATGTCGGTCTCGTACTCGCTGCGCCACCGGGTGAACTGGTCCTCGGGCGGGATGCTGGCCACCATGCCGAGGTAGTCGCTGCCCTTCTCGATGGTGGCGATGTCGATCTCCATGTGCTGGCGGGTGCGGTAGGCGATCAGGGCGTGGCACGCCTCATGCACCGCGACCGCGTGCCGCTCCCGCTCGATGTACTCGACGTCCTCGGGCGGCCCGAGTTCCTTGAGCTGCTTGGCCTTGATCACGTCCTGCCAGGTGATCACGTCCCGGCCGTTGCGGATGGCGGTGATAAGCGACTCGTTGACCAGGTCCTTGATGGTGGCGCCGGTCGCGTACGGGGTGATCACCGCGAGCTTGTCCATCTGCTCGGGGGTCAGCTCGTGCCGCACCTTGGCGAAGTAGCCCTCGTAGGTGCGGACCCGGCCGGCCTTGGACGGGTAGCCGACCTTGTAGATACGGTCGATGCGGCCCGGCCGCAGCAGCGCCTCGTCCAGCGCCTCGGGCAGGTTGGTCGCCATCATCACCAGCATCCGGTACTTGGGCGGTGGCTTGGGGCGCAGGCCGAACATCCGGCGCACGTGCCGGTTGATGAACCCGCGCGGTTTCTTCAGCCCGGACAGCTCGGTGAGCAGGGCCTCCAGGGTGCCCATGCCGCCGCCGCCGCCCATGCCCATGCCCATCATCTGCCGGTTGCGCCGGGTCTCCCCCTCCTCCGGCGCGGGCGTGGCCGCGGCGCGCTGTGCCAGCCTCCACTGGACGTCGCTGGACAGGTAGGAGAAGCCGTGGCAGCCGGCCTTCTGGAACGGCGCCGTGGCCCTGGGGAAGTTCGGGCCCTGCTGGGCCAGCGCGCCGCGGCGCCCCAGCGAGTCGGCCTCGTCGAAGAAGACGATCACGCCGCCGTACCGCAGCGCCAGCTTGCGCAGCTTGCGGAACAGCGACTTGACCTTCAGGATCCCGACGCCCATGAACATGTTGATGAACGCGCCGGGATCCACGAACACGTAGGGCCGGCCGGTCTCGCCCGCCACCGCCTCGGCCATCAGCGTCTTCCCGGTGCCGGGAGGTCCCCAGAGCAGGATGCCGCCGGGTACGTAACCGCCCCTGGACTCGATCCGCTCCGGGTCCTCCAGGTACAGGATGTTCTCCTTGACCCGTTCCAGCACGTGGTCCTGGCCCCAGACGTCGGCGAACCTGGTCTTGATGTCGTCGGGATAGTAGACATCCACGCCGCCCCGGGACAGGAACCAGAAAATCAAGGCGAACTGGCCCACCACGACGAGCAGGATGACCATGAGTTGCAGCACGAACGGCAGTACGTGCCACAGCAGTTCCGGGGCGCGCAGCAAGGCGAGGACCGGCGAGGTGTGGATCACCTTCCCGATGACCACGGCCACGATCGCGATCCACAGCACCCAGGTCAGCAGCCGCCGGATCCGGAACCTGGTCCAGTCGGACAGCTTGCTGTGGGTGAGCCGGTCGAACCCGCCGAACACCGTGTGCGTCCAGAACCGGTGGTACGCGGCCGAGTGCTCGCTGATCAGGAAGTGGATCTGGCGCAGGACCTCCAGGCCGGCCAGCACGAACACCCACGCACCGGACCTGACCTCGGTGCGTATCGCGTCGGACAGGCCCATCAGCGGGTTGTTGGCCATCGCGGACCAGACGAGGATCCACCAGATCAGCCCGAGGAGGATCAGGAACTTCAGCCGGTCCCAGAGGGACAGTGGCTTCCTGGTCCGGCGGTCTTCGTCCCGGAGGTGCTCGCCGGGTGCTGGCAGCCCCTCCGGCGGTGTTGTAAGGGCCTCACGCACTAGGGGCTCCTGACGGTAAACGACGACATGATCGTGTCTAGCTGGTCGCGGTTCTGGCTGTAACAGGTCGCGATGCAGTGCACCATGAGCACGTAGAGCTGGGTGCTGTCGGAGTTGGTCAGCGCGACCTGGTCGAAGGTGTCGGTGATACCGCCCGGATAGGTGTAGTCGTAGGTGTCCCACACCCCGTGCACTCCCTGGCCGGGCTCGACCACGGTGTCCCGCAGCAGCTTGAAGTGGGTCAGCGGGAAGCTGCTGCTCTGGGCCGCCTGCGTCCTGGCCGCCGAGGTCACCGGCAGGAGCGCGTCCCGCAGCCCGTTATAGGACAGCGCGTTGCTCGCGGTCGCGCTGAGCGGGGTGACCATGGCGAACGCGAACGGCTCCGTGGCGTTGGGGCTGAACAGGTGCACCGCTGCGGGCGCGCTGGCCGCGTCGAAGGCGATGTCCCAGGTGCCCGCGGCCTGGCCCAGCGCGCTGCCGGGGGTCTTGAACTGGGCCGCGAGCGACACGTCGCTGATCTTGTGCCAGCCGAACGGCACCTTGAAGTAGGCGTTGGCCGACGTGTCCGAGACATACGTGAACTGAGGCGCGGCGCATCCCGCCGCGGTGGTCACGGCGAGAAGCGCCCCGAGCCCGCCGAAAAACTTCCCAATCCGGGACGTCTTACTTGCCAAACGCCACCACTCCTTGGCGGACTGCCTAGATTCGAGTATGACTCCGCGAGCATCGGGAGGGCATTGTCGTGCACGATCATTGTGGCTCGCCCGGGGCACAAAAGGCCAGGCCCGGGACGCCTCCGGCGCTCAGCCGATAGCGCTCTTCGCGGCCGCGGCATGTACAAGCGCAGCCATACGCCCTCCGCGCGCAATGTGTAGGCGACGGTACGGGCCTCGGCCCTGTCGGCTGAGGTGCCCCTGGCGCCGGGCTGCCCGCATACGGCGGGGCGGCGGCACCGAGGTTCGTGAACGGTTTCACAAGCTTGGTTACACTAGAGCCTCCGACGTCGACCCCCGAGGGGCTCTGCCGTGCCTGTACCCATCGTCCTGGTTGCCGAGGAACTGTCACCTGCCGCCGTCGCGCTGCTCGAGCCGGACTTCGAGGTGCGCTACGCCGATGGCGCGAACCGCTCCGAGTTGCTGGAAGCGCTGGCCGGTGCGGACGCGGTCATCGTCAGGAGCGCCACGAAGATAGACGCCGAGGCGCTGGCGCATGCCCCCGGCCTGCGCATCGTCGCCCGGGCAGGAGTCGGCCTGGACAACGTCGACGTGGCTGCGGCCACCAAGGCGGGCGTGATGGTGGTGAACGCGCCAAGCTCCAACATCGTGAGCGCCGCCGAGCACGCGGCCGCCCTGCTGCTCGCGGTCGCCCGGCACGTGCCGCAGGCGATGGCCTCGCTCAAGTCCGGCGAGTGGAAGCGCTCGCAGTTCACCGGTGTCGAGGTCAGCGGCAAGGTGGCCGGCATCCTGGGGCTCGGCCGGATCGGGGTCCTGGTCGCGCAGCGGCTGGCGGGCTTCGGCATGCAGGTCATCGCCTACGACCCGTACGTGCCCCAGGCCCGGGCGGCGCAGCTCGGCGTGCGCCTGGTGAGCCTGGACGACCTGCTGGCCGAGGCCGATTTCATCAGCGTGCACCTGCCGAAGACGCCGGAGACCATCGGGCTGATCGGTGAGCGTGAACTGCACCTGGTCAAGCCGGGCGTGCGCATCATCAACGCGGCCAGGGGCGGCATCGTGGACGAGCACGCCCTAGGCATGGCGCTCAAGGACGGCCGGGTGGCCAGCGCCGGCATCGACGTGTTCGTGACCGAGCCGCCCGCCGGCAACCCGCTGCTTGACTTCCCGAATGTGGTGGCCACGCCACACCTGGGTGCCAGCACCCACGAGGCCCAGGAGAAGGCCGGCACGCAGGTGGTCAAGTCGCTCCGGCTGGCCCTGGCCGGGGAGTTCGTGCCCGACGCCGTCAACGTCCAGGGCGGCGTCGTGGATGAGGACGTGAAGCCGGGCCTACCGCTGGCCGAGAAGCTCGGGCAGCTTTTCACCGCGCTGGCCGGCGGCGTCGCGGCCAGCCTGGACGTCGAGGTGCGCGGTGAGATCGCCAGCAAGGACGTGCGGGTGCTGCAGCTTGCCGCGCTCAAGGGCGTCTTCGCCGACGTGGTCGAGGACGCCGTGACCTACGTGAACGCCCCCCTGCTCGCGGAACAGCGGGGGATGGCGGTCGGCCTGGTCACCGAGACCGAGAGCCCGGACTGGCGCAACCTGGTGAGCCTGCGCGGCACCCTGCCCGGCGGCCAGTCCGTCTCGGTCAGCGGGACGCTGACCGGGCAGCGCCAGGTGGAGAAGCTCGTGGAGGTCAACGGCTTCGATATGGAGATCGCCCTGGCCGAGCACATGGTGATCCTGAGCTACACCGACCGGCCCGGGATCGTCGGCGTGGTGGGCCAGATCCTGGGCAGCGAGGGGATCAACATCGCCGGTATGCAGGTGTCCAGGGACGTGCGCGGCGGCCACGCTCTGATCACGCTGACCGTCGACAGCGCCATCCCGCCCGTGGTCCTCGAAGACATCACCGCGACGATCGGCGCGGTGAGCGGCCGCGCGGTCAACCTCGACATGTCCTGAGGCACGCCAGGCCCGCGGTTCCACAATGTGGTCCGAGCCGCAAATTGTCTCAGGATACGAGACAGTAGCGCCCTCAGGGTGACATTCGGCCAGGTCCGCAGTAGGCTTGGGGCTGCTATGCGGCGCTTCGTACTTATCTTGCACAGCCGTAGCGGAGCCTGATCACACAGGCCAGCGAGCCGCTACGGGCGACTGGCGCTGGCCGTGGGGTTACTCGTCAGGAGAGAAGCGTCGTGTACGACATGTATCACTGGGACCGGTCTGTCCCGGCTACCGAGGACACCGGCAACACCAGCCCGGCCCCTGCCCGTGCCAGCCGCCCGGCGGCCGCCGCGCAGGCCGTCCAGGTGGCGCTGGACCGCCGTGACAACGGAGGGGACGCCAGCGACCCGCGCGACCAGTTTGGGCGGGGTGGCGGGGTCAGTTACCAGTAAGGTACGCGCATGGCATCGTCCCAGATAAGGCTCGCCGTGATCGGCGGCGACGGGATCGGCCCCGAGGTCGTGGCCGAGGCGCTGAAGGTGCTCAGGGCAGCGGATGTGGCCTTCGAGGAAACCAGCTACGACCTGGGCGCCCACCGCTGGCACCGGACCGGCGAGACGCTCCCGGACCCGGTGCTCGAGGAGATCCGCGGCCATGACGCCCTGCTGCTCGGCGCGGTCGGCGACCCGTCGGTGCCGAGCGGGATCCTGGAGCGGGGACTCCTGCTCCGGCTGCGGTTCGAACTCGACCAGTACGTGAACCTGCGGCCGGTGCGGCTGTACCCGGGCGTGGGCACCCCGCTGGCCGGGGTCCGGCCGGAGTCGGTCAACATGGTGGTCGTCAGGGAGGGCACCGAGGGCCCGTACTCGGGCGCGGGCGGCGTGCTGCGCAAGGGCACCGACGCCGAGGTCGCCACCCAGGAGAGCGTCAACACCGGTTACGGGGTCACCCGCGTGGTCAGGTACGCGTTCGACCTGGCCGCCCAGCGCTCCCGGCAGCACCTCACCCTCGTGCACAAGACCAACGTGCTCACCTACGCCGGTGACCTGTGGCAGCGCATCGTGGACCAGACCGCCAAGGAGTTCCCCGGCGTGTCCGTGGACTACGTCCACGTGGATGCCGCCTGCATGTTCCTCGTCACCCATCCCGAGCGGTTCGACGTCATCGTGACCGACAACCTGTTCGGTGACATCCTCACCGACCTCGGCGCGGCCGTGGCCGGGGGGATCGGGCTGGCGGCGAGCGGGAACATCAACCCGGAGCGGACGGCGCCGAGCATGTTCGAGCCGGTGCACGGCAGCGCGCCGGACATCGCGGGCAGGCAGAAGGCCGACCCGACGGCCGCGATCCTGTCGGCCGCCATGCTCTGCGAGCACCTGGGCTTCACCGCGGCCGCCGCCAAGGTCGAGCAGGCCGCCGCCGACGACCTGGTGGAACGCCAGGGTGCCTGGGCGGCCCGGTCGACCGCGGAGATCGGCGACGACATCGCGGAGCGAGTAGCCGGCTAGGTCCCGCCTTAGCGGGGCCAGGGTTAGCCTGGATTCGCGAGGCTAATCCCATGCGGAGATCCGTCAATGGTGGCTTAGCCGCGCGCCTGGCAACGGCGCCTGGCGGCGAGGGAGGACTGCGATGATCACGACCGGCAGCACCGACATCGGGTTCGACGTGCACGTGAGCGACGCTCCGCTGGCGGCGGACGAACGCGAGCGCGTCCTGGCCGCGCCGGGGTTCGGTGAGGTATTCACCGACCACATGATCACCATCCGCTGGGACGACGGCCGCGGCTGGCACGATGCCCGCCTGGAGCCGTACGGCCCGCTTACCCTGGACCCGGCGACGTCGGTGTTCCACTACGCGCAGGAGATCTTCGAAGGGCTGAAGGCCTACCGGACCGATGGCGGCGAGATCGTGGCGTTCCGCCCGCAGGCCAACGCCGCGAGGTTCAACCGCTCCGCGGCCAGGATGGCCATGCCCCAGCTACCGGCCGAACTGTTCCTCACGTCCCTCGAACTGCTCGTCGATCAGGACCGGGCGTGGGTGCCCACGGCCCCGGAGCACAGCCTGTACCTGCGCCCCTTCATGATCGCCACACAGCGGGGGCTCGGGGTGAACCGCCCGTCGGCTTCCTACCTGTTCGCCGTCATCGCCTCACCGGCGGCGTCGTACTTCCGCGACGGCGTCCAGCCGGTCACGGTCTGGCTGTCGGAGGACTACACCAGGGCGGCCCCCGGCGGCACCGGCGAGGCCAAGTGCGGCGGCAACTACGCCGCCTCGTTCGCCGGCCAGCAGCAGGCCGTGCTGCACGGCTGCGATCAGGTGGTCTGGCTCGACGCACTGGAGCACCGCCTGGTCGAGGAGATGGGCGGGATGAACCTGTTCTTCGTGTACGGGGCCGGCCCGCACGCGCGGCTGGTCACCCCGGCCCTGACCGGCACCCTGCTGCCCGGGATCACCAGGGACACGCTGCTGAAACTCGGCCCTGACCTGGGCATCCCGGCCGAGGAGGCGTCCATCTCCGTGACGGAATGGCGGGCGGGCTGTGAGTCCGGCGAGCTGACCGAGGTCTTCGCCTGCGGGACCGCCGCGGTGATCACCCCGGTGGGCAGGGTGAAGAGCACGTCCGGCGAATGGGCCATGGGGGACGCCGCACCTGGCCCGGTGACCATGCGGCTGCGCGAGGAACTGCTCGGCATCCAGTACGGCAACCGGCCGGACCCCTACGGCTGGGTCTGCAAACTCGCCTAGCCGCTAAGGCACCGTCGTTTGTGGTCGTTGCCTGCGGGCTCTTGACGGGTGTCTACCTGGAGCATGCGGCTCAGGGCGCCCTGTCCGGCATTAACCTCGGCGGCATAGGGGCGAGGCTGGGGAGGTGGCCATGGGATGGACGGTCCACGACCGTGCCGCCGCGCGTCAACTGGCCGCACTCGCCGCGATCATCGCCGCTGTGCTGCCGGCGGCGGCAGGCTGTACGGCGGGTGGGCCGACGGCCTCGAGCGCGGCGCCGGCGGCCAGCGGGGCCCCGGCGAGCGAGCATTGGGGACCCGCGGCGCCGGTACCCGGCCTCGGCGGCCGCGGCCTGAACGCGGGGGGACAGGCCTGGGTCAGTTCGGTGTCATGCGCGAGCGCTGGGAACTGCGCGATAGGCGGCTCTTACCGGGACGGCCACCGTCACGGCCAGGCGTACGTCGTCAGCGAGCGGAACGGCCGGTGGGGCACCGCTATCGAGATCCCCGGCACGGCCGGCCTCAACGCCGGCGGGGACGCCGGGGTCGGCTCGGTGTCGTGCCCGAGCGCCGGGAACTGCTCGATCAGCGGCGGCTATACAGACAGCCACGGCCATGGCCAGGTGTTCGTGGCGAGCGAGCGGAACGGCCGGTGGGGCACCGCCATCGAGATCCCCGGCACCGCCCGCCTGAACGCCCAGCAGATCGGGGACACCTCGGTGTCGTGCGCGAGCGCCGGGAACTGCGCGGCCCGTGGCTTCTACACCGACGGCCAGCGCCATACTCATTTGTTCGTGCTCAGCAAGCGGAACGGCCGGTGGAGTGCGGCTACCGTGGTCCCCGGCACCGTCGGCGCAGTGCGTGCCGGGGTCTATTCCATGTGGTGCGATAGCGCCGGGAACTGCGTGGCTGGCGGGGTCTACAACGACCAAGGGCGTCAGCAGGCGTTCGTGGCGAACGAGCGGAACGCCCGGTGGGCCGCCGCCGTCAACGTGCTGCGCACCTCCGGCCTGAACGCCGCACAGGCCTGGGTCACCTCGGTGTCGTGCGCGAGCGCCGGGAACTGTGCATCTGGTGGCAGTTACGAAGACGGCCACGGCCACAGCCTGGTGTTCGTGGCCGGCGAGCGGAACGGCCGGTGGGGCACCGCCATCGAGATCCCCGCCACTGCCCAGTTGAACGCCGGAGGGTACCCCCAGGTCAGCTCGGTGTCGTGCCCGAGCGCGGGCAACTGCGCGGCCGGCGGCTGGTACCTGGACAGCTCCCACAACCGCCATGCGTTTATTGTGAGCGAGCGGAACGGCCGCTGGGGCACCGCCGTCGAGATCCCCGGCACCCGGGCACGCTCCTGGGTCAATGCAGTGTCGTGCGGCAGCGCCGGGAACTGCGCGGCCGACGGCGGCTACATCGACAACTCCGGCAGTATCCGGCCGTTCGTGGCCAGCGAGCAGGACGGACGATGGGCCGCCACCGAGGTCCCCGGCATCGCCAGCCTCATCAGCAGCATCCCCGGCCACGGAGGAAACACCGAAGTCAGCGCGACGTCATGCCTGAACGGGTACTGCCTGCCCAGCGCGATGTCGTGCCTCAGTACCGGGTACTGCTTGGCTGGCGGCTACTACGACGACTACTTCGGCCAGCGGCAGGCGTTCGAGGTCTCGCGCCCGTAGGCGCTGCCGGCACGCTCAGGTCGGATCGGTCTTCGGGCGTGGCGACAGCCATGATCGAGGCGGCCGGATTGCCCCATTCGTCGTGACACCTTGGACATCGCCACGCAGCCACCGTCTCGGATGATGAGACATGCGTTTCGCCGCTGCGTATGGCATGTGTCAGACTAGGCCCGTGACGTGCGGCCGGATCATTATCGGCAGGCGCGCCGGCACCTAGCAGGCCCCGGAGTTTCCCAGGCCCGCACCCGCCGGCGCGCAGACCTCTCGCATCCCGCGAGGGGTCTTTTGCTTTGTCCGGCCGGGGCGCGGGTCCTAGACAGAACGGATCACACATGCCCGACGACAGTTTCCACATCTACGACACCACGCTGCGCGACGGTGCCCAGCAGGAGGGCCTGTCCCTGACCGTCGCGGACAAGCTGGCCATCGCGCGGCGCCTGGACGAATTCGGCGTCGGCTTCATCGAGGGCGGCTGGCCCGGCGCGATCCCCAAGGACACCGAGTTCTTCCGGCGGGCCCGCACCGAACTCCAGCTCACTCACGCCACCCTGGCGGCCTTCGGCTCTACCCGCCGCCCGGGTGCGGTGACCGCCGACGACCCGCAGGTGGCAGCGTTGCGTGAGTCCGGCGCCCCGGTCGTGACGCTGGTCGCCAAGAGCCACGACCGGCACGTCACCGCGGCGCTGCGGACCACCCTGGAAGAGAACCTCGCCATGATCGCCGACACGGTGCGGCACCTGGCGGCCGAGGGCCAGCGGGTGTTCCTCGACGCCGAGCACTTCTTCGACGGCTACCGCTCCGACCCCGGCTACGCGCTGGAGGTGGTCCGGGTGGCCGCCGAGGCCGGCGCCGAGGTGGTCGCGCTGTGCGACACCAACGGGGGCATGCTGCCCGCCGAACTCGGCGACGTGGTCACGGCGGTCGCCGCGGCGAGCGGGGCGCGGCTGGGCATCCACTGCCATGACGACACCGCCTGCGCCGTGGCGAACACGCTGACCGCGGTGCAGGCAGGCGTCTCCCACGTCCAGGGCACGGCCAACGGCTACGGGGAGCGGGCCGGCAACGCCAACCTGTTCAGCGTGGTCGCGGGCCTGCAGCTCAAGGAGGGCCGCCAGGTGCTCCCGTCCGGGTGCATGGCCGAGATGAGCCGGGTCGCGCACGCGATCAGCGAGGTCACCAACGTCACCCCGAACACGCATCAGCCTTATGTCGGGTTCTCCGCGTTCGCGCACAAGGCCGGGCTGCACGCCTCGGCGGTCAAGGTCGACCCGATGCTCTACCAGCACGTCGACCCCGGCCTGGTCGGCAACGACATGCGGATGCTGGTGTCCGACATGGCCGGCCGGGCCTCGGTGGAGATCAAGGGCAGGCAGCTCGGGTACGACCTGTCGGCCGCTGGCAGCGCCGGGCGGGTGGTGGCACGGGTCAAGGACCTGGAGGCCCGCGGCTACACCTTCGAGGCCGCGGACGCCTCGTTCGAACTGCTGCTGCGCGACGAGCTGGCCGGGGAGCGGCTGCGGCACTTCCGGGTGGAGTCCTGGCGGGTGATCGTCGAGCGCCGGGCCGACGCCGCGGTGGTCAGCGAGGCCACGGTGAAGCTGATCGCCAAGGGCGAGCGGATCGTCGCCACCGGTGAGGGCAACGGCCCGGTCAACGCATTGGACAACGCCCTGCGGCTGGCCCTAGAGCGGCTCTACCCCGAGCTGGCCATGCTGGAGCTGGCCGACTACAAGGTCCGCATCCTGGAAAACTCGCACGGCACCGGCGCGGTCACGCGGGTGCTCATCGAGTCCGGGGACGGCACCGGCGCGCCGGATGGCACCTGGAGCACGGTCGGGGTGGACGAGAACATCATCGCCGCATCCTGGCACGCACTGGAGGAGGCCGTCACCTACGCGCTGATGCGGGCCGGCCACCAGCCCACCGAGGCGGGCACCGAGGGCTGAGCCCGCCCCGTTCCGGCTGCGGCCCCGGGCAACGCCAGCGTCAGGAGGTGCGAGTGACCGGCGGCTGCCCGCCGGGCCGGCGATACGGTGGAGCCCATGGATGACAAGGAGATCATGGCGCACATCGACGATCTCATTAAGACCGAGCACGAGCTGCGCGCCAAGCTCGCGGCCGGTGAGATGACCACCGACGACGAGCACCGGCAACTGGCCGCGGCCGAGGTGGCCCTGGACCAGTGCTGGGACCTGCTGCGCCAGCGCCGGGCCCGGCGGGAGTTCGGCGAGGACCCGGCCGACGCGCAGGTGCGGCCGGTCGGCGAGGTGGAGGGGTACCGGCAGTAACGCCGGGATGAGCCGTGCGCATCACCAGGTTCGCCGCGGGCGACGAGGTTTCCTACGGGCTGGTGGGCACCGCCCGGGCCGGCGCCGCGGCCGGCGGTGAGGTCATCGCCGAGCTCGCCGGGCACCCGTTCGGCGGCCGGGACGGCCTCAAGCTCACCGGCACGACATACCTGCTCGATGAGGTCCGGCTGCTGGCCCCGGTGCTGCCCAGCAAGGTGATCGGTTTCGCGCCGCGGCCCCCCGGGCCGGCCGGGCCACCGGATGACGGGCTGGATGGCAGTTCCGTTATGTACCTGAAGCCGTCCACCGCCGTCTGCGGGCCGTCCGACGCGATCAGGTACCCGGCGCTGACGCACCGCCTGGAAGCCGGGGGAGAGCTGGCCGTCGTCATCGGCCGGTTGTGCCGCCAAATTACGCCCGAGCAGGCCGCCGCGGTGATCTTCGGGTACGCCTGCGCCCTCGACGTCACCGCGGCCGACCTGCGCGAGCGCGACGGCCAGTGGTCGCGGGCGAAGGGCTTCGACACGTTCTGCCCGCTGGGGCCGTGGATCGAGACCGGCGCAGGCGACGTCGGCCTGGAACTGGTCATGTCGGTGAACGGTCAGGTATGCCAGCGGGCCAAGGTGCCGCCGCCCGGCCGGGATGTGGCGGTGCTGGTCGCGGCCGCGAGTAACGTGATGACGCTGCTGCCCGGCGACGTGCTGCTGACCGGGGTGCCGGCCGGGGACGGCGGCGCGTTGCTGCAGCGTGGCGACGAGGTATCGGTGTCGATCGACGCGATCGGCACCCTGACGAACAAGGTGGAGCTAGGTGACTGAGCACGGCGGGGCCGGCCGGGACCGTGGTCAGGTGCGGGTGCGGTTCGCCCCCTCACCCAGCGGTGACCTGCACGTGGGCAACATCCGTACCGCGCTGTACGACTGGGCGTTCGCCCGGGCCACCGGCGGGGTGTTCGTGCTGCGCATCGAGGACACCGACGCCACCCGGGTGAAGCCGGAGTACATCGCCTCCGCGCAGGACACGCTGCGCTGGCTCGGGCTGGACTGGGACGAGGGGCCTGGCGTGGGCGGCCCGTTCGGGCCCTACCAGCAGAGCGAGCGGCTGGGCATCTACGCCGAGTGGTTGGCCAGGTTCCTGGCCGACGGGCACGCCTATTACTGCTACTGCACGACCGACGAACTCCAAGCCCGGCGGGAGGCCGCGCGGAAGGCCGGCGGCCCGAGCGGGTACGACGGCCACTGCCGCACCCTCACCGCCGACCAGGTCGCCGCCTACCAGGCGGAGGGCCGCCGGCCCGTGGTCAGGTTCCGGATGCCGGAGGGCTCCACCACGTTCACCGACCTGATCCGCGGCGAGGTCACCTTCGACCACGCGCACGTGCCGGACTTCGTGCTGGCCCGGGCCGACGGCAGGCCGCTGTACACGCTCGCGGTTGCGGTCGACGACGTGCTCATGGAGATCACCCACGTGGTGCGCGGTGACGACCTGTTGTCGTCCACCCCACGGCAGATCGCGGTCTACCGCGCGATGGGCGTGCCCGCGGACCGGGTCCCGGTCTTCGCCCACCTGCCCTTCGTCCTCGGCCCGAACGGCCAGAAGCTGTCCAAGCGCAACGGCGTGGTCTCCATCAACTGGTACCGGGAGCAGGGTTTCCTGCCCGAGGCGCTGTGCAACTACCTGGCGCTGCTCGGCTGGTCGCCGGGAGAGAACCGGGAAGAGTTCACGCTGGCCGAGATGGCGGCCGAGTTCGACCTGGCCCGGGTGAACAAGAACGCGGCACAGTTCGACGTGCGCAAGCTCGAAGCGATCAACGGCGACAAGATCAGGGCGCTGGAGCCCGCCGACTTCGCCGCCCGGATCACGCCGTTCCTTACCAGGTCCCGGCTGCTCGCCGATCCCGTGCCGGCCGCCGACGCGGAACTGATCGCGGCCGGTGCCCTGCTGATCCAGCCTCGGATCGGCAAGCTGAGCGAGGCGGTGAGCATGCTGGAATTCCTGTTCGTCGACGGGGCGGGGTTCAAGATCGACCCGGATGACGCTGCCAAGGTGCTCACGCCCGCGTCGGCCGAGGTGCTCGCGGCCGCGGAGAAGGCACTCGACGGGCTGGACCAGTGGGCGCACGGCGAGATCGAGGATGCCCTGCGCGCGGCGCTGCTGGAAGGCCTGGGCCTGAAGCCGAAGGTCGCGTTCGCCCCGGTGCGGGTCGCGGTCACCGGCCGCCGGGTGTCGCCGCCGCTGTTCGAGTCGATCGAACTGCTCGGGCGGGACAGGACG
Source organism: uncultured Actinomycetes bacterium (assembly GCA_963806145.1). Classification (GTDB taxonomy): domain Bacteria; phylum Actinomycetota; class Actinomycetes; order Streptosporangiales; family Streptosporangiaceae; genus DASXKD01. The sequence goes on from CAWDXD010000039.1 coordinate 44,212, forward strand.
CTGCGCCGGCTGGCGCAGGCTCGCGCCGTGGCGGCCGCCGCTCCGGCGTGACCGCCGGCCCTGAGCGGACCGGCCTTTCCGGCGTGGTGCCGGGTTCTGGCCGGATCGCTTTGGGGGGTGGTCGCGGTTTCAGCTACACTGCACAGGCGCGAGCGGGCCGGCAGGCCCGGTCCGGTGGGGTATGGGGTAATTGGCAGCCCGACGGGTTCTGGCCCCGTTAGTCTAGGTTCGAGTCCTGGTACCCCAGCTCAACGCATGATCGTAGAGCAAAAGCGCGCCCGCTCCCGGGCGCGCTTTTGCGTGCAGCGCCAGCCCGGATTCGCTCGCGCGTTAACCCGGCGCCCGCCGGCCCAGTCCAGGGCTGGCGGCATCGGCAGTCCCGGACCGCGTCAGGCGCGGCGGCGCTTGCCCCCGAAGATCCGCGAGATCACCAGGACGATGATGGAGCCGATGATCGAGGCGAGGATGCCCGACGGGTGCAGCGCGAAGAGCGACAGGCTGTGGAGGAACACCAGGTTCTCCAGGAAGCCCCCGACGAAGGATCCTACGATCCCGAGACCCATGGTCCGGAGCACGCCCATCGGATCCCGGCCGGGTACCACCAGCCGGGCGATGGCCCCCGCGATCAAGCCCACGATGAGCAAGATAACTATGAACGCCAACATATAAGGAAAGATACCCCGCTTCCGGGCATGCTCTCCCGCCTCGGACCGGGCGCCCGGGCAGGCCGGCGTCCGCCCGGCCGATCCGGTTTGGCGTCGCTCCCGCAGTTGCGCTACCGTGCAGTCGCTGGCCCCGTCGTCTAGTGGCCTAGGACGCCGCCCTCTCAAGGCGGTAGCGCCGGTTCAAATCCGGTCGGGGCTACTCGTAAAGTAGCAGGTCATAGGCCCGGTCATCACATATGGTGACCGGGCCTTGATCATCCGTCCGTCGTTCGTCCGTGAGATTCGCGGTCATGGATCGTCAGCGAGCGGCACGCGGACCCATCGATCAACATTCCCAGACATCTGGGAATCGGGGGCCAGCTGTCGCCGCCCTGTCGGGACTCGAACTCGCCGAGGAGCGTCTGACGGCTTGGATGCTGCCGGACGGCGCGGTCTGGTGCCAGGCTTCCTGGATGACGCGTGATGAGCTGTTGGAGTTGCTGGCGCGGCTGCGGTGTGCGCCGGTCGGCCGGGCCCGTCTCCGGTCGCCGCACAAGCCGCTGTTGCTGTTGTGGCTGTTCGGCAGGTTCGCTGCCAGCGGCAGTACCGTGACGGCCTATACGGACGCCGAGGAGCCGGTCAGCGCGCTGATCAACGACTATGGGCCGCCGGTCGCGAGCGCTGCGGCGGCGCGGCGGCGGGCGGCGATGCCGTTCATTCAGCTGGAACGTGAGATCTGGGACCTGCGCGACGCTTCCGGGGCTGAGATCGGGCCGAGGGTTCCCGAGAGCGGGCCCTGGCTGACTGGTCACGGAGCGGTGGGCCGGTTGCGGCCGCAGGTGGAGCAGTTGCTGGGGGATCCGGCGACCCTGGCCGCCGCCGCAAGGCGACTGCTGGACCTGCACTTCACGCCCGGCCTGAGCGGGATGATATGCGACGCGGTCGGCTTGGACCTGGCGGTGCTGGAACTCGCGGGCAGCACGGGAGTGGTGGTGACCCGGCGGAGCGTGCGGCGGGCCGGGTTCGCCGAGGAGGTGTTGCGTGCGTACGCCTAGCAGTGCGCCATGTGCGGCTTTGACGGGGCGCTTGGGCGTAACCCGGTGGGGATTGAGGCGGCGCATGTGCGCTGGCACAGCCAGGCTGGCCCGGACGTGGTAGCCAACGGCCTAGCGTTGTGCGCGCTGCACCACGCGCTGTTTGATTTGGGTGTGCTGGGCCTGACGGTGGAGCGGCGGATCCGGATTTCGGATCTCTATGTGGCCCGCAGCGAGCCGGGGCGGGGGTCGGCCTCCTGGCGGGCCGGGCACTGATCGCTCCTATGCCCGGACAGCCTGTCGTGGAGCTTGATCACATCGGCTGGCATGGCCGGCAGGTCTTCAAGGGAGCCGCCGCCGAAGCCGCGTAGCGTCGCAGCTTCCTACCGCTGACCGTGGCCAAGCGTCATAGACGATATCAATCGAGCAAGACAATCATCAGACGACATTCCTGAAGCTAATTTGGCATTCTCGGTAACTAACCGAATGACCAAGCCAGTCGTACCGCCATTGAGGAGCAAGATATTCCGCGACCTCGATGCACGGCGCGGCCAAGCTGACGTTCTGAACGGCCTCGGCGAACTGTCGTCCCGAACTGCCGAGACCCAGCAGGCCCGCGACTACCACAGCCAGGCGCTGGTCATCGCCCGCGGCCTCGGCGCCCCCGGGAGGAAGCCCGCGCCCTGGAGGGCATCGGGCACAGCCACCTCCAGGACGGCAACCCCGGCGAAGGTATCGCCCACCTAAAGCAGGCGCTGGCGATCTACCAGCGCATCGGAGCCCCACGCGCCCGGCGCGTTCAGGAAACCCTCCGGCAACATCCGCTCAAACCGGCATCTCCACCCAGCAACCAATAACAAATCCGTCCCCAGGCCACGCGCCTGCCAAGCAGAGCCGCGCAGGCCCTCCGCCTCCCACGGCACGCCGACCCGCTGGCACCCGAACAGAACGACCATTCCTGCGCTACGCAGACGACCGGCGCGACATACCACCAGCGCGTCCATATCGGCGGCTACGCGCGCTGGTTGCGTCGGCAGTACACTCCGCTCCGTGATCGCCGGCGCCCGCGCCAAAGCCCGCGGCCAGCTCGTCCGCGGCGGTATCCCCGGTCGGGCTGAGCCTTGGTTCGGTTAATGGGCGGGGATGCCGAGCGCTTCGGGATGGGCCTGGCGGTAATGCTCGGTCAAGACCTCGCTGATGTTGCCTGGCCGGTAGGCGAGGGCATGGTCGCAGATCTGGCAGCGGGTGACCGGCAGTTGGGTGACGGTCACCGGGAAGCGGCGGGAACGTGACGTGTGCTCATTACTTCATATGATGCCAGCTCCGCGGGAGTGACCTGGCCTCCATGCTCGCTCGAACGCGCGACTCGCGGCATGTGCGAGCGTTCTCGGCACAACGTGGCCTGTATAAATATGCGGGCCACGCACGCCATCCTGCCGTGGAAACCCTGACGGTAGGAACGCTGACGACGTGATAGGCCGGGCCAAGTAGGCACGCGCGACCCGCCGATCTGGGCGGGTTGACGGCCCGGGAAGTCCGGCCGGCTACTCGACCCGAAGGATCGTTATGGGCCTGTGGCGGGCAGGGTCCCGGCATAGTGGCGTGATGTCCGGTTGATGACCTGATGCACGTTCTGGCATTTGGCGGTGGAACAGGCACGGTCTTCAAGATCATGTGGGTGTCGAATCCCATGATCACCGCGGAAGACCGTGCCTGCCGTGTCATTGTCCCTGATCAATCCTGCCCTGGAGCAACTTCAGGACCTGCCTGCCGACAGCTGCGTGCCGCTGGCTGATGAATGCCCGGGCCTGCTGGAGTGTCTGCAGCGGGTGCCCGATCCGCGAGGCCCGCGCGGGGTGCGGCACACCTTGACGTCGTTGTTACTGACAGCAGTGGCGGCGGTGCTGGCGGGGGCGCGGTCGTTCACGGCGGTCGGTGAGTGGGTCGCCGACGCGCCGCCGCAGGTCCTGGCCGGGCTCGGGATCCGCCGTGATCCGCTGGCCGGCAAGTTCGAGCCGCCGGATGAGGCCACCATCCGCCGGGTCCTGGAATGCGTCGGCGCCCGCGCGTTCGACGCCGCGGTAGGTTCCTGGCTCGCCGGGCGGCTGCGGGCCGCGGGCCAGCGACCGGGGCGCGGCCGGCGAGCGCGGCGGGCGCTGGCCGTGGACGGCAAGGCGGTGCGGGGGACCCGTCACGCTAGCAGCGACGGGCAGGCCGTGCACCTGCTGGCGGTCATCGATCAGCAGGCCAGCGCCGTCCTCGGGCAGGTCGGTGTGGATGGCAAGACCAATGAGATCACCCGGTTCGCCCCGCTGCTGGAGGAGCTGGACCTGGCCGGGTGCGTGATCACCGCAGATGCATTGCATACCCAGCGCGAGCACGCCGAGTTCCTGGTCACCAGCAAGCACGCCCATTACATCCTGGTCGTCGAGCATGGTGCACACTGCTCCTGTCTTTAGCTGGGTGTGTCAAACAGTCCAGGCTGGCCGTGTTCTACCTGGATACGCAGGCCTTGCCGGCGGCCCTGGGTGACCTGGATTGCGTTGAGCTCGCCGCGCTGGACCTTGTGCAACACGGTCTGGCGGGCGATCCCGAGGATCTGGGCTGCGGCGGCGAGGGTGACCCAGCCGGCGGGGGCCTGGGCTGTGATCCGGTCGCGGAGCTGCTGGTCGATGCGGATGCGCCACGGCGCGCCGGGGGTGAGCTGTTCTCCGATGAGGAAGCCTTCCCGCAGCCACCGGTAGAGGGTCGCGGTGGACACGCCGAGCTCGTGTCCTGCCTGGGCGATGGTGACCACGAGCGCATCATCTCGGCCGGGTGTGACATTGGGCGCTGCGGGCTGGTATCCGGCGATGTGGTGGTAGGCGCGGAGCTGGCAGATGTGGGCTTTGGTCCAGGTCAGCCCGGTGGCGGTGCGCCGGCCTTGCTGCCCGAGGATCTGGGCGATGGTGGCATCGTTGTAGTGCCCGGCGAGCCGGCGCACCAGGTCCATGGTGTCCTCGCTGGTCACCCGGCTGTGCTGCCCGGTCCGGGCCAGCGGCACGGTCAGTTCGGTACTCGCGCCGCCCTGCCAGATGATCCGCAGGCCCGCGGCCCGTTTCCCGCTGCCGCCGGCCGGGCTGACGGTGATGACGATCTCGGCGATGACGGCGCGGAGCAGTTGCTTGCGCTGCACGTTGGTGGTGGTCGGCGCGTGGAATACTGCCCGCAGGTCGGCGCCGGCGGTGGTGATCCAGGCGGCTTCCTGCTCGGTCAGGGTGACGGGGCGGCGGCCCTGCTGGGCCGCGAGCTGGTTGCCGGCGATCCGGGCGGCGTTGAGCCTGGCCTCCAGGGCGGTCTCCAGGGTCCGGGCGACCAGCCGGTTCTCCGGCTCCACGTTGTCGTACTGGCGTCGCGCCCGGTCGGCTTCGAAGCGGGCGCGCTCGGCGGCGCGCTCAAAGACCGCCAGGTGCTGGCGGTGGCGGGCCTGGGCGTCCTGGAGTGCCTGGACGGTGGCTGCTAGGGCGGCGGGCTCGAGCGCGGCGAAGACCGCCTGCAGCACTGGCTCCTCCAGCCGGCGGCCCGCGACCTGCTGGCAGGTCTTCGCGCCGTACATCTGCTGGGCGCGGCCGCAGCGGTAAGCCGGGACGCCGTGGCGGTAGTTGACCTGCATGAGCCGCCCGCACCGGCCGCACCGCATCAGGCCCTGGAACCAGGCCCGGCCTTCCCGCGCGGCGCCGCCGCCGTCACCGGCTGGGACCGGCTTGTTCGCGGCCAGGGCGGCGATGTTGGCCTCGAAGGTGTCGATCGAGATGTAACCAGGGTGATGATCGGGGATCATCACCTGCCACTCCTGCCGGGGCAGCCGGCGTTGCCGGGAAGCGACCTTCCCGTCGGCTCCCAGGTATTTCTCGGTCCTGGTGCGGCCATAGCTGAAGATCCCCGCATAGGCGGGATGGGTCAACATGTCGTGCACCGCCGGGTATCCGGCCTCCGCCCAAGTGATCTTGCCGGTGCGCAGGTCCCGGCGGGGAAGCAGCAGCTCATCGGCGCGGAGGCTGACCACGACCTGCCGGGCCGAGCCGAGTTCGCGGAACCGGCGGAACACCGTGATGATCGCCTCGGCGACCGCCTGATCCGGCGCGATGATCACCTGATCGCCGTCGTCGTAGTCAAGCCCGGCGGGCAGGTTCAGCCGCAGCTCCCCACGGGCGGCCTTGCTGCGCAGCCCTTCGGTCAGCCGCGAACGCAGCAGGTGAAGCTCAGCTTCGGACATGGTGCCCTTCAAGCCGAGCAGCAGCCGGTCGTTGACCGCGGCAGGATGATAAACGCCATCGGCGTCGGCGATCAGCGTGTCGGTCAGAGCACACAGATCCAGCAGCTGGTACCAGTCGGTGTTGTTCCTGGCCAGCCGGGAAACCTCCAGGCTCAAGATGATCCCGGCCCGGCCCAGGCCAACATCGGCGACCAGCTCAGCGAACCCGCGGCGGCCCGCCGCCGAGGAACCCGAGCGGCCCAGATCATCATCGATCACCACGATCTGATTTCCGGCCCAGCCCAGCGCCTTGGCCCGGCCAGACAGGTCGTACTGCCGGTGCAGGCTCTCGGTATTGCGGGTCATCTGCGCCAGCGTCGATTGCCGGACATAGATATAGGCATCCCGCCGCAAGTGCACCGCTGACGGCTCGGCCACATCACTCACCCGCCCCAGCGGCCGGATCTGCGGCCGCCACCGACGCGCCGCGGCCCTCGACCAGCACACCCGCAGCGATCATCGCCGCTAGCAGGCCCATCACCTGGACCTGGGCCGCCTCCGGCAGCCGCGTCCACAGATCCACCGCCGCCGGCCCGCCGCCCACATCGAGCGCGAGCTGGCGCGCAGGCACTACCCTCATGGCACGCACGCAGGTTCACCTCTTCCAAGTCATGACCGTGATCAGGAACTGGGGCGAACCTACGTGCGTACTTGCGCCCCGGCCAGGACCCCGCCGGCCCGGCACACCCCGCCGCAGGCAGCCCAGCCAACGGTGCTCACCGGGCGTCCCCGGCCAGCGCACCCGGCCCGGCCACGCCATCGCGCAGCCGAAGGACCAGGACCCGCAGCTCCCGCAGGCCTGCCACGTCCAGCACCAGGCCCAGGCGCTCCTCGCCGTCACCATGCACATCCGTCGCATCGGCACGGACCAGGCCAGGCCGCCCCTCCGGCAGCCTCACCTTCAGATGAAGCACCCCGTCAACGTGCCGGAACGCATACGCCGTCAAACGGCTCCCGAACAACGGATGCACGGTCGCCGTGACCAGCACCTCACACGGCAACACCGCACGAACATGCCGTAGTCTGTCGCCTTCTTGGTGAAGATGAACCAGCCCAGCCTGTACGCCCAGGTCAAAAACCTGCCCTGGCGCAACATCCCCGCCGGTGACCGGCAGCACGACTGCGGCCACGGCCGCGACGAGCACCGCACGCTCAAAGCCGCCACGGTCGCCGCCGGGCTCGCCTTCCCGCATGCCGCCCAGGCCATCCGCGTCACCCGCCGGATCCGGCTCCTGTCTGGCCAGAAGAAGTGGCGCACCTTCACCATCTACGCCATCACCAGCCTGACCGCCAGCCAGGCCAGCCCCGCCCAGCTCGCCGGATGGATCCGCGGCCACTGGCACATCGAAGCCCTGCACCACATCCGCGACGTCACCTACGGCGAAGACGCCTCCCAGACCCGCACCGGCAACGGACCCCAGGTCATGGCCACCCTGCGCAACCTCGCCATCGGTATCTTCAAGCTAGCCGGGCACCAGAACATCGCCGCTGCCTGCCGCCACCACGCCCGGGACGCCACCCGGATCCTGGCCACCCTCGGACTCAGCCCGGCATGACCCAAACGGGCATCACGTGACATGCCGGGCCTGGGCAGCGCTGGCACTGGCCGCGTATGCTGGCACTGGCAGCCACGCCTGCCTGATCCGAGCTACGCCAGCCCGGCGCTGGAGGTAGTGATCGAGGACAAGAGCGGCGCAGCCCTTGCGTGGGTACTCCTTTTCCTTCCATCGTGATCACTTGCTGCGGTGGCCAGACGCCGGGACAGGGCCGCCGGATCGAGGGCACGATGTCGCACGACAAGATCAGCGCAGCAGCCCGCAAGCGCATGGCGGAGACAGGTGAGCCGTATGCCGTCGCCCGGCGCGCGGTCATCAAGGAGCACCAGGCGGCCGGGAGGCAGATCCCGCCGTCGGATGCCCAGTGGTTCGCGATCAGCTACAGCAGGGCCGGGATAGACAAGATTACGGCCTGGCTGGACACCCTTGCCAGCCGCGGTCCGGGTAAATCGGGTGTGGAGGTCGGCCCCGACGAGATCCGCGTCCGGATGGGCTCCTACAAGCTCGACATACCGCGGCAGTCCGTGCTGTCCGCTAGTGCGCTGACCAATAACGTTTGCCGGGTCTGATCATGCGGCTTTGGCCCGGGGGCGGCCCCAGCGCTGCTGGCGCTCGCTGCGGATGCGGGCTCGCTCGCGGCGCTGGGCGGCCAGGACGTCGGGGTGGCGGGCGTTGGCGTTGCGCCACCGCAGGTACTCCTGCAGGCGCCCGGCCAGGACGGTGTGGTTCGGGTGGTCGGAGTTCCCCATGACGAAGGTTCGCAGTGGCCCGAACTGGGCCTCGATCGGGTTGGCCCACGACGCGCTCGTCGGCGTGAAGCACAGCTCGACGTTCGCCTGCTGCGCCCAGGCCCGGATGGCGGGGGTCTTGTTCGCGGACAGGTTGTCCATGATCACGAACAGCCGGTAGCCGCCGGGCCTGGCCTCCCGGATCGACTTGAGCGCGGCCAGGGTGTGGCCGCCGCCCTTGCGCCGCCGGGTGACGCCCCACAGTTGGTCATCACCGAGGGAGTAACAGCCGTGGAAGTAGCGGATGCCGTGCGTGCGGTGATAGGTGGCGGGCAGCCGGGCGGGCTTGCTGCGCGGTGCCCAGGCCGTGCCGTGGCAGGGCCGGATCGATAATGGCCCGAACTGGTCGAACGCGAAGCACCTGTCGGGGAAGCTGCTGGTGACGTGCTCAATCCGGTCCAGCTTCGCCTCCTTATCCGGGTCGGCGGACTCCTTCCAGGTCCGCGTCCGCTGGAAGGAGATCCCGCGCTCGCGCAGGAGCTGGCGCAGCCGCTCCCGGCTGGCCGTGATCCCGCGCGAGGCCAGGTACGCGGCGAGCTTGCGGACACTCCAGTGCGTGAACGGCTGGCCCAGCTTCTCCGGGCGGGTCATGGCCGCCGTGACGATGACCTGCACGTCGTCATCACTGATCAGGCGGGGACGGCCTCCCGCCCAGCGAGGGTCCAGCGCAGCCAGCCCTTTCTCGTTGAATGCGTGGATCACGTCGCGGACCGTGTCCTCGTCCGCCGCGACAAGCCGCGCGATCGCCGTGGCCGGGGTTCCCGACGACGACGCCATGATGATCATCGCCCGGCGTACCCTTATCGACCCGTGCTTCCCGCGGCGCACGATCTGCTGCAGCCGCTGCCCCTCCTGATCCGTCAGCCGCCGCGCCCGCACCGGCTCAGCCATCAGCTCTCCTGGCACTCGATTCCCACATCACGACATCGAGTGTGCGGCACCCCCAGCCACCCCGCGGCACATCACCAGAGCCGGTGAACGTTTGTGGTCAGCGCACTAGCCGGTCTCAGGAAAAGCTCCATGGAACGACTGGCGTGCACATCCACAAGAAGGGGCAGTTGCTGGTGAACGGCTCTGCCGACGGCCTGGTGGAAGTCACGATCGAGCCACCCTGCCACACCGATCGCACGCCCAGCACCATGTTCGTCAAGGAGAAGGTGGACTCACTTCTCGTGAGCCTCGTCGACCCCGACGGTTTCATCGCCGCCCTCGAACCTGACAGGCACACTTAAAATCACGTGACCTGCCTGCGAGAATGGCCGGAATACCCATAACCCGTAACTGGCTCCCCCCGTCCTCCTGATAGACGCCGAGGTCTTCCCCGGCGAGAGGGTGCCCGGCGCTGAGAGGACAACCCCGCCGGTTCATGCAGCCCGGTCATCGGGTACATGACGGCGGGGACGGCCCGCGGGTGCGGGTGGCAGACCACCAGTGGCGCCAAAACGGACATCACGCGACTATGCCGGGGCCTTGCTGTGGCGGGGTTGTTAACGCTGGGCGGATATGGCGGTCGCCGAGCTGCTGTGGCTGTCCGTTATCGATTAACTGGTGTCGCCTGAACTAAAGAACGTGGCGAAGCTGCCCGCGACTGCGGTGACGACGAAGATGGCCCACGCTTCGAGGCCGACATCGACAATCTTGCCGACCGGCGTCAGCGGGTTCGTCATACTCGACGAAACGGTCAGCAATTGCACGGCGCAGAAGAAGGCTGCATCACCGAATCCGTGGATGTTCCCGCCTTTCTGACCGCTCTCAAATACCCATATGAGCACCGTGCCGACGGCGAAGACCACGCTTGACAATCCGAACGCAAGCACCAAGCGCGCGAACAGCCGACGGTGCCGTTCCTCTCGCGTGAAGAGCCTCGACAATTCTTCTCGTATCACAGCGGACTCTCCTTCCGCCCCCTCGCAGCGGTGCGAGGGGGCCCGATGATGCTTCGGCGGCCAGCCGGGGGCAAGGCCGCAGTCGAACTGGCCGCCGAAGCGGCACTATGTGAAGCCGCCGTGCCGCTGTCCTGCTCTTTTGTACCGAAGCATGCCGTGCCACGAGCGCTCGACCAGGCATTTCGTGCGCTCTGTTCCGGTGGGCCAGCCCTGCCCGCAGGGCTCGAACCGAGTTCATCCATAGCGGCCCGGCACCCGTGGGCGCAAACCTCGTACATCCTGACAGGCTTGATGGCGGAGTGTGACCGGTTGCCCACGCTGCAGATGCGTGTAACCGCCGTTTCTATACGCTGGCGCACGCTCGGCCCTGGGTCAGATGCAGTGCCCAGATCGGACATTCTGGCGTGCCCGGGGAGCATGCGGGTCCTCAAGCGCGCTGGGCTCGGCGTTGGCTCGTGTGCGGCCGGACGGGGTTGGTCAGAGTTGGTTTAGCGCTTTGCGCATGCCGGTCTGCGCTTGTTTGCCGAGCCGCTCGAAGGCGGGCCTGAGCAGCGGGGCAAGGAGACGGGCTAGGGCTTTGAAGGTGAACTCGGCTGTGTAGGTCACCTCGGTGCCGGCATCGATGCTGCGGAAGGTCATGGTGTCGACGGCGATGAGGGTCTTGTTCTCTCCGCGGAACTGGATGCGCTTGCTGGGGATGAACTCTCGCACGATGTAGGTCAGCTGGGTTTTCCGGCCGAGGAAGGTGGAGGTGTTGAGGTAGGTGGTGCCGATTCCTCCGTCGCCGTGGTGGTTCACGGTGGCCACGGTGCCCGGGTCCCACTCGGTGGTGGTGGTGAAGTCGGAGAGGTAGTTGAACACCGCGTTTAGCGGCTTGTCGACGGTGACGGTCTTGTGCAGTCTCATGGTGTCCTTCGGATTGGTGTCCTTCGGATTCTTTGGTGTTGGGTAGGGCGGCCGGGGTGGCGTGGGTCTGGTGAGTGAGGTGCGGGCCCATAGGGCTGTCCAGGCGCGGGCGGGGACGAGGCGCGCGGTCTTCATCAGCAGGGCCATTCGTGCGGGGAAGACGATCTCGGTGCGCTCACGTTCGAGGCCGTCGCAGATGGATCGTGCGGCCTGGTCGGCATCGATGATGAAGGGCATGGGGAAGGCGTTGCCGGCCGTGAGGTCGGTGCGGACGAAGCCTGGGCAGATCGTCGTCACGTGCACCCCGGTCCGGGCGATGTGGACGCGCAGGGACTCGAGCAGGTTGATCTGGGCGGCTTTTGTCGCTCCGTAGGCTTCGGCGCCGGCCAGCCCGCGGTAGCCGGCTACGGACGCGATGCCGGCGATGACGCCGTGGTGCCGCTGCAGCATGCCGGGCAGCACGGCCGCGATGGAGTTGCTCATCCCGGTGAGGTTGACGCGGAGGTGCTGGTCGAAGACGTCGGTGTCCCAGTCCGCCGGGTCCATCTGCTTCCAGTAGCCGGCGGACAGCACGGCAAGGTCGATGGGCCCGAGTTCTTCGTGTACTCGTGCGGCGGCGGCCACGACCGACGCGGCGTCGGTGACGTCGAGTGGCACGGCGAGCATGTGCCCTGCCGACACCTCCCGGAGCTGCTCGTCGCGGCGGGCCGAGATCGCGACAGTCGCGCCCCGGCATACGAGTTCGCGTGCCACGGCGGCGCCGATTCCGCTGGATGCGCCGACGACCCAGGCGACCTTGCCGTTCAGCTTCATGCCGGCTCCCGTGTCATCTGGAGTTGGCTGACGCCGAGGTAGCCGCTGCGGAAGCCGGCCTCGCTGTAGGCGAGGTAGAACTCCCACATGCGGCGGAAGGTCTCGTCGAAGCCGTGGGTGTGGACGTGGGGCCATTGGCCGAGGAAGCGTTCCCGCCACAGGCGCAGGGTCCGGGCGTAGTGGGCTCGGAGTTCGCGCTGCCGGGTCACGCGCAGCGTGGTGTGGGCCGCGAGGGTGTCGTCGACCGCCTGCAGAGACGGGATGATGCCGCCGGGGAAGATGTACTTCTGGATCCAGCTGAAGCTGCGCCGGGTGGCGAGGAAACGCTCGTGGTCCATGGTGATTGCCTGGATGGCGGCCCTGCCGCCGGGAGCGAGGAGCCGGTCGAGGGCCGCGAAGTAGGTGGGCCAGTAGGCCTCCCCGACGGCCTCGATCATCTCGACGCTGACGATGGCGTCGTACTCGCCGCCGGCCTCGCGGTAGTCCTGTACCCGCACCTCGGCGACCCCGGACAGGCCGGCGGCGTCTACCCGCTCCCGGGCCAGCCGCATCTGCTCGTGGGAGAGGGTGATTGTTGTGACGCGGGCACCTCGTTGCGCGGCGCGGATGGCAAGCGACCCCCAGCCCGATCCGATCTCCAGCACGCGGGTGCCGGCCTGGACGTGGGCGAGGTCGAGGATGCCGTCGATCTTGCGCAGCTGTGCGTCCTCGAGCCGGGTGGCGGTCTCCACAGGCTCGCTCTCGTCGAACCAGGCCGAGGAGTAGGTCATCGTCGGGTCCAGGAAGGCGGCGAAGAGGTCGTTGCTGAGGTCGTAGTGGGCGGCGATGTTGGTTCGCGAACCGCCGAGGGTGTTCTCGTGCTCCGGTGGGACGCGCCTGTCGGCGAGGACACGCAGCCGCTGCAGGGCCGGGGGAATCAGCGTGGTCAGCCGCGAAGCGAAGGATGTCAGCAGGTCGGCCAGGTCGGTGCCGGGCCCGGCCCGCCAGTCCCCGGCCATGTAGGCCTCACCGAACCCGATCTTCGCGTCGCGGCCCAGCCGGGTGAAGAACGCGGCGGGGCGAACGACCTTCAATTCGGGTGAGGCCGGCGACCCTGCTCCGAGCACCTGGCCGTCGGGGTAGGTGACGCGGACAGGGACCCGCTGTACGGCATGCTCGAAGACGACCCGCGCGATGGTGGCTCTGAGTGGCGCCCGCGGTGTGGCGGCGGCGGTGGGCCACCTGATGGCGGTGGAGACGGTCATGGTCAGACCCCTTCTTGCCGGATGTGGTGTGGGTGAGCGCGGACGGGCAGGCCACGAAGCCACAGCCAGATGCCGTGCACCCGGATCAGGGCCGAGATCCGCTGGGTCATGAGGGGCTGGCGGATGAGCAGCCGGGCCAGGGTCCGGCGTGTGGCGGGTTCGGGGCGCCCCCGGAAGGTCGCGCTGAACGCCACGGCATCGTGGCGGCGCAGCGTCACAGTCGTGGCGACAAGGTCCGGCCTGAGGGTGAACCACAGTTCGTAGGTGCCGCTGACGTCGAAGAACGGGGAGACGTGGAAGTCCTTGCCCGTCACGGCGGCCCCGGCCTCGTCCGGCCGCAGGAGGTAGGCGTGCCGCTCGCCGTAGGTGTTGTGGACCTCCGCGACGACACACGCGAGGACGCCGTCGCGGTCATAGCACCAGAAGACCGAGAGCGGGTCGAACACGTGACCCAGGACCCGGGCGCCGGCGAGCATGAGCACCCGCCCGCGGTCACCGAGCTGGATGCCACCCAGCGCCAGGAAGTTCTCGATGTTGCCCTTGATCGGCAAGCCGGGGTCGCCGAGGTGGTCAGCGCTGCTGAAGTGCGCGAACACGCTGAGGTGCCAGGGCAGGCGGGGGACCGAGTCTAGGTCGACCAGCCACTGGTAGACCCGGTGCCGGAAGGCATGCCGCACCGGCTCGGAGCGCTGGTGCGTGACCCAGCCGACGACGAGTGCCGGCAGCGCGGGTAGCGGGGTCAGTTCGGGTACCTGTCCGGTCGTCTCCGGGACGGTGGGCAGGGGGGCGGCGCTCACCAGGCCACTCCGAAGTGCCGGGCGGCCTCCATGCCGGAGCGGCACCCGTCCTCATGGAATCCCCACCCGTGGTAGGCACCGGCGTACACGGTGCGGCCGGTGGCCAGGCTGCTCAGCCGTGACTGCGCGCGGACCGCTTCGGGGGTGTAGATCGGGTGCTGGTATTCCATCGTCGCCACGATGGACTCCGGGTCGAGGCGTTCGCGGTCGTTGAGCGTGACCAGGAAGTCCTGCGCGGCACGGTGTCCCTGGAGCCGGTTCATCCAGTACGTCACCACGGCGGGCTGGCCGGGCCGGTGGCAGGACGTCATCCGGTAGTTCCAGCAGGCCCGGGCCCGCGCGGCGTCCGGCAGGACCGAGCTGTCGGTGTGCAGCACCGTCATGTTGCTCGAGTAGCCGAACTGCTTGAGGGTGGTGACCTCCGCGTCGCCCGGGTCGGCGAGCAGGCCGAGGGCCTGGTCGGCGTGAGTCGCAATGACGATGCGGTCCACGCGGGTGACTTGCCCTGTGACGTCCCGGACCTGGACACCGCCCTCACGCCGGGTGACGTCGGTGACGGCATGGGCCGCGCGCACGTCCCTGAGAAGCCCGGCGAGCCGCTCGACGTAGACCCGTGACCCGCCGGCGACGGTGTACCACTGGGGTGACCCGCCGACCCGGAGCATGCCGTGATGGTCGAGGAACCGGAACAGGTAGCGCGCCGGGTAGACCAGCGCTGTTTCCCGTCCGGCGGACCACACGCACGAGACGACCGGAACGGCGTAGTGGGCGATGAAGTAGCCGCTGAACCCCTCCCGCTCCAGGAACTCGCCGTAGGTCGTGAGGTTCTCGTCGTCCGTCGTGCGCAGGAAGGCCAATGCGCGCCGGTGGAACCGCCTGACTTGCCACAGCATCCGGAGGAACCGGGGGTCGGTGAGGCGGCGTGGCTGGGCGAATACGCCGCGCAGCCCGCGGCCGCCGGCATACTCCAGCCCGCACCCCTCGCAGCGGACGCTCATGCTCATCTCGGCAGGGCGCACCTGCACGTCCAGCTCACCGAAGAGCTTGCGCAGCCAGGGGTAAGTCACGTCGTTGTGGACGATGAACCCGCTGTCGACAGCGTGCTGCCGGCCATCGGAGTCAGTGACGTTATGGGTTTGCGCGTGGCCGCCGAGCCGGTCCTCCGCCTCGAAGACGGTGACATCGTGGGTGCGGGAGAGCAGGTAGGCCGCGGTGAGGCCGGAGACCCCGGCGCCGATCACGGCAACAGACGCCCGTCGTGCCTCCGCGTCTGTGTCGTGCTCATCGGGAGCAGAACCGGTGGCGGTCGCTGGGCCGTTGGGGTGGGAGGCCATGATGTTCAACTTCCGTCTAGAGTTTGTCTAGATATGACGCTAGCTTTCGCGGCCAGCCTTGTCAAATGTCTGTCTAAGTACTGTAGAGTGCTGGCATGGACACTCCCGACGGCCCGCCAGTGCTGCGCATCGGTGAGCTGAGCCGGCGCCTCGGCGTGAGCGACCACGTGCTGCGGGCGTGGGAAAGCCGCTACGGCCTCCTGCAGCCGGTGCGCTCAGCGGGCGGCTTCCGGCTGTACTCCGAAGCGGACGAGTCGCGGATCCGCCGGATGCAGGCCCACCTCGCCCACGGGCTGTCGGCCGCCGAGGCGGCCCGAGCGGTGCTCGGGGAGGACAGCGGGACCCCGGCGGATCATGGCCGGGCCGCCGCACCGCGCCGCGCCGCGCCCGCGGTGAGTCAGCTGTCCGGTGACCTCCGGCAGGCCCTCGACGCCTTCGACGAGCCAGCCGCCCAGGCAATCCTTGACCGGCTCATGTCCGACCTCTCCCTGCCGGCGGTGCTCCGCGACGTTGTGCTGCCGTATCTCACCGAACTCGGCGAGCGCTGGGAGAGCGGAACGGCCAGCGTCGCCCAGGAGCACTTCGCCAGCAACCTCATCCGCGGGCGGCTCGCCGGGCTGGCCCGCGGCTGGGGGAACGGGCACGGCCCCCGCGCCGTCCTCGCCTGCCCCCCCGGCGAGCTTCACGACCTGGCGCTGATGGCCTTCGGCATCGCGCTCAACCGCAACGGGTGGCGGATCGACTACCTCGGGATGAACACCCCGGTCGAGGAGCTGACCCGGACAGTCGACGCGAGGCACCCGGACCTCGTCGTCCTGGCCGCGACCCTGCCGCAGACCCTCGAGCCCCACGCTACCCAGCTCACCGCGCTCGCAGGGCGCGCTCCGCTCGCCCTGGCCGGAGCCAGCGCCACGCCGCAGATCGCCGACGCCGTGGGGGCCCGACTGCTGACCGGCGACCCAATCACCGAGGCCGAGAACGTCGGGTGGCCGCGGTGAAGGTGCTCGCGAGCGGCGCCTGCGGCTTCGTAGGCGGCCGGCTGTCCCTGGCACTGGCCCGAGACCGGCCATGGGAGAGCCGCTACGGTCTGCTGCAGCCAGTGCGTTCGCCGGACGGCTTCCGGTTGTACTCCGAGGCGGCCGTGAGCGCAGGGTCGGACCTGCCCGGCGACGCTCTGTGATGTCGCCGCCTCGCTGGCGTCGATGTGGGCGACACCACCGTTAGTTGGCGACTATCTGGTTATAGACGCGCTGGGCAACGTCGGTGGCGGTCAATCCGAGATCTGCCAGAGAGTGGCAATCACGTGCTGGTATCCGGCGATCTGGAGCGCGGCAGCGAGCGTGATGGCCTCATCGGGAACCCTGATCCCGCGGCTCGACCGCACCATCGCCGCCTGAGCCCGAATAAGCCAACAGGGTCCGATCTGCCCCCAACATGATCTTCCAGATAGTGGCTATGAGACTGCGGGCCCGGGCGGTCAGGTAACTAGCGGGCCACTTGCCACGCTGAACCCCTTCTTCAGCTCTGATGCCGGCGTCACCGTCGACGCGGCTGGGAAGCATCACGGTACGCCCTGTCAGCTTGCCGGGTGTCTTTTCTGTCTTTCTCGCGTAGCTTGCGGTCATCACGCAGTTCTGAGAAAGGCTCCTCATCGGCTGGGTGGCCACCTGCGATGGCACGGCTACGTTCGAGTTCGGCGTTGAATTCGGCGCCAAGCAAGATGGCCACGTTGGAGATCCACATCCAGATCAGGAAGATGATGATGCCGGCCAGGCTGCCGTAGATCTTGTTGTAGTGGCCGAAGTTGGCGACGAAGAGGGCGAACAGTGCGGAGGCGATGAGCCACAGGATGACGGCGAGGAAACCACCCGGGCTGACCCATTGAAAGCCGTGCTTGGCGTTCGGGCTGGCCCAGAACAGGATGGCGAGGATCAGGCCGACGATGATCAGCAGCACCGGCCACTTAGCGATGTCCCAGACGGTGACCGCCACCGAGCCGACCCCTAGCACGTTCCCGACCTTCTGGGCGAGGCCCCCGGTCACGATTACGATGACGGCCGCCGCCACGAGCAAGACCATCGTCACGATGGTAATGCCCAGCCGGACCGGCGCTGTCTTCCAGATCGGGCGGCCCTCGGGGACGTCGTAAATGGCGTTGGAAGCGCGCATGAAAGCCGCGACATAATTGGATGCCGACCATAGCGCGATCGCGATCGCGACGACACCAATGATTCCGGATGCGGTGTGGTTCGCCTGCAGGTGCTTCACGTTGTTCGTAATGATGGTGCTTACCGAGCCCGGCGCCGCCTTGCCCAGGTTCGTGGTGAGCTGCTGGGTAACGGACTTGCCGAGCAGGCCGAGCAGGGATACCAGGACGAGCAGGCCCGGGAAGATCGACTGGATGCCGAAGTAGGTCAGTGCGGCCGCGCGGTCTTGCAGGTCGTCATCTTTGTATTCCTTCAGCGCCCGCTTGACAGCCTCGCGCCATGAGCCACCGCTGAGATCGGTTGGGTCATCCGGCACATTCTCGCGGGCACCCCTGCCCATGTCCTGCGTCCTGGCCATCAGCGATGACCCTCCTAACTCGGCGTCGCGCGCGGCTGAAGTCCTCTGGATCAACCGGCGCGTGGCTGCCAGGGTGGTTACTGGCGGCTTTCGGTCACGGTGTCGCGGGCTGCCTGTGCCTGGTCGCGGAGGTCGTGGGCGGAGTTGGCGGTTTCGTCCATGACGGTGGCGGCGGCGTCGGCCGCTGTGTCCTTGACCGACTCGGCTGCCTGCTTTGCCGAGTCCTGGAGGCTGGCCGCGGCGTCCTTGACCGCGCCGGTGACGGCTGGGGTGGCGGCTTCCTTGACCTTCGCCGCGGCACACTCTTCGGCGCTGCTGGCTGGCAGCAGCGAGCCCAGCAGCCAGCCGACACCGACCGCGATCAGGCCGGCTGCCAGCGGGTTACCCGCCGCCTGGCGGCGCAGCTGGGCCGGAGCCGCCGATATCGTGTCCTGGGCCGCCGATAGTTTCTCCTGGACCGCTGACGCCTTTTCTTCCGCGGCGGCCGTCGTGCTGGAGACGGACTGTGACGCGGTGCCCATGACTTTGTCCTTTACTCCGCGCACGGCAGAACGTGCGCTGGCTGCCTTGCGCCTTGCCAGGTGCGCCGGGTTGACCGTGTCGGCCAGGGTGTTGACGTCCTCGCTCAGGCTGGTGCGGGTTTGCTCGATTTGCTCGCGGATCTGGTCCGGATCGCTGGTCATGATGTGTCCTCGTTTCCTCGTACTGCGTCAGGGATCTTCTTCACTGTCTGCGTGGTCTGCGGGATGCCCGGAACTGCGCTGATCTCCCGGCGCCCCATCTGCCCGAGGATCGCTGCGATCATCAGCCAGATGGCCGCCACGATCAGCGCTGACCAGCCATGGCCAGTGGCGTCGCCGAGACCCCACCACGCGGCCACCGACGCGAACAGCAGGACCATGTGGCCGCTGACACCGGCACCCGCCAGGAGCCCGGCGCCCTTGCCGGCGCGGGTGGCTGACTGGCGGAGCTCGGCCTTGGCAAGCTCCACCTCCTGGCGCATGAGCGTGCTCAGGTCCTCAGCGACCTCGGAGAACAGCTCGCCGACAGATGCCCGCGAATCAGGCGGCATAGTCGGGCCGAGCGGGCTGCTCACAGCGTGCCCTTACGGCCTGCCTGGTCGTCAGCGACCAGTGGGCTCCGCTCGCCATACGCTCGGCCGGCCTCCCAGCCCGGATCACCACCGGTGGGCGGCAGACCGCTGGCCTGCGCAGGAGGGACCCTGGTCTCCTCACCGTAGGGAGCCGTTGCCAGTGGGTAGCCGGCCACATCAGAGGGCTGGTCCCACTGCTCGCCAGGCCCCCGCACGGGTGCAGGCGCTGCCCTCGCCGGGGAATTGTCGGCAGTTGCGTCCTTCAGCCCCCGGGTGAGCCGGCCGACCACCAGGCCCGCTCCTGCCGCCAGCAACAGGAAGGCTGTTGGCCTGCGGCGCGCAAAGGACTGGACCTCGTGCACCACCTGCCCGGGCTCGCGGCCGTCGAGCCACTGCCCGGCATCACCGACCCGTACCGCCGCCTGCTGCACCACGTCGGCGGCCACGCCGCCATGGCCGGCGTTGCCCGCCATGGAGCGGAGCTCACCGCTGAGCGAAAACAACCGCTCCGCCACCCGCCGCTGCCCGCGGGCGGCTTGCTCCTCTATCTGGCCTTGAGCCTGCTGGAGCAGGTCCCTGCCCTGACGCCCGGCCTCCGCCGCGACACCCGAGGCCTGCTCCCGGGCAACATCGGCCACGTGCTTCCCTGTCTGGACACTGCTGTGGCCCAGGTCAGAGGCGTGATCCTTAACAACCTGTGCCGTGCCCTGCTCCGGCGCCAACGCTTCGCCGCGCGGCGGCTCTGCAGAGCCAGGCAGGTAATTTTCTGTCATCCAGGCCATCTCCTCGATTTGAACGAATTGCGGACCATCCGCGAACAGCCGAGCCGCGACGGCAAGCGGGCGACGTTGCCCACTTGGAGCGCACCGGGATCGGCGCTGCATCTCCGCGTGCCTGGGGCCGCACGGGGCACCGGCTCGCGAAAGCGGTGCCCCGTGACTCCCCTGCGCCATCCGGCTGGCCCCCACTACCCGCAGCCGGACGGCTTACACATTAAGTTTACAACGGAAGCTTATGTCAGAAGCTTATAGCGTCCACTTAAGGACGCGGGCGTTGTCCCGCTGCCCGGGCTGCCTCGGGATATGTCGGCTGCGAGGCCGTCTGCCGCCGGGCCACTCGCCTGCGGCGGAGCCGGGATCGGGGGTAGCAGGGATGATCAGGAAGAAGATCCCGGCGGGCACTGGCCGCGGGTTACGGCATCGATCTCACCTGAGAGCCGGGTCACCGGCCCACGATCGCGGCAATGCGGTCAAGCATGTCTCCCAGGGCTGTTTCGAACTCCCCATCCCAGCGGTCCTCGGCGAGCCCGGCCGCCAGGCGGTGCACCGTCGGGAAACGCCGGACGTCAATCGCATCCATGGGATCGAGCAGCTCGCCCGCGCTGTCGGCGTCCTCGAGTGCCTCTCGCTGCCCGGCAGAGCGGGCTGGGCTCAGGCCACCGATAACCGGGTTGACGGCTGCCGACCCGCCGGGCTCGCCGCCATCAATTGAAACAGTGTCGGTACTGGTGAAAGACCCGTCACCCGGCTTGGGATCTCGTAGCGCCATAGCGCTGGTCTCCAGGAGCAGGTAACCCAGCAAGAAGCTATTGAACGTGCGGTAGGTGAACAGCACCTGCTCATCGCTGAATCCCTCTGCAGCCAATCCGGTCAGCATCGCCTCGACCCAGCGCAGCGACCGAAGCGGCGGGTTCACCCACGGAGCCGTGGGCGGCCGGGTGGCGACCAGCGGAAAGGCATGCGGATGCCCCCGGGCGTAACGGCGCACCCCATGTGCCATACCCATGAGATAAGGCCGCCACCCGTCGACCGGACGCAGCTGAACGTCCGGATCGTCGGCAAGCTCGTTGACGATCCGCTCCACAACCGCGTCGAACAGCTCATCACGGTCCTGCACATACCGGTACAACGACATCGAGCGGACCCCCAGCCGGGACGATACCGCCCGCATCGTCGCCGCCCCGATGCCCTGCTCATCCACCAGCTCCAGGGTCGCCGTGACGATCCGGTCCAGCGACAGACCACGACCGGGCCGTCTTGGACGCCCGCGCTCGCCCCGTGCTCGTGCCACCCGAACCTCACCCTGAGACGACCGTTGTGATGTTAGCGGTCAGCTTGCGATCGGCACCAGCGGCTGATCGCCTCGCTCGCTATGATCACCTTAAGGTTTCCCCGCCGGACTAACCGGCTCCTCCAGGCCACTGTCATCATCGGCAGTGCCGCGAACGCCGCGACCTCGGAGCGCAAGAACCGAGACAATTGCCCGCCGCCAGCCATCTCTGGCGGTGGCGATCGCAACCGGAACATGGGGCATCTGTGCTATCAGGCGACCAGGGGCGGAAAGTCGCTGTGCTGGGCCGACACCGCCGCATCCACCAAGGGCTTTCCCTTGCGGACAAGTGCCGCACTACCGGGAGCTCAGTCCTCCTTGTGGGGAAGGAGTTCCTGGACCTTTGTCAGCATGCCTTCCTTGACTACGCCCCACCTATCCGGGTCGCCTTTGAGTATTGCCCGCCCGGTGTCCTTCATCTGCTCGAGCGTGGCGTGCGGCGGAATCGGGGGCACGTTCGGGTCGCAGTGCACGTCCAGCAGCGTCGGCCGGTCGGCGGCCAGTGCCCGGTCCCAGGCCGGGCCGATGTCATGGGGCTTGTCGACGGTGATTCCCTGCAGGCCGAGGCTCTCGGCGAACCCTGCGTAGTCCACGCTGGGCAGTGTCTGGGACTCCACGAACTTCGGCGCGCCCTCCATTGCCCGCATCTCCCAGGTCACCTGGTTGAGGTCGTCATTGTGCAAGACGGCGATGACCAGGCGCGGGTCTGACCACTCGTGCCAGTAGTGCTTGATGGTGATCAGCTCGGCCAGCCCGTTCATCTGCATCGCGCCGTCACCAGCGAACACGAAAACGGGACGGTCGGGGTTGCCGAACTTCGCGCCGATCCCGTAGGGGACACCCGGGCCCATGGTGGCAAGGTTGCCCGACAGCGATCCGCGCATGTCGCTGTGGAACCGCAGGTGCCTTGCGTACCAGTTCGCTGATGAGCCAGAGTCGGCGGCGACGATCGCGTTGGCCGGCAGCCGGGACGACAGCTCGTGGAACAGCCGCATCGGGTTGATCGGATCGGCCTCCACCAGCGCCTCGGCCTCCATGACCTCCCACCAGCGGGCCACGTTCTTCTCGATGTCCTCGCGCCAGGACCGGTCGTGCTTGCGCTCCAGGTGCGGGATGAGCGCACGCAGCGTCGCGGCGGCGTCGCCGACGAGATTGGCCTCGTAGGGATAGCGCATGCCGATGTACTTGCCGTCGATGTCGATCTGCACGCCGCGGGCCTGGTCAAACTCAGGCAGGAACTGCGTATAGGGGAAACTGGATCCGACGGTCAGCAAGGTGTCGCAGCCCATCATCATCTCGTAGCTGGGCCGTGTGCCGAGCAGGCCGATAGAGCCGGTGACGTAGGGCAGGTCGTCAGCAATCACATCCTTGCCCAGCAGCGGTTTCGCTATCCCGCCCCCCAGCAGTTCAGCGACCTCTTGCAGTTCCGCGCGTGCCCCGCGCGCGCCCGAGCCGGCCAAGATCGCGACCTTCTGGCCTGCGTTGAGGATCTCCGCCGCGCGGGCGATCGCGGCGTCGCCGGGTATGGCGGTGGGCCAGTCGACCCCGATGCTGGAAGGGACCATCTTGAACGCATGCGTCGGTGCCGAGTACTCCAGCTCCTGGACGTCGGAGGGGATGATGATCGCCGTCGGCGCGCGCTCGGTGAGCGCGACACGGATGGCCCGGTCCAGCACACCAGGCAGCTGCTCGGGAACGGTGACCATCTGCAGGTACTCGCTGGCGACGTCCTTGAACAGGCTGAGCAGGTCCACTTCCTGCTGGTAGGAGCCGCCCATGGCCGACCGGCTGGTCTGGCCGACGATCGCGATCACGGGGACGTGGTCGAGCTTGGCGTCGTACAAGCCATTGAGCAGGTGCACGGCGCCGGGACCCGAAGTGGCGATGCAGACGCCGAAGCGGCCAGTGAACTTCGCATAGCCGACTGCCTCGAACGCGCTCATCTCCTCATGCCGGGCCTGGATGAACTTCGGGTTGTTCTCGGCTCGCCCCCAGGCGGCGAGAATGCCGTTGATGCCGTCACCAGGGAAGCCGAACACCTTATCGACTCCCCATTCGCGCAAGCGACGAAGCAGGTAGTCGGCGACAGTGGTAGTGGCCATCAGCGTTCCTCCTAGTGATTACGGGAAAGCGGCAGTTTGGCGTCGCAGTAGCTCGTCACTGCGCCGGGGGGCCGCTGCGGCCGGTTATCAGCCGGTCAGCGGTGCGGGCGGCCACCGCCATGATCGTCAGCGCCGGGTTGGCGCTGCCCTGAGTAGGCAGCGCGCTGCCGTCGGTGATGTAGAGATTGGGCACCGCGAAACTACGGCAATCAGCATTCACGACGCCGTGCCGCTCGTCCGCGGCCATCCGCGCGCCGCCGACCAGGTGCGCGTAGCGGTTAATGGTGATGACCTCGTCTGCCCCCGCCGCGCGCAGCAGGTCTTCCATCACCGACTGCGCGGCCTTCGTCAGGGCCCGGTCGTTGCCGCACTGGCTGTACGAAAAATGCGCGACAGGCAAGCCGTACCGGTCCTTCTCCTGCGCCAGCATCACCCTGTTATCCGGCAGCGGAAGGAACTCGCACAGCGCGCCCAGGCAGCACCAGTGCACGTAATCACTCATGTACTCCCGCAGCGACCTGCCCCAGTGACCTTGAGCCGCGACATGCTCGGCCCAGGTGATCGGCAGCGGCGACACCGTCTGGATGGAGAATCCGCGCTTATAGTCCTTAGCCGGGTCGGTCTCGTAGAACTCCTCGGAGCTCACCTCGGGCGGTGGGGACTTGTACATCCGGACCTCGGCGTCAAAGCGGCCTGCCGTCTGCGGCGCTCCCTGCACCATCAGGTAGCGGCCCACCTGGTCGAAATCGTTGCACAGCCCGTCCGGGAACCGCCTGGACGCCGAATTGAGCAGCAGCCGCGGCGTCTCGATGGAGTAACCGGCGATGGCGACCATCCTGGCCCGCTGGAAACGCGGCACGCCGCCCTTGACGTAGTGCACTCCTATGGCCACACCGGTGCGCTCATCCACCTCGACGCCGGTGACCATGGAATCCGCGCGGACCTCGGCGCCCTGGGCCAGCGCGTCCGGAATGTGCGTGATCAACGGTGAAGCCTTGGCGTTAACCTTGCATCCCTGCAGGCAGAAGCCTCGGTAAATACAGTGCGGCCGGTTACCGAACCGGCCGTTGGCGATGGCCACCGGCCCGACCCTCGCATCGATGCCCAGAGCCTTGGCGCCGCGCAGGAAGATCTCGCCGTTGCCGCCCACCGGATGCGGCCGGTGGGGGTAAGAGTGCGGGTCTCCCCACGGCCACCGCTCACCGGCTACCGGCAGTTCCTCCTCGATGGCCGCGTAGTAGGGCCGCAGATCCGGGTAGCTCAGCGGCCAGTCCGCCCCTACCCCGTCGCGGGAATAGGTGGCGAAGTCGCTGGGGTGGAAACGCGGGGCGTAGCCGGCGTAGTGAACCATCGAGCCGCCCACTCCGCGGCCGGAGTTGTTCGAGCCAAGCGGCACCGGATCGTCGCCAGCGATGACCCGCGGATCGGTCCAGTACAGGTGATGCGAGCCCGCCTCATCGCTGACCCAGTCGGTATCAGGGTCCCAGAACGGGCCCGCGTCCAGGCCGACCACCCGCCAGCCCGCCCGCGCCAGCCGCTGCAGCATCGTCGACCCGCCTGCGCCGCAGCCGACAACGACCAGGTCCACTTCATCGGTATCGGCGAACCGGCGCATGTCCGCGCGCAACCGGTGGTTGGTACGGCTGCCGTCGTTAGGCAGCAGCCATGCCGACTCGTTGCGGTCGCGCACCTTGC
>CAWDXD010000040.1:0-29652 GCA_963806145.1 uncultured Actinomycetes bacterium
CCGCAGATCCGGTGCCCGGCGCTCCCGCACCCGTTTCCGGGGCGGATGGGTACACGTCGTACTGCGTCCCCGGGTACACCACGCCGCGCATCTGGACCGACGAGGTGAGGATCTGGGAGACAACCTTCGCCGTGGTCGCCGTCGCTGGCGGCGCTGCGGTATCGGCCGCAATCTGCTGCGGCGACTTCACGAACGAGGAGCCGATCAGCCCGCCGATGGCCAGCAGGGCCGCCCCGCCAGCCACCCAGAACAGGGCACGGCGCCGCCGGGCGAGCCGCGATCCGCGTGCCGCCTGCCGGCCGTGGTCACTGGGACCGCTCTCCGTTGCCGGGGAGCCAAGCTGTGTCATGAGATTCTCCCTGTACCGCGCGTACCGCCGGGGCTTTCGAAGAAGCCGGAAGGCCCCTGGATCCCGGCATGAGTCACATCTTGTCCTGCGGCCCTCAGGCCTGTGCGTGAACGGCGTGTGAGTTCGATGTCAAACCCCGGCACCGCCCCGCCGGTCACGGCCGCACCTCTGCCCCCGGCCGTCCGCCGATACCAGCGGTGTCACCGGCACCGGTGTCGCTGACGATCCGGCCGTCCACCAGCCGGACCGTGCGGTTGGCATAACGGGCGGCCAGGTCCGGGCTGTGGGTGACCAGGACCAGGGTCTGCCCGGCGGCGTTGAGGTCCAGCAGCAACTGGCCGATTTCCTCGCCGGTGGCGGTGTCCACCGCCCCGGTCGGCTCGTCGGCGAGCAGCACCGCGGGGTCGTTGATCAAAGAACGGGCGATGGCCACCCGCTGCCGTTCTCCGCCGGATAGCCGCCCGGGGTAGGCGTCCCGGTGGCGGCCGATGCCGAGCTGGTCCAGCAGCCCGGCGCACCGGGCCCGGGCCTTGCGCCTGGGTGTCCCGGCGAGCTGGGCGGGCAGCAGGATGTTGCCGGCCACGGTCAGGTCATCCAGCAGATTGAAGAACTGGAAGATCATGCCGACCTGTCGGCGGCGGTAGCGGGCGAGCCTGGTCTCCGACAGGGCGTCCACCCGCTGCCCGGCGACGGTGACGGTGCCGCCGGTGGGCTTGTCCAGCCCGGCGACCAGGTTCAGCAGCGTCGATTTCCCGCTGCCCGACGGCCCCATGACCGCCACGGCCTCGCCGGCGGCCACCTCCAGGCTGACGTGGTCCACTGCGGGCGCGCCGCCGGCGGCATAGCGTTTGGTCGCCTCGCCGAGGCTGATCAGCGCTTCCATGACCGGCCTGCCTTTCCTGGCTCGTTCCGCGGGGTGCCGCCTTCGGGTGCGCGGCGGACGCCGGGGCTGTCGTTCATCGGTGGTCCCTTTCTCCTGTCGTTCTGGTGGCTTGGTGGGCGTCATTCGGCCCGCAGCGTGGTGGTGGTCCGCGACGCGGCGGCCCAGATCGCGGGCCCGAGCGCGCCGATGACGGCGATGGCCAGCCCGGCCAGGGCGAGCAGGGCGAGTTCGCCGGGGGTGTAGGGGTCCTGGCCGGCCATGTTGCGACAGGGGGGCGAAGAGGCCCTGCACTGCCGAGGTCTGTCCGCCGGGCCGCTGCCCGCCCCGGGGCCGCTGGTGCAGCGAGGGGGCATTGAGCACGGCTCTGCCGGGGCGGGGAGTCCGCGCGGCTGCCCCGTGGCGGGTGTACCGCACGGGTCTGCCGGGACGGGGAGCCTGCCCGGCGCCGCGGGGAGGGCCGGGGAGCAGGGGGCTGATGCTTTCCGCCGGGCCTGCCTGTGCGCTGACGATGGCCCGGGCGACTGCCGGTTCCAGGGCCACGCCAGCGGGCAGGGCGATGGCCGCGGCGATGACGGCGGGGGCGATGGCCCAGCAGGCGACCATGGTGATGACCTGCCGGGGTGTCATTCCGAGCGCCTTGTGGATCCCGAGGTCGTGGACGCGTTCCCGGGCTTGCATCAGCAGCGTGGCGAAGACGCCGATGGCGGCCAGGACGATCACCAGCCAGGTCAGCCGCTGGAACAGCGCCCGGTCTATGTAGGCCACGCCGATGCTGACCACGATCTTCGTGATCTGCGAGCTCAGGCCTACGGCGAGGACGGCCGCGGTCAGCCCGATGGTGATCGTGGCCAGCGTGGCCGCCGACCGGGCGGGGCGGGTGAACGGGGCGGCCAGCCCGGCGGTGACCGGGCGGGGCAGCGGCAGCCTGCCAGCGAGCCGGTGGGCGGCGTGCCCGTGCCCGGCCCGTGGCGCCTGGCCGGCGGTGATCGCCTGGACGGCCGAAAGCCTTCCGGCCCGCACGGCGGGCAGCAGGGCGGCCAGCCCGGTCAGCGCCAGCATCGCGGCCGGCGCTGCGATGGTGATCCAGACGGGAATGGCTACGGTGACCCCGAAAAGCGGGGTTTCCTGGATATAGGGCAGAGCCCACAAGGTGCCGAGCGCCGTTCCGGCCAGCGCCCCGGCCAGCGCCGGGATCCCGAGCTGAATCAGGTAGGTGGCGGCGATCTGGGCCGGGGTGAAGCCGATGCTCTTCAGCACGCCGATCCGGCGGTAGCCGGCCGTCACCGCGGCTGCGGCGACGCTGGCGATGATCACCGCCGCGAGCAGCAGGGCCGTGACGGCGTACGGGAGCGTAGACGACGCCTGGATCCCGTGGCTCGTGGTCTGCTGGCCGGCCGAGGCCAGTGCGACGGAGTGGCCGACGATCGCCCCGGCCGGCAGCGCCGCCCGCAGTTCGCCCAGGTCCGCGCCGACCTGGGCCACGGTGGATGCATGGCTGAATGTGTAGAGCATCTGTTCCTGCCTGGACGCGCCGGCCTTTTCCAGGGCAGCGATCTGACCCGGCAGCGCCCAGGCCTCTTGCGTATCGTCCTGCGTGCCGCCCAGCCTGGCTGTTCCCACGATGGTGAGCTTCGGCTTGCTCGCCAGGCTGGTCACGGTTCCGGTGATCACCACGCCGAGCGGTGCGACCCTCCCGGACAGCTCGTTCTGGTCCATCTCGCCCAGCCGGGTGAACCACCGGCCATGTGTCTCGATGATCTCGTCGAGCGGACCCGATTTCGAGGCCCGCCCCACCACGGTGATCGTGCCGCCGGCCGGGCCCTGGTCGCGATACTTGGGCGGTAGCGGGACGGTGATGCTGACTGTGGTCGCGGGGTAGCCGACGGCCTCGGTCACTCCCGGCAGATGGTGGGTCCCGGCGAGCTGGGCGCTGGTCACCTTCGTGGCATCGATCGTCACCGCGAGGTCCGCGGTGTGGTAACGGGCGGACACCGCCCGGAACGACAGGGTCTGGTCGCTGGCCAGGGTCAGCCCAACCAGGGCGGCCGTGGTGGCCATGGTGAGCACCACGAAGATCACCAGGGTCTGCGTCAGCCGCCGGGCAGCGCCGGCCGACGCCGCCTTGAGCACCGCTCCGCCGGTCACTGCCGCACCGACCTGGCCGGTCGCAACCCGGCCGGTCCCGGCTGTGGCGCCGCGGCCGGCCACCACCACACCACCTGCCACACCAGTCCCATGCCGCAGGCCTGTGCCGCCGCCTGGAACCGCCGCCCACCGTCGGCCGCTTGGTTACCGGCCCTGAGAGTGCACATGCGCTGCTATGCCACCTTCCGTCAGGATCCCCGCGGGGCATAACCCCAGCAGGCCCGCCTGTCGCCGCGGGCGCTGCTGCGGCGGGCAGTGGCTGCCGGTGGTGCCGTTCATCACCTAGTCCTTTGCTTCGCGTCCGGACCTGCCCGCCAGTGCCTGGGCCGCGGTCCTGGTTGTGGCTGGTGCCGGCCATGGCCAGGTTTACTGGGCCGGAGGTGACAGCACGGTCACAGACGCTGTGACCTGACTGTCACCCAGCGCCTGGCATCCTGGCAGCAAGGACCCGCCTGAGCTGGTCAGACAGACCGGGTGGAGCTGGGAGAGAGTATGAGAGTGCTGGTGGTGGAAGATCACAGGCGGCTCGCGGAGGCGGTGGCGGGCGGGCTGCGCGATGAGGGCATGGCCGTCGACGTGGCCCACGACGGGCAGGACGCGCTCGACCACGTGGACCTGGCCCGCTACGACGTGATCGTGCTGGACCGGGACCTGCCCGGCGTGCACGGCGACCAGGTCTGCCAGGACCTGGCCCGGCGCCGCTGCCCGAGCCGGGTGCTGATGCTGACCGCCGCCAGCACCATCGCCGACCGGGTCGAGGGCCTGGGCCTGGGCGCCGATGACTACCTGCCCAAGCCGTTCGACTTCGCCGAGCTGGTGGCCCGGATCAGGGCGCTGGCCCGCCGCGCCGTCGTCCCGATCCCCCCGGTCCTCACCTGCGGCGACCTGTCAGCCGACCCAGCCAAGCGGGTCGCCATCCGGGCCGGCCGCCGGCTGGCCCTGACCCCCAAGGAGTTCGCCGTGCTGGAATGCCTGCTCGCCGCCGGCGGCACGCTGGTCACGGCCGAGGAACTGCTGGAACGGGTGTGGGATGAGAATGCCGACCTGTTCACCACCACGGTCAAGACCACCATCGGGCGGCTGCGCGCCAAGCTCGGCGACCCGCCGCTCATCCAGACCGTCCGCGACGGCGGCTACCTGATCGGCGAACCAGCATGACGAGCCTGGCGGCCCGGCTGGCTGCCCCCCTCTCCCGGCTGCCGCGGCCCCGGCCGACCGCGCGGCTGCGCCTCACCCTGCTCTACGGGTCCCTGTTCACCGTGGCCAGCGCCGGCCTGCTCGGCTTCACCTACTGGCTGTTCGACCGGGGCACCAACGGGGGCAAGCGAATCCTCCCCACGCCACCGCCGGGACGCGGTATCTCATGCCTGCCCAGTGACCATCGCTGCTTGCAGCTCGCCCGCGCCTGGGTGGCCCAGCACGGGTTCGACCTGCACACGCTGCTGACCCAGTCCGGCATCGCACTGGCCGTCATGGCCGCCTTCGCCTTCGCCCTCGGCTGGCTGGTCGCCGGGCGCGTCCTGCGGCCGGTGCGCGTCATCACCGCCACCGCCCGCCAGATCTCCGCCACCAGCCTGCACGAACGGCTCGCCCTGACCGGGCCCGACGACGAGTTCAACGAACTCGCCGGCACCCTCAACGACCTGCTGGCCCGACTGGAAGCCGCCTTCACCGCCCAGCGGCACTTCGTCGCCAACGCCTCCCACGAATTGCGCACCCCGCTCACCCTCGATCGCACCCTGTTGCAATTGGCGCTACGCAACCCCCGCATGACCACCGAACAGTGGCGCACCACCGGCCAGGAACTCCTCGAATCCGGCAGCCACCAAGAACGCCTTCTGGAAGCACTGCTCACCCTCGCCAGCAGCGAAGGGGGCATCAGCAACCACGAACCGGCCGACCTGTCCGAGGCCGCCGCCGCCAGCCTGCACGCCACCGCCCCCGAGGCCGAACGGCACCGGCTGCACGTGCAGACCTCGCTCGACCCTGCGCCCGTGCTTGGCGACCCCAACCTGATCGAGCGGCTGGCCGCCAACCTCCTCGACAACGCCATCCGCCACAACACCGCCGGCGGCACGGTCCAGCTCACCACCAGCCAACATGACGGCCACGCCGTCATCTCAGTAGCCAACACCGGCCCCCTGGTGCCACCCGCCGAGATCACCCGGCTGTTCCGGCCCTTTGAACGCCTCGCCACCGCCCGCGCCAGCAACGGGCACGGGCCTCGGCCTCGGCCTGTCCATCGTCGCCGCCATCGCCGACGCCCACAGCGCCGCGATCACCGCATACGCCCGCCCCGAAGGCGGACTGCACATCCAGGTCAGCTTTCCCACCGGCAGCAACGGCCCGCCCAAGAACCTCAACGCCCGCTTCCAGGCAACGGCCTGACAGGCCATAACGGAGAGCCCGACGCCGTCCTGATGTCCGTCGATGACTCAGAGATGGTGAGCAGAACCGGTCGACCCGAGCGGTTGTGCGAGGCGCGGTGACCTGTACCTGGCCGGGGAAGCAGCCGTTTGCAGCCCTGGCGGCTGGCTAGCTTTGGGGGCGATCGATGTCCACCGGCGGCAGGTCCTGTACCTGCCGCTTGCTGAGGCTGACCTCGATGTGGTCGGCGGCCCGGGTCACGGCGCTGATCGGGATGGCCACGTCCTTACGGCCCCACAGGTGCCCCTCCTGCAGGAGCACGTGCGTCACGCGATTGCTGCCAGGATCGATGACCAGCCCTCTTACCTGGCCAATATGTCCGTCGCTGGCATGAACGTCCTCGCCGCGCTGTACCTCCACCTCGCCGACAGGGATCGTGTCTGAGGTGGCCAGGCCGCCTCGTGCGCCGCGGTACCCGTAGTGAGGCCAGAAGACGACATCGGTCGTGCGGTAGTTCGGGACATCCATGTCGTCCGTGATAAACCGCGTCTCTTCGGCGGGGTCGAGCACGTCGAACTCCGCCGAGGTGCAATTCAGCTGGATCTCGCCCGCGGCGGAGTCGACAAGGTCGAGGGGAACGAGCCGGGCGGGCTCATGTCCGCGGGCCGGTTGCACGATGAGATGGGTGACCACCCGTGCGACCGGGTCAACGACCACACGGCTCAGCTTGCCGCATGCCCCATCGGTACAACTGACCTCGGCCCCGATGGCGAATTGCTCCGTTCCTGGCATGGGCAGGCTCCTTGCGCTGGGAGACCGTGATGGCATCGCTATGACGGGACGGTACTCCCGGGCCAAGCCGGCCATGCCGGCGCCCCCGGGCGGGTATGCCGGAGCCGGGCGGCGAACGCCGGCTGTCCGAGCAAGAGCCGGGCGCCGGACCTGCGGTCGGCGCCCGGGCTACCGCAACTGATCTACAGCTGCGTGGTGACGGCTTTGACTTCGGTGTAGTTGTTGAGTACTTCGTGGCCCATTTCGCGTCCCCAGCCGGACTGCTTGTACCCGCCGAACGGCAGCGACGCGTCGAACACGTTGTAGCAGTTGATCCACACCGTGCCGGCCCGGATCTTCTTGGCCAGGGCGTGGGCCTTGGAGATGTCCTTGGTCCAGATGCCCGCGCCGAGGCCGTACTCGCTGTCGTTGGCGACGCGGGCGATCTCCTCCAGGTCGGTGAACGGCGAGGCGACCAGGACGGGACCGAAGATCTCCTCGCGGACGACTTTCATGTCGGGGCGAGTGTTGGTGAGCACGGTGGGCTCGACGAAGTAGCCGCGGTCGCCGAACCGGCCGCCGCCCGCCAGAGCCGTGGCACCGTCGGACTTTCCGGACTCCAGGTAGCCGGTCACCCGGCGGAACTGCTCGTCGGAGACCAGCGGTCCCATCTGCGTCCCCGGCTCCATCCCCGGTCCCATCTTGATGGACTTGGCGATCTCGGCGACGCCGTCCACGACCTCGTCGTATCGGCTCTCCTGGACGAACAGCCGGGAGCCCGCGACGCAGCACTGCCCGTGGTTGAAGAAGATCGCGTTGGCGGCGCCCTCGATGGCGCTGTCATCGGCGTCGTCGAAGACGATGTTGGGGCTCTTGCCGCCCAGTTCCAGGGTCAGCTTCTTCAGGTTGCTGGCACCCGAGGCCGCGACGATCAGCTTGCCGACCTCGGTGGACCCGGTGAAAGCGACCTTGTCGACACCATGGTGCGCGACCAACGCTGCGCCGGCGGTCTCACCGAAGCCGGGTACCACGTTCACGACGCCCTCGGGCATGCCGGCCTCGGCGATCAGCTCGGCGAGCTTCAGCGCGGTCAGCGGGGTCTGCTCGGCCGGCTTGAGGATCACGCAGTTGCCGGTGGCCAGCGCCGGGCCGAGCTTCCACGCGGCCATCAGCAGCGGGAAGTTCCACGGGATGATCTGCCCCACGACTCCAAGCGGCTCGCGCAGCGTGTAGGAGTGGAAGTTGGCGCCGGGCATGTAGGTGGAGCATCATCGCGGGCGTCCCGCCGGTTGGAGCATTCATTCGCGGGCAGTCCCGCCCGTGCGCGATGAGTCCCGGTGATGCCGCCGGTATGTACCGGTGAGCATCGACCGAAGGGAAGCCACGGTGAGCGTTATCGTCATCGAATTCATCACCCTGGATGGGATCGTCACCGACCCGGATGGGTCCGGGGGCACCCCCGCCGGCGGCTGGGCGTTCCGGCACGGCCGCGACGCGGTCGCGGGGGACATGTTCCGGCTCGGCAGCGTGCTGGATGAGGGAGTCCTGCTGCTGGGCCGCAAAACATGGGAGCTGTTCTCCCGGATCTGGCCCGGGCGCGATGACCCGTTCTCGGCCCGGATGAACGCCGTGCCGAAGCTGGTCGCCACCCGCACCCTGACCGGTGCCTCGGCGTGGGCGAACTCACAAGTCGTGGACGGCGACATCATCGACGCGGTCAAGCGCGAGCGGCGGGACGTCATCATCATGGGCAGCCTGAGCATCGTGCACACACTTATGGCCAGCGACCTGATCGACGAGTACCGGCTGCTGACCTTCCCCGCAATCCTCGGCACCGGCGAACGGCTGTTTCCCGCTGGCCCGCCCGCTGACCTGGAGCTCATGTCGGCCGGGCAGGCCGGTGCCGCGGTCTTGGCGCGGTACCGCAGGGCAACACGATGACCGCGCGCTTCCTGGCCCTCTACCAGGCACCAGCTGATCCCGAGGCGTTCGACCGGCACTACCGTGAGGTGCACATCCCGCTCGTGCGCCAGCTTCCGGCACTGCGCCGGCACACCCTCGGCCGCGGCGCCACGGCCATCCGCGGCGCGCCGTACTACCTCGTCGCCGAGCTGGAATGGGACACCACGGAAGACCTGCGCGCCGCCTTTGCCTCACCCGAAGGCCGCGCCACCGCCGCCGACGCGGCCACGCCTGCAACAGCTCGCCCCAGTGCGCAGCATGATCTTCACCGTGGACAGCGTCATATAGCACCCGCGTCCGCGAGGCCGCATGTGGTCGTGAACTGGGCCAGTGGTGCTCGGGTGATGGCAGCGCGGTCTGCGTCTGCACGTGCCTTGAGCGAGACTGACAGCGTTCGGCAAGTCACCGGAAAGGGCGTGCGCTTAATCCGCCCTGGCCGCGCCGGCCGGCCTCCGGCTGGCCCTGCCCGGAACGCCACCCCTGCCACGGTGCGCCGCAGCCAGCACCCTGCGCACAAAGGAGAAGCCGCTGCCCTCAGCGCGCGCCCCCGCAGGCGTCTGGCGGGCAACCGCCGGGCTGGCAGGCACACCGGGCACACCCTCCCCAGCAGTCCCCGCGGCGACCCGGTCCATGGCCCTGACGACGTAGAAAACACCCGAACGCGACATGATGCACCTTCCCCCGGACAGTTCCGCACCCATAACCCCGTTACCGTCGAGGGCATCCGGGCCCGCCGCCCCGTACGGCACCGGCCCGCCACCCACGGCAGCGCAGGGAGAACCTTCCTCCCAGGAATACAGAGCAGCCAGCCCGGGCCCTGATACGGATAGCCCCGAGATTTCACGCCGAAGCGACGACTGGCTGGTTAGCGAGGCTGAGCCAGGCTGGCAGCGAGTTCAGCGTTGCGCTGGGTGAAATCGCGCCATGCCGCCGGGGTGGCGGCTAGTGCACCGGCAGCTGCGGACCGGGTGCATGTGCACTGCGACCAGCGGCATAGCCGGCCGCCGTGGATGGAGAACTGGACCAGCAGGCCGCCGGACCAGCCTGCGACGGTGAGCCGGGCAGCGTCCATGGTGGTGACCCGTTGCGGGGAGCTAATCCAGTCCAGCGCCTCGATCTCGCCCTGGATCTGGGCGGCAAGCTCGTATGCCAGCGCGCTGGCCGCGCGCTCCCGCAACTCCTCCAGTCGACGGCGTGCCCGGCTGACCGCAGCAGGCTGGCGTTCCAGGATCGCGGTGAGCGAACCGGTGAGCGATGCGCGGTCGCTGTCGGCGACGCCGCGCACCCGGGCCATGTCACGTTCCGTGCCGCCCAGCCGGGTACCGGTATAAGCCAGCGGCAGGATCCGGTTCAGCGCACAGACCGCCCGCCGCACCCGCAGGCCGCCAAGGTAGGGACCGAAATAACGGGCCGGCCCAGCGGGCTCTGCCTGGAATGCGACCCTGAGGCCAGGCGTCGCCGGCCCCGAGTCCATCCGGATGCAGACGGCCCTTTCCTGGCCTCCTGGCGTCAGGTTCCACCGTGGCAGGGATGTCTCCAGCAGGTTGCGCTCCAGCCACGCGGCCTCGTGTGCCGAGTCGCAGCTGATCGCTTCAATGCGGGCAATCCGGGCGACCATCGGGCCCAGATGATCCCGCCCGCCCAGATCCGACCAGTAAGAGGCCACCCGGCGGCGCAACGCCCCGGCCCGGCCGATATACAAAACCCGGCCAGGCGCATCCCGGAACCGGTAGACGCCTGGTGCCATGGGCAGCCTCCCGACGACCGGCGGCCCAGCGCGCCGCATCAGGCCGCCGTCGTAATCTCGACCAGAGCCACCTGGCAAGTATCCGTCCCACCCGGCCCCGCCGACCCGGAGCCGCCTTAGTTAGACGGGTGGGTTGTGGATAGGGATCCTCCGGCGTGTGATATCGGTCTGGCCGGTGACGCCGCGGGGTTGCGCCTGGCGGCCGGCCGGGTACTGGTGCGGTGTGACAAACCTCGCGCCATCGCCGGGCGCCGTCCGCCGCGCTTATCACGAGGAACTCGGACCCGGGCAGCGGTCTGCCCTGCTCACCTGGCTGGCCTTCGCCGGCACCTTCGCCGGGCTGCGGGTGCTGACCGCCAGCATCCGGGCCGGCAAGGGCCCGTTCGGCAACATCAGCGTCGGCGGCGAGCACCTGCATCACTACCTGTGGGGCATCGGGTTGCTGGCGGGTGTCGGCGCGGTCGCTGTCCGCGGTGATGAGCGGCATCGCCGTCATCCGGCAGTCGCGGTCAGCTACGGCACTGGGCTGGCGCTCATCGTTGATGAATTCGCCCTGCTGCTGGACCTGAGGGACGTTTACTGGGCCAGGCAGGGCCGGATCTCGATCGACCTCGGTGTCGGCGGCATTGCGGTGGCCGGGTCTTATTTCGCAGCACTGCCGGTGCTGCGCAGGCTACGACGGGAGCAAAAACAGAACGCAATTGCCCCGGCGGCAGCGTCCGCGCCCAGGGCCGGACTCAGCAGCGCTGGAACCGCCTGATGGCGCCAGTCCAGGGGTCAGTTCATCATCGGCGGTGTGGCGTGCAGGCCCGGGGCGAGCCAGGGAAGCCAGATGGTGGCCACCGCGAGCGCCAGGACGGCCGCACCCGCGAGCCAGCCGGCGGCCGGGCCCCATCTCCATGCCTTCTCGACCAGCACCAGAGCGGCCAGGCCGATCATCGCGGCAACGTTCATCACGCCCACCGCGATCAGGAGCACCATCAGGCCCCAGCAGCAGCCTAGGCAGTATGCGCCGTGATGGACACCGACGCGCAGGTTGCGGGACCTGCCCTGATACGAGCCGTAGTGCAGGAGGAGCCCGAGCGGGGAGCGGCAGTGCGTGAGGCAGCGGTCCTTCAGGCCGCTGAGCTGGTACAGTCCGCAGACGGCGAAGACGGCCACGGCCATGATGTGTGCCGTGCTGGGGTGCTTGCCGGTCAGCCAGCCAGCGAGCCAGGCCAGCCCGTATGCGGGCACCCCGGCCGCTGCCCAGACCGCGAGATAGCCCACCACCAGGCCGGTGGTCCTTACTGCCCGGTTATCCCGGAAGGTCTTGGCATACAGCGAGGCCGTGGGCGCCACCGAGGGAAGCATCATGGCGGCCATCATCAGTGTCCAGACCGGCACGAACAGGGCCAGGCCAAGTCCCATCGTGCCAGTCATTCCGGCCATCTCCCGGGTGAGGGCTATGGTCGCAGCCCAGGCACCGGCCGCCAGGATCAGCAGGAAGGCGACCTCACGGGTTGCCAGGCCGGCCCGTGGCCGGACAAGCCCGCGGGAGCTGGTCACCCTGCCCAGGAGAACGGCGCAGAAAAGCCGCTCTGTCCCTCGCGCCCCCAGTCGATCCCGAACGTCGACAGGTGCGCGGCAGTGGCCGGTGCGACGGTCAGTGTCGTGTTCGACGGATGGAACACGTTCGTCAGCTGAACCGGATCGTGGCCTTCCAGGGCGACGAAGTCCTCGACGCCCACGTCGATGGCATCGCCGATCCGGACATGGTGGCCGCGGCCATCCTCGCTGTAGATGATGGACGTCTTCTCCACCCCAAGCATTTCGCCGATCAGCGGGCCGAGCATCGCGGGCGGCCCGCCGAGCTGACCGGACAGGACCGCCCCGAGCCGCTCGGCCTGACTGTCGGACGCGGCGTCATCCAGGTAGACCCCCACCCGCCAGTTGCCCTCGCTCATCACTGGCGGCGTGTCCAGGAAAAGGGCGAAACTCAGGCTGCTGACATCGACACCATCGATCTCGCCCGAGCCGATGTGATAGGCCAGCAGCGCACGGCACCGGTCAAGGGTTGCCGTCGCTGTCATTGCCGACCAGGTACACGGGCAGACCTCGTCACACGAGCATGATTCGAAATACGTCCCCTCAAGCCGCCACGCCATGGGCCCTCCTCAAGCGCAGTGAACCTTCCGACAAGGTTGACGTGCATGGAAACAATCGTCAAGACATCAGATCCGTCCCGCGCCGCAGGACCCCGGAGTTCTCACCGCCTTTGGTGTCCTCTGTCCACCCGGCCGGTTGTCCCTGCGGGCAAGGGGTACCAAGGTTGCTGGAGCTGCATCGTTGTAATCGCCACGGAGGGGCCATGAGCTACGCCAGGCAGTTGCTGGACGCCTACTCAGGCACATTGAACGCCGATGCCGGTGTGCTGGCGGCCACCATCGACGCACTCAGCGACTGCGCCCAGGCCTGCATCGCCGACGCCGACGATGACCTGCACGAGCAGAACCTGGCCGAGATGGTGACGTGCATCCGGCTGTGCTGGGACTGCGCCGACGTGTGCACCGCCACCCTCGGGGTGGTAACTCGCCAGACGGCCTACGACGCCAGCGTCACCAAGCCGCTGCTGGAGGCTTGCATAGCCGTCTGCAAGAGCTGCGGCGATGAGTGCCAACGGCATGCCCGCCACCATCAGCACTGCGGGGTCTGCGAGCAGGCCTGCCGACGCTGCGAGCAGGCCTGCCGGGCACTGCTGGGCACTCTGAAGTAGCAGACCGATCCGCCCATGCAGCGCCGGTGCCGTTCCGGCACGCCTGGCATCTGTCCCTCCAGACGGCTCGCAGTCGCGCTGGTCGCCTTCGCTGGTTTGGCCTCTGGGCCCCGGATCCGGCGGCCGCTAGCGGCGGACGACCGCTGCGCCGACGTCGGACAGCGCCGTGCGGAGCTCCTTGCGAGAGCTGACCCCGAGCTTTCCGAACACCTTGCTCAGGTGCCACTCCACCGTGCGCGGACTGAGGAACAGCTGGGCCCCGATCTCCGGGTTCGTCTGCCCGCCGGCAGCCAGGCGCGCGACCTGCACCTCCTGCGGGGTCAGCTCGTCGAGCGTCTCGCCCGTGCGCTTACGCACTGTCTCGCCGGTGGCCAGCAGCTCGCGGCGGGCACGCTCGGCGAACGCCTCCATGCCCATGTCCGAGAGCATCGCGTAAGCGGCTCGCAGCTGCTCGCGAGCATCGACGCGACGGTGCCCGCGCCGCAGCCATTCGCCGTACAGGAGATGTGCGCGGGCCAGCGTCGCGCGGATTTTTATGCGCGACAGCCGTTCGATCGCCTCCCGGTAGAGCCGCTCGGCCGTGCCTCCCTCGGCCAGCATCGCCGCCGCGCGCGCGTGGATCCCGAGCGCCCAGTCCGTGCCGGCGGCGTGCGCTATCTCAGCGAGCTGGGCGAGCGGACCGGTCGCGCGCGCCGCCTGGCCGCTGCGCGCGGCGGCCTCGATCAGCTCCGCCAGCAGCAAGATCGACGGCCCCAGCACGCGCGCGGCCTCGGCGCCCCGCTCGGCCGCGGCCAGGGCGTCCTCGTATCGGCCGAGCCCGTTATAGCGAATCGCGCTGCCCCAGTCGTTGGCGGCGAGCCAGAGCCCTTCGCCGCGTCGCAGCACTTCCTCCCGGCGCGCCTCGACGAGCGCCAGCGCCTCGGCGTCCCGTCCCCGCCAGTTCGCCAGCACGATCGAGGTGCGCAGCGTCAGGTGACTACCGGTGGCCTCGACGACGGCGTCCGACTCGGCGGCCAGCGACATCGCCACCTCGACCCTGCCCGAGAACAGCTCGACGAGCGCGCGGTCGGTGAGCGCGACGGGCAGCGCGGAGAACGCACCGGCGCGGCGCGCGAGATCGAGATGGCGCGCGGTGAGTTCGTCCCACGCCCCATCATCGGCCAGCGCCCGGGCGATGCGGCAGGCCAGCCACAGCCAGCGCAGCTCGTCCTCCTCGGAGAGCGGCTCGTCCCGGAACGCGCGCAGCGCGGCCTTCAACGCCGGCGCCCCCGCGGCGTAGCCCTCGCGGGTCAGGAGGGCGAGCCCGTCCAGCAGCAGATCGCAGGCGCGCGTGGAGGGCTCCCAGCCGGCGGCCAGAACGGCCGCGGCGACCTCTCGTTCATCGCCCCCGCGCACTAGGCGGTCGGCGGAGAGCGCAGCCGCGAACGCCTCGAGGTATGTCTCGCGGGCGAGCCTCGGATCCAGCGGCTCGAGCCGCCTGGCCGCCTCGAGCAGCATGGGGGGAGCGTCGCGGCCGCGCGTCATCGCGAACGTGATCTGCGCGTGCAACAGCTGCGCACGGGCTCGCTCGTGCTCGTCCAGCGGCCCCGCCTGCGCCATCGCCAGCAGCCGGAGCGCCGCATCGGGCGCGCCGGCTTGGTGCTTGCCCTGGGCGGCGAGGAGCGCACGCTGCGCCCGGCGCCTCAGATCGGGCGTCAGCTCGACGGCGCGCTCGTGAAATGCTGCCCCCGCCGCCAGGCCGCCGCGCGCCCGCGCTCGCCCGGCCGAGCGCTCCAGCTCGGCGGCGACGTCCTCGTCAAGCCCGGCTGCCGCCTTAGCGCGGTGCCAGGCGCGGCGATCCGGATCGACGTCGGCATCGGTGGCCTCGGCGAGCGCGCGGTGCACGCGCCGGCGCTCCTCCGGGGCGCCAGCGCGGTAGACCGCCGAACGCACGAGCGGATGACTGAAGCGCACCTGCGCGCCGAAATCAACTAGCCCCACGGCGGCCGCCGACGCGGCCGCGTCCGGCCCGATGCCGAGCCCGGCGGCCGCGCGCCACACCAACACCGGATCCCCGGCCGGCTCAGCCGCCGCGACGAGAAGCAAGAGCCGCGTCGACGGCGGGAGCGGCGCCAGCCGTTCCCGGAAGCTCTGCTCGATCCGCCCTGGCACCGCCGGGCCGCCGGACGGCCCGAACCCGCCCGCGAGCTCGGCGGGCGTCCGGCCACGTGGCAGCTCAAGCAGCGCCAGCGGGTTGCCGCGCGTCTCAGCCACGATCCGGTCACGCACCCGTTCATCGAGCGGACCGGCGAGTACTGTCCCGAGCAGTTCCTGCGCATCACCGTCGTCTAGCCCGCCCACAGCGAGCTCCGGCAGGCCCTCAAGATGCCGCTCGCCGCTCGGCTCGCGCACAGCGAAGACCAGCCCGACCGACTCCGCACCGAGACGGCGCGCGACGAAGGCCAGCGCCTGCGCGGAAGCCGCGTCGAGCCACTGCGCGTCGTCCACGACGCAGACGAGCGGTCGCTTTTCCGCAATGTCCGACAGCAGACTCAGCACCGCCAGGCCGACGAGGAACCGATCCGGCGCGTCGCCGTCGCGCAAACCGAACGCAGTGCCAAGCGCACCGCGCTGCGGGCCGGGAAGGCGCTCCAGGCGATCCAGGAACGGTGCGCACAACTGCTGCAACCCCGCG
This sequence comes from uncultured Actinomycetes bacterium, assembly GCA_963806145.1. GTDB lineage: Bacteria > Actinomycetota > Actinomycetes > Streptosporangiales > Streptosporangiaceae > DASXKD01. The sequence goes on from CAWDXD010000040.1 coordinate 15,654, forward strand.
TACGCGAGCTCCATCTCCGATTCGACGCCGACCGCCCGGGCAATACCGCACCCGGACGCGTGCTGCGCCAGGTACTCCAGCAACGCGCTCTTGCCGACCCCGGCCTCCCCGCGCAGCACCAGCGCCCGGCTCGCACCCGCGCGCACACTCGCCACCAGCTGATCCAGCGCCGCGCACTCGCTGCGCCGGCTAAGCAGCCGCCGCGCTGGAACAGGAGCCGACATTGCCACCAACCGAGCCTCATCACCGAGCCTAGGAACGGCGCCCCACGTTGGCAACCTCGGCGCACCCGTGACCCCGGGATCGGGCACCCGGGGGTCTGCACCAGGGACCTTACCGGGCGCGACGGGCAGGCGCGGAGATCACCGTTGAAGGCATCAGCAATACGAAGACCCATGAGGTCTTCCTGCTGAAAGCAAGCGCCATGCAAGCAACACAACCCAGGAGGCAGCAATGAGCGCTACCGAAGTACACAACGCCAGCGGCGGCGCGGCCGTCGGGAAGGTCGACATGCACCTCGAGATCGACATCATCCCCGTGTCCGACGTCGACCGAGCCAAGGAGTTCTACCAGCGCCTCGGCTGGAGGCTCGATGACGACGTCGCCCCGCTTGACGGCCTTCGCATCGTCCAGTTCACTCCTCCGGGCTCCGGTACCTCGATCACGTTCGGCACAGGACTCACGACGGCCGCGCCCGGCTCGGCCGAGGGAGGACTGATCGTCTCCGACATCGAGGCGGCCCATGACGAACTCGTCGGCCGTGGCATCGACGCGAGTGAGGCGTGGCACGGCCCGCCGTTCCCCCCCGAGGCCCGTCAGCCCGGTCCCGACCCCGAGCGCGCCAGCTACGGGTCCTTCTTCTCCTTCAACGATCCCGACGGCAATACATGGCTGGTCCAGGAGGTCACGACGCGGCTCCCCGGCCGGATCACCGCTGACACGGCATTCGCATCCACGGCGGACCTGGCCAGCGCGCTCAAGCGTGCCGAGGCCGCCCACGTCGAGCACCAGAAGCGCACGGGGCGGTCGCACCTTCTTCACCGGTCAGGCCAGGACGAGAACTGGCCCGCCTGGTACGCCGCCTACCTGGTGTCGGAGCAGGCCGGGACGGACATGCCCGCGTGACCGATTTCGGCCACGGTCGCCGGGACCGCCATGCAACAGACCAATCACTGAATGGAGATTTCAATGCCATTTATCAAAGTCGGAACTGAGAACAGCGCCGACATCGAGATCTACTACGAGGATCACGGCGCCGGCCAGCCGGTCGTGCTGATCCACGGTTACCCGCTCAGCGGCCGTGCCTGGGACAAGCAGGTCCCGGTGCTGCTGGAGGCCGGGTACCGGGTCCTGACCTACGACCGGCGCGGGTTCGGCAAGTCCAGCCAGCCGGCCGGCGGGTATGACTACGACACCTTCGCCGCCGACCTCCACACCCTGCTCGAACACCTGGACCTGCGCGACTCGGTGCTGGCGGGGCACTCGATGGGCACCGGCGAGGTCACCCGCTACCTGGGCAGCTACGGGCCGGCCCGGGTGGCCAAGGGCGTGCTGGTCTCCCCGATCCCGCCGTACCTGCGGCAGGCCGCCGACAACCCCGGCGGGGTGCCGCAAAGCGTGTTCGACGGGTTCACCCAGGCCGCCCGCGCCGATACCCCGGCCTGGATGAAGGGGTTCCTGGACAGCTTCTACAACATCGCCACCCTGGGCGGCACCCTGGTCAGCGACCAGGCCTGGCAGGCCAGCTGGAACCTCGCCGTCACCGCCTCGGCCACCGCTGCGGTGGCCTGCATCGGCACCTGGGCCACCGACTTCCGCGACGACCTGCCCAAGATCGACGTGCCCATCCTGGTCCTCCACGGCGACGCCGACCAGGTACTGCCCCTGGACAAAACCGCCAGCCGGCTGCCCGGCCTGATCAAAGACGCGCACCTCGTCGTCGTCGAGGGCGGCCCGCACGCCATCCCCTGGACACACGCCGGCCAGGTCAACACCGCCCTGCTCGACTTCATCCGCAACTGAGCCCCGGCCGCCCCGATCCTCGCAATCACCATCAAAGGAGCCACCATGTCTAACCATTTCAGCGCCGACAATCTCAAGTTTCCCGGCGATGACAGGCGCTTGGACCTTACCGACGTATTCGTATTCAAGTCGTCAGACAACCCTGGCAAGACGGTGCTGATCATCGACTCGAACCCGACGAGCGCCCCGCCCCCCATCCCCGCGCCGGTGACCGGCCCGGAATTCCACCCCGACGCGGTCTACCGGATCAACATCGACACCGACGGCGACAACCGCGCCGACGTCGCGTTTACCTTCACCTTCTCCGCGTTCGAGAACGGCAGGCAGACCGGGACTGCCTGGTACGCCACCGGCAGCCAGGCCCGCGAGCCCGAGCCTGCCGGCGAACAGCTCACCGCGTCCCTGCCGGTCAGTTTTGACGGCACGGCCCAGCCCGTCCAGGCCGGCTCGATCCGGCTGTTCGCCGGGCTGCGCAGCGACCCGTTCTTCGCCGACGTCGAGGGCGCCCTGCACGGCTTCGCCTGGACCGGGCACGACGATTTCGCCGACAACAACGTCGACTCCATCGCGCTGGAGGTACCCGACGACATGCTCGGCGCCGGCCCGGAGATCGGAGTGTGGGCCTCGATCAGCCTGCGCCGCGACGGAACCCTGGTGCAGATGGACCGCGGCGGGAACCCGACCATCAACCCGTTCATCAACCCCGACGGCGAAAAGAACCTCTTCAACTCCCGGCAGCCAGCCGACGACGTGGCCAACTACCTGGGGCCGTGGTCCAAGATCCTGGAGAACGCCGGCGGCTACTCCCCCGAGGAGGCCAAGGCGGCCGCCCTGCAGGTGCTGCCCGACATCCTGCACTACGACCGCACCAAGCCCGCCACCTACCCCAACGGCCGCATCCTCACCGACGACGTCTACAGCATCCGCTTCGCCTGGCTGAGCAACGGCAAGATCCCCCCGGCCGGCCTCAAGCCCCACGGCGACCTGCTGCCCGGCTTCCCCTACACCGGCGTCCCTAACCCCTAGCCGCCAGGGCCGATCTGGAGGCGCTCACCATGGAATACCTCGTCATCATGACCACCCGCGTTCCGGACGGAACCTCGCAGGAAGCCATCGACGACATCCGCACCCGCGAGGATGCACGCTCGCGTGAGCTCGCGTCCCAGGGCCACCTGCTTCGCCTGTGGCGCCCGCCGCTGCAGCCAGGCGAATGGCGGAGCCTCGGGTTGTTCGCTGCCGACGATGGTGATGAGCTCGAGAGAGTCCTCGCCTCGATGCCGCTGCGCGTCTGGCGTACCGATGAGGTCACCCCGCTCGCCCGGCACCCGAACGACCCGGTCCTAGAGGCCAGTCCGGGAGCCACGGAATTTCTGACCACCTTCACCATCACCATCCCGGAGGGCACGCCTGCCCGGACGGTGGAGGACACCAAGGCGCGCGAGGCAGATCGCGCGTACGAACTGGCTGGTCAGGGACACCTGCTGCGGCTGTGGGCGCTGCCGGGCGAGGGGCGCTCGCTGGGCCTCTGGCGAGCCCAGGATGCGGCCGAGATGGAGGCGATCCTGAAATCGCTCCCGCTGGATTCCTGGCTGACCGTGCAGACCAGGCCGCTCACCCGGCACCCCAGCGACCCGGCGACAGCCAAGACTTGACCGGCGCCAGACCGGAGGATCCCAGGGCACCCGCGCCGGCCCAGTCCCGCCGCCTACTAGGCGGCGGGACTGGGTGGCCGTCGCCAACTCCGGCACGATCAAGCCCTCCGAGGAGGATCTGGCTGGTCCTTGCCCTGACCGGCATCCAGTGAGTGCCCGCGCATAACGGGGCATTCTGTTGTTGTGGCGTCGACCGTGCCGGGCCAGTATGCCGATGACGGCAATCTTCGTGCCCGCCAGCGTTTCTGGCTGCATCAGAGCCCGTACTTCGATATCGAGGGCTGGGTGCTGGATCTGGCCGGGCTGGCGCCCGGGATGAAGATTCTGGATGCAGGCTGCGGGAATGGCCTTTACCTGCGCGCGATGGCCCGGCGGCAGGTGCGGTCGGCGGGGTGTGATCTGTCGATGGGGATGCTGCGTTCGGCGGCCTGCCCGGCGCTGTTCAGCGCTGATGTCGCTGCGTTGCCGGTGCGCGACGGCGTGTTTGACGTGGTGCTGGCGGTACACATGCTTTATCACGTGCCCGACCGGGAAACGGCGGTGCGTGAGCTGCGCCGCGTGCTGGTGCCAGGGGGCGCCTGTGTTGCGGTGACCAACGGTGCGCGGCACACGCGCTCGCTGCGCCGCCTGGTCGAGCGCGCCGCCGGCAAGGGGACGCCCGGCTGGCGGATGACCCAGGCCACGCAGGCGTTCACCGCCGAGAACGCGGCAGCGCAACTGGGTGCGGCGTTCGGGTCCGTGACCTGCGTGCGCCCGCCCGGCCAGCCGCCGGTGGTGATCCGCGACGCCGCGGTGGCCTCGGATTACGTGGCCAGCCTGGCGAGCCACTACCAGGATGAGATCGCCCGTCCCTGGCCCGATGTCGTCGAGGACGTGCGCCAGCAGGTGCAGGCCGTGATTGATGACGACGGCGCCTTTGTCACTTCCGGTGACCTTGCCGCGTTCATCTGCCGGTAGGCACAACTGCTCCCGCCGGCCTGTGCACTGTTCGCCGAAGAGGCTGGGCTGGACCGGCGATGAATTTCCGGGCTCGCCGCGGTCTTGTCTCCTGGACGGACAGCAGAACGGCAACGGAGGCGATCATGAACGATGGGCCGGGAACGGCGGGTCTGCCGGGGGCTGGCGGCACGGGCACCGCGGTGCTGCCCGCGGTGGCAGACCGGGCTACTTGGCAGGCGCAACTGGACGCGCTGCTGATCCGGGAGAAGGCCCACACCCGCGCAGGTGATGCGATCGCGGCGGCCCGGCGGCGGCTGCCCATGGTCGAAGTGGACGCGGCGATCCCGGTGATCGGCGGGCGCGGGCCGGTCCCGCTGCTGGAGGTATTCGAGGGCCGGTCGCAGTTGATCGTCTACTTCCACATGTGGCACGCCGGCCACCCTGCCGCGGCTCAGTGTGAGGGCTGCACCTTCTTCAATGGGCAGATCCGCGAGCTGTCCTACCTGCACTCACGGGATGTCACCTACGCCACCTTCTGCCAGGGCCCGTATGCGGAGAGCGTTCGCTACCGCGACTTTATGGGCTGGGACGTGCCCTGGTATTCCGCGCAAGACTCCGCCGACGCCCTGCTGGCCGGCCGCTGGTTCGGCATGCAGGTCTGCTACCTGCGGCACGGCAACCGGGTGTTCGAGACCTACTGGACCAGTGGCCGTGGCGCGGAAGCGATGGCGCCTAGCTACGGGCTGCTCGACATGACGGTGTACGGCCGGCAGGAGGCCTGGGAGGACTCGCCTCCCGGCTGGCCCCAGCCCTTCGCAACCGACGGCGACCAGTTCCGCAGCGACGGCCGCCCGGCCGCCCAATGGTCACGGCTGGCCGCCGGACGCTCGGATGATCTCGGCACCGGACAGCACGGCCACTAACCACCGGCGCCTGCCGGTCAGCCAACCGCAGCCGTTGATCTGGCTGGCCCGTGACCCCGACCGTCTAGCTACGCTGCAGCGATGCTGATACGGGATGGGAACGAGCGGGCGGGCGCCGGGAGGCGCAGGGGTGCGGCGCCGGGGGTTAGCGAACCGAGGATGGAACTGTTTGCCGCGCCGGTGGCCGACGGGATCGTGGCGGGCAGGCCGTGCACGGTGAGGAATCCTATGACGGCCATGGTGTAGGCCTCCTTGCCCTGGGCTGACATCCCAAGGTCGTCGAACTCGCTGACGCGGGTCGGCGCGGTGAGCGCGCGAATGCGGCCCATCAGGGCCGGGTTGCGTATCCCGCCGCCCGCCACGAACAGCTGTTGCACGCCGTGTTCGCGGCAGGACCGTGCCACAAGGATGGCGGTGAGCTCGGCCAGTGTGGCAAGCAGGTCATCCAGCGGCACGTCCCGCTTGCCCACCATGGCCCGCACGTAGCCGGCGTGGAACAGTTCCTTTCCCGTGGACTTCGGCGGGAGAAGACGGTAGTAAGGCTCGGCGAGCAGGACAGTGAGCAGATCGGCGTCCACCCTGCCCCTGGCGGCTCGCACGCCGTCGATGTCCATGCGCTCCCGTCCGTCGGTGGCATCGGCGACCGCGCGGTCCATCAGCGCGCTGGCTGGGCCGATATCGTAGGCAACGATCTCACCCGTGTCAGACCAGGCAGTGATGTTGGCGATGCCGCCGAGGTTAAGCGAGCCGACGGTCCGATCGTCTCCCAGCACGAGCAAGGCATCCAGAAGCGACGCGAGCGGGGCGCCTTGGCCACCGCGGGTGATGTCGCGAGAACGCAGGCCGGATACGACCGGCAAGCCGCTGGCCTCGGCGATCCAGGCCGGTTCACCCAGTTGCAGGGTGCCGAGCGCCGTGCGGCTGTCCACCCAGTGATACACGGTCTGGCCGTGGCTCGACACCAGGGTGGCCGCGCCGCCGGTGAGCGCCGTATTGGCGTCAGCGGCCACCGAGCCGAAGAGCTGCCCGATTGTGGTGTCCAGGCGGCAGATCTCGTCGACGGTCGTGCGATGCGGAGGCAGTGTCGCGGCTATACGCGCCCGCAGTGGCCCGGGGATGGGAACCGAGTGCAAGCCCAGCGGGACCAGGAACAATGTGTCGCCCTCCAGCCGCATCCGGGCGGCCGCGGCGTCGACGGCATCGTAGGACGTCCCACTGATCAGCCCGATCACGGTCATGCTCACTGGTGCGCTCCGGTGTATTAGTAAGGAACTTGGCCCAGTCACGATGATGTGCGGTAGGGAGGTGGGACGGCCGGATGGTCATACTTCACCACGCCCCGGTTGTGCGCGTCCGCCAGCGAGAAGAGGCCGCCCGATGACCGGCGAAACGAATCTGGGCGCGCCGGCGACGGAGGCAGCTCGGTCCGACGGCCTCGACCTCGGCGCGACGAGCACGCCGCTGCTGGTCGGGATGATGGCCGATGATATGGCTGACGTCCAGGCGGCGCTCCGGGGGGCCAGCGAGGCGATCGCGCGCGCCATTGACCGTATCGTGGAGCGGATGCGCGCCCGCGGGCGGCTCATCTACCTCGGGGCGGGCACCTCGGGACGCCTTGCGCTCATGGACGCGGCTGAGTGCGTGCCCACCTTCGCCGCCGACCCGGGCCAGGTCCTTGCGCTGCTCGCGGGTGGAGCGGAGGCGGTCGGCTCGGCTGTGGAAGAGGCTGAGGACAACCCGCTCGAAGCCCAGCGGCGCTTGGCCGAGCTGAAGCTGAGCCCGCTCGACGCTGTCGTTGGCCTGAGTGCCAGCGGCGGCACGCCGTTCGTCCTCGGGGGCGTGGCCAAGGCGACCGAAGTGGGTGCGCTGACCGTCGGCATCTCCTGCAACGCGGGTTCCGCGCTGAGCAGCGCGGTCGATATCGCTATCGACCTGCTGGTGGGCCCGGAGCTGATCGCCGGGTCCACCCGGCTCAAGAGCGGCACGGCTCAGAAGGTCGTGCTGAACGCGATTTCGACCATCACGATGGTGCGGCTCGGCAAGACCTACCGCAACCTGATGGTCGACGTGCGACCCACCAACGCGAAGCTGCGCAGCCGCTCGGCACGCATCGTCGGCTTGATCACCGGGGCTGACGAGCGTGCCGTGCTGGAGGCGCTGCGCGCTGCTGACGGTGATACAAAGGCTGCCATCGTCATGATCCGGTACGACCTGCCGCCTGCGGCGGCGCGGGCGCTGCTCCAGGAGTGCCAGGGTTCGTTGCGGGTCGCGCTCGGCGAGTGAGGACGGCCACACGCCATCCCTTGGTGGCCCTACCCGATCGAAAGGCACCACGGCCACGATGAGTGAGCTTGTTGTTGCCCTCGACGTCGGCAAGACCAATCTCCGGGTCGAGGTCCGTGAGCACGGTAGCTGCCGCCTGCGGGTGTGTGAGGGCGTACGCGGGTGGATGGGCGCGCCAGGGCCGCGGGCGGCCCTGCTCACGCATCTCGCGGAGGTCTGTGGCCGGCTGCCGGATGCGGGCTCCCTTACCAGCGTGGGAGCTGGCATCGCCGGTTATGACTTGGCGGCAGCTGAGGATAAGGACGAGGTCAGCCGGGCGCTGCGGAGGGCTCTTCCGCGGGCGCGCGTCCGGGTGGCCAGCGACGCCCGCACGGCGCACCTGGGTGCGTTCCAGGGCGAGCCGGGGGCGCTCCTGATAGCTGGGACTGGAGCTGTGGCGCTCGCCGTGGACCTGGCCGGGGCATCGTACCGGGCGGGCGGGCTCGGTCCTGTCCTGGGTGATGAGGGCAGCGGCGGCTGGATCGGGCGCGAGGGATGCCTGGCGGCGGCACGGAGCATCGATGGCCGCGGCCCGCCCACCGGCCTGGCCCAGCGGTGCGAGCGCACCTTCGGCGTGGCAGCGACACAGCTGGGCGCCCTGCTTGCGGCAAGCTCCAGCCCAGCCGGCCTGTTCGGCCGCTTTGCACCCGATGTGCTCGAAGCGTGGCTGGAAGGCGACGAGCAGGCGGGCTACATCGCCGAGCACGCGGCAGCACACTTGGCGGCGGCCGCGATCGCCGTGCTGCGCAGGCTCGACGCTCAGAACCGCCAGTTCGCGGTGGTAGGCGGGCTGAGTACCCACGCGACGTTCGCCGCTGCTATCACCTCGCGCGTGGCCGCCGCCGTGCCCAAGGCCGTGTGCATCCCTGCGCGTGGTGATGCACTCGACGGCGCCGCGCTGCTGGCCAGCGGCGCGTAAATGGCTTGGGTGCGGCTCGTAGCGTGACAGGCCGCGGGGATCACCCGCCGTGGATGGCTGGCGGTTACCGGCAAGCGGGTAGCGTCAGCGAGCAGGCTGCCGATTGACCATGGTGAATAGGGCGGAAGCGAGATGCCGGCTGGTCATGTGAACGGGGTTGAGCTGTACTGGGAGCAAAGGGGCGCTGGTCCCCGGTTGCTGTTCTGCAACGGGTCGGGCACGACCTTGCAGGCCGTTCGGCCGTTGCTTGATCTGGTTGCTGCCAGGTTCGATCTGCTGGCGTGGGACTACCGTGGCCTGGGCCGCAGCGCCCCCCTGAGGGGCCCTTATACGATGGCCGATCTCGCGGCTGACGCCGCCGGCCTGCTGCGGATCGCCGGCTGGGACGTCTGCCGGGTGCTCGGGGTGAGTTTCGGCGGAATGGTGGCGCAGGAGTTCGCCGCTGCCAATCCGGAGCGGGTAGAGCGCCTCGCGCTGGCCTGCACCTCGGCCGGCGGCGACGGCGGGTCCTCCTATCCGCTGCAGAAGCTGCAGGAACTCCCGCCTCAGGAGCGGGCCGCGGCGCAACTCAGGCTGGCTGACAGCCGCTGGGACGAGCGCTGGCTTGAGGCCCACCCAGCCGACCGCGCGCTGGCCGAAGGCCTGACCGCCGCCGGACCCGATCAGCAAGACCCAGCCGCCACGGCCGCCTACCAGGCCCAGCTCGAGGCGCGCGCAGACCATGACGTATGGGACCGCCTCGGCGCGATCTCATGCCCGGCCCTGGTCGGCTACGGCAACTACGACCAGATCGCTCCGGTCCAGAACAGCACCGCGATCGCATCGCGCCTCCGCGGAGCCGAACTGCGCGGCTACGAAGGCGGGCATCTGTTCCTTATCCAAGACCCAGCCGCGCTTCCGGAATTCCAGGCATTCCTGCAAGCACCACCTGCGTAGCCGAGCAGCCGACAGGCCCGCCTGGATCACCAAGCGAGGCCGAGCACGGCGAGATCACCGAGGCGGAGATGAGCGAGGCCGCCCGCCGTGCGCGCGAGACCGGTCATGGCGCACATGGCGGTGTCAGGAGCAGCACGTGGCTGATTTCCAGCCCAAGTCCGGCGATCCGCTGCACGAGCCCGGAGAGGGCAGCCTGGTCGGGCAGCTCGGCGCGGAGGGTGGTTGTGTCCGGGCCCGTGATGACTTTGCAGTCGTCGAATTGTGCGCGCAGCGTTCTGTCTGCCTGGCCGGTGAAAGTGATCTCGTAGCTGTATGGCGGCACTAGGTTTGAGCCTCGTAATCGATGGTTGACACTGGCTGCCAGCGTGCGTGGCGGCGGGTCCCGAGTCGTCACCCGATTCCGGGTGATCACGCGCTGTGACAGCCGCCGCCCGGCCGGCTATCAGCGCCGGCGCACCTCCGCGCGACACGGACGCACGTGAATTCGGAAAGGGCCTGCCAGGCCCCAGCATCTCCAACGCGGCAATGCGCACGAACTGGCCTTGTTCTCGCGCTCACCGAGCGTAAAATCATGCGATCGCCCAGGAATGGCTTTCATGCCGCTCCCTGACGGCTCAGCCGGGGGCGGTTGCGTACGGGAGGCCGAGGCCGAATGCCGGAAGCGACACTGACGGCTGAGCCTGGCCCGCGTAGTCCCCGGTTTCCGTCCGCGAAGTTCCGTGCCCCCAAAGTGGTGTCGGGGCTGGTGCGCCGGTCAAGGCTGCTCGACCTGCTGGACCGGGGCGAACAGGTTCGCCTCGCCTTGGTGGTGGGCCCGGCGGGGGCTGGCAAGACGATGCTCCTCGCCGACTGGCTGGCGGCCCGGCCGGAGCGGCCATCGGCGTGGCTCAGCTGCGACGCGGCCGACGCGGATCCGGCCCGCTTCGTCGCTGCCATCATCGAGGCCGCGCGTTATGGCTTTGATCAGCCAGGGATCGGCGAGGATGCCCGCCAGCTGATGAGTCTCGATGGCGAGGTATCGGCCGATGCGGTCGCGGCTCTGGCTGACGACCTTGACACGCCGGATGGGCCGCGGGTTCTGATCATTGATGATTTTCACCTGGCCGGTGCGGCCGGTGCCGATGCGCTGCGCTGGCTGGTGGAGTACCACCCGCCGTCGCTGCAGTTGGTTGTGGCTAGCCGGGTTGACCCGCCGCTGAGGGTGCACCGGATGCGGGCGCATCAGGATCTGGTCGAGCTGCGGGACGCGGACCTGGCCTTCTCGGTGGACGAGACCAGGAGTTTTCTTGCCGGGTTTGGCGTGCGGCTGGACGACCCAGAGCTGGCTCTGGTCCACCAGCGCAGCGAGGGGTGGGCGGCCGGATTGCAGATGGCGGCGCTGTCGATCCATGGTTCGCCCGATCCGGCCCTTGCGGCAGGCCGGGTGCAACTGGGCCGCCATGCCGTCGCCGGGTACTTCCTGGAGGAGGTCCTATCCCTCCAGGAGCCAGAGGTCGCCGAGTTCATGCTGGCCACCTCGGTACTGGATGAGCTGTCGGTGCCCGCTTGCACCGCGGTGTGCGGCCAGGGATCAGCGCAGATGCTCGAGTTTCTCCACGGCGCGCACATGTTCGTGGCGATCGTGGATGAGCGGGCCGGCACCTACCGCTATCACCATTTGATCAGGGAAGTTCTCCAGACCGAGCTGCACGCCCGGGACCCGGTGCGGGAGAAGCGGCTGCATGAGGCCGCCGCGCGCTACCTGATTGAGGCTGGTCAGACTGGCGCGGCGGCGCGGCATCTGCTGACCGCCGGTGAACAGGCCGTGGCCGTCAGCCTGCTCAGTGAGGGGGTGGTGCGCGACGTGCTGACCAACCCGACCGTTGGCAGCGCGCTTGACCTTGACGAGATCCGGCCTGAGCTGTTCACAGACGCACCCGAGTTCCTGTTGTCCTTGGCGGCTGAGCTGCTGTGGCGGGGGGCGTTCGAGCGAGGTTCGCGGGCTGCCGCGCTCGCCCGACGATGCCGTATCGACCCCGGCCGGCAACCCGAACTGGCCGTGAGGCTGGCGCTGGTGAACATGCTGCACTGCACGTTCATCGGCCAGTTCGACGAGGCACTGGCGCACCGGGACTGGGCGCGGCCGTTCGAAGCAACGGCCGAGAGGGTCAGCGATTGGATCGTGACGCTCGACACCTTGGCCATGTACTGCCACACCTACGTGGGCCACTTCAGCGAAGCGCGGCAGCTCGCCGAGGCCCTCACCTCGGCTCAGGTGAGCGCTCCGCTGACCGAGGTTCTCTGCCCCGGAGTGATCAGCCAGGCAGCCTTCCTCGAAGGGGCCCTGGACGAGGCTGGCGCCCTGGCCGCCAGCACCCTCACCGCAGCTCGCCGCCTCCACTTCGACCGCCACTACTTCTACTTCCACACCCTGCGGACCACGGCCTTGCTCGCGCTGGAGCGGTGCGATCTGGCCGCGGCCGCTGAACCGGTGGAACGCGCGCTGGAGATGGTCAGCGGCGCCCGGCCCGCCTTCAACTACCTCGCCCAGCTGGACCGGGCCCGGATCTGGGCGGCCGGCGGCAACCTCGACGAAGCCCTCACCTCGCTGCCCGCGGCGCGGTCGGCGCTCAAGAGCGACCGCTCGGCTCTTCTGCCCATGGCCGACGAGCTCGAAGCCCGCCTGCGCCTGGGTCTTGGCGACCAGAGCGGCGCCACGAGCGTCACGAAGCGGCTGCCCGATGACCGGCGCATCCTCATGTCCGCCGCCATTGCCCTCGCCACCGGGAACCCCGAAGAAGCGGCCCAAGCCCTGAGCGGCGCCCCTGCCGAGGGAGCCACGATCCGGTCCGATCTGGAGCTGCGGCTGCTGCGCGCGAGCGTCGCCATCGGCCAAGCCTCACCCCACGCACCTGCTCTGGTCAGACAGGCTCTGGCCGTGGCCGAGCGTCATGGTTTCGCCCAAACCGTGGTGGACACAGCTCCCCAGTTGGTGGACCACGTGATAGCCAACTCGCAGCTTTATCCCCGGTCCAGGCAACGCGCTGTGCTGATCAACGCCGGTCTCAAAGCGCGCAGGCGCGCCGCGCCCGCTTCCCGGCAAAGCCTGCTCCCTGATCCGCTGACCGCTGCCGAGATACGCGTGCTGGAAAAACTGTCAGAACGGCTTACCTACACCGAAATAGCCACGGAATTGTACCTGTCGCTCAATACCGTGAAAACACACCTGCGCCACGCCTACATGAAACTCGGCGCCACCTCCCGTTCGTCCGCGATCAAACGCGCGGCCTCGCTAGGTATTCTGTGATCTGACTTCCCCGGCGCCTCCCAAACAGCGTCTCAGCAGGATTTCCGGGATGCCCTGGGCGTCGTTCTCCGGTCCGGCGGACGTCATGAGCGGGGCGCCCGCCTACCCAGCGAACGACGACGCTGGCAGGCCTGCCGCCCCAGGACGGCAAACGAACGTCGCCCCCGCATGCGGTTCCCTCTTCAGCTGGCCCGGGCTCAGCCGGTAGGCGGCCGTGGTCACATACAGGTCCTCTAGATTCGGGCCGCCGAAGGCACAGCTTGTCACCTGGGTAACCGGGAAGAGGACCTCCTCCAGTTGCTCACCGGCCGGTGAAAAGCAGCGGACCGCTGCGCCGCCGAAGCACGCGACCCACAGGTTGCCCTTGTCATCGGCGGTCATCCCGTCGGGTATCCCGCGCGTGCGGTCGATAGTGACCAGGCGCCTCCTGTTACCGGCCGCGCCGGTGCCGGCGTCATAGTCAAAGACATCGACACCCTGGGTGGCCGAGTCGATGAAGTACATCCGGCTGCCGTCGGGGCTCCACGCGACGCCGTTCGATTGCGTCACATCGCGGGCTATTTGCTCGAATGACCAGTCCGGTTCCACACGGTAGAGCGCCGCGGCACGTGGCGAGAAATCAAACGCCGTTGTCCCGGCGAACAGCCGCCCGGCAGGGTCGCACTTCGCGTCGTTCATCCGGTTGCCGGGGGTATCACGCTCGATCGGTGCTGCGAGCTCCAAGCCCTCCCCGGTTTCTGAGGCCACGGCGATACCGTCGCGAACCGCAAGCACCAGGCCGCCACCGCGCCGGGGAACAACCGCGCCTACCTCTTGCCCGGCAGAGAAAGAGCCCAACCGCACCCCGGACTGGTCGTAACGGAAGACCGTGCCTGCCGTCAGGTCGACGAACAGCAGCGTCTTAGCCTGTTCGTCCCAGTGCGGCGCCTCGCCCACATCGGCACGGAGGCCGGCAAATACCTCGACACTCACACTCGCAGAGCGGGCCACGTACTACCTT
>CAWDXD010000041.1:0-33240 GCA_963806145.1 uncultured Actinomycetes bacterium
AGGGCCGGACAATCCCGCTCTGACCCGGTGGATGGGATCGGGTACCGTACGCAAAGCGTGGTTCGCGTCATCCGCTGCTGGATCTCGCGGCCCCAGGGCAGTGGCGGAAGGATGACGATGGCCCCTGGCGTGCGGGAAGCACCCGCTGAGCAGGTAGTGGAACTGCCTGAGCCTTGGTGCTCCGCGGCTGTCACGGTCGTGCTGCCCACCTACAACGAGGCCGCCAACCTGCCGGTGATCGTGGCCGGGCTGCTCGCCCTGCCACTGCCCGGCCTGCGGATCCTGGTGGCCGACGACAACTCGCCCGACGGCACCGGGCGCATCGCCGACCAGCTCGCCGCCGAGTACGGCCCGGCCAGGATGACCGTCGTGCACCGGCCCGGCAAGCAGGGCCTCGGCCGCGCTTACGTGGACGGGATGACCCACGCCATCCAGGCGGGCGCCGAGTTCGTGGTGCAGATGGACAGCGACCTGTCGCACGCGCCGAGGTACCTGCCGCAGATGCTCGGCACCCTGCTGTCCGCCGGCGCCGACGTGGTGATCGGCTCCCGGTATGTGGCCGGTGCCAGCCTGGCGAGCGAATGGTCGTGGCATCGCCGGGCGCTGTCCGGGTTTGCCAATTACTACGTCCGCGCGCTGCTGCGGCTCGGTATCCGCGACGTCACCGCGGGCTTCAAGATCTGGCGGAGCTCCGCGCTGGAAACCATCGACGTGGCCAGCATCCGCAGCAACGGTTACAGCTTCCAGGTCGAGATGAACTTCCGGACGGTCCGGCACGGCCTGAAGATCGTCGAGCTGCCGATCCACTTCGCCGACCGCCGGGAAGGCGAGAGCAAAATGAACCTGCGGGTGCAGCTCGAATCGGCGCTCATACCGTTCCTGCTGCGCCGCCGCGCCACTAGAGACGAGGTGCCGCATGGCTGATGACACGGCGATTTCCTACAAGGCGGCAGTGGTCGGGACGCCGGTGCTGAGCACTACAGGTGCGCAGATCGGCACCCTGGAGCACGTGCTGCAGATACCGGAACTCGACCTTTTCGACGGGATCGTGATCGCCACGCACGCCGGCCTGCGGTTCATCGACGCCGACGAGGTGCGCGAGATCACCCGCAGCCACATCCAGAGCAGCCTGGATGACAGCCAGGCCAGCCAGTTGCCGCCACCCGAGGGCCCGCCGGTGTACCGGGTCGATGCCCTGGCGGACACCGGGCACAGCTTCCACGACGTCCTGGGCCGCCTGTTCCGCCGGCCGCACTGGACCCGCGAGCACGACTAGGCCGCGCTGCCCTGAGCCGGATCAGGTTCCCGCCGGTGGCTCCGGGTGGAACTGCCCCAGCCGATGCCGGCCGCGGGTCGCCGGGCTGCGAATGCGGCGCCGTGCGGGCCCGGAGTGCGGGAATGATGGCAGTCATGACGTTGCGCACCGGCTTCACGGAGTACTTCGCAGTGCGGCACCCCATCGCCCTGGCGCCGATGGGCTTCTCCGCCGGGGGCGCCCTGGCGGCGGCGGTTTCCAACGGCGGCGGCCTGGGCCTGGTCGGCGGCGGCCGGGGGGACCGGGACTGGCTGGCCCGCGAGCTGCCGATCGTCGCCGCAGGCACCGCCGGGCCCTGGGGTGTCGGCTTCCAGAGCTGGTCAGCGGATGCCGGCACGGTGGAGTTCGCGCTGGCCTACCGGCCACCGGCGGTCATGCTGTCCTTCGGCGACCCCGGGCCGTTCGTCGAGCCCATCCGGCAGGCCGGAGCGGCACTGATCATCCAGGCCACCGATCTCGACGAGGCCAGGCAGGCGCTGGACGCCGGCGCCGACGTCATCGTGGCGCAGGGGACCGAGGCCGGCGGGCACAGCGGCGGCCGGGGGAGATCGACGCTGCCGTTCGTCCCGATCGTGGCCGACCTTGCGGCGCCTACGCCGGTGCTGGCCGCTGGCGGGATCGCCGACGGCCGGGGCGTGGCGGCGGCCCTGGTCCTCGGGGCGGCGGGGGCGCTCATCGGGACCCGGTTCCAGGCGACTCCCGAAGCGCTCGTCCAGCCCGCGATCACCAAGGCGATCCTCGAGGGGCTCGGCGAGGACACCGAGCGCAACACGGTCCTGGACGTCGCCCGGGGCTCCCCGTGGCCGTCGAAGTATCCGGCCCGCACCCTCGGCCACCCGTTCCTTGACCAGTGGCGCGGCCGGGACGAGGAACTGGCCGCCGACGCCGGTGCCCTGCGGGCCTACCAGGAGGGGGTGGAGCGCGGTGAGTTGCCTCCGACGCCGGTGTGGGCCAGCGAGGCGATCGACCTGATCACCGACCTGGTGCCGGCGGCCGATCTCGTCGGCGCCCTGGCCGCCCAGGCGGAGGAGGCGCTGGCCCGGGCCGGCGTGCGCTGAGGACTCCGGCGGTGCCCGTTCAGCCGCGCGGGCCGGGCGGGCGCACCAGGTAGATGTTGGCCGCATAGCACAGCAGCGCAACGCCGGTGAGCACCGACATCGCCAGGGAGGCGGTCCGGTCACCGGTGCTGGTGAACCCGGCTCCGGCCACGGCGGCCATGGCCAGCGCGAGCAGGCCCACCGCTGACCAGGCGATGACGGCCGGGCGGCGGCTCCGGACGGCTTGCACCAGCACGCCGAGTGCCCCCAGCCCGAGCAGCAGTCCGAGCACGGCGTGGATGCTGAGCATCACCGGCCCGTTGGTGATGGCGGTCCCCACGCCGTGGCCATGATCGGCCTGGGGGATGGTCGTGTACAGGTTGACGTACATACCAATCACGTACTCCGCCACGACCAGCACCAGCGCCACCAGGCTGGCGCGCCGCACCTGGGCAAGGCCCGCGACGGCGGCGGTGCCGGAGGGCCGTGCCGGGGATTCCGCTCGCAGGCTCATCGGCCTGCCCCGCCGTTCGCGGCGTCCGGCCCGGCGGCCGCGGTGTGCCCGGCGGCCGCGGTGTGCCCCGTGGCCGTCCGCACCGCACGGCACGGCGGCCGCGGGATCCAGCGCGGCACCGCGCGCCGGTACTCCAGGTAGTCGCTGCCGAAGCGGTGCCGCAGCACCGGTTCCTCGTACCCGATGACGAACAGGTGGCAGCACAGCGCCATGGCGCCCGCGTAGGCCAGCAGTGGCAGGGACATGAACAGCCATGCCTGCCCCAGCACGACCAGCAGCGCGGAGATGTAGATGGGGTTACGCACCCACCGGTGCGGCCCGGCCGCGACCACCCGCCGCGGTGCGTCCCACGGGCCAGGCGTGCCATCGCCCACCGCCGCGAAGTTCCAGGCACACCACGCGTACAGCGCGATCCCGGCCGCGATGACCACGGCGGCCTCCCACGCGACAGGGACCGGCGTGTGCCCGTCGCGCGTCAAGATCCGCCAGGGCACCCAGAAACCTCCCAGGCCCGGTACCACCACGGTGAACAGCAGATTGCGTATGACAAGGCTCAGTGTGCGGGTCATGGTCGCTCAGCGCTCCCTCCGTGTGTCCAGCCGGGCTGCCCCCGTGCGCGGGCGGGCTCCGTCCGCCCGCTGCCCAGGGCGCCTGGCTTCATAGATAGCGTTACTACATATAGATACACTACCTCTCGGATTGCCTGACCGGAAGCCCTAATGTAGTGTCACTACCTATGAGGGCCGAAGAGCTGAAGGGTCACCTGGACGCGATGCTGCTCGCGTCCCTGGAAGGCGGCCCGCAGCACGGTTACGCGGTGATCGAGGCGCTGCGGCAGAGCACCGGCGGGCGGCTGGACCTGCCGACCGGGACGATCTACCCGGCGCTGCGGCGGCTGGAGCAGGCCGGGCTGATCACCGGATCCTGGTCGGTGGTGGGCGGCCGGCGGCGGCGTGAGTACCGGCTGACCCCCGCGGGGGACCGGGCGCTGTCGGGCAGGCGGGCGGACTGGCGGGACTTCTCGGCCATGATGACCGCGGCGCTGGAGGGCGGGCCATGCCCGAGTCCCGCCTGATCAGCAGCTACCTGGACGTGCTGGCAGCCCAGTTGCCTGACTCGATAGTCGAGGAACTGGCCGACGGCCTGGCCGAGACGCACCGGTCCTACCTCCGGCAGGGCCTGGCCCCCGATCTCGCTGCGCGGTCCGCGGTGGCGGAGTTCGGCGAGCCGGAGCTGATCGTGGCTGGGTTCGCCCGGGTGAATCCGGCCAGGCGCGCCGCGCGCAGGCTGCTCGGTATCGGGCCAGCCGTTGGTGCGTGCTGGATCGCCGCGCTGGTCACCAGCCGCGCCTGGGGCGTGCCGCTGCCGGGCCGCATGCTGGCCGTCCTGGCGCTCGCCGCCGTCATCGCCCTGCTTGCCACGTCCGCGCTGGGCACGCGCTACCGGCTGGCGGCCCGCACGGGCGCTGCGGGGTTCCTCGGCGTCATCGCGCTCGATGCCTCGCTGATCGCCGGCGTGGCATTCGCCGGGGTGCCGCTGACCTGGGTACTGGCGATGGCCGTGGCGGCCAGCGCCGCGCGCATCTGCTACGCCGCGCGGGCCCTGCGTCCCGCCCTGGCACCCTGAAGAGCGGGCGGCTGGTGATGGCCGCGCCTCATGATTGAGTTGATCGGGGAGGCAGGGAGCCTGCGCTGTGCAAATCGACGACGTCGGGCGCCTGGCCGCGGGCCTGGCCGGGGTGCGTCACACCACGCGCCAGGGGCTGACCGAGTGGCGGTACCACGGCAGGCTGGTCGCGCGCCAGCTTGACGATGTGCACGTGGTGATCCGCGCGGAGTTCGATTACCGGGACTCGCTGCTCCGGCAGTTTCCGGGTACGTTCAGCGTCCCGGCCCGGTACCGCAAGCACATGATGGTGGTTGCTGACCTCGCCAGCGGCGATGCCGGTGCCATCGAGGACGCCCTCGAAGCGGCGTGGCAGCTGCAGCGGAGCGCCGACTGACGGAGGGACGGCGTGCCCGGTCCGAGCCTGCTTGATGGTCCCGGCCCGGCCGATCCGACCGGGGGGTGAGGCGTTCAGGCGGCCTCGGTCCCTGGCTCGCCAGGGCTGCCTGGCGAGCCGGGGCTGCCTGGCGAGCCGGGGCTGCCCGGGGCGTCGGCGGGCTGTGCCGCCTGCCGCTGAATGGCCTGGAGGCTGTCGTGCAATGCCTGCCAGACGGCGCTGAGGCCGGCGCTGACGGGCAGGTCGCCGCGGATGGTGCCGGGCGGGCTGGCCTGATCGCCCAGCGCACGGAGCGCGGCGCGGCCGGCCTCGATGATCACCGGGTCGGCTGCCTCGATGGTGAGCCGTTCGCCGGACACCTGGATGACCATCTGACGGCGGCCTGCGTCTTCGGGCAGCTCGTCGCTGGTGCCGGTGATGTCCGCGCCGCGGAGTGCTTCCTTGGCCAGGTCGAGGTCGACGCCGAGGGTGGAGAGGGCGCGGGCGGCGGCGGTGTCGGGGTCGGCCAGCGCGGCGAGCAGCAGATGGTGCGAGCCGACCGGCTGGGCCCCGGCCAGGCGGGCGGCCTCGCTGAGGGTGGTGTCCGCGGCCGGGGTGGCGTTCAGTTCTGCCTGCTCGGCCGGTGCGCCGGGCTCGGCGGGTTCGGCCGTGCCGCGGCGGCGCAGCCAGCGCCTGCCCCGCCCGCCCGGTTCGGCGCTGGCCGCGGGCAACTGGTCGATCACCGCCCTGCGGATCGCGAGGAAATCGGCGTGCTGCAGCAGGATCTGAGCGGCGACGCCCTCGCCCTCTCTCATCAGGCCGAGCAGGATGTGCTCGGTGCCGATGTAGTTGTGCCGCAGTTGCACTGCCTCGCGCAGCGCGAGCTCAAGGGTCTTCTTCGCCCGCGGGGTGAACGGAATGTGCCCGCTTGGGGCTGTGGTGCCGGGGCTGACGATGGCCGCGACCTCGCCGCGGGCGGACTCAAGTGAGATTCCGAAGCCCGCCAGGACGACGCCGGCGACCCCGTCGGGCTCGCCAAGCAGGCCGAGCAGGATGTGCTCGGTGCCGATGTAGTTGTGGTGCAGGCGCCGGGCCTCTTCCTGGGCCAGGACGACGACGTGCCGGGCGCGGCTAGTGAATCGCTCAAACATAAGACTCAGCGTCCTGCGCCGCAGCTAAGCCTGTCAATACCATGCTATTAATAGGGTAATCACGAGGATCGTATGGAGGCCGTCCGTCATGGACTGGGAAGACCGGCTCGACGACTGGGAGCTTGAACTCGAGCTGAACGCACAGATGGAGGGCTCGGACTGGGCCACGCTGGAACGCGCGGCCGCCGATACCGGGGTTTCCCGTGCCGCCCTGCGCAGCTGGTACCGGACCGGCCAGATCCCGTCCCGGCTGGCCGACGGCCCGCACGGGCCGCAACGGCTGGTGCCCCTCGCCATGGTCGCTGCCCGCGCCGAGGCCTCGCCGCGGCTGCGCCGCACCGCGGAACGGCGGCTGGCCGACCAGGCTCAGCTTGAGCTCCTCCGGCACCGGGTCGACCAGCTCGAACTCCGGCTGGCCGCCCTCGAGAGCCGGCCACCGCAACCGGTGCCGCCGCAGAACGCGCGTTGATGACCGGCGAGTCCGCGCCTGCGGCCGCCCTGACCTGGAGCGGCGTCACGGCCCGGCGGACGGCCCGGCACGCGCTGGCAGAACCAGCCACGGACCTGGCGCCGGACGGCATCGCCGGCGTGCTGTGCGGGGCGCACGCCCAGGTGCTCAGCGCCGCAGAACTGTCGATCGGGCGGCGCATCGCCGGGGCGACCCGCAGCGACGTGCGGCGCGCGCTCTGGGCGGAGCGCACCCTGGTCAAGTCGTTCGGGCCGCGCGGCACCATCCACCTGCTCCCCACCGCCGACCTGCCGATGTGGACGGGCGCGCTGTCGGCCCTGCCGTCCTCGGTGCCGGCGCACCCGGAGGGGGTCCGGTTCACCCCCGAGGAGGCGGACGAGGTCATCGCGGCCATCGGTGACGTGCTGGCGGGCACCGAGCTGACCGTCGACGAACTGACTGAGGCGATCGCGGACCGGGCCGGCCCGTGGGCCGTCGAGCGGACGATGGCGGCATTTCAGGGCATGTGGCCGCGCTGGCGCCAGCTCACCGGCACGGCCGCGCACCGCGGGATGCTGTGCTTCGGGCCAGACCGGGGCCGCAAGGTGACCTACACCCATCCGCAACGCTGGCTGCCCGGCTTCCGCCCCGCGGACGGCGACACCGCGCTGCGCACGCTCGTCACGCGCTATCTCTACGCCTACGGCCCGGCCACGCCGCAGCACTTCGCCAAGTGGCTCGGCATCCCGCCGCGGTACGCCGCCGGGCTGTTCGGCAAGCTGGCGGGCGAACTGGAGCGCGTCGACTCCGACGGCGTGCCGGGATGGACCGTCGCCGGTGACACCGGGGCGCCGCCCCGGCCGCACCGGGGAATCCGCCTGCTGCCGTACTTCGACGCCTACGTCGTCGCGGGCCAGCCACGGGAACGGCTGTACCCGGGCGCGGCCGCCGCCCGCGCGCTCACACCGGCGGGCCAGGCCGGGAACTACCCGGTGCTGCTCGTCGACGGCGTGGTCGGCGGGGTGTGGCACCAGCGGCGTTCCGGCCGGAAGCTCGCCATCACCGTGGAACCGCTGCGCGAGCTGACCGCGGCACAACGCCGGCAGCTCGGCGACGAGGTGGATCTTGTGAGCGCGGTCATGGAGGCGACGGCGACGCTGACGGTGGGCACCGTAACGACCGGCGCGCACGCGTGAGCGGGCCGGGCGGAGACTGCGCAGGGACCAGGAAGCCGGTCAGGCGCGGGTGAAGTCCATCACCCAGTTGGTTTCCCAGGTCTGGCCATTGTCGGCGGAGAAGGCTTGCTCCCACCGCGGGGCGGGCGTGGTGACGCCCGACCAGAGGAACCGGACAAGCACCGGCCGTCCGTCGAAGGTGTCGGCACCGTCGAAGGTCCCGGTATCGCCGGCGAAGGTGCCGGTCACCGGGGGCTCGAGAACGCCGGCGTGGCGCGTGCTGGCCCAGTAGATCGACCACTGCCCGGCGCCGGGATGGAACAGGCGCAGCGACATGCCGGTGAAGCCGCCGGAGTGGCCGGTGCGGAACTCGTCGATGTTGCCCAGGCCGTCGAGGATGGGGCGGGCCTCGCAGGTGGCATCGAACTCGTCCCAGTCCTGGCACTCGGCGAGCCACTGGCGGCGCCGCCGGTTGCGGACCTGCCACCGGCCCATGAAGAAGTCGAAGTCGGCAGGCCCGCCCCTCGCAGCGGTCGTGGTTACCGGCTGGCTCATAGTTCTTCCTCCTGAGTTCGGTTGCTTGCTGCCACGGACACGCTAAGGCTCAAATAGGGCTGATTTTGCCCTGTATTCGTGGTTTTCTTGATGGCATGGCCGCTACCACTTCCCGGCTGCTTGACCTGCTGGAACTGCTGCAGAACCGGCCGGTCACCAGCGGCGGGCAGATCGCGGAGCGGCTCGCCGTCGATCGCCGTACCGTCCGCCGCTACATCACCGCGCTCCAGGAACTCGGCATACCGGTCGAGGGTGAGCGAGGCCCCGGCGGTGGCTACCGGATGCGTCCCGGCTACCGGCTCCCGCCGCTGATGCTCACCGGGGATGAGGCGGCCATCGTGGTCCTGGGCCTGATGGCGGCACGGCGCCTGGGACTGGAGGCCGCCGACGGCGCCGGGGGCACCGTCGGCCAGGCGCTGGCGAAGATCAGCCGGGTGCTTCCCGGCCCGCTGCGCAGCAGGATCGAGGCGGTCCAGGCCACGGTCAGCTTCACCATCCCGCCCCGCCCCGGCGCCCCGGCAGCCGGGGATGCCATCCCGGCCCTGGCCGAGGCGATCTGGCAGGGCCGGCGGGTCCGGGCGGGCTACCAGTCACCGGGCCGCTCCCTGACCGCCCGCGAGTTCAGCCCGCACGGCCTGGTCATCCACTCCGGGTACTGCTACCTCGCCGCCTACGATCATGACCGGCACGCGCTGCGCACCTTCCGGCTCGACCGGATGCGGCACATCACCGTCACCGGCAAGCCCGCGATCGCCCCTCCGCCCGGCTTCGACGCCGCAACCTACATCAGCCGCTCGCTGGCCAGGACGCCCTGGCCGTGGCAGGTCGAGGTGCTCCTGGACGCCCCGCTCAGCCAGGTGGCACAACAGTTGCCAGCGACCCTCGCCGAACTGACCCCGGCCGGCGGCGGCACGCTGCTGCAGATGCGGGTCACCTCCCTGGACTGGATGGCGAGCGTGCTCGCCGGGCTCGAATGCGGCTTCACCATCCACCAGCCAGAAGAACTCCGCGCCAGCGTCCGCGCCCTGGCCGGGCGCCTCACCGCCGCGGCCGGCCAGCGGTCACGACCGCGGCCGCACGGTGGCAGCCGTACCGGAACGGCCAGCTGAGCCTGCGGCCTGAATGACCCGTCAGGAGTGATCCACGGATGCCTGGCCAGCGGAGAGGCTGGCATGGCCATGGAACCAGGAGCCGTGACCCCCAAGCCAGGCCGGCGGGGCCCGTCAAGCGGGCATCCGGTGCTGCGCGTCGCCGTGGTGTGGCTGTTCACCGGGGCGGTGTTCGTCCTGCTTGGCTGGCTGCTGCCGGGGCTGACGGTGACCAGTCCGGGCGCCGCGCTGGCGGCTGCGGGGCTACTGGGCTTGATCAACGCATTGGTCTGGCCCGTCTTTGCCTATCTCGCGCTGCCGCTCGCCGTCCTCACGCTTGGCATCGCGGCCATCGTGCTCAACGGGGCAGCGGTCGCCATCGTCGCGTACCTCCTGCCGGGCATCGACGTGCGCGACCTGGGGACCGCGATCGGTGTCGCGCTGGTGCTCGCCCTTGCCAACACCATGCTGACCAGCCTGCTGACGCTGGATGACGAGGACGTCTACTACCGCCGGATCATCCGCCGCGCCGCCCGCCGGGTCCGTCCGGAGGGCGCCAGTGACGTTCCCGGGGTGCTGTTCATCCAGATCGACGGCCTGGGAATGACGGTATTGCGGCGCGCCCTCCGCGATGGCAACGCGCCGACATTGGCCCGCTGGCTCGCATCAGGCAGTCACCGGCTGCTCGGCTGGGAGACCGGATGGTCCTCCCAGACCGGTGCCAGCCAATGCGGGATCCTGCATGGCAGCACCTTCGACATCCCGGCCTTCCGGTGGCTGGAGAAGGAGACCGGCACCAGGATCGTCAGCAATCACCCGCGTTCGGCAGCGGAAATCGAGCGGCGTCACTCGGACGGGCGGGGCCTGCTGCACGCCGACGGGGTCGGCCGGGGGAACCTCTACACCGGCGACGCCGCACAGAACATTCTGACCATGAGCGTCGCCGGGCGCAGGCGAGGCAGGGTGGGCCAGGGCTACTACGGATACTTCGCGGACCCCTACAACACCCTGCGCACGCTGGCCGGGTTCGTCGCGGAAGTCGGCCGGGAACTCGTCCAGGCCTCCCGGCAGCGGCGCCACGACGTCCGCCCGCGGGTGCGCCGTGGCGGCCTGTACCCGTTCCTGCGGGCCTTTGCCACGGTGATCACCCGGGATCTGACTACCCAGACGCTCATCGGCGACCTGTACATCGGCCGTTCGGTCATCTACGCCGATTTCGTCGGCTACGACGAGGTCGCGCACCATTCCGGGCCCGAACGCTACGACGCTCTCGACACCCTTCGCCGGCTCGACCGGGATCTCGGGCGGCTGGAGCGCGCCGCCGCGAACGCGCCGCGCCCCTACCGGTTCGTGGTGCTGTCCGACCACGGCCAGAGCCAGGGGACCACCTTCGAAGACCGGTACGGGTGCAGCCTCGGCGAACTGGTCCGGAGCGCGATGCAGGAAGGGACGGTGACCGAGATCGGTTCCGCGCGGGTGGCGGGGGAGGAGTCCTGGGGATATGCCGGTGCCGCGGCAGCCGACGTCACATCCACGGACAGCCGGGTCGGCAGAGCGCTGCAGCGCGCCCTGCGCGACCGTCGCGAAACCGGTCCCCGGCGTGCCGTACCCGCAGCGGGCACCGCGCTGGGAGAAGCGGTCGTGCTCGCCTCGGGAAACCTCGGCCTGGTCTACCTGACCGAACAGGCCGGGCGGTTGTCCCTGGAGGAGATCGGCGAAAGGTACCCGCGGTTGATACCGGCCCTCATCGCCCATCCGGGTGTCGGGTTCATCCTCGTCCACTCCGACGAGGACGGCCCGGTCGTCATCGGCCGTGACGGCCTCCAGGTGCTGCGAACCCAGACCGTGGTTGGCACGGATCCGCTGGAGCCGTTCGGTGCGTCGGGCCGCTGGCAGGTCCTGCAGACGGACTCGTACCCGCACTGCGCCGACATCATGGTCAATTCGATGTGGGATCCGCAGACCGAGGAGGTGGCGGCGTTCGAGCACCTGGTGGGCTCGCACGGTGGGCTCGGCGGGGAGCAGACCCATCCCTTTGTCCTGTACCCGTCCGGCCTGCCCGCCCCAGTCAGCCCGATCCGGGGCGCGGACGAACTCCACCAGGTGTTCCGCGGCTGGCTGGCCTGCCTCGGCCACGAGGCTTTCGCCGCCACCGGCCAGGCAGTGGAATAAGCCGTTGAGCCGGGCGGGCAGCCGCGCCTAGAGTGAGGCGTATGAAGGTCAGCCGCACCTGCGCCGCGCGAGCTATCAGCTCGCCGGTTGCCGCCGCCTGACCCAATCTCCCACCACACGCTGGCGACCGGGAACGGTTCGCCGGTGCGTGACGCATGCGTCGTGGACGTTGCCGTGCCAGCGGTCCTTCCCGGTCTCCATAGCCAGGAACGGATCCCTGCCATGAACGTGACCGAGACGACAAGTATGTTCTTTGAGTTCTTCACAGACCGCGGCCATCAGCGGATCCAGGGCAGTTCCCTGGTGCCCCCCGGCGGTGATCCGGTCCTGTTCACCACCTCGGGCATGCACCCGCTGACCTCCTACCTGGAAGGCCTGCCCCACCCGCGCGGCAGGCGGCTGGCCAGTCTGCAGCGCTGCGTGCGCACCACCGACCTTGCGGAGGTCGGCGACGACCGCCATCTGACGGTGTTCCAGATGCTCGGCTCCTGGTCGCTTGGCGACTACGAAGGGCCGCAGAGCCTGCGCTGGGGCCACCAGTTGCTCGTCGATGGCCTGGGCATCGGCACCGACCGGTTGCACGCGACCGTGTTTGGCGGCGATGACCAGCTGGGCCCCGATCTCCCGTCGCTGCGCACCTGGGCCGAGCTGGGCGTGCCGGTGGAGCTGACCACGGACGAAAACTGGTGGTCAAATGGCCCGACCGGCCCGTGCGGCCCGGATTCGGAGATTTTCGCCTGGACCGGTGACGGCCCGCCGCAGGGCACCCCGGGCACCGACGAGCGCTGGATGGAGCTGTGGAACCACGTTTCGATGCGTTACCGGCGGCACCCCGACGGCAGCCTGGAGCCGCTGCCGCAGCGCAACGTGGACACCGGGATGGGCCTGGAGCGGCTCCTGATGGTCCTGCAGGGCAAGCCCTCGGTGTTCGACTGTGATGTCTTCCAGCCCTGGACCAGCACGCTGGCCAGCTTGTGGCGGCCCGGCCAGCAATCGATGCGGGTGCTCGCCGACCACCTGCGCGCCAGCATCGTGATCATCGGCGACGGCGTGAGGCCGTCAAACACCGGCCGTGGCTACGTGCTGCGGCGGCTGCTGCGCCGCGCGCTGACCGTGCTCTGGCGCGCCGACGGCACCAGGACGCTGGGTGACCTGCCGCCCTCGCTGCTCGAGCACACGCTGGCACAGTTCGGGCAGGACGCGGGCAGCGTGCTGGCCGGTGAGGTACTGACGGGCGAGGAGCGGCGGTTCGCGGGACTGCTGACTCGCGGGCGCAAGGTGCTGGCGCAGTTCGGCCCCGGCCGCCCGCTGACCGAGGCGGACTTCAGGTACCTGCACGCGACGCACGGCCTGCCGCCCGAGCTGGTGACCGAACTGCTCTCGTAGCCGGCCAGTCAGGTTGATGTGCCGAGGACTTTACGCATCACCGGGCGATCTGGCTGCCGCCGGGCCACCACGGCGAACCCGTGCTGAGCGAAAACAGACGCGACCCCCGGGAACAGGTTGCGGGTGTGGCCCGGCACCGTGGTGTCGACCGGGTAGGCCTCCAGCGCCGGGGCGCCGGCCGAAGAGTTCTGCGGCGGCGGGCCCGCCGCCGCAGGACCAGCCAAGGCCGGCCGGAAATCGATCGCGTCAGCCTGCGATGGGGCCGCCGCGCCATGTGGGCAGCGCCCGGTGGCCGCTGGCGGTGTCGAAGGCGGCGCGGGCCAGCAACCGGGTCGAGTCCAGCACCGGCAGGGGAGAGGCGCCGGGCGGCACCAGAAGCGGTATCTCGGTGCACACCAGGCCCACCGCATCACATCCCCGTGCCGCTAGCCGGTCGATGATCCGGGAGTATTCCCGGCGCGCGCCAGCGGTGAAGACGCCGTTCAGCAGTTCCGCGAGGATGATCTCGTGGAGGACGATACGGTCCTCCGGAACCGGCAGTTCGGTGGCGATCCCCCGGGCCGCGAAGGCCCGGGGGTAGACCGGGCCGTCCATGGTGTATTTCGTGCCGAGCAGGCCGACCCGTGTATGACCGTTGCGGGCGGCCTGCTCGGCCACCACCTCGGCAATGTGCAGGCCCGGGAGAGCCAGGCCGGGTCCTGGCTGTTCGAGGGCCATGTGCGCGGTGTTGTCCGGGCAGGCGAAAAAGTCGGCCCCCGCCCCGGCGAGCCGGTGCACGCTGGCCGATAGCGTCGCCCGGACCGGCTGGAGGTCACCTTTCTCCCATGCGGGCAGGCTGCGAGCCAGCGCGATGCAGTCCAGGGTCACGTCTGGATGGTCATGAGGGCCCAGCTCAGCGGCGCCCTGCTGGCAGAAGGCACGGAAGCAGAGCGCGGCTCCCTCCGGGGTGGTCGCGAGAATCCCGAGGTGCTTCACGATGGCTCCAGTGCTTCCGCAGGTCCCATATGACCATGCTGGCCGGCTGTCATCCAGTTGCCCGCCTGGAACGTCCTATCTAAGGCGGCGCAGTAGAACCAGGTCATCATCGTGCCCCGGAACGGCACCACGGGGTCTCGGTCTGCCAGGAGGCAGCAGGTAATGGGGAGTAGCCGTTCAGCAGCATCACTGGTTGTGACGTCGCTGGCGCTCGCGGTGGTGCCGTCGGCGCTGCTGAGCGCGGGTGTTAGTGCCGCCGCCGCCGCTACGTGCGGTTCTTTGAACCGTGGGACAGGGGCGCCGGCCGCGGCCGGCGAGCTTGCCGGTACCAGCTTCGTATCCGCTAGCCAGACTTGGGCCGTCGGCGACCTCAGCTCTCAGGGAAGCGCGAACCGGACCCTGACCGAGCGTTACAACGGGTCGGCATGGTCTGTCGTCGCTTCTCCGAATCAGGGCAGCGGGAATAACGCCCTCAATGGCGTTTCCATGATCTCCGGTGCGGGATGGGCGGTCGGATACACGCAGTCCGGGCTGTACCAGCCGCTGGCGTTGCATTGGAACGGAACGAAGTGGTCGTTGGTCCCGCCCGGGAGTTCCACCAGCGACGCGCTCTTCACCGGTATCGACACCCTGGCGGACGGAAGCGGGTGGGCGGTCGGTTTCCAGCTCACGGCCAACGGGACGCGGCACACGCTGATTCAGCACGCCTCGGGCGGGGCGATGACCACGGTCACGAGCCCTAACGACGGGACTGCCGCAACGGATAACACGCTCATGGCTGTCAGTGGGACGCAGGCGACCGGGCTGTGGGCCGTCGGCTATCGAATGAGCTCAAGCGGGCTGAAACCGCTCGTGCTGCGCTACGACACGACCAAGCCCTCGCCCAAGTGGGTCTCGGTGAGCGGTGCCGGCGGCGTACCGTCGCCGGGCAAGGTCGAGTCGGTGCTGACCGGGGTTGACGTGCTGACGGCCAGCGATGCGTGGGCCGTGGGTTACTACAACGATGGCAGCGCCGAGCGGCCGCTGGCACTGCACTGGAACGGCAGCAAGTGGAGTAACTCGCCGGTTCCCGGCGAGGGCGCACTGCGCAAGGTCACCGCGGTCACGCCCAGCAACATGTGGGCGGCTGGCACCTACTACAACGCGAGCACGCAGCTCAACCAGACGCTCGTGGTGCATTTCAACGGGAAGGCATGGACGACGGCGGTCTCGGCCGACGCCCCGACGGCCACCGACGAGATCATCGGCCTTACTGCCAACCCAGCGGGGTCGAGCCTCACCCTGGTGGGCCGGCAGGGCCCGAACGAGCTGGTCGAACAGGCGAACTGCGCCAGTGGGCCCGTCTCGCTGCCCACCCGGGCGCCGGCACCCGTTCCCCCTGTGCCAGCCATTCCCGGCGTCGGTCCCGCGCCGAACCCGCCGCCGAACACGCCCCCGCCGACGACCCCGATCCCGGTGACCATCACCGACCGGGCGGCGGCCGCGGGTATCAGCAGCCCGGTGGACTGGACGTTCAGCGCGGCCATTGCCGACTTCAACGGAGATGGCTGGCCGGATATATTCGTGGCGCGCCACTGGCACCCAGCCAACCTGTGGATCAACAATAAGAACGGCACGTTCAGCCCGATTGATGCGAGCTATTTCAGCTCCATCATCGATCGGCACGACTGCCAGGCCGCTGATTTCAACCAGGACGGCAAGGAAGACATATTCTGCAGCGTCGGAGCCGATCGTGGCTCCGCGGTGAAGTCAAATGCGCTTTTCATCCAGCAGTCCGGCAACACGTTCGTCAACGATGCCTACCAGTGGAATGTGTCTGACCCGTGGGGGCGCGGCAGGTACGGCGCCGTCCTGGATGCGAACCACGATGGCCACCCGGACATCTTCTACGGCACGGAGTCGCTTCGGCCGGACGGCATGCCGTCGGAGGACCGGTTCTACATCAATACCGGGCAGGACTCCTTTGTCGACGATCCCGCCATGGGCCTCGATCTCGAAATCGGATCACTATGCGCGCACACCGTCGACTACAACCGTGACGGCTGGCCGGACCTGCTGGTCTGCGGGGAAGAGGGCGGCCTCCACCTCTTCGAGAATGAGCAGGGCCACGGCTTCAAGGACGTATCCTCGATCCTCGGCGCTCCGGTGAACGCCGTGGACGCCGCCATGGTTGACGTCAACCACGACAACCGCCCCGACCTCATCACCCTCACCAGGAACCAGCTCGCTGAGCGTCTCCAGCTCGCTAACGGGACGTTCGGTCCACCGAAGACTCTCCTCACCCTGAAGGGCGGGGTGTCGTTCGCGGTTGGCGATGTCAACGGCGACAACAATCCGGACATCTACGTCGTCGGTGGCGTGGTCGCAGGCCAGAACGCGCCAGACTTCCTGCTGCTTGGCAATGCCAAGGGCGGCTTCACCACGATGAAGATCCCTGAAGCAACCACCGGCGGTGGCACCCGCGCCTACCCGATCGACTACACCAAGAACGGCTTGACCTCCTTCCTGGTGCTAAACGGTCAGGTTCCCAGCAAGGGTCCACTCCAGCTTCTTACGCCCCAGCCCTCGGCAGGGGACGGGCTGACCCGGATGGTCTCTTTTCACAGCGTCATCGCGCCGTAGGGCGCCGTGCCACGCCAGAGCCGCCCGCTACGGTAGTCAGGAATTTAGCTAAGGAGTGGACATCATGACGGGGGAGACGAACCGGGACGGCAGGCACGAACGGCGTCCACGCGCCTGGCTCGGGTGCGCCGGGCATGTCCGTATCGCAAGAATGAGGCGTGCGGGCCTGCTCACCGCCACCATAGTGGCTGCGGCAGCGGCGCTCGTGCCTGCCGCCGGGGCGGTCGCTGGCGGCCCGTCGCAGGGGCCCCGCGCAGGGACAGCGTCGGCGCGCAACGCGGCCGAGCCGGGGCCGTTCGTGACCCTGCTGTTCTCGCGCTCGGAGATATCGGCGGCCGACAACTGCGTGGAGGATGACGCCAACATCGCCCGGCTGGATACGACGGTCGCGCCCTACCTTCAGTCGCTGGGCATGGCTGGCACCGGGACGCTGGTCACGAAGAGGACCGACGACACGACGAGGCACTGCACGCATTACAACGACGACCTCACCGCGTCGTGGGCCGACGCCACGAACCTCGCACAGAATTACGGGTGGTCGTTCGTGTCCCACACCGCCACGTACCCCACCCTCCAGCAGATAGAGAACTTCACCCCGGCAGAGGCCAAGGCGCAAACCTGCGGGAGCGAGGCCACGATCAAAGCTCATGGGCTGCCCGGCGCCGCGGGCATGATCGCCTATCCCGGCTCGTACACCAAGAACCCGGCGGTCGTGAAACTGCAAACGCAGTACGGCTCGACCTGTTTCGACTGGGGCCGCCAGTACGACCAGGCCAAGCACGGCATCACCCCGGAATCCGCGGCGACCACGTCACCTTTCTGGCAGTACGCCATCGCGGTCGTCGGTGGCCCCTGCAACGATCCCACGCAGAAGTGTTACACCGTCCATGTGCAAAACGGGCGCTACACGCTGCCCTCGACGATCATCGCGCGGATCGAGGCCCTGAAGCCGGGCCAGTGGTACACCCTCCAGGCATACCTGCTGGTCACCGGTAAGAACCCGAAGTACACCAGTAACAAGATGCGGTGGGACTGCACCTCGTCGGACCCGGCCGAGCACTGGACGAACACGACGGTCCGGTACTGCTATTCGGACTACCAGCAGATCATCCAGGCCATCGCCGCGGATCCGTCCATCACCGTCACCGACCCGCTGACCGTGGGCCGCGCTTGGGGCCGCCCCTTCCACTAACGGCCTCCGCCCACCGGGGCGCTCACGGCTTCGTGAGCCGCCGCTAGTGGGGGTGACTTTGCTCATTTGTCATGGTGTGTCCCTGGTTTGGTGGCCGGCAGGGCCGGATAATCGCTTGTGCTGCTGTCGGGAGGGGACGGTGATCCGTCAGGGGGTAGCAGGTGATGGGGAGAAATCGTTCAGCCCTGGGGCTGGCTGGCACGTTGCTGGCGGCGGCAGTGGTGCCGGCGGCGCTGCTGGGGGCCGGTGTCAGCAGCGCGGCCGCCTCGGCGTGCGGTTCGCTGAACCGCCAGAACGGGGCGCTGGCCTCGGGCGATGAGCTTTCGGGTGTTTCCTACGTGTCTCCCAGTGAATCGTGGGCCGTGGGCAACATCGGCGTGGCGGAGAAGGCGAACCAGACGCTGACCGAGCAGTTCAACGGGTCAACGTGGTCGGTCGTCCCATCGCCGGACGAGGGCACCGGGAACAACGCCCTCAACGGCGTTTCCATGATCCCCGGTGCGGGGTGGGCGGTTGGCTTCGCGCAAGTCGGCGGGACCTACCAGCCGCTGGCGCTGGGCTGGGACGGGACGCAGTGGTCGATGTCCCCGGCCGGGACTTTCCCCAGCGATGCGCTCTTCACCGGTGTCGACACCCTGGCGGACGGAAGCGCGTGGGCGGCCGGTTTCCAGAGAACGGCCACCGGGACGCGGCAGACGCTGATCGAGCAGGAATCGGGCGGGACGTGGACGCCGGTGGCGAGCCCTGACGATGGGACTGCCACGACAGACAACTCGCTCATGGCTATCGCCGGGACCCAGGCGACCGGACTGTGGGCCGTCGGCTGGCGGGAGAGCCCGACCGGGCTGCAGCCGCTCATCCTGCGCTACGACACGACCCAGCCGTCGCCCACGTGGGTCTCGGTGACCGGCGCGGGTGGCGTGCCGGCGCCCGGCACGATCGACACGGTCCTGACCGGCGTTAATGTGCTGTCGGCCAGCGATGTGTGGGCCGTGGGCTACTACTTCGACGGCGGCGTGAACCAGCCACTGGCGCTGCACTGGGATGGCAGCACCTGGAGCAGCTCACCGATTCCCGGTGCCGGGCTGCTGCGCAAGGTCACGGCGCTCGCGCCAGACAACGTGTGGGCGGCTGGCACCGTCTACAACGGCAGCCTGCAGCGCTACCAGTCGCTCGTGGAGCATTTCGACGGGACGGCATGGACGCCGGTGGTCTCGGCCAACGCCCCTGCGGCCGACACCGAGATCATTGGCCTCGCGGCCGACCCTGGTGGGTCGATGCTCACCCTGGTGGGCCGGCAGGGCTCAAAGGCGATCGTCGAACAGGCGAGCTGCCCGTCCGGACCCCTCTCGCTCCCTGCCGGGACACCGGCGCCCGTTCCTCCCGTGCCTGCCGTTCCGGGCGTCGGCCCCGCACCGAACCCGCCGCCGCAGACGCCCCCGGCGACGACCGCGATTCCGGTGACCATCACCGACCAGGCACCGGCGGCGGGCATCAGCGGCCCGCAGGACTGGACGTTCAGCGCGTCCGTTGCCGATTTCAACGGGGATGGCTGGCCGGATATCTTCATCGCGCGCCATTGGCATACGGCCGACCTGTGGCTCAACAATCAAGAACGGCACGTTCGGCCCGTCCGATGCGACCTACTTCGCGCTGGTCAAGGACCGGCACGACTGCGAGGCCGCTGATTTCAACAACGACGGTCTCGAAGACATGTTCTGCAGTGTGGGAGCCGATCGCGGCTCGGCGGCGAAAGCAAATGCGCTGTACATCCAGCAGCCTGACGGCACGTTCGTTGACGAGGCCTACCAGGAGAATGTGACGGACGCGTGGGGGCGCGGCCGGTACGGCGCCGCCTTTGATGCGAACAACGACGGCTACCCGGACATCTTCTACGGCACGGAGTCGCTTCGCCCGGACGGCATGCCCTCCATAGACCGGTTCTATATCAACACCGGGCAGGGCTCGTTTGTCGACGACCCGGCCATGGGGCTCGATATGAACATCGGATCACTGTGCGCGCACACCGTTGACTACAACAGTGACGGCTGGCCGGACCTTCTGGTCTGCGGGGAAACAGGTGGCCTTCACCTGTTCAGAGAACAACCAGGGCCAGAGTTTCACGGACGTGTCCTCGATCCTCGGCACCCCGATCAAGGCCGTGGACGCCGCGATGGTCGACGTCAACCACGACAGCCGACCCGACCTCATCACGCTCACCGGGAGCGTGCTCGCCGAACGCCTTCAGCTTGCGAATGGGACCTTCGGCAAGCAGAAAATCCTCAAAAAGGGGATTAAGAGCGCCAGGACACTCGCGGTCGGCGATGTCAACGGCGACAACAATCCGGACATCTATATTGTCTGCGGCAGGACCGGGACGCAGAACGCGACAGATTATCTGCTGACCGGGAATGCGACAGGGACCGTCTTCACCTCCCAGACGATCCCGGAAACCACTGTCGGCGGTGGCGACAAGGCGTACCCGATCGATTACACCCACGATGGGCTCACGTCGTTCCTGGTGCTTAACGGCCAGGTTCCTAATCCCGGTCCGATCCAACTGCTTACGCCGCAGCCCTCGGCCCCATAGCGTAGTGCCGCACCGCTTTGCCATACAGATACGAGAACTTGGAACTCAACTTAGGGAGTGATCCTTGTGGCGGGGGACAGAAGTCATCCCCGGCGGCTCAACGCCGGGCTTCGGCGCACCGCGCGTGCGCTTGCCGGGAGCAGAAGGCGTGTGGGCCTGCTGGCCGCTGTGACGGTCGCCGCGGCGGCGGCGCTCGTGCCTGCTGCCGGTGCGGTCGCCAGCGGCTCGGTGCAACCGGCGCCCGCGGGCCTGGCCCCGCCACCGACGACGCCGCTCGGTTCCGGGCCCTTCGTCACTCTGCTGTTCTCGCGCACTGAGATGTCGGCGGCCGACAACTGTGTCGAGGATGACGACGACATCGCCACCCTGGACGGGACGGTCGCGCCCTATCTCCAGTCGCTGGGCATGGCGGGGACCGGGACGCTGGTCACGAAGCGGACCGATGACACCGCGAGGCACTGCACGCATTACAACGACGACCTGACCGCGTCGTGGGCCGACGCCACCAATCTCGCGCAGAACTACGGGTGGTCGTTCGTGTCCCACACCGCCACGTACCCCGGCCTGGCGGCCATCCAGAACTTCACCCCGGCAGAGGCGTACGCCCAGACCTGCGGGAGCGAACAGACGATCGCCGCCCATGGGCTGCCCGGCGCGGCCGGCATGATCGCCTATCCCGGCTCGTACACCAAGAACCAGGCGGTCATTAACCTGCAAACCCAGTACGGCCAGAACTGCTTCGACTGGGGGCGCCAGTACAACCACTCTCTGCACGGCTACAACCCCCTGTCCACCGCATCGACGACGCCGCCTTACTGGGCGTACCCCGTCGCGGTCGTCGGCGGCCCCTGCAACGACAACACGCAGCCGTGTTACAACGTCCACATATCGAACGGGCGGTACACGCTGCCGTCGACGGTCATCAACCAGATCAGGCGGCTGCAGCCCGGCCAGTGGTACATCTTCCAGGCATACATCCTGGTCACAGGCACCAATCCGAAGTACGCCAGCAACATGAACCGATGGGACTGCACCTCGTCGAATCCGGCCGAGCACTGGACGAACATCACGGTGCGGTACTGCTATTCGGACTGGCAGAAGATCATCCAGGCCATCGCCGCGGACCCGGGCATCACCGTCACCGACCCACAGACCGTGGGCGAGGCGTACGGCCGCCCCTTCTAGCTAGTTCGCTCCGTACTCATCGGCTGGGAAATGTTGTGGAGGGCGTGTCATGAAGAGCGGGCGATCTGGCGGGCTGGGACGGCCAGCAGTCGCGGTTTCCGTGCTGGCGCTGGTGTCGGCGGCGGCACTGGCCTGGGGAGGCGGCCGGGCGCTGGCGGGCGGTGCTGGGGTCCGGTCGGCGGCGGTGACCGGGGACATCACCACCGTCGCGGGGGGTATCGGTGGTCCGGACGCGGGCACGAACGTGTCCCTCGGGTTCGGGCAGAACAGTTTGTGCGGCGTCTCGTACGGCTCCGGCGGCCTCTACGTCGCTGACTCCGACGCGGTGCGGAAGGTAGACCCGCAGACCGGCGGGCTGACCACGCCGGCGGGCACGGGCACCGCCGGGCCGCTCGGTGATGGCGGCCCAGCGGCCAGCGCCGCGCTGACCACCTGCGGGGTGACGCTGGATCACTCCGGGAACCTGCTAATCGCAGACTTGGGCGGCAGCCGGATCCGGGTGGTCGCGGCTGGCACCGGCACCTTGTACGGTCAGGCGATGACCGCCGGGGACATCTACACGGTGGCCGGCAACGGCCAGTTCGGCTTTACCGGTGAAGGCCACCTGGCTACTGCGGTCGATCTCAACGGCCCGTCGGGCGTGGCGGTCGACGGCGCGGGGAACGTGGTGATCTCCGACAGTGGCAATGACCGGGTCCGGGTGGTCGCAGCCCGCACCGGCACTTTCTACGGGCAGGCGATGACCGCCAAGCACATCTACACCGTGGCCGGAAACGGCACTTACGGGTTCTCTGGCGACGGTGGCCCGGCGACCGCGGCCGAGCTGGCCAGCCCGGACCAGACGGCGGTGGACGGCGCGGGGAACCTGGTCATCACCGACAGTGCCAACGACCGGGTCCGGGTGGTCGCGGCCGGCACCGGCACCTTCTACGGGCAGGCGATGACCGCCGGGGACATCTACACGGTGGCTGGTAACGGCACTACCGGGTTCTCCGGCGATAGCGGCCTGGCCACCGGCGCCGAGCTCGACAGCCCGCGGGGCGTGACGGTGGACGGCGCGGGGAACCTGGTCATTGCCGACCGCGGCAACAACCGGGTCCGGGTGGTCGCGGCTGGCACCGGCACCTTCTACGGGCAGGCGATGACCGCCGGGGACATCTACACCGTGGCCGGCACCGGCACCGTCGGATTCTCCGGCGACGGCGGCCCCGCCGCCGTGGCCGAGCTGGCCAGCCCGGACCAGACGGCGGTGGACGGCGCGGGGAACCTGGTCATCGCCGACGGGACGAACGGCCGGGTCCGGGTGGTCGCGGCCGGCACCGGCACCTTCTACGGTCAGGCGATGACCGCCGGGGACATCTACACCGTGGCCGGCACCGGCACCAGTGCGTTCTCCGGCGACGGCGGCCTGGCCACGGGCGCCGTGCTCAACGGCCCGCGGCGCGTGACGGTGGACGGCGCGGGGAACCTGGTCATTGCCGACCGCGGCAACAACCGGGTCCGGGTGGTCGCGGCTGGCACCGGCACCTTCTACGGGCAGGCGATGACCGCCGGGGACATCTACACGGTGGCCGGCAACGGCGCTTACGGGTTCTCCGGCGACGGCGGCCCGGCGACCGCGGCTGAGCTGGCCAGCCCGGACCAGACGGCGGTGGACGGCGCGGGGAACCTGGTCATCGCCGACTGGGGCAACAGCCGGGTCCGGGTGGTCGCGGCTGGCACCGGCACCTTCTACGGGCAGGCGATGACCGCCGGGGACATCTACACCGTGGCGGGCAACGGCCAGGTCGGCTATGGGAGTGATGGCGGCCTGGCTGCTTCGGCCAAGCTCGACGGCCCACAGGACGTGGCGGTCGACGGCGCGGGGAACTTGGTGATCGCCGACAGCGGCAATGACCGGGTCCGGGTGGTCGCGGCCCGCACCGCCACCTTCTATGGGCGGGCGATGACCGTCAGGCACATCTACACGGTGGCCGGCAACGGCACCTTCGGGTTTTCCGGCGATGGCGGGCCGGCCACCGCGGCTGGGCTGACAATTCCGCAGGATGTCGTCGTGGATGGCGCAGGCAACCTGGTGATCACCGACAGCGGGAACAACCGGGTCCGGGTGGTGGCGGCCGGCGCCGGCACCTTCTACGGGCAGGCGATGACCGCCGGGGACATCTACACGGTGGCCGGCACCGGCACCGTCGGGTTCTCCGGCGACGGCGGCCCGGCCACCGCGGCCGAGCTGGGCAGCCCCCGCCAGACGGCGGTGGACGGCGCGGGGAACCTGGTCATCGCCGACAGCGGCAATGACCGGGTCCGGGTGGTCGCGGCCGGCGCCGGCACCTTCTACGGGCAGGCGATGACGCCCGGGGACATCTACACGGTGGCCGGAAACGGCACCGGCGGGTTCTCCGGCGACGGCGGCCCGGCTCTGAGTGCTGGGCTCAGCCGCCCGCAGGGCGTGGCGGTAGACGCGGCAGGTGACCTGCTGGTGGTTGACGTGGGCAGCAACCGGATCCGGGAGGTGGCGGGCTGACGCTCATCGTGCCAGGCCACGGTGCCCTTTCCGGCCGTACGCGTTCGGCGCTACGGTGCGGTTAGCTGGCCAGGCGAAGGAACGGCTGTTAGAACCTAGCCCGTTACCGGAGCGGGTTGCCGCCGCACCGGGGGACGTGCGTGAGCTGCGGTTCCCTAGCGTGCCGGCGTGCGCCGGGTGACGATCCACCCGGCGGCCGAATCCGCGCCCATGAGACCCCCGCCGGGCCGTAGCGACCCAGCTACGACAAACGGGAAACTCTGCGTGAGCCGCGCCCCGGGCCGACTTGTGTGTTCCGGGTAGGCCCGGGCCGGCGTGGGGCGCTGCGAGCGGCATGGTTCGGGTGCGGCGCCATGCGGCCCAGCCTCGTCCGAGGCCGTAGGACAGCGCTGCCAGTGCCCCGACGAAGAAGCCGATGGGCCAGTTGTACAGGTAGGAGGCGGCGATCGCGGCCCAGACGGTGACGAGGGCGATGGCGACGGACAGGGCCATGGCGAGCAGCGGCCTGCTGGTGAGGGATCGGGCGGCGGCGGGGGGGCCGATCATGAGGCTGAAGATCAGCAGGGCGCCGGTGACGGGCACGGTCATGGTGGTGGCGAGGGCGACGACGATCAGGAAGGCGATCTGGATGCGGTAGCCGCGGATGCCTTTGGCTTCGGCGATCTCGGGGACGGTCGAGGAGAGCGTGAGGGGCCGGTACAAGACGGCTATGGCCGTAATACAGAGGGCGCCGAGGGCGGCGATGGGCAGGATCTGAGTGGTGCTGACGCCGAGGATCTCGCCGAAGAGCAGGGAGTAGAGCTCTGGTTCGTACTGGGTGGTGCGGGACAGGAACGCGGCGCCGAGGGCGAGCATCACGACCAGCGCGAGGGCGGTCACGACGTCCTGACGGCCGCGCCGGCCCAGGGTGCCGATCCCGAGGGCGCCCAGGAGCGAGAAGACGGCCAGGCCGATGAGGGTGTTGATGCCGAGCAGGCTGGCGCCGGCCGCGCCGGCGAAGGCGCCTTTGGGGATGGCGTGTGCGGGGAACGCTGAGCCGCGCAGCACGACGAAGTAGCCGACCACGCCGGCGACGACGGCGACGATCGTCGCGGTGGTCCAGGCGTTCATCATGAAGCCCGCGAACATCGGCCCTCCGTCCTGCTTGCCTGGCCGGCGCGTGGGCTCATGCGGTGATCCTGCCCTGGTCCGCGGCGCCTGCCGTCGGCGTGGCTGCTGCCCGGTGCTTGGCGGCCCGGGCGGCCGGCAGCCCGGAGGCCAGGTAGGTGGCGAAGATGATGGCGACGATGAAGAAACTGACCGGCAGGCCCTGGTGGGACGGTCCCCAGTAGTAGGAGTCGTACGCGAGCAGGATGCCCAGCCAGGTGGCGGCCACGCCGGTCAGGCAGGCGGTGGCCAGCGCCGCGGGCATGCTCTTGGTCAGGCGCAGCGCGGCGGCGGCCGGGCCGATCAGCAGGGCCGTGGACAGGATGGCGCCGATGGCCAGGGAGGACAGGGCGACCGAGACGGCCAGGGCCAGTATGAACCCCAGGCCGACCAAGCGGACCGGCACTCCGCGTGCGACGGCGATGTCGGTGCTGAGGGTGCTCAGCAGCAGCGGGCGGGCAATGGCCGCGATGCTGGTCAGCGCTGCTGCGCCGAGGATCGCGACGGCGGCCACGGTGCCGGGTGTGGTGGTGAAGATGGAGCCGAACAGGATCTGCTGGGTGGCGCCGGTGGTAGACCCGGTGGTGGTGCCGAGGTAGAGGAACAGGGCGGAGCCGCCGATGGCGGCGCCGAGCACGATGCCGGTGGCCAGGTCCCGTCCCCGCAGCCGCTGGACGCCGATCATGTCCATCACCCCGGCCCCGGCGATGCCCAGGCCCACGAAACCGGGAAGTGGGGTGAGCCCGATCAGCAGCGCCCCGGACCCGCCGGCCGCGGACACGTCGCCGAGCGCGTGCCCGGCGAAGGACTGGCCGCGCATGACGGTGAAGACCCCGGTCACGGCGGAGACGACGGCGACGATGGCGCCGATCGAGGCCGCGACGTGGACCTGCGGACTGGCGAAGAACCCCGGCTCGAAGACGGCCGTGTACCACTGGTGCATCACCGGTCAGCCCGTCCCGGTAGCGGGCCGGCTGCTGCCTCGTGCGCGGCGGCTGCGTTCTCGTCCGCATCGAGGGCGCCGGCGACGACCAGTACCCGGCCGTGCACGTGCAGCACGTCCACGTGATGGCCGTACAGCCTGGTCAGGACCTCGCTGGTGACGACCTGGTCGGTAGGCCCGCTGGCCGCCCGCCCGCCGGCCAGGTAGACGACGCGGTCCATCACCGGCAGCAGCGGGTTGATCTCGTGCGCGGACAGCAGCACGGCGATCTGCTGCTCGCGGGCGATCCGGGCCAGCAGGGCGATGATCGCCTGGCCGCTGCGCAGGTCGAGATTGGCCAGCGGCTCATCGAGCAGGAGCAGCCGGGGGCGGCTGATCAGGGCGTGCGCGATCAGCACCCGCTGCTGCTCCCCGCCGGAGAGGTTCCCGACCCGGGCGTCGGCGAACCGGTCGGCATCGACCGCGTGCAGCATCGCCCGGACCGCCTCGCCCCGGTCCTTGGAGGGCAGCCGCAGCCCGTACCGGTGCCCGTCCATCCCCAGCGCGACCAGGTCCTTAGCCCGCATCGGCATATCCGGGTCGAGGAGAACCTTTTGCGGGACATAGCCGATGGGCTGATTCCGCGGCGAGCGGGGCCTGCCCAGCACAGATACCCGGCCGCTGGTGGGCCGCTGTAGTCCCAGGATCACCCGCAGCAGCGTTGTCTTGCCCGCGCCGTTGGGGCCGATCAGCCCGGTGAACTCCCCGGCGTGGACGGTGAAGCTGACATCGTCGAGGATCTGCCGCCGCGACAAGGTGACGCTGACCTGGTCAACGTGCAGGATCTCCGGCGTGGCTGCGGCGCGGCTGTGGTTGGTCATCACAGTTTCTGGGTCGAGATCTTGCTGGCAACCGCCCTCTGGATGGCGTTCACCTCGGCGAGCATCCAGGACTGGTAGTCATAGCCGGCGGGCATGGTCTCATAGACGCCGACCACCGGCACCCCGGCCTTGAGGGCATTATCCCGGATCGAGGTGGTGAGCGCGTCGGTCACCTGCTGGTTGTAAGCGAACAGCCTGACCTTGTGCTCGGTGAACAGACTGTTCTCCAGTGCGATGTCCTGCGGTGCGGGATCGACGCCGTTCATGATGCCGGCCTGGAACCTGAACGGGGTCAGGTTCGTGATCCCCATCGCCGTCAGCAGATAATCAGCGACCGGCTCGGTCGTGGCAGCCGTGGTGTTCGGGTATTTCGCCTTGAACTGCGCGATAGCGGTCAGCCACGGGGCCAGCGATCGGTCGAACGTCTTCAGCCTCGCCTGGAAATAGGCCTTATGGGCCGGCTGCAGCGCAGACAGGTCAGCGGCCATCACCCTGGCGACCGCCGGCATCGTCGCCGGGTCATACCACAGGTGCGGGTTCGGGGTGCTGTCGGGCAGGCCGAGCACCTGCTGGACGGTGATCACCTTGCGCCCGGGGTTCGCCGACGCCGACTCGATCCTGTTCATCCAGCTGTCATAGCCCACCCCGTTCTGCACGATCAGCTGCGCCGTGCTGACCTCCTGGGCCAGCTTCGGGCTCGCCTCGAACGTGTGCGGGTCGGTGTTCGGGTTGTCCAGGACCGCGGACACGTGCACATACCGGCCGCCGATCTGGCCCAGCACGTTGGCGTACTCGTTCTCGGCACCGACCGCATTGATCACCGCGCCGTTCGCAGCGTCCGTGGCACCGCCGGCGCTGCTGCAGCCGGCGCCCGCCAGCGCCAGCACGGCCACCCAGGCGGCCAGGACCGCGCGGCGGCGTCTGCCGGGAAGTCTGCCCGCCCGGGAATGCCGGGTTGTGCTGCTCATGAATAAAACATAGTCTGAGACTGAGTCTCATTGCAACTAAGCCAGGAGACGGCGCCCCGGCCGCGGTCGAGGTCGCCGGGCGCGGGCTGGTGCACTGAGCGCGCCGGGACCGCGGCTCACAACTTTGCATAAACAGATTGGCATGTGTTTATATGTGTCAGTGTCAGTGTCAGCGCAGACGAAGGCGTTCGAGGCGGCCGGGGAGCTGCTGAAGGTGCTGGCCGCCCCTGCCCGGTTGGCGATCGTCATGGAACTGGCTGACCAGCCCCGGTTCGTCCACGAACTGGTCGAGCGGCTCGGGATGAGCCAGCCGCTGGTTTCCTCCCACCTGCGCGTGCTGCGGGGGGCCCGCCTGGTCGGGGTCGAGCGGCACGGCCGGGAGGCGGTGTACTCCCTCGCCGACCAGCACGTCGCGCACATCGTCGCTGACGCAGTCCAGCACAGCAAGGAGGAACCGTGACCGCTGAGCACCCGGTCCACACCGACCACCAGCACATCCACGGCGCAGGCTGCGGGCACGCCAGCGTGCAGCGCGAGGGCCACACCGACTACGTCCACGAAGGCCATGCCCACGCCCCCCATGAGGGCCATTACGACGAGCACCCGCTGCCGCACCTGGCTCATGCCAGCCACGACGAACACGCTCACGGGCCCGGCTGCGGGCATGAGGCGCTCCCTCACGGCGACCATGTCGACTACGCGCACGACGGGCACCGCCACGCCCCCGACGATGACCACTACGACGAGCATTGAAGCCACCGCCCAGAGGTAGGGCTCTGCCAGCAGCCAGAGGAGCGTCATGCCAGCCCAGCGGATGCCCGACGACACCCACAGCGTGGCTGAGCGCCGCCTGCGCCGGATCGACCAGCGCTACACCACCGGGCGGCGGGCCATCATCGACCTGCTCCTCAGCGCAGGCCACCCGGTGAGCATCGAAGACATCGCCGAGCGCCTCCCCGGCTTGCCGCGCAGCTCCGCCTACCGGCACCTGACAGACCTGCACGCCGCAGGTCTGGTACGCAGAGTCACCGCCAACGACGAATTCACCCGCTTCGAGCTGGCCGAAGATCTCACCGAGCACCACCACCACCTGCTGTGCGTCAACTGCGGCAAAATCATCGACGTGACCCTCCCGGCCGGCTTCGAACAGCAAGTTGCCGAGGCCATCGGCCAACTAGGCGACGCCGAAGGCTTCCAGGCCCACAGCCACCGCCTCGACGTGCTCGGCCTCTGCGAAGCCTGCCGCTAGCCATGCCGGACGTCAGACCTCGAGGACCCACTCGTCGTCTCGGATGATCTCCACTGTGCTCTTCGGCCCCATACCCGTGACGGTCATGCCCTCGCCACCGATCACAACATCGGTGTGGACGGCCGAGCGGTTGAGGCCGATCGCGTATCGCTCCTCGTCGCTCATCTCCAGGCCGCCCGCCACCGCGAACGGGAAGCTCTGCCCCCATGCGACATGGCAGGCCGCGTTCTCGTCGAACAGCGTGTTGTGGAAGAGGATGCCGGCCTTCGCGATGCGGGATT
Organism: uncultured Actinomycetes bacterium; assembly: GCA_963806145.1. GTDB lineage: Bacteria > Actinomycetota > Actinomycetes > Streptosporangiales > Streptosporangiaceae > DASXKD01. Next base: position 29,358 of record CAWDXD010000041.1, read on the forward strand.
CCCGGTCGACGAGCGAGACCTCGCCGAGGCTCCGGGCTCCCTCGTCGGTGTCGAGCTGTGCCCGTACCGCCTCGGCTCCCGAAGTCGCTGTAACGTCGGTGACGCGTCCGCCGGAGAACGTGACCCTCAGCCCCTCGACCACCTGGCCACTGATGATCACCGGCTTCGTCAGGCTGATCTTGCCGTCGGCGCGGCGCCGGTCAGGGCTCGTGAAGACCTCCTCGGTCGGGATGTTCGGCATGTACGCATGGCCGTCGGGATCATTGCCGCCGCCGCCGGTCCACCGGCTGCCGGGAACGAGCCCGACCGTGAGGTCCGTCGCGGCGCTGTGGTAGCGCACTTCGGACAGTTCCAGCGCGTCCAGCGCGCGTCCGCGGGCGGCCAGCTCCGCATTGCGCTCCTGCCAGCTCGCGACGGGGTCTGCCTCGTCCAGGCGCATCGCCGTCGCGACCGCTTCCCAGAGGCGTTCGACGTCCGGCTCGCCGAAGACCTCCTGTGCCCAGCCAGGATTTGGCGCCGCGACCACGGTCCAGCGCAATTGCTGACCCAAGACCGCCTCCTGGGCGGTCATCGCCTCTTCCACCGGGAACGCGGCGGCCTTCGCCGGATCGACGCCGTCGAGCAGATGTGGGTCGGGATCGCCGGTGAGATGGATCAAGACGCCACGGTCCGCCGCCCATGCCTTGATCCGCTCAATCGCCCACGGCCGCGTCCTCGTCAGTGACTCGATGCTCGCGTGCGTGAGCCGCGAGCGCCGGATCGGGCCGTCTGACCAGTCGATCTCGACCCATGAGGCGCCAGCTGCATAGGCGCGCTCCACCACCGCGCGGGCGATCTCCAGGTGGGCGATGTCCGCGCCGAGCATGACGCCCGAGCCGGGCTGGACGTTCGCGCCGACACGGACGACCAGGTCGGCGAAGCGTTCGAGACGATCGTTGTCAGTCATGCCTGGGAGAGTAGGACATAGTCAGAAATGGCAGCGCCCTGGGGACGATAACCCAGATCTACGTGGCCTGGCAGCCTGGTGGTGACGCACCCGGCTGCCCGGCCGGAAGATCTCGCCAGCGCCGTCAGCTTGCTGATCAGCGATGGTGCTGCAAGGGATGGTCAGCCTGCCTCCAGTGCGGTCCAGAACGCGCAGTTGTGCGTGTTCGCGAAGTCGGTCTCGGTCTGCGGTGCGGGTGGTGTCAGCGACTGCATCTTCTGGGTGAGGTTGTTGAAGAACGGCCAGAACGGGGTGCCGGACCAGGAAGGGAATCCGCGCTTGGCAAAGTTCGTCCAGTATCCCTTCATGGCCGCCGCTAGCTGCTGCTGCTGTGCGGAGAGGCTCTGCGGGAAAGCGGCCGTCAGGTCCATCAGGTACTGGATCTCGGATGCGTGGGCCGCGCCGTAGGGGAAGCTGACCGGGGGAAGGAAGAGCTCCGGCGCGTTCTCGTCGTTGAACTCGTAGGCGAAGGTCGGCACGAAGCGCGAGACGGACTGATCGATGGTCACCGCGGGGCAGGCGAAGATGGCGTCGGTGCCGACCGCACCGAGGGCGACGGACGGGCTGGGGAACGCGGTCAGCGGGTACTTGGCCGCGATGATCGCCGCCACCGGCGCGGGAACCCCCAGCGTGGAAGAGATCATGCTCTGGTAGTTCGAGGCCGTGACCGGGTTGCCCTCTAGTTCGCTGAGCGCGACGAACAGCCGCCATTCGTCGCGGTTCGTGCCATTGATGATCGGGACGCGGTTGAAGTTGCCGGTGGCGAACGCGGTCCCCAGCGTCTCGGGCAGCACCTCGCTGTTGATGTTCGGCGTGTAGCCGGCCGCGTTCTGGTCGGCCAGGATGGTCGAGACGGGCAGGCTTCGCAGGCAGGCCGCAGTCTGGCTCGCGCATCCCGCCTGGGCCGCGAATGCCTGGCCGGCAGACTCGGCGCTCGCTAGCGATGCCTGCGTGAGGTTGTAGGAGCCGCTCTCGGCGATCGCCCGTTCGAACAATCCCCTGGCCTGCGGCGATGCGACCTGTGACAGCGTGGACAGGCCGCCCGCGGACTCACCGAAGATGGTGACGTTGTGCGGGTTGCCGCCGAAGCTGGCGATGTTGCGCTGCACCCAGCGCAGGGCGGCCTGCTGGTCCATGAGGCCGTAATCACCCGACTGGCCGTTCGCGTCGGCCAGGGCCGGGTGCGCCAGGAAGCCGAGCGCGCCGAGCCGGTAGTTGATGGTGACCACGGTTACGCCGTCCGCCACCATCTGCGTGGGGTCGTAGTCATTGCTCTCGCCGCTCACCAGCGCGCCACCGTGGATCCACACCATGACCGGGAAGTGTGAACCGGCCTGCTGGTGGCTGGGCGTGAAGACGTTCAGGAACAGGCAGCTCTCCGACGTGCTGGCCTGGCCGAAAGGCCCCCCCGGCTGTGGGCAGTGCGGCGCGAACTGCGTCGCGTCGCGCACGCCGGACCAGCTGGCGGCGGGTTGCGGCGGCTGCCAGCGCAGCGCGCCGACCGGTGGCGCGGCGTACGGGATGCCGAGAAACTCGTTGACCGCCCCATTGGCCAGGCCGCGAACTGGCCCGTCGGCGGTGCCCGCTACCGGCCCGCCGGCGCTGCCGGCCGCAGGCCGGCCGAGGGTGCTCGCGGTCACCGCGGGCGCAGCCGCGATCAGGGCACCGACGGTGAGTCCGGCGACCGCTAGCCGGGTGCATACCCGCGATCCGGCCCAAGTCATGAACATCTAAGTCTCCCTTCACGGCTGATGCGGGCTGTCACCCTGGTTTAGCTGGGCCGCTCTTGCTCAAGAAGAGCGCGGCGCATTTCGTCCACGTCGTTGGTGACGACGGCATACAAACCTGGCCGCGCGCCGCCCCCGTGGCGCCTGGCGATGATGGAGATGCCGTCCCGTGTCTGCTGCGTGGCGAACTCGTAGTCCGGGCACTCGGCCGCCAGCTCGCTCAGTTCCGCTGGTTCGCCGGTCATGCGAACCAATGGGTGCCCGCCGGGAATCATGATCCGCCTCGTGCCCAGGAGGCCTGTCGTGCCGCCATTGCCACTCTTCCCGCCACTGCGCTTGACGTCTTTCATCCGGCCGAACGGGACGCGGGTTCCCGCGCCAGGACAGGTGTTCTCGCCAACGCGTGCATGGATGAACTCGGCTATTACCAAAAGTACGGATCAGTACTTTAGGACTACGTCAGCTACTGTATGCCCGTGACCGACACCGGGCAAGGGGGAACTCTCGCCAAGACCCACGAGGGAAAGCCGGGTCTTCCCCGCGGCAGGAGCCGCCTGCCGCTGCCAGCCGTGCGCGCGTCGCAACGGGAACGGCTGCTGCGCTCGGTGATCGCCGCGGTATCGGAATCCGGCTATCTGGCCGTAACTGTCGCCGACATCGTGCGGCGGGCCAGAGTGTCCCGGGCCGCCTTCTATGCCCACTTCGCGGACAAGGAGGACTGCTTCCTGGCCGCGACCGCCGAAGGCCGGAAGCTCATGATCGCCCAGATAGTGTCCGCGACGCGGGCCCTGCCGGCCGGGTCGTGCGACGAGGAGGTACTCCGGGTCGCGTGCCGGGCGTACCTCGCGTTTCTCGCGGCGAGCCGGCGTTCGCCCAGGTCTTCTATATCCAGATGCCGACGGCGGGCCCGGGCGCGGTAGACCGGCTCGACGCCGCGGCGGGCCTGTTCGCTGATCTGAACCAGAAATGGCACCAGCGCGGGCGGGAGCATCACCCGGAATGGCCGTCCGTTCCTCCTGAGGCCTATCTCGCTCTTGCCGGGGCCACAGATGAACTGGTGCGATCCACGGTCCGTGCGGGCCGGACCAGCGCTCTTCCCGAGCTTGAAGAAACCCTCGTGTCGCTGCATCTAGCGGTCCTGGCGGCTTACCCCTGGCCCGCGGGAACCTGA
>CAWDXD010000042.1:0-26699 GCA_963806145.1 uncultured Actinomycetes bacterium
GTCGCGCGGCGGTCGGAGGAGCGCACGCCGGTCGTCGGTCCTTGCTGTGAAGCCGACGCTGACCGCGGTCTCCGCGTCGCCGCGCAGCGTCCTGGCCAGCCGGTCACGCGCCGCCGTCACCATCGCTGTGGTCCTCCCAACCGTCTAGTTCCTGCGCGACTGTAGTGAACCGTTGCGGTGCGCGACGGGGGAACCCATGACCTGGCTGGCCTGAGGTCAGCCGCTGCCCCAGAAGGGAACGTCACGCCAGATAGGCGGCGCGGTGCGGCGTGCCTGCGTTCTCAGGTGACCACGATGACCTTGACGCCGACCGCCTCATAGGTGCCTTGTGCCCGCGCGTCCCTGGTCGCAAGCGGGACCATATGCTCCTGGGCGGCGAGTGCTACAAGTGCGTCATAGACGGCGCCACCTGCGATGCCCAGGCGGCTGAGCGTGTCCGGCAGTTTCCGGGTCCGCGGCCCGCTCAGCAGGAGCGGCGCAGCGAAGCGGGCCTTCAGCAGCCGCGCCGCGTCGGCTGGCGCCAGCCGCGCATCGCCGGGCAGCCTGGTGAGGACGGAATAGGTCTCCGCGAGGGAGTGGCCGGTCAGCGCGACTTCCTGCCTGTGCCACCAGCGCACCACCGCCGCGTGATCATGGTAGGAACGGACGACCAGCGGGATGGCGACACTGGTGTCGACCGCGATCGTCACTTGCGGCCAGCGTCAATGAGGGCGAAGACGACACCATCATCAACCGGGGTGTCGCCGGCCGAGACAAGCACGCCGTCCTCCTCGACCAGCCGTGCCGTCCGGCCCGCAGGCACCACTTGCGCGCCAGCGCCATACGGCGAGATGTCGACCTTGGTGCCGGGCAGCAAGCCCAGCGCGTCACGAATCGGCTTGGGCAAGACGATCCGGCCCGCCTGGTCGATGACAGTCTCCATGGGAAAACGATACCATCGGAATCCCAGTGAACGCTGCCGCCGGTCACTGCTCCTGCGCTGCGACCAGGTCGTCGGGTCAGCTTGCTGCGCTAGCCCGTGAATCCATAAATCTTCTTGCGAGGCTTCAGACTATTATAAATAGCAGGTCTTCGACCTGCGGCTGATTGCGTCATGGAGTATGCCAGAGTCTACCGAACTTCATAGACACATCCGGTCGATGCTCCGTGCATAGCGGGGCTAATCCTGTATGACCTAGCCGGAGGGATCGGCTATTCAGTCTGCTGGGTCTGCACTGATCCCGTATTGTATGGTGCGTACCTGGCCAGCCAGGTGAGGCACATCAATGGTTGCCACATCCCAGAGAATGTCGAGGTCTACTTCGAAGTGACCGTGCACGACCCGGTTGCGTATCGCGACAATCTGACGCCACGGCACCTCCGGATGTGCTGAAATCAGCTCATCCGATAGTCCAGAAGCCGCTTCGCCGATCACCTGTATCAGGTGCACCAGGACGATCTGGACATCCTCATCGGCGTCGAATGCATGCCGACCTTTGCCAGCCCGTATCGAAATCTTTTCCGCAGCCTCGATGATGTCGGCAAGCCGCTCGCCGTCACGCCTCACAGGGCGACAGCCTCACGCAGTACACGATCCCTGATCCGGAGCTTCAGGCCTCGCGGCGTAGCTACCTGAGTAAAGACACCAAGCCTGTCCTCAACGCCAAGGGCGAATCCCGCCATGTCCAGGTAGCCGTGACCCCGGTCGACATCGACAAGCAGATCGAGGTCGCTGTCCGCGGTTGCTTCCCCGCGTGCTACTGATCCGAAGACCCGGATGTTGCGCACGCCAAACCGCCTGCCAAGCTGAACTATTTCGTCGCGCTGAGCGCGAACCTCATCCAGCGTGACAGCTCGTCGTGGGGCGTCAACCTTCACCTTCCGACCTCCGCTGTTGCTCTCTTCCAGGATACGGCCAGGCAGGACGGTCATCCTGAGCACGAACCGCGCCAACCTCGGCAGAGACGCTGCAACGCGCTGGCGGTTAACCCTGGCACTTCTCTGCCAGGCCGTCCAGTCCTGCCAGCTCAGGCAGCAGCAGCGCGACCACGGCATTGGTGTCGAGAAAGTAATTCATCCGAGAATGTCTTCTCCGGCAGGCGCCGGCGGCTCGTTCCTGCCGTCCTCGAACAGCGGCACCTCCGCGTAGCGGTCCGACTCGGCAGACCATGCCTCGACGTCGAACATGAGGGTCAGCTCGTCTGGGACGCCGAACTCGGCGATCAGCCCAAGGAGGGCCTCGCGCAGGTCCGCTACCGCAGCCTCGGGACTATCACCTTGGCCGTGGGCGCCGACGCCGGGACGCAGCTGGGCGTGAGCACACCAAACGCCGTCTTCGTCGTGCTGGACGGTGTAGGGGAGATGCACTGCCCTGGTCATCGCGATTGGTGGCCTCCCAGAAGATCTTTCACACCGTAACGTCAACCGGAGCCGTGCTACGTCTGGCCGCCGACCGTCACCGGGTCTTGCGGCTGGCCTGGATCTCGGAGATCAGTTTCTCGGCGCGCTGCTCGGTCAGGCCGGCGCCTCCGGGTAGAAGAGTGGCGGCGGCCTCGGCGAGCAGGTCATGGATCCGCGCGGCGTCAGCCCGGATGGGCAGCTCGCGGACATCGGCGTTGCCCGCCGCGTATGCCAGGCACGCCTGTATGTCGTCGGGGGTGAGCTGCGGGTACTCGGCCAGGATTTCTTCGGTGGTTAGTCCGCCGGCTACCGAGCCCACCACAGTGGCCACCAGGATCCGGGTCCCGGCTACGCGGGGCACGCGCCCATGACCCGATGGTCGACCGAGATCCGCTCAAGCTCCATGTGCTCATGGTGGGGCGTGCCGTAGCCCGGCGTCAAAAGGGCCGTAACAATCGTTTCGAACACGGCTATCCGGAGCCGTTTCCCGTGCCGCTGGTTGCGGTGACCGGCGATAAGGGTGCCGCCCTCCAGTGCTGCCACGGTATCCAGGGCGCGTGGATATCTAGGATGCGCGCCCAGCGTGCGCGGGAGTCCGGTGCGGACCCTCTCAGCCACATGTGTGTCTGGTTTGACACCTTGGGCGTGATCACATGAATTTGGGCGGATTGAGGCGTGACTGTCGCTCTTTCAGCCGGAGAAGATCCCGTTCCTCACGTGACCGAGCTGGCCAAAGAAGCTTGTCGTGCCGGATGGATGTGATTTGAAGCTGAAGCCTGAGGCGTTGGTCGCCGACCATTTCATCGTGACCGGGCTGGTGAACAGCCGTCCGGTGGAGCCCGGCGGGCTCGTTACCGCCGAAGGACGTGTTGCCGGGCCCATCCAGCGGATGTCGAAGGATACGGTCGCGCCCACCGACACGGGTTTCTGGAAGCGGAACAAGGCGTTGGGGATATTGAAGAAGTCCCTGACTTTGAGGTTCGCCGCCCTCATCCGCGCCTTACCGTCGTCCAGGTCGACCGTCACGCCGCCTTGGCCCTCGTCGTCGTGGGACCGGGCCCGGCCCTCGCCGTCGTCGCCGGACTGAAGCGGGACCGTCCAGAACAAGCCGCCCGGGTAGGGGTGAATCCCGGGGTCGAAGTCGTGAACCTGGGTGGAGAAGTTTTGGAAGTCGAACCGACCTCGGTAGAGGTCCAGTCAAACGAATCCGAACGTCCCCCGGTGAACGGCGCCATCCTGGCCGACGTAGACACCTTTCATAAACCGCATATCGGTGTCGAAGAGGAGCGTCTCGACGCTGCCGTCGGGATGCCTGGCGGTACCCTTTCCCCGCACGTCCGCGACACCGACAAGGCCTTTGAAATCGGTGATGGACGACGGGTCCATCCCCCGCCCGAAGGAGGTGAAGTGGAACGTGACCCCGTTGATAGTGATTGCGTTGGTCGTCGGCTTGGGCGCGCGGTTGGAATGCTCTGCCGCCGATCCGACGGCAGGCCAGAGCAGCCCGCTGCCCAGCGAGGCCCCGGTAGCAGCGGCCGCCGCGCCGCCGATAAAGGCGCGACGTGAGGGCATGTGCCGAGCGTGGTGTGATGATGACAGTGAGTTGGGCGGAACCGGCCAGCCGCTGCTGTCCATGCGGAACAGTTGCATTATCCCCACCCCGAAACGATCTTGGCGCAACCCGTAACTTTAACATCGCATGACTAATGGGTAAAGGATCTGGCAAGGTTTCATCAATTTTCGGAAGATCGTTAACGGCGGCTCAGCCTCAGGCTGCCGCGTAGCCAGCGAAAGCGGTAGGAGAGGGGATGGGGGAGAGGGTGCCAAGCGGCGCATGCCAGGCGATGACCCTCGCCGCGCGGGTACCTGCGCCCACCTGCTGCCAGAACCGAGCCCGGAGTCTAGGCCCGCGGGCGGAACTGCGCGCGGGCAAACGCGTGCGGGAGCGGGAGGCGCCGGCGCTACCGGATGATCAGCACGCTGTCGCGGCGCGGGACCAGTTCCCCGATCACGGGCACTCCGGGCAGCTCCCCGGCGACGAGCAACCCGCCTGAGGTTTGCGCGTCAGCCAGCAGGAGCAGGTCGTCCTCGTTCACCCCGCCGGTGTCGGTGTGCGGGCGCACCCAGTCGAGGTTGCGCCGGCTCCCGCCGGGCATGTGCCCGGCGCGCGCCGCATCCGCGTGCCCTCGATGAGCGGCATCGCCGCGTGATCGACGACCGCAGTGACCCCGCTGGCCCTGGCCAGCTTGAATCAAGTCCCTGACCTGCACTTACGTTGGTGGGCGACACTGGGATTGAACCAGTGACCTCTACCGTGTCAAGGTTTGCTATCTGGGGGCAGCCGCAGCCTGCCTGCAGAGAAATCTGATAATCAGATATCCCTGTCCCGTGCGAACCATCACTGCTACCGAGGCCTCGCGGAGTCCCCGCTGATCACCTCGTCGGTCTCGTCAGACCAGCGGACCCGATCCCATGCTGAATGAGATCGCCGAATTCCTCACCGGCGCCCGCGGCCAGGTGGATCCAGATCGCACGCTGTCGACCGTGCTGTTCACTCTGACCATCCCGCACCCTGCCTGTAACAGGCCGGATCCTCACAGCGTCCATGGCGGCCCTTCGGGCTGGCCGCCTGCCGGTAGTCGTGGCCGACAGCATCGCCTGTGTGCTCACCTTCACGGCCTTGTTCGGGCTCAGCGAGACCCTCCTTGCGCCGACCTTGCCCGATAATCGGGGGATGGGGGAGCTGCCAGCCGGGACGATCACGATGTTGTTCAGCGACATCGAGGGGTCGACGGCGCTGCTGCGCAGGCTGGGCGACCGCTACGCCGACTCACTGTCGGTTCAGCGCGCGCTGCTGCGGGCCGCTTTCGCCGACTGCGGCGGCCAGGAGATGGGCACCGAGGGAGACAGTTTTTTCGTAGTGTTCGACTCGGCCGCTGATGCGGTCCGCTGCTGCGTTGCCGCGCAGCGTGCCCTGTCCGGCCACGACTGGCCGGGCGGGGTTCCTGTGCGGGTGCGGATGGGGCTGCATTCCGGTGAGCCGGTACGGCACGAGGACGGGTACGTGGGGCTGGACGTGCACCGGGCGGCCCGGATCGCGGCGGTCGCGCACGGCGGCCAGGTCGTGCTGTCGGAGGCGACGCGGCAGCTTGCCGGCTCCCGGCTGCCGGCCGGGGTTTCCCTCCGGGACCTAGGCTTGCACCGGCTGAAGGACATCGAGACGCCAGAGCACATCTACCAGCTTGTCGCCGCGGGCCTGCCGGAGCGGTTCCCGCCGCTGAAAAGCACGCTGGCTGAGGCGGCAGGCCCGGCTGCCGCCGGGGCTGCGCCCATCGTGGGACGGGTGGCCGAGCGGAAGGCGTTGCTGGCCGCCTACGCGCGGGTTGTGGCCGGCCACCCGCAAGTGCTGCTGATCACCGGGGCAGCCGGCATTGGCAAGACCAGGCTCGTCGAGGAACTCTGCGCCCAGGCCGAGTCGGCCGCTGGCGGCGCGCGGGTCCTGCTCGGTGAATCGGCGCCGCTGGCGGGCGCCGCGCTCGCCTACGGTCCCTTCGTGGCCGCCCTGCGCGACCAGGCGGGATGGCTGCTCGCCGACGACGGCACGGCGGACATGCTGGCCGCCAGGCACCGGCTGTTCGTGCGCGTGCTTGAGCTGCTGGCGGGCCTGGCCACCAGGTCACCGGTTGTACTCGTGCTGGAGGATCTGCACTGGGCCGACGACTCCTCCCGCGAGCTGCTCGCCTTCCTGGCGGTCAGGTTGCGTGACCAGCCGGTCATGCTGGTCGCCACGCTCCGTGAGGAAGAGCTGGCCGGCAGCGTCGGGCAATGGCTCGCCGAGCTGGAGCGCCGGCCCCGGGTGACCCGGCTCCGGCTGGGGCGGCTGGGCGATGACGAGATCGCCGAGCTGGTAACCGGCCTGCTCCCGGCCGACGCCGCCAGCGAGGACCGGGTGGCGGCGGTGGTCGGCGCCGCGGACGGCAATCCGCTGTACGCCAGGGAACTCGCCGATGCCGACCCACAGGCGCTGCCCACTTCGATCACCGATGCCGTGCTGGCCAAGGCCGCGGGGCTCACCGCGCAGGCCAGGGCCGTCGTCGACCAGGTATGCGTCGCGGACGGCGGGATGTCCCATGAGCTGCTGGCCGCTGCCGTTCCGCTGCCGCAGAAGCGCCTGCTGGCCTCCGCACGCCAGGCCGTCGCCTCCGGCCTGCTGATCCCGGCCGGCGATGGCTACGCCTTCAGCCACGCGCTGACCCGGCAGGTGCTCTACGCTCAGCTGCTGCCGGGCGAGCGGCGGCATCTGCACCACCGCCTCGCGGAGGCCCTCGCCGCGCGGCCGGGCTCCGACCCCGGGCTGCTGGCCCAGCACTGGCACCTGGCAGGCTCACCGGACCGGGCTGGGCCGGCGGCCGTGCTGGCGGCGCGCCAGGCGGTCGCGGAGCGCGCCTACCCGGAGGCCGTGCGGTCCTACGCGCTCGCCATCGAACTGGCCGCCTGGCTGCCGGAGGCGGGTCCTGCCCTGCTGGAGGAGGCGGCGCGGGCCGCGGGCTGGGCGGGGGACCCGGATCGTGCCGCCGGGTGGATCGATGACGCCCTGGCCCAGTCCGGCGACGCGGCACCGGCTGACCGGGCGCGGTTGCTGGAGCGGCTCGGCCGTTACCGGTTTGACGCCAGAGACCTCAACGCGGCCGTCGATGCCACCGAGCGGGCCGTGGCGCTGCTGCCTGATGGCCCACCCTCGGCCTTGCGGGCACGTGTGCTCGCCGCGCTCGCCACCGGGTGCATGCTGCTCGGCGACTTCGGCGGCGCGCTGCCGGTCGCCGAGCGAGCCGTAACGGAGGCACAGCAGGCTGACGCCGTGCCGGAGCACGCCCATGGGCTGGCGACGCTCGGCATCGTCCTGGCACACGGCGGCGATTTCGACGCCGGGATCGCCGCACTGCGAACGTCATTCAGCCTCGCGCGCCGCACCGGCAACGTGGAGGATATCGTCCGGGCGGCGGCCGACCACATGTACCTCCTGTACACGGCTGGCCGCTTCGCGGAAGCGCTCGACGTGGCGAAGGAGGGCCGTGCCGTCGCCGAGTCCCTGGACGCGCCGCCGGCGCTGACGTCAACCCTGGACAACAACATCGCGGCGGTGCTGATCGCGACCGGGCGGTGGGCCGAAGCAGACCGGCTCCTCGCCGAGCTGATGGGTGAGTCCTCGGGGAAGGCCACCCATTACCTGGAACTGCAGCAACTGGAGCTGGCCGTCGGCCAGGGCGACAGTCAGCACGCGGCAAGCCTGGCCGCGGCCCTGGCGAAGGCGCCGCCCGATCCAGGACTCGCCGGCCCGCGGCGCACCTTCCTCGCCGAGCAGGCGCTGTACACCGCCAACCTGGCGGCGGCGGCCGGTGAGGTCCTGGACGGGCTCGCGACACTGGCCGGCACCGGCTGGGCCGAGGACGAGATGCGGCTGCTAGCGGCCGGTGCCAGGGTCGCCGCCGACATCGCCGCGCTGCCCGCCGCGGACCGGCCGGGGCACCTCCCGGAGACCTGGGAGCGGGTGGCTGGCACCTTCCCCGAGCGGGCACGGGCCATCACCGACGCCGACGGCCGCGGGCAGCCCGCCGTTGCCGCGTTCGGGGTCCTGGCCGCCGCCGAGCATGCCCGCCAGCACCGATCCGATGACCCGACCACCTGGCGCGCCGTCGCGGAGGCATGGCGGGTGGCGGGCCAGCCGTACTGGGAGGCCTACGCGCACCTGCGGGAGGCGCACGCCGCGGCCCGCGTAGGGCAGCGCGACCGAGCCGCCCGCGCCGTGGCGGCAGGGGAGAGCCTGGCCCGCAAGCTCCCCTCGGGCCCCCTGCTGAGCCTCGCCGAGGAGGCGGCCCGGCAGGCCGGGCTGACCGCCGGAACCGGGTAACGTGCGCGTCCATCGCATCTCTGACAAACTCGGTGCGAGACTGAGGCGCCCACGGCCGGCGCGGCTGGCCTGACCCAGCGGTTCCGGCAGGCCGGGCAGGCGCCATCCGGGGAGGGGAGCACGGTGGCCTACATCTTCCTGCGAATCGGGACCGACCCAACCGCCTGGGTCGTCGAGAACGCCGAGCCGGACACGGTGGCGGCGCAGTTGAGCCAGGCCACCGGCCCAGTCGTGTTGCCAGTCATCGGTCCGCTGCAGGGCAACCTGGTAGTGTCCCCCTCGGCCGCCGCCACCATCTCGGTGCAGAGGCCGTCCCCCACCCACAGCACCCACCCAAGCCACATCGCCTTGGCACAATGGCCGGTCCTGTATCTCCCCTCGCCAATCAGCCCAACCCAGGACTCCCCGGGTTACCCGCTGGACCCGAGCACCGACCTGGCTGCGCTGGAACAGCAAATCATCGCCGCGATGAGCGGGCGCACCTTCCTCAGCATCCAGGTCGCGGACATCCCGGGCGGAGTCGTTCTGCTGAATGGTGCCGCCCTGGGCTTCGCCGTACTCGCCCACGTCCACGGCTGACCAGCCCGACGCAGCGGCCGGCCTGATGTGGCTGCCAGAAGGGTGTCATGCTCGGCCGAGCCGACCGGGAGGGGAACGGACATAGCCGCTGCGTTGGTCCGCTGGCCTGATGAGATTGATGAAGTGATCAGGGGCGACCTTACGGCGGCGGCCGCGTATATCCCGGAGCGGGTAGAGCAGTGCGTCTTCGCTCTAGTGATGTGGTGGTGTAGCGCCGCAATGGCGAAATCAATGTGGTCGGGGCAAACGGAACGCTCGGGTCTCGGATCAAGTCTCTGACCTGCACTAACGCTGGTGGGCGACACTGGGATTGACCCAGTGACCTCTACCGTGTCAAAGGATCCTCACCGCGCGCGGTTCTTGCCATGTGAGTGGCCTTGCTTGCCCGGCTCAAAGGTAGCGAAGAGGCGATGCAGCGGTTTGGTGCCTGCGCCGACAACAAGGCCGGTGACCAGCAGGTCGGCCCAGAATGGCGGCGCCCCAGAGTTGCTGGCGCGGACGGTTTGCATGAGCGTGATATTCAGCTGGCCGCACATGAGGAAGGCAAGGCCCGTCGCCACGCCCCAGGTGACGACTGCCGTCAACCGCCGGCACATGTCGACCTCGAGCTGGTACTCCACTGCGATTTCTGCCATGTCATCCGCCCGCCCGCCGGCCAGGGCTCTGTCTCTTGCGTCCTTACGTTTGGCCGTGTCTGGCCCGAGCATGCGGCTGAACGGCTCGACAGCGCGCTCGACGGCCAGCGCCAGGATGAACAGGCCAGTCAAGGCGCCCCACTGGCTGTCGACATGGTAGCTGCTTGAGGCGTTTCCATGCAGCGCCCAGGCCACAAGGTAGGCCGCCACCGCCATCCCTAGCGCAAGAACGGTATACAACGAATGCTCATGTGCCCCCAGCATCCTGCTGCTGTAGTCCCCGGCGCGCGTCTCACCTGCCGGGGTGCTGGTCTGGTTGGCCGTTAGGACAGCCATGACGGTCCCCCGTTCCCTGTCTTCATAATCAAGAGCGCGAAGAGGTGCCGGTGATACACGCGAAGACGTCATCGGCGTATCACACACCGGAGGCGGGGCACCGGTCGGCCACCCATTTTTCGATGTGGCGTTCGGCGTGCCTGAGTCGGTGTCGCGGCTGTGGGTTGGGCTTTCCGACCCACGGGGTGAGGTCGCGGAATGGTTCTGGGAGTGCGTCATGGCCGTCAGCGGCGGATGACTGCTCCCGTTCTGTCGCGTGCCACGAGCTTCACCGGCAAGCGCCGGACGGCAGGGCTGACGGTGGATCTGCCACTCTGCCACCGTGGTGGCCCTACAAACTGTAGGGCCACTTCTAGGGCCAAACGAGACGCTGGGACTCGAAATAAGTGCCTGACCTGCACTTACACTGGTGGGCGACACTGGGATTGAACCAGTGACCTCTACCGTGTCAAGGTAGCGCTCTCCCACTGAGCTAGCCGCCCTCGAGGCGGAGGCGGGAATCGAACCCGCGTACAGGGCTTTGCAGGCCCTTGCCTAGGCCACTCGGCCACTCCGCCGCGCCCGGACCCCAGGAACCAGACCAGGGTTACCCGGGAGCCGTGCTGGCCATCGGCACCGCGTTACGGCGTCCGACGCCTCCGAGCGGACGACGGGATTCGAACCCGCGACCCTCACCTTGGCAAGGTGATGCTCTACCAGCTGAGCCACGTCCGCATGATCCCCGCCGGTACCGGGTGAGCCCCGCCGACCAGGATGACGCGCGTTCAGAACTGTAGCCGATCCTGGCGGACGAGCAAACTCACATCGGCGCTTCCCCGGTCGAGGGTGCTTCGCCGAAGGTGTTACCTGCACGTTCACGGCCCGTGGCGCGCCCGCTTCCTTAGGAGAGGACGCGGCGGCGGAAGTTGTGCAGGCCGATCGCAAGGAACACCGCGCCGAAGGCGAACACGACCGGGTAGATGACGTACAGGTGCATGTGCGGCGCCTCCGTGAACGCGGCCCGCATGCCCTCGTTGACGTAGATCAGCGGGTTGATCAGTACCAGTATCTGCAGCCAATGGAACCCGTCGACCGTCACGGGCGCGAGCCGGGTCCAGGAGTAGTAGGTCCCGCCGAGGAACGTGATCGGCAGGATGATGAAGCCGAACATCAGGCCAATGTTGCGCGGCTCGAAACTCGTGCCCAGCACCAGCCCGAGCCCGCCCATGGCGACACAAGCCAGCGGCACGAATGTCACGATGATCCACCAGTGCAGCGTCAGGTGCGCTTCCACGCCGGGTGCGTGCACGACCGAGGCCATAGGCAGCACGATGATCGCGGACAGCACGCCCTGAGCCGCACCCGACAAAACCTTGGCGATCGCCACCAGCCAGATGGGGCACGGCGCCTGGACCCGGTCCTCGATCTCCCGGGTGAAGCCGAACTCCTGGGCCATCGCGAGAGCGATCGATTGGACGCCCTGGAACATCACCGAGATCCCGACGACCCCGGGCACCAGGATCGTCGCGAACGCGGACTGCTGCACCGGACCGCGCCCGCCGATGCTCTGGCCGATCTTCGGGAACACGTACAGGAAGACGAAGCACAGCAGGAACGGCTGGATGATCGTGCGGAGCACGAACTCCCAGATGTGCTTCCGCAATACGACGACGTCGCGCAGCATCAGGGCGCCCAGCGCGGTCCAGCTCGCCGCCGCGACCGAGCGGGTCGGGCCGCCGCCGATGCGCCGGGACGGCGCCTGTGTCGCCTCAGAAACAGCCATCAGCCCCGCCACCCCTCACCCGGCATCAGCCCGCGCCGCACCAGCCCCGGCATCGGTCGGCCACGCATCAGCCCAGGCATCAGTCCCGCAACTCCTTACCGGTCAGGTTGATGAACACCGTCTCCAAACTCGGCTCGGCGACGGACAGGTCCACCAGGTCGAACCCGCCGTGCTCGGCCGCCGCGGCAACGCGCGGGACCAGCCGGTCGGCGCCCTGGACGTGCAGCTCGACGCCGCCTTCCACGAGCCGGGTGCGGGTGACCCCTGCGACCTCCCGGGCGAGCAGCTCACCCAGCCGGTCCACGTCCCCGGCAGCCTTGACCGTGACGACCGTGTCGGCGCCGATGCTCTGCTTCAGCGCGGCCGGGGTATCGAGCGCGAGGATCACGCCGTGGTCCATGATGGCCACCCGCTCGCACAACCGGTCCGCTTCCTCCATGTAGTGCGTCGTCAGCAGGATCGTCTGGCCGTCCCGGTGCAGCTCACCGAGCAGGTCCCACAGGGCCAGCCGGCTCTGCGGGTCCAGCCCCGCCGTCGGCTCATCGAGGAACAACACCGACGGGCGGTGGAAGATCGCCCGGGCCACCATCAGCCGCTGCGCCATCCCGCCGGACAGCGCGTACACCGACGCCTTGCCCCACTTGGACAGCTGGAACTGCTCCAGCAGTTCGTCGGCGACCTGCCGGGACCGTTTCGCCCCCATGCCGAATAGCCGCCCGTGGAAGTAGAGGTTCTCCCAGACGGTGAGCTGGCGGTCCAGGGTGTTCTGCTGGGACACGATCCCGCTCAACTGCTTCGCCAGCGCCGGGTGGGCCGCCACGTCGATCCCGCCGAGGAACGCCCGCCCCGACGTCGGCACGACCCGCGTGGTCAGCATCCCCGCCGTCGTGGTCTTGCCAGCGCCGTTAGGGCCGAGCAGGCCGAAGATCTCCCCGGTCTTCACGTCCAGATTGAGCCGGTCCACCGCGGCGAAGTCGGTGCCCGGGTAGACCTTGGTCAGGTCCTCGGTGTGGATGACCGCGTCCTGCCCGGCGTCTCGGGTCCCGGCGATCCCGGCCGGCGCGTCTGCGGTGCTCATCGCGCACATCGTAACCCCGGGCACGCCAGCCCCACGGCGGCCCCCAGGGCGGCCCGCCTTGCGCTCAGAGCGGAGTACGTGGGCCGAGGCCAGGACAGCACACGTGGGCCGAGGCCAGGAAAGCGCCGGCATCGCTACCGGATCGATACGCGGAACCAGGCAACATCCTCGGCCCGAAGATCGTCTAACTGTGCGAAAGCAGAATTTAGGAGACTTCGGACGCGGAACTGCCCCCGCCATCACCTGGCGACATGCCACCGTATCTAGGGCCAGGGTGGGGCAGCCGGCGTCAGCGGGCTCGCGGCAGGAGAGCGAGCGGCAGGAGAGCGAATAGGCGTGGACGTCCTCGACGACAGGCCAGGCTACGGCCGCCTGCGCCGTCGCCGCGTCATCCTGCTGGCGGTCATCGGTCTGGCCGTGATCGCATCGGTCGGCGGTCTGCTGGTATCGACCACCATCAAATCCCCGGCACAGCAGGCCGCCGAGACCAAGGCGCCGGGGCTGACCCGGTTGACGGCCCCGGTGCAGGACACGGTCATACGCAACACCGTGCAGGCCGACGGCTTGATCACGAAGCCGCCGCAGATCTCGTCGCTCAGCAGCGGGGGAGGGGCCGCCGGGGGAGGGGCCGGCAACGCCCAGCAGGTCGTCACCAAGATCTTTCGTCCGCCGGGCAGCTTCGTGGGCCCCGGGAACGTGATCATCGAGGTCGCGGGCCAGCCGTTCTTCGTCTTCCAGGGCAGGGTGCCCGCCTACCGCGACATGGCCCCCGGCGAATCGGGTTCGGACATCGCCCAGCTTCAGGCGAGCCTGGAGTCGCTCGGGTTCTCGGTCGGTGGCGACACCAGCGGCGTCTACGGCCCGGGCACCGGCGCCGCGGTCGCCGCCTTCTACCAGAGCGTGGGCTATACGGCGCCACCCGCTCCGCCGGGCCCGAAGGGCCACCGCGTACCGGAGGTCCCGCTGTCCGAGATCATGTTCGTGCCCCGGTTTCCGGCCCAGGTGCTCAAGCTCGGGGGCCAGGTTGGCAGCGTCGTGAGCGGTTCGCTGGTCACGCTGTCACTCGGCAGCCCGTCCATCCACGGCCAGCTCAACCCGGCATTCGGCTCGCTGGTCCGGCCGGGCATGCGTGTCACGATCACGGCCCAGGGCAGTCCCGCCGCCGTGCACGGCACCGTCGCGTCAGTCAGCAAGAAGGCCCAGACCAGCAAGAGCATCTCGGGCGGTCTCTACTACCCGATGCACATCCACCTGCGTAAACCGCTGCCGCGGTCCATGGGCCCGGGACAGAACGTCATCCTGTCCATCCAGGCGGCGCAGAGTAACGGGCCGATGCTCGCGGTGCCCGAGGCGGCGCTGTTCGGCGGGCAGGACGGCAAGGACTACGTGTCCAAGGTAACCGGGCCGGACACGGCAACACGAGTCCAGGTGACGGTGGTGACCGAAGGCGACGGCCTGGTCGGCATCAGGCCCGCTCTGGCGAGCGCGCTGAAGCCGGGCAACCAGGTCGTCACCGGCGAGAACTACCTGACCAGCCCGCACGGCGGCGGCAGCAGGCAGGCACGTCTGGTCCCCGGCGGATCCAGCGGATCCGGCTCGGTCGTGGGGCCTGGATGACCAGCGGGGTTATGACCGGCCCGGCCAGGGAGCCGGTCATCAGGCTCGCCTCGGCCGCCTATACCTACCGCGGCCCGCCACCGGTCGCGGCGCTCAAGCCGACCAACATGGTCATCTACCGGGGCGAGCACGTCGCGATCACCGGGCCGTCGGGCTCGGGCAAGTCGACGCTGCTCAACCTGCTCGGCCTGCTCGACAAGCCCACCCAGGGCTTGATCGAGATCGACGGGATCGACGTGGGCGCGGCATCGGAACGTGAGCGCGCCGCGGTCCGGGCGCACCGCATCGGATTCGTCTTCCAGTCTTTTCATCTGCTGCCCTACCGCACCTCGATCGAGAACGTGATGCTGGCGCAGGTCTACGCCGACGAGCCGCGGCGGCGCAGGCACGCCGCGGCCATGGCCGCGCTGGCGCAGGTCGGGCTGGATCACCGGGCCCACGCGCTGCCCACGGCGCTGTCCGGTGGTGAACGGCAGCGGGTCGCGATCGCCCGCGCCTTGGTCAACCGGCCATCGCTGCTGATGTGCGACGAGCCCACCGGCAACCTGGACACCACCACCACCCTCGAGCTCACCGATCTGCTCGAATCGCTGCACCGGGCCGGAGCCACCCTGGTGGTCATTACGCACAACCCGGCGGTCGCGAGCCGCGCGCAGCGGCAGATTGCTATCCGTGACGGTGAGCTGACCGCCCTGCCACCAGCGGACCGCGCACCCGGGGCCGAGCACACCCATGCGTCTCCCGATGAGTAGGCGGCGCCCCGGGACGGTGCCGCCCTCCCGGCTGCGGTTGCCCGATCTGGGCAGTGAGGCGCTGGCCGGGCTGCTCCAGCGGCCGGGCCGGTCCGCGCTGACCCTGGTCGGCGTCATGCTGGGAATCGGCAGCTTCGTCGCCATCGTCGGGATCGCGCAGACGGCGTCGGGCCAGATCGGCAAGCAGTTCAACGTGCTGCAGGCTACCCAGGCGTACGTGTTCGACGTGGGGGCCGCACAGTCCAGCCATCCGGCCGTGGATTTCCCCCCGCACGCCGACGCCCTCGCGGAAAGGATCCACGGCGTGGTAGCCGCGGGGGTCTACTGGCCGGTGCTGTTCAAGCAGGCTGTGGTGAGCGGATTCGCCGACGGCTTCCTCGCGGCGGAGCACTCGATGCCGGTGACGGCCGCCAGCCCCGGCCTGTTGGCCGCGGCCGGGGTGAAGCTCGTCACCGGCACCCTCTTCAACCAATTCCACGAAACGCACGCGCAGAATGTGGCCATCATCGGCCGCGCCGCCGCCGCCAGCCTGGGGATCACCAGCCTCCAGAGCGAGCCCGCGATCTTCATCGACGGCCAGCCGTTCACCGTGATCGGAATCAGCGCGAGCTCGCAGCGACTACCCCAGCTCGACGTGGGGGTGACGGTACCGGAGAGCACCGCGCTGCGGCTGTGGGGCGCTCCCACCCGCGAGCAGGCCCAGATGCTGATCCGCACCAGGGTCGGCGCGGCCAAGATCGTGGCCGAGCAGGCGCCGGTCGCGATCCGGCCCGACAACCCCACGCTGCTCAAGAGCGCGGCCGCGCCCAGCGTGGCCCAGCTGCAGCACAACGTGAGCACCAGCCTGAACAGCCTGTTCCTGACGCTGGCCGGGATCGCGCTGATCGTCGGGGCGGTCGGGATCGCCAACACCACGCTGGTCGCGGTGCTGGAGCGGGCGGGGGAGATCGGGCTGCGGCGTGCGCTGGGCGCCCGCCCCCGGCACATCGGCATCCAGTTCCTTACCGAGTCCACGGCGCTGGGACTGTTCGGCGGGCTCATCGGGGCCAGCCTGGGCGTGCTCACGGTTCTCGGCGTCACCATCTACCGGCACTGGACCGCGCTGCTCGACCCGCGGATCGTGGTCGCGGCCCCCGTCGCCGGTGCGGCGGTGGGACTGCTCGCGGGCCTGTATCCCGCCCTGCGGGCCAGCCTGATGGAGCCCGCCGATGCCCTGCGCCGCTAAGCACCGCCCGCAGCGGCGGCGCCCGCCGGGGACGAGGAAGCGCTGCCGTGACGGGAAGACAGCCACCGGCACCGCCCACCAGGCCGTCCGCTGGGCGGCCGCCTTGGCGGTGGTCTGCCTGCTGGCCGCATGCACCGGAGCCCCCGGGGGCAGCGGGCACCATGCCCGGTCACCGCGGTTCCCCCCCGGCCAGCTGGCCAGACTCGCCCCCCGCGACGTCATCGTCGGTGGCGGGCTGAGCGGCGGGCCCGTCATATTTATCGGCGCCGGGGGCGGCGGCGGGTCTCGTCCCAAGATCACGGTGCCGCCGATCCCTCCGGCGCAGTCCAGCCTGACTGTCGCGATGCCGCTGGAGGCCTATCAGGCGATCTCGACGCAGCAGCAGGCGACGCTGGCCGATGCGAGCAACCTGCTGATCCAGCACTGCATGGCGGCCCGGGGGTTCGAGGACACAAGCTCCGCCTCCCCCCCGTTTTCGAGCGTGGCCACCCTGGAGCAGGTCGAAGCCGGCGGGGCCGGGCTGACCAGCCTCACGCAGGCGCGGACGTTCGGGTTCGCGCGCCCCAAGGGCGCCGGGTCCGCCGCCCCGTCCGGCCCGCAGATCATCGGCTTTGTCAACGCGTCCGCGTTCGGCCAGTCGCTGAAGGCCGGTCGGGCCTACGCCGAGGCCTTGTTCGGCTTCGGCCCGGGGTTCGGGGGTGGCCCGGGCGCTCACCTCGGTTGCCTGCAGCAGGCCAGCAAGGAGGTCTACGGGGCGCAGGTCGGCGAGCCCGTTCCCGACCCAGTGCCGCAGATCGCCGAGCAGGCGGCGAGCTTCACGCAGACCGACCCGCGGATCCGCGCGGTCTTCCGGGCCTGGTCCGCATGCATGGCCCGCCACTACTACCACTACGCCAGCCCGTCCCAGGTCGAAGGGCACCGCTGGCGGACCCCGCCGAACAGGGCCGAGATCGCCACCGCGGTCGTCGACGTGACCTGCAAGGCCCAGACCAACCTGCTGAACACCTGGCTGGCCGTGGAGGCGGCCTACCAGCAGGCGCTCATCGGGCAGAACCTGGCGACCTTGTCCCAGCTGCAAGCGAACTTCGCCCCGCTGCTGCGCCGCGCCGACGCCGCTCTCGCCGCAGCGCACTGACCCCCCGGACACCTGAGCCCGCTGCCTGCCGTTTCAGCGGCGTTACCGCACGCTCAGGCGCTCGACGGACTGTCCGGTGACGTCGGCAATCACATCGAAGTCCTTGTCGAGATGCAGGACGGTGAGCCCGGCAAGTTCCGCGGTCGCCGCGATGATCAGGTCCGGTACGGAAAGTGCCCGATGCTGGCCCCGGTCGGCGAGCAGGGCCAGAACCTCGACCGCCCGGTCCTCGACAGCTGGGGTCATGTCCTCAACCGGCATCGAGGAGAGCGGCGGGTGAGCAAATCCGGCGCGCACATCTGCGCCTGAACGAGCTGAGTAGCCAACTTCAAGGTGGGTGACGGTGGTGATCCGTACCAGCCCACGTTCAATCCGCGCGGCCCATTCAGCAGCATCCGGGCTGACTGCGAGCCGGGCCAGCGCGGACTTGTCGATGAGCCATGTCGTCATCGCCATGCCTGCGACATCACGTCAGGATCGGCCAGGTCACCAAAAACATCCGCGAACCGGGCCAGGTCTTCGACGCTGACCGGAGAGTCCTGCCTGGCCGCGTCCTGGGCCAGGCGGCGGCGCACATACTCGCTCCGCGACAGCCCCAACCGGCCCGCATGTGCGTCCACAGCCGCGACTACATCTTCCGGTACATCGCGAATGAGGATATCCGTCATCCCCACCTCCGTGATATCTAACGATATCACCCTACTGATTTCTGACGGTGCAGTCGTTCGGGCAGTCAATGCCGCGCGTCCCGGAGCGCCTTGGACAGGGGCTCGGAGAGCACGACGGTACGGGGGAACAGCGTGCCGTCGAAGTAGCTGGGTTTGAGTTCGCGGAGCAGCGCTTCGCCGTCGGCATCCCAGGAGAAGCCCTTGTGCTTGAGCAGCCTGGCGAAGACCTTGTTCGCCTTTGCTGGGTCGCGGGCGGCGAACTGCCGCAGCGGTTCGGGGGAGGTGTCCGGGTCGTACAGGAAGTCAGACAGCGTTTCCCGGTAGCGACGCCGGGCGATCAGGGCCGGGTTGCCGAACAGTTCCTCCAGGAGGTGATAGCCCGGATAGAAGCTCATCCCCTCGCCTTGGACGAAGTGGATCGCAACGCTCTCGGCGTCGAGGATGTCATCGGGAAAGTCCATGGACACAGGCTCGGGAGGCTCCCCACCCGGGCAGACCAGGTGGGCCCAGTGGCGTTCGAACTCCTGGACCTTGCCCGGCACTTCGACACCAGGAACCACGATGAGATCGGCGCCGAACAGGTCCACGAACGCCTGGCGCTGCTCGGCAACCATGTCCTGGGCCTGAGCCAGCTTGGCGGGATTGCGAAAGGTCAGTTCAGGATGGCTGAGCGCCTGCTGGGCAGCCGCCACCAGCATCTCGCCGCGGGCTGAGGCGGGATAGACGGACATATTGCCGGAAACCATCCACGCTTCGGCTATCGGCACCAGCCGGCCGATGATGATCATGCCTTTCTTCAGCTTCCGGAATGCCTGGGGGCCCAGGTTGGACTGGGCCCGGTAGCTCAGCTCGTCCACGAGGTTGAGCAGAACTGCGGCGTCGCGGTCCTTGCCTTTGAACTCAAATATGCCCTCGACCACGTCCTGCCAGCCCAGCAGCATGTCCTGTTCGGCCTCGGTCAGCTCCGAATGGGCCGCGACGAACGCTTCGACCACCGAGATCCCCGACTCCAGCCGGTGCTGCAGCACGAAGTGATCGAGGACCATGGAGAACATCGCCCCCTCGTCCACGATCCCGTCGTGGAAGCTCTCCGCGATCACTTCCGACAGCTCGCGGTCGAAGAGCGGCGACATGGCGAACTTCACCAGCATGGGCTTGAGCTGCCCGGCCCGCTTCACCAGATCCATGCGACGCCTCCTGCGCCGTTGACGGCTATCGGGGGACCAGGGTTCCACAGGAGCAGCCATTGCCGGGGCCATTCACCCCGGGATGCGCGACGCAACTCAGAGCGGATCGATCTCCGTCAGGTCCCCGTCCAGGCGCAACCAGCGGGTGAGGCCGATGCCGCGGAGGAACGGCACGTCGTGGCTGGCCACGAGCAATGCGCCACGGTAGGACCGCAGCGCCCCGGACAGCTGCCGCGCGCTGGCCATGTCCAGGTTGTTGGTCGGCTCGTCCAGCATCAGGAGCTGCGGCGCGGGCTCGGCCAGCAGCAGGCAGGCCAGGGTCGCACGGAACAGCTCCCCGCCCGACAGCGTCCCGGCGCGCTGGTCGGCCTTCCGCCCGCGGAACAGGAACCGGGCGAGCTGGGCTCTGATCTGGTTCTGCGTCGCGGCCGGGGCCGCCCGGGCGACGTTCTCCACGACGGTCAGCCCAGGGTCCAGGATGTCCAGCCGCTGCGGCAGGTACCGGACCGGGACGCTGACCCTCACCTCGCCGGACACCGCCGGGATGAGCCCCGCGATCGTGCGCAACAGTGTCGTCTTGCCCGCCCCGTTCCGGCCGGTCAGCGCGATCCGTTCCGGCCCGCGGACCAGCAGGTCCGCCCGCGCCCCGTAGCGGACCTCGACCCCGTGCAGCGCGAGCACGCCGCGCCCGGAGGGCACCTGCGTGGCGGGCAGGTCGACGCGGATCTCGTCATCGTCGCGGACCGCCTCCTCGGCGGCGGCCAGCCGCTCCTTGGCCTCGTCCAGCCGGTCCACATGCCCCGTGCGGAGCTTGCCCGCGGACACCTGGGCCTGCCGCTTGCGCTCGTTCGCCAGGATCTTCGGCACCCTGTTGGTGTCCTGCATCTTCTGCGCGTACCGCAGCCGCCGGTCCAGCTTGATCCGGGCCTCGATCAGCTCCCGCTGCTGCCGTTGCACATCGGCGTCGGCCGACCGCACCGCGCGCTCCGCGGCCTCCTGCTCCACGGCGACCGCCCGCTCGTAGTCGCTGAGGTTGCCGCCGTACCAGCGGACCTGCCCGGACCGCAGCTCACCGATCTGGTCGACCAGTCCCAGCAGTTCCCGGTCGTGGCTGACGATCACCATCGCGCCCTTCCAGGACCCGACGGCCTCGTACAGCCGCTGCCGCGCGGCCAGGTCGAGGTTGTTGGTCGGCTCGTCGAGCAGCAGCACGCCGGGCCGCCGCAGGAACTCTGCCGCCAGGCACAGCAGCACGGCCTCCCCGCCGGACAGCTCGCCGATCCGCCGGTCCAGCGGAACCTGCTCCAGGCCCAGCCGGTCCAGCGTGGCCCGGGCCCGCTCCCCGGCGTCCCAGTCCGCGCCGACCCGGGCGAAGTTCTCCTCGCTGGCATCCCCGGCCTCGATCGCCGCCACCGCCGCCCGGATGCCCGCGATGCCGAGCGCCTGCTCGACCCGGGTGTCCGGCGCGCCGAGCGCCAGGTTCTGCGGCAAATAGCCGAGCTCGCCCGCGACCGTGACCGAACCGGCCGCGGGCGTCAGCTCACCGGCGATCAGCCGCAGCAGCGTGGACTTGCCCGACCCGTTGACGCCGATCAGCCCGGTCCGCCCCGGGCTGATGACCAGCGAAAGGCCGGTGAAAACGTCCGTCCCGTCCGGCCACGCGAAACTCAGGCCGGAACAGGTGACGACAGGTGAAGGCGCAGGCATGCAAGGCTCCTTGCGGTGAGGTCTCCAGGGGCTGGCGAGACACTCAACGACGCAACGGCCTGCTCCCATCAAGCGGCAATAAGACGCGGCGATACGATCCGCCGTCTCCACGGTAGCTCCCTCGCGGGGAAAGGGGTACCCGGTTAACCGCCGGGGGAGTCAGCCAGGATCCAGGACGGCCAGGGAGCCGACCTGCTCGGCGTAGTACCGCACCTCGGCGACGTGCTCGGCGATCTCCCGCAGCGTCCACTCCCCGCCGCGCGGCTCATCCCAGGCCGCGGGCCCGGCCGCCGCATAACGCAGCACGTACCACCGGCCGAGCCGCCGCAGCCGGGAGCACGCCTCGTCGTAGTCCGCCTCGGTGAACCGGGCCCAGTCGGCATCCAGGGTCACGAACCTGCCGTGCCAGGCATCGGGGATCGATGGCACCCTGGCTAGCAGCGCCTCCACCTGCTGCAGGTGATCGATCAGATGGTCAGTGATCCGGCGCAGCGCCTTGGCCGGGGTCCAGGTGTTCGGCTTGCCGTCCACGGTGCGCGCCACGGGCTGCCCGTCCCACGCATGCCAGGTCGCGGCGATCTCCAGGCACGCCTCGACGCTGTCGGACACCAACTGGCCCGGGTTGCCTGCTTCGCGCACGGCGGCGCCGGCCGCGGCCTCGTGATTCTCGCTCATACTTCGATCGTGGCCGAACAATTGTTGGGCTAGCGTCGAAGTATGTCCGCACGGCCTGAGTTCATCGCCCGCGACGTGGACGTCGTGTCGGCCGCCGCCCTGATCGCCGAGCCGACCCGCGCCGCCATGATCACCGCCCTCCTCGACGACCGGCCGCTGGCCGCGGGGGAACTCGCCCGGGTGGCCGGCGTGAGCCCGGCCACGGCCAGCGCGCATCTGGCCCGGCTGCTCAACGGCGGCCTGGTCACGATGATCAAGCAGGGCCGGCACCGGTACTACCGCCTGGCCGGGCCGGAGGTCGCCGTCGCCATGGAGGCCCTGGCGCACCTCAGCAACGCCACCCCGGTCCAGGTCCGCAGCCTGCGGGAATCCCAGGACGCCGCGGCGCTCGCGGAGGCCCGGACGTGTTACGACCACCTCGCGGGCCGGGCCGGGGTCGCGCTGCTCGAAGCCCTGCTGGCCCGGGAGGTCCTGGCGCCAGCCCCGGGCGGCGGCCAGCCAGCGGCGTGCGGGCCGAACGGCGGCGCGCACCCGGAGGACGGCGGGCCAGCGGCAGGCGCCCTCGGCGGCCCCGCAGGGAATGGTTTCGCGGGGAACGGCTCGGCAGGGAACGGCTTCGCGGGGAACGGTGCCCCGGACGGCGGCCGGGCGGGATACGAGGGCCGCCACGCCCGCGCCGCGCCGCAGGCGCCGATCCGCCCCGGCGCGTTCGTGGTCACGGCGGACGGCATGGCCACGCTGACATCGTTTGGACTGAATGTCGGCGCGCTGGAGAAAACCCGCCGCCGCTTCGCCGGCGCCTGCCTGGACTGGACGGAGCGCAAACCGCACCTGAACGGGGCGCTCGGCGCGGCCATGACCGCACGGCTGCTGGGACTCGGCTGGATCGAGCGGGGCAGCCGGCGCCGCGCGGTCCGGGTGACCCCGGCCGGCCGGGACGGGCTGGCGGCGACCTTCGGCTGGTCCCTGGAGGATTAACTGGTCCCGGGGGATGGCAGGCTGTCCTCCATGCGAACTGTGACCGTCAACGGCGACGCGCTCACGATCGAGGACGTGGTGGACGTCGCGCGCGGCGCGGCCACCGCCGAACTCGCTCCCGGCGTCGCCGCCGCCATGGAGCCGAGCCGGTCCGTGGTCGCCGCCGCGATCGAGGGCGACGCACCCGTCTACGGGGTCAACACGGGGTTCGGCGCGCTCGCCGACACCCGTGTCGGCGCCCGCGACCTGGAAACGCTGCAAGGTGCCATCGTCCGCTCGCACGCGGCCGGCACCGGCGAGCCGCTGGACGACGCCGCCGTCCGCGCCGTGCTCCTGCTCCGGGCCCGTACGCTCGCCGCGGGGTACTCGGGCGTCCGGGTCGACCTGCCTGCCCGGCTGATCGAAATGCTCGGCCTGGGCCTGCTGCCGGTCGTGCCCGGCAAGGGATCCGTGGGCGCGTCGGGGGACCTGGCCCAGCTCGCGCACCTGGCCCAGACCCTGATCGGGGAGGGGCGGCTGCGCGGCCCGGGGGACTCGCTGCACGGCCGGCCCGCGGCCGAGGTGCTCGCCGAGCACGGGATCACGCCGCTGAAACTGGCGCCCAAGGAAGGGCTGTCGCTGGTCAACGGCACCGAGCCGATGCAGGCGCTGCTCGCGTTCTCGATCATCGACGCGGACGTGCTGGTCCGGGCCGCCGACCTGGCCTGCGCCCTGTCGATCGAGGCGCTGCTCGGCACCGACCGGCCCTACGACGAGCGGGTCCAGGCGCTGCGGCCGCACCCGGGGCAGCTCGACAGCGCGGCCAACCTCCGGGCGCTGCTCGCCGGGTCCCCGCTGCTGGCCAGCCACCGGCACAGCAGGCACGCCGTCCAGGACGCGTACTGCCTGCGCTGCGCGCCGCAGGTGCACGGCGCGGTCCGGGACGTGCTTGGCTTCGCCCGCGGCGTGCTGGAGACCGAGCTGGGCGCGGTGGTGGACAACCCCGTCGTGGTCCCCGACGGCGAGGTCATGACCACCGGGAACTTCCACGGAGAGCCGCTCGCGTTCGCCGGCGACATGCTGGCCATGGCCATCGCGGAGCTGGGCAGCATCAGCGAGCGCCGGGTGGACCGGATGCTCGACCCGGCGTTCTCCCGTGGCCTGCCGCCGTTCCTGGCGCCCGACGCGGGCACCAACTCGGGGTTCATGCTCGCCCAGTACACGGCCGCGTCCCTGGTCAGCGAGAACAAGGTGCTCGCGCACCCGGCCAGCGTGGACACCATCCCGACCTCGGGCAAGCAGGAAGACCATGTCTCGATGGGGTGGACCGCGGTGCGGAAGCTGCGCGAGGTGGTCGCGAACGTGCGGACCTGCCTGGCGGTGGAGGTGTGTTGCGCGGCGCAGGGGATTGACCTGCGGGCGGACATCGCCGTGCCGAGCGAGCCGCTGCGGGCCGTGCATGCCGCCATCCGGGAACGGGTCCCGATGATGGAGGTGGACCGGGAGGTCTCCGAACAGCTCATCACCGTGGACGAGATGCTCCCCGCGCTGGTGGACGTGGCCGCCGCCAGGTGCGGGGGCCTGCGCTAACCCGGCCTCCAGCCGCTTCGTGGCTGGCCCGGCTTGACCTTGACCCTGCGTCAGCCTTCGACCATGGCTGCATGACACAGCAGAACCATGGCCTGGCGGTCGCGGCCAGCGGGCTGCGCAAGTCGTTCGGCAGCAAGACCGTGCTGGACGGCATCGGCCTGGCGATCGCGGAAGGCACGATATTCGCGCTGCTCGGCCCGAACGGCGCGGGCAAGACCACCACGGTCCAGATCCTGTCCACCCTCATCCCCGCCGATGCCGGCGAGGTGCGCGTGGCCGGCCACGATGTGCGCGCCGAACCCGATCTCGTGCGCGCGGCGATCGGCGTTACCGGCCAGTTCTCGGCGGTGGACAACCTGCTCACCGGCAAGGAGAACCTGCTGCTGATGGCGGACCTGTCGCACATCGACCGCCGGGAAGGGCGCCGCCGGGCGGCGGAGCTGCTCGAGACGTTCGAGCTGACCGATGCCGCTGGCAAGCCGGCCATGACCTTCTCCGGCGGCATGCGGCGCCGGCTGGATCTTGCCATGACGCTGATGATCCGGCCCCGGATCCTCTTCCTCGACGAGCCGACGGCCGGCCTGGACCCGCGCAGCCGCCGCCGCATGTGGCAGATCGTCCGTGACCTCGTCGCCGCGGGCACCACGGTCTTCCTGACCACGCAGTACCTGGAAGAGGCCGACGAACTGGCGGACCGGATCGCCGTGCTGGACGACGGCCGCCTGGTCGCCGAAGGAACCGCGGACGAGCTCAAGCGCCTGGTTCCCGGCGGCCACGTCCGGCTGCGGTTCGCCGGCCCGGAGGAACTCGCCGCGGCGGCCCGCGTCCTGGCCGGCGCGTCGCCCGACACCGAAGCGCTCACGCTGCGGGTCCCGGGCGATGGCAGCCCCAAGTCACTGCGGGTGGTGCTTGACCAGCTCGAGGCGCGGTCGATCGAGGCGGCCACGCTGACGGTGCACACCCCCGACCTCGACGACGTCTTCCTCGCCCTCACCGGCCACTCCGGCCCCGGCAACGAAGGGCTCAGAACGAGGAGGGGCGCGATGAGCACCAGCTCGTACGCGATCCGCGATTCGGCCACCATGCTGCGCCGCCAGTTGCTGCACATAGTGCGCTATCCGGGCATGACCTTCGGGGTGCTGCTCATCCCCGTTTTCATGCTGCTGATATTCCGGTACGTCTTCGGGGCCACGCTGGGAGCGGGCATCGGCGGCCGGACCGGCGGCTACATCAACTACCTGACCCCCGGCATCATCGTGCTGGCGGTGACTTCCGCCTCGGTCTCCACCGCGGTCTCCGTCAACACGGACATGACCGAAGGCATCATCAACCGGTTCCGTACCATGCCGATCGCCCGGGTGTCGGTGCTGACCGGGCACGTGCTGGGCAGCGTGATCCAGACGCTGGCCGCGGCCGTGGTGATCACCGCCCTGGCCGTGGCGTTCGGATTCCGGCCCGCGGCCAGCCCGGCCGGCTGGCTGGGCGCGATCGCCCTCGTCGTGCTGCTCTCGTTTGCCTGCACCTGGGTGTCGGTGGCACTCGGGCTGCTCGCCAAGAACCCGGAAAGCGCGAGCAACTACCCCCTGCCGCTGGCGCTCCTGCCGTTCCTGGGCAGTGCCTTCGTGCCCGCGCAGGCGATGGCGCCGGGGCTGCGCTGGTTCTCCGAATACCAGCCGTTCACGCCCATCATCGACACCTTGCGCAGCCTGCTGCTTGGCACACCGGCCGGGAACAAGCCGCTGATCGCGTGTGCGTGGTGCGTCGGGCTGGCGGTGGCCGGGTACCTGTGCTCGCGGGCACTGTTCAATCGCGGTGCCACCACCGCCCGCAGCCGGTGACTACGCTGGAAGCGGGCCGGTCGCCGTCCGGTGACACCTCCGCAGGGAGGCCCGTGATGCTCACCATCGGCCAGCTGGCGGACTACGTGGGGGTCACCGTCCGCGCCGTCCGGCATTACCATCAGCGCGGCCTGCTGCCCGAGCCCGAGCGGGACGCGTCGGGCTACCGCCGCTACGACTCCGACGCCGTCATCAGCCTGATCCGGATCAAGGCCCTGGCCGACGCCGGGGTGCCGCTGGCGCGGATTCGGGAGCTGCTGGCCGCCGGGCCAGCGGAATTCGCCGGTGCCGTCGCCGACATCGACAAGGCGATGGCCGGCCGGATCCGCGCACTCCAGGCACAGCGGCACCGGATCGCCCAACTGGTCGCGGGCGACCGGCTCTTCGTGCCCGCGGAGATCGCCGACCTCTTCGACCGGATACGCAGCCTCGGCATCAGCCCGCAGCAGATGCAGATCGAGCGGGACGCCTGGATCCTGCTGGCCGCGCGATTCCCCGGACAGGCACGGGAGTGGGCGCGGGACAAGCTCGCCGCTCTCGCCGACCCGGAGTTCCAGGACCTCTACCGTGCCTACTACGAGGCATCCGGCTGGGACCCGGCTGATCCCCGGCTGGACGAGGTCGCTGAGGTCATCGTGAACTTCGCCGAACGCCACCGCGCCGACCTGGAA
>CAWDXD010000043.1:0-231214 GCA_963806145.1 uncultured Actinomycetes bacterium
TGCTGGCCCACAGCGGCTGGCAGTTGGCCACCACGGCGAGGTCGCGGAACCTGGGCACGTCCTCGGGGTGGATCACCTGGATGTGCGCGATGTGGTGCCGCCCTGGGTCGGCCCGTTCGCGTGACGGGCGGCGGCGATCGCGTCCAGCGTCTCGCGGACCGCCCGGTCCCCAATCGCGTGGATGTGCACCTGGAACCCGCTTGTGTCGTGTCGATCGCCGTGACGGCCTCTTTCAATTCCTCGCGGGGTCGAAAAAGCTGGTCCCCCGGCCCTCGGTCTCGTGGCCGTGCCCGTCGAGGTAGGGGCTGAGCATCGCGGCGGAGAAGTTCTCGCAGACGCCGTCTTGCATGATCTTCACACTGGTGGTGCGGAACCGGGGGCCGTCAGCGATGGACCGGCGTTCTGTCAAAAAGTCGAGTTGGGAGGGGCCGACGGAACGCTGCCACCAGAGCGCACCGGTGACCCGGGCGGTCAGCAGGCCCCGCCGCTCGACCTCGCGGAAGGCGTCGAAGCAGTCGGGCACCACCGCGTACTCGCCGACGATCGCCTCCTGCCAGGCGGTGATGCCGAGCGAATGCAGGTACCGCTGGCCCACCAGGATCCCGGCCACCTGCTCGTCCGGGGTGACCGCGGGGGCCACCCGCCGGATCAGGTTCCCATGACGCCCTCGTGCAGCGTGCCCTGCGGCTCGCCGGTCGCGGTTCGCTCGATCCGGCCGTCCGGCGGGTCCGGGGTGGAGGCGTCGATTCCGGCCAGCGCGAGCGCCCGGGAGTTCACCCAGGCACCGTGGTGGTCCCGGTTGGACAGGAACACCGGCCGGTCGGGGACCACCGCGTCGAGGTCGTCCTTGCCAGGCACGCCGCCGGGGAACACGTCCATCCCCCAGCCGCCGCCCCAGGCGATCCACGCCGCGCCCGGGTTGCGGTCGGCGTCAGAGCAGATAGCCGCCAGGTAACCCTCGCGGGTGTGCACCCCGGTCAGGTCGCACTGGCTGCGTTCCAGCCCGCCGCCGGACGCGTGCACATGCGCGTCCTGGAACCCGGGCAGCAGCATCCGGCCGCGCAGGTTGACCACCTCGGTGCGCGGGCCCACGTGGGGCCGCATGCCCGCATCGGTGCCCACCGCCACGATCCGGCCATCCTTGACGGCCACGGCCTGCGTCCAGGACCGGGCCGCGTCCACCGTGTAGACGGCTCCCCCGGTCAGCACCAGGTCGGCCGGGCCCCCGGCAGCCACTAGTCGCCCAGTTCGGCGCGGCGGCGGGTGACGTAGTCCTCCAGTTCGGCACGGACCGCCTCGTCCAGCGGCGGCGGCTCGTACTCCGCCAGGGTCTTGTCGCGCAGATCGCCCGGCCCGCACCGTGGCGTCCTTGCCGCCCTGCTTCAGCCACCGCTCGTAGTTCGCCGTGGAGGACAGCAGCGGCCGGTAGAAGCAGGTGCGGAACCGCTCCATCGTGTGCGCGGCGCCGAGGAAGTGGCCGCCGTGGCCGACCTCCTCGTGCGCGCCGAACGCCAGCGACGCCTCGTCGATCTCCAGCGGGGTGAACTCCACCCGGAGCATCCGCAGCAGTTCGATATCGATGATGAACTTCTCGTAGCAGCTCACCAGGCCGCCCTCCAGCCACCCGGCCGCGTGCATGACGAAGTTGGTGCCCGCGAGGAACGTGGGCAGCAGCGTCATCAGTGCCTCGTAGGCGGCCTGCGCGTCGGGGGTCTGGCTGGAGTTCAGCCCGCCGCCGGTGCGGAACGGCAGCCCGTAGTGCCGGGCAAGCTGCCCGGTGCACAGCAGGCCGATGGCCGACTCCGGGGTGCCGAAGCTGGGCGACCCGGACTGCATGTCGATGTTGGACAGGAACGAGCCGAAGATCACCGGGCAGCCGGGCCGGATGAGCTGCGCCAGCGCGATGCCGGTCAGCGCCTCGGCAAGCTGCTGCGCCAGCGCGGCCGGGATGGCCACCGGGGACATGGCGCCCATGAGCAGGAACGGGGTCAGCACCACCGGCTGGTTCGCCGCGCAGTACTAGAACTGGGCGTCCAGCATCCGGTCGTCCCAGCGCAGCGGCGAGTTGCAGTTGATCAGGCTGATCGTGGCCGGGGTGTGCTCGATGCTCCGCCGGCCCTTGTCCAGGCCGCCGAACAGGATCGAGGTCATGTTGATGGTGTCGACCGCGTTCGGCCCGGAGACCACGTTGCCCATGTAGATCTTGTCGGTGACCGTCTGCAGGGCGTAGATCATGTCGAGGTGCCGGGAGTCCAGCGGGGCGTCGTTGGGCTCGCAGATCACCCCGCCCGCCGTGTCCAGTTCCGGGAACGACTGGGCGAGCATGGCCAGGCGGCGGAAGTCGTCCATCGTGGCGTCCCTGCGGACCTCGCCCTGGCGGACGAACGGCGACCCGTATACCGCGCCGAACACCATGTCGTTGCCGCCGATGTGCACGGTGTTGGCCGGGTTGCGGGCCTGCACGTCGAACTCGCGCGGGGCCTTGGCGACCTGCTCGAGCACGAAGTCCGGGTCGAACTTGACCACGTCGCCGTCCACCTGCTGGCCGGCCTTGCGGAACAGTTCGACGGCCTCCGGTTTGGCGAACTGGACGCCGATCTCGCTCACGATGCGGCGCCAGCCGCGCTCCAGCACCCCGACCGCGTCGGCGGAGAGGATCTCGTATCGCGGCATCGTGTTGCGGAACGTCGCCACCTGCCTCTTCCGGGCTGACGCCCGGTACGGCCCTGAGGGCTCGGCCTTGCGGGCCTTGCTGGCCTCGGGGGCGGCCAGGCACAGCCTTGACCGGCCAAGACCCCGATCGTAGGATCACATAGTAGAACAGAGTTCCGCAACGTGGAAACCCTACACAGAACTATGTGGCCAAGCTTGGCGTGGGCCGGGCTGGCGCGGCAAACCACAGGCAGGCGCGGTGACCAGTCCCAACGGAACCCAGGCGGTGGACCGTGCCGCGCGGCTGCTCACGGAGGTAGTGCACGCACCGGGGTCGGTCACGTTCACCGAGCTGGCCGCGGCCACCGGGCTGGCCAAGAGCACCACGTCGCGGCTGCTGGCTTGCGCTCGAGGCGAAACGGGCTGGTCCGCCGCGACGACGCGGGCCGGTTCCGCCCCGGGGGAGATGTTCGTCAGGAGCGCCTGGTCCGGCGGTGCCGAGGCGGGGCTGACCGAGGTCGCCCAGCCCTACCTGGACCGGCTCGGCGAGGCCACCGGCGAGACCGTGAACCTCGGCGTCGGGCGCGACGGCATGGTCGAGCAGATCGCCCAGGTGGACAGCGTGTACCTGATCGGGGCCACCAACTGGCTGGGCCGGGCGGTGCCGCTGCACTGCAGGCGCGATCGGCAAGGTGCTGCTCGCCCATGGCGCGGCGAAGTTGCCGGGAGCGGCCGGCTGGAGCGGCGCACCGACCACACCATCACCAGCCGGGCGGCGCTGGCGGCGGAGCTTACCGCCGTCCGCGATCGCGGCTACGCGGTCATCGACGGCGAACTGGAACCAGGGCTTGTGGCGGTGGCCGCCCCGGTCTACCGCGACGGCGGTGCCGTGGTCGCCGCGCTGTCGGTGTCGGGCCCTGGGACCCGGCTGACCCCGCCCCGGATCGCCGACGTGGCCGCCGCGTGCATGACTCAGGCCAGCGGCCTGTCCGCGGTCCTGGGCCACCGGCCGGACGGGCCCGCGCCGGGCCAGGATGGGCCCGCGCCGCGGCTGGCGCATGCAGCCCGAGCACCGCATGCAGCCCAAGCACGGAGAGAAGGTGCCGCGTGACCCCCGACGAGCTTCTCAAGCAGTTGTACGACGACACCCTGGTGGGCAACGGCCCCGCCGTGCTTGAGCTGACCAACACCGGGCTCGGGATGGGCCTGGGCCCGGAGAGGCTGCTCTACGACGCGCTGATCCCGGCGCTGGAGGAGGTCGGCGCCCGGTTCGAGCGCGGCGACTTCTTCGTGCCGGAGATGCTGATCGCGGGCAAGGCGATGGCCGGGGCGCTGGAGATCCTGCGGCCGCTGCTTGCCGAGACCGGCGCCGCCACGATCGGCAAGATCGTCATGGGCACGGTCAAGGGCGACGTGCACGACATCGGCAAGAACCTGGTGAACATCATGTTCGAGGGCGCCGGGTTCGAGGTGATCGACCTGGGCGTGCAGGTGTCACCGGAGAAGTTCATCGACGCGGTGCGCGAGCACCAGCCCGACATCCTGGGCTTCTCCGCGTTCCTCACCACGACCATGCCGATGTTCAAGGCGAACATCAACGCGCTGGAGAAGTCCGGGCTGCGCGACCAGGTGATCGTCATGGTCGGCGGCGCGCCCGGTCACCCAGGAGTACGCCGACGTGGTGGGCGCCGACGGGTACGCACTCGGACGCCTCGGCGGCGGTGGTCCGCGCCAAGGAACTGATCCAGCGGCGCCGCGCCGCGCTGCCCGCGTAGGCGGCGGGCGTGGACACCGTCCTCTCCTCGGCGGCCGGGCAGGCCGTGATCGGCCCCGGCCAGCCGTTCTGCATCATCGGCGAGCGGATCAACCCGACCGGGCGCAAGGCGTTCCAGGAGGAACTGCGGGCCGGTGACCTGTCCCGGGTGGAGACCGACGTGGCCCAGCAGGTCGCCGGCGGCGCCATGGTGCTCGACGTGAACATGGGCGCGCCCACTGGCCGACGAGGCGGAACTCATGACCCGCGCGGTCCGGCTCATCCAGGGCCTGACCGACCTGCCGCTGGTCATCGACTCCTCGATCATCGAGGTCGCTGGACGCGGGCCTGGCCGCCTACGAGGGCAAGGCGCTGGTCAACTCGGTCACCGCCGAGGACGACCGGCTGGAGGCGATCCTGCCGCTGGTGAAGAAGTACGGCGCCGCGGTCATCGGCCTGCCCAACGACGAGGAGGAGATCCCCGAGGAGCCGGCCCGCCGGGTGGAACTGGCCCGCAAGCTCATCGACGTGGCCACCGGCAAGTACGGGATCGCCATCGAGGACATCGTGATCGACCCGCTGGCCATGCCGGTCGGTGCCGACACCGGGCACGGGATCCGGACGCTGGAAACGATTGCACTGCTGCGGGATGAATTCGGCGTGAACATGACGCTGGGCGCCTCCAACGTGTCGTTCGGCATGCCGGACCGGCACGCGATCGGGGCCGCGTTCCTGCCGGTGGCCATCTCGCACGGCCTGACCAGCGCCATCATGGACGCCCGGTCGCCGCAGATCGTCCGCGCGGTCAAGGCCGCCGACCTGCTGCTCGACCGCGACCCCTGGGGCGCGTCCTGGATCGCCGCGCACCGGGCCCAGCAGGCCGCCGCGCCAGGCGCCGCCGCCGACGCCGCCGCGGCCGCCCAGCCGTCACCATGACCAGCACCGTGGACCTGGAGACCGAGGCCACCGGGCCGGTCCGGGTGGATCTGTCTTCGAGCCCGGTGCCCGGCGGGTGCGGGTGCCGCACGGGGTGACCCTGTTCGACGCCGCGAGCTGGAACGGGATCGCGATCGACTCCACCTGCGGCGGCCACGGCACCTGCAAGAAGTGCAAGGTCCAGGTGCTGGACGACGGCGCGGGGACGCCGTCCGCGCTGGACATCCGCGCGTTCACCCCGGACGAACTGCGGCAGGGGTGGCGGCTGGCCTGCCGGGCCCAGGCGCTGACCGATACCCGGGTGGACGTGCCGCCGCTCGTCACCAGGCCCAAGGCCGCCACGGTCGGCGTCGGCCGGCAGGTGATCCTGCGCCCCGCGGTGCAAAAGCGCTACCTGGAACTGGCCGAGCCGTCGCTGAGCGACCAGGTGACCGACGCCGAGCGGGTGCTCGCGGCGCTCGACGACCTGGAACCGCGGATCGACCTCGACGTGCTGCGCACGCTCGGCCGGGTGCTGCGCGCCGCCGACTACAAGGTCACCGCGGTGGTCGTGGACGACGTGCTGATCGGCGTGGAACCCGGCGACACCTCGGGCCGCCGGTTCGGCATCGCGTTCGACCTCGGCACCACGACGGTGGTCGCGACGCTGCTCGACCTGTCCACCGGGACCCCGGCCGCGGTGGCGTCCGTGCTCAACGCGCAGCAGCCGTTCGGCGCGGACGTGATCAGCCGGATCAGCGCGACCATGCTGGACCCGGCGGCGCTCGACCGGCTGCGCTCCCTGGCTCAGGAGACCCTGGCGGGGCTGGCCGCCGAGGTGTGCGCGCAGGGCGGCGCGGACCCGGCCGAGGTGTACGAGGTGGCGCTGGCCGGCAACGCGACCATGACCCACCTGGTGCTGGGCATCGACCCCGAGCCGCTCGGCATGGCCCCGTTCATCATGGCCACCCGGCTGTTCCCCGAGGTGCTCGCCGCCGACCTCGGCATCGCGGTGCACCCGCGGGCCCGCGCCGTGGTGTTCCCCGCGTTCGGCGCGTACGTGGGCGGCGACATCACCGCCGGGCTGCTCGCGTCGGGCATGGACCGCGACGCCCGGATCCGGCTGTTCGTGGACATCGGCACCAACTGCGAGATCGTGCTCGGCAACCGGGAATGGCTGCTGGCCACGGCGGCGCCGGCCGGGCCCGCGTTCGAGGGCGCGGCGATCCGGTGCGGGATGCGCGCCGCCGACGGGGCCATCGAGGTGGTCACGATGACCCCCGACGCCTGCGAGCTGACGGTCATCGGCGACGCCGAGCCCGCCGGGCTGTGCGGCTCCGGGCTTGTCGACGCGGTGACCGGGCTGGTCAAGCTGGGCCTGCTCGATCCGTCCGGCCGGTTCGTGCCCGAGGAGCAGGCCGCCTCGCTGGCGCCGGGGCTGGCCGGGCGGCTGACCCGGCTCGGCGAGGAACGGGTGTTCGTGCTGCACTGGCTCGGCGCACCGGGCGACGTGGCGCATTCGATCTACCTGTCCCAGCGGGACGTGCGGGAACTCCAGTTCGCCAAGGCGGCGATCGCCACCGGCTGGCGCATCCTGCTGGAGGAGGCGGGCCTGAAGCCCGGCGACATCCAGCAGGTGCTGCTCGCGGGCTCGTTCGGCAGCTACCTGTCCCCGGCCAACGCGATCCGGCTCGGCCTGGTCCCGGAGATCGGGGTACTGCGCGTGGTGAGCGCCGGGAACGTGGCCGGCGAGGGGGCGAAGATGGCGCTGCTTTCGCTGCGCGAACGGGCCGCCGGGCTGGCGCTGCTGGAGGAGGTGAGGTATGTCGAGCTGTCCGACCGCGCCGACTTCAACGACCGTTTCGTCGCGCAGTTGCCGTTCCCCGGCTGACTCGCCCGCCTCCCCGGTCGCCGGTCATCGCCTGCGGTGCCCTCGGCGGGCACCTGCGGGAGATCATTGCCCGCCGCGGCTGGCGGGCCGAGCTGCACTGCCTGCCCGCCCTGCTGCACAACCGCCCGAAAAAGATCACTATTGAGGCCGAACGATTGGCCCTCCAGGCCCTGGCCCGCGGGCAGCGGGTCGCCGTGGCCTACGCCGACTGCGGCACGTACGGCGCGCTGGACGAGGTGTGCGCGCGGCTGGGGCTACGGCGGCTGCCGGGGCTGCACTGTTACGACGTGCTGGCCGGTCCCGAGCGGATGCGGGCGGTGTTCGAGGCCGAGCCCGGCACGTATGTGCTCACCGACTTCCTGGTCCGGAGCTTCGACAGGACGGTGCTCGCGGAACTGGGCCTGGACCGGCACCCGGAGCTGTGGCCGGACTACTTCGGGCACTACCGCCGTCTGGTCTGGCTGGCCCAGGAGCAGGAGCCGGGGCTGGCGGCGGAAGCGGAGCGGGTCGCCGCCAGGTTCGGCCTGCCGCTCACCGTCGTGCCGACCGGGACCAGCAGGCTGGAACGGGAACTGTGAGACTGATCGCCGGGGACGGTATGTGGTCGGCGGCGCCAACGCCACAAAAGAATGTGGTGGAGTGCCAACGACCACAAACGGCGCGGGGCAGCGGGGCGGCTGGCGGGAGCGACCGTGATGCGGGGCGGGCCAGGCGCGGGTCGCCGGGGGCCGGGCGCCGGGAGCGGCCGATCCGTGGCTGGCCAGGCGCATCGGCCGGGGCCGGCCGGTGCCGGGGGAGGCCGTGATCCGGGGCGGGCCGTTGCGGCGGCGGGCTGGCCGCTACGGCGCCGCTGCTCGAGCACCCGCGGTATGAGGTGTTCCCGGCCGGCAGCGTGGCGGACGCCGTGGCGCAGTGGGTCCCGGCCGGCATGACGGTGACCGTGACCGCCTCCCCCACCAAGGGCCTGGACGCCACGCTTGGACCTGACCGAGAAGCTGGCAGGGCTCGGCTACCAGGTGGTCCCGCACCTGTCCGCCCGGCTGGTGCGCGACGACGCGCACCTGGCCGACATCGCCGCCCGGCTGATCGCGTGCGGGGTGGACGACGTTTTCATCCCGGCCGGCGACGCCGATCCCCCGGCGGGCCGTTTCGACAGCGCTTTGTCATTGCTTGAGCGGCTGGCCGAAATGGGCAACCCTTTTCCGCGGACCGGGATCACCGGGTACCCGGAGTCGCATCCGAGGATCGACGACGACATCACGATCCAGGCCATGTGGGACAAGCGGCGGCTCGCCTCCTACATCGTGAGCAACCTGTGCTTCGACCCGGCCACGGTGCGCCGCTGGATCCGCCGGGTCCGCGCCCGCGGCGTCACCCTGCCGATGTACGTGGGGCTGGCCGGGCCGGTGGAGCGGACCCGGCTGCTGCGGATGGCGGCCAAGGCCGGGGCCAGCGAGTCCGCCCGGTTCCTCGCCGGGCACGTGGAGTGGTTCCTGCGGTTCGGCACGCCCGGCGGCTACCGGCCGGAGCGCCTGCTCGCCAGGCTGGGCCCGGCCGTCACCGCGCCGGCCGCCGGGGTCGCGGGGCTGCACCTTTTCACGTTCAACCAGGTCCAGCAGACCGAACAGTGGCGCAAGGAACTCCTCGCCCGCATCGGCGAAACCCTGCGCCCGCGCACCCATGACCACCCAAGACCCGTCCCAGCCCCCTATCGGTGGCACCCTGGCCCCGAACCCGGCTACCCCGCTGCCGTACCGGGCGTCGATGGCGACCGTGCGCCCCGCGCACCAGCGACCGGCCAGCATCCCGTGCTCGCCACCTCCCCCATCCGTCGGCACGGGCGTGACCTGGGCGGCTATCCCCGCGACCCAGCCATCAGGCTGGCAGGAGGTGACCCTGGCGCGGAGTTCTGTCCGCGCCAGGGTCACCTCCTGGCGGCCTCTCCCCCGCCAGGCTGCTCCCCGCCTTCGAAGCAACCCCAATACCGCTACGTATCAGCAACCTCAAATTACTTGTTGTAATTGCGCGAAATACAATCGCTTGCACTGTCCCGGGCCCGGAGTCCGGTTTCTGTTTTCGTTCCGTGATCTGAAATCGGCGTGTATAACCGGCGTGAGGTTTGGTTGACATCACCCGGGAAGCCCCGGCGGAACGCATGCGGGTTGGTGACCAGACGACAATGAGCGGCAGGTACCCAGACGGCGTCCCGGCACGGCCGGAAGAGGTGACCTGGCCGCTGCTGTCGGGCCTGATCCCGCAGCTGGCGGACTCGAATATCCCCAGGCAGGAGACCGGGCTCAGCCTGGCTGCCAGCCTCGTGCCCGGGGACACCGCGGTGCTGATCCCGGCCGATGAAGCGAACCGGACCCTGGGCGGGCTCGGCGGCACCGGCAAGACGCAACTCGCCCTCGCGGTCGCGCACACGCTCTGGGACCGCCGGGCGGTGGAGCTGGTCCTCTGGCTGACCCCGTCCAACCGGGACGCCGTCATCATCGGCTACGCCCAGGCCATGCGGGACGTCGGCGGGTCCACCGCCGAAGGGCCGGAAGCGGCCGCCGTGCACTTCCTGGACTGGCTCACCCAGACCGACCGCCCGTGGCTGGTCATCCTCGACGACCTCGCCGACGCGGCGGTGCTTGAGGGGCTCTGGCCGCATGGGCCGCAGGGACGGGTGCTGGTCACCAGCCGCCGGCCCGACACCGCGGTGCGCGCGTACCGGCCGCGCGCCGTCGAGGTGGGACCGTTCAGCCCCCGCGAGGCGCTCGCCTACCTGTCCAGCAAGCTCCACGCCGATCCCGACCAGTGGATCGGCGCGCTCGACCTGGCCGGTGACCTCGGCTACCTGCCGATCGCGCTGGCGCAGGCAGCCGCGCTGATGGCCGACACCGGACTGGACTGCCGCCAGTACCGGGCCCGTGTCACCGATCGCATGCAGCGCCTGGCGGGCGCTCCGGCGAGCGCCTACCCGTCGATCGTCGCGTCCACCTGGGCGCTGGCCACCGAGTTCGCCGAGCAGATCCCGCCGGCCGGGCTGGCCCGCCCGGCGCTGGCCCTGGTCGCGATGCTGGATCCCAACGGCATCCCCGGCGCGGTGCTCACCAGCCAGGCCGCCTGCGCCTACCTCACCCGCTACCGGCGCGGCGCCGCGGTCGACGAGATGCAGGCCCGCGCCGCCCTGTACAACCTGGCCCGGGCGGGCCTGGTCAGCATCGACACCTCCAGCGCCGCCCGCACGGTGCGGGTGCACAGCGTGGTGCAGGCCACGGTGCTGCAGAACCTCACCGCGGCCGAGAGCGACGAGGCCGCGCGCGCCGCCGCCGAGGCGCTGTTCCAGATATGGCCCCGCACTGCCGTCCCTGCCTCGTTCGAGCAGGCACTGCGCGACTGCACGGCGCGACTGCAGGCGGCCGTGGGCCGGGCGCTGTGGACTCCCGAGTGCCATCCGGTGCTGCTGCGGGCGGGCCGGAGCCTCGAAGCGGCGGGCCTCACCGAGGCGGCCACCGGCTACTGGCAGTCGCTGCTGGAGACCAGCCAGGCCGAGCTGGGATCCAGCCACGCCCACACCATCCTGGCCCGCGACCGGCTGGGTGCGGCCCTTGAAGCAGCAGGGCGCCCGGGCGACGCGGCGGAGATGTACCAGGAGTCACTGAGCGAGCGGCAGCGGATTCTCGGCGCGGGGCACCCAGATACGATCACCGCGCGCGCCAACCTGGCGCGCGCGTACCGCACGGCCGGCCGTGCCAGCGAGGCGGTCCGGCTCGCCGAGCGCGTGCTCGCCGAATCCGAGCAGGGCCGCGGCGCCCGCCATCCGGACACCCTGACCGCCAGGGAAGAGCTGGGCGAGGCCTACCTCGGCGCCGGGCTCGGCGACCGGGCCATCGCCGCGTTCCAGCAGACCATCGCGGACCGGGAGCGGATACTCGGGCCGACGCATCCGGACACTCTCGCCGCGCGTGCCGACCTCGCCCACGCCTACCGGGCGGCGGGCCAGCCGGAGAAGGCAGTGCCGCTGCACGAGCGGCTCGTGACCGACAAGGAGCGGACGCTGGGCCCCGATCACCCCGAGACCCTGGCCGCGCGGGGCAACCTGGCCTATGCCTACCGCAGCGCCGGGCGGCTGAAGGACGCACTGCCGGTCTACCGGCGCACGCTGGCCGGCCGGGAGCGGGCCCAGGGCCCGGACCATCCCGACACCATCACCGCGCGCGGCAACCTCGCCGACGCGTGCTTCCAGGCCGGCCGGTACAAGGAGGCCGTGCCGCTGTACGAGCGCACCCTGGCCGGCCAGGAGCGGGCCCAGGGCCCGGACCATCCCGACACCATCACCGCGCGCGGCAACCTCGCCTCGGCCTACCACTCGGCGCGCAAGCTCGCCCAGGCCATTCCCCTCTACGAGCAGAACCTGACCGACTGCGACCGGGTGTTCGGACCGGACCACCCGGACACCCTGACCTCCCGCAGCAACCTGGCGCACGCCTACCACACGGTCGGCCGGTACACCGAGGCCCAGGCGCTGTTCGAGCGGACCCTCGCCGATTGCGAGCGCGCGCTCGGGCCAGATCACCCGCTCACCCAGACGGCGCGGGAGAACCTGGCGGCCGCGACCCAGGTCTGAGCCTCGCGGGAGTGACCGGCTTGTCCGGCGCGCAGAAGAGTGATGGCATGCAGATGACGGAGGCGTTTGCGTCGGCGGTCGCGGTGATCGTGCCGATCTTCGCACTCGCGGCCGGCGCCGAGGCGCGAGGCATCAGGGAGCGGCTGCGCCAGCCTGATCCGCAATGGGAGCGGGAGTTCGCCGCCTACAACGCGAGCGCGAGCTGGACACCAGCCAGGCGCCCAGCGAGATCTTCGCCTACCTCAAGGGCGTGCCCCGCCTGTCGCGTCTCTACACGGTGGAGCGGGCGATGGCGATCGCCGGCGCGATCGTCTGGCTCGTGGTATTCGTGCTGCTGGGCATCGCCGAACTGGGCTCGCTCGTCTGGCTGGCCGGCGCCACCGCGGCGGGCGATCCGGGCCTGGCGCAGTTCTCGCCTCGTCCATCGGCCTGGCGAGCTCACGCTGATCGTGGCGCCCGTCGTCTATCTGCTCGTGCCGCTCGGGCTCACGGTGGACCTCATTCCGCACGGACTGAAGGCCGCCGTCGGGCCGAAGCTGGGCGACAAGGGTGCGCGGGACTTCGTCAAGCAGGTCCTCGCCGAACTCGAAGGTGCCGTCGAGCGGGCGGATACCCACGCCGAGAAGAAGCCGGCCGGGCCGCCGACCGCGAAGCGCCCCCGGAACCGGATCAGTAGCCCGGCGGCGGGCCGATCGCGGCGGCCTCGGGGCCGAACGCCTCGACGTAGCGCGGATGCACCTCGGCCCACCGCTGGCCGGGCTGGAACGAAAGCCCGCCCTTGTCGAGGTCGTCGGCGAGCCGGTCGAGGCACTCGTGCCAGCCCGCCGCGTCCCGCGCCGCCTTGCCCACCTCGTCGAAGGTGTCCAGCAGGGTGAGCGTGCAGCCGTCCGGGCGGGCCGCCAGTTCCAGGCGGATCACATCGGTGCCCCAGCGGAACTCCACCAGCGACTGCGGCTGGTAGGCGAGCACCTCGCCGTCGAAGTCCGGGCCGCGGCCCTCCGGGCTGGAGAACACCAGCGGGCCGCCCACCACCCATTCGCCCAAGACCTGCTGCGGGAACCACGCCTGCATGTGCTCCGGCTCGGTGATCGCGCGCCACACCTTCTCCTGCGGGTGCGCGAGTTCGCGGGTGAACCGCAGCCGCCACCGCCCGCCGAGGTCCTCCAGTTTGCCTGGTGTCATCGCCCTTCCCCTGTCTCGTCGTCGGTCATCTGGTCCAGGTGCCGTTCGAGCTTGTCCAGGCTGGCATCCCATGCGGCACGGTAGGGGGCCAGCCACCGGTCGAGTTCGCGCAGCGGCGCCGGGCTGAGCCGGTAGAGCCGGCGCTGCTCGTCGACCCGCACCCGGACCAGGCCGGCTTCGCGAAGCACCCGCAGGTGCTTGGACACGGCCGGCTGGTTCATCTCCAGCCGGGCGACAAGCTCGTTCACCGAGCATTCGCCATCGCGCACGAGGTCGAGGATCTGCCGCCGGCGCGGCTCCGCTAGCACTTCAAAAACCGAGGTCACCCGGTAAGCATGACCGGTAAGGCATATGCCTGTCAAGGCATATACCTTACCGGTCACCCGCTTGCGGAGCGGGCCCTGAGCGCGGCCACCAGCGCGGGAATCACCTCACCCAAGGTCACCGATCACCGCATAGTCGGCGTGGGTCAGGATGGGCGCCCCGGGATCGGTGTTCACCACCACGATGTGCTTGGCGCCGCCACAGCCGGCCATGTGCTGGATGGCACCGCTGATCCCGCAGGCAAGGTACAGCTCCGGCGTGATCTTGGTGCCGGTCTGCCCGACCTGCTGCCGGTGCGGCCGCCAGCCCTCGCTGGTCACCACGCGGGAGACCCCGACCACCCCGCCGAGCAGGCTGGCCAGTTCCTCCAGCGGCGCGAAGCCATCCGGCCCCCCGACCCCGCGGCCGCCGCCGACCACCACCCGGGCGGTGGCGAGCGACGCGCCGGAACTGTGCCCGGCGGTCTCGGTGGCCCGCACCCGCAGGTCGTCATCGTCCAGTTCGGGGGCGTACGGATGCACGGGGAGCGCGCTGGCGGGCTCGGCCACGGCGGCGGGTGTGACCGCCTCGGTGGCCACGGTCATCAGCGCGGGCGAGCCCGCCAGGCTGGCCTCTTCCAGCAGCAGGCCGGCCCAGCGGTGCCGGACGACCTGGTGCGTGCCGTCGTCGCCCGGCTCGGCCTCGACGCAGTTCGCCGCCATCGGCAGGCCGGTGAGCGCGCCGAGGTAGGCCATCACCTCATTGCCGCGCTCGGTGGCCGCCGCGATCACGGCGGTCGCGCCGACTTCGGCCGCCAGCCCGG
This sequence comes from uncultured Actinomycetes bacterium, assembly GCA_963806145.1. Classification (GTDB taxonomy): domain Bacteria; phylum Actinomycetota; class Actinomycetes; order Streptosporangiales; family Streptosporangiaceae; genus DASXKD01. The sequence goes on from CAWDXD010000043.1 coordinate 14,135, forward strand.
CGAGGGCCCGTGCCCAGGCGCGCGGTGCGTAGCCGTCCAGGCACCCCGGCTCGACGACGTGGGCGCTGGAGGCACCGTACGCCGCCAGCGCGTCACCAGGGACCTGATCCGCGGGCCCGAACAGCACGGCCCTGACCGGCACCGCGCTGGCCGGCACCACTCCGGCCGACACCGCGTCAGCCGGCGCCGCGCCGGCCAGGCGGTGGCGAACGTCAGTGCCCGCAGCGATGCGTCGGCAGGCTCGCCGGTGTCCAGTTCCACCAGGCACAGCACGGTCATGGCAGCAGGCCCCACTCCTCGAGCACGCCGACGAGCGCGGGCACCGCATCGGCGCCGGTGCCCAGCACGGTGGCCTGCTTGCGCTGCGTCGCGGGCACCCGGAGGAACCGCTTGCGGAGCCCATCGTCGCGCCATCGCGGCTCGACGGCCTCGATCACCGCCCGCTTGGCGCGCAGCCGTCCCGGCAGCGAAGGGTAGCGGGGCAGGTTGATGCCTTCCTTGACGCAGATGACCGCAGGCAGCCCGAACTCGAAACTCTCCTCGCCGCCGCCGTGCTCCCGGCGGGCCACTGCGGTGGCCTGGCCGCCGGTCTCGGTGATCTCCAGGTTCTTGATGCCGGTGACGCACGGCCAGCCCAGGGCACAGGCCACCCGGATGCCCACCTGGTAGTCGCCGGTGTCGGCCGCCTCGTTGCCGCACAGCAGCAGGTCGTAACCTGGCCCGTCGGCGGCGTGGCGGCGCACCTCGGCCACGATGGCCTCGGCGGTGGCGATCGGGCCCCACTCCCTGCCGTCGGTCTCCAGCAGCACCGCCCGCTTGGCGCCGAGGGCCAGCGCCTCGCGGAGCTGGTCGGCGGCCACGGCCGGGCCGAGGGTGAGCACCGAGACGGTCCCGCCGAGCCGCTCGGTGATCTGGACCGCCTCCTCCACCGCGCATTCCTCGTGCGGGCTGATGGTGAACCCGGACAGCCGGGTATCCACCTCCTGCTCGTCCGGGGTCAGCACGATCTTGCCGCCGACCATGGGCACGCGCTTGACGCAGACGCCGATCTCCATACCGCTCAGCTCCGCACCCGGGCGTTCGACGGATCGAACAGCGGGGTGGACCCGGCCACCGCCACCGTGACCGGGTACTGCTCGCCGAAGCACTCGACCGCGAGGCGGGTGCCCTCGCGCGCCCGCTGCGGCGGCAGGTAGGCCATCAGCAGGTGCTTGCCCACCGACGGCCCGGCACCGGCGCTGGTCACGTAGGAGGGACGGCCGGCGGCATCGACAAGGCGCTCACCGTCGGCCGACAGGATCGGCTCACCGCCCAGCATGTAGCGGAGCTGGCCGTCGGCCGAGGCGTGGTCGTCCACGGTCAGCGTGCAGAGCACCGCCGCGGGCGGGCTGTCCCGCTGCGCCAGGTAGGCCTCCTTGCCGATGAACGGCTGCTCCTTGACCCGCGGCCGGGTCATCCCGGCCTCGACCAGGTTGTACTCCGGGGTCAGCTCGTTGCCGAAGGCGCGGTAGCCCTTTTCCAGCCGGCCGGTCGTGCCGTAGACGCCGATGCCGACGGGCACCAGGCCGTGCGGCTGGCCGGCCTCCCAGACCGTGTCCCACACCCTGGCCCCCTGCTCCATCGGCACGTACAGCTCCCAGCCCAGTTCCCCGACGTAGGAGATGCGCGACGCGAGCACGGTCACGCCGCCCAGCTCCACCTCCTGGCAGGTGCCGAATCCGAACGCCTCATGGGACAGGTCGCCGAGGGTCACCGGCTGGAGCACGTCCCTGGCCCGCGGCCCCCAGATTCCGAGCGTGGCCCAGGCCGAGGTGAGGTCGGTGAGCTGGGCTCCCGGCGGCAGGTGATCGGTGAACCACTTCTTCTCGGCCATGCCGGTCGCGGCGCCGGTGACCACCCGGAAATGCTCGGCGCCCAGGCGCATCACGGTCAGGTCGGCCTTGAAGCCGCCGCCCGGGTCCAGCAGCGACGTGTAGACCACCCGGCCGTGGCGCACGTCGGCCTGCGCCACGACCAGCGACTGCACCGCGTCAAGCGCCGCGGGCCCGGTGACGTCGAAGACCGCGAAGGCGGACAGGTCGACCAGGCCACACGCGTCCCGCATGGCCAGGTGCTCGGCGTTGATGATCGGCGACCACCACCGCGCGTCCCATTCGGCGGAGCGCTCGCCGAGCCGGCCCGCGTACCGGGCGAGCAGCGCCTCGTTGCAGCCGTACCAGTGCGGCCGCTCCCAGCCCGCGGTCTCGAAGAACACCGCGCCCAGGTCCGTCTCGCGCTGGTAGCAGGGGCTGACCCGGGCCGGGCGGCCCGATTCCCACTGCTCGGCGGGGTGGACGATGCCGTACATCTTGTTGAAGCCCTCGCGGGCCCGCCCGCGCACGTGGGCGACGGTCTGCTGGCATGGGTAGAACCGGGCCACGTCGGCCTCGTGCACGTCGATGGCCGGCACCTGGCCGGACATCAGCTCGGCCACGGCGCGGCCGCAGCCCGGGCCCTCCTTGATCCAGCTCGCCGCGGCTGACCACAATCCCTTGACCTCGGGCATCTCACCCAGCAGCGGATGGCCGTCGGGGGTCATCGAGATCAGCCCGTTGATCGCGTAGCGGATGCCGGCCCGCTCGTCGCCCAGCAGTTCCGGCATCAGCTCCAGCGCCTCGGCGAGCTGCGGGTCGAAGTCGTCGGCGGTGAACGGCATCTCGGTCGGGGACAGCGCCGCCTCCTCGTTGGACGGGATGTCGTCCGGGCTGACGATCATCGGGCGGTGCGCGTAGGAGCCGACCTCCATGTCGCCGCCGTGCTGGCGCTCATACATGTTGGTGTCCACGTCCCGCACGATCGGGTAGGAGATCTCCCCGGCGGTGCCCGCGAACAGCGAGATGGGCCCGACGCTGATCATCTGGTGCACGATCGGGGTCAGCGCCAGCCGCGCGCCGGCCATCCGGGCGATGCGCGGGCTCCAGACGCCGCAGCAGATCACGCAGACGCCGGTCTCGATGTCCCCGGCGCTGGTGCGCACGGCCCGCACCCGGGGCCTGCTCCCGGCGTCCTCGGTGTCGATGCCGAGCACCTCGGTCCCGGCGAGCACGGTCAGCGCGCCGGATGCCTGTGCCTGCTCCCGCATCAGGGTGCCCGCCCGGAGCGGGTCGACCACGCCCACGGTCGGGAAATGCGCCCCGCCGAGAATCACCGATTCATCCAGGTACGGCACCAGCTTGCCTGCCTCGGCGGGCGTGAGCATCGCGGCGGGAATCCCCCACGCCTTGGCCGCGGAGCAGCGGCGGCGCAGCTCGGCCATGCGCTCGGCGGTGCGCGCCACCTCGATCCCGCCGCTCTGGGTGAACACCCCCAGTTCCTGGTACTGCTCGGTGCTGTCGCGGGTCAGCTCCATCATCATCTTCGAGTACTCGATGGGGAAGATGAAGTTGGAGGCATGCCCGGTGGAGCCGCCCGGGTTCGGCATCGGGCCCTGGTCCACGAGCACGAGGTCACGCCACCCAAGCAGTGCCAGGTGGTGGGCGAGGCTGTTGCCGACGATGCCCGCGCCCACGATGACGGCACTGGCCCGGGGGGGCGACCCCCCGGAACCCCCCGAGGGCCCAAGGCCCCGTTCCTTCGTCACCGGGCCTTGGCCGCTGGCCCTGGCCGGAGTCTCAGTCATGCCGCTGCTTCCCGCCCATCTCTCGTGTCACCGCACTATCTCCCCACGCCGTCCGGCACGGACACGGCCCCGCCGCCGAACTGCTGGCGGCGGGGCCGGTGTCAGGCCGGGCGAGTCGATGCTGCTTCCTACTCGACCGGGATCTCCTTGTTGATCAGGCCGAGGTCGATGCCCTGCCGTTTGCGGATGACCCGCGCCGCCAGGAAGATGACGATGGCCAGCAAGTACATCGCGCCCATGTAGTACAGCGAGTCCCGCTTGTTGGACCCGTAGAGGTCGTTGCTCAGCCACTCGTAGAGGCAGAAGCCGAGCAGCCCGAGGGTGATCACCCCGGACGCGGGCACGATGGGCACCCCAAGCACCTTGATCTTGCTGGCGGGCGACGCCTGCCAGAGCTCCGGCTTGCGCCACGGCAGGATGACCACCGCGATCGAGCTGAACGTGTAGGTCACCGCGATGACCAGCGTCGCGTCCAGCGTATAGGTGACGAACGTGCTGTTGTAGGCGTAAATGGCGCTCAGCCCGACGGCCGGGAGCAGCATCAGGATCAGCGAGTAGAACGGCACCCTCCGCTTTTCCGACACCTCGGCGGCCCGGTCCGGGAGCACCCGGTCGAAGGCCGCGGCGAAGATAACCCGGGTGGAGGACAGGAACAGCGTCCCCACCCAGCCGAAGAACCACAGGCTCATCACCAGGATGATCACGACCTGGAACGCGGTGTTGTGCACCATCCAGCTCGCGAACATGAACGGGTACGGCCAGATGCCGAACTGCGGCGTGAGGTTGTTGTCCAGCGCGTTGAGGTTCTGGTAGAAGTCCCAGCCGAAGGTCTTGGCCATCAGCAGCAGGAAGATGACCGTGCAGATCACGGTGATCCACAGGCCGGCGAACATGCCGGTGAACACCCGGCGGAAGTCGCTGGCGCCGCGGATCTCGCCGTAGAGGGTCGATCCCCAGTTCGGCCACAGCAGGAAGAACATCAGGAACGGGACCAGCAGCATGGTCGGCCCCAGCGGGCCGAAGCCCAGCGATTGCGGCACGTAACCGATCTTGTGTGCGGCCGCGTTGGTGGCCGCGTAGGCGTTGTTCACGCCGAAGATCTTGTGGGCCTCGAGGTTGAACGAGCTGATGAAGCTGGCGTGCGAGTTCACCAGCAGCAGCAGCACGACGACCGCGAACCCGATCATGCCGCCGACGAAGCACCAGCGCTGGATCTTGGCATAGCCGGCCATCCCGATGGAGACCAGGATGCCCGCCACCGCGATCGTGATCAGCGAGATGACGAACACGCCCGTATGCGTGCCGAACCAGGCGTAGCCCCCGTTCGGCCAGGTCCAGCCGAGCGTCGCCCAGAGCGGCTCGAACAACTGGACGGCCAGGATGTTGCCGTAGATCGGTGCCCAGAGCCAGAGGATGAACCACCAGCCCGTCACCGACATCACGAAGCCGATCCCGCTGCCCAGGATCCGGGTCTGCCAGACGTAGTCGCCGCCGGCCCGCGGGATCGTCACGATGAGCCCGGAGTACGCGATGACCAGGAACGAGACCCAGATACCCGAGATGATGACCGCAGTGATCAACTGGCCGGTCGGAAAGGCCGGCCCGGCGAAGGTGAACTCGTAGATTCCCAGGGTGACGAAGTTGGTAGCCAGGCACGCATAGATCATCGAATCCCTGACCGACCAGCCTCGGACTAGACCGGTGGCTTTGCGAAGGAAGAGGGCAGGCCTCTCCTCGCCGAGTGCCTCAGTCGCCATAACTTGCCTCCCATGTGGCTGATCCTGGGCGTGCTTTCACCGGCTCACGGGGGTGAGCCCGGAGCGGCAGCGCTCAACCGTTCACGAGAAGATATTTAGTGACCTTGCCCTTCTTCGCGTTCAGTTCCAGCAGCGCTCCCTGCAAGACGCCATCACCATAGACGCTGCCCGGATTAATCGCGAGGGTCCTTCCAACTTTCTTGATGCCACGGCTCTCATGTATGTGGCCGTGCACCGAAAGCATGGGCTGATAGCGAACGATTGCGTCCCGGACGGCCTTGGATCCGACGGGTTTCATCACCGCCCCGCCGTGGATCGGGCGGAGGGTCGCGTCCAAGGCCGGCGCCTCGTCCAGGCCGGTGCCATAGGGCGGGGCGTGGAAATTGAAGATGGCGCGTTCCATGTCCGGCACCAGGTCGGCGACCGCCGCGATCTTCGGCGCCAAGTCCTCTTCCGGTGCCTCCCGGAAGGTGTCCCACGGGGTCGGGTTGGTCCAGCCCATCGACACCAGGTGGAACCCGTCAAGGTCGAGCAGCTTCCCCTCGGCGAATGTCACGCAAGGTGACGACTCGATTACCGGGTCGATTTCGAAGAAGTCGTCGTTGCCGCCGTTCAGGATGCACGGCACCTGGCCGCTGCCGAGCTTGGTGTCGGCCATATCCAGCCAGCGGTCCAGGGAAGAGAGCATCTCGGTGCCGAACCGCTCGTCGACCGCGCCCTCCTCCTTGCTGAGGTGATCCAGTTCGTCCGGGCTCATCAGCGCCGGGTACGACCCGCGGTTGCGGATCTGGGTCTGGATCTTCTCCAGCTCTTCCTTGGACTCGATGCGCCGCCGCTCCCCGCCGAATACCACTTCCCAGTATCCGTTGTGGGTGGTGATAGGCACCATCACCTTGCCGGTGACGTCACCGCCCAGGACGACCAGGTCAGCCTTGTAGAAGGCGGCCGCGTTGAGGAACTTGCGCCAGCAGATTTCCGAGCCGTGTATGTCGGTGGCAAAGAAGACTCGCACCGGGACCACCTACGCCTTCTCGCGCACCCTGCGCAACTAACGTGCGCTCTGTGCAACGTGTAGCACTAGCGGGAAAGCGCCGTCAAGCAGGACAGATCCCTCAATGTGCGACTTCTTCCGGCAACTCGTACCAGCGGACCCGGTCGCCCACGTTGGCTCTGAGCTTCCACTTGATCGACTTGGGCGCACTCTGGGCGACGCCCAGCAGTTCCCGCGCCTGGTCCAGCGGGTCGCAGGCCGCGCCCTGCGGGACCAGCCCGGGCTGCTCGGCGACGAGCGCGGGCAGTTTCTCCAGGCTGCCGGTCACCGTCCGCCACCAGCCCCAGTCCGCGCCGAGCAGCTTGGCGAACCGATCGGTGTCGATGCCGGCCTGGGCACCGGGGCCGACGGGCAGCCCGGCCAGCAGGTGGACGATGTCGTGCGCGTCCTTCTCGTTCAACTCGACGATCTGGAGCTTGGACAGCAGTACGTCCACCGCGTCGATCGTGAACGGCTGCCGGGAGAAGCCGGGCCGGAAATCGAGGACATGGCACATGGTCAGCCGGTCGACCATGACATCGATGGGCCGGCCGGAAGGGGCGCTGAAGTACATCTGGCGGTCGCCGTTCAGGTTGTTGAACCTGCGGTCCGGCTCGCAGCCCGCCTTCGCCAGGTAGTCCGCGACCTTCTTGCGCTCCTTGGCCACGCAGGCGAAGTCGATGTCCTGGCCCGAGCGCTGCCGCGGCGGGAACTGCGGGCAGAGCACCCGCACCGCGAGGCCGCCGAGGAGCTTGAGGCCCAGCGAGGCGTCCCCCGCGCCGCCGGCGAGGCTAAGCGCCTCGGGCAGCGGGTCGTCAGCGGGTGAAGGGGCGCCGGCCGCACCGGGTGTCGTCATGCCTGCCTGCTCTCACATCGCGGCGGCACCCGCGGCGGCACCGCCCGGCTCTGTACTGCTCAGCGAGTATGCCACGATGGAGCTGTTTCATTGCCTCACTCGCGGGCGCTTCACACTGTTGACGGGCCGGGGCAGCCTCGCCATTCTTGTTGCATGACCGAGGCCCAGGTTGCAGCCAACGCAACCTACCAATCGGCCGAGCGGGTGCTGGCACTGCTCAAGAGCTTCGATGACACCCGGGTGGAACAAGGGGTCGGCGAGATCGCCCACGCGCTCGGCGTGCACAAATCCACCGCGTCGCGGCTGGCCGCGGCCCTGGAGCGGACCGGCTTCCTGACCCGGACCGGGAGGCGCTACCGGCTCGGCGTGGAGGTCATCAGGCTGGGCAGCCTGGCGCTGCGCAGCTTCGACCTGGTGGCCACCATGCAGCCCGCGATGGAGAAGCTCTCGCAGCGGACCGGGGAGACGGTCAACCTCGCCGTGCCGGACGGTGTGGACGTGCTCAACGTCGCGGAGGTGCCCAGCACCTACATCCTGAGCTGCTCCGGCGGCTGGATCGGCCGCCGCACCACGCCGCACGCGGTGGCCAACGGCAAGGTACTGCTGGCCTACGGCGCGCTGCCCAGGCCCGGAGCGCTGGAGCGTTACACCGCGCAGACGATCACCAGCTTCGGTGCGCTCGACGCGGAACTGGCCACGGTGCGCAGGGACGGCTACGCCAAGGCGGTCGCGGAACTGGAGGAGGGGCTGGTCGCGGTCGCCGCACCGGTCTTCGACCCGGCCGGGACGTGTGTCGCGGCGCTGTCCGTCTCCGGCCCGGAGTTCCGGATGCTCCCAGCGACCCTCGATGCCCTGGGCCAGCTGTGCGCGAGCGCCTGAAACCGGCCTCAGCGCCTGAACCCGGCCTCACGGCAGGAGGCAACCCGTGCGTGAGTACCTGATCTGCGCAGGCGGCACCTGGCGGGAGGGGGGCGCGGGCACGATGGCGGCGGTCAGCCCGGCGTCCGGTGCGGCGTTCGCCTCGGTGGCCGTGGCCAGCCCGGCGGACGTGGACGACGCGGTCGCGGCCGCGGGTGCCGCCTGGCCATCCTGGGCCGCGCTGCCGGTCTTCGAGCGGGCGGCCTGCTGCCGGGCGGTCGCGGCCGCGATCGACACACACGCCGACGACCTGGCCCGCGCGCTCACCGAGGACCAGGGCAAGCCTCTGGCGGCCGAGGCGCGCGACGAGGTCAGCGAACTGGCCGAGTACTTCCGGATGGCCGCGGAGGACGCGATACGGCTGGCGGGCGGCGCCCCGCCGTCCACCTCCGCGGCCCGGCGGGTGCTGACGCTGCGGGTGCCGCTCGGCGTGGCCGGCGTCATCAGCCCGTGGAACTGGCCGTACACGATGGGCGCGGAACTGTTCGCGCCGGCCATGGCGGCAGGCAACGCCGTGGTCTGGGTGCCCGCGCCGAGCACCTCGGCGTGCTGCGCGCTGCTTGCCGAGATCATCACCGGGGCGGGCGTCCCCGCCGGGGTGTTCAGCTTCCTGCCCGGCCCGGGACCGGTGGTCGGTGACGCGGTGGCCGGGCATCCGGGCGTGCACGCGGTGGGCTTCATCGGTTCCGTGGCCACCGGCGCGAGCGTCGCCGTCCGGGCAGCGGGCAAGACGCAGCTCCTGGAACTGGGCGGCAACGGGCCGATGGTGGTGCTGGAGGACGCCGACCTGGGCCTCGCCGCGACGGCGGCGCTGGAGGCCGCGTACCTGTGCGCCGGGCAGAGTTGCACCGCCGGGGAGCGTTTCCTGGTTCATGCGGCTGTCCGTGCGGAGTTCGTGGAACGGGTGGTGGCGGCCACCAAGGATCAGGTCCGGCTCGGGGACCCATTCGACCCCGCGACCACCATGGGCCCGCTGAACAACGAGCCGACGGCGGCCAAGTTCGACCGGCACGTGGCCGGCGCGCTGGCGGACGGGGCGCGGGTGTGCTGCGGCGGCAGCCGCGCGGCCGGGTTCCCCACCGCGCTGTTCGCGGAGCCGACCGTGCTGGACGGGGTCACGCCGGACATGGAGATCGCCCGGGAGGAGACCTTCGGCCCGGTGGTTCCTGTCGTCGAGATCGGATCCGCTGAGCAGGCCCTGGAGCTGACCAACGCCTCCCCGTATGGGCTCACCGCGGCCGTGTTCACCGAAGACCTGGAGCGCGGGCTGGCGTTCGCCGAGCGGGCCCGGGCCGGCTGGGTGAACATCAACGCCTCGACCAACCTGTGGGAGTCGCACCTGCCCTTCGGCGGGCGGTCCGGGTCGGTGAGCGGGCGCGGCCGGGTCGGCGGCCGGTACGCCATGGAGACCTTCACCGAGCCGAAGACGGTTGTCTACCCGGCACCCCGATACGGCACGTGAAATCGCGGCAACCTCAACGATGCGGAAGGCAGCGACGAACATGACCATGCCCAGCGCTCTGGAGATCTCCCGGCAGGCAACGCTCAAGCCCGTGACCGAGATCGCGGCCGAGGCCGGCTTGCCTCCGTGGCTCATTGAGCCCTACGGCGAGCACGTCGCGAAGATCGACCTCAGGGCCATCGAGCAACTGGCCGACCGGCCGCGGGCAAGGTACGTGCTGGTCACCGCGGTCACCCCCACCCCGCTCGGCGAGGGGAAGACGACCACGACCATCGGCCTCGGGCAGGGCATACGCGTCATCGGCAAGCGGGCCACGATCGCGATCCGGCAGGCCTCCATGGGCCCGACCTTCGGGGTCAAGGGCGGTGCCGCGGGCGGCGGCTACAGCCAGGTGGTGCCGTTCGAGCGGGTCAACCTTCACCTCACCGGTGACATGCACGCGGTGACCGCGGCGCACAACACGCTCGCGGCGATGGTCGACAACCACCTGTTCCACGGCAACCCGCTCGGGCTCGACCCGCACAACATCACCTGGCGCCGGGTGCTTGACGTGAACGACCGGGCGCTGCGCTCGATCGTCGCGGGGCTCGGGTCCCGGCAGGACGGGGTCCCCCGGCAGACCGGCTTCGACATCACCGCCGCGTCCGAGGTGATGGCGGTGCTGGCCCTGTCGTCGTCGCTGCGGGACATGCGCGAGCGCATCGGGCGCATCGTGGCCGGCTACACCCCGGACGGCGAGCCGGTGACCGCCGAACAGCTCAAGGCGGCGGGCGCGATGACCGTGATGATGACCGACGCCATCAAGCCCAACCTGCTGCAGACCCTGGAGAACACGCCCGTGCTGGTGCACGCCGGGCCGTTCGGGAACATCGCGCACGGGAACTCCTCGGTGGTCGCCGACCTGATCGGCATCCACACCGGCGACTTCCTCATCACCGAGGCAGGGTTCGCGTCGGACATGGGGGCGGAACGTTTCTTCAACATCAAGTGCCGGGTCTCCGGCATGGCTCCCGACGCCGCCGTGCTGGTCACTACGGTTCGGGCACTCAAGGTGCATTCGGGGCGGTACCGCGTATCCGCGGGCAGGCCACTGCCTCCCGAGATGCTCAAGGAGAACCCCGACGAGGTGCTCGAAGGTGCCGCGAACCTGCGCAAGCACATCGAGAACGTGCGCCTGCACGGGGTTACGCCGGTGGTCGCTATCAACGCGATGCCGGGAGACTTCGAATCCGAGCACGCGGCCATCCGCGCGGTGGCACAGGAGATGGGCGTCCGGGCGGCGGTCGGCACCCACTTCACCGACGGCGGCCGCGGCGCGGCGGAACTCGCCGAGGCCGTCACGGAGGCGGCCGAGGAGCCGGGCGAGTTCCACTTCCTCTACCCGTCCGACGCGGCCCTCAAGGAGAAGATCGAGGCGGTGGCGCGGCAGGTCTACGGGGCCGATGGGGTGGACTACACCCCCGCCGCCTCCGGGCAGCTCGCCATGTACGAGAAGAACGGTTTCGGCGGCTTCCCCGTCTGCATCGCCAAGACGCACCTGTCCCTGTCGGCCGATCCCGCCCGAAAGGGGGCACCGACCGGGTGGCGGCTTCCGGTGCGGGAGGCCAGGGCGTCGGCCGGGGCCGGGTTCATCTACCCCATCTGCGGGGACATGCGCACCATGCCGGGGCTGACCACGCACCCCGCCGCCGAGCACATCGACATCGACGCCGACGGCAGGGTGGTCGGGCTGTCGTGACCGGCCCTGGCGGGCCGCGGCCGCCGGAAGCTGGCGAGCCCGGGGGGCGCGAGCCGGGAACGGCCATGCCGGGCGGGCCGCCCGGAACGGGCCGGGCCGGGTACCTGGACATGCGGGTCGGCGAGTTCCTCGACGAACTCGCCGCCGCCCGGCCGGCCCGGGGGGTGGCTCCGCCGCCGCCCTCGCGGTCGCCCTCGCAGCCGCACTGTGCGCGATGACCGCGGAATTGTCGGCACGCCATCTGGCGCAAGCCCCCCAGCTCGCCGAGGAGTCGCGTGCGCTGCTGCGCCGGGCGGCCCCGCTCGCCCAGGCTGACGCGGACGCGTACGGCGGCGTGCTCGCCGCGCGCCGGGCACCGGGCACCGGGCCAGCCAGCCGGCAGCGCGAGGAGCGGGTCTCCGCCGCGCTGGCGCGGGCCTGCGAGGTGCCCTTGGAGGTGGCCAAACTTGGCGGCAGGGTAGCCGCGCTCGCCGCGGACATCACCGATCGGGGCAACCCGGCCGTACGCGGTGACGCCCTCGCCGCCGCCCAGCTGGCCGCGGCTGCCGCGCAAGCGGCCGCGGCACTGGTGCGGATCAACCTCGCGAGCACGCCAGCCGATCCCGTGCCCGCCCAGGCCGCTCACGCGGCGCGGCTGGCCGCACAGGCCGCGCGCCAAGCCGGCGAAGCGGTCCGCGCCGCGGGCTGACCGGCGCCACGTCGCGGGCGGCGTTACAGCATCGGCGGAGCCAGCCACCAGTGCTGGTTGGGACCGCCGCCACGCCGGCGTCTAACAGCCCCGCTATAGCTCGGGCAGCCACCAGCGCTGGTTGGCACCGCCGTTGCAGGAGAAGATCTGCATCTGCACGCCGTTGGCCGTGTTGGAGCCGGGGTCGTCCAGGCACAGCCCGGAGGCCTGGTTGACCAGGCTGCCGTTGGGCCCCGGTGCCCAGACCTGGGTGGCGCCGCCGTTGCAGGTGTTCAGCACGGTGAGCGTGCCCTGAATGGTGCCGCCGCCCGCGGTGTCCAGGCACATGCCGAAGTTCTGGAACGTGCCGTCGGCCGCCATGGTCCACTGCTGTGGCTTCGAGCCCACGCAGGCCTGGAGCACGACCTTGCTCCCGGCGATGGCCGCGCCGCCGGCGTTGTCCAGGCACGGGACGTCGCCGTTGTTTTGCTCCTCGGTCGGGTACACCGAGCCGGTCGGCGGCGGCGCGGGCGATGCCGGGGCGGCGGGCAGCGGCCAGGCCTGCTCGATGCTGCCGGTGCAGGTCGCGATCTGCAGCGGCGTGTTGCTGGCGGTGCTGGCGGCCGGGTCGTCCAGGCACAGGCCGGACGCCTGGTTGACCAGGCTGCTGCCCGTTCCCTGGCTCCAGCCCTGGGTGCCGCTCGCGTTACAGGTGCCCAGCACCACCAGCGTCCCCGGTGCGGTGCCGGCGCCCTGGGTGTCCAGGCACATGCCGTTGATCTGGATGGTGCCGCCGGGCTCGATGAGCCAGTTCTGCTCCGCGTCGTTCTGGCAGGTGGTCAGCTGGACGGTGGCGCCCGGCGCGGAACTGTCGCCCGCGTCGTCCACGCACATCGCCGCCACGCCGTCGGTGCTCTCGTCGGTGCCGCCGAGCCTGCCCTGGCTGAAGATCCCGGACATGATCGACCCGCCGGGCACCTGGGGGGCGGTGGCGGTCAGCGGGAAGATCGCGTTCTGGCCGTGATAGACCCCGCCGATGTTGGTCACGTTCGTGCCGACCAGCAGGCCGCCGTTCGAGCCCGCGTAGCTGCCGGCCGGGAACAGCACCAGCGAGTCCACCCCGTACCCGCGCAAGGTCTGCGGATGCCACCAGGGCAGCGCCAGCCCGGTGGCCGGGTCCAGCGCGGTCAGGCCGTTGACCAGGACCGCGTTCGCCTCGCAGACGAAGTTGTTGCCGCACTCGTTGTTGATGAACCTGTTGTGCCCGCCGATGTACACGGCCGAGCCGGACACCGCGACGGCGTAAAGCGAGTCACCGCCGGCGTAGTTGACCCAGGTCGGCTGGACGTTGGTGCCGGTGGCCCCGGTCTCGAACCGGGCTGCCGCGTCGCAGATGCTCGGGCCGCCCGCGGAGCGGTACCCGGTGGTCGCGACGACGAAGTAGGAACCGTCCGGCGAGGAGTCGATGGACCGGATCTCGTCGTGCTCACTGGAGCAGTTGTTCGCCAGGACGGGTGCCGACCAGTTGTCGAGCGTCCCCGTCGCGCCGAGCCCGCCGCCGGTCGCCAGCAGTGCGACCCGGGGGATGTTCTGGCCGTTCACCTGCAGGAACGTCCCGCCTATGATCAGCGTGCCGTCATCGGGGGTCAGCGACATGTATTCGACCTGGAGCGCGTCCCTGGGGATCGGGTCACCGAGGGTGAACGTGAAAGAACCGTCCGGGGCCCCGGTGGTGGCGTCCAGCCGGGCGATGCCCTTCTCCTTCGCGATGCCCTTCTTGAGGAGCGTCCGGAAGTTGCCGCCGGCGTAGAGCGAGTTCCCGCCCAGCGCGAGGGCGTGCACGGTGCCGGACAGCGGCGCGGCGAAGCCGGGCACCACCTGGCCGTCGGTGGGCTGGCCCGGGTTCACCGAGAGCTGGGCGAGCCCCGGCTCGCTCACGCCGTTCACCGTGGTGAAGCTGCCGCCCACGTACACCGTGTTGTCCGGCCCGGCGATCACCGTGTACACCGGGCCCTGGTCAAGGACCGGTGCGAAGTTCGGGTCGATGGTCCCGGTACCGAGCTGGTAGGCGAAGATGTCGTCCCTGGTCACCAGGGTGCCGGGGGTGCAGTGCCCGTCCGCCGCGGAGCCTGTCTGACACGACTGGGTGAACGCGCCGACGACCACGACCTCGCCGTTGACCACGGCCTGGCTGTACACCGTGTGGTGCTTGCAGAGCCGGTTACCCGGGCCGAACCACTGCGGGTTGCAGGACGGGCTGCCCGTGAATACGTTGGGCGTCCACTTGACCGGGGTCTGTGAGACCAGGCCGGGGAAGGCGATGGACGAGGGAGACACCGCGCGCGCGGTGGCGGCGGCGGGCCCGGCGATGGCCGCGGGTGCGCTTATGCCGAGCAGCCCCCCGCATGTCAGCAGTGCCGTGACGCTCGCGACCACAGCCGTGACCCAACGCCGTTGTCTCATCTGCCCCCCTCGTCTGTGGTCCCTGACAAGACGCCCCGGTGGCCAGCAAGGATTACCTTTTGCGAAAAAAGTTCGAAAGAACGCCAGATCGGCACTTAGCCGTGGCGATCACTGCCTGTGCTCACGCGGAAGGTGACCATCGCCACAGCCAGCGGCGCAGCAGGTCAGACCCTCGCGACAGATCGGAGGGCAGGCCGGGCCGTCGGCGGCGGCGGAGCCGGTCAGGCCCTGGTGATCACCTGGAAACTGGCCAGCGCGGGGTCGGCGGCGTAGGCGATCCGGCCGCCCTGCGCCCTGGCGGTGCGCAGTGCCGCCAGCGCCTCCCCCGTGATCACCTCGCCCGGGGCAAGCACCGGGATGCCCGGTGGGTAGGGAGCCACGAGTTCGGCGCTGATCCTGCCGACCGCGGCATCGGCCGCGACGGTTTCGTTCGGTGCGAAGAACGCCTCCCGCGGCGGGATCGCCATCTGCGGCGACACCGACCAGGCCGGGGACGGCTCGGGATGCCGGGCCGGGCCGCGGCGGCGCTCGATCGAGGCCGCCAGCGTTTCGCAGAACCGGGCCACCGTGTCCTCGGTGTCGGCGAGCGTAATGATCGGGATGATCATGTCGCGGTCGCCCAGTTCCACCGGCATCCCGGCAGCGATCAGGTCGGCCTCCACCGCGTAACCGTCGGCCCCGGCACCGGCGAGCAGCACCACCAGCTTGGCCGGGTCCACGCCGGGCCCGTCGAGCACGGCCACGCCGGGCACCTCGGCCAACCGCCGCCGCGCGGCGGCCACCAGCCGCAGCAGGCGGGCGCACAACCGCTCGCCGTCCCGGGCCAGCAGCGCCCGCGCCGCGTCGATGCTCGCGCTGATCGCCCCCGCCGGGCTGGTGGTGTGGGTGGCCTCGAAGGCACGGTCGAGCCTGGCCCGGTCGAGCAACTGGGTGCGGGCGAAGACCAGCGCGCCCTGGGTGGCGGCGGGCAGCGTCTTGTGCGCGCTGGTCACCATCCCGTCCGCGCCCGCGGTGATCGCATGCGGCGGCAGGTCCGGGTGGAAGCCCAGGTAGGCGGCCCAGGCGGCGTCCACGATGAGCGGGACGCCCGCCTCGTGGGCGGCATCCGCGTGCCCGGCAAGGTCTCCCGTGGTGCCCACGTAGGAGGGATCGCCGAGGAACACCGCGCACGCCCCGGGGTGGGCGGCGAGGGCGTCGCGTACTGTCCGTACCGCGACAGCGCCGGGCAGGCCCGTGCCCGGATCGCGCTCCGGCAGCACCCAGACCGGGCGCAGGCCAGCCAGGACCAGCCCGAGCAGCAGGGACCGGTGCAGGCACCTGGTGACGATCACCTCCTGCCCCGGGGAGCCGACGGCGAGCGCCAGCGCCTGGTTGCCGTGCGTGGAGCCGGCCACCGAGAACCGGCACCAGTCCGCTCCCCACAGCCGCGCGGCCCGGGACTCGGCGTCGGCGAGCAGCGTGTCGGCGTGCTTGATCGTGTCCACGCCGCCGTAGAGCGGGGTGTCGCCGGCCACCACGGCACCGGTCAGGTCATGCCGCTGCTTATGCCCGGGCGTGCACATGGGCGTGAGGGCACCGCGATCCGCCGCGGCGGTCGACGCCAGCCACCCGTCGAGCAGCGGGGCATCGGCGCGCAGCCCGAGCGGGTCGCGCGGGTCGGTCACTGAATCGGCAGGTCGAGACACGAGGGTAAGTCTGCCCGACACCGGGCAAATCCCGCAGATCTCTGGGCGTGCGGTGGGGCGCGGTCAGCGCGGCACGGGGGCCGGGCTGACGCCGTGCCGGTAGAACTCCACCGGCTCCGCCGGGAGCGGGGTACGGCCCAGGATCAGGTCGGCGGCCTTCTCGGCAATCATCATCACCGGGGCGTAGATGTTGCCGTTGGTGACGTAGGGCATCACCGAGGCGTCCACCACGCGCAGCCCGGTCAGCCCGTGCACGCGCATGCTCGCCGGATCCACGACGGTGCCGGGGCCGGTCCCCATCTTCGCCGTGCAGGACGGGTGCAGCGCGGTCTCCGCGTCCCGGCGCACCCAGTCCAGGATCTGCTCCTCGCTGCTGACCTCCGGCCCCGGCGACAGTTCGCCGTCGTTGAACGGCGCGAACGCGGGCTGGCTCAGGATGTGCCGGGCGATCTGGATGGCCTCTGCCCACTCCCGCCGGTCGGTCGGGGTGGACAGGTAGCTGAACCGCAGCGCCGGGTGCACCGCGGGGTCCCGGGAAACGATCTTGACGGTGCCGCGCGAGTCCGAGTACATCGGGCCGATGTGCACCTGGTAGCCGTGCCCGCCGGCCGGGGCCGAGCCGTCGTAACGGATCGCGATGGGAAGGAAGTGGAACATCAGGTTGGGGTAGGCCACGTCGTCGTTGCTCCGCAGGAAGCCCCCGGCCTCGAAGTGGTTGGTCGCCCCGGGCCCGCTGCGCGCGAACAGCCACCGGGCACCAACCATCGGCCGGTTGCGCCACTTCAGCGCCGGAGCCACCGACACCGGCAGCTTGGACGCGTACTGGACGTACACCTCCAGGTGGTCCTGCAGGTTCTCGCCCACCCCGGGCAGGCCGGCGACCACGTCGATGCCATGCGCGGCCAGGTCGGCAGGGTTGCCGATCCCGGAAAGCTGCAGCAACTGCGGCGTGTTGATCGCGCCGCCGCACACGATGACCTCACCGGCGCGCACCTGCTGCGTTCCGGAACCCCGGGTGTACTCGACACCGGCCGCCCGGGTTCCCTCGAAAAGGATCCTGGTCACCAGGGTGCGGCAGATGACCTCCAGGTTGGGGCGGCGCATCACCGGGTGCAGGTACGCCCGCGCCGCGCTGAGCCGCCGGCCACGGTGGATGTTCCTGTCGAACGCGGCGAAGCCCTCCTGCCGGTATCCGTTGACGTCGGTGGTCAGCGGATAGCCGGCCTGCTGCACCGCCTCGAAGAACGCACCGAACAGCGGAGTGGTCGCGGGCCCGCGCTCAAGGACCAGCGGCCCATCGCCGCCCCGGTACTCATCGGCACCGGCCAGGCAGGTCTCCATCCGCTTGAAGTACGGCAGGCAGTGCGCATAGTCCCAGTCGGCCATGCCCGGGTCGGCCGCCCAGCGCTCATAGTCGAGCGGGTTGCCCCGCTGGAAGATCATCCCGTTGATGCTGGACGAGCCGCCGAGCACCTTGCCGCGGGCGTGGTAGACCCGGCGGCCGTTCAGGCAGGGCTCGGGCTCGGACTCGTATTTCCAGTCGTAGAAACGGCTGCCGATGGGGAAGGTGAGCGCCGCCGGCATGTGGATGAACACGTCCCAGCGGTAGTCCGGGCGGCCGGCCTCCAGCACCAGCACCCGGGCGGACGGATCGGCGGAGAGCCGGTTCGCCAGGGCGCTGCCGGCCGAGCCGCCGCCCACGATCACGTAGTCATAGTGCGCCTGTGTCATCGGCCCTCCCCGGGGTAAGCGGCCCGCCCGGCGTCCGGAACAGCTTTCTCGCGCATTACGCTACCGGCGTGGTGACCTCGCCCGAAGACCCCAATGTGGCCCAGGCCGACTATCCGCAGTCCGGGTTCCCCGTTATCCCCGGCTCGGCGGACATCCTGCTCATCCGCCATGGCCAGTCGGAGCCCTACCGGCCGGGCACGCCGTTCCCCTTGGCGGACGGGCACGCGGATCCCGCGCTCACGCCGAACGGGCACGAGCAGGCACAGCGCCTGGCCGACCGGCTGGCCGCCGCGGGGATCGACGCAATCTACGTGAGCACGCTGCGGCGAACCGCGCAGACGGCGGCACCGCTGGCTGCCCGGCTCGGCCTGGCTCCCCAGGTGGAGCCGGAACTGCGCGAGGTGCATCTCGGCGACTGGGAGGGCGGCGAGTACCGGCAGCGGGTGGCCGAGCACGATCCGGTCGTCCGGCAGGTCTTCGAGCAGGAGCGCTGGGACGTGATCCCGGGTGCGGAGACTTCGGCATCTCTCGCGGCCCGGGTGCGCGCCGCGATCGACCGGCTCGCCGCCGGGCATGCCGGGAACCGGGTGGCCATCTTCACGCACGGCGGCGTGATCGGCCAGGCCCTGGCGCTGGCCAGCGGGTCCCGGCCGTTCGCCTTCCTTTCGGCGGACAACGGCTCCATCTCCCGGCTGGTGGTGATCGAGCAGCGGTGGATCGTCCGCGGCTTCAACGACACCGCCCACCTCAACGGACATCACCGGCCGTGAGGCCATGCCACGCCCGGGCGCCGGGCGCTCCCCGGCGCGCCTGACCCGTCCCCGGCGGCCCGGCGAAACTGCCGCAAACCCCGTTGAACCGAGCAGGACCCGCATCCGTGAAAAGGGGCACAGGGAACAGCCGCCGGGCGCCGCGCAACCCCTCCCTCGCGCGCGTGCACGGCGACAGCCCCGGAGCGGTCGCGGTTACCCCGAGAGCTGCGGCCGCTCCGGTCTTTCCAGCCCATTCTGCCCGGTAGTGAACCTGGTACCGCGCCGCGTACGTGATACCTGGTTGCGGCCGGATGTTCTGGGAGAAAGAGGCGGTGGCGTCGATGAGGTATACCTTCCGGCGGGCGGGGAGCCCGCGAGGCATGTCCTGGACCGCGCGCGCGGTCGTTGCGGCGACACTGGTCGGCGGGGCCACAGTGGCCACGGTGGGCGTCGCCGCCGCAACGACCGGGCCGGGCCCCACCGGCACCAGCGCGGTGGTGGTCAAGGAGGCGTTCCGCACGGGGTTCGGGAAGATGCTGGTGACGCAGGGCCTGGGCAAGGCCCTCTATACGAACCCGGCCGGCTGCACCGCGGCCTGCCAGAGCATCTGGCCGCCGCTGGTGATGCCCGCGGGCGCGACCACGCCGACCGGCGCACCGTGCCTGGCCACCGCGAAGCTCGGCACGAAGCTCCAGGTCACCTACCACAAGCTGCGGCTTTACACGTTTGTCGATGACACCGGCCACAGCGTGACAGGCAACGGGCTGGCCGGCTTCCACGTGGCAAAGGTGATCATGTCCTGCGCGGCCGCGCGCTGACTCTTGGCTCACTGAGTCAGGCACGCGGACATGGAGCGGCCGCGGCGACCACGGCGCCGCGGTCGCTCCGCCGGCATTATCCCGTAACGATCAGGACCTGGGCGCGCCCGGGTGGCTGACAAAATGTCATGATCACGAGCCAGGCGCGCCGGAATGATCACGACCCGGGCGCCGACGGGCCAGGCTGGGCGCCGACCAGCGGCGCGAGCAGGTCACCGTGCCCCGCCACCCGGTCCAGCACGTCGCCGCTGGTGAATACCAGGTCCTCCGCCCGCTCGCACCCGGCGACCTCGTCCCAGGTCACCGGTGTCGACACGGTCGGCAGGCCGCGGGCGCGCAGCGAGTAGGGCGCGATCGTGGTCTTGTGGGCGTTGTTCTGGCTCCAGTCGACCAGGACCTTGCCGGGGCGCAGCGACCTGGTCATCCGTGACACCACCGCAGCGGGCTGCTCGCGCTCCAGGTGCTCGGCGATGGTCCTGGCTATCGCGCTGGCACCGTCGGAACTGGTTCCCGACAGCGGGGCGAGCAACTGCAGCCCTTTGCCACCCGAGGTCTTGGCGAACGCGTCAAAACCCGCCTCCGCCAGTAGCGGGCGCAGCCACAGCGCCACCGCGCAGCATTCCACGATGGTCGCGGGCGCGCCGGGGTCGAGGTCGAACACGAGCAGGTCGGGCTCGGCCACGTGGGAAATCCGCCACATCGGGGTGTGCAGTTCAAGCCCGGCCAGGTTGGCGGTCCAGATCAGCGTCGGCAGGTCGCCGGCGATCACGTACCGCACCCAGTCCCGGCCCGAGGTCGAGCCCGGCGCGGGCAGCCGCTTGGTGCGCACCCAGTCCGGCCGGTGGTCCGGTGCGTGCTTGTTGTAGAAGTGCTGGCCGGTCACCCCGTCCGGGTACCGCTTGAGGGTCAGCGGCCGGTCGGCGATGTGCGGCAGCAGCACGGGCGCGATCCGCAGGTAATAGTCGATCACGGCGCCCTTGGTGAACCCCGTTTCTGGGTACAGCACCTTGGCCAGGTTGGTCAGGACCAGGCTCCGGCCCTCGACTTGCACCGGAACCTTCTCGGGCTCGGGGCTCATGTCTTACGCCCCTTCCCGCCCGGCTGAGGCTGCCTGCCGCCTGCCCGTCTGAACTACCCGCGCCCCGTTCTGGCAAAACGGAACTCCCCCGCCATCGGGGCCGCCACGGCCGGCCGCCGCCCCTCCAGAAGGACTCTGACGTGGTGATTTATCAGTTCATGTCATCCGTTGGCGCCGCTGGCGCGTCTCTTGCGTGGAACCCTGGCAGTTCGCGGATCGCTGCACGCGAACTGCCAGGGCTGACTTTTGGGACTAATGCCGGGGGTGGGTGCGAATCGGATCGCAGGCATGGGCTGGCTCGCGCGGGGTGCCGGTGGTGGCGGCGACGGCGCTGGCCGGCTGACCCAGCCGTTCGGCTGAGTCACACGAAATGCTCAGCATTCCTGGACCAGAACCCAAACTGCGGGCGATGGACTTCCAACTGGCGGGCCGCCCCGGAGAACCCAGGATCCCCGTCCGCCGGGGTGTCCCGCCGCCAGGAGCAGGTCAGCCAGGACCGGGCGGGGGCGCGGGGAGGCCAGCGTGGTGCATTCCGACGAGACCGTGCTCGCGTTCCCGGACATCCGCCCGCTGGCTACCATGAGCCGGTGACCGTCCGGGCGATCGACTTCCATGTGCACCTGCCGACTCCCGACTGGCTGGACGGCAGCATGGCCGGGTACGTGGAGGCGGCGGAGGCGTACTTCCGCGCGCCGGTGCAGCGGGCGTCGCTGGCGGAACTGGCTGCCAGGTACCGCGGCCTGAATGTGCGCGCGGTGCTGCTGGCCTGGGACGCGGAGACCGCCACGGGGCGTCCGCGGGTGCCCAACGAGACCGTCGCCGCCGCCTGCCGCGATTTTCCCGACGTGTTCACCGGGCTCGGCTCGGTGGATCCGCACAAGGGCGACGCCGCGGTCGCTGAGGTCGCCAACATCGCCGCCCTGGGGCTGCGCGGGGTCAAGTTCCATCCCTCGCTCCAGGCCTTCGCCCCCGACGACCCTGTCTACTGGCCCGTGTTCGCCGCGTGCCAGGAGCACGGCCTGCTGGCCCTGTTCCACACCGGGACCAGCGGTATCGGCGCGGGCCAGCCCGGTGGCCAGGGCGTCGGCCTTGACTACGCGCGCCCAATCAGGCTGGACGCGGTCGCGGCCGCCCACCCGGGGCTGACCGTGGTGGCCGCGCACTTCGGCTGGCCGTGGCACATGGAACTGGTCGCCATGGCCCTGCACAAGACCAACGTCTACATCGACATCTCCGGCTGGTCGCCCAGGCGCATCCCGGCCGAGGTGGTCCGCGAGCTGCGCGGCCGGCTTTCTGAGCAGTTCTTGTGGGGCAGCGACTTCCCGTTCATCACCCCGGAACGCTGCCTCGCCGAACTGGAGTCCCTCGACCTGCCCGAGCCGGCCCTCAGCCGGGTGCTGCACGAGAACGCAGCCCGGATCCTCGGCCTGGACCAGGGTTAGCCGGGGCAGGCATGGACTTCTCGCTGACGAGCGACCAGCTGCTGATCCGGGACGCGGTCCGCGAGGTCTGCGCCGGGTTTCCCGGCCGGTACTGGCGCGATCTGGAGGCCCGCGGCGAGTACCCCGCGGAATTCGTCGCGACCATGACCAGGCTCGGCTGGCTGTCGGTGCTCATCCCCGCCGAGTACGGCGGCGGCGGCCAGGGCGTCACCGAGGCGGGGATCATCCTGGAGGAGATCCACCGCTCCGGTGGCAACGCGAACGCCTGCCATGCCCAGCTCTACACGATGGGCGCGCTGGCCAGGCACGGCAGCGAGGAGCAGAAGCGGCGCTGGCTGCCGCCGCTGGCTGCCGGGGAACTGCGGCTCCAGGCGTTCGGGATCACCGAGCCGGACGCCGGCTCCGATTCCACCAGGATCGCCACGCGGGCCGAGCGGGACGGCGGGGACTACGTGGTCACCGGCCAGAAGACGTTCATCAGCCGGGCCGAGCAGACTGACCTGATGCTGCTGCTGGCCCGGACCGGCCCGCCCGCCGAGGCCGACCGGACGGCCGGCCTGTCGCTGCTGCTCGTCGACCTGCGGGAGGCCGACGGCACGGTGGAGACGCGCCGCATCCCGCTGATGTTCAACTACCACACCTACCAGGTGTTCTTTTCCGGCCTGCGGGTGCCGGCCGGAAACCTCATCGGTGTGGAAGGGCGCGGGTTCCGCCACGTCCTCGACGGTTTCAATGCCGAACGAAGCCTCCTGGCCAGCGAGGCCATCGGCGATGGGCTGTTCTTCCTCGATCGCGCCAGCGAGTACGCCTCCCGCCGGGAGGTGTTCGGCAGGCCGATCGGCGCCAACCAGGGGGTGGCGTTCCCGCTGGCCCAGGCCCGGGCCCGGGTCGAGGCGGCAAGCCTGCTGCGGTTCAAGGCGGCGGCGCTGTTTGATTCGGGCCAGCCGTGCGGCCCGGAGGCGAACATGGCCAAGCTGCTGGCCTCCCAGGCCGCTGCCGAGGCCGGAAACGCGGCCATGCACACCTTTGGCGGCAACGCGTTCGCCGCCGAGTACGACATCGAGCGCAAGTTCCGGGAGACCAAGCTGCTGGAGATCGCGCCGGTGAGCAACAACCTCGTGCTGGCCTTCCTCGCCCAGCACGTACTGGGCCTCCCCCGCTCGTATTAGCCCTGGGGCGACCCCCCTGGGGCGTGAATGTGGCGACGAGGCCCTTCTAGGGGCACCAGGTTTACCTTCCCGATTCCAGGGGCGTTCGTGCAGGCCCGCGCGGGACCGGAATGGCCAGGCAGGGGGGTCAGGTCGCACAATGTCTGACATGACCGACCTTCTCGCGCCGGGTCTTCGATGACCGCCGTGCTGCCGCTGGCCGCGGACGACGCGCCGGCCCCGCTGCTGACCGTGTCCGGGCTCGAAGTCAGGTTCGGCGCCGTCCGCGCGCTCGACGGGGTCGACCTCAGCGTCCGGCCCGGCGAGCTCATCGCGCTGGCGGGGGAGAACGGCGCGGGGAAGACCACGCTGGTGCGCTGCATCGCCGGTGACATCGCCCCGGCGAGCGGTGAGATCTTCCTGGCGGGCCGGAAGGTACTCGCCGACCCGCGCGCCGCGGCCCGCCTGGGAATCGGCGTGGTCTGGCAGGACCTGGCGCTGTGCGACAACCTGGACGTGGCGGCCAACATCCTGCTGGGGCAGGAGCCACGGCGCCTCATGCGCTCGGAGAGCCGGTTCCACGCGGCCGCGGCACAGGTGCTGGAGAGCCTGCAGATCCCGCTGCGGGACACCACCCGCAGCATCCAGACCCTATCCGGCGGCCAGCGCCAGCTTGTCGCCGTCGCCCGCGCGATGCGGCACCGGCCGCTGTTGCTGGCGCTGGACGAGCCCACCGCGTCCCTGGGCGTCCGGGAATCGGCCCAGGTCGAAGCGCTGATCGTGGGCCTGCGCGAGCAGGGCACCACGATCCTGCTTGCCTGTCACGACATCGAGCAGATGTTCCGGCTGGCCGACCGCATCGTGGTGCTGCGGCAGGGGCGGATCGTGGGCGACCTCGACCCGCGCAGCACCCACCCCGACGACGTGGTCGCGCTGCTGTCCGGGCAGCAGGTCGACTCCTCCGCGCGCCGCCAGCTCAACCGCTTGCACCGGCTGGCCGACCGGCTGGCGTCGGCCGATCCTTCCTCCAGCCTGTCGCTGATCCTGTCCGCGCTCGGCGCGGCGCTGGGCACCGAGCGGCTGTGCATCCACCTGGTCGCCGACCAGACCCTGATCTGCGCCGCGTCGCTCGGGTTCCCCCCCGGGCAGCTCGCCGACTGGTCGGTTCTGCCGTTCGGCCCGGCGGGGGGCCCGGTCGGGCTGGCCGCGTCTATCGAGCAGCCGGTGACCGAGGCAGATATCCGGGCCACCGCGGCGCGGGCCGGTTACGGCGGCCTCCCAGCGGGCGCGGGCATCACCGGCTCCTGGTCCGTCCCGGTCATGGGCCCGAGCGGCCTCAGGGGGGTCATCACGGTCTTCCGCCCGGACACACGCCCGCCACAACGCGACGAGCTGGACCTGGTCACGCTCTACGCGGGGTACGCAGCAAGCGCGATGGAGCGGGACCGGCTGCTCGACCAGGTCACCGCGCGGAACCGGGTGCTGGAAACCATCCGCGAGATGCTGGAGACGCTGGCCGGCCCCGTCCCGGTCGCCGGGGGACTGTTCGCGGCGGTCGAGTCGCTGCGGCGCGGGCTGCGCGCCGACGAGGTGGCGCTGCTCACCCAGCCGCCGGACGCCGCCCCCCGGTGGCGCGCGTTCACCGGGCCCATGGGCCGGGATCCGGCGTCGGCGTCGGCGTCGCTGCGCGGCACGGCGGAGCAGTTCCTGGCCGGGGCGCACCGCGACGGCGCGGCCGGGCAGGACGGCGTGGCCAGGCCGGTTCTCAGCAGCCGCGGCCGGCGGGTGCTCGCGGCCATGTTCCCGGCGCCGGGCGGGCCCACCGTGCTGCTGGCAAGCTGGAAGGAGCTTCGCGCCACCAAGGACGAGACCGCGCTCATGGAGGACGCCGCGCACTCGCTGCGGCTCGCGCTGGAACGCGAGGAGGCCGGCCTCGCGCACCAGGAGGCCGCGGCGCTGCGCCGGTCGCGGGAACTGCAGCGCGGCTTCCTGTCCCGGATGAGCCACGAGTTGCGCACCCCGCTGACGGCCATCCGCGGCTACGCCTCCAGCCTCATGCAGCCGGACGTGACCTGGGACACCGACTCGCAGATGCGCTTCCTCGACCGGATCGCCGCCGAGTCGGCCCGCCTCGGCCGCCTGGTGGACGACCTGCTGGACTTTTCCGCGATCGAGTCGGGCGTCATGCGGCTGCAGCGGGACTGGTGCGACATCCCGCTGGTCCTGGAGGCGGCCATCGCGTGCCTGCCGCCGGCCGACGCCGCGGCGGTGTCCATGGACAGCCAGCCCGGCCTGCCCGCCGTGTGGGCCGACCACGACAGGATGGAGCAGGTGTTCGTGAACCTGCTCAGCAACGCGGTCCGGCACAACCCGCCCGGGACGCAGGTCCGGGTGACCGCGGTCACGGCGCGGGCCACGGCTCCCGCGGCGCCCGCCGAGGTCGTGATCAGCGTGATCGACGACGGCACCGGCATGCCGGGGGAACTGGCGGCCGCGTTCGACCTCACCCCGCAGCGCCGCGCCCCCAGCGCCGGGGCCGGGCTCGGGCTGTCCATCGCCAAGGCCATCATCGAGGCGCACGGCGGCAGCATCGAACTGCGCCGCCCGGCCCGCGGCACGTGCTTCCGCATCAGCCTGCCGGTGGAGGCCAGCGACCGTCCCGGCACCGACGACGGGCACCGGGACGGCCTCACCGGCGAAGGCATGGCCATGGCACGCGAGACCGAGGAAGCAGGGCAGGGACTGGGCCGTCATGACTGAGAACACCAAGAACACCCGCGCGCTCGTGGTGGAGGACGACCCGAACATCGTTGACCTGATCAGGTCGAACCTGGCCGTGCGGGGGTTTGACAGCGTGGTGTCCGCCGACGGCACCCGGGCGCTGCAACTGCTGGAGACCGAGGAGCCGGACATCGTCCTGCTCGACCTGATGCTGCCCGAGGTCGACGGCTTCGAGCTGTGCCGGCAGATCCGCGAGCAGTCCAGCGTGGCGATCATCGTGGTGTCGGCCCGCGGCGGGGAGCGGGACAAGGTGACCGCGCTCAACGTTGGCGCCGACGACTACATGACCAAGCCGTTCAGCATCGAGGAACTGCTGGCCCGGATCACCGCCACGCTGCGCCGTACCAGGCCCGCCGCCTCGACCGAGCCGGGGCCGCCGATCGTCACCGCGGGGAACATCGAGATCGACCTGGCCAGCCAGCAGGTGACCAGGGACGGCCAGCCAGTGCACCTGACCCCCACGGAGTTCGCCCTGCTGCGCGAGCTTGCCACCAACCGCGGCAAGCTGCTGACCCACGCGCACCTGCTGCGGCGCGTGTGGGGGCACGGGTACGAGACCGAGACCGAGTACGTGCGGGTGTACGTCCGGCGGCTGCGGGCCAAGCTGGAAGCCGACGGAAGCACCCCGCTCATCCTCACCCAGCCGAGGGCTGGCTACCGCTTCGCGCCGGAGTAAGCCGGGGTGAGCCGCCGCCCGCGCTCTGCTTTCCCCGCCCCCGCGCTTCGCGCCCACCCCCGCGCTTCGCGCCCACCCCCTCGCTGCGCCCACCCCCGCTCTGCTCCGGCCCGCCGTTCACAGTATTTTTATGGGGCGGCCATGATGTTAAGACCGTGTTCATTCCCCCGGGCCTAACCTCAGGGCAACGCCTGCGACTGCAGCTATGGCTGGAACGGGCATGGGACTCGCCCTGCCCGCGCTGGAGTGTGCTGCTTGGCCAGCGCGAATGATCAGGGCTAGCGCACGAAGCTCACGAAGCGCAGGACGCGCTGCTGACGGAAGGACTTCAGTCCTTGGTATCTACGAGACACACGTGCTATACGTCGTGCAATATCCGCTTTATTTGGGTGCCTTCGGGCGAAAGGGGCGTGGGTGATGCGACTGGGTAACAGAGGTAAGGGCCGCTTCGGGCGGGTGGGCTGGGTGGGTTTGGCGACCGTAGCTGGCCTGATAGCTGCGGGCTGCGGATCGTCGTCCACGTCGTCAACGGCGTCAACGGCGCCAAGTGGCTCGAACACGGTTCCATCGGGGCTGAGCATCAGCTCATTTACCGTTGACATCGGGCCGACGATGGCCAAGTTCAAGCCGCTGACTCAGTTCGCGACCAAGGGAGCCAACACCCTGCAGGTGGGGGTGATCCTGCCCGACACCACGTCGTCGACGCGGTACGTCAACTTCGACCAGCCGTACCTGAACGATGCCTTTGCCGACGCCGGGTATACCCAGGCGCAGTTCCGGATCGACAACGCGCAGGGAAGCGACGCGACCGAGCTGAATGATGCCACCGCCGACATCAACCTGGGTGCCAAGGTCCTGATCATGGACCCGCTCGATGGCCCGACTGGCGTGGCGATCGCGCAGCTTGCCGAGTCCAAGGGCGTCACCCTGATCAGCTACGACCGCGCCACCTTCCAGGGCCACAACACCTACTACGTCAGCTTCGACAACCAGCTCGTGGGTCAGTTGATCGGCAAGGGTTTCAATGCCTGCGTTTCCTCCTGGGGGATCAAGAAGCCCCAGGTCTACGTGCTGAACGGCGGCGAGGACACCGACCCCAACGCCATCTCCTTTGCCACGGGTTACAACCAGGTGGTCTGGAACCAGCCGGCCAAGACGGTCGCCGCAGGCGCGACCAACAGCCTCGGTTACAAGCTGGTTGGCGAGAACTTCGCCCCTGGGTGGGACAACACCAAGGGCGGCACGATCTTCCAGCAGGCGTTCACCGCTCACAAGCAGATCAACGCCACGATCGAGGCCAATGACGGGCTCTCCAACTCGGTGATCACCGTCCTCAAGGGGGCGGGGGTCAAGCCCAAGTCGATTCCGACCACCGGGCAGGACGCCACCGCCCAGGGCATGGCCTGGATCCTCGAGGGCTACCAGTGCGGTTCCGTGTACAAGGCGGTCTACAAGGAGGCCCAGGACGCCGTGGCCCTCGCCACGATCCTGCTGGCCGGCGACAAGCCGCCTGCGGCTCTGCTGAACGGGAAGACCGTCGACCCGGCCGACCCGAGCATCACCGAGCCGGCGTCCCTGCTGACCCCGGTGTGGGTGACCCAGGCCAACATGGAGTCGACAGTGGTGAAGGACGGCTTCGACACCGCCGCGCAAATCTGCGCAATCGCGGGTGCGAGCCTCTGCGCCAAGGATGGGATCAAGTGATCATCTGATCTGCGGAACCCCGGGCGGAGTTTTCATCGAACGCTCCTCCGCAGCCGGGTTGGCGGATCCTCCAGCAGGGCGGATCCGCCAACCCGGCCCTGGCGAGGTGGTCGTGCAGAACCTCGAATCGGCGGGAAAGGGGAGGCAAGCAGCATGGCTATGTTCTGCGGGCACCGGGATACCGGAGCGGTGGAGCCCAACCTAGGCAAGGGCTACTTGACGAGTCTGCAAGATGACTGAGATGAAGGAGGCCCCGGAAGGCGCGAGCCCCCCCGGGGACGGGGCGGAATCCCTGCTGCAGCTGCGGGGCATCGACAAGCACTTCGGGCCGGTGCAGGCACTCTACGGGGTGAACCTGGATCTGCCCGCCGGCCAGGTGACCGGCCTGTGCGGGGACAACGGTGCCGGAAAGTCTGTGCTCACCCGCTGCATCGCTGGCGTGCACCAGCCGGACCATGGTCAGATCTACTTCGAGGGGCGACCGGTACACATCCGGAGCACCCGGGACGCCGCCGCGCTTGGGATTGAGACCGTGTACCAGGATCTGGCGCTGGCCGACAACCTGGACATCGTCCAGAACATGTTCCTCGGCCGGGAGCGTCTGCGCCGCGGCCTGCTCGACGAGGACTCGATGGAGCGGCAGGCGGCGGAGACCCTGAGCACCCTGCGGGTCACCACGGTGCGCTCGATCCGGCAGCCAGTGGCCTCGCTCTCGGGAGGTCAGCGGCAGGCGGTGGCGGTGGCCAAGGCGGTGATGTGGAACTCCAAGCTGGTGCTTCTTGACGAGCCCACCGCCGCCCTCGGGGTGGTGCAGACCCGGACAGTGCTTGACCTGATTGAACGGCTCAGGGACCGCGGGTTGGCGGTGATGGTGATCTCCCACAACCTCAACGACGTCTTCGAGGCCGCGGACCGGATCGCGGTGCTGTACCTGGGGCGGATGGTGGCCGAGGGGCCGGCTGCGGACTTCGACCGGCAGAGCGTGGTGGAGTATATGACGACGGGTAGCTCCGACGGGCGGCCGTTCGAGCCTGCCGGATCCGCCAGTGGCGAGGGCTGAGCCCATGGCCTGGATCGAGAAATCCCTGTGACCGCGGACCCCGGCGAGCCCCCGGCCGGGACGGCGGACGCCACGATGGTGACCGACCTCAACGCCGCCCCTGAGGCCGCCGCGGCCGACGTCCCGCCCGTGCTCCTCGCCCAGTCGCTGGGCCAGTACCTCCGGGCCTGGCGGCTCCAGGTCCGCAGTGGCAACAGCGGTGTCCTGCCCGTGGTCCTGGCCATGGTGCTGGTCGCCGTCGCGTTCGAGATCGTCACCCCCGAGCACGCCTTCCTGCGGCCGAGCAACCTCGTCTACATAGTCGGGCTGAGCACCGTGTACATGATGCTGGCGATGGCTGAGACAGTGGTCCTGCTCCTCGCAGAGATCGACCTCTCGGTCGGCGCGGTCGCGCTTCTCGGCGGGGTGATCGCCTTCAAGCTGGTCCAGCAGTCCGGGCCGGGCTGGCCGTGGTGGGCAGCGACGCTCGCCGCGCTCGCTTGCTGCGGCGTGTTCGGCGCCCTCCAAGGGACGCTGACTGCCCGGCTCAAGATCCCATCCTTCGTCGTGACCCTGGCTGGGTTCCTTCTTTGCTCGGGAATCCTCGTCGTCATCCTCGGCGGGGCCAACGGCTTCTTGACCGTGAGCGCTGCGGTACCCAACCAGCGCGTCATCTATTACATGGTCCAGGGGGTGATCGCCCCCGTTGTCGGCTGGGTAGCCCTGGCGGTGGTGGTCGGGGCCGCTGGCGCGGCCCTCTGGCTACGCGCGGCCGCGAGGCGACGCCAGGGCCTGGTGGCTCCCCCGGTCGGCCTGACAGTAATCCGAATCGCCCTGGTGGCGGTAGTCGGGGTCGCTGTGCTGCTGATCTGCACTGTCAACCGCGGAACCGCCCTCGTGCGGGTGGAGGGGGTTCCGTGGGTGATCCCGATCGTCCTCGTCGTCCTCGGCGCCTGGACGCTCCTGCTGCAGCGGACCCGCTTCGGCCGCTACGTCTATGCCATCGGTGGCAACCCCGAAGCGGCCCGCCGCGCCGGCGTCAGCCTCGCCGCCATCCGCACCTGGGCGTTCGCGTTGTGCTCGGCGACCGCCGGCCTGGGCGGCATACTGCTCGGTTCTTTTTTCTTCGGTGAGTACAGCACCAATACGGCGGACCCCGGTCAGCTCGTCCTGTACGCGGTGGCCGCCGCCGTTATCGGCGGGGTCAGCCTCTTCGGTGGCCGGGGTAAGGCAATCCACGGTGTTCTCGGCGGCCTGCTCATCGGCGGCATTGCCTACGGCGTGTCCCTTCTCAACTTGGGTACATTGGCCACGCCGCTGGAATACATCGTGCCGGGCGCCGTGCTTCTAGCCGCAGTGGCGGTTGACGTGCTGTCACGGCGCGGGACCGGGAGCGTGACCCGTGTCTGACCTCCCCGTGACCACGGACTCGGGAGAGACCCCGAGCGGGACGGCCGACGCCAGTATGGTGACCGACCTCACCGCCGCCCCTGAGGCCGCCGCGGCCGACGTCCCACCCGAACTCCTCGCCCAGTCGCTGGGACAGTACCTCCGGGCCTGGTGGCTCCGGGTCCGCAGTGGCAACAGCGGTGTCCTGCCGGTGGTCCTGGGCATCCTGGTGGTCGCCGTCAGCTTCCAGGTCGCGAACTCGCAGTTCCTGTCGGCGCTGAACCTGGTCAACCTCTTCGAGCAGAGCACCGTGTACATGGTGCTCGCGATGGCTGAGATCTTCGCCCTGCTCCTCGGAGAGATCGACCTTTCCGTCGGCCTCGTCATGGCGCTGGGCGCCGTCGTGGTCGCCGAGCTTGTGCAGCCGGGCGGCGCGAATTGGCCGTGGTGGGCGGCCATCATAGCGGCGTTGCTCGTTTGCTCCGCGGTCGGCGCCATCCAGGGATCGCTCGTGGCCCGGCTGAAGATGCCGTCGTTCATAGTCACTCTCGGCGGACTGCTGATCCTGGAGGGCGTGGCGATTATCGTCCTCGGCGGGTCGCTCGTGAGCATCGGCAACCCCCGGTTCACCAACGAGGTCGTCCTCTACGACATCTTCTATGGGCAGTTCGACCCGGTGGTGGGCTGGATCTTGCTGGCCGTGCTGGTCGGAGCCGCTGGCACCGGGCTCTGGCTGCGGGACGCCCGCAAGCGCCGCGCCGGCCTGGAGGCTCCGCCGCGCGGCCTCACCGCGATGAAGATCGCCCTCATGGCGGTGGCGGGAGTCGCGCTCGTCGCCATTTGCAACGTCAACCGAGCCCACTCCGGGACGATCGAGGGGGTTCCCTACATCATTCCGATCGTCCTGGTCGTGCTCGCGGCCTCGACGCTCCTGCTGCAGCGGACCCGCTTCGGCCGCTACGTGTATGCCATCGGCGGCAACCCCGAGGCGGCGCGGCGAGCCGGGGTCAGCCTGCCCACCGTCCGAACCTGGGGCTTCGTCCTCGCCGCCCTTACCTCCGGGATCGCCGGCGTGCTGTTCGCCTCGTGGCAGGTCTCGCTGACCACCAACATCATCAAGACCGCCAACAGCTACGTGCTGCTGGCGGTGGCCGCGGCCGTCATCGGTGGCACCAGCCTCTTCGGCGGCCGGGGCAAGACCATCCACGGCGTACTGGGCGGCCTCGTCATCGGTGCCATCTACAACGGCCTCTACCTGCTAGGCGTGTCGAGCCAGTGGATTGACGTCGTGGTCGCCGCGGTGCTACTCGTGGCGGCGGCCGTCGATGTCCTCTCCCGCCGAGGCGCGCCGCGCCAAGCGTGACCTCAGCGGAAGCCATCGGCAGGGGGCGCAGGGCGCAGTAGCCTGCGCACTGTGAGGCGCAAGTCGATTGCGGATAACAGCCGCCCGGCCCCGGAGCAGTTGCTCGCGGCCCGGGACACGACGATTCCGGACGTGGTGGCGCCGGGGCTGCGGGTGCTGTTCTCCGGGATCAATCCGGGGCTGTACTCGGCGGCCACCGGGTACCACTTCGCCCGGCCCGGCAACCGGTTCTGGCCCGCGCTGCATGCCTCGGGGTTCACCCCGCGCCTGCTCCGCCCGGCCGAGCAGCGGGAGCTGCTGCCACTGGGCCTCGGCATCACCAACGTCGTCGCCCGCGCGACCGCCAGCGCCGCCGAACTGACCCCGGCCGAGATCCGCGACGGCGGCGCGGCACTGGCCGCCAAGGTGGGCCGGCTGCGCCCCCACTGGGTGGCGGTCGTGGGGATCACGGTGTACCGGACAGCGTTCGGCCACCCCGGCGCGACGATTGGGCGGCAGGAACACACGCTGGGCGGCGCCAGCCTCTGGGTACTGCCCAATCCCAGCGGGCTGAACGCCTCATACCAGATCGGCCGGCTCGCAGCAGAGTTTGGGCGCCTTCGGGCGGCTGCCTTTCAGCCCGAGAAAAATACGGACAGCATTTGGGTACCCGCGTTGCTGGCCTGCATCCACTCGGCCGAGGAGTAGTTTTCGGCGCCTTGAGCGGTTTGAACGCACACTGGAATGACGCCGCGCTGGGCGCCGAGTTCGCCCGGCTCCGCAAGCCGCCTGCTGACCGGCCCGCCCCGGATCCCGGGCGGCTGGGGGCGGACGGTTGCGGGTCTATGCGTAATGTTCAGGGGTAAAAGCAAGGGCGGCCCGCGACCCGCTGGCCGCTCTCGGACGGCCACAAGCCCCGGGAGAGCTCCGATGACATCCACGCAGGACGGACAGGCCACCGCTGACCTCAAGCCAACACTGGCCGCGCTCGTGGCCAAGCACGCGGAGCGGCTCGATGCGGCGCTGGCCGCGATCACCGGGCGCGGCTACTGGTCGGCCTACCCCGAGTCGCCGAGCCCGCGGGTGTACGGGGAGGGCACGGCCGAGGCCGGGAAGGCCGCGTTCGAGGCGCACCTGGGCAAGCCGTTCCCGCTGGGCCAGCCGGGGGCGGACGGGCAGGCCGGCGGCGAGGTCTCGCCGTACGGCCTTGACCTCGGCGTCAGCTACGAGCACCTGGGCGCGGACGCGCTGATCGCCGCGGCCACCGCGGCGCTGCCCGGCTGGCGGGCGGCGGGCCCACAGGTCCGCGCGGCGGTGTGCCTGGAGATTCTCGACCGGATCAACGCCCGCAGCTTCGAGATCGCGCACGCGGTCATGCACACCAGCGGCCAGGCGTTCGTGATGTCGTTCCAGGCGGGCGGCACGCACGCGCAGGACCGGGCGCTGGAGGCAGTCGCCTACGCCTACGCCGAGCAGACCCGGCACGCCGACACCGCGGTGTGGGAGAAGCCGCAGGGCAAGCGGCCCGCGCTGCGGATGGAGAAGACGTTCACCCCGGTCCCCCGGGGCATCGCCCTGGTCGTGGGCTGCACCACGTTCCCGACCTGGAACGCCTACCCGGGGCTGTTCGCCAGCCTCGCCACCGGCAACGCGGTGATCGTCAAGCCGCACCCAGGCGCGGTGCTCCCGCTGGCGATCACGGTGTCGGTGATGCGCGAGGTGCTCGGCGAATACGGTTTCGACCCGAACCTGGCCCTGCTCGCGGCCGAGGCCCCGGGCGAGGGCCTGGCCAAGGTCCTCGCCGTCCGGCCGGAAATCAAGATCGTCGACTTCACCGGGTCCACCGCGTTCGGTGACTGGCTGGAGGAGAACGCCCGCCAGGCCCGGGTCTACACCGAGAAGGCCGGCGTGAACATGGTGCTGATCGAGTCCACGCACGACTACGCGGGCATGCTCGCCAACCTGGCGTTCTCGCTGGTGCTTTACAGCGGCCAGATGTGCACCACCCCGCAGGACCTGCTGGTGCCCGCCGAAGGCATCGACACCGACCAGGGCCACAAGGACGTCGCGGAACTGGCCGCCGACCTGGGCGCGGCGATCGACGCCACGATGGGGCCGGACGCCCAGGCGGTGGAATTGCTCGGCGCGATCGTCAACGACGGGGTGCTCGGCCGGCTGGACGCCGCCGCCGCGCGGGCCACCGGCGCCGGGCGGGTGGCGGTGCCGAGCAGGACCATCGGGCACCCCGGGTTCCCCGGTGCCCGGGTGCGCACCCCGCTGGTGGTGCACGCCTCGGCCGACTCGCCGGAGATCTCCGGCGAGTGCTTCGGGCCGGTCTCCTACCTGGTGTCCACCCCCGGCGCGACGGCCTCCGTGACCCTGTTCCGCCAGGTCGCCGGGGCCAAGGGCGCGCTGACCGCCAGCGTGTACTCGACCGACGAGTGGTACCTGGGGCAGGTGCGGGACGCGGCGCTCGACGTCGGCGTCGCCCTGTCGGAGAACCTCACCGGCGGGGTGTACGTCAACCAGACGGCCGCGTTCTCCGACTTCCACGCGACCGGCGCGAACCCGGCGGCGAACGCCAGCTACACCGACGGCGACTTCGTAGCGGGCCGGTTCCGCATCATCGGCGCCCGGCGCCACCTGCCCGGATAGCCGCCCCGGGCGTTGCGCGAACCGGGGGTCAGCCGCGGCGGGCCAGCAGGGTGAGCAGGTCGTAGATCGACGGTCGCGGCGGCGATCGAGGTGATCTCCGCGTGGTCGTAGGCCGGCGCGACCTCGACCACGTCGCCGCCGACCAGGTTCAGCCCGGTCAGGCCGCGCAGCACGGAAAGCAGTTCCCGGCTGGTCAGGCCGCCTGATTCCGGGAGTGCCGGTGCCGGGCGCGAACGCCGGGTCGAGCACGTCGATGTCCAGGGACAGGTACACGGGCAGGCCGGCGGTTCGCTCGGTGATCACCCCGATCGTCTCGCGCACGCCCATGATGTCCACGTCGCTGGCCCGGATGGTGCGGAAGCCGAACCCGGCGTCGTCGGCCAGGTCGGCCCGGTCGTACAGCGGCCCGCGGATGCCGATGTGCACCGAGTGGTCCTCGACCAGGAGTTTCTCCTCGAAGGCACGGCGGAAGATGGTGCCGTGCGTGATGGGCGCGTCGAAGTAGGTGTCCCAGGTGTCCAGGTGCGCGTCGAAGTGGACGAGCGCGACCGGCCCGTGCTCCCTGGCCACGGCACGCAGCATCGGCAGGGCGATCGTATGGTCCCCGCCAATCGCGATGACGGTGCGGCCGCCGGTGACCAGCTCGGCCGCGTAGGCGCCGATCTGCTCCACCGCCGTGTCGATGGAGAACGGGGTGACCGGGACGTCCCCGGCGTCCACCACCTGGATCTCACGGAACGGGCTGCAGTCAAGCTCGACATGATGCCCCGGCCGCAGGTGCCGTGATGCCTGGCGGACGGCCATCGGGCCGAACCTGGCCCCCGGCCGGTACGACGTCCCGTTGTCGAACGGGACACCGAGGATCGCGACGTCGTACCCGGAGACCCGGTCGATCTCCGGCAGCCGGGCGAACGTGGCCGCGCCCGCGAACCTGGGTACCAGGCGCCCGTCCACCGGCCCGACCGGCGGCCGTGGCGCGGACGTGGTTTGGCTCTGCTCTGGCATGGGAGGCCTCCTGTGCGTGGTGTCGGGCGCCGGGGACGGCCCTCAGGCCCTGGTGCGGGTGACGCCGCCGTTGGGCTGGAGCACCTGGCCGATCACCGCGCTGCCATCCGGCCCGGCCAGGGCCGGCGATCTCCTCGGGGTGGCGAGGCGGTGCACCGCGATCTGCTCGCGGTACCGCTGGCGCATCGCCTCCAGTGTGATCCCGGCGCGCAGGCCCTGCACATCCACAAGCAGACGCTCGGCTACCGGATCCGCAAGATCGAGCAGCTCACGGGGTTCACCTGCACCAACGCCACCGCCAAGGCGGACCTGAAGAACTACGGGTTCGCGGTCCTGCCCGCCGGCACCGCACCTGGCGACTGCGGCTCCGCAAGCTAACCAGGCCGTTGCCCTGGCCCATGGCAGGAGCGACCAGGCACCGAGCCCCGCCGTTCTTACC
This sequence comes from uncultured Actinomycetes bacterium, assembly GCA_963806145.1. Classification (GTDB taxonomy): domain Bacteria; phylum Actinomycetota; class Actinomycetes; order Streptosporangiales; family Streptosporangiaceae; genus DASXKD01. The sequence continues at coordinate 50,368 of CAWDXD010000043.1, forward strand.
GTCGGACCCCGGCAGGCCCGCACACCGGCTGCACACCGGCCGCACGCCTAGCGCGCGGCCGGTGTGCGACCTCCGGTGGCAGCCGCCGCAGGCTATCGACGATGAGCAACACGAACGGGTCTTTGACGGGAGCACCTCTTCGGCGCGGGTGCGGAAGGTTACGCTGCTGGCATGGGCGCTTCCAGGCTTTCCCCGGACGAGATCCGTGCCGCGGCCGAAGTCCACAACGAGCTCGGGCCCGATTACCAGGACGCCGTTGTGGAGTCGTTCCTAGAAAAGATCGACAAGGAAGTCGGTGCCCGGATCGACGCGCGGCTCGCGTCCGCGCGGCAAGCCGAGACCCGCGTATCTGACCCGGCTCTGGACAGGCAGCGCTCGCAACTCGGCGCCATGGTGGCTGGGTCGGTGTTCGCGGCGCTGGCTTCCGGAGCCGCCGTCGAATGGTCAGTTCATTACCCAGGCTCATCGCCGGTCAAAGCGCTGGCCACCGTCTGGGCGATCCTCGCCGTCGTCTACATCGCCTGCGCCTGGCGGCTGCGCCGCCGCTGAGCTTCTCCCCTCCGCTGCCAGGCCGGTCGCAGGGACCTATACGGCCGGGTCCGGCCTACACTGATCACGTGGAGACTAATCCGGCAGAGGGCTGGTACCGGGATCCTTTCGCTATCCATGAAGATCGCTGGATGTCGCAAGGGCGGCCGACCAAGCTGGTCCGCGATGGCGCTACCGAGTCTTACGATCCGCCCCCGGACCTGCCGCTTCCGGCCACGCTCGTGCCGGTCGACAGCGGCACAGCCGCCGGCAGTTCCGGTGAGGCCGGCCAGGAGTCCGGCTACGGTAACCGGCGGGCCCGCCGGGCGGCTCTTGATGCAATCAGCGGCGGGGCCATCGTCGATGAGCCCGGAGGCGACTGGTAGCCAGCCGCGCGCAATGCCGCGTGATTGTCCGCGTGCCAGCGGGTCCTGACGAACTCGGCGTCGCCGAAGAACTGCCGCGGGTCAGGGGCCCAGAGCGTTCTACGGTAGTACTTCCGGCGCCATCCCCCCGGTGCCGCTGGATTCGCGAAACGGCAGGCGAAGGCCGAACCGCGCGCCGTCCCGATCAGCACCGCCACCAACACCCCTGGCAAGCCCATCCGCCCCGTTAGCCCCGGGATTCCCCGCGGGATCGTGATCACGCCCTGACCTGCACGGCTCACAGGCTACGCGGAGACGCGCTAACGCCAGTCGCCGATGACATAGCTGTCGCTGTGGCTGTAGCCCGCGTCGTTCGGCCGGTGCATGGTCACGCCTTGAATGCGGATGCGGATGCGGAATCCGCGCACGGCCGGATGACCACAGGCGACACTTCTGCCATTGCTCCCCCTACGGGCCTGGCCTAGCCCCCGGACGGGCCTCCGCGCCGGCCCCGGGGAGCGGCCCCTCCCGGCGACGACGCAGCATGGCGGCCACGAGAGCGGCCCATCGTAGTATCTCCGGCGCCGTACCCGCGGTCCCGCAGGTTCGCGAAACGGCGGGCGAAGGCCTATCCGAGGCAGGAAACTGAGGGGCAATGACCAGGTCGGCCAAGCGAGAAATGTCGGCCCCTATCGAAATCTGGTTCTAAAATCATTAACTATGTGGGCATGACATGAACGAACGGATGAGAGACTCAGCGTTCGCCTCCAATATCAACCCGAGCTGGACCGGGGCCGTGGGCGGCTACTACGGCGGCCCGGACGCCTTCAACGTGTGGGCGGCGGGAGAGTGGAAGCAGTTCCACAAAAACCGGAAGCTTCCCATCTGGGTCGGTGGCCTGGACGGCGCCGGTGAGGCCAGGAAGGCCGTCGAGGCCCTTCGTGACCTGGGCGTTCCCCAGCATGTCTACACCGCGGTCGACATGGAAGGCCGGGTGGACGACACCTACGTGGACAACTTCGGCCAGGTCCTGCAGGCGGCCGGGTACAAGGTCTGGGTCTACGGGCAGGCATCCTCGGTGTTCGGCAACCCCCGGCTCAACGGGTACTGGGTGGCCGACTATGCCGGCAAGGGCCCGTTCATGTACGACCACAGGCACGTGCGGGCCACGCAGTACGCCGAGGGCCAGAACTACGACAGTTCCACGGTGCGGGACTGGACCTACAACTCCGGCACGTGGTGGATGTAGGGACGGTTCGTCAGGGCTGCCCGGCCGCCGCCGCCGCGATCAGGTCGGCCGACGGGCCGGGGCCGAGGGCCGCGGCGCGCAGGTGGTCGAACACCGCCCGGTAGCGCCGGACCTCCTCCTCATCTTCCAGGAGGAGGCTGCCGGTGAGATGTTCCAGATACACCACGGTGGGGTCCGCGGAGTCGGCGAACTCCAGCATGGTGAACGGGCTGACCGGCTGCGCGTGCGCCGCGGTGCGCAGCGGCAGCACCTGGAGGGTGAGGTCCGGCCGGGTGGCCAGGTCGGCCAGCCGCAGCAACTGGTCCCGCATGATCGCAGGCCCGCCGACCTGCGCCCGCAAGGCGCTCTCACTGAGCACCACCTGCACCTGCGGCGGGCTGGCCTGGTCGAGGATGGCCTGGCGCCGCATCCGCAGCGCTACCTGCAGATCGATGTCCTCGCCACGGCCGGCGTGCGGGGCCTCCCGCAGCACCGCGCAGGCATAGTCCTCGGTTTGCAGCAGGCCCGGTACCATCGACGGCTGGAAGTCGTGCAGCCCGGCCGCGTCGGACTCCAGCCCGACGTAGGCCTCGAACCAGGGCGGGAGCACCCGGGCATAGGCGTGCCACCAGCCCTTGCGCCGCGCGTCCCGGGCAAGCTGCACCAGGGAATCCGCGTCGGCACCGGTCACACCGTAGATCTCCAGCAACTCCCGCACGTCACCGGGACGGGCGCCGATCCTCCCGGTCTCTATGCGGCTGATCCGGGTACCCGAGCACTCCAGCCGGTGCCCCACGTCCTCGCAGGTTAACCCGGCCTTCTCCCGCAAACGCCGCAGTTCTACGCTCAGGCGCTTGCGGCGGACGGTAGGACTGGGGGTAGCCATACTTCCTCCGATAGGTCCTGTGCCGGGAGGGCGGACTGGTACGAACAGAACCAATACGCATCATACAGAAACGAATGTTGCGTTGCATCCCCGAACTGGGGCATGATAGACATCAGTACTATTTCGCATAGTACGCACCTAGGGTGAAGGGCCGCGCACCGCATGGGAATGCCAGCGCACCAGGCGAGCCCGCCCAGCGACGCCGCCCAGTGGCCGTATCACTCGTTCCTGCCCCTGGGGGCCCTGCCGGGCGCCATTCCGTGTGCCCGGCTGCACACCACGGCCGTGCTCTGGGAGTGGGGCATGGAAGCCCTAGCCCAGCCCGCCGAACTGGCGGTATCCGAACTCGTCACGAACGCCGTCCGCGCCTCCACCGACGCCAGGCGGGCCAGCCCGGTGCCGGGCGGGCTCCCGGTGGTCGCGCTGCGCCTGGCAGGCGACCACGAGCGCCTTCTGGTGGAAGTGAGCGACTACGACCCCCGTCCGCCGATCCCGACCGTGGCGGACCCGGAACACGACGGCGGGCGCGGCCTTTTACTGATCGCGGCGGTGAGCGAGCGGTGGGGGTACTACTACCCGGCCGCCGATCCGGTCGCACGAGGCCATGCTCCGGTGCCGGACGCGGGCGGGTGGCTCGCGGCTGCCCCGGCGCTGCCGGCGGACGAGGAGCCCGGCAAGATCGTGTGGGCGCTCCTGTCCCCGCCCTGAGCCGGCGGGCGCGGTGCCAGGCGCCCGCTGCGAGCGGCGCGGGCGACAGGCGGCGCTAAGAGCAGCCTCCCTGCGCAGTTGTAGAAGTCCGGGCCGTTCAGGCCGGGGCCGGTGATCTGCGGCCGGTTGCCGCCGCCGCCCGCGGAGTAGGCCGTGTCGAACCACTGGGTGAAGAACTGGCTGAGCCGCGCCCGGCAAGCACTGGTCTGCACCGGCAGCCACTGGCCGAACGCGGCCTCCCACTCCGCCTCGGTGATGAACGACCCGCCGTAGGTGCGCTGGACCTGCTGCAGTGCCTGGGTGAAGTTGCCGGGGCCGAGGATCTGCCGCAGCGCTATGTAGGCGGCACTGGGCCGCGCGTACGTCGACGAGCCGGAGAACAGGCCGAACGGCTCGGGGTTGGACGGCGCGACCGTCCAGAACGACCCGTTGGACGCGTAGATCCGGTTGAACTGCTTGACCAGGCTGGCCTGGAACGCGGCCTGGCCCTTGGGCGAGTACGGGCCGCCGGCCTTGTCCTCGGCCAGCCGCGCCGCGTACAGCTCCTCGGCGAGCGTGGCCATGCCCTCCTTGTAGAAGGTCATCGTGTAGCCGCCTTCGCTGACGTTGTCACCCCACCACTGGTGCATGTTCTCGTGGTAGAGCACGTCGGTGTTGATGAACCCGCCCGCAAACGTGATCATCGTCTGCATCTCTTCTTCGAAGCTGGCCGGCGGGGTGCCGACGACGATGCCATCGGAGGTGAACGGGTAGCTGCCGCTGAACTGGCTCTCGAACTCGGTGATGTTCTGCTGCATGTTCATGATCGCCAGGTTCTTCTTCCGCTGCGTCGCGGGGATCGCGGCGTCCTGGGCCTCGTAGTACTTCGTGCCGTTGTCGGCGGCCCGCTCGGTCAGGTGATAGGTCCCCACGCTGTCCTCGACCAGGTAACTGGCGACCGGCGCCGGGGAGTGCCAGTTCCACGTGACCGAGCCGCCAGGGAACTCGGCGCTGACCGGGTTGCGCTTGACCGAGACCAGCGTGCCGTTGGCGAGCACGGTCTTGCCGGCGCTCACCGTGTCGGCGAAGTCGTAGGTGGGCTTGGCCTCTGGGTAGTCGTTGAGCGGCATCCAGTCCTCGGAACCGACCGGCTCGGTGGTCACGAACCCGCCGTCGGGGGCGCGGAACCAGCCCTCCGTGGTGCCGTCCCCGTCGTTGTGCACGCCCGGCCTGCCGGTGTAGCCGACCGTCACGGTGAACACCGAGCCATTCGCAATCGGCGCCGCGGGGGTGATCACCAGTTTGTTCGCCGGGCACTGGGTACCGTCCAGCGCGTCCGGCGGGGTGCGGGTGCTGGGCAGTTCCGGCGAGCAGGCGGGCGGCAGCGGGTTGTGCTTCGGGCCGCCGACCGGGTTGGTCTGCGACGCCTCGTGCGCGGCCGGGTTGGGGTCGTTCTGCCCGTGCGGGTCGCCCGGGTAGGTGGGCTGGGCGAACGTGAAGCCGGCCGGGCGGCCGTTCACGCTGACCGACTGCACGGTCATGTCCGGGCCCGCCTTGGTGTTCGCGGACGTGCGCTCGAAATCGAGGCTGAAGCTGCTCAGGCACCGGGTGGCCCGGTCGGTGAGCACGACCCGGTTGCCGGGCAGGAACTCATTGGTGGCGGCGTCGTAGACCAGGTGCACCAGGGTATGCACGCTGGTGTAACCGCCATTGCCGGTGTCCGGGTACAGGTGGGAGCCAGGCAGCGCGAGAGTGCGCGCGCCGGCTGAACATTGGACGCTGCCAGACGAAGCGACCGGGCTGGCGTGAGCCTGGGCGGCCAGCCCCGCCCCGGGCAGGACCAGCCCCGCGCTCGCCGCCGTCACCGTGATCCTTCGCCAGCGCCCGGCCATGGGGCCTCCTTTTGGGTCAGTGCCGATGCCTCTGTCCCTCCATGTCCCATCCTTGCCGTGCCGGTGCTTCAGCGCCATGGGTCCGGCTAACCGGCGGTGCCGCGCCGCGCATCCCACTGCGCGGCCAGCCGGGCCGGGGCCTTGCGGCGCCAGGATTCCTCGAGTAGTTCGGCGATCCGGTGCGCGGGTGCGGGTCACACTGTCCACCGGCGTCTTCGCGCTGTACGCGGATCAGGAGTCGGTCACGCTCATAACGCCGCAGGGCATATATGTTCGCCAGGTGGATCACGTTCTCCGCGCTTCCCCGGCGATCCCGTCCCGCCGGATGACGTGCGCGGCCATCCCGGCTGGGCCAGGTGGTTCCCGTGCCCGGTGACGCCGACGCGATCGTCGTGGGCAGCGGGCCGAACGGCCTGGCCGCGGCGGTAACCCTGGCCGCGGCGGGGCTGCGGGTGCACGTGATCGAGGGTGCGGCCAGCCCCGGCGGCGGCTGCCGGACCGAGGAGCTGACGCTGCCCGGCTTCCGGCACGACGTGTGCTCCGCGGCGCACCCGCTGGCGCTGGCGTCGCCGTTCTTCCGGCGGTTCGATCCGGCCGCGCGGGGGGTCAGGTTCGCGCACCCCGAGGTGGTGTACGCACATCCGCTGGACGGGGGCCGGGCCGCCGTGGTCACCCGCTCGGTAACGGACACGGCGGCACGCCTCGGCCGGGACGAGACCGCGTACCGGCGGCTGATGCAGCCGCTAGCCGACGGCGGCAACGCTGTCGCGGATGCGGTCCTGTCGTCGCTGCGCCGCCCGCCGGGCTACTCCGGCGTGGCCGCCGCGGGCGCGCTCGCCGCCTATGCACGGCTGGGCCTGCGCTCCGCCGCGGCCGTGGCCAGGAGGTTCCAGACCGAGGAAGCCCGGGGCCTGTTCGCCGGCGTCGCCACGCACGCGATGCTGCCGCTGACGGCGCCCCCCACGGCCGGCGTCGGGCTGCTGCTCGGCTCGCTGGCCCACACCGTCGGCTGGCCGGTGGTGGCGGGCGGCAGCGCCCGGCTCACCGACGCCATGGTCGAGGCCATCGTCGCCGCCGGTGGCCAGGTCGAGACCGGCCGCTGGGTACGGTCGCTGGCAGAGTTGCCGGCGGCGCCGGCGGTGCTGCTGGACATATCCCCGCGCGCCTTCCTCACCATGGCGGGTGAGCGGCTGCCTTCCCGGTATCGCGACGCGCTGGCCAGGTTCCGCTATGGGGCCGGCATCTGCAAGGTCGACTTCGCCCTGTCCGGCCCGGTGCCGTGGCAGGCCGAGGGAGCGCGGCTGGCCGGGACCCTGCACCTCGGCGGCAGGTTCGCGGAGATCGCCGCGGCCGAGGCCGCGGTGGCCCGCGGCCAGCACCCGGATTCGCCTTACGTGCTCGTGGTCCAGGCGAGTGTCGCCGACCCGGCCCGGGCGCCCCGCGGCCAGCACGCACTGTGGGCCTACTGCCATGTCCCTGCTGGGTCGACAGTGGACATGACGGCGCGGATCGAAGCCCAGATCGAGCGCTTCGCCCCCGGGTTCACCGACCTGGTGCTGGCGCGGCACACCAGGACCGCGGCGCAGGAGGAGGCGATGAACCCCAACTACGTCGGCGGGGACATCGCCTGCGGCATGCAGACCGTGCGCCAGGTGCTGGCCCGGCCCGCGGCCCGGTGGAACCCGTACCGGACACCGCTGCACGGGGTGTACCTGTGCTCGTCGGCGACCCCGCCCGGCCCCGCCGTGCACGGCCGCTGCGGCGAACTGGCCGCACTGACCGCGTTGCGCGACATCTTCGGCGTGCCCAAGCCGCCGGACCTGGGCACGTTGGCGGCCGGCGAGCGGTGACGCAGCCCGCCGGTGCGGTTTACCCGGCCGTGGCCTTGCGGGCCCGGTAGGCGGCGACATGGAGCCGGTTTCCGCAGGTGCGGCTGTCGCAGTAGCGCCGCGACCGGTTGCGGGACTCGTCAAGGAAGACATCGCGGCAGGTCGGTGACGCGCAACTGCGCAGCCGTCCGCTCTCCCCGGACACCAGCAGTTCGGCCAGGCCCATGGCGAGATGAGCGGTGATCCGGTCGGCCATGGGCGCGGCCGCCCGGGACACGTGGATGTGCGGGCCGCGGCCGTCGTGCGACACGATCTGCGGGATGGCCCCGGTCTCGGCGAGCAGCGCATTGATCATCCGCACCGCGGCCGGGTTGTCACCTGTCTCGCACGCGGTGACGACGGCGTCCAGCCGGGCCCGGTAGGCGCGCAGCGCCGGCACGTCCCCGGCCCGGGCGCGGCCGCCGAGGCCGTAGCGGCGCCCGAACGCGGCCACGTCGGCGACGTCGCGCAGCCCTTCGCCGTCGCGGGACCGGCCGGTGTTGACCAGTTCGGCCGCGGCGGTGAGCGCCTCGATCAGGTCAGCACCAAAACCTTTTTGACTGCTGACAACTTGCTCTCCTAGGGTGGATCCCATGTCAGCACCGTATGCCAAGACGGTCATGACCGGCAACGACAAAAGCCAGGCCGGGAAGGGGTCTGATCGGGACGGGAAGGGTTCTGGCCGGGCCGGGAACGGCTCCGGCCAGGCCGTGGGCGGGCCGTCGCCGGTCCTGCTGGCCGCTGTCGGCGCGGCGTGCATCTCCGCCTCTGCGGTGCTGATCAAGCTGGCCGACACCGGCACCGTCTCCGCAGCGTTCTACCGGTCCCTGCTGGCGCTGCCGTTGCTGGCCGTGCTGGCCGTACTGGAGCAGCGCAAGCGCGGGCCGCGGCCGCTGCGTTCCCGGTCCGGGGCGATGCTCGCGGGCGGGTTCCTGGCCATTGACCTGGTGCTGTGGAACCACGCGATCGCCGACGTCGGGGCCGGCATCGCCACGCTGCTCGGCAACCTGCAGGTGGTCTTCGTCACGGTGGCGGCCTGGATGCTGTTCAAGGAGCGCCCCGGGCGCGGGTTCTTCCTCGCCCTTCCGGTGGTGCTGGCCGGCGTGGTGCTGGTGTCCGGGCTGGCCGACCACGCCCGCGGGGTGCACTCCGTGGCCGGGATCGAGTACGGGCTTGGCACCTCGGTCGCCTACGCGGCCTTCCTGCTCATCCTGCGGCATACCTCGGCCGCCACGCCGCACGTGGCGGCGCCGCTCGCCGAGGCGACGCTGGGCGCCACGGCCGGCGCGGCTGTGCTCGGCCTGGTGTTCGGCGGGTGGCAGCTCGACATCGGCTGGCATGCGTTCGGCTGGCTGCTGCTGCTGGCCATGACCAGCGGGACCGCCGGGTGGCTGCTGATCATCTCATCGCTCCCCCGGCTGCCCGCCTCGCTGTCGTCGCTGCTGTTGCTGCTTCAGCCGGCCGCCGCGATCCTGCTCGCCGCGGTGGTGCTTGGCGAGCACCCAAGCCCGCTGCAACTGGCCGGCGCGGGGCTGGTGTGCGCCGGCATCCTCATCGCGACCCGCGCTAAAGGGAGATCCAGTCGGTCACGATCGCCGGGCCTGAGCCGCCGGGCGGCGGGCGCAGCCGCAGGCTCGCCGGGCCCGGAGGGAGCGGCCCTGACCGGAACCGTCCCAGCTCGTCCGCCTCAACCGTGACCGTGTCCTGCGGGTAGCGGATGTCCACCATGGCACGCTGCGGCGGGGCGATCTGGCCCATGACGGTGCGCCCGGGCCCGGCGCTGGTCACCTCGACGTCGATGGTCACCCCGCCGATGGCGAAGGAGACCAGGCGCTGGTCGGGCGGGCCCCGCACCAGCGATGCCTCGTCGGCGTCGACCAGCGAGTCGTAGACCAGTTCGGCAAGCTCGGCGTCGATGTCCCGCCAGCCGAAGGCATCCACCGCGGCCTGGAGCAGCTCGGCGGGCACCGGTTCCCGGTCGGCGGCCAGCCGCCTGAACTCGGCTTCAAGCTCGTCGTCTGGCTCGTACATGGCTGGATCTCCTTGGGGGAGGCGTCATCATGAAGAGGGCGATAGCCCGTCCTTGATACCTGCCATCTCCTCGCGGAGCCGCTGCAGGCAGCGCGCCCTGGTGGGGCCGATGCTGCCGAGCGGCAGTCCGAGCGCCGCGGCGACCTCAGCGTAGCTGGGCGGGGGCGATGCCATCAGGATCCGGAGCAGCTCACGGCAACGGCCGGACAGCCGCTCGAACGCCCGCCACATCGCCGCGGCCCGGGCCGCGTCCTCGCGTCCGGTTTCCGCGGCAAGCACCGCCTCTTCGGTGGGGTTGCCCACGGCAGCAGTGATGTCGAGCCGGTCCATGTCGTCGGTGGGCGCCGTCTTCGCGGCCGAGCGCAGGCTCTGCAGGCATTCCCGGCGGGCGGCCGTGGCGAGCCAGGCGCCCACCCGCTCGGGATGCTCGATTCGGCCGATGTGCTCGGCCAGGCGCAGCCAGGTGGTCTGGTAGACGTCCGCGGCATCGGCGTTCGCGAGCCGGTGCGCCCGCGCCACGGCCCACACCAGATTGCTGAACCGCGCCACGAGCCCGCGCCAGGCAGCCTCGTCACCGCCGGCCGCGCCACGAACCAACACGCCGGTATCATCCGGACTCACCAACACGCCCTTCCGTCAGCAGCAGCAATCCCGCGCCGCTGCGTGCTTACCACCACAGCAGCATGCCAGCCGATCGCCGCAGTCGCCCGTATCACACGGCCACAGCACGGGGCCTACCCCAGGGAGATGCTGCGCACGCGCCTGGGCGAGCAGCGCGCTGGCGGCCTGGCGCCCGTTCTCGCCGGTCCGGGTGACGCGGGCGGCGATGAGCCCGGCGACGACCGGCGCGGCGAAGGACGTGCCGCTCCACCTGGCCATCCCGTCGAAGTGATGGTACGAGCCGATATGCGGCGGCTCGCGGTACTGATAGGTCCCGGTCGCGTACGCGTTGACCAGGTCCTCGCCGGGGGCGTACACGTCCACCCAGGGACCGTAGTCGCTGAAATAGGCGCGGGACCGGCCGTTGGCGGCGAGCGCGCCGACCCCTACCACCTCTGGGAAGGCCGCCGGCCAGAACGGCCTGCGGGTTGAGTTGTTGCCCGCGGACGCGACCAGCACCAGGCCCTTGTAATGGCGGTAGGTCTCCCAGAACGCTTCGAAGCCCAGCAGTGGCAGGTCCTTGCGCGTCGTCCCGCCCGCCGACAGGTTGATGACGTCCGGGGCCAGGCGCAGCGCCTCGCGGAGCCGCAGCACGATCTTGTGCTCGGAAATGGCACCGGCCTTGTCGAAGTCCCTGGTTACCACCACCCGTGCCGCGGGCGCCATGCAGCGGGCGACGCCGGCGATGAACGTCCCATGGCCCGCGTAGTCCGGGATCCGTGGTCACGCCCCCCTGGACGTCCAGTGGGTCCTTCGTCCCGGTGACCCCTGCCAGCCAGGATGCTGCGGCCGCGGCACCATCCAGCAGCCCGGTGTCGGCCACGTAGATGAACGTGCCGCTGCCGCTGCCCGCAGCACGGCCCCGGATCGGGCAATGCGCCGTCCACCACGCCCCCGGGCTCGGTGGCCGGGCAGGGACAGACCGGGGTGATCGACAGGATATGGTCCGGCGTCGCGACGCCCTCGCCGAGCCTTGCATCGATCTTGTCCAGCAGCCGCGGGACGTCGCGCCCGCCCACGGAGAACAGGCTCACCCCGGGCAGCAGCCCCGCCACCGGGGCGAACTCCTGGCCCCGTTCCTCCTCCTCGTCCTCCTCCTCCAGCAGCCGGGCCACCTCGGCCAGATAGGCGTCGCGGACCAAAATCACGCCGCGCACGTAGAGGTAGTCGAGGGTGCCGTCGTCGAAAAACCTCTTCCCGAAGTTTTCTTCCCCGAATGCCGCCTCAATCAGATCGAGCTGAATTTTCAGCTTTGTGAGCGCGCGCTCACCCGCCGTCTCCGAAGATTCCATTGCAAACCTTTGTGTTCATCTGCGGCCGACGCCCCTGCCCCTGCTCACCAGCCGACATGACAGAATGTTATGACTTTGCCTTCCCATTGTCGCGTGGACCACCTGAATGGCCGGGCTTAACATCTTCTTATGGCTGGCGGCCCGCGCCCCGGCGAGGGCAGCAGCCCCGGCGGGATTCTCGACTGTGCTTGCGCTGGTGGGCGCCCGCCCCAGCGAGGCCCTGGCAAAGGCACATTCGATCCTGGCGGCGGGCCCCGCCCCCTACGAAGCCTCCGTGGCGTACCAGGCCATCGGGATGGCTCACCGGGAGTTCGGCGACCTGGACGCGGCCATGGCCCAGCTGAACACCGCGGTGCGCCTTGCCCGGGCGTCCCGATCGCGGGAGCGGGAGTCCGATGTGCTCGCCGCGCTGGGCGTGGCGCTGATCTACCGCGGTCACAGCCGACGTGGGCTGACCGCACTGGGCACCTCCCTTGCGCTGGTCAGCGGCCCGTCAGCGGCGCGCGTCCTGGTGCGGCGGGGCATCGCGCTGTGGGTTCTCGGCCGCCACCCCGAAGCGCTGGACGACCTGGGACGGGCCATCCGGGTGCTGCGGCCCGCCGATGACAGCCTGTGGGAGGCGCGGGCGCTTACCGCGCGTGCGCTGGTCCACCTGGCCAGCGGCTCCGCCCGGCGCGCCGAACTCGACCTGGGCCGGGCCGATCTCCTGTTCGCCGCCACCAGCCAAGCCGTCGAGGTCGCCTTCACCTGGCACAACCGCGCCCTGGTGGCGTTCCGGTCCGGGGACCTGCCTGCGGCGCTGTCCTTCCTGGACGAGGCCGACCGCCGCTATCGGGACCTGGCCGTGCCGATACCAGACATCGCCATCGACCGGTGCGCCGTGCTGCTCGCCGCCGGGCTGCCGGGCGATGCGGTCGCCGAGACCGATGCTGCGGTCCGCGGCTACGGCCGCGGCGGACGGGCCACCAAACGGGCCGAGTTGCTGCTGTCCGCGGCCACGGCGGCACTGGCCGCCGGGGAACCCGGCCTGGCCGCCGAGCGGGCGCGCGCGGCGTGGCGCATGTTCGCCGCCCAGGGCCGCCCCTGGTGGCGCGCGCACGCCGGCCTGCTGCTGCTGCAAGCCCGCTCCGCAGCCGGCCCGCCGTCGGCCCGGCTGCTCCGCCAGGGCGTCCAGGTCGCGGCCGACCTGGACGTGCTCGGCTCCGGTGCAGCGGCACAGGCGCGGCTGCTGGCCGGGCGGCTCGCGTCGGCGCTCGGCCGGCCCGGCGAAGCGGATACGCACCTGACCGAGGCGGCACGCAACCGGCACCGCCGGGTGACCGCCCTGGCCCGGGCCCAGGGCTGGCTCGCCGAAGCCCTGCGCGCCGAGGCGGCCGGCGACCGGCGGCGGCTGCTCGCCGCCTGCGCCCGCGGGCTCGCCATCCTGGACGAGCACCAGCTCACGCTCGGCGCCTCGGAACTGCGGGCCCAGGCGACCGCGCACGGCGCCGAACTCGCGGCGCTCGCACAGCGGTCGGCGCTGGCCGCCGGCCGGCCCCGGCTGCTGCTCGCCTGGAGCGAGCGATGGCGGGCCACGGCCCACGCGATCCCCGCGGCCCGCCCGGCCGACGACGCGGAACTGCAGGCCGACCTGACCGCGCTACGCGACGTGACCAGCCGCCTGGACCAGGCCCGGGCCAGCGGCGACCCGGCCGGGCACTTCCGGCGCGAGCAACTGCGGCTGGAAGCCTCGGTGCGGGCCCGGGTGCTGCGTTCCCGCCACGATGGCCGGGGCGGTGAAGGGGGATGGGGAGGCGGGTGGGGGTTCACCACCGAGCAACTATTGCGCGGGCTCGGCCCGGCAACCCTGGTGCAGATCGTCGCGATCGACGGTGACCTGCACATCCTGGTCTGCGGCGCGGGCCGGGTACGGCACGTGCGCGGCGGCCGCGCGGACGAGGCGGCGACCGAGGTCGGCTTCGCCCGGTTCGGCCTGCACCGGCTGGCCCATGGCCGGGGCGCGGGCCCGGGCGGGGCCGCGCTGGCCACGCTGGAGGCCAGCGGGCGCCGGCTGGAGGCGATCCTGCTCGGCCCGGCGGCCCGGCTGCTCGGCAGCGGGCCGGTGGTCGTGGTCCCGCCCGGCCGGCTGCACGCCGTTCCGTGGGCGCTGCTGCCGGCGCTGCGGGACCGCGCGGTCAGCGTCGCGCCGTCGGCCCGGGCCTGGCTGCAGGCCCTGGCGGTGCGGCCGCCGGATCGGGCGTCGCCGGTGTTCGTCCGGGGGCCCGGCCTCGGCACCGGTACCGAGATACCGGCGCTGGCGGCCGAGTACCCGGACGCCACGGTGCTCGGGTCCGGCACGGCCACCGCGCGCCGGGTGCTCGGTGCCCTCGACGGGGCAGGGCTCGCGCACATAGCGGCGCATGGCAGCTTCCGGGCCGACAGCCCGCTGTTCTCCTCGCTGCTCCTGGATGACGGGCCGCTCACGGTCTACGACCTGGAGCGGCTGCGGCGCGCTCCCTACCGGGTCATCTTCTCCAGCTGTGACTCCGGGGTGCTCGCCCCCGCGGGCGCGGACGAACTGCTCGGCCTTGCCCACTGCCTCGCCCCGCTCGGCACCGCCGGCATCGTCGCCAGCGTGGTGCCCGTCAACGACCAGGCCACGGCCACCCTGATGATCGCGCTGCACAAGCATCTGCGGGGCGGGGCCAGCCTCGCCGAGGCGCTGCGGCTGGCCCGTGACGGCGCCGGGGACGAGCCGGTGCAGGCCGCCACCGCATGGTCGTTCCTCGCCCTGGGCGCCGCCTGATCTGCCTTGCCCGGCAGATCCGGCCGCCTGGCGACGTATCAGGCCGGGCGCCCGCTCCTCTATTGAGATGAAGGTTCGCCTTCCAGGGGGGTACCAGGGCGGGTTCTCACGGGCGCATGGCACCCGGGGAGCCGCCGCCGGGCCCGGTTTGACGGGGGCAGAGCCGGGCCCGGCCCCACCCTGCTGGCGCCCGGGACCACATTGCCGACCACAGCCGCGGCCAGCCCCGGACCACTTCGTTTCTCCACCCCCACGTCGCCGATGCGCAGTGCGGGCTGGGTTGGACCGGCAGGCGGCGTTTTGCCGGGCTGCCCGTCTGCGCTGTCCGCACCCATCAGCCCGCCTGCCTCGCAGAAGCCGCCCACCGCGCACCAGCGGCGATGATCATTGCGACGGGCCCATCCACCGGCGCCGCAACCGTGATCACGGGCACTTTTTGGCGTATGAAGCCCAAAAGTGCCCGTGATCACGGAAGCCAGGGGGCGCGGGGCCGTTTCGGATCTGGTGCGCCACCCTCCATGGGCCGGATCCCCATGATCACGATCCGGCCGGCCCTGGCACGGGACGGAATAGCGGGAAATACGGCCGGAGGCTGTAACGCACGCGCTCCTCGCGGGACTGAAGGGGAACGTCATCATCCCCGCACCGAGGAGAACGTATGACAGTCCCCAGCCGCTCCTGGCCCGCCCGGGCGAAGGCGCGCACGCTGTTCGCGACCGCGGCAGTGGCCACGGCGGCCGTGGCGCTCGCCGCCCCGGCCGCCGCCAGCGCCGCCACGGTCCACGGCCGCTCGGCCGGCCCGGCCGCCGGCCCCGCCGTGTTCGTGCAGACCGACAACACCGCGGGCAACCAGGTCGTCGCCTACCAGCGGTCCGGCGACGGCACGCTCACCCTGGCCGGCACCTACCCCACCGGCGGCCTGGGCGGGCAGCTCACCGGGTCTGTCGTGGACCACCTGGCCTCCCAGGGCTCGCTCGGCTACGACGCGCAGCAGCACCTGCTCATCGCGGTGAACGCGGGCAGCAACAGCGTCACGCTGTTCGGGGTGCACGGCACCCGGCTGCACCAGCGGCAGATCATCGGCTCGGGCGGCCTGTTCCCGGTCAGCGTCGCGATCCGCGGGAACCTGGTGTACGTGGTGAACGCGCTGCGCGGCGGCTCGGTGCAGGGCTACCGCCTGTCCCCCGCCGGGCGCCTGGCCTTCCTGCGCGGCTCGCACCGGCGGCTGCACCTCAGCCAGTCGGCCACCCCGCAGTTCACCAACACCCCGGGGCAGGTCGCGTTCTCGCCCAGCGGCTCCCAGCTCATCGTGACCACCAAGGCCAACGGCAATGACATCGACGTGTTCGGGGTCGGGCCCGGCGGGCGCCTGTCGGCCAGCCCCGTGGTGAACTCCGAGGGCAGCACCGTCCCGTTCGCGATCACCTTCGACCAGGCGGGCAACCTGGTCATCGCCGACGCGGGCACCAATGCCCTGTCCACGTTCACGCTCGGCTCCGGCGGGACCGTCACGCTGATCGACTCGGTGGGCACCGGGCAGGCGGCGACCTGCTGGGTCACCGCGACGGGCGGCACGCTGTACGCCTCCAACGCCGGCAGCGCGAACGTCAGCGGGTACACCGCCAGCGCCAGCGGCCAGCTCACGCTGCTCGGCCAGACCGCGACCGACCCCGGCACCGTGGACGCCGCGGCCACGCCCGGCGGCGCGTTCCTGTACGTGCAGACCGGCGGGAACGGCATCATCGATGAGTTCAGCGTCGGCACGGGCGGGTCGCTCACCAGTGTCGGCAGCGTCACCGTGGCGGGCGCGGCCGGCGGCGAGGGCATCGCCGCTTCCTGACCGCAGCTCACCACGCGCGGCGGGCGGGCACCCGGCCCGCCCGCCGCGCGCCACGATCAGGGAGGCCTAGGCTGTCCGCAGTGGACCCTGGCACCGACGCGCAACTGCTCGCGGCGCTGCGCGCCGGTGACGAGCGGGCGTTCGTCATCCTGGTGCGCCGGCACCATGCCGCAATGCTGCGCCTGGCGTCCTCATTCGTGCCAAACGTGGCCGTGGCTGAGGAAGTCGTCCAGGACACCTGGGTCGGGGTACTGCGCGGCATCGGCGGGTTCGAGGGCCGCTCCTCCTTCCGCACCTGGCTGTTCCGGATCCTGGTCAACCGGGCCAGGACGGCCGGCGCGCGGGAACGGCGCACCATCGCGGTGGGTGACACTGTCGCGGTGAGCGACACCGAGGCCGCCGTGGCGGCATCGAGGTTCGACGGCGGCGGCAGCTGGCTTTCGCCGCCGGAGCGGTGGATCGAGGACGCGGAGGACCGCCTCGCGTCAGGCAAGATGGCGGACTTCCTCCGCACGGCGATCGATGACCTGCCCGACCGCCAGCGGCAGGTCGTGACGCTCCGCGACATCGAGGGCCTGACCAGCGGGGAGGTGTGCAGCGTGCTGGAGATCAGCGAGGGCAACCAGCGAGTGCTGTTGCACCGGGGCCGCAGCCGCCTGCGCCAGGCCGTCGAGACCGGGTTCGGGAGGCCGTCATGATGCGGCTGCGGCTGCGGCGCCGCGACCTGGTCTGCCAGCAGGCGGTCGAACTGGTCTCCGACTACCTGGAGGGCGCGCTCTCCCGGGCGGACCGCCGCCGGTACGAGGCGCACCTGACCGGCTGCCCGCATTGCACCGAGTACCTCGCCCAGATGCGCAAGACCATCGAGCTGACCGGCACGCTCACTCCCGATGACCTGACCCCGCAGATGCAGGACGATTTCATCGGCCTCTACCGCCAGTGGCGTGCGGACCGTCCCACGGATTGACCAAGGCTGCCCCGCGCCGGTTCGGCGGTGTTCTGGTGACCGGAGCCAGCCCACGCGCCTTCGCGCCTGGTCTCAGCCGACGGCGAGGATGACGTCGGAAGCCTTGATGATCGCGGTGACCTCGCTGCCCTCGGCCAGGCCGAGCTGGCGGACCGCTTCCACCGTGATGGAGGCGACCAGGCGCACCCCGTTGGCCTGAAGTTCCACGTTGGCGATGGCCTCGCCCCTGTTGATGCTGGTCACTTGCGCTGGGATCTGGTTTCGCGCACTGAGCTGCATGGCTGGGCCTCCGCGATGCGATCGACGGTACTTACCCGCCTCACGCTATCGCCGCCGCTGGCCGCGCAGCGGAACCTCCGCCACGCGAGGCGGGTCCCGTCAGGGCCGGGGCTAGCGCCGGAGAGCGTTTGGCATCGTCCGCAGGGTCAGGGCGGGGACGCGGCCTGCGCCTGCCGCCGCAACCACGACGGCGGCTGGGCGCATTCTGCCGCCATCGCCCGCCAGGTCCATCCTGCCCGCCGGCGGCTGGCGACATAATCGGTGATGCTGTCGAAGCCGAGGCGGGCGGCGACCTGCACCTCACGCTGGCGCGCCTGATGCCGTTTCGCCGCGTGCGCGGTCCTGGCGAGGCCGTGGCGGCGCAGTGCGGCCTCCACGGTGTGGTGCGTCAGGCCGACCTCGGCGGCGATGGCGTTCACGGTCCAGTGCTGGCTGATGTGGCGTTCCCGCAGGTAGCTGGGCACATCCGGGAAGCCGAGCCGGGTCATGACGGGCAGCCATCTGACGTCCATGCGGCTGGGGAGACGGCGGCGCACCGCCTCGGCCGCCACCGGGTCGACGCAGTCGAGATGGCGCGACAGCCAGTCCTTGTTGAGCCCGGCTTCCCGGCTGATCGACGCCAGGCTGGCCCCGTCCTCGATCCGGGCCAGCACGAAGCTGCCCAGGTCGGCGTACCCGTGCCTGCGGGCCACCGCCGCCGCGACGCCGGCGAGGTGACGGCTGGCGCGGTCCCGGTTGGCCTGGGCCACCAGCGGGGGCGGGATGGCGGCCAGCGCCGCCATCGCCTTCCGGCGCCGCTGCTCGGGCAGGCTGCGTCCCCGTGCCGCCCGGACCGCGTCACGGGTCAGGTCCCCGGCGCGGGCCCGCGCCCGGCCCGCCGCGCTGCCCTGGCGCATCGCAGGCTCGAAGACCAGCCGGGATGCCAGCGCGGCAGCGCGGAGCTTGCGGGTCTCCGGCCCTTCCAGGGACTGGCCGCGCTCCAGGCCGAACGCCTCGCAGTAGGCCAGCTTGGTCCACCCGTGCCCGCGCAGGTGCGCAGTGACCGACCGCAGCGACCGCCCGCACAGATGGCAGGTGACCAGCGGGCCGGTCACGGCGACCTCGCCGATCGGGGCGTAGTAGAAGGTGCCGTCCGCCAGCACCCCCAGGGGCGAGCGGGACCGGGGCACGGCGCTGATCAGTTCGACGGACATGACCGGCCTTCCGGAGTGGCTAGCTAGTCACAAAGAGACTACCCACTCGCGGCTCACCCGTCACGGGGGCATCCCGTCGGCATTTGGCCGGCTGACCCCCGGGGCCGACGGCCCGCGGGACCGACGGCCCGCATGCTCGGCGCGGACTCCTCTAGGCTCGAAGTCATGAGCGGGTGGCCAACGTTGTCGCTGCCGGAGTGGACCGTGCTCGCGGTGGTCAGCGAACACCCCACGCACGGCTTCGCCATCGCCCAGCTCACCGCGTCCCAGGGCGAACTCGGCCGGATCTGGCAAATCCCCCGGCCGGTCGTGTACCGGGCGATCGGGCGGCTGCTGGAGGCCGGGCTGCTGGTGCGCGGGGCGGTGGAATCCGGGCGGGGCCCGCAGCGGACCCTCTACTCGGTGACGCCAGCCGGGCACGAGGCGGTGCGGCATTGGCTGGACACGCCCGTGGCGCATATCCGGGAGGTCCGCTCCCATCTGCTGCTCAAGCTGGCCCTGCTGGACCGCGCCGGGGGCGACCCCAGCGGGCTGCTGGAACGCCAGAAGGCGGCGCTGGAGCCCATCGCGGAAGCCATCAAGGCCGAGCGGCCAGGTCCGAGCAGCTTCGACCCGACCCTGCTGGCGTGGCGCCGGGCCACCACCGCCGCGACGCTGAATTTTCTCGACGAGCTTACGCGGGAGACTTCGCGCGCAGGATCCCGATGAGCTCGCGCATCCAGGCTGGATGGTCGGGCCAGGCCCGGGCCGAGACCATCTGCCCGTCGATGACCGCATCCCCGTCCACGAACTCGGCGCCCGCCGCGGTCACGTCGGGGGCCAGCGCGGGGTAGGCGGCGGTCCGGCGGCCCTGCAGGGTGCCGGCCGCGGCCAGCACCAGCGGGGCGTGGCAGAGCTGGGCGACCGGCCGGTGGCGCCGCAAGGCGTTCGAGGAGGGGCCGTGGAGCAGGATGACCCCGTCCGAGCGCGGGCGGATCATCTGGCGCATCGGTGACATGCCCGGCGCCAACTTCCACTCCTACACGCTGCGCGAGCCGGTCGGCGTCGTCGGGCAGATCATCCCGTGGAACTTCCCGCTGCTGATGGCCGCGTGGAAGCTCGGCCCGGCGCTGGCCACCGGCAACTGCGTGATCCTCAAGCCGGCCGAGCAGACCCCGCTGACCGCGCTGAAGCTCGCCGAGCTGATCGCCGAGGCCGGGGTTCCCGAGGGCGTGGTGAACGTGGTCACGGGCTTCGGCGAGACCGCCGGCGCGGCCCTGGCCGCCCACAACGACGTGGACAAGGTGGCGTTCACCGGGTCCACCGAGGTGGGCAAGCTCATCGTCACCGCGGCGACGGGGAACCTGAAGAAGGTATCCCTGGAACTGGGCGGCAAGAGCCCGAACATCGTGTTCGACGACGCCGACCAGGCCGCCATCGAGGGCGCCGCCAACGCGATCTTCTTCAACCACGGGCAGTGCTGCGTCGCGGGCTCCCGGCTGTTCGTCCAGGAGAGCCGGTTCGACGAGGTCGTGGACGGCGTCGCCGAGATCGCCAAGTCGATCAAGCTCGGTTCCGGGCTTGACGAGGGCACCCAGATGGGCCCGCTGGTCTCCGACGAGCAGTTCCGCCGGGTGACCGGCTACCTGGAGTCGGGCAAGGCGGACGGTGCCACGGCGCTGACCGGCGGCGGGCGCTTCGGTGACAAGGGCTACTTCGTGGAGCCGACCGTGCTCACCAACACCAGCCCCAGCATGAAGATCGTGCGTGAGGAGATCTTCGGGCCGGTGGTGGTCGCGGCGCCGTTCAGCGACCTGGACGAGATCGCGGCCGCGGCCAACGACACCGAGTACGGCCTCGGCGCGGGCATCTGGACCAAGGACATCTCCAAGGCCCACGCGCTCGCCAAGAAGATCCGGGCCGGCACGGTGTGGATCAACTGCTACAACGTGTTCGACGCGTCGCTGCCGTTCGGCGGGTACAAGCAGTCCGGCTGGGGACGCGAGATGGGCCACGAGGTGCTCGAGGCCTACACCGAGGTCAAGGCCGTCACCGCGCAGCTCTGACCGTCCCGCGCAGCTCCTACCGCAGCGCCGCTCCTACCGGCAGCGCCGCTCCGGCCGCAGCGCACCCGACCGGCCGGGCAGCTGTCCGGCACCGAGGAGGCCGGGGCCCCACGGGACCCGGCCTCCTCGCGTTGGTGCCGCTACTTCCGGGGCGTCTTGGGCTTCTTGACCTTCGGCGGCAGCGTGCCGACATGGGCGAGCGCCCGCTCCACCCACTGCGCCGCCACGTCGGGCGTGCCGCGCCAGGCCTCGGGCAGGCTGGTGTACCCGCCCATCGGGCGCTCGGCCGGCCCGAAGGGGCCAGCGCCGTCGATGCCCTCCAGTTCGGTGCGCCCCGCGTCGTCGAGCCGGACGCCCAGGGCGGGCCCGAACAGCCCGGCGAACATGTTGCCGTGCACGAACGCGCCGAGGTTGCCGAACATCGGCTTGACCTCGACCGCCGGGTCGTCGGGCAGCACGGACCGGAAGAAGTCCTTGTCGGCCTCACTCGGCTTGGGTATCTCCATGGTCAGCTCCTTCAGCCCAGCCCGGCCGGCGTCAGGCCGGCATCGAGGCCTGGAACAGACTGAACACGGCCCCCTGCGGGTCGGTGACCACGGCCATCTTGCCGATCGGGGTGCCGAACGGCGCCACCATGACCGAGCCGCCCAGCTCGGTGATCCTGGCCGCGGAAGCGTCCGCGTCGGCGACCGCGAAATACACGTGCCAGTGGTTCGGCACGCCCTCCATCTGTGGCGGCGTCGTGCCGCCGACCTCCTTGCCTGCCACCTGGAACATGGTGTACTTGCCCTCACCCATCTCCATGGTGCCGGTGGTCACGCCGAGCACCTGCTCGTAGAACGTCACGGCCGCGGGGTTGTCGGTGATCAGCTCGTTCCATATCACCGTCCCCGGCTCGTTCACCAGAGTGGACCCGAGGTGCTGGCCGGCCTGCCACAGAGCCACGGCGGCGCCGCTCGGGTCCAGGACGAAGGCCATCCGCCCCGCGTCCATCACGTCGAAGGGCTCCATGGCGACGGTGCCGCCGGCCGGGCCGACCTTGGCGGACACCTCGTCGACCGAGTCGACGGCCAGGTAGGTGTTCCACATCGGCGGTGCCCCGGCATCGGCCAGCTCCGGCGACTGGGGCGCGATCGCGGCGACGCTCTCGTCGCCGATCTTGGCGATGGAGTACACCGCGTCGCCCTCCATCGGCTGGTCGTCGTAGGACCAGCCGAACACCCCGGTGTAGAAGGCCTTCGCAGCAGCCTGGTCGGTGGTCTGCAGGTCCACCCAGTTGGGCGTGCCCTGCGCGTAGGAATCGCGGGTTGGCATGACATTCCCCTCTCCTGGAACAGCGGCGCGTCAGTGCAGAAGCGGCGCCTCAGGTTGTCTTGTGCCGGCTCATCCGCAGCCGGTCCGCGGTCCGGTACCCCCTGGTGAGCACGCAGGATCGTGGTGTCCCGCAGGCCGGCGGCCTGTGCGAATCCCCCCGCGGGTGCAGGACCACGTTCGCGACACTACCCGAGCCCTGTCACAAGCCGCAGGTCGAGGGCTGCTGCTCCCGCTGCTCTACGCAGGCCGTGGCCACCGGGTGCCAGCCTGTGCGGTGGCCCGGGGCAGCCGGTGCGTAGGCTGCGACCGTGGCGAACACACCCGACGACATGATGGGCGCGGTGGTCGGGTCGCTGGCCGCCCGCACCGGGCGCTCGCTGGAGGAATGGCTGGCCCTGGTCGAGGCGTCCGGGATCGACCCGCTGGACCAGAACGCGGTGCGCCGCTGGTTGCGGTCCGAGCACGGTGTCCCGCAGAACAGCCAGTGGGCCATCGCCGATGCCGCCGCGCGGGCCGCCGGGTGGGTGCGGCCCAGCGTCGAGGAATACATCGACAGCCAGTACCGTGGCGCCAAGACGGCCCTGCGCCCGATCTACGACGCCCTCGCCAGCGCCATCATGGGGCTCGGCGAGGACGTGGTGGTGGAGGGCCGCGGTGGCTACACGCCATTCGTGCGCGGCCGGCAGTTCGCGGCGGTCGCGGCGGCGGCACGGGACCGGGTGGACCTCGGGCTGCGGTTCACCGATCCGCCGGCGAGCGGGCGCTTGCAGCCTGCCAGTGCTCCGGGGCAGGCCACCCACAAGGTCGCACTGCGCAGCGTGACCGACGTGGACGACGAACTCCTGCACCTGGTGCGGGTGGCCTACGACCAGAACCCCTGATCACCCCGCCGCCGGATACGGGACGGCCGAGCGGGGACGGCCGGCCGGGCGCCATAAGTAACCCGAGCGGGGACAGCCGGCCCGGGCGCCGTAAATAAGATAGCGATAGATGCATGAGTGATGCATTATTGAAGTATGAGCCGACGCCTGGAGAACCTGCTCGGAGCGCTGGCCGTGGCCCTCGCTGACGCCATCGCCTCGGCCGTGGAGACGGCCACCGGTCATGCCGGAGTCATGGGCGCGGCGCTGGCGACCCTGGCGCAGGAACCCGGCCTGAGCATCGAGCAGTTGCGGGTGCCGCTTGGCCGTACCCAGTCGGCCACCGTCCGCGTCGTCGATCAGCTCGCCGCCGAGGGGTACGCAGAACGCCGGCCCGGGCGCGACCAGCGCTCGGTCGCGGTGGTCCTCACCCCGAAGGGCGCCGAGGCCGCCGCGCGCGTGCTGGCCAGCCGGGAACAGGTGCTCCGCGACGCCCTCGGCGGGCTCACCCCCGCCGAGCGGAAGTCGCTCACCGGCACGCTGGAGAAGGTACTCACGCGGATAACCTCGGACCGGCCCCACGCCGACCAGATCTGCCGGCTGTGCGACCTCGCCGCCTGCCCGGACCGGGCCTGCCCGGTCGAACTCGCCGCCCGCGACCGGGAGCAGGTTTCCGGCCGCGCTGTTAAGGAAGTGATCCGGCCATGACCACCCGCCTGCCATACCGCCCGATCGCCGACAGGGACCGGCAGCGGGCCTGCCGGCTGGCACACGTCTTCGGCGCCGCCGCGGTAACCGGGGTTGCCCTGCTCCTGCTCGCGGTGACCCAGTTCCGCGCACAACCCCCGGTGCCGGCGCTGATCGCGGTGGGATCGGCCCTGGCGCTGGCCGCGGGGCTGGCCGCCGACCTGAGCGCGCGCCCGCCCCGCGTGCTGCTCGGCGGCGACTGGCTGACCGTGTCCCGGCTGGGCCGCTGGCAGCGGGTGGACACCGGGCGGCTGACCGGCCTGTCGGCCAACCCCCGGGTGGCCGACAGCATCACGCTCCTCGACGAGGACGGCAACCGCGCCGAGATCGACATCCGTGTCCTGGTGCGGAACCCGCTGATCTGGCAGCAGGTCTGTCAGGGAGTCAGCCGTGCCCGCCGCCGCGGCTCGCTGGAACTGGCCGAGGCGGACTCGCTGCTGTGGGACAGCGTCTGCCGGGAGGTGGCCAAGGCTGACCGGCAGGCACTGACCAGCCTCGACTTCGGCCTGCGCCACTGACCACCCGCGCCACGCCGACGCGCCACCCCCGCGCGCCCCCAAGCCCCTCTACTACCCCGCACCCCCAAAACCCCTCTACGTGCGGGGACTGGTCTCCGGCGCGCTGAAGGGCTAAGGCCTCACCAGCGGTGGCTGGTGACCTGGCCGCCGGTGACGGTGACCTGGCCGCCGGGGGTGTCGTGGTCCCGCCAGATGGTGTAGCTACCGGCAGCCAGCCCCTCGTACACGACCGCATACCTGGTGCCGGCGGGAACCGGCCGGGCCCGGACCGCGGCATGTGTCCGCGGCGCGCCCGGGGTGTCGGGGCTGATCTCGATCTCGGCACCGAGCAGGTCCGCCGGTGTGTACAGGACCAGCGCGCCGGTGTCGGCGCCGAGGTCGAGCAGCACCGTGCCCGCGCTGGTGGGGCCGTACCTGTGCTCGCTCATGGGTTCCTTCCCATCGGGTCGGCTGGGTCCCCGGCGCGGGGCCGGATGCCGGTCCCGGGCTGGAGGAATCCCGGGACCGGCACCTGCCCCGCCGGGAGGCAATCAGGAGGAGGGAACGTCGAACCCGCTGTACGGCACCCCGAGGTAGGGGAAGGTGTTCAGATAGGCCGCGTTCACGCTGGCGCTGGTCAGGCCGTCGGTGACCTGGCTGGCGGCGCCGTCCGGTGTGAAGCTGGGGTCTACCAGCGCGAAGGTCAGGCCCGCGACGGCCCGCAGTTCGACCGTGACGACGTCGTCGAACACACGGCGGCCGTTGGGGAACCCGGCCAGGTCCCCGCCGAGCAGCCCGAGGATGTTCGGGTTACTCGACGGCTTGATCGCCGTGTTGAGGCGCAGCATGTCGGACAGGACCGAGCCGGTGTTGTTCTGGAAGTTCGGGATGATCCCGCTGGGGATCCCGGTGAGCAGGATCGCTTCCAGGTCGGCTCGCGCCTTGCCGGACGCTACCAGCGCCGCGAGGTTGGGGAACACGCCCGGGTAGAGCGAAGGCAGCGCGGCGGCCAGGCCGGGCTGGGCGTAGTAGTGGGCGAACTGCTTGTCCCCCGCGGGCGGCAGGGTGTTCCAGCGGTCCTTGTCGCCGAGCGCGATGATGACCTCGTTGATCAGCGGGTTGCCCAGCCGGGAGACCTGGCGGTAAGGCCCGGTGTTGACGGTCGTGCCGGTCTGCTCGTCGAATGCGCTCGCGGACTGGCGGCTCGCGGTGGTCCACACCCCGATCACGGACTTGGGATCGGACTCCCCGCTGGCGCCCTTCTGCACCAGTTCCCTGATGGGCACCTGGATGGCGATGGAGTGGACGTTGAAGTTGTTGGTCGCGTTCACGCCCGGGGCCGGCTTCGAGAACACGTGCATGCCGTACTGGGCGTGCAGGTTCTGGAACGGGCGCAGGTTGCCAAGGTCGAAGATCGAGCCGAGGTCCACGTAGAAGCCCTCGGCCCGCTGGCCGGCGAAGACCCTGATGCCACGGCCGAGGTCGTGCACGGCAGAGCCGGCGAGATTGGCGTAGTCCGGAGTGGACAGCGGGCCGATGTTGCACGGCGGGCAGGCCAGGTTCTTGCCCAGCTCGGTGCCGGTGCCGTGCGACATGATCTTGCGGACCGAGTAGAACTGGCGGCTGTTCCAGTTGGGGCTCGCCAGCGATCTGATCGGGCCGGTGTTGTAGAGGAACGTCTCCGGGTTGCGCAGTCGGCTCTGGAACTGGAACCGGTAGGTGATGTCGGCTACGCCGTCCCCATTGTTGTCAATGTGGATCTCGTAGCGGACGTCGTCACCGAACTGGTAGAAGTTCGGGCCGCCGGCGGGTGCCTGGAGCGGGATGTAGTTGGCGATCAGCGTGACGCTGTTGGGCCGGTTGGGGCTCACGAACGCATAGAGGTCGGTGCTGTCAGCGACCGGATCCATGGAAATTTCGGGAGCCTCGCGATGGGAAGACATCAGTTACCTCACAGGCTTGTCGTGGGACGGGCGCCTGGCCGGGTCCGGCGTTCGGCGCGGCAGTGCGGATTGGCGGGCAGCGGACTGGTCGGATCGCAGGGCCGGCCGGGGACCGCTCCGATCCCGGGCAGCACCGGCCACGCCGTCCGCCGGGAAGTGCGGGCGGCCTGCTCTGGGGTGCGTGGGGATGGAGCGAGTCTCAGGCCGGCGGTGCGGCTGGGTCCAAGGTCAGTGTGGTGCGGGCGTGCCTGCGGCGGTCAGCGGATGGAGTGCGCCAGCCTGGCCGCCAGGTCAGGGTCGCGGAGCCGGGTCTTGGACTCCCCGGCGAACACGTCCATTTCGCCGGACCGCAGGTCACGGACATGCACGATGACCGGCTCCGCCGGGCTGGGCGTCCCCGCCGCCTGGCCGCGATGCGCCCGTGGTGCAGCGGCCGCGGATGCGGCGGCCGCGGGAGCGGCGAGGGTGCCGATCGCGGTGGCGGCCAGGCCGGCCCCGGCGAGGCCCGCCGCACCGTAGAGGACGGATCGCCGGGACGGCCCCGGCTGGCCGGCGCCTTCTGCCGAGCCGTCTGCGGACTGATCCGGGTGGATTTGTGACGACATGAGACAGTTCCCCTCCAGGCGCGGCAGCCTCCGCACAACTCCCCTCCCTGTTGTGCGAAGGCAGCCAACGCCATGCTGTGCCCGGGCTTCGAAGTGCCCGGCCTCGCCCGCTTCTTCGGGGTGGACGGTCATCCGGATGCCACCAGAGCCGGGTCGTTACCGAACCGTTACCTATTGCGCGGTACCGGCTCCCTCAAGGCCGGAAAGGTGTCGGTGTAAGCCCGGCGGCCGGATGGGCCATCCGTTTTTGCCGGGGCGCCGAATGGAAGGCATGAGGCCACGCGCGATGCGTGCATCCGAGCCGGAGCTCCCCCGCCAGGAGGGCGGCGACCAGTACCTGGACGGTCTCCTCGCGCGGGTGGCACGCGGCGACCAGGCGGCGTTCGAGGCTGTCTACGACAATCTCGCCGGGCCGGTCTATGGCCTCATCCTGCGGGTGCTCCGGGATCCCGCCCAATCCGAGGAGGTCAGCCAGGAGGTCCTGCTCGAGGCGTGGCGGACGGCGGCGCGCTTCGACCCGGCCAAGGGCACCGCTGCCACGTGGGTGCTGACCATCGCCCACCGCCGCGCCGTGGACCGGGTGCGCTCGGCCGTCGCGGCCTCGGCGCGCGAGCAGCGGACCGCCGAAGTGCCCGTGCCGCATGACGATGTGGCGGCCATCGTGGAGGCCAGCCTGGACGCGCAGCGGGTGCGGGAGTGCCTGGATGGGCTCAGCGAGGCCCAGCGCGAGTCGATAGCCCTCGCCTACTACGGCGGCTACAGCTACCGGCAGGTCGGTGAACGGCTCGGCATCGCGCTGAGCACCATCAAGACCAGGATCAGGGACGGGCTCATCCGGATGCGCGACTGTCTGGGGGTGAGCTGGTAATGGCGCTGCTGCGCAACGACCGGCACACGCTCACCGGCGTCTACGCCCTGGACGCCCTGGACACCGCCGCCGAGGTGACCCGCTTCGAGCGCCACCTGAACAGGTGCGACAGCTGCACCAGCGAGGTGCGTGGCTTCCGGGAGACCGCGACACGGCTCGCCATGGCGGTGGCGCAGCAGCCCCCGCCGACCCTGCGCACCGCGGTCATGGCCGACGTGGCGCGGACCCGCCAGGCACCCGCGGTCGACGAACGCGCGCGGCACGCGCGGCCGGTGCCTCGGCTCACCCTGCTGCCGCGGCTGGCCATGGCCGGGGCCGCGCTCGGCGTAGCTGCCGCTGTCATCCTGGGCGTCGTTCTGGTCAACACGAACAATCAGCTCAGCCAGACCCAGCAGCAGCTCAGCCAGACCCAGCGCCACCTCATCCTGGCCCAGACCCAGCTCGCGGCGATCAACGCGGTCCGCACTGCCTCGGATGCCACTCTGGTCACCCACGCCACCAAGATCGGCGGCCGGGTGACCGTAGTGAAATCGGCGGCCAAGCGCCAGCTTGTGGTGACGACGTCCGGGCTGCCGCCGCTCAAGGCCGGCAAGGTCTACCAGCTCTGGCTGATCGGCGTGCACGGCAACAGGATCCGGTCGGAGGGCCTGCTGGCTACTCCGCACAACGGCCGCACCGGGCCGGTGCTCATCTCCGGCGTTCTCGCGGGCGACATCCTCGGCGTGAGCGTCCAACAGGCCGGCGGATCGATCCAGCCCACCCTCCCGGCCGTCATCGTCACCATCCCGGCGTCCTAGCGGCCCAGCAGCACCTGCGTGTTTGTGGTCGTTGGCCCCCCGGCATCCCCGTTGACGGTGCTGGCTTGCCCGGCATCCTCGTCGGCGGGGCTGGCTCCCCACCCGGGACGGCAGGCGCTGAGAATGGGCCTGGGTCTTGACAGGGTTTGTTTGGAAAGTATACGAACTAATAGTCCTGGATGTGGGGGCTGCACATACCTGTAGCGGGGGCACTGCACGCGGCGGACTGCCGCAGTCAGGAGTTGCCAGCCGTGAACCGATTTCCCCGGACCTCCCTGACCCTGTGTGCCTCGATCGCCTGCGCAGCCACGTCGCTGGTCTTGCTGGTCCCGGGCACACCCGTCACCCAGGCGGCCACGGTCACTTCGGCCGTGCGTAGCGCAGCGCCGAAAGCTTCGCCCGCGCTGGACGGTACCGGCGCCAGCGACCTCACCGACCTGGGCGCGGGCGGCTGGCGGGTGGCGAGCAGCGCGACGGCCACGCAGCCGGGGGCGCTGATCTCGGCGCCGTCGTTCAACGCCGGATCCTGGCTGCGGGTGGCCAACGATTCCGCGGGAGCGCCGGGCACCGAGGTCGAGGCGCTGCTGCAGAACGGCCGCTGCCCGGGTGACCACGGGCTGCAACCGGTGAACCGGAGCAGCGACAGCCGGCACAGCGTGTTCTTCTCGGACAACATGCGCAAGTGCTACGGGTATGAGAACCAGATCGGCGCGGACACCGTGCCGCTGTTCCGGGTGCCCTGGTGGTGGCGGACCAGCTTCAGCCTGAGCCCGCGATCCGGGCAGCACGCCACGCTGATCGTCAACGGGGTGATCGGCAGGGCAAACGTCTGGGTGAACGGCCATCAGGTGGCCACCTCAAGCACCGTCACCGGCGCGTATACCCGGTTTGCCTTCGACGTCAGCGGGCTGGTCCGGCCGGGCGCGAACGCGGTGGCGATCGAGGTCGACCCGAACAACCCGGAAACGATGTTCACGCTCGACGACGTTGACTGGAACCAGATCCCGCCAGACAACAACACCGGCATCCAGTTCCCTGTCCAGCTCGCGGTCGACGGCGCGCTGTCCGACAGCAACGCGCACGTCCTGGAGGCCAACGCGGCGGACTTCAGCCGCTCCACGCTGACGGTCAAGACCGACATCACCAACAACACCGACCAGACCCAGACGGGCGACGTCAACGCGGAGATCACCGCGCCGGACCACCACCAGGGGATCGGGGCCGTTACCACCGTGACGGTCCCGCCGAACACGACCAAGACGGTGACGCTCAGCCATCTGATCATCAGGCATCCGCAGGTGTGGTGGCCCTACCAGCTCGGCGGCCAGCCGCTGTACCAGCTCAGCACGTCGGTGTCGCTGCACGGCAAGACGCTGAACTCCACCAGCGAGACGTTCGGGATCCGGACCGTGACGTCCTACCTGGCCGGGCACTCCCCCGCCGAGCCCGCCGGCGCCCGGGCCTTCAAGATCAACGGCGTGCCGATCGTGATCCGCGGCGGCGGGTTCTCCCCGGACATCTTCCTGCACTACTCCGCCGCCGACATCGCCAGGCAGATCGCGCTGATGAAGAACATGGGCGTGAACACAATCCGGCTGGAGGGGCACATCATGCCGCCCGGCTTCTTCGAGCAGATGGACCAGGCCGGGATCCTGGTCAACGCCGGGTACCAGTGCTGCGATGCGTGGCAGTTCGTCGTCAACAGGCTGAACAGCCCCGCCGACTTCAAGATCATGGGGCTGTCCGCGCTGACCATCGGGCAGGAGCTGCGTAACCACCCGAGCGTGGACAGCTTCCAGTGGAGCGACAACCAGCCGACCCGCAAGCAGGAGGCGGTGTCGCTGGCCGCCTTCCGGCAGGCCGACTTCCAGGACCCGCTGATCGCCTCGGCCGAGTACAAGACCACCGCGAAACTCGGACAGGCCGGGGAGAAGGAAGGGCCGTACGACTGGGTGCCGCCCAACTACTGGTACAGCGGGCAGTTCGACAAGCACGACTCGACGCAGACCAACGCGGGCGGCGCGTGGGGTTACGACAGCGAGGAGAGCGCCGGGAACACCATTCCCACCCTCGACTCGCTGCACCGGTTCATGTCGGCCGCGGACCTGTCGGCGCTGTGGCGGAACCGCCTCGCCAACCAGTACCACGCCAACTATGAGCCGCGCTGCGGCACCGGGTACACCTTCGGCACCCTGTGTCACTTCGACACGGCGCTGCGCGCCAGGTACGGCGCCTGGTCCGGGCTGAGCCAGTACGTGGAGGAGGCGCAGGCCCAGGATTACGAGAACACCAGGGCGCAGTTCGAGGCGTTCATCGACCACGCCGACCACGGGCCGCTGCCGTCCACCGGGACCATCTACTGGCAGATGAACAAGGGCTTCCCGAGCCTGCTGTGGAACCTGTACGGCAGCGACGGCGACCAGGCGGGCAGCTATTTCGGGACGCAGGAGGCGAACCGGCCGCTGCACGTCCTCTACGCCCTGGACACCGGTACCGTCACGGTGGACAACCTGGGCGGCCGGGCGCAGACTGGCCTGTCGGTGCAGGCCAGGGTGTACAGCCTGGCCGGGAAGGTCCTGGACAGCCAGGCCGCGGGCGGCATCACGCTGGCCAGCCAGCAGGTGCGCACCGGCGTGCTGGCCCCGAAGGTGCCGTCCGGGTCGCCGACCCGGGTGTACTTCGTGGAACTGGAACTGCGCCAGCACGGGGCGCTGGTGGACCGCAACGTGTACTGGCTGTCCACCCACCCGGACGTGACTAACTTTGCCAAGTCGCTGGACCTGCCGCAGGGCATCATCAGCCAGTACGCCCGGCTCAAGGCGCTGCAGACACTGCCCCGGGCCGGCGTCTCGGTCTCGGCGGCCACGGTGCGGCGCGCGGGGCCGGACGGCGCCGACCTGGCTACCACGGTCACGATCCGGGACACCTCGGCCTCGGCGGTCGCGTTCCTGCTGCGCGCCGACGTGCGGCGCGGCACGGCGAGCGGCCAGGTGCTGCCGGGTGACAGCGAACTGCAGTCCTCGATCTGGCAGGGCAACGACATCACGCTGTTCCCCGGCCAGTCGCAGACGCTGACGGTCAGCTACGACTCGGCCAGCCTGCGCGGCGCCACCCCGGTGATCACTGTCTCCGGGTGGAACGTGCCGCAGACCGCCGTCCCGGCCCCGGCCCACTAGACCGCGTCCGCCCGGCTGTATCCCCTCGATCATCAAGGGGATACAGCCGTGCCGCGCACCGTTGGGGCGACCGTAATGCCCGGGTCCGGGCACCGGACGGGAGGCAGCTCACGCTGTTCACCACCGAATAGGTATGTGACCGTGCTTCCCGGACGCCAGCAGCCGCGCCAACAAAGGCGCATGATAGTAACTATGAAGGCACCTCGCGCCGCGGTCCGGCGCCACCTGCCCGGTAGTCCGTTCGCTCCTCCGGCTCCGGCGCCCCCGGCCGAGACGTTCGTCGTGGACGATCAGGTGACCCACGACAAGTACGGGCTCGGCGTCATACTCGGCGTGGAAGACCACGCCGTGCTTGTCGACTTCCGCCCGCAGCAACGGCGGATCCCACTCCCCTGCGCAAAGCTCACCAAGCTGTAACGTCCCTCAGCCTGGTACGTGCGCAGGCCGGGCAGCCAGCGCGGCTGAACGAGCTAGAGCGGCTGGACCTGCTCGGCCTGCGGGCCCTTGGGCCCCCGGCCGGCCGTGTACTCCACCCGCTGGTTCTCCTGGAGGGTGCGGTAACCGTCAGCCTGGATGGCGGAGTGGTGAACGAAAACGTCATCGGTACCGTCGTCCGGGGCGATGAAACCGTACCCCTTGTCGGCGTTGAACCACTTCACGGTGCCCTGAGCCATCTACCTTCTCCTGATGCGACATTCTCCGGGCCGCGCGTGCGCGCCACCCGGGTTGACGGCCACCTGCCGGTTCCGGGCTTGGCCGGGGATGCCCGCGGCGCCGCTGTCAAATTTCGCGGCGCTGTGACACGTGCACGAATTCGACTTCAACCGCGCCCATTAAACACCATCACACGTCCCCGCGGGCCCTGGCTGACGGCGAGTAATGACGGCACGGCCGGCCGGCGACCGCTGTTTCGCTGCCCGGACGGCTGGCCGCGACGAACGCCCGATATCGCGCGATGATGGGTGAGCTTGGTTCACCGACGGCTGCGAGGATGCGATGCGGGACCCGGTCAAGGCGCGGTTCGAGATGCTCGATGAGCGGTTCCGGTCCTGCGGCGGGGACGAGTGGCTGGAATGCCTGCACACCGGCTGCCGCTGGACCGAGGGCCCCGCCTACTTCCCGGCCGGGCGCTACCTGGTGTTCAGCGACATCCCGAACGACCGGATCCTGCGCTGGGACGAGGCCACCGGCGCGGTGGGCGTGTTCCGCCAGCCGGCCGGCTACGCCAACGGCCACACCGTCGACCGGCAGGGCCGGCTGGTCAGCTGCGAGCAGGGCCCGCGCCGGGTGACCAGGACCGAGCATGACGGCTCCGTCACCGTGCTCGCCGACAACTGGGACGGCAAGCGGCTGAACAGTCCCAACGACATCGTCGAGCGCGCGGACGGCTCGCTGTGGTTCACCGACCCGAGTTACGGCATCGACAGCGACTACGAGGGCTTCCGGGCCGACAGTGAGATCGGCGCCTGTCACGTGTACCGGCTCGACCCGGGCAGCGGGGCCATGCAGGTGGTGGCCGACGACTTCGACCGGCCCAACGGGCTGGCGTTCTCCGCGGACGAGCGCAGGCTCTACATCGTCGACAGCAGGCGCCAGCACATCCGGGTCTTCGAGGGGAGCGGCGACGCCGCGCTCACCGGCGGCGAGGTCTTCGCGACCTGCGACACCGGCAACTTCGACGGCATCCGCCTCGACGACAGCGGCCGCATCTGGGCGGCGGCGCCGGACGGGCTGCACTGCTTCGACCCGGACGGCACGCGGATCGGAAAACTGCACGTGCCCGAGGTCGTGGCCAACTTCACCTTCGGCGGCGCCAAGCGCAACCGGCTGTTCATCACCGCGACAAGCTCGCTGTACTCGATCCTGGTCAACTTCAGCGGCGCCCGGTACCCGCCCCGGTCCGGTGATCATGAAGATGGGCCCGGGTCAGCGGCCGCTCGCGGCGGCCAGCGCGAAGGCCAGCGTGGAGATGGCCGTGTAGTCGTCGGCGGGCTCCACCGACGGCCAGCTCACCACGTTGTCCTCGTAACCGGTGGTCTTGGTGTTGAACGGCTTGAAGCTGCCGGCGTGGCAGGCCCGCATGCCGGCGACCGTGCCCAGGCCGACGAAGTTGCCGATGGCGCTGGGGCCGTCGGTGGTCGCGCCGACCTGGATGGCGCCGTGCCCGGTGAGCGACCCGGCCAGGTTGGCGATCTCGCTCTGCATGCAGTGCGGGTAGGTGTCACCCGCGCCGACCACGAACGAACTGCCCCAGCCGTTGGCGCCGAGCGCGAAGTTCATCTGCTCCTGGGCGAACGCCCGGTAGGCACCGGACCCGCCGTAGTGCTGGTACAGCGCGTCGGTGACGGCCAGGCCGAACGCGTGCGGCGTGGCGTCGCCCTGCCCGAGTGGCGATGCCAAGCCCGAACGGGTCCCCGGCGGACTGGCCCTCCCCGGCCCGCAGTTGCGCCGCCATGTCGGCCAGCAGCACGTGCGGCGCGATGACCGGCGTCCCGCCCGCCTGCCGCATCGCCTGGAGCAGTTCGGCCTCGCCGACCGCGCCGTTGTCGTAGAGGTTCAGCGTGTCACCGCCGGCCGGGTGGCCCTGCGCGATGTAGGCCCGGGCCCAGCGCGCCGCCACGGCCAGGTCGGCCCGGACGCGCGCGGCCGGTGCGCCGAGCGCCTCGTCCGCCAATGCGATCTCGTCCGCGCCCCAGAGCATGGCGCTCTTCCACTCGGTGCCGGGGTAGTAGTCGTGCGGGAACGTGGTCACGATCGAGGAGACACCGCTGGTCTGGGCCATCGCGTAGATGCCGCGGGCCAGGCCGAGCAGGTGCTCGGCATGGTGCCGCCCGGCCGCCGCGGACAACTGGGCGCCGAGGGCGAAGTCGGCGGCGAACCGCCCGGCGAACTCCGGGCTGATCTTCGCGCCGGGCGGCGCGGCCTCGAAGACCGGCCGGTACTTCACGTAGTAGGCGCTGTGGCCCGGCCGCCCGCCGCGGTGCACGTTCATGTGGTCCTCGGCCTGCGGCAGGAACCAGAAGTTGTAGTCGCCCTGGATGGTGTTGCTCGCGTTGCCGTTGCCGATGCCGACCTGGATGTAGAGGACCTTCTTGGCCGGGCGCCACAGCTTCTCCAGCCAGCGCAGCCCGAACCCGGCCTCGCTTGCCAGCGTCGGGTAGGTGCCGGGGAAGTCCCGCGCGGCGAGCAGCAGCAGCCCGTCGGTGTAGCTGGCGGTGAAGGCGAACTTCTCGTACCCGCCGCCCGCGTCGAACCAGCCGCCGGAGACGTTCACCGGGCCGCCGACCCGGTGGAAGGTGCCGAGCAGGTTGTCGTTGCTGTCGTAACGCGGGTCGGCGTACACCCGGGCGTACCGGTCGGTGAGGTTGGCGGGCTGCCGGCCCAGGACGGAGGACCGCACGGCCGCGCCGTCCCGCTCGGAGGTGAAGTAACGCACCCCGTTGAGCACCAGCCGGTGGTACAGCGTTGCCGCGGGCGCGACCGCGAAGGCAGGCGAGACCGCGGTGGCCCGGCCCGCGCGGGCCGTGATCCGGTAGGTCCCGGTGCGGTTGAGCCCGGTGAAGTCGAGCCGGTAGACCG
This sequence comes from uncultured Actinomycetes bacterium, assembly GCA_963806145.1. GTDB lineage: Bacteria > Actinomycetota > Actinomycetes > Streptosporangiales > Streptosporangiaceae > DASXKD01. Next base: position 85,300 of record CAWDXD010000043.1, read on the forward strand.
CGCCGATACGCGGCGTTCCAGCTTCCGGTGTCCGTGCTCGACCGGCCGCGGAACACCACACCGTGCCCGGCGGACACGGTGAAGCTGACCCGGGCGACCTTCGCGGGCAGCATCACGAACGCCACCTTGGGGCTGCCCGTGGCGTACCCGACCTGGTTGACCCTGACCTCGGCCGGCGTGGCGCTGCCGGTCCCGCCGGCCCGCACGCCAGGCGCGGCCGCGGCAGCCCCGCACAGCAGGCTGACCGTCGCGATCGCGCTCCCGGCTACCAGCGTGAACCTGTGCCCGTGCTTCATGACCCGGCCTTTCCGTCGTAGGCGGCGCGCAGCCGCCGCTCCGCCTCTGGCCCCGCCCCGACGTGATCAAGCCCCAGCAGGGCCGCGCCCCCCACCGGCGGCACGGCCACGACTGCCACGGTCGCCTGGGGGGCGGCGGCCGTGATCCGCTCGGTGATCTCAGAAAGCAGCAGCGGGTCCCGCGCGGTCATCAGCCCGCCGCCGAGCACCACCGGGGTGGGCTCCGCGGTCAGCCCCAGGCGCCGCATGGCCACCACCGCCATCACGCAGATCTCCTCGGCCTGGCGCTTGACCAGGTCGCGGGCGACCTCGTCCCCCTCCGATGCGACGGCGAGCAGCACCGGGGCAAGCCCGCGCAGCGCGCCCTCGCTGATCTTGCCCAGGTGCAGGCCGAGCGTGACGTCGCGCACCGTGGGGACACCGAAGTGCCCCGCCACCGCGCCGCGCAGCGCGGTCTGCGGGCCCCGGCCGTCCTCGGCCCGTACCGCCCACCACAGCGCCGCCCGGCCCAGGCCGTGCCCGCCGCCCCAGTCGCCGCTGATTTCGCCGATCGCGAGGTACCCGGTCGTCCGCCCGTCGGGGTGGACGCCCACGCAGTTGATGCCCGCGCCGCAGGTGACGGCGACCCCCCAGTGCGGTGCCCCCGGAGCGGCGGTGCCGTCCAGCCCGGCGCGCAGCACGGCGAACGTGTCGTTGCGCGCGTCGGTGGTCTGGCTCCAGCCCCGCGCACCCAGCGCCGCGCCCAGCCGTTCCACCTCATCGGGCAGGTCGGCGTTGGCCACGCAGGCGCTGATGTGCCTGGCCGCCGGCTGCCCGGCCGTACCGGCCTGCCGCTGGACCTGCCCGATGAGCTCGGCCAGTTCCTCCAGCCAGGCCGCCACCTCTGCCTCGCCCGCGCCGGTCGCGCCGGCTCCCCTGGCGGTGCCGAGCAGCGAGCCGTCCGCGGCGACCAGCGCCACGTCGGTCTTGCTGTTCCCGCCGTCGACGGCGAGGACGGCCGGCAGCTCAGGAGCCACCGCTGGCCCAGGGGAGGTAGGCGGCGTTCTCGGCGATCAGCCGGTCGGTGAGCTGGCCGGCCAGCTCGTACTGGCCGACCAGCGGGTGAGCGAGCAGCGCGGACGCCACCCGGTCCCGGCCGCCGCGCAGCGCGGCGTCCAGGGCAAGTTCCTCGTAGGCGGACACGTGCGCCACCAGGCCGCGCATGACCGGGTCCAGCGGGGCGACCGGCACCGCCTGCGCCCCGGCCGTGCCGATCACCGCCGGCACCTCGATCACCGCGTCGTCGGCCAGGAACGGCAGCGTGCCCCGGTTGTGCAGGTTCACCACCTGGACGTCCCCGGTGCCGAGGGTGAGCGAGGCGAGCAGCGCGACCGCCGCCTCGGAGTAGAACGCCCCGCCGCGCTGGCTGAGCATCTCCGGCTTGTGCGTGAGCGCCGGGTCGGCGTAGGCGGCCAGCAGTTCCCGCTCGATCCGCGCGACCTCCTCCGCGCGGGTCGGCTCGTGGCGCTGCCGCTCCACGGTGGCGTCGTGCGCCCAGAAATAGTGCAGGTAGGACGACGGCACCGCACCGGTGTCATGCAATACGGACGCCGGCAGCCTGGTGTGGTCCGCGACTTCCTCGCCGTGCTTGGCAATCAGGTCGGGCAGCACGTCCGTGCCGTCCACCACGGCCGCCCGTTCCCAGGTCAGGTGGTTCAGGCCGACGTGGTCGAGCATCACCAGGGAGGGATCGACGCCGAGCAGGGCGGCGAAGTTCCGCTGGAACCCGATCGCCACGTTGCACAGCCCGATCGCCCGGTGGCCCGCGTTGAGCAGTGCCCTGGTGACGATCCCGACCGGGTTGGTGAAATCGATGATCCATGCGGAGTCCAGGGCACGCTGGCGCGATCGTTCAGCAATGTCGAGCACTACCGGAACGGTACGGAGAGCTTTTGCAAACCCGCCGGCGCCGGTGGTCTCCTGGCCGATGCAGCCGTACTCCAGCGGCCAGGTCTCGTCGCGGTGCCGCGCCGCCTGGCCGCCGACCCGCAGTTGCAGCAGCACCGCGCCGGCGCCGTCCAGGCCCTCGTCGAGGCTGGTGGTCCAGGTCAGCCGGCCTGGGTGACCGTGGGCGCGCATGAGCCGGTCGGAGAACGGGCCGACGACCGCCAGCCTGGTCTCGTCCGGGTCGACCAGGACCAGTTCTTCGACGGCCACGTCGCCGGACAGCCGGGCGATGCCGTCCACAAGCTCGGGCGTGTACGTGGACCCGCCGCCGACGACCGCGAGCTTCACGCCGCCACCCCGCGGTGTGCGGAGGGGGCCACGGCCCCGTGACGAAGGAACGGGGCCGCGAGCCATCGGGGGGTTCCAGGGGGGTCGCCCCCCCAGGCCAGCACGCGCGATGGGGCCTGCCGGCTTGCCGGCCAGGCGCCATCGGCGCCGCGGGGGGTTCCAGGGGGGTCGCCCCCCCAGGCCAGCACCTTAGTGCAGGTAGGCAAGGTCGGGGCCGTGCCGTTCGCGGTACTCACTCATCATCTCCCTCGCGACGGTGACACCGGGCACCAGCGGGTGCAGGGCCAGGGCGAGGGCCGCCCGCTCCGCATCGCCGGTTACCGCGGCGCTGACAATTTCGCGCTCGTACTCTTTGACCTGCGTGACCAGGCCCCGGGCCGACCGCGGCAGGGTGCCGCCGGCCAGCGGGGCGACGCCGCCGCCGTCGATGTGCGCCGGCACCTCCACGACGTCGTCCGGGTCGAGGAAGGGCAGGCTGGCGCCGTTGCGGGTGTTGACGATCACCGAGGCCGGCCTGCGGCCGGCCAGGGCCGCGATCACGGCGAGCGCGACCCCCTCGTAACCGCCGGGCCGGTCCGCCCCGCTGACCGGGCCCAGGTCGCCCGCGTCGTGGTCGGTGGCATCGTGACCGGCGCGCCCCGGCCCGGCTGCCCGCGGGCGCGGCGAGCGGCATGGCCTCGCCCTCCATGTCGGTCCGCATGTAGCTGGCCCGGCGGATGCCCATCTGGGTGAAGTAGGCGTGCCAGGCGTCGCGGACGCCGCCCGCGTCGAACGCCTTCGCGATGTCGCCGAGCAGCCCGGAGTTCAGCCGCAGCACGTCGGCGCCGCGGCTGGCGCCGGCCCGGGCGACGGCTTCCACGTACCGCTGCGGCTCGTAGTAGTAGTAGTCGTACTCGGTGGGTACCGCGCCGAGCCTGCGCACGAAGTCGGCGTCGAACGCGGCGAAACGGTGGTCGAAGCGCTGCACTTCCTCGTAGCGCTCCAGCAGCGTGCCGATGCACTCGCGGCCGGCCACGCGGAACGAGGAGATCCAGCCCAGGTGGTTCAGGCCGCCGTAGGAGAAGGCGACCTCGTCACGATCGGCGTCAAGGAACATCGCCAGCCGGTCAAGCGCGCCGCTCGGGGTGTCGCAGACCCCGACCGCGCGGACCGTGGCGTGCAGCGAGATGGCCTGGGTGATCAGCCCGGCGGGGTTGGTGAAGTTGATCAGGACAGCGCCGGGCGCGTACCGGGCCAGCGCATCGCAGTAGGACAGCACCACGGGGATGGTCCGCAGTGCCATCGCGCAGCCTCCGGCGCCGGTGGTCTCCTGGCCGACCAGGCCCCGCCGGAGGGCGACCTCCTCGTCGATGAGCCGGCCCCGGTCCCCGCCCACCCGGATCGCGGAGAACACGTAGTCCGCCCCGGTGAACGCCTCCTCGACGTCGGGGGTCACCCGGACCATGTCACGGTGGCCCAGGGCGGCGGCCACCTCCACCGACAGCCGGCCGATCGTTTCCCGCCGGGTCTGGTCCGGCTCGAACAGGCATATCTCGCGAAACGGCGTGCCGGGGCGGGACAGCACGCCGCGGACGAACAGCGGTATCCGGACCCCGCCGCCGCCCAGGATCGCCAGCTTCATGGGATGGGGACCTCTCTGCTCAGCCCTGCCACATCGACCTCGCCCACCGCGCCGAGCAGGGTCACGGTCCGCGAGCCGGCCTCGTTGCCCGCGACGGCGGCCTCGGTGAGCGACGCGCCCTGGCACAGCGCGCCGATCAGCGCACCGGCGAAGGCGTCGCCCGCGCCGGTGCGGTCGCGCGCCTCGCACCGGCCGCATGCCGTCGGTGACCTGCGTGGTGTTCCCCGGCGTGGCCACCACCGCGCCGTCGGCGCCCCGGGTCACCACCACGCGGGGACACCACTCGCGTCGCCGCCGTCATCGCCTGCGCCAGCGAGGCGGCCGCGGTGAGCTGGATCAGCTCCGGCTCGTTGGTGAGGAAGATGTCGGCCTCGCGGACGCAGTCGACGACGGCCGCGGCGTCGTCGTCGATGTCGTTGTGCGCCACGGCCAGGGCGACGTGCACGCCGAGCGACCGGGCCTGCCGGACGAACGGCGCGACACCGGGCCCGGCGTGCACGTAGCACCAGCGGGGCCGGTGCTCGCGGAGCACTTCGAGCCAGCGGCGGGTGTCCCGGCGCTCGCCGGCCGGGCGCGGCGGCAGGTGCGAGATGAAGGCGCGGTCGCCGTCGAAGTTCACCGCCACGCTGACACCGGTCACCGGCCCGGTCACGTACCGGCACGCGGTCATGTCCACGCCGGCCCGGCGGCAGTGCTGCTCGGCCACCCGGGAACCGAGGTCGTCGCCGAGCAGCGCGGACATGCCTGCCCGCACGCCGAGACGGCTGGCCGCGGTGGCCACGGTGACCGCGGCGCCGCCGACGGAGAAGGCGAACTGATCGGTGTAGATCTCCTGCCCCGGCCCGGGCAGCGCGGGCATGTCGCCGAAGACCACCTCGAGGTAGACGGTGCCGAAGACGATCAGGTCCATGACCGGGTCACCGGAACGCCTCGGTCTCCGCGTCCGCCCGTGCGACGTGACAGGCGGCGCTGTGCTCGGGCAGCAGTTCCCGCAACGGCGGGGTGACCCGGTGGCACTCGTCGATCGCCAGCGGGCAGCGCCAGCGGAACCGGCAGCCGGGAGCGGGGTCGATGACCCTGGGCGGCTCGCCCCGGTCGGTCTCCGCCCCCACACCGAGCGGGGCCCGCGGGTCGGGAACCGCGGACAGCAGCAACTGGGTGTAGGGGTGCCTGGGCCGGCTCAGCACCTCTTCGGTGGGCCCGGTCTCGGCGATGTGACCCGCGTACATCACGATCAGCCGGTCGGCCACGTAGCGGGCGCTGGCGATGTCGTGGGTGATGTAGAGGATGGAGACGCCCTGGGTGTCACGCAGATCGGCCATCAGGTTGAGCAGCCCGATGCGGATCGAGACGTCCAGCATGGAGACGGGCTCGTCGGCCAGGATCAGCTTCGGCCGCAGCGCCAGGGCCTGGGCGAAGCCGACCCGCTGCCGCTGGCCGCCGCTCAGCTCGTGCGGGAACCGCTCGAGCACTTCGGCGGCCGGGGTCAGGCCGACCATGGTGAAGACCCGCTCCGCCTCCTCGCGCCGCTGCTGCGCGGACAGTTCGGGCCGGTGCAGCTTAAGGCAGCGCATGACGCCGTGGGACACCCGGAACACCGGGTTGAAGGAGGCGAACGGATCCTGGAACACCATCGGCACGTCGCCCCGGTAGCGCAGCACGTCCCGGCGGCCGCGGACGGCCGACAGCGGCCTGCCCTGGAAGTAGATCTCGCCGCTGGTCGGCTTGTACAGCTTGGCGAGCAGCCGGGCGACCGTGGATTTGCCGCTTCCGCTCTCCCCCGCCAGCGCGACGATCTCGTGCTCCCCGATGGTCACGCTGATGTCGTCCACCGCGTGCAGGGTGCTCTTGGACAGCGCACCGCCGATCTTGAAATGCCGGGTCAGGCTCTCGGTCCGCAGCAGCGACCCGACCTGACCGGACGACACCCCGGAATCCACCGGTGCGGGGACGTCCGCAGGCACGACAGGCCGGGACTCCACAGGCTGGGGACCGGGCGCCGCGGGCCGAACCCGCCGGGCAGCCGGCTCACTCATAGCCCGCCTCCTCCCCCTCGTGCAGGAAGCACCGGACGAGCGTGCCGTTCACCTCATACAACTTGGGCGGCTCCACCTCGCACCGGGCCATCACCTTGGGGCAGCGCGGAGCGAACCGGCAGCCCGGGGGGATGCTGGCCAGGTTGGGGGGGCTGCCAGGGATTCCGGTGAGCGGCACCCGGGGGCCCCTGATCGAGGGGAACGCCTCCAGCAGGCCGACGCTGTAGGGGTGCAACGGCGTGTCGAAGACCCGCCTGGTCGCCCCGAACTCGGCCACGACGCCGCCGTACATCACCATCAGCCGGTCGGAGAAGTGGCTCACCAGCGACATGTCGTGGGTGACGAAGATGATCGCGAAGCCCAGCTCTTCCTGCAGCTCCTTGATCTGCACCATCAGCGAGCGCTGGGCGACGACGTCGAGCGCGGACGTCGGCTCGTCCATGATCACGAGGTCGGGGGTGAACAGCATCGCCATGGCGATCATGGATCGCTGGCGCATGCCGCCGGACAGCTGGTGCGGGTAGCTCTTCAGGTGAATCGGGTCGATGCTGACCATGCGGAGCACCTCGGCCGACCGGTCGGCGATCTCACCCTTCGAGGCGACGCCGTGCGCCCGCATGGCGTCGTAGAACTGGGCGCCGATCGACTTGACCGGGTTGAGCGCGTTCATCGCGCTCTGCATGACCACCGACAGGTCCTTCCACCGGACCGCGGCCAGTTCCCGGTCGGTGAGCCCGACCATGTTGCGGCCCAGGAAGGTCACGCTGCCGCGGGTTATCTCGGCCGGCGGCGTCAGCAGCTGCGCGATGGCAAAGAGCAGGGTGGACTTGCCGCACCCGGACTCACCGACGATGCCGATGAACTCCCCGGCGGCAAGGTCGAAGCTGACCCCGTCCACCGCCAGGATCGTGCCGCGGTCCATGATGTATTCGACCGACAGGTCGCGGACCTCGAGGACGGTGCCCGCCCGTGGGACGGGCGGCCCGACCGGAGCGCTGTCACCGGGCACGCTGGGCACGCACCTTCCGCATGCTACGGACCGGCCGCAATGCCGGGTTACCGATCTCGTCGAAGGCGTAGTTGAGCAGGGCGAACGCCGCGCCGAGCGTGACGATGCACAGCCCGGGGACGATGATCCACAGCGGCAGCCCGGTCTGGAACGCCTCGTTGTTCTCGGCCCAGTAGAGCATCGTGCCCCAGCTCGTCACGTTCGGGTCGCCGAGCCCGATGAACTGCAGGCTGGAGGAGAACAGCACCGCGTACAGCGCGTTGGTCAGGAAGGCGGCCACGAGCAGCGACGTCATCGTGGGGATGATCTCCACGACGATGACGTACAGCGGGCGCTCGCCCCGGACCTTGGCCGCGTTGAGGAAGTCCCGGTTGCGCAGCGACAACGCCTGGGCGCGAAGCTGGCGCGCCGTGTACGACCAGCCGGTGGCGGCGATGACCGCGATCATCACCGTGGTCCCGGCCCCGTGCAGGTAGCTGCCGATGATGATGAGCAGCGGGAACAGCGGGATGACCAGCAGCACGTCGGTGATCACGTTGAGCGTTCCGTCCCAGGCCCCGCCGAGGTAGGCGGCGGCCACGCCGACCAGCATCGCGACGACCGTGGCCAGCACCCCCACCCCGACCGCGATCAGGAGCACCGGCCGGGTTCCCCAGATCACCTGGGCGAACATGTCCTGCCCGAAGGACGTCGTGCCCAGCCAGTGCTGCGCGGACGGGGTCTGGCTGCGCGGGTAGATCTCGGCCTGCGGGTTGTCGTGCGCGATGAGCCCGGGAAACAGCGCCAGGAAGGTGAACAGCAGCAGCAGCGCCGCGCCGACGGTGGCCTTGCGGTTGGCGGTGATGGCGCGGGCCATCCGCCGCAGCGAGCGGGCGCCCGAGATCGAGCCGCCGCCGCCGCCCAGCGGCAGCCCGGCCGCCGCGGGAGCGGCAGATCCGGTGCCGGTGCTCGCCTCACTGGCCCCGGGCGGCGTTTGCAACGCGGCCATGGCTAGCTCGCCCCCCTGGTCCGCGGGTCGAGTATGGCGGTCGCCAGGTCCGAGAGCAGGATTGCGAACAACACAGCCACAGTGATCAGCAGGAACAGCGCCTGCATCAGCGGGTAGTCGTCGTTGCTGACGGCCTGCAGCAGCAGATAGCCAACCCCCTGGTAGTTGAAGACCTCCTCGATCAGGATCGCGCCGCCGACCACGAACCCGAGCGACATGGCGAAACCGGTGAGGTTCGGCAAGATCGCGTTCCGCGCCGCGTAGTCGAGCATGATGCGACGACCGGGCAGGCCCTTGGCCCTGGCCATGCGCACGTAGTCCTCCGCGAGCGTAGTGATCATGGTGTTGCGCATGGTCAGGATCCAGACGCCGATCGTGGTGATGAGCAGCGTGAACGCGGGCAGAATGGCGTGCTCGGCCACGTTGCCGATGAAGGCCGCGTTGAGCCCCGGCGTCAGCGCGAAGTTGTAGGTGAAGAAGTAAGGCAGCGCGTGCAGCTTCACGCCGAAGATCAGGATCAGCACGAGGCCGATCCAGAAGTACGGGATCACCGTCATGATCACGAAGATCGGCGGCATGATGCTGTCCAGCCGCCCCCCGCGCAGCCACGCGCTCAGAATGCCGATCCCGGTGCCCAGGATGAACGCCAGAACGGTGGTGACGCCCACGAGGCCGAGCGTCCACGGAATCGCGTCAAGCACGATCCGCCCGACCGACGTCCCGGGTTGGGTGGTCAGCGAGACCCCGAACTTGAACGTCGCGACGTCGCCCAGATAGCGGAAGTACTGTGCCACCAGGTTCTGGTGCGTGCCGACACCGAATTGTGCCTCAAGCACCTTGACCGCTTGCGGGCTGATCCCGCCGCGGAACTTGCCGATGATCGCCGTGGCCGGGTTGCCTGGCATCAGCCGGGGCAGCGCGAAGTTCAGGGTGAGAGCGACCCACAGAGTTAGCAAGAAGAAGCCCAGGCGGCGAAACGCGAACCTCATGTGCTCCTCCTGATGCCCATCGTCGGTCCTCCCAACGCTCGCTCACCTGCCGCGGCTCCCGCAAGAGCCGGGCACCGGCGCGCGTCCGGCCGCCGCGCGCGGCGCCCCGCTGTCGAGGTGGCCTGCGTCCCCGGGGTGCGCTGGCCGCGCACCCCAGGGACGGTACTTGCGCCTAGCCCTTCGGCACCAGGTGCAGCATCGTCTGGCCCCAGTCCGGGTAGTTGTACGCGGCTGGCTGCGCGTACGGGTTGCCCTGGGTCGGCCAGCCGGAGAAGCTGCCGGTGTCGTACTGGAACCAGTCGACCGCCTCGGTGACGGGGATGACCGGCACCTCGCTCAGCATGACCTTCTCCAGTTGGTTCACGATCGAGTGCTGCGTGGACGGGTCGGCGGTCGTGGCGTACTGGTTGATCAGCGCGTCGACCTGCGGGTTGCTGTACCGCTCGAAGTTCGAGCCCGCCGCGGTGCCGATGGGCGCCGAGTTGGGCGAGTACAGCCACTGCCGGAGCTCGTAGTACGGTGACGGGCCGCCGGTCTCGGCGCCGTAGCCGAGCTCGTACTTGCCCTCGTACAGGTCGGTCTCGTAGGTGGTCGCTGCCAGGTTCTGCGGGGTGAGCTGAATCCCGACCGCCTTGAGGTTCTGCTGGATGACGTTGACCGCGGCCACCCAGTCGGAGAACCCGCCGTTGTTGACGATGGTGAACGACAGCTTCTGGCCGCCCTTGGCCATGATCCCGTCGGAGCCCTTCTTGAAGCCTGCCTGCTCCAGGATGGAGATCGCCTTCTGCGGGTTGTAGGCGTAGTTGTTGCCGTACGACGCCGCCTGCTCCGCGTCCATCCAGGCGGAGAACGTCGGGGTGACGATCCCGGACTGGTTGGAGGCCGGCTCGTAGCCGTACTCACCGATCAGCGAGGCCTTGGGCCGGTCGATCGCATACGCCATCGCCTGCCGCACCGCGACGTTCTTCAGGATCGGGTTGGTCAGGTTGACGAACATGCTCACGTTCGCGACCGGCGGGAACCAGTAGTGGTAGTTCGGGCTCTTGGACAGGTAGAACGTGTGAATGTTGGGGATGAACTGGCTGCCCCACTGCGCCTGTCCGGTGGCCAGGTAGGTGTTGGCCGTGTCGTTGGTGAGGAACGCCGGGTAGTTGACCGTGCCGACCTTCGGCAGCCCCGACTGCCAGTAGTGCGGGTTGGCCGTGTACTTGATGTTCTGCGGCGTGCAGGTCTTGCTGCTCGCCTCGTAGGCGCCGGTGCCGACCGGGTTCTTGTCCGGGTAGGTCACCGGGTTCGCGATCTTCGACCAGACCTTCTGGTCCACGATCCCGACCTGGTCGGCGATGTAGTAGAAGTTCGGCACCGCGACGGACTTGAACTGCATGACCACGTTGTCGCCGCTCTGGGTGACGCTGGACAGCGCCGACCAGAGCGAGTTGATGTCCAGGGTCTTGTGCGCCTTCAGCAGGTTGAACGTGTACACCACGTCGGCCGGCGTCAGCGGGTCGCCGTTGCTGAACTTGACGCCCTTGCGGATCGTGAACGTCAGCGTCTTGTTGCCGTTGCTCCACGCATAGCTGGTGGCCAGCCACGGCGACGCCTTGGCATTCTGCAGCGTGTCCACGAACATCAGCGGCTCGTACACGTTGCCGAGCGAGAAGCCGATGTAGGACAGGTTGAACGGGTTGAAGTCGCAGGTCCAGGTTCCGCCGCTCTCGTTGTCGATGGTCAGGACCCCGCTGGGGGCCGAGCTCGACGTGCCGGAGGACGAGGAACTGCCACCACAGGCGGCGGCGAGCAGCCCGGCGGTGGCAAGGACCGCGACAGTCATCAGGTGTCTGGGTCTCATAGTGGTAGCCCTTCACTGAGCGATACAGCAGGGAGTGTGACTTCGGCGCCGTGGATGCCCACCTCCCGGGCCGCGTCCACGGCAAGCCCGACCGCGCCGATCAATGGGGCATCGGACGGGAATCGGGCAACGACGAGTTCCGGCGGGAACGGCACGCCCGCGGCGAGTGCGTCCTGCAGCCCCGGCCGCAGCCGGTCCCAGGAGCGGACCATCCCGCCGCCCACCGCGATCCGCACGGGGTTGATCGCGATGGCCAGGTTCACGACGTGGAAGGCAAGCTCGGCCACGAACTCGGTCAGCAGCCGGTCCAGGTCCGGGACGTCCCGGCCAGAACCGAAGACCTCGGCGGCTTCCATCGGCCCGCCGTGCGGGGTATGGCTGGCCGCGCGCCGGGCCAGCGCCTGCCCGCTGATCATGTCCTCCAGCATGGTCCGGGCAGCCAGCGGGACACCCACGTCGGAGACGGCGCGCAGGTTGTACCCGATCTCGCCGGCCGCCCCGTTGCTGCCGTGCAATACGTTTCCGCCCGCCACGATCGCCGCGGAGAGCCCGGTCCCGAGATTGAGATAGATGGCCGGGTCACAGCCGGCCAGCGCGCCCCAGCGCGCCTCCGCCTGGGCTGCCGCCTTGGCGTCGGTCGCCAGGCGCACCGCCGCCCCAGGGAAGGCGGACCGCACCTCGCGGCCGAGCGGCAGGTCTCCCCAGCCGTCGATGGTGGGCGCCAGTTCGACCCTGTCGTCGAACGGGATCCCGAAGGTGGACACGCCGACGGCCGCCACCTCACGGCCGGGCGCGGCGGCGGCGAGCACCTTCCTGGCCGCCGCGATGCCGCGATCGAAGCTCGCCCGGGCACCCAGTTCGCCACCGCTGGACACGGTGGTGGACGCGCGGAGTTCGCCATCCGGCTCGCACACGGCCATGGCGATCTTGGTGCCGCCGAAGTCGAGGCCGAGCACGATAGGCGAGTCTGCCACGGAGTACCTTTCCATGGGCGGTGCCCTGTTGCCGGCGGCGCCCTCCCACCAGGGCGGCACCCGCTCGCCGGGCGGTGCCTTCTTGCCAGGGCAAATCCTCTTGCCCAATTTTGTTAGGACAGTATCCTAACTATCAGGTGGCTACAAGGCCACGATGCAACAGGTTGGCAACAGCTCGGTGCCGCTGGCCGCCGCAGGCCGGAGGTCCGTGCGAGCGGGGGCTGCCTGGTGGCGTTCGCAGTTGTTGTGGCAGCGACGACACTCTTGCGTCGTTGTCACCGCGGTCATGGAAAACGACCGGCCGGTCGGATGTGCTCACGGTAGTACTTAGGGCAGGATTGACGCCGGAGGTGGCAGTGACGGTCATGTCGGCGGGCATGCCAGGGGCTATGTCGGCCGCGCGTCCCCAGCTCATCCGGGCACTCAACGAACAGCTTCTGCTCGGGCACATCCGGGACCACGGCCCCTGCTCCCGCGCCGACCTGGCCAGGCTGTCCGGGCTGTCCAAGCCCACCGTGTCTCTCGCCCTCGCCACCGTCGAGCAGGCGGGCCTGATCCGGGAAGCGGGCCAGCGCATCGGCCGGCCGGGCAGGTCCGCGCTGCTGTATGAGATCAGGCCGGAGGCAGGCTTCGTGCTCGGCCTGGACGTGGGGGCGCAGTACATCCGCGGCGCCCTCGCCGACCTGGCCGGCGAGGTCCGGGCCCGGTCCTCGGCGCGGTCGCACGCCTCCAGCGGGCGCAGCCGGGTCGAGGAACTGGTCAGCCTGGCCCAGGGCCTGTGCGCCCAGGCCGGGCTCGCGCTGCCGGACGTGACCCAGACGATCATCGGCAGCCCGGGTATCTACGACGCCCGCCGCAACGCCATGGCCCTCACCGGCGGCCTGCCCGGCTGGGACCGCCCGGCGGTGCTGACGCGCCTGCGGGAGGTGTTCGGGCAGGCCCTGGTGGTGGAGAACGACGTGGATGCGGCGGCCCTGGCCGAGCGGGCCCACGGGCACGGCCGGGAGGTGGACAGCTTCGCGTTCGTGCACGTCGGCACGGGCATCGGCATGGGCCTGGTCATCGGCGACCAGTTGTTCCGCGGCGCGCACGGGGTCGCGGGCGAGATCGCCTACCTGCCGATGACCGGTGGCCACGGCGCCGACGCCGACGATGCCCGCAAGCGCGGCGCGCTGGAGGCGGCCGCCTCCGCGCCCGCCGTGGTGCGCGCCGCGCGCCGGGCCGGCATGCGCGGCCAGGTCTCGGCCCGCCGGGTGTTCACCGCCGCCGCCCGCGGCGACGAGCGCGCCGCCGTGGTGGTGGCGGAGGAGGCGACGCTCGTGGCCAGGGTGCTCTGCGCCGTGGTCACCATCGTGGACCCGCAGCTGATCGTGCTCGGCGGTGGCGTCGGCCAGGCACCGGGGTTCGCCGAGGCGGTCACCGCGGAGCTGCGGCCGATCGCGCCGGTCATGCCCGCCGTGCGGGTCAGCGCCCTGGGCACGGACGCGGTGGTCGACGGCTGCCTCGCCTCCGGTGCCGAGCTTGCCTGGGCGCAGCTCACCGGGAGCGCGGCGGGCCTGCCGGGCCCGGCACCCGCTGCGTCGCCCGAGCTGGCCGCGGCCGACGGCGGCGGCGCCATGGAGACCTGGTGACCGGGGAGCTGATGGCGGCCGAGATGGCCGCCCAGCCGGAGGTGCTGGCCAGGGTCAAGGCGCGGGCACCGGCGGACACCCGCGCGGTGCGCGCGGTGCTGCCCCGCCCGCTGGCCGGAATCGTGTTCCTGGCCCGCGGCTCCTCGGACAATGCGGCGGTGTTCGGCCGGTACCTGGCCGAGCTGCGCGCGGGCCAGGCCGGCCTGGCCGCCCCCAGCTTGTACACCCGCTACCACGCCACCGTGGACTGGCGCGGGTACCTGGTGGTGGCGCTGAGCCAGTCCGGTGTCACCCCGGAGATCATCAGCACCTGCCGGGCGATCCGGGCGGGCGGTGCCGTCGTGCTGGGGATCACCAATGAGCCGCGGAGCCCGCTCGCGGACGCGGTGGACCTGGTCCTGTCCACCGACGCCGGTCCTGAACGGGCGGTGCCGGCCACCAAGACGGTGACCGCCCAGCTCGCGGTGCTGGCCACGGTCACCTCGGCGCTGCGCGCCGCGCCCGTTCCCGACGGCACCCTGGACGGCCTGGCCGGCGCGGTGACCGCGGTGCTCGCCGATCCCGGCCCGGTGCGGCAACTGGCGGACCGCTGGCGGGACCTGGACCGGCTGGTGGTGGCGGGCCGGGGGCTGGCCTACGCTGCCGCGCTGGAGACCGCGCTCAAGGTGAAGGAGACCACCGGAATCCTGGCCGAGGGAATCTCCACGGCCGACCTGCTGCACGGGCCCATCGCCGCGGTGTACGCGGGCGCGCCCGTGCTCCTGGTGGATGGCGGCGGCCCGGCCGACACCGACCTCGCGGAACTGCGCGCGCTGCTCGACAGCCGCCAGGCGCGGTCGGCTTCCCTGCCGGTGCCCCCCGGCCTGCCGGAAGCGGTACATGTGATCGCCGCGATCACCCGCGGCCAGCAGCTCGCCTACGAACTGGCCAGGGCGCGGGGCGTCAACCCGGACGCCCCGGCGCACCTGAGCAAGGTGACCGCCACGACCTGAGCCGCTCCCCGCCGGGCGATGACCCGCCGGACGAGCCGCAGCCGACCAGCAGCGCGCGGGACAGGACGAGGGCTGCGGCACCTGGGACCGCCCGGCGGGTAGGCCTGCGTGCGGGCATGTGCGTGCTCCCGTGATCTGGAGGTGTCGGCGTGAGGTTGGGCCGGCCGAGGCTATCGCGCCCGGTGTTCGCCTTGCTGGCGTTCGTATGCGCGATTGTCCTTGTCGACACTCTTTTCTTTACCGCGCTGACCCCGTTGCTCCCGCACTACGTCCGGACCGCCGGGCTGACCAAGGCGGGTGCCGGGCTCCTGGTCGCCGCCTACCCGGCGGGAACCCTGGTGGGCGCGCTGCCAGGCGGGGTGCTGGCGGCCCGCCTGGGCTACCGCCCGACAGTCCTGCTGGGGCTGGCCCTGATGAGCGCGTCGACTCTGGTGTTCGGCTGGGCGACGAACCCGGCCGTGCTGGACGGTGCGCGCTTCGTCCAGGGCCTGGGTGGCGCCTGCACCTGGGCGGCAGGCCTGGCCTGGCTGGCCACGGCGTCGCCGGAGGAACGGCGCGGGGAACTGCTGGGCACCGCGCTCGGGGCGGCGGTGGTCGGCGCGCTGTTCGGCCCGCTCGTCGGGATCGTGGCAAACCAGGTGGGGACGGGGCCCGCGTTCGCCGGGGCGGCCGTGGCCGGGGCGATCCTGATGGCGTTGGCCTTCGCCGTACCGGCACCGCCCGCCGTGCCGCCGCAGCCGTTGCGCGCGGCCTGGCCCGCGTTCCGGGACCGGCAGGTCAGCGCCGGCATGTGGCTGACGTTGCTGCCCGGCCTGGCCTTCGGCGTGATGGACGTGCTCGCGCCGTTGCGGCTGAGCCAGCTCGGCGCCTCGGCCACGGTGATCGGCGGGACGTTCCTCGTCGCCGCGGCCATCGAGTCGGGCATCTCGCCGCTGGCCGGCCTCTCCGACCGCCGGGGCGCGCTGCTGCCGGTCCGGATCGCGCTGACCGGGGCGGTGGTGGTCAGCCTGCTGACGCCGGTGCTGCCGTCGGGGTACCAGCTGGTGGCGCTGCTCGCCGTGGGCCTGCCCAGCTATGGCGCCCTGTTCGCGCCCGCTACCGCGCTGTTGTCGGCGGGGGCGGACCGGCTGGGGCTGCACCAGGGGCTGGCCTTCGGCCTGGCCAACCTGGCCTGGGCGACGGGCCAGGCAGTCGCGGCATTGGTGAGCGGCGCGCTGGCCCAGGCAACCTCTGATTTCGTGCCATACGCCCTCCTCGCCGCGACCTTGCTCGGCACGCTGGCCGCCGTCCACCGCATGATCGGCGCCCGCGGCTGACCACACCCCGCACGGCCCCGCCGGTGCGCGCCCGGGCCGATCCGTAGTCGGGCTCGTCGCTGAGCGCCGTCTCCGGCACCTCGTTCAAGTTGTAGGCGCGGACGCGGGCCCGGCCCGCGCCTACAACCGCGTTAGCCGGTGAAGCCGTCGAACACGTGGCTGAACGCCCACGTGGGCTG
The DNA here is from genome assembly GCA_963806145.1 of uncultured Actinomycetes bacterium. GTDB lineage: Bacteria > Actinomycetota > Actinomycetes > Streptosporangiales > Streptosporangiaceae > DASXKD01. Next base: position 101,454 of record CAWDXD010000043.1, read on the forward strand.
CTTGATCCCGGAGCAGGAGTTGCTGTCGATGGTGCCGGGGCAGCCGCCGTTGTCCCGCTGGATCGCCCAGATGGAGATCTCCGGCATCCCGTGGGACCGCGCGAAGCTGGCAATCGCCTGCGCGTCTGGCAGGTGGGTGACCTCGGTCTTCTTCGGGTAGTCGTCGATCCCCGGTAGGAGCGTTATGCCTTCTATTGACCAGAGCCTGCGCTGGCTGAGGTGCGGGTAAAGCTGCGCGAGCTGCGCATGCGTGCCGTTCAGCGCCTTGAGGGCCGCCTTGCCCATCTCGATGCCGGTCAGGCTGGCTTTGATGTAGTAGTCGAACGCCATGATGTTCACGGTGAACCGCACCCCGTGCGCGGCCGCGCTCTTCAGCACGTTGAGGCAGTTGCCGGGCAGGCCCCACGGCTCGACGCCGATCGTGAAGACGATCTGGACGGTGCGGTGCGTGCGGGCGGCCCACTTCTGCAGCAGCGCGATCGCCTCGCTGCGCCGGGCGATGCCCGCCGTGTTGGACAGCGACCTGGCCTCAACGTCCATGTCCAGGCGGGTCACCCCGTAGGTGGTCACCACGTTCTCGTAGGCCTGGGCGATCTTCGGCACGCTGGTGCAGGAGTCGGCGATCTCGGTGCCGCCCTGGTCGGCGCTGAACCCGCCGAACGACGGGACCACGTCCCCACCCATGGCGCGCAGCTCGCGGATCTGGTGGACGTAGCGGCCGCCGGGCTTGACGACCTGCCGCGGATTGCCGTCCCAGGCGACCTGGCACGAGCCCTTCTTGGGGGTCTGCAGGAAGGCGAGGGTCAGGTAATGGGCACCGGACTTGCGGGCGATGGCCGCGATGTTGTTCCTGGTCCAGGTCTCGAAGTAGGGCGCGTAGACGTGCCGCGGGATGAGGCTCCGACCGTGGTGCGCGGCCGGAGCGGCAGGCGCGGAGCGGACGGCCGCCGCGGCCGCGCCGACGCCGAGGGCGACGGTGAGCGGGACGCATAGGCCGAGAGCCAGGGCCGTTCGCGGGCGGAGCGGGATGCGCTTCATGCGTATCGGTTCCTCCTGCCTGGGGGGAGCATCAGAGCGATGCCAGGCACCGCTCTGGGCGCGGCTGCCGGGCCAAGTTTGTTAGGACAGTATCCTTACTATTAGCCCCGGCTACAAGGCCATGACGCTGTGACCCCGGTCCAGCGGGCGCGCGAACGTGGCCACTGCCGCCACGGCGCCCGCGACCAGGCGCAGAGCCCGGATCCCCCAGTCCGCTCCCGCTCCGGGTCTGCGCCCTGGCCACCGTCGGTCGTCAGGGGATGAGGGCGATCTTGCCGGTCGTGTGGCCGTCCAGGATCGCGTGGTGCGCGGCGGCGGCCTCGGCCAGCGGGAAGGTCTGGGAGACCAGCACCCGCAGCTTCCCGTCCTGGGCGAGCGCGGCCAGTTCCAGCCGGGCACGCTCCCGGATCTCGGTGCCTGGATCCGCGCCGGGCGCGCCGCCGAGCACCTTGATCCCCGCCTGCAGGCCCCGCCCGAACGCCACAATCGTGGCTACCCGGGCCTTGTCCGGGACCAGCCCCATGGAGACATCCCACGCCTCGTCGGTGCCGACCAGGTCCAGGGCCGCGTCGACCCCGCCGGGAGCGGCGACGGTGACCCGGTCCGCCAGGCCCGGGCCGTACGCCACCGGGATGGCGCCGAGGTCTTTGAGCAGCTCATGCCGCGCGGGACTCGCCGTGGCCACGACCTTCGCCCCGCGGATGACGGCAAGCTGGACGGCCATCAGGCCCACCCCGCCGCTGCCGCCATGGACGAGCACGGTGTCACCCGCGCCCACGTCCGTCGCGGCCAGCAGGTGCCATGCGGTCACCCCGGTCACCATCAGCCCGGCGGCCTGCGGCCAGTCCAGCGTGCCCGGCTTGGGGATCACCGCCTGGGCCGGCACCACCAGTTCGGAGGCGCAGCCGCCCGGGGCACGGTAGACGATGACCTCGTCACCGACCTGGACAGGCCCCGCGGGGCCGACCGTATCGGGCCCCACCGCGGTCACCACCCCGGCAGCCTCGGCGCCGAGCCGGATCGGCAGCCGGGCCGGGTCGGTGCCGAACGCCCCGCTGTAGGACTTGGCGTCCACCGGGTTGACGCCGGCCGCCCTGACCTCGACCCGGGCCTCACCCGGACCAGGGTCGCGGACCGGCTCCTCGGCGACGGACAGGACCTCGGGGCCGCCGTACGCGACTGCGATCACAACAAGCGCCACACCGCCCCCAACATCCCCGCCGCGGCCGCACATTCCCGGACCGGGCCCGGCGTTCCGCGCCACCATGCGGACGCGAGTACCCGCAGCCTGCCGGACGGCACGGGTCAGCGAAGCATGATCACGTTGGCGGTGATCAGGGCGGCGGCGTCCGAGGCCAGGTAGGCAATCACCCCGGCGACCTCGTCCGGGGTGGCGACGTGGAACATGGTGGGGCTGTCCGCGACCATCTTGCGGACCGCGTCGTTGACCCAGCCGGTGTCGGTGACCGGCGGGTGGACCATGTTCGCGGTGACCCCGTAGTCCGCCAGCTCGACGGCCGCCGACATCGTGTAGCTGTCCTGGGCCGCCTTGGCCGCGCCGTAGGAGACCTCGCCGGGGAAGCCGATGTCCCCGCCGGAGGTGAGGCCGATGATCCGGCCCCAGGTCCCGCCGCGGGCGATGTGCCGCCGGGCGAACTCGGCGATCAGCAGGCCCGCGGCCATCGCGTCCACGCCGAACTGCTGCAGCCAGGTGCCGGGGTTCACCGGCTGGACCGGCCGGCCGAATCCGTCGGCATGGGCCGGCCGGAAGGTGTCGGCCACCCACCCGGACGCATTGTTCACCAGGATGTCCACCGGTCCCAGGTGTTCCTCGGCCGCGTCGAACAGCGCGGCCGGCGTCACCGGGTCGGCCAGGTTGGCCTCCATCGCCAGCGCCCGCCCTCCCCCGGCCCGGATCTGGCCGGCCACCGGGGCGCCGTCACGGGCCCGGTCGTCTCGGTAAGCCGGGGGAAAACCCGGGGCGTCGTCGTCCACCCGCAGGAACGTGCACAGCACGGCGCAGCCGCGCGCGGCGAGCGCCGCCGCGGTCGCCGCGCCGATGCCGTGGTTGGCGCCGGTCACTATCGCCGCATGGCCGCCCGCTGGCCCGCTGGTCACGATGCCACCTCCTGGTCCCCGCCGTGTCGCGGCACAGGGCCCGGCCGCCAGGCGCCCGCGCACCGGGCCCGGCCGGCCAGGCGCCCGCGGCAGCCGACCGTAGCCGGCCTGCCGGCCGTTGCCTAGCCGGTTAACGCCCGGCCGGCCGGGCGCGGGCACAGGGATGACATGATCGTGACAGTCACGGCAGGCGGCCGGGCAAGAGCCACCGCGCGGCGGGCCTGCCACGGGGAGGTGAGCCGCCATGCCACATGAGCTGATCACCCATGCGGACAAGGTGTTCTTCGCCGAGCGAGGCGAGACCAAGGGCGACCTCGCCGAGCACTACCTGCGCGTCGCCGGGCCGCTGCTGCGCGCCATGGGCGGCCGCCCGGTGCTGTTGCAGCGCTTCCCCGACGGCGCGTCCGGGCCGTCGTTCTTCCAGAAACGGGTGCCGAAGAACGCCCCGGACTGGCTCCGCACCACCACGGTGTCCACCCCCAACGGCACCACCTCGCAGGCCCTGGTCGCCGCTGACATCGACCACGTGCTGTGGGCGGTGAACCTGGGCTGCCTGGGCTTCCACGTCTGGCCCTACCTGGCCGACGCCCCGGAGCACACCGACGAGCTGCGGATCGACCTCGACCCCTCCCCCGGGGTGGAGTTCAGCCACATCAGGCAGGCGGCGCACGAGGTGCACGGCCTGCTCACCGAACTCGGCATCACCGGGTACGCCAAGACCACCGGCAACCGGGGCGTGCACGTCTACGTCCGGCTCCAGCCGCGCTGGGATTCCTACCAGGTGCGCGCCGCCGCCGTGGCGCTGGCCCGGGAACTTGAGCGCCGCAAGCCGGACCTGATGACCGCCGCCTGGTGGAAGGAGGAGCGCGGCTCCAGGGTGTTCATCGACTTCAACCAGAACGCCCCGCACAAGACGGTGTTCGGCGCATGGTCGGTGCGCGCCCGCCCCGGCGCGCAGGTGTCCACGCCGCTGGCCTGGGAGGAGATCGACGACATCCACCCCGACCAGTTCACCATCGCGACCCTGCCGGCCAGGCTGGAGTCGGCCGGCGACCCGTGGCAGCCGATGAACGACGACCCGCAGGACCTGGCACCGCTGCTCGAACTGGCCGCCCGCGACGAGGCGGCCGGGCTGCCCGACGCCCCGTGGCCGCCGGTCTACCCCAAGCAGCCCGGCGAACTGTCCCGCGTCGCGCCCAGCCGCGCCAAGAAGCCCTGATCGCGCCTTTCATAATGAACGCACCGTTTGCGACGGCTCTGGCCGGCTGGAAAGCGAGCGTCAAGAACCGGCTCGGGTGGACTTTGGTGCCGAACGCAGCGGACGTGGACAGCGCCGAATCCATGCGCATCGCCGCCGGGGTACTCGACGCGCTTGGCGTGTCCCGCGACGTGACCTCGGCGGTGCCCAAGGACCCTGGCGGGCCACTCGAGCAGGCGGTCTGTGACCATTTGCGCGGCGTGCTGCCCGGCTACCGCACCGGCAGGGACTGGCTGATCGGGCGGAGCAAGCTGATCACCGGCTTCGACCAGTACGCGCACCTCAAGGAGGTGGACGCGCTGGTGCGCGCCAGCCCGCAGCTGCGCATCTCGCTGGGCATGGACTACCTGATCAAGCCGGACGTCACGGTGGGCCTGGCCGGGGTCCGCACCGGCTCGGGCCTGCCGCCGCTGCACGCGGCGATCTCGTGCAAATGGACCATCCGGTCGGACCGGGTGCAGAACATCCGGCACGAGTGCCTGCAGATGATCCGGCACCGGCGCGGCAGGCAGCCGCACCTGGTGACGGTGACCGCAGAGCCGCTGCCGAGCCGGCTGGCGTCCATCGCCCGCGGCACCGGCGAGGTGGATGCCGTGTACCACATCGCCTACGACGCGATGGACGCCAGCGTCGCCGAGCACGCGAACGCCGAACAGCGGGACGCCTGGCGGGAGGTGACCAGGCAGCGCCGGGTGCTCAGCTACGAGGCGCTCGCGGAAACCCTCGCGTCCCAGTGAGGCCGCCGGCGTGTTCCGCCACCCGCTGTCCTGGGGTGCGGGCAGAATCATCCAGAAGACGGGCGCGGGAGGGAACGTGGGGCATGGTGGCTTTCCTGGAGGGCCCGTGGTGCACGCTGACTTCCCGGCGCTTACCTCGCTGGAGATCTGTGCCGGTGCGGGCGGCCAGGCGCTCGGCCTGGAACAGGCCGGTTTCGCCCATGAGGCCGTCGTCGAACTGGATGCTGACGCCTGCGGGACGCTGCGCTTCAACAGGCAGTGGAAGGTCATCGAGGGTGACGTGGCGAACGTCGACGGGCGTGCCTTCGCCAGCGTGGACCTGTTCGCGGGCGGGGTGCCCTGTCCGCCGTTCTCGATCGCGGGAAAGCAGCTCGGCTCGGACGACGAGCGGGACCTGTTCCCCCAGGCGCTGCGGCTGATCGAGGAGATCCGCCCGCGCGCGGTGCTGCTGGAGAACGTCCGCGGCCTGGGCACGCGCAGGTTCGAGGGGTACCGGGCCCAGGTGCTCGGCCGGCTCCGCGCGCTGGGCTATCGAGACCTGGTGGGACCTGGTGCACGCGAACGACCACGGGGTGCCGCAGCTGCGGCCGCGGTTCGTGCTGGTCGCGATGCGCCCGCCGTGGGCGTCGTGGTTCCGCTGGCCGGGCCCGCAGGCGGCACCGCCGCCCGACGGTCGGCGAGGTGCTCGGTGACCTGATGGCCGCGCGCGGCTGGCCGGGGGCGGCCGCCTGGGCGCGGCGGGCCGTCGGGATCGCGCCGACCATCGTGGGCGGCAGCAAGAAGCACGGCGGCCCGGACCTGGGCCCGACCCGGGCCCGGGCGGCCTGGGCCGCGATGGGCGTGAACGGGCTCGGCATCGCCGACGAGATACCCGGGCCGGACTTCCCGGCGGACAAGCCGCCGAAGCTGACCGTGGCCATGGTGGCCCGGCTGCAGGGCTTCCCCGGACGACTGGACGATCACCGGCCGCAAGACCGCCGCCTACCGTCAGGTGGGCAACGCGTTCCCGCCGCCGGTGGCCAGGGCGCTGGGCACCGCGATCGCCGCCGCCCTGAACGCCGCGCCGCCCGCCTAACCCTGCGCTGGCCCGCCTCCGCGCCGCTCACCCAAAACCCGCACCAGCCCGCCCCGCGCCGCTTGCCACAAACTCGCGCCGGCCTTGGGCGAGATGAATGTGAGATTGATGCCCCTAGACGGGCCTCGCTGTCACTTTCATGCCCGTGTTTGGAGGGGGTGGAGCGCCCGGGGCCGGGGTGGCAAGCGGCGGGTCAGGACATTCGGTCTATTTCGCGCATCTTGTTGGTCGCGTCCAGCGCGGCCACCTTGTAGGACTCGGCCAGCGTCGGGTAGTTGAACACCGCGTCGACCAGGTAGTCCACGGTGCCGCCGCAGCCCATCACGGCCTGGCCGATGTGCACGAGTTCGGTCGCGCCGGTGCCGAACACGTGCACGCCGAGCAGCGTGCGGTCCTCCAGCGAGACCAGCAGCTTCAGCACCCCGTAGGAGTCACCGATGATCTGGCCGCGGGCCAGTTCCCGGTACCGGGACACGCCCACCTCGAACGGGATGTTGTCTTTGGTGAGCTCTTCCTCGGTGCGCCCGATGAAACTGATCTCCGGGATGCTGTAGATGCCGATCGGCTGGTGTTTCCCGATCGCGTGGATCGGCTCGTCGCACGCGTGGTGCGCGGCGAGCCTGCCCTGCTCCATGGAGGTGGCCGCGAGGGCCGGGAAGCCGATGATGTCGCCGACCGCGTAGATGTGCGGCACTTCGGTGCGGAAGAACTCGTCCACCACGATCCGGCCGCGCTTGTCGGCGGACAGGCCGGCCGCGTCCAGGTGCAGTTCGTCGCTTGCGCCCTGACGGCCGGCCGAGTACAGGACCGTGTCGGCGAGGATCTTCTTACCGCTGTGCAGGATGGCGATGGCTCCCTCAGGCCTGGCCTCCACCGAGGCCACGGACTCGCCGAACCGGAAGGTGACCGCCAGGTCGCGCAGATGGTACTTCAGCGCCTCGACGACCTCGATGTCGCAGAACTCCAGCATCCGGTCCCGCTGCTCGACCACGGTGACCTTGGTGCCGAGGGCGGCGAACATGGACGCGTACTCGATGCCGATCACGCCGGCGCCCGCGACGACCATGGACCGCGGCACCCGCTTCAGGTGGACGATCCCGTCCGAGTCGATCACCGTGCGCTCGTCGAAGTCGACGGTGCGCGGGCCGGGCCGGGCGGGTGCCGGTGGCGATCACGATCTTGTCGGCCGTGGCCCGTCGCGTCCGGCCGTCACTGTCGTCGATCTCCACCGTGTGCGGGTCGATGAAGTAGCCGGTGCCGGTGAGGATCGTGATCCGGTTCCTGGACAACTGGCTGCGCACCACGTCGATCTCGCGGCCTACCACGTGCTGGGTGCGGGCCGCCAGGTCCGCGATGGTGATCTCGTCCTTGACCCGGTAGCTCTGGCCGTACATCTCCCGCTGGTCAAGACCGGTGAGATACAGGACCGCCTCGCGCAGGGTCTTGGACGGGATCGTGCCTGTGTTCAGGCACACCCCGCCGATCATGTCTTTGCGCTCGATGATCCCGACCCGCCGGCCCAGCTTGGCCGTTGCGATCGCGGCCTTCTGCCCGCCCGGCCCCGAGCCGATCACCAGTACATCGAAGTCGTACATATTTCCAGTACACGACGACGGGCCGCCATATGGAAGGCTTGAAAGCCCCTCCCGCTATCATGCGAGAGCGCCGGATGAAGCTCCGGTGGGCTCGCCGCCCGAACCGCCGCCGTGGCTGATGGCTTCTACCAGGACCCAAATCTCCTGGCATCCGGCAAGCGGTTGGCCGCTGGCTGCTGCCAGGACAACACCTGGCAGGAGCGGCAATGAACGTGTACTACGTGACCGCAATCTGGGTGGGCATGGCCCTGCTCGCCTCGGTGGTCAGCATCAAGATCGCCGTGCCGGCGGCACTGGTGGAGATCGTGATCGGCGCGCTGGCCGGCAACATCCCCGGTATCCAGCAGCACGTCACCCAGACCGACGTGGTCACCTTCCTGGCCAGCGCGGGCTCCCTGGTGCTGACGTTCCTGGCCGGGGCGGAGATCGACCCGGTCTCACTGCGCGGGCACTGGAAGGCGAGCCTGTCCATCGGCGCGGTCTCGTTCGCGCTGCCGTTCCTTGCCGCGTTCGGGTTCTGCGGCCTGGTGCTTGGCTGGCACCTGCACGCCGCCGAGATCGGCGGCATCGCGCTGAGCACCACGTCGGTCGCGGTGGTCTACGCGGTGATGGTGGAGACCGGGCTTAATCGCCATGACCTGGGCAAACTCATCCTGGCCGCGTGTTTCATCACCGACCTGGGCACGGTGCTGGCCCTCGGCGGCTTCTTCGCCAGCTACGGCTGGCTGCTGATCGTCTTCGTCGCGGTCAGCGCGGTCACCGTGGCCCTGCTGCCCCGGCTGCTCAGGCTGGCGATCAAGTACTTCGGCCACCGGGTCTCCGAGCCGGAGATCAAGCTGCTGCTCGTGGTGCTGTTCGGGCTGGGCGGACTGGCCACCCAGGCAGGCAGCGAGGCCGTCCTGCCCGCGTATGTGGCCGGGCTGGTGGTGGCTGGCGTGTTCCTGCACGACCGGGTGCTGATGGACCGGCTCCGCTCGATCGCCTTCGCCCTGCTCACCCCCTTCTTCTTCCTCCGGGCCGGCACCCTGATCTCGGCATCCGCGCTGGTTACCGGCGCCGGAGTGATCGCGGTGCTGCTGGTGGTCAAGCTGGCGGCGAAGATGATCGGCGTGTGGCCGGTGGCGGCCGCCTTCAAGCTGCCGCGCCGGGAGCGCACCTACACCACGCTGCTGATGGCCACGGGGCTGACGTTCGGCTCCATCGCCGCGCTGTTCGGGCTGACCCACCACCTGATCGACCAGGCTCAGTACACCGAACTGGTGACCGTCGTGATCCTCTCGGCGTTCGTGCCGACGCTGATCGCCCAGCAACTGTTCCGGCCGGCCATCGTGGACAGCGACGAGGAGGAAGCCCTGGGCGAGGAGGACATCTCGATCATCGGCCACCCGCCGGGGCTATCGTCTACTCGTGATCAACCGCTGGACCGATGAGATCGGGGCGGATCTGGCGGCGCGCCCGGCGCTGCTGCGCGATGCCTCTTCGCGGGCCCTGGCCTACCTGGGCGGGCTGGACGGCCGGCCGGTGGCGCCCGCCGCCGCGGACGTGGCCGCGCTGGGCCGGCTGGACTTCGCCCTGCCCGGCGCTGGCCTGGACGCGGCGTCGGTGCTGGCGATGCTGGACGACTACGGCTCACCGGGCACCGTCGCCAGCGGCGGGCCCCGGTACTTCGGCTTCGTCACCGGCGGGGCACTGCCGATCGCGCAGGCCGCGGCCTGGCTGACCGCGGCATGGGACCAGAACGCGGCGCTGTCGGTCATGTCGCCGACCGCGTCGGTGCTCAACCAGGTGGCGCTGCGCTGGGTCACCGAACTGCTCGGGCTGCCGGACGGCACCGGCGGCGGTTTCGTCACCGGCGCCACCATGGCCAACGCGACCTGCCTGGCCGCGGCCCGGGACGCGGTCCTCGCCGGGCATGGCTGGGACGCGGCAGGCCAGGGCCTGGTCGGCGCTCCACCGGTCACCATCGTGGCCGGGGCGCAGGCGCACACGACCGTGCGCAAGGCGCTCGGCCTTGTGGGCCTCGGCCGGGACCGGGCCCTCCTGCTGCCCGCGGACGGCCAGGGCCGGATCGAGCCGCGCGGCCTGCCCGCGCTCACCGGCCCCGCGCTGGTCTGCCTGCAGGCAGGCAACGTCAACACCGGGGCCAGCGACCCGTTCGGCCCGCTGATCGACTGGGCCCACGACAACGGCGCCTGGGTGCACGTGGACGGCGCGTTCGGGCTGTGGGCGGCGGCCTCGCCCGGCACCGCTGGCCAGGTCGCGGGCGTCGCCGGTGCCGATTCCTGGGCCACCGACGCGCATAAGTGGCTGAACACGACGTACGACTGCGGGATCGCGCTGACCGCCGATCCGCGGGCGCTGCGTTCGGCGATGGAGGCGTCCGCCGCCTACCTTCCCGAGGACGCCGTCCTTGAGCCCATGCACGTCACGCCGCAGTCGTCGCAGCGGGCCAGGGGCGCGGAGGTATGGGCGGTGCTCGCCGCCCTCGGCCGCGACGGCGTGGCCGCCCTGGTGGACCGGACGTGCGCGCTGGCGCGGCGGTTCGCCGGCGGAATGCGCGGCGCCGGCTACGCCGTGGCCAACGACGTCGTGCTCAACCAGGTCATCGTTGACTTCGGTGACGAGGCGCGGACCAGCGCCGTCATCGCCGCGGTCCAGGAGGAGGGCACCTGCTGGTGCGGGCCGACCGTCTGGCGGGGCCGCGCGGCGATGCGGGTCAGCGTCAGCGGCTGGAACACCACCGAGCAGGACATCGACCGCAGCGTCGCCGCGGTCGCCGCCTGCGCCCTCCCGCGCTGACGGCAGGTTTCTGCAGGCTTGAGCCCGCTACGACGGGCTCGACTGGTCGCACCGGGGCTGGTGTGGGTATCGGAATGGCGCCCGTCTGCCGACGCCGAAGCGGGCGCGGGGCCGTGGCCACTCCCCTGGTCAGCTCCCGTCGAGCAGGTTCGCGATGATCTCGGCGCTGGCGGCCGGGGTTGCCGCTTCCATGCAGATCCGCTCCATGACTCTCAGGTAGCTGTCCACCGTGTCCGGCTTGTCCAGGTAGAGCGCGCTGGTGAGCTGTTCGAGGTAGACAACGTCCGGCAGGTCCGGCTCGGCGAACCGCAGGATGCTGAACGGCCCGCCAGCGGCGGAGTGGCCACCGGTCTGGAACGGGATGATCTGGATGGTCACGTTCGGGCGCAGCGCCAGCTCCCCGAGGTGCTTGAGCTGGCCGCGCATGATGGCCGGGCTGCCCGCCGGGCGGCGCAACACCGCCTCGTCGATCACCGCCCAGACGTTGGGCGGCTCCTCCTGGTCGAGCACCGCCTGGCGCGTCATCCGCAGCCGGACCCGCCGCTCGATCTCCCGCGCCGAGGCGGCGTCGTGGCCGAGCAGCGTCACGGCGCGCGCGTAGTCCTCGGTCTGCAGCAGGCCGGGGACGAACTGGACCTCGTAGGCCCGGATCTGGGTGGCGACCTCCTCCAGCCCGACGTACGCCTCGAACCACGACGGCAGCACATCGGAGTAGTCATGCCACCAGCCGGGCGCGCTCGCCCGCCGGGCGAGCGCCCGCAATGCGTCGCGTTCCTCCTCGTCGGTCACGCCATACAGCGTGAGCAGATCGGCGATATCGCGGTCCTTGAATCCCACCCGGCCCGTCTCCAGCCGGCTGATCTTAGAATGGGATGCACGGATCCTGATCCCTGCATCTTCGAGGGTGATTCGCTTGGCCTCGCGGAGACGCCGAAGCTGTGCTCCTAGCAGAATGCGCAGAACTGTGGGCCCCCCCGCGGCCGGGATGACCATCGCCCCGGCATGGCCGCCGACTGGTTCGGCAGCTTTGATCATGTGCCCTCCCGCCAACGTCCGACCCCGCGAGTCTCCCACGCGGCGCGAGCCAGCGCCATAACCGGATCCAGGGAACATCTCACCGCCAGGCGTCCGCAATCCATTGCAGATCGCCCGGCGCAACGCGTTCGGCCTGCGGATCGCCGCTGACAGGCGCCAGGCCGGCTAACGCTAACTCAGCCGCGCCCTCGCGCACGCCGCACAGGAAGCGCTCCCACGCGGCCCGGGTAAATAGCAGTGCAGGTCCGTCGGGGCGGTGGGAGTCACGCACGGCTACCTGCTCTCCGGGCAGCCTGGCCATTTCGACGCAGTTACCACTGGGATTGCTGTGACGACTCTTCCGCCATTTCGCGGCCCGTATCTGTGCGGGCAGCAGGTGGCTTGGCACCAGGTCCACGGTTCATCTCTCTCTGCGGCCGGAAGCCAGCCCACGGGGGCCTCTTTTCCGGCGTCCGCGACTGGAAACTCGCGATCCCCCCGGGCGCCATTGCGCCGGTAAGCTCGCGAGTTCCGTCTTCTCCTGTGCAAGTGCACTTGCATCTGCACATCCGAAGTGGCATCGTAGCTCATGCGCTGACCGGTGGCGGACGCGCCCAACCTCAGGCTCGGTGGTCCATCCATGTACCAGGGACGTCAGGCGGCTTCCGCCCACGCCGCAGGCGATCGCTACGGATCCACGCAGCCGACGGTATCCGCGCCGCCCGGAGCAGGGCGGCGGCGCCGCATCGCGCTGGCGCCCGTGCCGGAGTCCGCCCGGGCCGCCCGCGAGTTCACCGTGGCCACGCTGCGCATGTGGCATCTGGACACGCTGACCGAGGATGCGGTCGTTGTCGCCTCCGAGCTGGCCACCAACGCAATACGGCACGGCACCCCCACCGCCATGGGGGATGGCGGGGGCGATTCCGGGAGCGGGCGTGTCGAGCTGAGCTTGTGCCTTCAGGCCAGCCGCCTGATCTGCGTGGTCACCGACCAGACGGGTACCCCGCCGGCCCTCGCGGCCGGCGGTCCCGACGCCGAGTCCGGCCATGGCCTGCAGATCGTCGGGGCGCTCGCGGTCGCCTGGGGATGGACCATCCTCGGCACCGGCGAGAAGGCCGTCTGGGCGGCCCTGGAGCTGCCAGGGCCCGCCGAGGCCGCCGGCGGTCCGCCAGCCGAGATCGCCCGGTCCGCTAGTCCAGCAGCCGTGCGCGACATGCGAGCTGCAGGGCGAGCCGCTGATCCGGGTCGTCGAGATCGGTCTCCAGCAGCTCCGTTATGCCGCGCAGCCGGTTAGCCACGGCGTTGCGGTGCAGGTGCAGCTTTTGCGCGGTCCTGACAATCGACCCCTGCTCGTCCAGGTACGCCGCCAGGGTCCGGATCGCCGTGTCGGCGCGAGCCCGGCCCAGCCGCTCCAGCGGCGCGAGCTGATCCCGCACCGACGCCCGCGCGGTATCGGACGCGTACCACTCCATCAGCATCCGCCGGACGCCGACCGCGTCGTGCGCGGCCACGCCGGCGGGCTTGAGCGCGGCCCGCGCGGCGAGCAGGGCACCCCGTGCCTCGGCAGCCGATGCGCGCAGCCCGGTCGGGCCCTCGTGCGGCGCGCCCACCCCGGCCCGGAACCGAAGTGACGGCAGCCTGCCCCTGATGGCCTGCAGCGCGCGCTCCGCCGACCGGGCCGCTCTGGCCCCGGCCTGCGGTCCCGGGTTGGATGTGGTGACCCGGACCAGCACGATGGCGCGGGCGATCCTGGTCAGGTACCAGGTACCGCCCGTCGCCGCGGCGGCCTGCAGGGCAGCCTGGCCAGCGGCCTCCATGAGCTCGAACCGGTGCACCTCGTCACGCCCGGACTCCTCCAGGTCGTCCGCCTCGATCCGGACGACGACATGCCAGCCGGTCACCGGTATCGCGAGCGCACGGGCGCGTTCGAGGAGGTCCTCGTTGATCGCGGTGTCCGACATGAGCAGCTCGGCCAGCAGTTCGCTGCGGGACCTGACCGGCGTCTCGTGAGCCCGCCTGGCCAGGTCGAGTAGCCGCCCAGCGGCCAGCGCCGCCGTGTAGAGCACGAGCCGCACGGCCACGCCGAAGTCGCCGTGCGCATCCGGCGCCACGAAATACCCGGCCGGCGTCTCGCCGACCACGACGGGCGCGATGACCTCGGCCGCCGGGCGGCCGCCTGGCTGCGCACCGGCCCCCGGGGAACCCGACCCGCCGTTGGCGGCGGAACGGGCGGCGGCGGCGGCAGCGGCACCGGACAAACCGTCGCCCCCCCAGGTGTGGAACTCGATCGGCGTGCCGAGCGCCGCGCTGACCGCTACCCGCAGGTCCTCAAGACCGCCACCGGCCGACTCGGCAGCCAGCACCGCCTCCAGGCCCTGCTGAGCCCGGCCCAGCGCGCGATCCGCGCCGCCGCCGATCTCGCGCATGATCGCCTGGACCAGTGCGGCAAGCTCCAGTTCCGCTGGGATGGAGATCAGGGCGATGTCCGCCCGGGCGGCGATGTCCCTGGCCGTCACGGTGGGCTCCCACGGCTCGGCAGAGAACGCCGCGACGGCCGCCACCCGGTGAATGGCTCCCCAGCGCAGGGCCATGTCCAGGCGATAGTCGTTGATCTCGGCCGACGCGAACCTGGACAGGATGACCAGGCTCTCCGCCGGGGCCTGGTCCAGGTCGATGAAGCTCTCCGCAAGCCGCACCAGGGCAACCTGGCGATCCCCGCCGCTGGCGCTGACCTGCCGCAGGCCGGCCAGGGGCGAACTGGCGAGGATCTCGTCGATGGAGGGCATCGGGCCACCTTTTACACGTTCCGGAGGCCCACCTTATGCGGAGCGCACAGCCGAGTCACGATCGTGGTGCAATATGCCCATTCCCGGCGGGGCCACCGGCTGCGAGCCTTGCGTTACACCCGCGAAGCTCCGGCAGCATCGCTGCGCACGTCGCCACGCTTGGGAGAGCAATGGATTGTGACAGCGCCATGGGCGCCACGGCCGTTGACGGGACCCCGGAATGGTGGCCGTACGCCCCGGAGTTCCCGCACTGGCATGTCTGGCGCGGGGTCGCCGGCCTGCTCTACGCCCGCCGCCCGCGGTCGAGCCCGCCGAAGGTGGTCCGCGGCAAGGACCTGACGACCCTTCGTGAGCGGATCATCAGCGCGGAGGTCGTCCGCTGATCATCCGGCCGCGTGCCATGATGGGGGGGATCGCCCGGTGGTGCGTGCCCGGAAATGGCGCTGATCATGAAAAGGCTGCTCGACCCTGACTCGCTGCGCGCCCTCGCGCGCGGCTGCGCCATACTCGGCGCCGGCGGCGGCGGCGATGCGCACGTGACACTCTTGCAGGCACTCCAGGCGACCGAGGACTTCGGACCGGTCTCCCTGGTCGATCTGGACGAACTGCCCGACGACTCACTCATCATGCCGTGCGGAGGTATTGGCGCCACCACGGTGAGCATCGAGAAGATCGAGAACGGCAACGAAGGTGAGCGGCTCAGGGAGGAGCTGGAATACCTGACCGGGCGCCCCGTGGCCGCGCTCATGGCGACCGAGATCGGCGGCGGGAACGGGCTGCAGCCCATCTCCTGGGCCGCGGCCATGCATCTGCCCATGGTGGACGCCGACGGCATGGGGCGCGCCTTCCCCGAGGTGCCGCAGGTCACCATGCAACTGGCTGGGATACCGCCAAGCCCGGCGGTGATCACCGATGAGCGCGGCAACCTCATAGTGTTCCGCACGATTTCCGGCGACTGGATGGAGCGCCTGGAACGGGCGGCCGCGGTCGAGTTCGGCGGCGCCGCGTCCTCCACGGAGTTCTCGCTGACCGCGGCGGAGGCGCGCGGGGCCACCGTGCGGAACTCGGTCTCGCTGGCGATCAGGATCGGCGAGGCGGGCATTCGCGCCGAGGGAGACCCGGTCACCTCCCTGATCGCGGAGATAGGTGCGTACCGCCTGGTCAGCGGCAAGGTATCGGACGTCGAGCGGCACACCACCAGTGGGTTCGTCCGCGGCAGCGTGGTGATCGAGGGCCTCGGGGAGGACGCAGGCCGGCTGATCCGGCTGGAGTTGCAGAACGAGAACCTGGTGGCGCTGGAGCGCGGCCGGGTGCTCGCCTCGGTGCCTGACCTGATCACGGTGCTGGATGCGGAGACCGCCGAGGCCATCGCGACCGAGCGGATCCGCTACGGCCAGCGGGTCACGGTGATCGCGTTCGCCTGTGCTCCGGTGTGGCGTACCGAGAAGGGCATCGCCGCCACCGGCCCGCGCGCGTTCGGCTACGACTTCGACTACCTGCCCGTGGAAGAGCTGGCGGGTACTGCGACCTGACTGCCGCACCGCCGGTCCGGATCCGCGCCAAGGCCGCGGGCTCGCTGGGCGGCATGAACCACCAGCTATCCGCGGGATCGGCGAATCAGCGCCGGCCGGCCTCGGCGGCCACCTGACCTGCCACGACGAGGAACAACTGAGGAATCCACGGAGCCCCGCGCCGGTCTCCTGGCATCCGGCATCGCGGTCGCGATGCTGCTCGCCGCCTGCGGCAGCAGGAGGCCTGCCTTATGCGGAGCGCACAGCCGAGTCACGATCGTGGTGCAATATGCCCATTCCCGGCGGGGCCACCGGCTGCGAGCCTTGCGTTACACCCGCGAAGCTCCGGCAGCATCGCTGCGCACGTCGCCACGCTTGGGAGAGCAATGGATTGTGACAGCGCCACGGGCGCCACGGCCGTTGACGGGACCCCGGAATGGTGGCCGTACGCCCCGGAGTTCCCGCACTGGCATGTCTGGCGCGGGGTCGCCGGCCTGCTCTACGCCCGCCGCCCGCAGTCGAGCCCGCCGAAGGTGGTCCGCGGCAAGGACCTGACGACCCTTCGTGAGCGGATCATCAGCGCGGAGGTCGTCCGCTGATCATCCGGCCGCGTGCCATGATGGGGGGGATCGCCCGGTGCGGCATGCCCGGAAATGGCGCCAGACGGTGATCTGAAGACAGTGGCGCCCCCGGACCAGCTTCGGGAATCATGGGAGGGCACCAAAAACGTTTGTACGCGTGCGAACGAACACTTAATCATGAAAAGACTGCTCGACCCCGACTCGCTGCGCGCCCTCGCGCGCGGCTGCGCCATACTCGGCGCCGGCGGCGGCGGCGATGCGCACGTGACACTCTTGCAGGCACTCCAGGCGACCGAGGACTTCGGACCGGTCTCCCTGGTCGATCTGGACGAACTGCCCGATGATGCGCTGATCATGCCGTGCGCCGGGATCGGTGCCACCACGGTCATCCTGGAGAAGTTCGAGAACGGGGACGAGGGAGCACGGCTCCTGGACCATCTGCAGTTCATGACCGGGCGCCGGGTGGCGGCGCTGATGGCCATCGAGATCGGCGGCGGGAACGGCCTGCTGCCCATCACCTGGGCCGCGCGGATCGGGCTGCCGGTGGTGGACGCCGACGGGATCGGCCGCTCGTTCCCCGAGGTGCCTCAGGTCACCATGCATCTGGCCGGTATCCCGGCGAGCCCGGCGGTGATGACAGACGAGCGCGGCAACCTGGCGGTGTTCCGCACGATCTCCGGCGACTGGATGGAGCGCCTGGAGCGGGCGGCCGCGGTGGAGTTCGGCGGGGCGGCATCCTCGGCGGAGTTCTCGCTGACCGCGGCGGAGGCGCGCGGGGCCACCGTGCGGAACTCGGTCTCGAAGGCGATCAGGATCGGTGAGGCGCTCGCGGGCGCGACGAGCAGCCCAGTGGCCGCCGTGATCGCGGAGATGGGCGCGTTCCAGCTGATCGCCGGCAAGGTGCTGGACGTCGAGCGGCACACCACCAGTGGGTTCGTCCGCGGCAGCGTGGTGATCGAGGGCCTCGGGGAGGACGCAGGCCGGCTGATCCGGCTGGAGTTGCAGAACGAGAACCTGGTGGCGCTGGAGCGCGGGCGCGTGCTCGCCTCGGTGCCTGACCTGATTACCGTGCTGGATGTCGAGACCGCCGACGCGATCGCCACCGAGGTGCTGAGGTACGGCCAGCGAGTGTCGGTGATCGCGTTCGCCTGCGATCCGGTCTGGCGGACCGACCGCGGGATCGCCGTGGCCGGGCCGCGGGCGTTCGGCTATGACTTCGATTACGTGCCCGTGGAGGAGCTCGCCGATGCCAGTGCCTGAGCACCGCCTCGGCATCGACGTCGGCGGCACCAACACCGACGCGGTGATCATGGATGCCGCCGACCGGATCGTCGCCAAGGCGAAGGTGCCGTGCACGCCCGACATCACCGGCGGGATCACCAGGGCGATCGACGCCGTCCTGCACGCGCCAGGGGCGGATCCGCGGCGGATCAGCCACGTCATGCTGGGCACCACCCACGCGACCAACGCCGTCCTGGAGCGCCGGAACCTGCGACGGGTGGCGGTGATCAGGCTCGGCGGCCCGGCCACCCACAGCGTCAGGCCGATGTTCGGCTGGCCACGCGACCTCACCGACACCATCTCGGTCGGCGCGGTGATTGTGGATGGCGGTGTCGAGTTCGATGGCCGGGATCTGTCCCCGCTGGACACCGATGCCATCGCCCGGTTTCTCGGCGAGGTCGGCGGCGCGGCGGAGGGCGTCGCGATCACCAGCGTGTTCGCCCCGGTGTCGCCGCGGCACGAGCTGGTGGCGGCCGATATCGTCAAGCGGGAACTCGGCGAGATCCATGTCTCGCTCAGCCACGAGATCGGCTCGATCGGCCTGCTCGAGCGGGAGAACGCGACGATACTCAACGGCGCCCTCGTCGGCGTGGCCCGCGACGTGGCCGACGCGATGCGCCGGGCGCTGACCACGCACCACCTCGAGCCGACGACGTTCTTCGCGCAGAACGACGGCACGCTGATGGCCCTGGACCACGCGCTGCGGTATCCGGTGCTCACGATCGGCAGCGGCCCGGCCAACAGCGTCCGCGGTGCGGCGTTCCTGACCGGCAACTCCGACTCGCTGGTGGTGGACGTGGGCGGCACCTCGACGGACGTCGGGGTGCTGGTCAACGGCTTCCCCAGGGAGTCGTCGCAGGGCGTGGAGATCGGCGGGATCCTGACCAACTTCCGGATGCCCGACCTGGTCACGATCGCGCTCGGCGGCGGCACCGTGATCACCCAGGACCCCGGCGGGGTGCGGCTCGGGCCACGCAGCGTCGGCTACCTGCTCACCCAGCAGGCCCTGGTCTTCGGCGGGACCATGCCGACGCTGACCGACAGCGCCGTCGCGGCGGGCCGGGCGGACCTGGGCGACGCCGGGCGCACCAGCCGTTACCGGCGGATACTGCTGGACGCGCTGGCCCGCGCCGACGTCATGCTCGCCGAGGCGATCGACCGGGTCAAGACGTCCAAGGAGGACCGCGCGCTGGTCGCCGTCGGCGGCGGCAGCATCCTGGTCCCCGACCACATCCCCGGGGTCAGCCAGGTCATCAGGCCCGAGCATTTCGACGCCGCCAACGCGGTCGGCGCCGCCATCGCCTCGGTCAGCGGCCAGATAGACCGGATCTTCCACCTCGGCCCCGACGGCCGGCAGGCCGCACTCGACGAGGCGCGCGACGAGGCGCGCGAACGCGCGGTCGCGGCGGGCGCCGACCCCGCCACGGTGCAGATCGTCGAGCTGGAGGAAATACCGTTGGCCTACCTCACCACTCCAGCCATCCGGGTGCGCGCCAAGGCCGCCGGCGCGCTCGGCGGATTGCCGGAGCCCCAACTCGGGGCGAACCCGTCCCGGCAGGCATGGCCGACCGGGGCCACCGAGCAAGCGGCCGAGTCACTGTAACGACCACGGAGGCAACCATGAAGCCCCACCGCGCCTTGCCGATCGCGTCCGGCTGCGCAGTCGCGCTGCTGCTTGCCGCCTGCGGCGGGTCGAGCTCGTCGGCCCCGCAGCGGGCCGCGAGCCAGGTGTTCACCTACGACACGACCGCCACGGTCATGGACGACGGCTGGGATCCGGCGACGGAGTACTCCGACGGCATCATCGCGATGAGCCAGATGTACGAGACGCTGACCCGTTACGACGCGACGGCGCACCGGGTCGAGCCGCTGCTCGCCACCAGCTGGTCGTCCGCGGACGGCGGCAAGACCTGGACGTTCCACCTGCGGCACGGGGTGCACTTCCACACCGGCCGGCTGATGACCGCGCAGGCCGCCAAGGCCGCCATCCTGCGCACGATCAAGCTGGGCGGCGGCGCCGCCTATGTCTGGGGCACGGTGAACACCATCGACACCCCCGACCAGTACACCCTGGTGTTCCACCTGAAGTACTCCGCGCCACTCGACCTGGAGGCCTCGGCCTCCTACTCGGCCTACATCTACGACACCCAGGCGGCCGGCCCCGGCGGGAACCTGACCAAGTGGCTGAACACCCCGCACGACGCGGGCACCGGGCCCTACGAGGTGCAGACCTGGAACAAGGGCCAGGAGCTCGAGCTCATTCTCAAGGCCTTCCCCGGCTACTGGGGCGGCTGGAGCGGCCCGCACTACAAGAAGGTCGTGTTCCGGGTGGTGAGCACGGACACCACCTCCGCCCAGCTGCTGCGCTCGGGCGCCGTCGACTTCGTGGAGCAGATCGGCCCCAGCATCTGGAAGTCGTTCCAGGGCAACCCGGGCATCCGGACGGTGGCCTCGCCGTCCTGGCAGAACCTGCTGGCCCAGCTCAACGCGAAGTCGCTGAGCCTGCCGGTGCGCCAGGCCATCCTGTACGCCATCGACTACCCGGGGATCATCGCGGCGCTGCAAGGCGCGGCCTACCCCTCGAGCGGCCTGGTCCCCGCGGGCCTGCTCGGCCACTCCACCAGCCTGCCGAACTACACCTATGACCCGGCGAAGGCGAAGCAACTGCTGAACCAGGCCGGGTACGGGCCCGGCAAGAAGGCGCTGAACCTGTCGCTCACCTACACCTCGGGTGACTCGAACGAGCAGGTGGTCGCCGAGCTGATGAAGTCGAACCTGGCGAAGCTGAACATCAACCTGAACACCCAGTCGCTCGCCTGGCCGACGCAGTGGGCCAAGGCCAAGTCCGCGAACGCCGCCAGCCACCAGAGCATCTTCCTCGAGTACTGGTGGCCGGACTACGCCGACCCGTACACCTGGTTCACCAACCTGCTGCAGACCCAGAAGCCGCCGTACTACAACCTGTCCTACTACTCCAACCCGACCCTGGACTCCCAGATCAACAAGGTGGAGTCGGTGGTCGCGGGCAGCCCCGCGGCCGGTGCGCAGCTGTACCGGACCATGCAGGTGGAGACCCTGCAGCAGGCGCCGGTCGACGCCCTGTACAACGTCAACTACCAGTACGCGATGCGTACCTCGTTCACCGGGTTCCACGTCAACCCGGCCTACGCGAACGTGGTCTTCACCTACAACCTCAGGCCAACCGGCAGTTGATCGTCTATGTCGTGCGCCGGGTCGCCACGGCAATCCTGGTGGTCGCGGGCGTCGTAGTCCTGACGTTCGTGATCGCCCGGGTCGTCCCTGGTGACCCGGCGGCGACATGGGCCGGCCCGCACGCCTCCGCGGCCCAGGTCGCCGCGGCCCGGCGGTTCCTCGGGCTGGACCGCCCGCCCGCTGTGCAGTTGGCCTCGTACTTCGGCGGCATCCTCACCGGCAACTGGGGCGTGGCGATCCACACCCACCGGCCGGTCCTGTCCGACATCGGGCAGGCCGCTCCTGCCTCGATCGAGCTGGTGACCGCCGCGATGATCATCGGGCTGGTGGTCGCCGTCCCGCTCGGGCTGATCTCGGCGCGCTGGCCCGGCCGGGCCTCGGACCACGCCATCCGGGCCGGCTCGATCTTCGGCGTGTCGATGCCGATCTTCTGGCTGGCGCTCATCCTCCAGCTTGTCCTGTCCGATCGCCTGCACCTGCTGCCCGCGGCGGGTGAGTTCTCCCCCGGCCTGCTGTTCACCCATCCGCTGACCCAGGTGACCGGATTCGGGCTGATCGACGCGCCGCTCACCGGCAACTGGCCGATGTTCGGCAGCCTCCTCGGCCATCTGCTGCTGCCCGCCCTGGTCGTGGCCGCCTACCCGGCCGGGCTGCTCACCCGCATGATCAGGGCCCAGGTGCTCGACACCATCGGCGACACCCATGTGCAGATGGTCCGCGCGCTCGGCTTTCGGGAACGGACGGTGTACGGCCGGTTCGCGATGAAGCTGGCCTGGAACCCGGTCGCCGCGACGCTGGCGCTGGTGTTCGGCTATTCGCTGGTCAACACGTTCCTGGTGGAGGCGATCTTCGACTGGCCCGGCCTCGGCGAGTACGCGACGGCGTCGATACAGACCCTCGACACGCCCGCCATCCTGGGGGTTACCCTGTTCATCGCGCTGGTGTACGTGGCCGCGAACCTGGTCGTGGACATCGTCCAGGCCGCGATCGACCCGAGGATCCGGCTGCGATGATCGAGGCGCCCGCACCGCTGCCCGCGCAGGCCGTCGTCGTGCCGCGCGGCGACGCGTTGCGCCGCGGGCTGCGCGCCAACCCGCTCATGGCGCTGGGGGCGGTGCTGTCCCTGCTGGTCGTCATGGTGGCGCTGCTCGCGCCGCTGCTCGCGCCGTACCCGGCGGACGCGGGCTCGGCCACGCACCCGTTCGCGGTGCTGCGGCCGCCCTCGGCGGTGCACTGGTTCGGCACCGACAACGTGGGCAGGGACATCCTGTCCCGGGTGATCTTCGGGACCAGGGTCTCGCCCCTGGTGGCCGTGATCGTGCTGGCGATCGCCTGCGTCATCGGGATACCGCTCGGCGTGGTGGCCGGCTATTTCGGCGGCTGGCTGGACGAGGTGATCATGCGGGTCACCGACATCTTCCTTGCCTTCCCGCCGCTGCTGCTCGCCCTGGCCCTCGCCGCGGTACTGCCGCCGAGCCTGACCAGCCTGGTCTTCGCGATCGCGGTGACCTGGTGGCCCTGGTACACCAGGCTGATCCGCGGCCAGGCCGCCTCGGTGGCCGGGCGCCCCTACGTGGAGAGCTGCCGGGCGCTGGGCATCCCCGCGCACCGGATCCTGCTGCGGCATATCCTGCCCAACTCGGTCACGCCGCTGATCGTGCAGGTGTCGCTGGACTTCGGCGGGGTGATCCTCACCGTGTCGGCCCTGTCGTTCCTCGGCCTCGGCGCCCAGGACCCGACCCCCGACTGGGGGCTGATGGTGGCCGAGGGCCAGAACTATTTCACCACCGCCTGGTGGGTCGTCACCTTCCCCGGCCTGGCGATCCTGCTCACCGCGTTCGCCTTCACGCTGCTCGGCGACGGGCTGCGGGACCTGCTTGACCCGAAGCGGACGTTCCTGCGATGAGGCTCGCGATCACCGGACTGCAGGTCAGCTTCGGCACCCGCCGGGTGGTGGACGTGGCCGAACTGCACGTCGGCGCGGCCGAGATCGTCGGGCTGGCCGGGGAGAGCGGTTCTGGCAAGTCCATGACCACGCTGGCCGTGCTCGGCCTGGCGCACACCGTCGGCGCCACCGTGCGCGGCAGCATCACGCTGGACGGCGCCGAGCTGACCGGCCTGTCCCAGCGCGAACTGCGGCAGGTGCGCGGACGGCGGATCGCGGCGATCTTCCAGAGCCCGGCGACCGCGTTCAGCCCGGTGTACCGGCTCGGCAGCGTGGTGCACCGCGCGCTGCGGCTGCACGGCATGTCCAAGAGCGAGGCAGCCGAGGCGGCCGGGCGGGCGATGCGCCAGGTGCTGCTGTCTCCCGGCCTGCTCGACAGGTACCCCTCGCAGCTGTCCGGCGGGCAACTGCAGCGGGTCGCGATCGCCATCGCGCTGGCGCTGCGCGCCGAGGTGCTGCTCGCCGACGAGCCGACCAGCGCCCTCGATGTGACCGTGCAGGCCGAGGTGCTGGAAGTGCTCAGGGAACTGCGCGACCGCGACGGCATGTCGGTCCTGTTCATCAGCCATGATCTGGCGGTCGTCGGGGAGTTGTGCGACCGGGTGGCGATCATGCGGGAGGGCCGGATCGTCGAACAGGGCCCGGCGGCGCGGGTCCTGTCCGCCCCGGCCGACCCCTATACCGCGGATCTGCTCGCCGCGGTGCCGGTGATCAGGGCGGAGGCCGGGCCGTGACCGCGGCGGCACGCGGCCGGCCGGTATCTCCCGCGGCCGGCGGGCCGGACGGGAGCCCGCTGCTGGACATCAGCGAGCTGGCGGTGCGGTTCGGCCCGGTCCGCGCCGTGGACGGGGTGAGCCTGCAACTGCCGCCCGGACCCTGTGGCCTCGGGCTCGTCGGGGAGAGCGGCTCCGGGAAGACGACCATAGGCCGGGCGGTGCTGCGGCTGGTACGGACGTCCGGCGGGATCGTCCGTTTTGACGGAAAAGACATCGCGGGACTGCGCGGGAGAGCGCTGCAGGACTACCGGCGCGCCGTGCAGATCGTGTTCCAGGACCCCGACGGGGTGCTGGACCCGCGGATGCGGATCGGCACGACCATCGCGGAGGCCCTGGTCGCGCACCGGATGGCCGGCCTGCGGCCAGCCGCGCGGCAGGCCCGGGCCCTGCTGACCGAGGTCGGGCTGGATCCGGCGTTCGCGGCCAGGTACCCGCACCAGCTCTCCGGCGGGCAGCGCCAGCGGGTGTCCATCGCCCGGGCCCTGTCGGTGCGGCCGCGGCTGCTGGTGCTGGACGAGCCGACCAGCGCGCTGGACGTGCGGGCGCAGGCGGCGATTCTGGCGCTGGTCGGCCGGTTGCGGGCGCAGCGGGACCTGGCCTACCTGCTGATCACCCACAACCTCGCCATCGTGAGCGAGCTGTGCGAGCAGACCGCGGTGCTCTACCTGGGCCGGGTGGCGGAGAGCGGGCCGACCGGCGCGCTGCTCGGCCGCCCCGCCCACCCCTACACCAGGGCGCTGCGCTCGGCCGTGCCGGAACTGGGCAGCTCCCCCGCGGCCAGGGTGGTGCTGCCCGGCGAGCCACCGGACGCGGCGAACCCGCCGGCGGGCTGCGTGTTCCATCCGCGGTGCCCGCTGGCGGTGGACCGGTGCCGGGCCGAGGTCCCGGTGCTGCGCCCGTCGCGTCCGGCCGGCTGGCCGCCTGCCACCGTGCCGAGGAGGTGCTGGCTACTTCTTCCGCATCGCCAGGCCCGGTGCCAGCCAGTACGGCGGAAGGTAGCCCGCCAGGCTCGACAGCGGCAGCACCTCCGGCCTGAGCCGGATCCCGAGCTGGTCCGCCATGAACTCGCGGCGGCGGCCGATCCGGGCCCACGCCTCCGGGTAGCGGTTCGCGAGCTGGGCGCGGGCGCCCTCGTCGGCCAGGGCGACGCCGTCCTCGATGTTCGTGGTGTGGTACGCCGTGCCGGTCGCCGGGATGATGTCGAGCTGCAGCGTCATCCCGGACCGCAGCACCACGTCCGAGCCGGGCCACACCGGCGAGCTGGGCCATTCGTCGAGGTGGATGAAGTGCCCGGGGTTGAGCTGCACGCCGAAGAACGGGTCCCCGAGACGCCGGCGGACCAGGGCGGACAGCTCGCCGCCGGTGACGCCGATGCCGATCGTCTCGTACCAGGCGCAGGCGCAGGCGAAGTAGGGCGCGACCAGCTTGTCCACGTAGTCGCTCACCCCGGCGGGCAGGTCGCCGGCCGAGGCGGCGAGGAAGCCGCCGCGGGCGATGTTGCTGCCCCAGTACCCGAGGGCGGCGCTCATCGGGTCGCCGCGGCGCAGCTCGCGCCCGGACGAGCTGGCCAGCCCGAGCGCGGCCCGCTCGCCGGACAGCACCATCGGGTGGTAGGAGAACGGCAGCCCGATCGGGCGGAACTGCGAGAACGCGTCGAACTCGGTCATGCCGGGGCGCACCGCGAGCAGCATCCGGCGCATGGCCGCCGAGCCGTGGGTGGCGGCGAACTCGAAACACGCGATCTGGTCGATGTCATTGACCAGGCGCAGCCCGGATCCGGGGCGGACGAACAGCCCGGAGGCGTTCACCGGCTCGCAGCCCAGCGCGCGCACCACGCTCACCAGGTAGGCGGGCACCTCGATCCAGTCCCCCGCCCCTTCCTCGTCGTCGGGGCCGAAGTACTTCCAGCCGGCGAGGCCGACCCGCCGGGCGCCGGGGCCGGACGCGCCGGCCGGCCCGGCGCCGCCCAGGCCGGCCTCGGCGAGCAGGCTGCGGAGCGGCCTGCTCTCGGCCCTGGGCTGGTTGACCAGGCTGAAGCTCTGGTACCTGATCACCTCCACGCCGGGCGGCACCACGGCCGCGTAGGCGACGCCCTCGTTGCCGACAAGCAGCACCGGAGCACGGCCCGGCACGAGGATGAGCAGCGCCTCCTCGAACCTCGGGTCGAAGCGGGTCAGGTAGGCGAGGTTGGCGAAGTGCTCCCGGTCGGCGTAGACCAGCAGCGCGTCCAGCCCGGCGGCTGCCGCCGCATCCGCCGCCGCGGCCAGGCGCGCCCGGTAGGTCGCGGTGGGCACCGACGGCTCGGCGGACGGCAGCCCGAAATCGGGGATCCCGATCTCGGCAAGCTCGACGTCCGCCACCGTCACGTTTCGGCCTGGGGCACGGGCGGCGGGGGCGCGTCCCAGTTCACGTCGCCCTGCTCGTCACTGCTCGTGGCCGACCAGCACCGTCGCGCCGCGGCGCAGCGCGCCGGGGTTGCGCGACTCCCGCCACAGCATGTAGCCGAAGCCGACGATCAGCGCGGCGATAAACAGGTAGGGCGTGATGTCGAACGGCCAGGGCGGCCGCGGGTAGACGGTCACGAACAGCACCGGCAGCAGGGCCAGCGTGCCGATCCACGGCAGCACCCCGTGCCGCCAGACGTTGAAGTCCGCGGCGTGTTCCCGGCGGATGTAGGCCGTGAGCGCCAGGTTCGCCATCACGTAGAGGACGATCACGGCCAGCGTCGCGATGGTACCAAGGAACCCGAAGATGTCGGCGGGCTCCAGCAGCAAGCCAACGAGGAGGATCGCCACGATCCCGCACAACTGCTGGAACGCGATCGCGAACGTCGGGGTGTGGTACTTGGGATTGATCCGGCCGAACTGCGGCCGGCAGCGTGCCCGCCTGCCCCATCGTGTACATCACCCGGGACGCCGCGTTCGTGCAGGCCAGCCCGACGCCGATGGCGCTGTTGATGATCGCGAAGACGACGAACCACCAGCCGGCGCCCCATAGCGCGTGGCCGAGGACGTAGTACGGGTTGGCGTTGGACGCGAACGCGGCCATGTTGCCTGTGCCCCAGCCGATGGCGGTGGCGTAGGAGGTGAAGATGTAGAAGCCGCCGATGGCGAACAGCGAGACCATGACCGCGCGGCTGATGAACCTGCCCGGCTTGCGCGTCTCCTGGGCGAGCGGCGCGGGCGCCTCGAAGCCGCTCAGCGCCAGCACAGAGAACACCATCCCGGCGAGAACCCCGCCGAAGCCGTGCGGCGCGAGGCTCGGTTGCAGCGGCGCCGTATAAGAGGAGCCGGGGCCGGGATTGACCAGGAAGGTGATCGCCAGCGCGAGCATGATCAGCATCTCGATCGCACCGAAGATGATCGTCGTGCGCATGGACAGCTTGATGCCGAAGTGGGTCAGCACCCACACGATGGCGAAGGTCGCCAGCGCGAAGATCCACCACGGGATGTCCACGCTGAAGGCGTCCTGAATCGTGGTCGAGAGCAGGTAGCCGAGGAAGCCGATGGCCCCGGCCGGGCCGATGATGTCGTAGATCAGGTAGCTCCACGTCGTCATGAAACCGCTGCGATCACCCAGCCCCCGGGTGGCGAAGGAGTAGTAGCCGCCGCTGGACGGCATGTACTTGGAGAACTGGGAGACCGTGTTCCCGATGAAGTAGCAGACGATCGTCGTCAGCAGGAACGAGATCGGCATGGCCGGCCCGGCCTTGAGGGCGATGATCGGGAACGTGAACACGATGTTGATCGACGGCGCGATGTGCGTGATGCCCTGGAACACGACCTGGGGTAGATCAAGCACGCTGCGCCGCAGGCTCGGGTCAGCGGTGTTGCTAGCGGTTTCGGCAGTCACGAGAACCTCCCTTGACGGGGGCCAACCTGGTTCCGCTCATTTGCGCAATCGGTTTCGCAATTTTACGAATCGGCTGAACACGGCGTCAATAGCCGAGATTTGTGCCCTACGTGCGACCGTGGTCCCGCGGTGCCCACGGCGCAGCTTACGACCGGGCTGGCCAGTGACGCCCGGTGCCGGCGCGGCGAGGTACGCTCGGCACATGACGCTGCGGACCGCCGAGCGCAACCGGTCGCGCGCATTGCCTTGCCGAACGGCGCGGGATCGTTAGATGGCGACCATCCAGGACGTGGCCAGAGCGGCCGGAGTGGCGGCCTCGACGGTCTCCCGCTACCTCAACGGCCAGCTCCGGGTGACCCCGGCCACCGAGGCGAGGCTGCTGGACGCGGTCGCCACCCTCGGCTACGTGCCCAACGTCCAGGCGAAGAACCTGGCCCGGCGCCGCTCGGGCGCCATCGGGTTCGTGGTGCCGGAGATGAGCAACCCGTACTTCGGCTCGATCGCCGACCACGTGGTCGAGGAGGTGGAGCGCCGCGGGCTGATGGTGCTGCTCTGCTCGACGCGCAGCCAGGCGGTGAAGGAGTCCAGCTACATCGACCTGCTCGCGTCCGGTGCCATCGACGGGATGCTCTACCTCGGCTCGTTCCGGTCCAACGTGCGGCTGGCCGCGGCGATCCACGGCGGGCTGCCGGTGGTCGTGGTGGACGAGCCGATCGCCGGCCTGCCCGAGGTGCACAGCGTGGTGATGGACGACTACGCGGGCGGATACCAGGCCGCCAGCTACCTGGTGGCGCTCGGGCACCGCAGGATCGCGTTCGTGTCCGGCCCGGCCGAACTCGGCTCGGTGGCCGAGCGGCGCCGTGGCTATATTGACGCGCTGGTGAAGGCCGGCATCGATCCAGAAGCGCAGCTCAACCTGCCCGGGCACTTCACCGAGCAGTTCGGGGCCAGCGTGCTGCCGCGGCTGCTTGCCGGGCCGGAGCCGCCCACCGCGGCGTTCGTGGCCAGCGACTACATCGCCCTCGGCATGCTGTCCGCGGCGGAGACGCACGGCATCCGGGTACCCGAGGACCTGTCGGTGGTGGGCTTCGACGACATCAGGTTCAGCCAGTACGTACGGCCACGGCTGACCACGATCAGGTCCCCGGTCGAGCGCCTCGCCCAGATCGGCGTGGAACTGCTGTTCGAACGGCTGGCCGGGACCGCCGGGCCGGCCAGGACCGAGGTGCTGCCCGTGGAACTCATCGTCCGGGAGTCCGCCGGCCCGCCGGCAGCCGCCGCGGCGCCACCCGCCCGGCAGCGCACCGCGCCCCCCTTCTCCCCCGCGGCTTCTCATCCCCCCGCGCGTCCCGAGGAGAGCGAGGTCACCTGATGCGGGTACTGCTTTGCGGCGAAAGCTGGGTCACCCACAGCCTCCACATCAAGGGGGTCGATTCGTTTAGTACCAGCTCTTACGTTGAAGGCGCCGGCCACCTGCGCGCGGCTCTCGCGGGCGCGGACATCGACGTCGACTACCTGCCCGGGCATCTGGTGCCCGGGCAGTTCCCGGCGACCGCCGACGAGTTTGGCGCGTACCAGGCGGTCATCCTCAGCGACATCGGGGCGAACAGCATCCTGCTGGCCCCGCAGACGTTCGAGCAGTCCCGGCCCTCCCCTGACCGGCTCGCCGCGGTGGAGCGGTACGTGCATGACGGCGGCGGGCTGCTGATGATCGGCGGCTACCTGTCCTTCGCCGGCATCGAGGGCAAGGCGCGCTATCACGGCACCCCGGTCGAGGCTGCCCTGCCCGTGCTGATCAGCAGCGTGGACGACCGGGCCGAGCGCCCGCAGGGCGTGGTCCCCGAACCGGTGGCTGCGGACCACCCGGTGCTGCGCGGGGTCCCGGGGCCCTGGCCGGCCGTGCTCGGCTACAACCGGGTCACCGCGCGGGAGGGCACCGAGGTGGTGGTGCGCTGCGGCGCTGACCCCCTGGTGGCCTGCACCCGGTACGACCGGGGCCGGAGCGCGGTCTTCACCTCCGACTGCGCCCCGCACTGGGCGCCGCCGGAGTTCCTGGACTGGCCTGGTTACCAGGTGCTGTGGCCGAACCTGATCCGCTGGCTCGCCGGGGAGCTCTGACACCCGCCGCCGTGGTGCCCGCCCGGCGCCCGCCGCCGGCTGCCGCGACGCGCTTGACCCTCACGTAGCGTCAGGCTGCACAGTGGAGCCGTGGACGGTTACACGGTCGGCGAGGTCGCCCGCCTGGCTCACGTCTCGGTGCGGACGCTGCACCACTACGACGGAATCGGGCTGCTGACGCCCAGCGCCCGCAGCGCGGGCGGTTACCGCCTCTACTCAGAGTCCGACCTGCGCCGGCTGCGCCAGGTGCTGTTCTACCGGGAACTGGAGTTCGGGCTGGAGGAGATCGCCGAGATCCTCGCCGATCCGTCCGCCGGAACCGACGACCACCTGCGCAGGCAGCACCGGCTGCTGCGGGAGCGGCACGCCCGCGACCGGGCGCTGCTTGCCGCGATCGAAAGGGAGATGGAGGCACGGAAGATGGGCATCTCGCTCACGCCGGAGGAGCAGTTCGAGATATTCGGCACCGACAAGCTCGAGGAGCATACCGAGGAGGCCAGGCAGCGCTGGGGCGACACGGACGCCTGGCAGCAGTCACGGCGGCGCACCGCGGCCTACACCAAGGACGACTGGATCGCGATCAAGGCCGAGTCCGACGCCAGCATCAACGGGTTCACCAGCGCACTGCGGGCCGGGGAACCGGCCACCGGAACCGCCGCGATGGACCTGGCCGAGGCGCACCGCCAGCACATCTCCCGGTGGTTCTACGACTGCGACTATGAGATGCACCGCGGCCTCGCCGACATCTACACGGCCGACGCCAGGTACATCGCGGCCTACGACGAGATCGAGCCCGGGCTCGCCCTGTACGTCCGGGACGCGATGTACGCCAACGCCGACCGCGGGCAGGGCCGGGGTCCGGCCGGGGCTGGCTGACTTCGGGGTTTCACTTGCCAAATCGCAACTAACTCCACCAGGGTGGTCAAGGAAACAGCCCATGTTACGGTCGTGCACTGCTGTGGTGCGCGGCAAATCCCCCCTGGGAGCGACATGCAAAGACGCTTTGCCAGCCTGTTCGCAGGCTCGGCGCTCACGGCAGCCTCGGCCCTCGGGCTGGCCGGCGCTACCGCGATGACCGCGGCTCCTGCCGCGCAATCCCTGCCCATCCCGGTGCCGCTGGCCCACATGCTGAGCCATGCCTCCTTCGCGACACCCCCGACGACGGCCCAATGCGAGGCGCAGCTACACATCGCCTGCTACTCGCCGGCTCAGTTCCAGCAGGCCTACGACCTGGCGCCGCTGTACAAGCAGGGAGACAACGGCGCGGGCGAGACGATCGTCATCGTCGACTCCTTCGGCTTCCAGAACATCCAGAGCGAGCTGGCTACGTTCGACAAGGGCTTCGGCCTGCCGGCGCCGCCCAGCTTCAAGATCATCCGGCCGGTCGGCAAGGTGCCGGCGTTCGACCCGACCAAGCGGCCGCAGATGGTCGGCTGGGCGCAGGAGACATCGCTGGACGTCGAGTACTCCCACGCGATCGCGCCGGGGGCGAACATCCTGCTGGTCGAGACTCCGGTACCGGAAACGCTGGGCACCCACGGCTTGCCGCAGATCGTCAAGGCCGAGAACTTCGTGATCGCCCACCACCTCGGCACGGTGATCTCGCAGAGCTTCGGCGCTCCCGAGGCGGGCTTCCCGAGCGCGGCGTCGATCATGCAGCTGCGCAGCGCCTACGTGAACGCGGCCAAGAATGGCGTGACGGTCCTGGCCAGCAGCGGTGA
Organism: uncultured Actinomycetes bacterium; assembly: GCA_963806145.1. Lineage (GTDB taxonomy): Bacteria > Actinomycetota > Actinomycetes > Streptosporangiales > Streptosporangiaceae > DASXKD01. Next base: position 132,872 of record CAWDXD010000043.1, read on the forward strand.
CGGCGGGTGCCACCGGCGCCAAGACGCCTCAGCCTCGCAAGGGCTTCGCGGCCACGTTCTTCCTGCACCGGACGGTGGACTGGCCAGCCACCGACCCGCTGGTGACGGCGGTCGGCGGCACCCAGCTGCACCTGGACGCCAGCGGCAACACGTTCGAGCCGGACACCGTGTGGAACGACACGCAACCTGTTCGGCTCCCCGGCCGCCAGCGGTGGCGGACCCGTCGACGGTGTTCCCCCGCCCGTCCTACCAGAACAGCGTGGCCGGCGCGGTGGGCAACTGGCGCGGCATTCCGGACATCTCGATGAGCGCGGCCGTGGATGGCGCGGCACTGGTGTTCCTCGACGCCGACGCGGCGCAGGGCCCGGCCGGCTATCTACCTGATCGGTGGCACCAGTGAGGCCATCGCCGGAGTTCTCCGGCATCGTGGCGATCGCTGACCAGGTGGCCGGGCACGGCCTTGGCCTGATCAACCCGGCGCTGTACCAGATGGAGGCGGCCCACGACCCCGGGATCGTGGACGTCACCGGAGGCACCAACACGGTGACCTTCCCGCAGGGTGGCAGCGAGCACACGGTGCGGGGCTGGGACGCGGTGAACGGTTACGACCTGTCCAGCGGCGTCGGCACCATCGACGCCGCGCAGTTCGTGCCGGAACTGGTGGCAGCCGTGGACGGCAGCCACTAACCGGCGCTTAGCGCACGACGGGGCGCGGCGGGCAAGTTGCCTGCCGCGCCCTTTCGCTGCCTGCGGCGCGCCGGATCTGCCCCGGTCAGTCCGGGAACAGCCGGGCCGTCGGGCCGGGGACCGGCCCCGGCCGTCAGGACCAGGTCAGCCGGCGGCCGCGGCCGGTGACCAGCGCGGCCGTCAGGCCGGGGACCAGCCGGGGTCACGGCCGGCCAGGCCGACGACGCGGTCCAGCTGCGGCGCCTCCTCCAGCAGGATGCGGGCCGGGCCGAACGCGACCTCAGGGCCTGCGGGTGCGTCGGGGCTGGCGAACATCTGCAGGAACTGCAGCGCGGCTGCCAGGATGTCGGGCTCGCAGGCGTAGGGCTGCCCGGTCGCCCGGGCCACGTCCCAGCCGTGCACGGCCAGTTCATCGGCGAGGACGAGGCCGACCACCTCGGCGGGGGTCTCGTCGCCGGCGATCCGGGTCATTCCGGTCCAGGCCTCCGGTTCCGCCCAGGTCTGCGCGAGTGCCGTCAGGTCGCGCGGGATGCGCTCGCGCCAGTCGGCACCGAGGCGGGACGCATCGCCGGCCCGCGGAACCCCGGTGTAGGCGTTGCGCTCCTTGCGCCCGGCGGCGGCGAACGCGAGCGCCAGGCCGCCGACGTGCTCGATGAGGTCGCCTAGCGAGTAGGCCGGGCACGGGGTGGGCCGCTCCAGCGCGTCGTCCTTGACGCTGGCCACAAGGTCCGCGAGCCGGCGTGCCGCTGGGCCGAGGTCTACTGCGTTGTCAGGTTCAGCCATGGTCATAGACAGTAGAACGATTCGGAGGCCCCAGGCTCATCGGTCATGCCACTCGCTTCACCTGACGCGCTGGCCGCGCCGTCGGCCGGGGCCGTCAGCCGTGGCCATCGCCCGGGCCGTCAGCCGTGGCCATGCGGCCGGGGGGCGTCAGCCGGGGCGGTGAGGCTGGCGAGCAGGCTCGCGGCGGCCACCTGGAACCGGGCGGCGTCCCGGTAGGGCCGGGCCACCAGCATCGCCCCTTCCAGACCGCTGACGATCATCCGGGCGGTGTCCCTGGCCGGCCCGGCGAAGGCCAGGCTGCGCTCCTGGCGGCCCTGCTCAAGGACCACCTCCAGCCAGCCCTCGTTGTGGTCGAAGAAGCCAACCACCGCGGCCTGCATCGGGAGCGGCAGCGTCGGATATTCGGCCGCCAGCATGCCGCACAGGCACATCTTCTGCTCGCTGAGCACGTCCGCGTACAGCTTGGCGTAGGCGGCGAGCTTCGCGGGCGCCGCCGCACCGCCGGCATCGACCTCGGCGAGGGCCTGGAAGAACCGGGCCGAGTAGCGATTGATCAGCGCCTCGCCCAGATCGGCCTTGGTGGCGAAGTGGTAGTGCAGGGATGCCTTGGTGATCTGCAGTTCCGCGGCGATGTCGGCATAACTGAACCCGTTGAACCCGCGGACCTGGACCAGCCGCTCGGCCGTGTCCAGCGCCCGCGACGCCGTGGACGACGATGACGCGCTCGCTGCGGCGCCTCGGCCATCCGGAGCGACGCCTGCACGACCGCGCCCGCCCGGAGCGGACCCGCTCACATCACCATGTCCGGTCCTCGCCGCCATGGACCTGCCCTTCAACTCTTGACGCCTGACCTATTAGTAGGTAAGTATCTGACCTATCAGTAGGTAGAATACCCGAGGGACCGTCCACTGACGGGGGTCACCATGTCTGACATTGGCGAACTGCACGCACAGGCACTCGAACAGACCGGCCGCATCGTCGCCGGTATCAAGCCCGGCCAGTGGCAGGCGGACACGCCCTGCGACGGCTGGGACGTGCACGCATTGCTCAACCACGTGGTCGCCGGGAACCTCTGGGCGGCCGAACTTGGTGCCGGGGCGACCATCGAGGACGTCGCAGACCGTCTCGACGGCGACATGCTCGGCGCCGACCCGGCCGCTTCCTATGTCACCTCCGCGGCAGCCGCTGCCGCGACGTTCCGCAGGCCAGGTGCCATGGACGCGCCGTGCGCCGTCTCCTACGGGCCGGTGCCCGGGTCTGTCTATGCCGGGCACCGCTTCCTCGACGTGTTCGTCCATGGCTGGGATCTTGCCGTGGCTACCGGGCAGGACCCGGAACTCGATCCCGGGCTCATGCAATCCTGCCGCGAGGTCATCGAGCCACAGGTGGCGGCGTTCCGCGCGGCGGGTGTCTTCGGCGCCGAGCAGCCGGTCCCGCCGGACGCGACCGACCAGCAGCGGTTCCTGGCGCTGCTCGGCAGGCACGGGTGACCACCATGGCCACCGGGCCCGTCTCGCAGGTGCTCGCGCGCGCAACCACGCGTGAGTCCGTCCGGCCGGATGACGCCAGGGCCGGTGCCGACTACCAGCGCGTCGTGGCGGACGGTGAGGCCTACTTCCTCAAGCGGCTCAGCCCCGCCACCGACTGGATCATGCGAGTCACCGGCGACCACGTGCATCGTCCCTACCTGGTGTGGCGGGCCGGGATCATGGACAAGGCACCCGGCTGCATCGACCACACCGTCGTGGCCATGGAGGTGGCCGGAACCGGCGACGATGCGACGCTGAGCGTGCTGATGCGCGACGTCGGAGCTTGCCTGGTACCTCCCGGCGACGCGAAGGTGCCGCTGGCCCAGCACGACGGCTTCCTGAGGCACATGGCCGAGCTGGCCGCGGCGTTCTGGGGCTGGAGTGACGACATCGGCCTGTCCACCATGGCGCAGCGGCTGCGCTTTTTCGCCCCGGACAACATCGCGGCCGAGCTGACCGCGGCCGACGTGCCGGGGCCCATCGCCGCGGCGGCCGAGGGATGGCGGCGGCTGCCCGGGCTGTCGGCGCCGCTCTGGGAGATCGCCAGCCTGGTACATGAGCGGCCCGATGTGGTCACCGGTCCGCTCGGCCGGACACCGCGGACATTCCTGCAGGGTGACTGGAAGATGGGCAATCTTGGCAGCCACCCGGACGGGCGGACGATCCTGCTCGACTGGGCCTACCCGGGCTCCGGACCGGCCTGCTGGGACCTTTGCTGGTACCTGGCGCTGAACCGGGCCAGGCTCCCCGAGCAGAAGGAAGCGGCGATCGACCGGTTCCGCGGCGCGCTGGAGGCATCCGGCGTGAGCACCGACCCCTGGTGGGAGCGGCAACTCGGCCTGTGCATGATCGGCATCATGGCCACGTTCGGCTGGGAGAAGGCGCTCGGCGACCCCGGCGAGCTGGACTGGTGGCAGGACCGGGTAGCCCGCGCCGCCGAACGGTGCGGAATCACGGCCAGCCGGTGACCCCGTGGCCGCGGATCACTACGCCGCCTCGGGGACGCGCTGGGCGCTCGGCGCCGAGCTCGTGTACCGGCCTATCGCCGCCGCCCTGGTCGCGACCAGCCCACACCGGCTGAGCGGCCACATCGTCCTTGACGCGGGCGCCGGCACCGGTGCGGCCAGCGCGGCGCTGCGGCGCTGCGGGGCCCAGGTGGTAGCCACGGACCTGTCCCCCGCCATGCTGGCGTGGCAGCAGGCGGCGCGGCCGCCGTGTGCGGCCGCGGACATCCGTGCCCTGCCGCTGCCGTCGGACACGGTGGATGACTCGGTGGCCGCGTTCGTCCTCAACCATCTGGGCGACCCGGGGACGGGGCTTGCCGAGCTGGCCCGGGTCACCCGGCCCGGTGGCGCCATCCTCGCCGCGGTGTTCGCCAACGACAGCCGTAGCGAGGCCCGCGACCGCATCGATGCGGCCGCCGTTGCCTCAGGCTGGCAGGCGCCCGCGTGGTACCGCGAGATGAAGACCGCGGCGGCGCCCGTTCTGGGCACCGCCGAAGCGATGGCCGCCGCTGCGCACGCGGCCGGCCTGGGGCGGGTGCACGCCCGGGAGCGACCGGTCGACGTCGGCGTCACCAAGGCAGGGCAGCTCGTGCGCTACCGTCTCGGCCACCCCGCCTTCGCTGCGTGGCTTGACGCCCTCGGCCCGGCGCGCGCGGCGGGATTCGCCACCGTAGCCGAGCGGGCGGTCGGCGGTGCCATGGCACCTTACCGGCCCCGTGTGGTCTTCCTCCGGGCCGTGACCGTCCGTCCCTGCTGAGCGGCGCCGTAGACCCGGGCCCGCCGCGCGCGGTTTCGCGCCCGGATGCTGCGCACGCCCCCGCCCAGCCGAATCCTGACCGCCTCACAGGTTTTGTCCGACCGCGCCGGTACGGTTGACGGGGATTCGAACTGATGTTCGATCATACATTCGACTTCCCCTGCTGGTCGTACATGTGTTCTAATAACAGGCATGGCACAGGTCATGCCCGCAACGGGATTCCGGCCGACCGATATTCGGCCGGACGCCCCCGGGTGGCCTGCCACCGCGCTGCCGGGGACCGGCGCGGCGACCGATGGCGGCATCCTCCGGCATGACCGGCTGCACCGTCAATCCCGGGCCGGGGCGGGAGGCCGGGCCAACCAGGGGCGCGGGCGGGGCACCAGCCCCGCCAGGCTGCCGGGCCGCCACTACCGCCGCGCCGGCGCCCGGCCGTGTCCTGCGGGCTCGGCCGCGATTACCACGAGGGCGTGCCCGGCTCGCGCAGGACACACGCCGGAGGAGGAACAGTGACCACCTACCCCGACCACATCCTCCGCATGGGCAGCCAGCATCTCGCCGAACTGAAGCGGAAGGCCGCCGAGTTCGAGCGCCAGTTGTGGGATGCGCACGAGTCACTGGAGTACGAGGTGACCCAGTCCTCGTTCGCCCCGCCGGGCGCGATCGACGCGCGGCAGGAGGCCTTCCGCCGGAGCCCCGACGTCTCCGAACCCGCCGGTGCCAACGGCAGCCCGCCTGCCGGCCCGGTGCCCGTCCGGCTTCCCGCCGGGCAGGATTCCGCCGACACCGAGCCCGCCTACTCGGCGGAGGACCGCACCGCAGAACTGGTCAGCCACGGGCGGCCAGGCGCCAGGCGCCGCCATCGGCTGCGCGGCATCCTGCTGGCAGCCATGGCGACTGCTGCTCTTGCCGCCCTGATCACCGTCCTGGTGCTGGCCATTTCCCGCCCCACGCCCGCCTGGCCCGCAAGCGTGGCCGAGGTAGAGCGTCAGATCGCGGTCGCCTGCCAGAATCCTGACGTGGCCTCTGAGCCCAGCCAGGTGAACTTCGCCTGCGCCAAGGGCACACGGCAGATTCTCTGGGTCTTCTCGTTGCTGACCAGCGGCAACAACCCTGACTACGCCTCGATCAAGACCGGGCGGCAGGGCCTGGAACCGATCACGCCGGCCCAAGGCGGCGAGGTCGCGTGGTCGCTGAACCTGCATCACCCCTACGACCCGGCCAATCCGATCGACAGCCTCGCGGTCGCGGCACGCGCCATCAACAACATCATCGGCGGTGCGACCCTGACCGCGGCCAACGGCAAGCCGGTCGTCCAGTCCGGCCTGGAGAGCATCTCGGCCAACTGTGCCCGGTACACCGGCTCCGGGGCGGTCACCTCGCGGCACGGCTTCCCTGACCGGTGCGCCAAGCCGATCCGCGGCGCGGCAGGGCTGGGCTACCTGGTCGCGGACGTATTCCAGAAGTGGGTGGTAGGGGCACCGCCCAGCGCCGCGCAGGATGCCGCGGTGCTGTTCCAGAACTCGAAGAACCCCGGGGATCCGCGAGTTCGCGCGATCCTCCGGTCATTGCAGTCCGCCAAGTTGACCAGCTAGCCAACGCCAACCCCGCCCGCTCCGCACAACCCTCGTCACCCCGCTTGGAGGTGTTCTATCGTGGCCCCCGCGCCCAGGCCGCCATGGCAGCAGGCAACCGCGCTCATCACCCTCGGCGCCAGCGGCATCGTGACGGGGCTTTCCTTCGTGCCGAAGGCACCGGCCGACCTGACCTCGCCGGCCAGCCTGCCGCCGGTCCGGCTGCTCGCCCTGGATCACGCCAGCGGACCCGCGCTCGGGACCGACGCGATGCTCCGGGCCGCCATCGTGCACATCGCGCGCCACTTCATGAATCTGGCGCAGACCCGCAGCCCGGCGGAGATGGAGGCGATGATCTGGCAGTACGCAAGCACCGACGGCGCCAACCACGGCCCCTCGTGCGCCGCCTTCGCCAGCCTGACCCTGGAGCTAGGGTCGCACATCGCCGGGCTGGACAGCTGGGTGACCGGCGGCACCTCGTACCCGTGGCCGGTGCACTCGTGGGTGGACGGCCGGGTGGACCCCAACCCGGCCTCGCCCGGCGTCGTATCTGTCCTGCAGGATGCGCAGAACCACGGTCGCTGGCGCTCGCTCGGGGATGGATACGCACCCCAGCCGGGCGACTGGGTGCTGTTCGACGGGCACGTCGAGGTCGTCACCAAGTACTACGGCGGGGTGCTGCACACTATCGGTGGCGACTCGCTGCCGAACCTGTCGGTCAATGCGCACGAGTACGCGGGCCCGCTGCAGGACCAGGGCGTGGCCGGATTCGTAGACAACGGTGTCGGCATGTCGAAGCTGCCCGCGCAGGCGGCTCACACCAGATCGGGCGATCAGGCACGGGCGACGGGCGGCGACCGGGTCGCGGAGTCCGGCATCCGCACCCACGTCGCCGGGCAATCCCACCTCCCCGGCCAATCCCGCGTCGTCGACCGATCCGGCCACCTCGGCGGGCCCGGTGAGCACTGCAGACGCCATGCGCCAGCAGCCGGAGCTTGCGCCGCGCGCCATACCAGTGCCGGCGACGGTCCCGCGGTCGCGGTATACGCCGCAATCGCGTGCACTGCCCGCACAGGGGGCGAAGCTCTTGCACGGCGGCCGGCCGGTGCCAGCGGGCGAGCACGCTTCCGGAGCGGGTACGGCGCCGGGAGTAAGCAATCAGGCGCCGGTAGCTGCGCGGCCGGACCGCCCGCACCTCGAGCCGTCCCCGGGTCACGCAGCACACCGATCCGGGCAGCGCGCGCGGCACGCCGACCGAAACCGGGCCGCTTCGGCGGACGTGCCGGCCACAGGGCTCCGGCCGGCCAGGCCGCAGCGGACAAGGCCGGGCGAGGCCGCCATCCCCGGCCTGCTCAAGAGGACGCACCGGCACCACGCGGGCGAGGCCGGCGCGCTGCCCCCGTATCATCGGCACGACGTGCCGCTGGGCGGCGCGAGCATGCCAGGCACGGCCACCCAGCAGGCCTTCATCAACGAGATCGCCAGCGGCGCCATGGCGACTCAGCGCAAGTACGGCGTGCCCGCCTCCGTCACCATTGCCCAGGCCATCGACGAGTCCGGCTGGGGACAGAGCGTCCTGGCGGCCAACGACCACAACCTGTTCGGGATCAAGGGAACCGGTCCGGCAGGCAGTGACGAGCAGCCGACCCAGGAGGTGATCAACGGTCAGGTCGTGAATCTCTCCGCGTCGTTCCAGATCTACGAGGACATCGCCCAGAGCATCGACGCCCACGGCAGGCTGCTGGCGCGCAGCGCCGACTATGCGAATGCAATGTCCAAGAGCCGGGACCCGAATGCGTTCGCCGCGGCGCTGACCGGTGTCTACGCCACCGACCCGGAGTACGGGGCGAAGCTCGTCCAGTTGATGGAGCACTACAACCTGTACCGCTTCGACCGTGCCGCCGCGCGTGGCGAAGCATCCGGTACCGCCAGCGGCGGCACGGCAGGCAGCCATGGCGTCGGCGTCCGTCCGGGCAGCCACCAGCCGGGCACGCATGCCGCGCACGGCACGTCCAATCCGGCGCACCCGGCCGTCCCGTCCGGCGCACAGCCTCCCGGCGCCCGGCCGCGCCCGGCGCGCCCTCCGCTGCCGCAGCCCTCTCCGAACCCGCGCCAGCCCAGTCCCGGCCGCGATCGCACGCCAGGCTCACAGCACCCGGGACCGATCGGGAATCCCGTACCTGTGCCGCCGGGCCTGATGGTTGGACCACAGTCCCCGGCCCGTGACGCGACGCCTGCCGAAGCCTGGCTGCCCGGCACTGGCCTGCCCACTCACCAGCCAGGCACGCCGCGTTCCGGTCAGCCCGTCGACCGGCCTCCTGCGGGCCAGCACGACGCGGCGACTCAACAGGCGGCCAGCGCCTACCCAGGCCGCTCAGCCCGGCCCGCGCCGCTGGCGCACCCGGCGCGCCCGACGGACCTGTCACGCACTTCCAGCGCAGCCCCGCCGCCTGCCGCCGGGCAGCTGGCGGACCCTGCGCCGAGCCCTGGCCGCTCCCAGGCTGACGCTGGGCACGGCCAGCCTGCCGGGCACACCTCGCCTGACCCGGTCACCGCGCCGGGCCTGGCCAACATGTCCGCCGATGCGGCGATCCCTGGCGTGCCGCACGCAGTCGTGCCTCGCGCTGGTCAAGGGCACGCACGCCGGGCGGGCAGCCGTCCGCTGCCCGCGCACGCAGCCGTCCGCCCAGTGCGGTCAGCCGTTCGGGCCCACCCGGCCGGGCCAGCGACCGCTGGCCAGGCCGCCCGCACCGGCGCCGATATACAGCAGCCAACCGCACCGACCGCACCGCCGGAGTACGCCAGCACCAACCAGGCGCGGACGCCACGGAGCACCCCAGCTCCGGCAGACCACGCCAGCCCAAGCCTGGCGCGGGCGCCCCGCAACACCGCGCGTCCGGCAGAGCACGCCAGCCGCGGCTCGGCGCGGGCGCCGCGCAACACCTCTACTCCGGCAGACCACGCCAGCCCCAGCCAGGCGTGGGCGCCGCGCAACATCCCCACTCCGGTGGCCGCGCCCATGGGCAGCCGGGCAGATGCCGCAGTCATCCCGGGCCTGCAGCACCCGGACTCTGGGGCGTACTCGGCGCCCGGATCTCCAGGAGGCGCGACAGCCGCTTCAGATGATGGCTGGGCTGCTACGGCCCAGCCCGGTGGAAGCAGCATTCCTGGTGCAGACCAGGCTGCCACCGCGCGCTCTGCGCTCCAGACGGGGGCGCCTGCCAGCACGACCCCAGCTTCGGCGCGGCGAGCGCCCGCACGCGCCGGCAGACTCCCGGCACCCGCCAGCAACCCCGCTGCACGCGCCAGCACGCCACGGGCCAGCAGCACGCCGACACCCGCCCGCACACCTCCAGCACCGGCAACGCCATCAGCGCCGGCCAGAACCGCACCGGCACCCGCCAGCACCGCACCGGTTCGCGCCAGCACCCCACGAGTACGCGTCGGCACCCCACCGGGACCTTCATCGCGGCGGGCAGCCACCGGCCCCGCGCCGGCACTGGCGCCCGCCAACACTCCACCGGTACCCGCACCGCAACCGGCACCCGCCAGCACGGCACCAGCGGCGGCCATGCCTTCGCCGACCGCCGCGAGCGTGCCGCAACAGGGTGGCGCGGACGTGCCCGGCCTGACCCACGGCACGCCAGCCATGGCGCCTGCCGTTCCGGCCGGCTCGATGGCGACCTCCGCTACCAGCACGGCGATGGAAGGCGGCCTCTCCCCGGCACCTGGCGGCACCCCGGCAGGCAACCCCGCCCATACCGGCGCTGCGCCAGCCACGCTGACGGTCTACCACGCCCACATGCCGCCTGCGGTCCGCGAAGCGTTCGTCACCTCGGCCAAGATGCCGCTGACCCGCGCCCAGCCGCTGTACCTCGACGTGGCCAGCCACACCGGCATCCGGTGGGAGATCCTGGCCGCCTGTGACTGGATGCAGTGCAAGGCACGTCACAAGTACTCGCCGGTCTACGGCGAGAAGCTCGGCGCGCTGAACCCGGATGACACGTGCTACCGGACCAAGTCGGCCGCGCTGGAGCAGTGCGCCTCCGACCTGGTCCAGCTGGCCCGCTCGGTGTATCAGCTCGACATCGCCACCAGCCAGGAGCTGACCGTGCAGGACCTGGCCAAGGTGTTCGCCGCCTTCCGCTGGGGCGGCCTGCTCAGGCAGCACAGCACCTCGGCCATGGATTTCCCGTACTCGGTCGCTGGCCTGTCTGTCGACCACACCCACATGCGCTGGCCCAACATCGACGATCCGAACGCGCCAGACAAGCCAGGCAGCCGGTTCCGTCAGCCGTTCGGTGCCGTCCCTGTCGTACTTGGCCTCAACTACCAGGCGCTTATGTAGCGGCCCGCCCGCTCAGAGAGAGGTGGATCACGTGGTTCGTCTGCTGGTGTTCCTCCTGGGCATGCTCACGGCCGGGCGGCCTGGGCGGCAGGAGCCGGCCTGGTACGGATACCGGACCTCAGGAGCGCCCGGCCGGTGCGGTGGACGCCGACCCGTTCCGGCCTGGCGACGTCCGGCCTGGCGGCAGTGCCGAGCCACCCGGGCGTACCGCTCCGCTGCCACCCTGGCCGCCGCAGCCGGGCAGCCTCGGCGCGCCACCGGGCCCCGCTGGGCCCTGGAGGGATCCGCGGCGGCGGCGGCGAATCCCGCGGCTGGTCACCTGGTCGGCGGTGCTGCTTGTTGTCGGCCTGATCTTCCGCCGCGCGATCGCCTCCGTAGTGCTGATGGCGCTTGCTGCGGCCCTGCACCTGGTCGGGCTGAACGTCCACCTGCCGAGCGTCAGGTTCGCCTGGCCATGGCAGACGATCGCGGCGGGTACCACGACCAACACCGATCTGGGGCCCTGGGTACTGCAGAAGATCGAGGGAATTTCCAAGCCGGCTCTTGGCCAGGTGAGCTTCAATTTCTACTTCACCCACAAGGTTTCCAAGAACATCGGCCCGTGGCCGTGCTGGTACGCGAGCACGTTCTACGCCGTAGGACATGCCGCCGCGACCGTGGACCTCAACCCGGGCGCCTCGTGGTGGGTGCCCTCAGCGGGTCACTACCAGCTCCACGTGCTCAGCCGTCCGGCGCAGGGCAAGCCAGGGCATGTGACGGTCAGCATGGTGCTGCCCAGGCCGCAGCTGCCGCAGTCGGCACACGACGTGACGATCGACAACATTCCTTCGCGGCCGATCGACACGCAACACAGCTGGACCTATCCGGGCCTCGGCTGCGGCATGGTGCTGCGCCCCCAGTTCGCCCAGGCGGTGCTCTATTCGCAGGCCCAGTACATCGCCTTCTACAAGGCCACCCATCTCGCACAGGTGACCGGCCCGCTGGTGCGGACCGCCGAGAACCAGGCGGTGCTGACCGTCAGGGACAACTTCATCCAGCCCACGGTCAACGCATTCGGCTACATGCTGGACCGGTTCACGCTGCGGTGGGCCGGCTCGTAGCCACCCGCAGGCGCGCCCGCGATGCCTGGCGGCAGTTCGCGCACGCACAGGCCCGGCCGGATAGCTCAGGCCGCGCGGGCGAGGACCGCGCACAGGCTGGCTTCGGTCAGCGCGACGGGGTTGCCCTGCATGCTGCTCGACCGCAGCGCCTGCGCGGCGATACCACCGGCCTGCTCCGGCGCCAGGCCAAACGTGCCAAGGCCGGGTATGGCCAGCAGCGCCAGCGTCTCGCGCACCCAGGCGAGGCCGTCTTCGATGGTGGCAGCGGGTTCACCGGTGAGCAGGGCCGCCGCCTCGGCGTACCGGGCCAGAGCAGGGTGATCCCCCGGCCCGGCCGCCCGCAGCGCCGCCACGTTCGCCTCGATCACCGGGGCCAGCAGCGCGGCGCAGGCCATGCCGTGCGGCACCGCGACGGTGCCGCCGAGGACCCCGGCCAGGCCGTGCACGGCGCCCAGTTTCGCGTTGGCCAGTGCCATCCCGCCCGCCACGCTGGCCACTGCCATGTCGGCCCGGGCGGCGAGGTCGGTGCCGTCGGCATAGGCCGGGCGCAGCCCCGCCGCCGCCCGGCGGATCCCCTCCCGGGCCAGGGCATCGCTCAGCGGGCTGGCCCGCGGGCTGACGAACGGCTCCAGGCACTGGGTGAGCGCATCCATGCCGCTGGCGGCGGTGACCTCCGGCGGGCAGGACACGGTGAGCAGCGGATCGACCAGTGCGGCCCGCGGCAGCATGGCCGCGCCGCGCAGGCTGGCCTTGACCCGGTGCTCCGGCGAGGCCAGCACCGCGTTGGCGGTGACCTCGGCGCCCGTTCCCGCGGTCGTGGGCACCGCGACGCACGGCACCGACGGGCGGGTGATCGGCCTGCCGGCGCCGATGACCTCCAGGTAGTCCAGCGGGTCACCGCCGTTCCCCAGCAGCATGGCGGCGGCCTTGCCGGTGTCGATCACGCTGCCGCCGCCGATCGCGGCGACCACGTCCGCGCCATGCTCCCGGCCCGCCGCGGCCGCAGCCCGGGCGAGGGCCACCGTGGGCTCCCCGGCCACCGGGAACACCACCGCGGGCAGGCCCAGCCCGGCCAGCAGGTCCGCATGCCGGCCCGGGCTTGCCCCGGTGCAGGCCAGCACCCTCGAGCCGCAGGCGGCCAACAGCGCGGGCAGCTCCGCCGACCGGCCGGCGCCGACGATCACCCGGCCCGCGGTGGCGAACTCGAACGCTTCCATGCCCGCGCCGCCTACCCGGGCCCCGGGCCGGCCGCCCAGTTGCCGCTCGCGGCGGGGAAGACCGCCGAGAACTTGGTCGAGGCCCGTGGCTGCGCCATCATCTCGGCCACGGTGTCCCGCCAGGTCGCGTAGTGCGGTTCCTGCTTGTGCGCGGCGACCGCACCGGCGTCACGGTAGACCTCCACCAGGACCACGTGGCCGGGGTCGTCGTCGTCCTGGATCACGTCGAACCGCAGCACGCCGGGCTCGCCAAGCGAGGCCCGCGCGTTGACCAGCGTCGCGGCCAGGAAGTCCGCGGTCCGCCCCGGCCGGACCCGGACGTGCACGTGAACGATCAGCATGACCAAATCCTGCCGCACGCCACCGTCCCGGCGCGCCCTTCGCGGCCGCGGGGATCCCTACCATGGGCCCATGGCCGAGCCGAGGTGGCTGAGCACGGAGGAGATGCGGGCCTGGCAGGCCTTCCTGGCCGCGGGCGCGCTGCTGGACCGGCGCCTCGATCAGCAGCTCAGGCAGGAGGCCGGCCTGTCGCACCCGCAGTACGAGATCCTGGTACGGCTCGCCGCGGCGCCGGGTGGTGAACTGCGGATGAGCGACCTGGCCGGCGCCCTGTACACCACCAGGAGCGGCCTGACCTACCAGGTCACCCAGCTCGAGAAGGCCGGGCTGGTGCGCCGGGGTGCCTGGCCCGGCGACGTGCGCGGGGTGGTGGCCGCCCTGACCGACGCGGGCCGCCGGCGGCTGGCGCGGGCGGCACCCGGCCACGTCGCGGCGGTCCGGGGGCTGCTCATCGACGTGCTGACCGCCGAACAACTCGCGGCCATGGCCGACGGCCTCGGTGAGGTCGCCCGCCGCCTGGGCGGATGATGATTGAGGTAACGCTTAGCGGGCAGGGAGGGAACCGTACACAACCCGTGGAGGTTTCCATGGCCCGCATGAACACAGACAGCGACGCCACCCCGGCGGCCACCCGCCAGATATGGGAGCGCGCGCGCCAGGCAGCGCAGGACGCGAAGCCGGTCGTCGCACAGGTGAAGCCGCTCGCCAGCGACACCAAGGACGCCGCGGCCCGGGGCCTGCTGAAGGCCCGGGCCTGGGCCGCACCGCAGGTGGAGCACACCGGGCAGGTGCTGCAGGACAGCGTCGCCCCCAAGGTCGCCGCGGCGCTGACCTCGACCGCGCAGCGGCTGGAGCCGGACCAAGCCGCGCCGCACGGCCGCTGGCGCAAGGTGGCCGGGGTCTCCGTCCTGCTCGCGGTGGCCGCCGCGATCGTGATCGCGCTGCGCAACCGCATCGCGGGCACCCCAGCGGAGGCCGGCGAGGACGAGCCCGTGCCCCTCACCGAGCAGGCGGAGGCGGACGCGGCCCGCGCCTCCTGACGCTTTCCCCCGGCCGGCCCCAGAACATGCGCTACGCAGCGCCGGGGCCGGCCGTTCACCATGCTCGCCCTGCTCCCGCGATGCCCGCCCTGGCCGGTGCCTGCCCACCGGCTGGCTGGCCGCCCGGCCAGCGGTGTTTGTGGTCATCGTGCCAACGACCACACAAGATTGTGGTCATCGTGCCAGCGACCACAAAGCAAGCAGCGCGCTCGCAGTGCACCCGGCGCACTAGTTCGAGGGCGTGAATGTGACTGCGTGGCCCCGCTAGGGGCACCAAATTTACATTCACGGCCGTCAGCGCGGGCATGGAGTGCGCCGATGGGGTGTTACCGCCGGGTAGGTGTAGGGCAGTATCTGGGGGTAGGCCACTAAAAGAAACGGGATGTGCCATGAGTACCCAGCAGACAGGACAGACCCGGAATGTCGGCGAGCGCGAGGCGCGCCAGGTGGCGGAGGAAGCCAGGGAGTCCGGGTGGCAGAAGCCCAGCTTCGGCAAGCAACTGTACCTGGGTGACTTCCAGCTGGGCCTGATCCACCCGCATCCCCGGCCGGACGCGGAGGCCGCGCGCCGGGGCGAGGAGTTCTGCGCGCGGATGCGGGAGTTCTGCGAGACCTCGGTTGACGGCGCGCTCATTGAGCGGGAGGCCCGGATCCCGGATGAGGTGGTGAAGGGGCTGGCCACGATCGGGGCGTTCGGCATGAAAATCTCGCCGGAGTACGGGGGGCTGGGGCTCACCAACCTGTACTACAACCGGGCGCTGATCATCGCCGGGTCCGCTTCGCCGGTCCTCGCCGCGCTGCTGTCGGCGCACCAGTCGATCGGGGTGCCGCAGCCGCTGGCGCTGTTCGGCACCGACGACCAGAAGCAGCACTACCTGCCCAGGTGCGCGCGCGGCGAGATCAGCGCGTTCCTGCTCACCGAGCCGGACGTGGGCTCGGACCCGGCCCGGCTGAGCACCACGGCGACGCCCTCGGAGGATGATTCGGAGTACGTGCTGAACGGCGTGAAGTTGTGGACCACGAACGGGGTGATCGCCGACCTGCTCGTGGTCATGGCCCGGGTGCCGAAGAGCGACGGGCACCGCGGCGGGATCTCCGCGTTCGTGGTGGAGGGCAATGCGCCAGGGATCACCGTCGAGCGGCGGAACGCGTTCATGGGCCTGCGCGGCCTGGAGAACGGGCTGACCAGGTTCCACGAGGTGGTGGTCCCGGCCACGAGCCTGATCGGCAAGGAGGGCCAGGGCCTGAAGATCGCCCTGACCACGCTGAACACCGGCCGCCTGTCGCTGCCGGCGAGCTGCGTCGCGGCCGGGAAGGTCGCGACGAAGATCGCTAGGGAGTGGTCGCGGGAACGGGTGCAGTGGGGGCGCCCGGTCGGCGAGCACGAGGCGGTGGCCAAGAAGATCTCGTTCATCGCCGCGACCACCTACGGGCTGGAAGCGGTGGTCGAGCTGTCCAGCCAGCTTGCCGACGACAAGCGCAACGACATCCGCATCGAGGCCGCGCTGGCCAAGCTGTACTGCTCGGAGATGGGCTCGCGGATCGTGGACGAGCTGGTGCAGATCCGCGGCGGCCGCGGTTACGAGACCGCGGAGTCCCTGGCCGCGCGCGGCGAGCGGGGCGTGCCCGCCGAGCAGATGGTGCGGGACATGCGCATCAACCGGATCTTCGAGGGCTCCTCGGAGATCATGCGGCTGTTCATCGCCAGGGAAGCGGTGGACGCGCACCTGGCAGCGGCCGGTGAGCTCATCGAACCGGGGGTGCCGGCCGGGCAGAAGGCCAGGGCGGCGGCCAAGGCGGGCGAGTTCTACGCCAAGTGGCTGCCCACGCTGATGACCGGCCCGGGCCAGCGGCCCGGGGCTTACGGCGAGTTCGGGCCGCTCGCGGAGTACCTGCGCTACGTGGAACGGGCCAGCCGCAAGCTGGCCAGGGCCACGTTCTACGGGATGGCGCGCTGGCAGGGCAAACTGGAGCGCAAGCAGGGCTTCCTCGGCCGGATCGTGGACATCGGCGCCGAGCTGTACGCGATCAGCGCCACCTGCGCCCGGGCGCAGTTCGACGCGACCAGCGGTACCGAGCGGGGCCCGGTGGCGTTCGAGCTGGCCAAGGTGTTCTGCGCGCAGGCGCGGCAGCGGGCCGAGGAACTGTTCACCCAGCTCTGGCACAACACCGACGCCACCGACTCGGCGCTGGCCCGGCACGTGCTCGCGGGCCGCTACACCTGGCTGGAGGAGGGCATCATCGACCCGTCGATACCCGGGCCGTGGATCGCCTCCGCCGAGCCCGGCCCGTCGGAGGCCACCAACGTCCACCGCCACATCGGCTGATGGGGCCGCCGGGCTGACCCGCTCCCCTGGCTTCCTTGATCACGGACGATTTTCCGCTCAAGGCGCGGGAAATCGTCCGTGACCAAGGGTGCGGTGCCGGGGGCTACCAGCGGCCCCGGTGCACGACCTCGTCGAACGGGCGCCGCTTGGGATTGCGGACCGGTGCGAGCGGCCGGTCCGCCGGGTAGCCGAACGAGACGAGCATCACCGAGTCGCGGTCCCCGGGAAGGCCGAGCAGCCCGCGGGCCAGCGCCAGGTCTCTGACGCCTGCGTGGCAGCTCCCGATGCCGAGGTCGGCAGCGGCGAGGATCATCGCCATCACCGCCTGGCCCAGGTCGAACTGGGCCCGGCGGAACGCGTTGTCGCCAGCGGGCCCGATCACCGCGACGGCTGCCGCCGCGCCGGCCACATGACCGGCGCCGGGCCCGGCCGTGGCCAGCTCACGGAGCTGGTCGCGGTCGGTGACCAGGATGAAGTCCCACGGCTGCCAGTTCTGTGAGGACGGCGCCCGCCGCCCGGCCTCGAGTATCTGGTCCAGATCCGCCGCCGGAACCGGGCGGTCGGCAAAGGACCGCACGTTGCGGCGGGATGTGATGGCCTCCCAGGTCTGCATGACCTTCCCAACGCGCCCGGCGCCGCGTTCATTCTCGTGGCGTCGGCGTGGCCGCCCGGGTCCGGGGTCACCTGGTACCCGGGGCAGCCCGGGTACCAGGGGCGCCCAGGTACCGGGGGTGCCCGGGTACCGGAAACGACTGCGGGAAGCCGGGCCTGCGGAGTGCTAGCGGGCGGCGGGAGCCTCGGCGAAGTCCCATGCCGCACGCATGAGCTGGTCCGGGGTTTCAAGCTGCGGGAGGTGGCCGGTGCCGGGCAACAGCTCGAACCCGGCGCCGGGGATCGCAGCGGCGTAGGCGCGGCCGTAGCCCGGATCGGCAATCCGGTCGGCCTCGCCCCAGGCGACCAGCGTCGGGCACGCGATCGCGCCGAGGCGGCCGCGCAGGGCCGGGTCGGCCATCCGCGCCCCGCCGTACACCTGCAGCGCGGCCCGGTTGGCGGCCATGCCGGCCTGCTGCGCCTCGGTCATGGTGGCCGGGTCGATCCGGAAGGCGGCCGGGTCGTGGTAGGACAACCGCGCCAGTTCGTCCAGGCTCAGCGCGAAGATGTCGGTGACCGGGTGGCCCTCGACCTCGATGCCGACCGCGTCGACCAGTACCAGGCCGCTGATCCGCGCGCTGCCGAGCAGGGCTAGCTCGGCGGCGATCCACCCGCCGATCGAGTTGCCGATCACCGTGACGTCGTGCAGGCCGAGCCGGTCGAGCAGTTCACGGTAGAGCGCGGCGAGCCCCGCCATGCTGGTCAGGCCGTCCGGGCGCGGGGTGCCGCCGAATCCGGGGTGGATGGGCGTGATGACGCGGGCAGGCGCGTGCGTGGCGAGCAGTTCCGCGAAGCCGGCCACCGTCTGCGGGCCGCCACCGCCGTGCAGCAGCAGGAAGGGGCGGCCCTCGCCCCGGTCGTCGGCGGTCACGTCGAGCGGGCCGGCGCCGGGCAGGGTGAGATTGAGCGTGGAAGTGGCCATGGGTCCTCCTCAGGAGGCGAAGTCGGTCGCGGGCACGGTGTCATAGCGGGCCATCACGCCAACGACCGCGTCACCGGTCAGCGGCTGGCCGGCCGCGATCATGTCCCGCAGGTCGCGGAAGTACTGGACGTAGAGATCGGGCGTGAACGTGTTCAGCAGGACTGCCGGCTCGTCGCCGGGGTTGGCGAAGGTGTGCGGGGCGCCCGGCGGGACCATCACCAGGGTGCCTGGCCCGGCGTCGTAGGCCCGGTCCCCCACGGTGAACCTGGCGGTGCCGGACACGACGTAGAAACCCTCGTCATGACGGCCGTGCCGGTGCTGCGGCGGGCCCTCGGTATGCGGGGCGATGGTGATCTCCCCGATGCCCAGCCGGTGGCCGGTGGTGCTGCCGTCCTCCAGGATCCGCATCCGCACCGGACCGGTCAGCATCTGCTCACCACCGTCCGGGCCGACCAGCGAGATGTCAGTCATCTGGGGCTCCTCGTATTGAAGCTGTATCTCTTCGTAAGAGTGGATTCTCATCGACTCTAGGGAGCCAAGCATCATTATGCAAGTTGACTCTTATAATGAGAGCGTTGTTGACTTATGACGGTACGGGCGCGACGATGGGCTGATGAGCAGCCGGGTGAACCAGAAGGAACGCACCCGCCGGGCCATTGTGGCGGCGGCCCGGGATCTCATCCACGCCGGCGGTGAGGTGACGATGCCCGCGGTCGCGAAGTCGGCGCTGGTCTCGGAGGCTACCGCGTACCGCTACTTCCCCGATCTCGCGTCGCTGCTGCCCGAGGCGCTGGCCGGGGTGTGGCCGAGCCCGGAGACGGCCCTGGCACCGGTCGCCGGCTCTGAGGATCCCGTCGAGCGCGTTGCCTGCGCCACCGAGGTCCTGCTCCGTCACGTGCTCACCTACCAGAGCGCGGTGCGCGCCATGATCGCCGCCACGATCACCCGGCCGGGCGGGCCCGCGGTGCGGCCGGGACACCGGTTCGGGCTCATCGACTACGCGCTCCGCCCGCTGGCCGGCGACGATGCGGTGCTGGCCCAGCTCAAGCGGGACCTCGCCGTGGTTGTCAGCGCCGAGGCCCTGTTCACCCTCACCGACCTGTGCGGCCTGTCCGCCGAGGACGCGATCGCCAGCGCCGTCCGCACCGCCCGCACTCTCACGCAGGCCGCCGCCGGAGAAAATCGTCTGGCCATGACGCGGGTCTAAGCAGGTGAAGGACAAAAGGGAAAGGAACCAGATCATGCGTAAGGCTCGCACCAGCACCGAGGCGACCGTCGCTCGCGAGATCACCAAGCCGGACGAGCAGTGGCGCCAGGAGCTTAACCCGCTGCAGTACGGCGTGCTGCGCCAGGCGCACACCGAGCGGCCGTTCACCGGCGAGTACGTCCACAACCACTCCGACGGGTTCTACCGGTGCGCGGGCTGCGGGGCCAAGCTGTTCAGCTCCGACGCCAAGTTCGACTCGGGCACCGGGTGGCCCAGCTTCGACCAGCCCGCGATCGCTGAGGCGGTCGAACTGCGGCCGGACAACAGCCTGTTCATGAGGCGCACCGAGGTCGTCTGCCGCCGCTGCGGCGGTCACCTGGGCCATCTCTTCAACGACGGGCCCACGCAGACCGGCGACCGGTACTGCATCAACTCCTGCTCGCTGGCATTCGAGCCCGCGGGCCAGCAGGCCACGCAGCCTGAGGCTCCGCAGGCGCGCGACTGACCACGCGGCCGGGCCCGGCTTAGGGTGGCCCACTACCCTGAGCCGGGGAGGGAGACATGATGGACATGCCCAGCCGGGCCGGCGACCACGAATGGTCGCAGCGGCATCTGTCCCACTACATCGAGGGTGAGCTGCGCCCCCGCGCGCGGCGCCGCCTCGACCGCCACGCGCACGGCTGTGCGGACTGCGGCCGCGGCATCCGCGCGATGCGCGCACTGGTGTACGCGGTGCAGGGACTCGATGGGCTGGCGGGCGCCCGCGCGCCCGCAACCATCTTCGACCGGGTCCGGCTGGCCGGGGCCGGCGGCTCCGCCTCATCCCAGAACGCCTGATGCCGCTGCGGGGGCACGAGATGCCGGTGCCGGGCGGGGATGCGTGATGGCGCCGCGGGGGCACGGGGTGCCGGCGGCAGGCGGAAGGGCGTGAAGGCGCCGCGAGGACATGGGGCGCCGGCGGCAGGCGGGGGCGGATGATGCCGCCGGACGGCCAGCACGCTCCCGATTCCGCGCAGACCGAGGCGAGCCTGCTCGCCCGCGCTCAGGCCGGGGACGTGGGCGCGTTCGAGCGGCTCTCCGGCGCGTACGCCGATCGCCTTTTCATGCTGCTGGTCCGGCTGCTTGGCGACCGCGCCGAAGCGGAGGACGTGGCCCAGGAGGTCATGCTGCGCGCCTGGCGTGGCATCGCCCGGTTCCGCGGCCAGTCCAGCTACTTCACCTGGCTCTACCGGATCGCGGTCAACGAGGCCAACCGTGCGCTGGAGAAGCGGGCCCGCCGGCCGGCCGGGGTCTCGATCGGAGCGCGGGAACTGGAACTGCCCGCCGCCCCGGAGGAGGAGCCCTCCCGGCAAGCCGAGAACAGCGAACTGCGCCGGGCACTGGGCCAGGCCGTGGACGGCCTGCCGCCCCCGCTGCGCACCGCCATCGTGCTGCGTGACGTCGAAGGGCTCTCCACCCAGGAGGCCGCGGAGATCGCCGGTGTCGGCCAGGCCGCCTTCAAGAGCCGGCTGCACCAGGCGCGGCTGCGGGTCCGCGCCGCCATCGGCGACGAGGCCCTGGCCAGCTCCGGGGGCTGAGCCGCCGCCCGCGGCATCGACCGGTTCCGGCGGCCCAGGTCGGCCCCGAGCAGGGGCACCGCCGTGGCATCTGCGTGCAGCCAGCGAACAAGATCGGCGCCGGGCCGCGCGGCCGATGGTCAGTGCGCGTACTTCAGCACCAGGTCGCCCACCTGGGGGAGCGCGGCCTGGATGTGCTTGCCCGCGCCGCCGCGGACCGAGCGGTATGCCCTGACAATGATGGGCCGGCCGGAGGCCGCAGCGCGGGCATCGGTCACCGCGAGCATCGCCTCGGCCACCTCATCGCCGCGCTTGGTCAGGTAGTCGCCGAAGTCGGCGCTGCCGGACGCGAGGAAGTCGGCCCAGAACGGCTGAAGGTTGTCCGCCATCCCCGGAAGCAGAGTCCCCACCATCTTCCGGACGTGACCGGGAGCGAACGTGCTCGCCGTCTTGTAGGCGAGCTTGACCGCGGTCCCGGAGATACCTGACTTCTCGGAGACCTCCCGCTCGATCAGCGCGTTGCAGTCGGCGACCACATGGGGCTTGGTCTCCGGCGCGAGCAGGATCTCGTGAAGGGTGGCTGCCATGGGTCTGTTCTTCTCCTTTTCACTGGGGCGTTGCCCGTTGGATCCCGCACGCATTACCGGGTGAGTCCGCGCCCAGGCCGGATGGCCCGGCTTCACTCACGTTGGGGCCCGCCTAAGTTACCGTGCCGGGGGTCGGTCCGTTGTAGGAACTTCGTGACGACCGGAATGACCCTTCCGGGTGGGCCGGGACCGCTGCAGGCGGGTCAGCCCGCACCGGTCAGATGCGGCGGATCCGGCTCGGTCAGGACGCCCAGCATCTCGCCGAGGTGCTCCATGATTCCGAAGTGGCCCTCGCCCTCGCGCATGACGAGCCGCGCGTCAGGCAGGTTCTCCGCAAGCCACCGTCCGTGTGCGGGCGGCGCGAAGCGGTCGTCGGTGCCGTACCACAGCAGCACCGGGCAGCGGATCGCGTTCAGGTCGACGTCCCATGGCCCGATCCAGGAGACGTTGTCCCAGCCACCGCCGCTGGTTCCCGGGCGCAGTGCCTCGCGCATCGTGGCGGCGAGCGCGGAGACGAGGCGCGGATCCTCCAGCAGCTCGCTGTCACGGGGTGAGAGCAGGTCCGCGAAGGCAGCCGCCGGGCCCGGGCCGCCGGGGGCGACCTGTTCGATCAGCGGCTCGAATCCGGCGGCAAACCCGGCCGCCGCCGCGGCCGGATCGGCGGGCAGCAACGCCAGCGCGGCACGGTCGGTGTCATCGAGATGGTCGAGCCCGCCGGGGACCAGCTGAAACGGGCCGGCGCCCGAGGCGACCCCTACGCGGATGACCCGGCCGCCCGGAACCGTGGCGGCGGCCAGCGCCCCTGGTCCCCCGCCGGACATGCCGAGCGTCGCGAACCGGGCGACGCCCAGCCCGTCGGCAACAGCATGCGCATCGGCGGCGATCGATGCGAGCCCGAACGGCGCGGCAGTGGAACCGCCATATCCGGGCCGGTCGAAGGTCACAAGCCGGACGCCCTGCTCGGCCGCGATGTGCTCACCGAAGCTGAGGTCAAGCCGGGAGCCGGGGGTCCCGTGGAAATACAGCACCGTAGGGCCGTCCGGCTCGCCCACCTCACGGGCCCGCAATACCCGGCCGCAGCGGTCTATCTCAATCTCGCGCATCCGCTGACAATAACCGTGACGGCGCCAGGCAGCGAGACCGTCCAGCCCGGCGCCACCGCAGGGAGGGCCAGCGAGCAGGCCTGCCAGCCGGGCCGGGACTCGAAAGCCGCCGCCAGAACTGCCGCCTCCCGGTCGCCAGCAAGCCCAAAGATGGGGCAGTTGCCCGATGCGCTGAATCGCAACGGGCATGTACTGCTTAGACCTAGCGCGGGTAATGCGGTCCCGCGGAACGGGGATGGCGATCGGCCAGGAGGCGACGTGAACGGCAAGGCGGTTATCAGCTTGACGACAGGGCTGGAGGATCCCGAGAAGGTCACCGTGGCCTTCCTGGTCGCGGTGGCCGCGGCCGAGCAGGGGCGCCCGACCCTGATGTTCCTCACCAAGGAGGCCGTCCGGCTCACCCTGGAGGGAGTGGCCCAGGGAGTGGCCTGCGAGGGCTGCCCGCCCCTGGCCGACCTGACCAAGCGCTACGGCGAGGCCGGCGGGCGCTACCTGACGTGCCCCATCTGCTTCAACGCCCGGCATCTGGCCGAGGACAGCCTGGTGGGAAACGCCTCGCTCGGCGGCACGGTGCCCCTGTGGGAGTGGATCGGCGATGAGCCCGCGACCACGTTCAGCTACTGATCACGGCCAGAGGAACATGATGGACTCGCCGGGTGAGCGCTTCGCGTGGGCTCTCGCGCACCGGGACAAGGACGCGCTCTGTGCGGTGCTGGCCGACACGGTCGACTTCCAGGGCCTGACGCCCCGGCGGCACTGGCAGGCCAGCACCGGCAGGCAGGCAGCCGAAGAGATCATCCTTGGCCACTGGTTCGATGCCGGGACGCAGATCCTCGAGCTGTGTTCGGTGGTCACCGGCCAGGTGGCGGGCTGCGCGCACATCGCCTACCGGGTGCGCGTACGCAGTTCCGGGCACTACTACCTGGTCGAGCAGCAGGCCTACTACCGTACCGACGGCGCGCGCATCACCTGGATGCGAATCCTGTGCTCGGGCTACCAGCCGATCCTGGAAGAGCCAGCGCCGGCCCGCGGCTAGCCGGGTCAGCGCGGGCGACCGGCCTGGCCAGCCTCGGTGGCACCGGCGCCGGAGGCGCCGGGCGAGTCGTCTATCAGCGCGTGGTTGGCAGCGAAAAGGCTGGCAAGCGCCCGGTTGGTGGTGCCCGTCTTGGCGTAGATGTGCTCGAGGTGATGACTGACCGTCTTGCGTGAGATGACGAGGCGCTCGGCGATCTGCCTGTTCGACAGGCCGCGGGCCAGCAAGCGGAGCACCTCGACCTCACGGCTGGTCAGCCCGGCCAGCCTGGCGGGCCTGCGGGTGGCGCGGTGACCGGCGGCGGACAGCACGGCCTCCGCCGCTCCCCCATCGAGCCTGCCCGCCCGCACCTCGGCGCGCAGCTGGGCCGCCGCCTCCTCGGCCGTGCTCGCGGGCCGGTGCGGCCGCGGCTCGGTCCGCGCGTGGTAGAAGTCGGCGGCGGCCAGCACCCGGCCCGCGGGGCTCACCGCCCCGCCGGACAGCCCGCGAGGGTAGCCAGAACCATCCAGGCGCTCATGGTGCTGGGCTGCGATGGCGGCCAGCGGGGTGAGCGCGGGCGAGCACACCAGCATGCGCTCGGTGAGATAGGGATGAAGCCGCACGCGTTCGGCTTCCGCATGGCTGAGCCCGCCGGGCTTGTCCCAGATCGTGTTCGGCACGCCAAGACGTCCCAGGTCATGAACCAGCCCGGCCCGGCGGACCAGCGCCACGACCTGGCCGTCCAGCCCGAAGATGCGCGCGGACTCGCCCGCCAGGTCGGCCACGCCGCGCGAATGGCCGAGGGTGTACGGCGACTTGACGTCGGTGAAATCGGCGATGGCCTCCAGCGCGGCGTCGAACGCCGCACCGGTCAAGCGCATCTCCGGGCCTGGCTCAGCCCCGAGGACAGCGTCCCAGCTGCTGGCCTCGTCCAGGCCCGCGAACAACGCCGTCGCCTGATCCACGAAGGCATCCACGACCTGCGGATCGAACTGCGTCCCGCGCCGCTGCCGTGCCACGGCGACCGCGGCGTCGGTGCCGCCGGCCCGGTGGAAGACCTCGACCACGTCCGCGAGCGCAACCAGCCGGGAAGTGACGAGGATCTCCTCGCCCTGGACGCCCTTGGGGACGCCCTTGCCGTCCCAGCGCTCGAAGGTCTGCTCCACGCTGTCGCGAACCTGCTGGGGCAGGCCGAGCCGCGCCGCCAGCCCGTCCGCCGCGAGCCAATGGTTCTCCAGCATCGCCTCGGCCGCCCGGCGCCCCTCGCCGGGGAATGCGGCCCCGACCCTGGCCCGCTCCAGCAGGGGCCTGCCCGCGCCCAGATGGCGGAGCATGAACAGCGGGCCGGCGAGGCCGGTGAAGTCGACGCGCCGGAAGTCGGTCTTGAGCGCCGTGTCGTCGCCGAACCACTTCGCCTGCTCGTAGGCATCCACATGGCAGCCCACCCAGGCCACCAGCGCCGTGTAGTACACGACCTCCTGGTCGGCCTCGGCCATGCCAAGGAGCCTGGCCAGCCGCAGGCAGATCAGGCACTGGCGAAGCACATGCTCCATCGGCTGGCCCATGCCCAGGTCGGCGGCCAGCGACAGGACGGCCAGCAACTCGGCCATACGCACATCCGAGCGGGCCGACGGCTCGGTCATGGCTATGAATATACGCAGATGGATCAGGGGTTCCGGGGTTCGGTCGCCGGGCCAGCGATGATTACCGGGGCGGCCGGCCGTCCCAGGAGGCAGGCAGTAGAACGGAGGGCCACGACATGAGCCATGAGCCGCAGATCCAGGAGCGCGCCGCGCAGCACTACGCCGCCATCCCGATGACCGTCCCCATGGACGGCCTGTCCAGCGCCGTGGACAGCGCCTTTCCCGAATTGTTCGGCTGGCTGGCCAGCCAGGGCATCACCCCGGCCGGGCCGCCGCTCATCCGCTACCTGGTCATCGACATGGCGGGTGAACTGCGGATCGAACTGGCGGTGCCGGTCGCCGCGCCGGTCACCGCCAGCGGCCGCATCCAGCCCGGCACGCTCCCCGAGGGCAGATACGCGGTGCTCCGGCACACCGGGCCCTATGACGGGCTGATCGCCAGCAACGCCGCTCTGCTGCGGTGGGCGCAGGAGCACGGGATCGAGTTCGATACCTGGGACACCGCCCAGGGCTCCGCCTGGCGCAGCCGGGCCGAGCATTACCTCACCGACCCCTCCGAAGAGCCTGACCCCGCCAAATGGGAGACCGACGTGGCATTCCTGATCGCGTAGGGCACCAGCGCGCCGTACCCCGGCTGCGAGTAGCCAGGAGCCCCCGGCTGCCGGTACTTCCGGCGGCCGGGGCGTCCCACCCGCCGTAATCTGCGAACCGCGAACCGGGCCTCCCGCGGGGCGGACAGCGGGCCGTCTCGCCATTGCAGCGCCGGCGAGGTCAGGTAGGCGAACGGGTAGCGGCGGAAGAACGCCTCCGCGAATTCCTCCAGGGCGGCAAGGGTGAGTTCGTCACCCGGGCAGCGATGCTGGCCGGGGCCGAACGCCAGCCACGCCCCACCCCGGGGGTGGCGGACCGCCGAAACCAGCGACGGCAGCACCAGGGTCCCTTCCGCCACCGGACACTGGCCTATCCGCGCGTCCTTGCCGGCGACCAGCGGCGGGGTGACGGGGAACATGGCCTCCTGCACGATCGCCTCCCGCACCACCTGCGCCCAGGTGCGTTCGCCCAGTAATACCTCGGCGACCGTATCGGGGCGCTGCAGCAGCCAGACCAGCACCCGTTCCAAGACCGGCAGCAGGGCGGTGGCACCGTTGCTGACGGTGGCGACTGTCCGGACGATTTCCTCGAGCGTGTACCCGGCTCGCTGCATGGCCAGAAACATCTGCGCCACCAGCCCACCGTCGGGCCTGGCCTGCTTGGCGGCGATAACCCCCTCGTAGTAGCCCCAGATGGCATGCCAGGCCGCCTGGGCGTTGATGACCCCGCCACCGGGCTGCACGACACCGAACGCGATCTCCCCGGCGGGCCGGATGATCGGCGCCCAGTCCGCGATGGGTACCTGGAGGGCAGCGCAGACCGTGGCGGCGGTGGCTGGCTCGGCGTAGTCGGCCCGCAGGTCGCCGGTGCCCCGCGGGGCGATCTGGTCCAGCATGCCGGCCGCGGCTTTTCTCATCTGGGGGCGCAGCGCGTCGGCCGCATCGCTGGTGAACAGGTGCCCGATCGTCTGGCGGAGCTTACGGTGGGCTGGGCCGTCCATGCCCAGCAGGTGCCCGGGCGGGTCATCGCCCGGAACTTCGGCGCCGGTCAGCGGGGTTTCGCAGCGGTTGGCCATCCGCCACGCCGGGGAGCTTTTTACGCTCAGCAGATCCTCATACCGGTGGACCACGTGCATGGGCTCGCCGCCGGCCGGGGCCGCGACCTTGGCGTGATCTTCGCTGAGTACAGCGGGGAACCCGCCGCCGGGCTGGGCAGCGAAGGTGAGGGGGGATGTGGCGGCCCGGCTGGCCGGGGAGCTGGTTGTGGTCATGGGGGGCACTCCTTCGGCACCGCGCAGCTCTTGCTGCCAGAACTAAGGCGCCAGCGCACCGCCCCAGCGCCCGACAGCGCACTCCGGGTGCTGGGACAAGGCGCCCGCCATCTAATTCCAGGTGCCCCGTATTGCGGCTATCTTGATGTGCAGCTTGCATCCCAGGTCACGGGCCCTTTTAGGCGGGCGCGGGCGAGCGGCTTGCAGGCAGCTGGCGGGCGAGCCGCCTATCGGTGGCGCGCTACGCCTTCCTGGCAACTCCGCACCAGGCCGTCACCTGGGACGCGCTGAGCACGCCGGGCCCGGGCCGCCACTGCTGCGGCTGGACCACGCCCGGCTCGACCAGGTCAAGCCCGCCGAAGAAGCGAGTGATCGCGGCACGGTCGCGCATGGTGGCCGGTGACCCGCTCATGCGCTGGTTCACCCGCCTGGTCATCTCCGCCATCTTCGCCGCGCGGATGTCGCTGGCGGGGTGGGCCAGCACCAGATAACTGCCGGCCGGCAGGGCATCCACCAGCGCGCCGACGACGCCGTGCGGGTCGTCTATGTCCGGGATCATGTGCAAGATGATCAGCAGCATCAGCGCGATCGGCTGCCCGAAGTCCAGGGTCTGCGCGGCCTCGCCGAGGATGGCCTGGGTGTCCCGCAGGTCGGCGTCAAGGTAGGCCGTGGCCCCCTCGGGGGTGCTGGTAAGCAGGGCCCGGGCGTGCACCAGCACGATCGGGTCGTTGTCCACGTAGACGACCCGCGCGTCCGGGGCGGCCGCCTGGGCCACCTGGTGGGTGTTGCTGGCCGTGGGCAGCCCGGTGCCGATGTCGAGGAACTGCCTGATGCCGCACTCGGCAGCCAGGTAGTGCACTGCCCGGGCCAGGAAGGCACGGTTCGCCCGCACGTCGTTGACGATCCCCGGGTTGGCGGCGATCGCCTGCTCGGCCGCTTCCCGGTCGGCGGCGTAGTTGTCCTTGCCGCCCAGCCAGTAGTTGTAGATCCGGGCCGAATGCGCTTGCCCGGTGTCGTCCGGCACGGACGTTCCTGTCTGCTCGGCCATGAGGTGATGCTAGCGCGGCCCGCCGTCAGCGGGCCGTTCTGGTGAGGCCGAGCTTGGCGGCCCGGGTCGCGGCCGCGCGCCTCGTCGGCGCGTCCAGCTTGGCCAGCACCGCCGACACGTGGTGGTCGACGGTCTTGACCGAGATGAACAGCTTCCCGGCGATCTCCGCGTTGGTGTGCCTGGCGCAGATCAGGTCGAGGACCTCACGCTCGCGCCGGGTCAGCCCGAGCGGGTGTTCCCGCGTCGCCGTCCGGGGCCCGGCCGGGATCGACCGGATCGCGAGCCGGCGCATCTTCTGCCGGGTGAGCCGGGCCGTGGCCGGGGCGCCGAGGTCAGTGAAGATCCACAGCGCCTTGCGCAGCGAAGCCTCGTCGGCCGACCCGAGCAGGGCCATCCCAGCCTCGTAGGGGCAGCCCAGGTCCGTCCAGAGGCGGGCCGCACCGGCCCAGTCACGGTCGAGCTGGCACTGGTAGGGCGCGGCAAGCTCGCCGCGCGGCGGCCGGGCCGAGCCGGTGCGCCGCAGCCAGACCGCGACCGCCCCGCGGTCCCATCCGTCGCAGCCGTCGGCCGCGTCGTCGGCAAGTTCGGCCTCGCGGCGGGCATCGGCCAGGTTGCCCTCCAGCCACAGCGCCTCGGCGCGGGCCAGCCGCACCGGCACGATCGACTGCGGTTCACCGGCACCGTCGGCGTAGTCGATTGCCTCGTCGAGACATTCCCAGGCCCCGGGTTCGCCCCGGCGGACCTGGATCGCGCCGAGCCGGCCCAGCGGGCAGAGCCGGATGTTCGGGGACGGTCCTCCCGTGCTCAGGAGGTCATCACAGATGGCCACGGACTCATCCCAGCGGCCCATCCGCTCCAGGGCGCTGGTCCGCTCGCTGCGCGCGTAGATGGAGTAGGTGGTGATGTCGTGGTCGTCGCAGTACGCGATGCCCCTGGTGAAGTACCGCTCGGCGGCGGCCCAGTCCCGCTCGGCGACGTGGCTGGCGTGCAGGTTCACGTAGGCCCGGGCCACCTCGGCCTCGTGCCGGCCGGCCAGCGCGATGTCCAGCGCCTGGTGCAGCGTGCCTGCCCACTTCCCGCCGATCGCCCGGACGGCACAGGCCTCGGTGTTCAGCGCGTTGCTGAGCACCTTGGTCAGGCCCAGCGGCCAGGCGACCGCCTGCGCCCGGCGGGCCAGTTCGATCGCATCCAGGTTGGCGCCGCGTACCATCCACATCGTCGCCAGGGTGGCGTACGACCAGGCCAGCTCGGCGGTCGGGCCCAGCGGCTCGAGCAGCGCCACCGCCTCCCGCACCGCGGCGACGCCCGCGTCACCGCGGCTCAGCGAGCACAGCGAAGAGGCCAGCCAGCGGAGCGTGTCGCCCTCGCGCAGCCGGTCGCCCACCTGGCGCCACAGGGCGAGCGCGCGCTCGCGGGCATCCGCCGCCTCCTGCCAGCGGTCCAGCAGCGATGCTTCGTAGGCGAAGCCGTCATACAGGCTGGCGACCGTGGCGGGCTCTGCCTGATCGGCGAAGCGCAGCGCCCGCTCGAACTGGGTGGCCGCCTCACGGTGCGAGGCCAGCGCGGCGGCCCGGCGGGCGGCCGCGGACGCATAACGCAGCGCCACCGGCCCATCGCCGGCCGCCTCCGCGTGGAACGCCATGCAGGCATCGTCGTCGCAGCCGAGCGCCCGCAGCGACGCCAGGATCCGGGTGTGGATGGCGCTGCCACGGTGGGCGGCGACGGCTCCTGCCACCGCGAGCCGCGCGATCTCATGACGGAAAGTCACCGCTGCGCCGTCCCCGGTGACCAGCCCGGATGCCAGCAGCTCATCGATCACTGACGGCGGACAGCCCGCGACGGAATCAAGCAGTGCGACCTCGACCCGGGTGCCGATCAGCGCGGCGTCGTCCAGCACCGCACGTGAGTCGCTGCCCAGCCGCGCGGCGCGCGCCAGCACCGCGTCCCGGGCGGACGCGGGCACGTCGCTCATCCCGGCCTGCACGGCCTGACTGACGTAGAACGGGTTACCGCCGGTCAGCCGGTACAGCGCGGCGAGGTCGAGGCCGCTCCCGCCGGCTAGCACCGCCACCGCATCCGAGGAGAGCGGCGGGAGCCGCATGCGCCGAACGCAGCCCTGGGTAGCCAGGTCACCCAGGGCGACGCGGAGCGGATCCGTTGCGCCCAGGCCCTCGTCCCGGTAGGTGGCCAGCAGCAGGACAGGGATGTCCCGGATCCGCCGGCCGAGGAAGCGCAGCAGGTCGATGGTGGCCTCGTCGGCCCAGTGGACGTCCTCCACGACCAGTACGTGCAGCTTGCCCGGCGCACTGACCTGCCGCAGCAGGGCACCGAACAGCTCCTCACGGGGAGCGTCGGCCCGGCACAACTCCAGCAACTCGCCGCCGAGCCCGCCAGCGATGTCGTAGAGCGGGCCGAGCGGCCGGGGGGTGAACAGGCCGTCGCAGGCCCCCCAGTACCAGGCAGCCTCCGGCAGGCCCCGCTCCGCCTGCTCGACCAGCGCCGACTTGCCGACGCCCGCCTCACCGGCGATGAGCACCAGCCGGCCATCCCCGTGCCTCGCCTCTCCCGCGTACTCCGCCAGCGAGGCGAGCTGTGATTCCCGTTCCAGCAACCGCACGACGTCTATCCCCCGTGTAAAGGCTTGGTCAACACCAGCCATAACGTCCGCTGCCCGGCAAAAAGTTCAACCTGGGCGAACGGGGCGGAAACCTGGGGGGCCCACGGCGAAAACTGGGGAACCGCTCCCGATTCGGTGCACCTGCCTGCCGCCATACGTTCGGGCTGGCTCGACAACCGGATCGAGGAGGCGCAGGGCCGGCCAACGGCGGCGCCAGCCTGGCACGCGTTAAGGAGAAGGAAATGAGTTACCCGTACATCCATACAGCGCTGGCACGCGAGCGGCAGGACATGCTGCTGGCGGAGGCGCAAGCCGTTCAATTGGCCAGGCAGGCGCGGGCGCGCCGGCGCGCGACGGCACGCCGGCACAGGACAGATCACCGTTTCGCCGGACCTCGGCCTGGCTGCCGGCGGCATGGAGCCGGCTGCTCGGTCAGCGGCCGGGCCGGCGTGAGGCGACCAGCTAGGCAAGCCGTGGCCCCGGGGTGCAGGCGGGCAAGCGTACAGCGAAGCGCTCGCCCACCCATCGGGCCCGGCTCTGGGTCAGCCGCCCTTGGCCGTCGCGGCCTGGTACTGCTCCACCACACTGGCCGGGATGCGCCCGCGCTCACTGACGGCGATGCCGTGGTCTTTCGCCCAGGCCCGGATATCGCCGCTGCGCTGACGGCTCGCCGCGGTGCGCACCGGCCGTCGCACACCCCCCCGCCCGGACTTACGGGCGTGCTCGATAAATGGCGCGAGTTGCTTACGGAACGTATTGGCGTTCTTCTTGCTCAGGTCGATCTCGTAGTCCGAACCGCCGAATGCGAACCGTACGGTCTCGTGCGCCGGGCCGCCATCAAGGTCATCTTCCAGCGCGACGGTTACTCTCTGGGCCATCTCAACCTCCACAACCACGATGGTGCCTGTTACGGTACACAGGCGAGTGTCATCCGCCACAACCGCAACGCCGCAGATCAGAGACAGGTACCACCAAACCAATCGCCTGGCCCGGGCAATTATTCCGATAGCCGGCCTGCTTACGCTCCCCATCGATCCGTAACGCTCTGTCATCTATCTCCGTGACAGCGTGCACGCGGAGCCGTCTGATCCAGATGCGGCGGGCCGGATAGGTGCCGGATGTGTGCCCTCTTATACCCGGATCTGCGTAATCTGCGCGCGATCAGCACTTTTGCGCTTGGCAAATTGAGGCGGGCCATCCGGGGACCGGCTCGGGGGAGAATGAGCCAATGGCGGGCTCCTCTGCGCCTCCAGCGCTGTCCAAGGGTGACCAGCGGGCGGCTGAGGCGTTGCTGACTCAGGCCTTGGGCGAGCCGGCCGTGGTGCTAGCCGCGGAACAGGTCTGGGACCGCGGCCACGTTGTCCGGTTGCACCTCGCCTCGGGCCACGCCGTGATCCTGAAACGCCAGCGCAGGCAGTGGCGCAACAGTTCGCAGCTTTTCGGCGCCGAGCTGGCCGCCTTGGATTACCTGAAGGCCATGCCGGTGCCGGTTGCGCCCCGGCTGCTCGGCGCCGATCCCGAGGCCCGCCTCCTGCTGATGGAGGACCTGGGCGACGGCGCCACGCTTGCCGACTCGCTGATGGCGGCCGGGCGTGAGCGGGTGCAGGCCGAGCTCATCGCTTATGCGGAGGCGCTCGGGTCGCTGCACGCCTGGAGCATGGGCCACCGGGACGAAGCGGCCGGCCTGCGGGCTCGCCACGGTCCGGGGGATGAGGCGGGCCCGCGATGGCGGGATGCCGTGCAGCGAGGCAAGGCGCCTTTCCTGGCTGTGGCGTCGACGCTGGGCGTTGCCAGCGACGGGGTGGCGGAGGAGATCGACGAGGTCCACCGCATGATCATCGGCACCAGCTATCTGGGGCTGGTGCACGGCGACCCCTGCCCGGACAACGTCCGGCTGATCGATGGAGCCTGCCGGATCGTCGACTTCGAAACCGCGGGCTGGGGTCCCGTCGCCTACGACGCCGCCTATCTGCTGGCGCCGTTCCCGAGCTGCTGGTGCTTCGCCCGCCTGCCCGCTGAGGTCGCCGCCCCGGCCGTCGCGGCCTACCGGGACCGGCTCGCGGCCGCCGGAATCGAGCTGGAACCGGACTGGGAGATCCTCATGACGGCCGTCCTGGCCGCCGCGTTTCTCGGCCGCGGCCAGGTGTTCACCGAGGCACTGGAGCAAGACCATGAGTGGGGAACCACCACGATGCGGCCCCGGCTGCTGGCATGGCTGCGCACCTTCACCGGCCGGGCGGGCGACGGCACCCTGCCCCGGCTCCAGGCCACCGCCGCCGCCTTGCATGACCGGCTCACCGAGCGCTGGACCGGGCTTGAAATCCCGGATTACCCGTCCCTCGCGCAACCCGGCTCGGCGCTGGCACGGGTACCCGGCGGGTGGGAACCTCAGCCATGACCCGCTGCGCCGTCTTGACTCAGGTAGACCTCAGGTGGAACCGCTGGCCGCGGACGTCTACCTGGCCGTCGGCGACGAGCCAGGCCAGCGCCTCATAGAGGGCCTCCAGCGAGTTGTACCGCGGCACATAGCCGAGCGTCCGGCTAGCCCGGGCGATGCTCGCCGCGATGCCGCGGAAGGTGTGCTCGCGGGTGGCCTCGGCATGCCCGGGCCCGGCCTGGCGGCCGAACTCCGCCCAGTCGACGAACTCCAGTACTGGCTCACGGCCGAACCAGGCCGCGACTCCGGCGGCCAGGCCGCGCAGCGTCATCGCCTGCGCGGCAACCACGTGGAAGCTGGCCCCCGCCGCGGCTGGCCGGGAGAGCGCAAGCTCGAATGCCTGCGCCACGTCGTCGGCGTGCACGTGATTCAGCACGCCCAGCCCGTGATCGGGCAGCGCGAGCGGCTGGCCGGTGGCCAGCCTCGTCCAGACGGCAGGATCCAGGTTGCCCGCGGGGGTGATGACCGGCCAGCCCGGCCCGCTGATGTGACCTGGGTGCAGCACGATCGCCGGGACACCACCGGCCCGCGTCTCACGGTGCAGCAGCGCCTCGATCTCCGCCTTGCCCGTGCCGTACTCGCCGTAGGCGGTCCGCGGCTCATCCTCGGTGACCGGCACCCGCAGCGCCGGGCCGTGCACCCAGATCGTGCCGCAGTGCACCAGCAGCGGGCGGGACGACCGCAGCGCGTCGACGAGTTGCTGCGCCGAGGCCGCGGTGAAGCAGATCAGGTCGATCACCACGTCGGGCCGCAGCGCCGCCACCTGGGCACCGAAGCTTCCCTCGGCATCGGCCTCGTCCCGGTCCACCGGGATCGTGGTGACCGAGTCCCATTCCGGGCGCTGCAGGTAGGGGCCGCGGATGCCGCGGCTCATCGCGATCACCTCGTGACCGCCCCGCACCAGCCTGGGCACCAGGTAACTGCCGATATGCCCGGTGGCCCCGACGACTACCACACGGCTCATCCCCGGCCTCCTTCCAGCGCGTTTCACAGGAGCGGCGAGCCACGCCATCCTCGCACGGGGCTGGCACCGGAATTCAGGGCGAAGCTACGCTTGACGCCCCAGGCGGCCCCCTGAAGGAGCTCATGGACCGGCAAGCCGCCGCGGACCCTCTCCCCCGGCAGTTCGTTAGCCTGCCCGCTGTGAAGAAGATCGCGCGGATCTGGCGGCATCTGGTTATCGACCTGACGCCGCTGCGCAGATCCCGCGACCTGCGGCGCCTTACCGCCGGGCAGCTCTTCTCCGTGCTGGGAGCCCAGCTCACCACCGTCGCGGTGCCCTATCAGGTCTATGCGCTGACGCATTCGTCGCTTGCTGTCGGGCTGGCCTCGCTCGCGCAACTGCTGCCGCTGATCGCCGGGGGCCTGCTCGGCGGATCGCTCGCCGACGGCGCCGACCGCCGCCGGTTGCTGCTGCTCTCGCAGTTCCTGACGGCCCTGTGCAGCGTCGCCCTGGCGGTCAACTCCGACCTCGGCCCCGCGCTGTGGCCGTTGTTCGTCCTGCCCGCGGCGGCCGCCGGCTTCAGCGCCGCCACCGAGGCCGGGCTGTCCGCGATCCTGCCGAACCTGGTCGGCCGGTCCGAGCTGACCTCCGCCAACGCCATGTTCCAGGCGCTGTTCCAGCTTGGCCTGGTGGCAGGTCCGGCCATCGCCGGCCTGCTGCTCGCCGGGGTAGGTGTCCGCTTCGTCTACTGGATCGACGCGGCCTGCCTCGCGGCGGCCATCCTGGCGGCGTTCCTGATCGGCCCGCAGCCCCCGCAGGGCACCGCCCACCGGCCCGGGCTGCGTTCGATCGCGGCCGGCTTCGGTTACCTGCGCGGCCGTCAGGTCCTCCAGGGCGCCTATCTGCTCGACATCAACGCGATGGTGTTCGGCATGCCGCGCGCGCTGTTTCCCGCGCTCGCCGCCACGGTGTTCGGCGGCGGGGCGCAGACGCTGGGACTGCTCTACGCCGCTCCCGGTGCCGGTGCCCTGCTCGGCGCGCTCACCACCGGCTGGGTCCGCCGGGTCCGGCGGCAGGGCCGCACGGTCATCATCGCGGTCATCGTCTGGGGCGCCGCGATCACCTGCTTCGGGCTGACGCACTGGCTGCCCGCGGCGCTCGCGCTGCTGGCCGTCGCCGGGCTCGCCGATGTCATCTCGGCGGTGTTCCGCAACACGATCATCCAGCTCTCCGTGCCCGACTCGCTGCGCGGGCGGCTGATGGGCGTGCAGATGGCGGTCGTCACCGGCGGCCCCCGGATAGGAGACGCCGAGTCCGGAGCGGTGGCCGCCGCCTTCGGCACGACCGCATCGGTGGTCTCCGGCGGCCTGGCCTGCATCGGCGGCGCCCTGATCCTGGCCCGCCTGCTCCCGGCCTTCCGGCGTCAGCAGGCACCGGCCGTCCAGCGCGGAGCCGGGCCTGCTCCCGTTGCCGACGCCGCGTCCTGAGCAGGACCGGGCGGACCGCAACGCATGGCAGGCGCTCGCCCGCCGCTGCGCCCGGCACGTTCAGCTCGGCTGGTCGTCGAGGAACGCGAGGGTGACGGCGGCCAGCAGCGGCGAGCTGAAGATGTTGTAGTGGGTCAGCCCGGGCAGGATCGCCAGCGCGTGGCCGCCCTTCGGCCGCCCTTCGCCCATCCACCCGCCGTCCCGGTGCCCACCGTCGAGCAGGCCGAAGACCTCGGCGTAGTGGCTGGGCGGCGCCATGTCCGCATCGGCGGCGACGATCAGCGCCGGCACCTGAAGGCCGCGGACCTCCTCGGTGAAGTCGAAGTCCTCGGCCATGCCCGCGCCCATCTTGTCCAGCAGCCGCGGGAAATCTCCGGGGCGCGGCGCGACCCGCTGGTAGAGCTCGTACATCGGGGTGCCCTTCATGAACTCGGCCGCGGCCGAGCCCACCTGGCCCTGCTGCGCGAGCATGTCCGGGTAGATCGCGTCGCGCCGGATGTTGGCCGAGACGGCAACCAGCCGGCGGATCATGGCCGGGTACTTGATCGCGGTCAGCAGCGCCACCCCGCCACCGAGCGAGTAGCCCACCACGTCGGGCTTGTCCAGCCCGAGGCAGGTGATGAGGGCGGCGATGTCGTCGGCCATCAGCCGCACGTCGATCGGCCGGTCGATGTCGGCGGTCCGGCCGTGCCCCTGCAGGTCCACGGCGATGACCCGGTGCCGCTCCGATAGCGCGGGAAGGATCGGCCCGAACATCTCGCCCGACCCGAGTCCGCCGTGCAGCAGGATCATCGGCCGCCCGGCGCCGTGCGTCTCGTAATACAGGTTGAGGCCGTTGACCTCGGCGTAATGTCCGGCCTCCGGCGCACCGGATGCCCAATCAGTGGCCGTCACGGTGCTGCTCCTCACGTCGTCGCTGGCGGTTTGCTGCCGGTACAGACCGTGCCTTCCCCCCGAACTCATCGGCAGTAAACACTCCCCGCCGGCAGTTCGCCGTGATGCCTGGGCCTCCGGCCCCCTGAGTCAGGTGTGCGCACGCGGGTATCGGGGCGCTGCTCCTATGCTGGCAGCGTGCATCTGGGCCTGATCGCCATCGTGGTGGACGACTACGACGCAGCCATCAACTTCTTCACCGGCGCGCTGGGCTTCAAGCTTGCCGAAGACTCCCCGGCCCTGACCAACGACGGGCGGCCGAAGCGGTGGGTGGTGGTCAAGCCGCGGGGTGCCGTCACGGGCCTGCTGCTAGCCCAGGCCGACGGGGACGATCAGGCCGCCGTCGTCGGCAACCAGACAGCCGGCCGGGTGGGTTTCTTCCTCAATGTCGAGGACTTCGGCGCCGCCTACGCGCGGATGGCCGCTGCGGGCGTGCAGTTCCTCACCGAGCCGCGCACCGAGCCCTACGGGCAGGTCGCCGTGTTCCGCGACATCGCCGGCAACAAATGGGACCTGATCGGCCCCGGCAATGAGCTGGGGCAAGGAATCCGCCCTGGCCTCGCTGCGTTCCGTCGGGTCAGCCGGCGTGATCCAGCCAGCCTTCGATGCTGCGAGCCAGGGTCGGCATCGGCAGCGACCCCTGGTCCAAGACGGCACCGTGGAAGGCGGGCAGGGAAAACGCCGGGCCCAGACGCCTGCGGGCCTCGTCGCGGATCCGCAGGATCTCCAGCTGGCCGGTGAGGTAGGCGAGAGCCTGGCCAGGCATCACCACGTATCTGTCGGTCTCGGCAGCCAGGAACTCCCGCGGCATGGGGACGTGCTCCACCAGGAAGCCGAGAGCCCTTTCGCGGCTCCAGCCAAAGGCGTGGATGCCGGTGTCCACCACCAGCCGGGCGGCGCGCATCAGCGACGTGCTGAACGAGCCGAGCAGGCCGCGCTCGTCGGCGTACAGGCCGGCTTCCTCGGCGAGTTGTTCGGCGTACAGGCCCCAGCCCTCGGAGAACACCGCGATGCTCCGCTGGCGCTGGAGGGCGGGCAGGCTGGTGAGCAGTTGAAGACGGGAGAGTTGCAGGTGATGCCCGGGCACCGCTTCGTGAAAGGCCACCACCTCGGTGTCCCATCCGGTCCCGGCCGTGGGGCGCCTGGTATTGAACCAGAACGTCCCTGGCCGCCCGCCGTCGAGGCGCGGCGGCGTGTAGTGCGGCGCCGCACCACTCACGGCCACGACCTCCGGCATCGGCGTCACCTCGCACGGCGGTGGCAGCGGCTCGGGGAAGAACTCTGCCGCTCGCGCCTCGGCCCGCCGCACCGCGGCAGTCGCCCGGCGGATCGCCTCCTCCGGGGAAACCTGCCCGGCCGAGTCCCGCAGCGCGGCGAAGACCTCCCCCAGCCCGGAAAGCCCGAGGCCGGCCCCCACCTCCACAGCCCGGGCCTCCAGCACGGCGACATGGTCCAGGCCGGTCTGGTGCAGCTGTTCCGGTGACAGCGGCAGGGTCGTATAGATCCGGACCGCCCGGGCGTAATCCTCTTGGCCACCGGGCAGGTAGGCCAGTCCGGCCTGTTCGGCGGGCCGGGCCCGCGGCAGCAGTTCCTTGACGGTGGCCACCCACCTGGCCAGCGCGGGGTGCACCACCTCCGCGGCGGCCGCCGCGCGCTGTTCCTCCCATGCGGCCGCTGCCTGCCATCCCTGCGGTGGCCGCGGGGAAAGCACCGGGCTGGCGCCCGGAGCGGCCAGGACCCCCTCGGCCCAGGTGACGGCCTGCTCGGCCAGCGTGGCGACCGGCAGTCGCCCCTTGCGCGCCCCGGCCCGCAGCCGCTCGCCGATCTGGTCGAGCCAGGTGCCGCTGCGCCGCAGCCGGGACAGGTAGGCCTCGGCCGCGGCCGGGTCGACCAGGACCGTCCGGGCCGCCACCGCCAGGAAGGCCGCCGGGCCCGCGTACTGCATCGCGGTGACCGTGTACTCCGAGCCCGCCAGATCGATGATGTCCTGCTCCTGGGCGGCCGCCGCCCTGGCGCAGTCCAGCGTGACCGTCTCCGCCGGCGTCAGCTGCCCGCCCGCGATCACGTCGGCCTCACCGAGGAACCGCCCGACCTCGGCGCGCCACGCCTCCCGGCCCTGCTCGCTCTCGTCCGGGACCAGATCGTCATACCCGGGAACGCCGTACATCGTGGCGGCGAACGGATTGGATTCCAGCCAGCGCCGGTGCACCCGGTCGGCCAGGTCACGTGCTGAGGTCATGCAACCTTCCGCGATCGGTCATGGTCGGCTGCCAAATCCCGCAGCCCTGCCTGCCGAAGCCTATGACCCGGCCGCCAGGCCCCGCGTGCGGGGTTCTGCGGGCACCGACGGGACGCTCCGGGAGAGATCTGACAAGGCGTAGCGGCACCCCGCCTCTTGCGTAGTTCCCGCCCGGCGGCACCCGCATGTGGGGCAGCCTGGTGGGTCAACAGCACCCAGCGTGTGACCGCTACCGCGATCCTGCCGCCCTGAACCCGCTCAGGATCCGCACGCAGCTGGCGATGGGACTTACCGGGCCAGCACCCGGGTGACGCTGAGCGCGTTCGCCGCGCCTGACCGAAGGTCGATCGTGTCCCACCCGCACGCCCGGCACCGGAAGTCACCGCGATCCGCGCCTGCCCGCCCTGACGCGGCTGCCCAGCACCGGAAGGCCGGATCGCGTGCGCGGCACAAGCGCGCCAGGGTCGCGGCCGTAGCCGTTGCGGGCTCGGCTCTCATGATCTCCGCCGGGCTGGGCGCGGTCCACTGGATGACGCGGGCCCACCAGCCCGCGGCGCTGAACCAGGCCGATGTGCTCGGCCTGGCGCCGGCAGGCACCCACCAGGACCTGGCCAGCCAGCGCCCGGCCTCGCCGCGTGCACAGGTCACCCACTCGCCGCGTGCACAGGCCACCGACTCGCCGCGTGCACAGGTCACCCAGGAGCCCAAGATCGTCAGTATGGCCGTGAGCCGCCCGGGACGGCCCTACTACGTCAACCCGCTGCGCAGCGTCGGTGGCCTGGTTCCGGAGCGCATCGACGAAGGCGTCGACTTCGGCGGGGCAGGCCCGGTCTACGCCGTCGGC
Source organism: uncultured Actinomycetes bacterium (assembly GCA_963806145.1). Lineage (GTDB taxonomy): Bacteria > Actinomycetota > Actinomycetes > Streptosporangiales > Streptosporangiaceae > DASXKD01. Next base: position 172,667 of record CAWDXD010000043.1, read on the forward strand.
GACGCCATCGTGACCAATGCGGGCGAGAACGCCGGATGGCCCGGCGGCGGGTGGATCACCTACCGGCTCACCGACGGCCCAGACGCAGGGCTGATGGTCTACCTGGCCGAAGACGTCACGCCGACCGTTCAGGCCGGCCAGCATGTGACGCCCTCGACCGTGATCGCCAACATGTTCAACGGCGGCGACGGCATCGAGACCGGATGGGCGCAGCCAACCGGCGTGTCCGCAGAATCGGAGCTTCCGGAAGCCGGGGGCATCGGCGGCGGCGGCCCGTTCCCCACCAGGGTCGGGCTCAACTTCGACGAACTGCTCCAGTTGCTGGGAGTGCCGGCCGCGCCCAACGCTGGCCAGACCGCGTACGGGCTTCTTCCGGCCAACTACCCGACCGTCTGGAAATAGCCACAGGCCCTGGCGCGGCGCCACCGGGTGCTGCAGGGGCTGCTCGTCCCGTCGGCTCACCGTCTCCTGCGCTACCGGACCATGCACTACGAATTGCAGGCCGACCCGGCGCGGGCCGCACCCTGACGGGTGCTACCGAATCCTGACTTAGGCTGCCGGGCCCGGGGCCCCGGCCAGATAATGGTTCTGGCTGGGTGAGGCCCCAGGGGCCAGCCAGTGGGGAGAGCGTGGCCGTGAGTGATCAGGCATCGGCGCCGGGCGGCTCCGGCGGTGCGGCGGACAGCACGCCCGAGGCGGCAGCCGAAGACCACGAGGCTGCCACGATGCGGAAGGTGATGCGGATGCAGGAGAAGCACCGGGAAGGCGGCGTCGATCCTGACCTGGACGACGCGGACGCCGACGCCGATCCCGGGACCTAGGCCGGCCCGCGTAGTCCAGGGAACTGCTGGCCGAAACACAGCGCCTTCTCGGCCAGCGCGCCGGGTCAGCCGACCTGCTTTGCCTGACCGGCCCAGTATGGTGCCCGGAGCTCTCGCTTGAGCAGCTTGCCCGAGCCGGTGCGCGGGAGTTCATCGGCGAAGGCCACCGAGCGGGGACACTTGTACGCGGCCAGGTGCTCGCGGGCGTAACCGATCACGTCCGCCTCCGACAGCGACGTTCCCGGTGCCAGGACGACGGTGGCGTGCACCTGCTCGCCCCATTGCTCGGAAGGGATCCCGAAGACCGCGACGTCGAAGATGCCCGGATGCTGTTCCAGGGCGGCCTCGATCTCGGCGGGATAGATGTTCATGCCACCGGAGATGATCATGTCGCTCTTGCGGTCGCAGATGTAGTAGAAGCCATCCTCGTCCCGGTAGGCGATGTCGCCCACGGTGTGGAAGCCGCCGTGCATGGCGGCCCGGTAGCTGTCGGCCTGCTTGTAGTACTCGTTGAAGACCGCGGCGGAGGAGATGTACAGCTCACCGGAGTGCTCAGGGCCGGTCCCGGTGACCTCGTTGCGGCCGGCGTCGAGCAGGCGGATCTCGACACCAGGGGCCGGCCTGCCGCACGAGCCGGGCTTGCGCAACTGGTCCTTGGGCTCAAGCACGCAGTTGATCCCCAGCTCGGTCGACCCGTAGACCTCCCAGAGCGAGTCCGGCGGGAAGTCGGCCAGGTAGGCCTGCTTGAGCGCGAAGCTCCAGGGCGCGGCGTTGGCCAGCATGATCCGCATCGAAGACCTGTCGTAGCGGGCCTTGACCCCGGCGGGCAGCGCGCACACCAGCCGGATCAGCGGCGGCGCGGAGAACGTGGAGGTGACCGCGTACTTGTCCACGAGGCGCAGCCAGTCCTCCGGGTCGAACTTCCGCTGGATGATGATCGTCTGGCCGAGCGTGAGCCCCACACCCATGAATGCCAGCGGCCCGCTGTGATACAGCGGGCCGGAGGTGAGGTAGACGTCGTCTGCCGTGTAGCCGACGAAGCTGATCAGTGCGACCGCCGTGGTCTGGTCGGTGATCTTGCGGTAGGCACCCTTCGGCTTACCGGTCGTCCCGGAGGTGTAGATCATCGTCGCGACGGTGCCCTCGGTCTCCGCGGCCGGGGGCTCGGCCGATGCCTGGGCGACGAAGTCCTCGCCGAGTGTCCCGGGCGGGGCGGCGCCGCCGTGGACGAGCAGGTGACGCAGGTTGCCGGGCCGCTCGTCCTGGGGCACCGGGATCAGCTGCGCATACTCCGCATCGACATACGCGGCGCAGGCGTCGGAATGGGCCACGATGTAGCGGGCTTCCTCGGCCGTCAGCCGGTAGTTCAGCGGAACCGCGACCGCCCCGAGCTTCCTGGTCGCGTTGACGACCGCCACGACCTGCGGTGAGTTGGGCCCGCACCAGATGACCTTGTCACCCGGGCCTACCCCCAGCGAGGCAAGCGCGTTGGCCAGCCGGTTCGCCTCAGCCTCGAGCCGGGCGTAGGTCCACGAGACGACACCCGCGCCTGGCCTGTCATCGATGACGGCCGGCTTGCCGGGCTGAGACGAGGCGTAGAGGGTCAGGAGATCTGGCATCTGAACTTGGGCCACAGCGGTCATCCTCACCCGGGACCGCTGCGGGCTGCAAGGAGCCCAGCGCCGGCGACTGTGCGGCAGGAGGCGCCCGGCGCGTCATTGGCCGCCGTACTCGTCGTGGCGGTGCAGCCACAGCTGACCTGCATCCCCCTCGTTGCGGCCGAGCGGGGTGCGGTCGAGGACGCCGTAGTAGACCATCATGAATTCCAGCCCGCGCGCGGTGGTGGAGTAGGTCAGGTAGACGGTCTCGTCCTCCAGCGTGTAGGAGTTCATGACCGGCCGCTCCGACAGGTAAGCGGCGGGATCTGTGCCGCAATCCTGCGCATTCTTGGCGGCGACCGGGGGGACGCCGCCAGCCAGCCACCCGCGGGCGGTCTCCTCCGGGTAGGCGATCTCCAGGTCGAAGGCGTAGTCGCTGCCATAGGAGGAGGCCCAGGGGAAGTTCCAGCCCATCCGCTGCTTGTAGGCCTGCAGCTTGTCCAGGGGTGCCCGGGAGATGCAGGTGAACGTCGTGTCGCGCGCGCTCAGGTGGGAGATGTTCCCGTCGAAGCCGTCGGCGATCGACGAGCAGGTCGGGCACCCCGCGGTGTAGCCCGGGCCGAACATGAAGTGGTAGACGATCAGCTGCGACCGCCCGGCGAACAGTTCCCGCAGCGTCTTGGGCCCGGCGTCGGTGTCAAAGCGGTACTGCTTCTCGATCGGCACCCAGGGCAGGTCGCGCCGCTCGGCCGCCAGCTGGTCGCTGCGGCGGGTCAGCTCCTTCTCCTTGGCGAGCAGCTCGTTGCGGGCGGCAAGCCACTGTTCGCGAGTTCCGGTCTGGTGACTGGTCATTAGCCTCTCTCCTTCTCTTTTTCTTTGCCAAGACGATCGGCCGTGGCCCGCGCCGCCCGCGACCGCTCACATCGGCGGGGTAAGGCCGGGAACCGACGCAGGGCTCACGACGATCAAGACCCCCAGCCCGGTGATCGCCAGCGCGAGCAGCGCGTCCACGGCGGCAACGGGGGGCAGGAGCTTCTGGGCGAGGACGATGATGGTGATCACTGCCATCCAGCCGACGCTCATGACCCCCAGGGCCACCAGCACCGCCATCAGTCCTGCGCTCGACCCGGCGCAGCAGAGCCCGAACCCGAGTCCCGATCCGGCGGCATCGCGGCAGCGCCGGCGGTAGTGCTGCTTGAGCGGCGTGAACTCGTAGACGCCCGCGGCGATCGTGACCACGCCGGCGACGAGGCTCCCGTGCGGCCGGTCCACCGCGTAGACCACCGCACCGGCCACTGCCCAGACGGCCAGGTACGAGCCGATGAACAGCGGCACGGCGCGCACACCGCCGGCCTGGGCGCGCCTGAGCACGGCCGGGACGGCTCCCGGCAGCATCATCGCCGCCATCATCGCTGCCCACACGGCGATGAACACGCCGAACGAGCCGAGCGGGGTCGCCGTGCCCATGTTCATCCCGTGCATCTGCCAGACCGAGACGACCCAGCACGCGGCGGCCAGCCCGAGCGTCGCCGCCAGCGCGGCTGCCGTCGCAGCGGGCCCGGCGCCGGTCAGGGCGGCGAGCCGGGGCAGCCCCGGCGCTCCGGCGAGGCTGGCGGCCCGCGGCCCGGCGTTCTCCAGATCATCCTTCATGGCCGTCTCCATCGGCATCGCCGTAGGCGTCGTGCCACCGCCACCAGGAGTACGGCGGGGTCTGGGGGTAGTCCCCGGGCGAGTCCTCCCACTCCTCCTGCCGCCCGAGCGCGGTGAGGTCCAGGTAGCTCCAGGTGCTCCCCAGCGCCTCGTCGCCACGGTTGTTGACGAAGTAGGTGCGGAACACCTGGTCGCCGTCGCGGAAGAACGCGTTCGTGCCGTGCCATTCGTCCACGCCGAAGTCGGCATCGAAGTCGTCGGTCATGGTGTACCAGGGCATCGTCCAGCCCATCCGTGCCTTCAGGCGCGCGATGTCGGCCTGCGGCGCGCGCGAGGCGTAAGCGAACGTGGTGTCCCGGGCGTTCAGGTGCGCGACGTGCCCGACCTGATCGGCCATCAGGGAACAGCCGGGACACGCGTGGCCGGGCCAGCCGTGCACACCGGGCTCGAAGAAAGCGCGGTAGACGACCAGCTGACGACGGCCCTCGAACAGGCCGGGCAGGCTCACCTTGCCCTCAGGCCCGTCGAACGCGTACTCCTTCTGCACGGCCAGCCACGGCATCCGCCGGCGCTCGGCCGCCAGCGCGTCCCGGGCGCGGGTCACTTCCTTCTCCTTCACCAGCAGTCGCTGGCGCGCTGCCTCCCACTCCTGCGGCGAGACAATCGTCGGGGTCTTCATGGTGGTGCCTGCCTTTCTTGTCAACGTCCCCGGGCTCCGTGCGGCGGAGCCGTCGGGGGCTTGCTCACCTCTCGGTCGAGGTGGTCTTGCAGTGCTTGGAGCGGGCCGTCCCAGTCGCGGGACAGCGCGGCCAGGAACTGCTGCGCTACCTGCATCGGCGCGGAGCGCAGCCGGTAGCGCACCCGGCGCCGCTCCCCCGGCTCGGCCCGCACCAGGCCCGCCTCGGCCAGCAGGGCCAGGTGCTTGGCGATCGCCTGCCGCGTTATCGGCAGCCGGGCCGCCAGGTCCGTGGCCGTGGCCGGGCCCCCCGAGGCCAGCGCCGCCAGGATGGCGCGCCGGCTCGGATCGGCCAGGGCCACGAAGACCTGTTCGGCGATCGCCTCGGTATCAGACGGCATCGAGGTAGTCGGCCAGTTCGGCCAGCTCACTCGCCCAGCCCCGGGTGTTGCCGTCGAAGGCCGTGCGGTAGATGTCCTCCGGCGCCTGGGCGAACCCGCTCTCGACCACCGTCAGCCGCGTGCCCGCACCGGCCGGTTCGAGCGTGAACTCGACATAGGTACGGCGCGGATCGTCCTCGGGCAGCCCGTAGATGTGCCAGGTGAACCCGAACACCGTCGGCTCCTCCACCCGCTCCACGCGCATGTCGGCCGTGGGGCCGTCGGTCCACTTCATCTGTGCTGACCCACCGGGGCGCAGGTCGATCGTGGCTTCGTTGCCGAACCAGGCGGCCAGGCCCTCGGCCGTGGTCAGCGCCGCCCACACCTTCTCCGGCGGAGCGGCGAGGTCCACGGTCCGCTCGATGCGATCAGGAAAACCCACGACAGCCTCCAACGAGTAGCAACTGATTGGTTGCTATCGTATGGCAACCGGCTGGTTGCGTCAAACGCGCTGACCGCGGCGCCGGATCCTCGTTTCTTGGGGTGCCTTCAGTGATGCCCCGCGCGGCCGCGCGGGCCGACGATCGGCTGCATGACAGGACACCGGCGCCTCGTCGTGGAACTCGAGCTGATCATGAGCGAACGCCTGCCCCTCGAGGGGCAGGCGCGGATACCCGGCCTTCCGCCGTCTCGTTTCTACGGCTGGTCGGAGCTGTTCGCGGTGCTGCAGACCATGGTCTCCGGCCGCGAGGCCCACGGCGGGAACGGCGCCGGACAGGCACAGGACCGGCAGCATCGGCTGCCGGGAAACCAGGAGCAATCACCATGAACGAGGTCTTCATGTTGGGGGTTGAGCTGCCCGGATGGACACTGACTGGGAGCCGGCCCACGGGTTGAGCGGGCTGCGCCCACGGTGTTATGTGGCGGCCTGCTCGGTATCGCCGGCGGCAGCCTGGCGTTTGTTCTTCCATCGCGGGTCGGCGTCAGGCCGGGCCCGCACGGCTCCCGCCAAGGGCAGCGGACAGGGCGCCGCGCGAGCTGATCTGGAGTTTGGCGTAGCTGCTCGTCAGGTGGTTTTCGACGGTCCGCTGGGTGACGAACAGCCGTTGGGCGATCTGGCGGTTGGTGTGCCCGGCGGCGGCCAGTTGCGCGACGCGCAGTTCGCCGGGAGTGAGTGCGTCCCGCCCGTGCGCGGCATCGCGGCGTGGCCTGCCGCCGGCGATAACGAGTTCGCGGCGGGCCCGGTCACGCAGGGCCAGACCGCCCAGTGCGTGCGCCAGGTCCAGGCCTTCCCGCAGCAACTCGCGCGCCTGGGTGCGGGCACCGGCCCGGCGCTGCGCCGCGCCGAGGTCGATCAGCGCGCGGGCCAGTTCCAGCGGCGCCAGCGCCGGCCGCAGCACGCTCACCGCCTCGGTGACCAGTTCGGCGCCGTCGGCGCCGCGCGCCACAAGGCCGCTGGCGTGCAGCGCGATGCCTAGCGCGCGCCCAGCACCCCAGCCACGGGCGAGCGCTATCTCCTCGGCGCACAGCCGACCCGCGGCCTGCCTGTCGCCGAGCGCCGCCAGCGACAGTGCCGCGGCAGACCGCCACGGCAGGATCGCCGGGTTGGGGATTCCCCATTGCTGCGCGAGCTCCCCAGCCTTCAGCAGATCCTCGGCGGCCTTGGGGTGATCACCAACCGCCGCGTGCAGGCATCCCCGGGCATGCCTGACCAGGTTGTGCGGCCAGGTGGGAATCAGGTCACCGGTCAGGCCCAGGGAGACGAGCAACGAGTGCGCGTTCTCCAACTCGCCGCGTTCCACCAGGGCACGGACGACGAAGGAGGAGGTGATGGTGGAGATCCAGATATTGGGCGTACCCGCGATGCCCTGCTGCCCGAAAGCCACCGCCTCGCTGACCTGGCCTCCGTACAGCCGAAGCAGCGACGCCAACCCCATGGCGGTCGCCACGGCCGGTTCGGAACCCTGCTCCTGCGTCAGCTGCAGCCATTGGCCGGCGGCGTCCCTGGCCTCCGCGGCGTGGTCGGCGAACAGCAGCACCGACAGCGTCTCGGGAAGGGCCGCGGCACTGGCCGACATCAGCCGTGGCAGCGCGGTGAGCGCCTGTCGGGCGTTCCAGACCGCCTGGTCACGGTCCTCACCAGCCGCGGCAAGCTCGATCGCCAGGTTGGCATGCAACTGCGGATCGAGGATCTCGCCGCGTGCGGCCCGCCCTTGGACCCGCTCCAGCAGCGGCCTGGTGGCCGCGCGGGTACCGATGTCCATCCGGGCCGTGTTGAACAGCGCTGCCTCCAGCGGTTCCCGGGTGCGTTCGTCACCGGCCTCGGCCGCCGTCCTGGCGAGCAGGTCCACCGCGTCCGCGAAACGCCCCGCCAGCGCCAGTGACTCGCTGAGCGCCTGTGCGATCTCACCACGCCGCGGCCAGTCCGCGGTGCCAGCGAGTGCCTCGCCGAGGTGTTCAGCCGCGGAGACAGGTGCCTGCATGGTTTCGAGCTGACCAAGGCCGAAAAGAACCTCGGCCCGCTCGGCGGCTGGCGGTGGTTCGGCCAGCACCCGCTGCAGGCAGAGCGCGGCGACGTCGGGGGCGCCGCGGCTGCGGGCATCGGCCGCGGCGTCGCGCAGCTTGTGCGCCACCCAAGCGTCCCCGGCCGGGGCGGACGCCAGCAGATGGACGGTCACATCCTCCTGCGAGCCACCCTCGGCGTCGAGCAGCCGCGCGGCCCGCAGATGCCAGCGCTGCCGCACCGGCGACGCCAGGTCCTGGTAGACCGCCGACCGCACCAGCGGGTGGATGAACCGCAGGGCCTGATTGCCCTCGATGATCCGCTCGGCCATCAGCGCCCCGATCGCCTCGGCGCAGGCATCGGCATCCAGGCCGGCCAGGCGGCCCGCGCGCGCGGTCGTCGCGGCGGTGCCGAGCACGGCGACCGCGCGCGCAGCCGCCAGGCAAGCGGCGGGCATCCGGCCAAGCTGGAGCAGTACCCGCCGGGAGACCGTGCCCGGTGTCAGCCGGTGCAGGTGTGGCACATCCTCGTCGGTACCTTGGACGCCCTCGGCCGCAAGACTGGCCAGCAGGGCCTCGAGCAGCAGCGGGTTGCCGCCGGTGAGTTCGTGGCAGGCGTCCTGGAACGCTGTGGACGGGGCGCCGCCCAGGGCAGCACGGATCAGACCGCCGGACGCGGCGGGGCTCAGCGCAGCGGGGCGGAGCACCGTCACCGCAGGTTCCGCCGCCAGCCCAGCGGTCAGCGCCCTGTCCTGCTCGGTGGCCGATCGGGGCTCCCGGACGGTCGTAACCAGCAGCACCGGCAGGCCGTCCAGGCGGCGGGCCAGGTGCGCGATGAACCGCAGCGACGGCTGGTCCGCCCAGTGCAGATCGTCGACGGCCAGCAGCAGCGGCGCCTGCTGCGCGATGCCCGCGGTCAGCCAGTACAAGCCGTGCACGACCGAGAACGAGTCCTCCTCGCCTGCCGGCCCGGCATGGCCAAGCGCCGGAGCGGCCAGCGCCGCGGCGTCGCCCGCAAACCCATGGCCGCCAGTGCGCACCTCGGGCTGGAACAACTCCCGTACCACGCCCCACGCGTAGCCACCCTCGAACTCGGCCGCGTGCGCCACGCGGACGGTCATGCCGCCGGCCGCCGCCTGCGCGCATGCCTGCGCGAGCAGGCTGGTCTTGCCGATCCCGGCCACTCCCTCCACCAGCAGCGCCGACCCGGCACCCGACACGGCCGAAGCGACCGCCCCGGTGATCGCAGCGAGTTCCCCCGCCCTGTCCAGCAGCGCGCCGCCGGGCGCCGCTCCCGCTCCCATAGCGCCAAATCGTACGGACCAGCGGCAGCTCCATCGGTAAAGCCAATCCAAAGACTGTGGTGCCTACCGTGACGCGCACCGCGGATCCACCGGGAGACGATCCGCCCAGGGCCAGCACCTGTCGTCATTCCCACGGCGCACAGCCCGGCCTGGTGCAACGCCCGGAAGATACGCGTCGCTTGGAGGCAGCAATGAATCTCGGTCATGGTTTGGCAGGACGCCGGCCCCGCCGCTTGCGTATTGCAAAATTCTTGGCTCTTACCGCCGGGGCCGCGGTCCTTACCGCCGCATCGGCGACTGGCGCGCACGCCGCCGCGCTGCCGGCGCTGACCTGTTCCGCTTACAACCTTCCGGTGCGCATCGCGGACCCGGGGCCAGCCGACCAGACCCTGTGGGGCCAACTGTGCTACCGCGGCGACCGGGAGCCTGGCACCGTGCAACTCCTAGTGCACGGGGCCACCTACAACCACCTGTACTGGAACTTCCCGTACGGCAACGGTTACTACTCCTATGTCGGCGCGGCGACCGCCGCCGGGTACGCGACCTTCGATATCGACCGCATCGGTGCCGGGAACAGCTCGCATCCGCCGAGCGCCAGCCTCGACCTCACCGCCGGGGCGGTCGCGCTGCACGACGCCGTGACCGCGCTGCGCTCAGGTGCCGTGGACGGGCACGCGTTCCGGCACGTCATCGCAGTCGGTCACTCGATCGGCTCGGTCGAGATCTGGCTCGAGGCGGCCCGCTATCACGACGTGGACGCCGTGATCGTCACCGGCGCCCTGCACGCGCTCAGCCCCGATATCGGCGCCCTCCAGAGCGACCTGTATCCGGCAGCCGACGACCCTGCCTTCGCGGGCTCCGGCCTCGACCCCGGATACCTCACCACCCTGCCGGGAACCCGCGAGTCGCTCTTCTACGACCCGGCCACCGCCAATCCGGCCGTGGTGGCCATCGACGAAGCCAGCAAGGGCGTGACGACCCCGGCGGAACTGGCCGGCGCGGCATCGATCCTCAGCGAGCCGCCTGCCCAGCAGCCCTCCTACCAGATCAACGTGCCAGTCCTGTCCATCGTGGGCGAGGACGACAATCTCTTCTGTACCGGCGTGACCGCCTACAACTGCGCCAGCCAGCAGTCGGTACGCAGCTTTGAATCGCAGTACTACCCGCCGGCCGCCCAGCTGAGGCTGGTCGTCATCCCCGGCACTGGGCATGACCTGGCCCTTTCCACCACCGCCCCGCTCACCGACGCGATCATGATCGGCTGGTCGCTGTCGGCCGTCGGTCCGGACGCCCCGTAAGGCGGAGCCGTTTAGCCGATGATGGAGGAGATCACGACCGGGTGCCCCTGGCCGAGGAAGAAGATGCCCGGGTACCCGGCCGTGAAAAACCCGTCGTTGGGGTTGTCGCGCAGCGTGGATTTCTTGATCAGCAGTGTGCCGGTCCGGTCGTTGCTCACGTAGAAGATGGCTCCGCCACCCTCCCGGGCGTGGTTGCCGGAGATGATGGTGCCCTCGACTGTGAGGTGGCAGGTATCGCCGTCGTTGTAGATGGCCCCGCCGCTGCCACCGCTAGCCACCGGCCATGCCCGAGCCAGCGCTTTCTACCACAATCACCCTTTCCTCCCCGGCTCCGGCTAGACGATCAACGTATCGGCGCCATTGACGATCATTGCCTGCCCGTCGCGCAGAGTGCGGTAAGCGACCTGCTCGGCGCGGTATCGGGCCACGACCTGATCGATGGCAGTCGTCTCTGGATGCTCGGGTGACCGGTAGTGCGGAACAAACGCCTCGCCGAGCACCCCGAGGCCGTCCCACACTGGCGGTGAGCCGTAGATCCGCGTGACCGCACCGGGATCGTCCACCAGTTCAAGGCCGCGCAGGCTCGGCGACAAGACGCACGGCCCGGCGCTATATCCGGCATAGACCAGGGCGTCTGCGGCGAGCAACTCACGAAACACAGCGTCGGCGCCGCTGCGGTCCAGCGCATAGCGGAGCATGAACACATTGCCGCCGCGTAGCCAGGCGAGGGAAACCCCGGCCAGATCGTCGCGGAGGCGCCGCTCTTGGCCGAAGTAGTCGCGCAGGTCAAGTTCGGCAGCGTCGATGCCAAGGGCGGCCAGCGCGGCAAGCTCAAGCTCGACCGCGGCACGGCGCACCTCGAGAGGCGCATCGTCCATGGCGTTGGCGATAACTACTGTACGGCGGCTGTCCCCGCCGACCAGGGTTACCAGACGCTCTGGATGATCACCCATCCGAAACGACGACAGGTACAGCCGCAAGCTTGCCTCCGACTCCAGCTACTTAAGCCGCAGGACAACTTACGCCCACGCCCCGGCCCGGAGACCGTGAAGCCGGTTACGGGCGTGCTCACAGGTCGGTGATCGTCAGGAAGCGTTCGATCATGGCATTCACCTGATCGGGGACTTCGAGTTGGATGAAGTGGCCGGACCCGACCGTCTGGCCGATCGTGATCGCCGGGCAGGCCTGGCGGAGATCGGCAGCGGAGTTGGCCGGACCGGCCGAGCCGATCGACAACACCGGCACCGTGGCGCCGCCCAGCACGGCCGCCCCATCGAACTCACCCATCGCCTGCAGGAGCGCGGCCGCGATCCCCGGCGCCATCGCCGGGAGTGCCCCGATGATGGCCTGCCTGCGGGCCACATCGGTGGGCAGGAACATCCCCGACACGAACGCCCTCCGCCATGACCGGTCGTCGTCAGCGCGGACGGCATCCACCGATTCACGGAAGAACGCCTTGGCAGGCTCGTTCGTGATCGGCGCCGGGTCCACCATCACCAAGGCGCGGATCGCCCCCGGCCGCGCCGCGCAGACCAGCCCGATCAGCGCGCCCAGGCTGTGCCCTACCAGCACGGGCCGGCCGAGCCCCGCCGCCGCGGCGACCGCGAGCACGTCATCGGCCATTACGGCAATGTCATAAGCGCCCGGGCCGGGCTCTGGTCTCTCACTTTCGCCGTGCCCCCGCAGATCCACCGTCGCGACGGCATGACCGGCGGAGAAATGCCCGACCTGCGGGGCGAAGTGCGAACGGTCGCAGCACCAGCCATGAATGAAGAGCATCGGCGGGTCACCTTCGCCCGCAACGTCATACGCCAGGCGGACGCCCGGTACCGAGGCGAACTGAGTCATCCCGGCTCCTGGCTGCGTTCTCGCTGCTGGTAGCCGGCGGTCATCCCGCCGTCCACCAGCAGCGTGGTCCCGGTGATGAACTCGGCCTCGGCACTGGCGTAGAACACCGCGGCAGCCGCCACGTCGCCGGCCTGGCCGATCCTGCCGATCGGCGGCACCGGCCAGTCGCCGCTGTCCTCACCCTGGTCCTGGCCGCCCGGCGGGCCCATGTGCCGCATGCCGGGCCAGATGTCGCCCGGGCACAGCACGTTCGACCGGATGCCGTCCGGGCCGCCGTCCAGCGCCAGCATCTTGCCCAGCATGACGACGGCGGCCTTGGTCACCGAGTACAGGCCGATCGCCTGCTCGCCCCAGATCCCGGCGTCCGAGGCAATGTGGATCATGCATCCGCGGGCGCGGGCCAGGTACGGGTAGGCGTGCTGGGCGTAGAGCAGGTAGCCGCGGACGTTCACATTCATGACGTGGTCGTAGTCGGCGAGGGGGGTCCGGATGAGCGGCGCCATGACCCCGACCCCGGCATTGTTTACCAGCACCTCCAGGCCGCCCAGATGGCCCGCGGCGGCGTTGACCGACGATGCGATCGCGGCCGGGTCGGCGGCATCGGCCGGGATGAACCGAGCGCCGGGCCCCAGCGCCTGCACGGCCCGCTCACCGAGGCCGGGATCGCGGCCGGTGATCACCACCCGCGCGCCCTCCCGCAGGAACCGCCCGGCTATGGCCAGGCCCAGGCCCGTGGTGCCGCCGGTGACCAGTGCGCGCTTCCCCTCCAGCAAACCCATGGCGGCCCAGTCTAAGAGCCGGCCATCAGCGTGCAAGCGTCCGCTGCCGGAGTACGGTCCGAGTGATCGCCAAGGCGGCTGGCCCTCAGCAACTGCGGCGCCGCCGGCGGGGCTGGGTCTGGCGCGTGGGTCAATATCCGGTCCATACCAGCAGGATCGTGGATGCGGCCAGCAGGGCCGCCATGGCGCCGTTGAGAATGCGCCGGGCGCGTGGTGTCCGGAGAAAGCGCTGGAGCGCGGCGCCGAACGCCAGCCAGGGCAGGCAACTGGGGAGGGCCACCAGCGAAAACAGGATGGCGAAGATGACCGCCTGGGCCAGGGCATTGCCGGCACGCCGGTCCAGGAAGGTGGCGATGGCTGCGACGCCGATCAGCCACCCCTTGGGGTTGACCCACTGGAAGGCTGCCATGCCGAGGAATCCAGTGGGTGCGTTCGTGGCCCCTTCGGCATGTCCCGCGGTCGCGATCCGCCAGGCCATCCAGCAGAGCATCGCCGCGCCGCCCCACTTCAGGATCTCCAGGGCCAGCGGGTGCGCAAGGAGCACGTTGCCCAGTCCCAGGGTGATGGCGAACAGCATCGCGCCCATCCCGGTCACCTGCCCCAGCAGGCTCGGGAGACCACGCCGGACGCCGGCCCTCGCACCGACAGCGGTCAGCAGCGCATTGCTGGGGCCCGGGGTTCCAGCAACGACTGCTGAGAACGTCACAAACGCGATCACCTGGCCGGGGTCATGTATTACTCCCACGCGCCGCTCCGTAGATTTGAAGTATGGCCCCCAGCCTGGATGATGCGGCGCCCGCTGGTCTTGAACGATCGTGCGGCCCAGACGAGTGGGTAGGCGCCACCGGGCCGGTGAATGGGGTGGAACTGTTCCGTGCTCGCCTTCGCGGCCGCCCGTTCAGCCGGCACCGGCACGATGTCTACGCGATCGGCGTCACGGAGGAGGGGGTCCAGGCGTTCGACTACCGGGGCACGGTCGAGCGCAGCCTCCCGGGACAGGTATTCGTGCTGCATCCCGACGAACTGCACGACGGCAGGGCAGAGGGGCCATGCTTGTTCGGGTATCGCCAGATCTACGTCAACCCGGACCGGATCGCCTCCGCCCTGCCAGCCCTCACGGGGCGGCCGGGCCCGCTGCCCTTCGCTCCCCCGGTGATCGACGACCCAGTCCTCACGCGCGTGGTGCGGGCGGCTTTCGCACGTGCCCCGGAGCCGCTGGCACTTGACGCTCTGGTGCTTCAGTTGGCGGAGGGCCTGCTCCGGTTCAGCGCTGCCAGGCTCAACAGCACCCTGCGGTGCCGAGTCGATTTGCCCGGTGTCGAGCGCGGCCGCGACTACCTGCGGAGCCGACTGGCGGTAGTGCGATCGAGCGAGATGGAGGCGGTCACGGGCCTAGACCGCTATCAGTTCGCACGCCAGTTCCGTGCCGTCTACGGGACCAGCCCGTACCGGTATTCGGTCATGCGGCGCCTCGACGCGGCGCGGGGCTGGCTGCGCGACGCACGGCCCCTGGCAGACACGGCGCTCGAGGCCGGCTTCGCCGACCAGGCCCACTTCACCCGCACGTTCAAAGCGGCGTTCGGCATGACCCCAGGCCGGTACGTGAAGCTCTGCGTGGCCCGTGCACATTACCTTCCCCAGGGCGAACCGCGCCGAGGAGACCGGTCCAGGTTGCTCATCGAGCCACCGGGCGCCCGGGGGTCAGCCCATGACCATCTCTCCGGCGGAGCCTGATTGCGCGGGATCTGGCAGTCGCATCATGCGGAACGAGATGATCAGCCCAGTCAGGCCGGCGAGTATGGGCACGAGCAGGGCCACCTGAAGGGCGATGTGCCTTGCGTCGACGTTGATCCTGATGATCTCGTCCTGGGTTTTCTGCGGCTGACCGGCGAGTTGCTTGTTGAGCTGCGTGTTGCTCACCACTTCGGCGTCGTGTTCCAGGGTCTTCGCGACCTGCTGCTGTTCGGCCTTGGACAGCACGGTGCTCGACTGGGCCATGCTGGTGAAGCTGATGGACAGCGCCGCCAGCAGGATGGCGCCGGCGAACGCCAGCCCGAACGACAGGCCGAACGATCCGCCCGCGGAGTTCACCCCGGCGGCCTCGCTGACCCGTTCCTCGGCGATCGGGGCCAGCGTGTAGTTGTTGAGCTGAGAGACCAGCAGGCCCAGCCCCGACCCGGCGATCATCAGGGGCACCGCCAGGTACCAGCCCGAAGTCGCCCGGGGCACGATCGGCTCCACGATGATCATCCCGAGCGTGAACAGGGCGAACCCGGCCCGGATCAGGCTCGCCGGGCGCCGCCTTCCTCCTCTTCGGCCGGCCAGCAGGGCTACCGCGAACATGCTGAGTGACAGCGGAGCAATGGACAGGCCCGCCCCCATCGCGCTGTATTCGAGCACGATCTGCAGGTAGATCGGGAGTGCGATCATCGTGCCGCCCAGCGCGATCTGCTGAAGCAGCTGCCCGGAGACTCCGAACCTGAACAGCTTGGCCTTGAATAGGTCCGGGTCCAGCAGCGTCGCCTTGCCCGCACGCTTGCGCCGCACCAGCCACCACGCCAGGCCCCCGAGCGAGGCCGCCCCGATTGCGAAGAGCAGGCCTACCGCTGCGCCGCCTTCTTCCCAGACCAGGATGCCCAGCACGATGCCGCCCATGCCCAGCACGGACAGGATGGCACCCACGAAGTCCACCTGCCGGGACCCGGTGTATTTCACGTCGCGCACCAGCCTGATGCCGGACAGCACGACCACGATGATGACGTCCTCGAGCAAGAACGCGATCCGCCACGACAAGTAGGTCGTGATGAACCCGCCGATCAGCGGGCCCACCGCGGCCGCGATCGCGGCCGCGGCTCCGACCAGGGCGTAGGCCTGCCGTTGGGCCGCGCCCTCGAAGTTGCCATGGATCAGCGCCTGCATCGATGGCAGCAGCAGCGATGCGCCGATCCCGCCCACGATCGCCCAGAAGACGATGATCGCGATCAGGCCCTGCGACAGAGCCATGGCAAGGGCACCGATTCCGTAGCCGAGGAGGCCTAGCACATACGCGCGCTTGCGCCCGATCAGATCGCCCACCTTGCTGCCGATCAGGATGAACGCCGCCGACACCAGTGCCTCGAGCGCAATCGCGGATTGGACCCCGCTGACCGTCGTGTGCAGATCGTGCACCACCGCCGCGATCGACACGTTCATCACCGATGTGTCCACGACCAGGACGAACATCGCCATCGCCAGCAGGATGGCCAGCCTGCGGTTCCCCGTGGACAGTTCAGCAGCGCTGCTGCCGGAAGCGTCGCTCATAGGAGTCAATACTGCTGTCGGCGCGCCGCCCGGTTCCTCACCCTCCTGCGGGTGAGTTCGGTCGGCGCAGGTGAGGTGCTGCGCGAAATGGCCGTGTTGGCGGGGTTTCTGTTCAGCCGGCGGCTGTACGATCGCCGCCATGAATCCCCTGTCGGGCGTGCTCGATGAAGCGTGGAAGATGTACCGGGCGCATGCGGCGCATCTTCTGACGATCGCCTTCGTCATTTACCTTGTCGCTGCGGTCATCACCGGGCTTCTCGGGCTGATCGGAATCTTCGGATTCCTTCTTGGCGCCATCGTGGAGTTCGTCGCCGCCTTCCTGCTTCAGGCGGCGCTGGTCAAGGCGGTGCAGGACGTCCGAGACGGCCGCGCTGACCTGTCTCTCGGCCAGACCGTGTCTGCGGCCACCCCCTACATCGGGCCGGTCGCGGGCGCGTCGATCCTGGCGGGCATCGCGATCACGATCGGCCTCATCCTGCTCATCGTCCCCGGCCTGTTCCTGATCACGATCTGGGCTGTGATCGTGCCGGTCATCGTCATCGAACAGTCCGGGGCGCTGGCATCGTTCGGCCGCAGTCGGAACCTTGTCCGGGGCAACGCATGGCACGTCTTCGGCACACTGGTGCTGGTGTTCGTGATCTTGCTCGTCGTGCGCTTCGTGCTCGGGCTCATCTTCCTGGCGCTACCACTGGGGCTGAGCAGCGGGCTGAGCACGGTGATTTCGGGAACCCTCATCGCTCCGTTCCTCGCCCTTGTCGTGACGCTGATCTACTACAGGCTCTCCGGCGCTCCCGACGGTCAGGCACCGGCGAATGGCACTCCCGGAGGAGGGCCAGAAACAGCCTAGACCGGGCCGCTGCCTGCGTCGTTCCTGCCGGTCACGGCTGGACGGGTGGCCGATTGCTCCGCCACCCGTCCAGCCGGCTCAACCTGGCCGCTCAGCCCGTCGCACTGGCAGCATCGAGGATGACCTGGGTGACCGTACCGGGGCGGGAGATCAGGGACAGGTGCCCGGCGCGGACGTAGGTGATGCGGGCGCCGGCGCGTTTGGCCATGAAGTTCAGCTCGGCGGGCGGGATGACCCGGTCGCGGAGCCCGACCACCGCCCAGGACGGGATGGTCTTCCATGCGGGGGTTCCAGAGGGCTCGGTGAGCGTGCTGGCGGCTATCGGCCGCTGCGTGGCGGCGATGACCGCGGCCTGCTTGGCTGGCAGGCCGCTGGCGAAGCAACTGGGGACCAGGCTCGGCTTGATGTAGGCGTCGACGTCACCGGGCGGCCCGCCGGGGTAGGGAATGAGGTTGAAGATGTCGGGGGGGTTCCCGGCCAGGCAGGATCCGGGTTTGGCGGTGACAAGCCCGAGCAGGGTGTCGCCCTTGGCGGGGATGAAGGCGTCCACGTATACCAGGGCCTTGACCTCGCTGTCGCCGACGGCGGCGTTGGTGATGACCGCCCCTCCGTAGGAGTGCCCGACCAGGACGACGGGCTTGCCCGCCAGGGCCGCGTTCTCGGTGAGGAAATCATGCAGGTAAGCGGAGTCCTGCGGCAGCCCGCGCAGCGGGTTCGGCGGCGCGTACACGGTGAAGCCGTCAGCCTGCAGCCGCCGGATGACCTTGCTCCAGCTGGAGGCATCCGCCCAGGCGCCGTGCTCCAGCACGATCACGGGCTTGGTCCCGCCGCTCCAGCGGAAGGAGTGCGACCCGCTGGTGCGGGCCGAGGCGGCCTGCATGGTCACGGCCAGCAGGCCGGTCAGCGCCAAGACGGCGGCGAAGATGATCAGGCGCACCCGTGTCCGGTACGCGGGCCAAGGGATACTCATCGAAGTTCCTTCCTTGCTGTGGGGAAGCGGGAATGGGTGTCGGGGTGGGCGAGGCCGCGCGGCAGGCCAGCCTTGATCCGCTATCTCGCGCACCTCCCCGCTAGCGCCGAACGCGCAGAATGGTTCGGACGATATGCCGGAGATGTGGTGATCCGCTTGCGTCACCTGACTGCACCTTCGGCTGCGCGCGGCCCGGTCACCCCCGGAACGTCAGGCATCCGCGTCGCCCCCTGCCCGCGCGGCCAGCGTGGCAGGCAGGGGGTGCGGATCACTGCCAGAAGGTTGAGCGTGACGCCGTCGGACCGCTTGACCTCGAAAGGCTCAGCAAAGAACTGCCGCTGATCATTATTTGCGGAAGCCGCGGTTACCGGTTGCGCAGCGAGATCTTGTCAGACTCGGCGATGCGCTCGGCCCCAACCGCCCGCAGCCCTTCACCGAGGCGCTCCCGAGCCTGTCGCAGCAGCATGAGCGAGTTGGTGGAGGAATTTTGGGCAGCGCTGTGATCCGGATCAGCCCCGTGCTCCTGGATGAGGTGGGCCTGAAGGGCCGCGGCGACTTCGTCGGCCGCCTTCAGCGCGTGGTAGATGGCCCGGTCCCGTGCGGTGTCGTCAACCATGAGGCCAGTATTCCCCGCAGCCCTCGCTATGAGCCCACTGGAAGCGCAGCCCTTCGTACTATCCCCGGGTGCCCGATAGCGTTACCGGATGGCATCAACCGACAAGATCGAGGCGTTCCTAGCCGAGCCACGCAACATCATCGTCGCCGGGATCCGCCGGGACGGCCGCCCGCACCTGAGCCCCAACTGGTCACCTCGAGTGCAGGGAAATGAGCTGGTGCTCAGAGAATGAAGGGGATCAGCATTTTGGTTGATTGCTTGTAGCGGGGATACGAGTCGGGGAAGACTTCGGCCATGTAGCGCTCTTCCATGACCGCGCTATACAGAAAGTACGCTCCCAGCAGGGCAACCGCTATCAGCCAATACAAGCTTACCGCTACCGCGGTACCGACCATCGCAAGAATGATGCCGGAGTAAATGGGGTGGCGAATACTACTGTATGGACCAGTCGTCACCAGTTCCGGGTCGGCTTTCTCGGACATTGGCATTCCCCAGTTCCGGCCGATATATATCCTGGCCCAGACGGCCAGCGCCAATCCAAGCACGAAGATGGCGAGGCCAATGCCCTGCAGCCACGGATTGTGCATGACCGCGCGGTGCCCGTTGAGAACTCTTAGCCGCAGCAAGAGAAGAACAACGAGAATGATCGCCACCCGGACATATGCAGACCGGGCCCATCGGGTTCGTCCGGCCTTCACACCGACGGACGCTGCAATCCAATAGATCCAGAAGACAACCCAACCGACGCCGATGACAATGTCAACAGCTTGCATTGACGAAATCTCCTAACTGCGCAGGTGTTCGACGATGTACTTGCCCTGCCATTCACAAACGGTACAGTGGTCCGCCCCGGCAGCTCGGATGGGCCCCTCGTTTCACCACTCACGAGCAGCATCCCGCTCCACGGCTGTGGCGCCATCCCGGTGAGGCTCACATTGCGGACGCCGCTTCCGGTGCACCACGATGGGCCGGGACCGTGCCGCTGGCCGGGTTGACGCTAGTGTCCAGTGAGGCTAGGAGGGTGGCTATGGCAAAGACAACGCCGTTCACGATCGGCGCCGACGCCAGTTGTACCGATGGAGTCTGCGGTGAGGTGAGCCGCGTGGTCATCGACCCGGTCGCTGGTGAACTCACCCATCTGGTGGTAGAGCCGAAGGGCCGACAGGGACTCGGCCGGCTTGTCCCCCTCGATCTTGTCGACGCCACCGGAGGCGAGATCCGGCTGCGCTGCACCCGCGCGGACTTCGAGAACCTCGACGCCGCCGAACAGACGCAGTTCGTGCCGGGAACCAGAGGCTACGCGGCCTACGGCCCCGAACAGGTCCTTGCGTGGCCATACTCCAGCCTGGGCAGCAGCGCTGGCATGGAAGGCGACATGGTCACCGGAGTCTCAGAGACCGTCACCTATGACACCATCCCCCTGGGCGAGGTGGCCATACGCCGCGGCGAGCACGTCCATGCCGCCGATGGCGAGATCGGGCAAGTCGAGGGGCTCGTCATCGACCCGCGCAACCACCATGTGACCCACGTGCTTCTCCAAGAAGGCCACTTGTGGGGCCGCAAGGAAGTGGCCATCCCGATCAGCGCCGTGACCGAGATGGACGACGGCATCCGGCTCAACATCACCAAGCATCAAGTGCAGGCCCTGCCGGCTGTGGACATCGACCACCTGAACGCATAGAACTGCTGCCTGCAGACGCGCCGTCAGCTTCTTGGCGTGGTGGGCGTCAACCCGGGGATCGAAGGACACAAATGCCCATTGAGTACCTGCAGATAGTGAGCGTGCCGGTCAGGAGCCAGGATCAGGCCAAGGAATTCTACGTTCATGGTCTCGGCTGGGAGCTTCTGTCCGATGAGGGATACGAGCTTGCTGGCGGACAGCGGCTCCGCTGGCTGGAGGTGCGCCCGCGTGGCGGCCAGACGGCAATCACTCTCGTGCTGGAAGACGACACATTGAAAGCCGGCTCTATGAAAGGCATGATCCTGCGGACGGGCGATCTGAAATCCACTGTGGCGGATCTCGCGGAGCGCGGAGTAATGACACATGAGATTCAGGAAACGCCGTGGGCGAAGTACACGAGTTTCCAGGATTCAGATGGTAACTCCTGGGTGATCCAAGAGGTTCGAGGCCGTTGAGCCGTCGGCTAGTTCCCACGGACCGTCCAGCTTGAAGCGCCCGGGTTTACCGGCGTGGCGCGGTTTGTTCCGATACTGTGCTCGACTATGAAGAGGTTGCGATTCGGGGTCGTTAGCGAGTCGGTGCGAGAAGGCCGGGGGTGGCTCGACTTCGCGCGCCAGGTCGAAGACGCTGGTATCGACGTGCTGCTGCTGCGGGACCATTTCTCGGCGGGCGCGTTCGGGCAGCAGCTGGCACCGTTCACCGGGCTGGCCGCCGCTGCCGCGGTGACTACGCGGCTGCGGCTGGGCACGATCGTGTTGTCTAACGATTTCCGGCATCCCGCCGTCCTGGCACACGAGGCGGCGAGCCTGCACCTGGTGTCGGGCGGGCGGTTCGAGCTCGGTATCGGGGCCGGCTGGTACCAGCCCGAGTACGACGCGGCCGGGATCGCGTTCGAGGCGGCGGGGCGGCGAATCTCACGGCTGGACGAATCGCTGGGGATCCTCAAGGGACTGCTGGCCGGCACGCCGGTCCACTACGAGGGCGACTTTTACCGGATCGACGGGCTGGATCTCGACGTCCTCCCGGTGCCGCGGCTGGGCTCGCCGCGGCTGCTGGTGGGCGCGGGCGGACCGCGCATGCTACGGCTCGCCGCGCGGCACGCGGACATCGTGGGGGTGCTGCCGGCCCCGATCCGCGATCCGGCAGACAGCGACGATCCGCGCGACCGGCTCCCCGCGGCGTTCGATGCCAAGCTCGCCGTGGTCCGCGAAACGGCCGGGGACCGGTTCGGGGACCTTGAGATCAGCGCGTTCGGCACGTTTGTCGTCACCAGCAAGCGCCGCGCCGGGACGGAGGATCTGACCGCCCGGCTCGGCTGGGCCGGGATCGGCGTCGAGGCGGTATGGCAGATGCCGACGGTCTTCATCGGCAGCCTGGATCAGATCCGTGCCGACCTGCGGGCGCGGAACGAGCGATTCGGCTTGTCCTATCTGGTCGTCGGCGAGGATGGGCTGCCCGCACTCGCCGAGATCATCAGCGGTCTGTAAGACCTCCCATCGATACGAAGAACCGCGCAGGTCAGTTGTTTTTCAGTCCGGGTTCCCTGGCCTGTTCGGCGGGGTTACTCCCGGGATTATCAATGTGGATTCGTAAGCGAGCACAACCGCCTGGACGCGATCACGCAGGCCGAGCTTGGCGAGTATCCGGCTGACATGGATCTTCACGGTGCCCTCGGACAGGTGCAGGCGGGCCGCGATTTCGCTGTTGGACATGCCCGCCGCGATCAGTGCGAAGACGTCTTGCTCGCGGCTGGTGAGGGCCTGCTGTATCTGGGCCGCGCGGCGGCTGCTGGGTGGTTCGGGCTGCTGGGTGGTGAACTGGTGGATGAGGCGCCTGGTGGCGGCGGGGGCAATGACGGCGTCACCGGCGGCGATGGTGCGGATCGCGGCGACCAGGCCGTCCGGCTGGGTGTCTTTGAGCAGGAAGCCGCTGGCGCCTGCCCGGAGCCCGGCGTAGACGTAGTCGTCGAGGTCGAAGGTGGTCAGGATCAGGACCTTCGACGGCAACCCGGCGGCCAGGATGTCGCGGGTGGCCTCGATGCCGTCCCGGCCAGGCATCCGGACGTCCATGAGCACGACGTCGGGACGCAGCTCGGCACACATGGAGACCGCGGTTGCCCCGTCGCCGGCCTCACCGGCCACCTCGATGTCGGGCTCGACGTCCAGGATCAGGCGGAAGCCTTTCCTGATGAGCGGGTGGTCATCGGCCAGGAGCACGGTGATCATGACGCCGCCCCGGTGCCGAGGTGGAGCCGGGCGGTGACCCGCCAGCCCCGTGGATGGCGCGGGCCGAAATCCAGTTCGCCACCGGATGCGCCAATCCGCTCGCGCATCCCGGTCAGTCCGCCGCCAGCGCCGGGTTCGGCAATGCCGCCGGTGCCGTCATCCTCGACGTCCACCCGGATCTCGGCGGGAGTGAGCTGCAGCCGGACGGCTGCGCTCGCGCGTGGGCCTGCGTGTTTCATCGTGTTCGTCAGGGCTTCCTGGACAAGCCGGAAGACGGCAAGCTGGATGCCGGGCGGCAGCTCCGCGGCGGTGCCAGTGCGCTCGTACCGGACCGGCAGGCCGGCCGCGCGGACCCGGCCGAGGAGATCGTCCAGGTCGGCCAGGCCAGGCAGCGGCTGCCGGAGTTCCTCCCCCGAATCGGCCCGCAGCACGCCCAGTAGCTGACGGGTCTCGGCGAGCGCCTGGCGGGCCGTGCCCGACACGTCTCGGATCGCATCGGCCGCCTCGCCGGGCGCGCGACCGACGGCACGCAGGGCACCGTCGGACAGCGCCACGATGACCGTGAGGTGATGGGCCACGCTGTCGTGCATCTCGCGGGCGATGCGCGCCCGCTCAGCCGCCGCGGCCAGCGCGCTGGTCTGGTCACGCTCACGTTCCAGCCGCCGGGCCCGATCGCGCAGCGCGGCGAGGTAGGCCCGGCGGGTGCCAGCGTACAGGCCCACGACCAGGACGGCAGCCGTGAACCCGACAGCATCTGAGATCGCGAGCGCCCAGTGCCGCGTGCCGTCCTGAGCGACCACCAGAACCACGACACCGGCCACGAGCGCCGCCGCCGCCAGCGCCTCGGCACGGCGCATCATGGCGGCGACGGTGTAGAGGCTGATCGCGAGCGCGACGGGGAACAGCGCCCCGTGAGCTGGCCACTGCGCCAGGACGGCCGTGGCCAGGAGAGTCCACAAGAACACCGGGCCGGGCCACACCCGGCGCAGCGGCAGCGCCCCGGCCGTCAGGACCGCGACCATCAGGCTGGCCGCCAGCGGCAGGTGGCCGGAGTGCTCCGTCTGGCCAAAGGAGAAGCGCGCCAGGGACGCCGCGCCTGCGACGATGGCGCATCCGATATCGAAGGCCCAGGACCGCAGTGGCCGCGTCCTCGGGTTCTCGGCCGGCTTCCAGAAGGCCACATCTGTATCCTCGCACTTCACCCGGTGCACAGCGGGCCCGGCTGCTCGCGCTGCCCGCCGCGGCCCCTGGGCGGCACGGCCCTGCGCCGCTTCTGCCCAGGCCGCCCGGAGATCCTCACGCCGGTACGTCAACGGCCGGCTCCAGGCTACGGCTCTGGCGGGCCGGCGCAGTGGCCGCCTGCCAGATCCGGGCGGCCAGCAGGATCATCGCTGCCGCAAACGGCAGCATGTACAGGACGACGATGGGTCCTATCGAGCCCATCTGCTGGGCGACTTCCAGGCCGACGAAGAACAGGACCGCCAGCCAGCGCGGAACGCTGCGGCTCCGCCACAGGGCGATTGCCATGAGCAGCGGCGCGGCGAAGATGCCGAGGAAATAGACGGCGGAGAACACGTGGTCGAATCCGGAGTTGAAGGTTGTGACCAGGAACCGCGCGGCGGCACCCTGGGTCATATGTGCCGTCGATGCCGCAGCGAGGTTGACGCCGACCAGGACGTTGACGAGGGCCCCGCAGAAGGCGCCGATGCCTCCGAGCAGCGCGGCGACGGTGGCTATCACCCAGCCGCGGTCCCTGACCAACATGGCAATCGCAGCGTAGGAGACGGCCAGGGCCCCCAGCGCGAGAAGACTCAGCGAGCCCGAGAAATACAGCTGAGCGTGATGGCTCGCCGCAATGGGCAGCACCTTGAGCGCGATGGCGGTGCTCGTTATCACCTGATCGGTGCCTTTGGGGTTGAAAGCCACGGTAGCTATGTACAAGAAGGCGGCGATGGGGAGGAAAAGAGCCAGCACCCGCTGACGTATCCGGGCAGCGTTATCCATTGACTTCTCCAGTCGGTTAGAGGCCGGCCGTCCCGGCGAGCTGATGCCGCATGCTCTCAGGCGGCGCGCTTCCACCAGCAATTACTGACAACCTGAACGCTACGGACCCCGCCACCAGCAGGCATCTGCCCCAAGACCACACCTTCCCCGCCGGCCTATGTCCCCAGGCATAGGCCGGCCAGCAGTGTTCGTCATGCATGGTCCGGTAGCGCATGAGGCGGTGGGCCAACGGGACGAGCAGCCGTCTTGGCATCCGGAAGGGCCCCGGGCTGGGTGACAGCGGGAAGATAGAGCAGTGGCCCCTATGGCAGACAGCACCGGTGCCGACAGGCCGCGGGAGTGGCTTGCCCTGCCGGGTGGCGGGATCCGGCCCGTCGTCTCGGTGCCGGGCACGGGCGACACTGCCGAACTGGTGACGTATGCCGTGTGGCTGGCCCGCCTGCGGCCGGCCTGCCAGTGCGGCAGACCGCGCCTGGGCTCTGGCCGGACCTGCGGCGATGTCGCGTGCGTTGCGCTGCTGCGCGCTCAGGAGGCAGAAGCGTGACCTATCGTCGGGTGGTAAGCGGCACGGAGCCGCCTTACTTCAGGGGCCGCGATCTGGCGGAGCGAGCTGGACAGCGCCTGCTCCCCCGTCACGGTGGTCGTCGGTCGGCTCATTTGTTTCTGCAGCGAGTTGGGCGTAACGTCCCAAGCCAGGAAGTCGTGCTCGTTTATCTGCGGGTAGACGAGATCGACATTCCTCCCTGCTGCTCTGGACCTCGGTGGCGCCTGGCGCGAAGCCAAACCGAGGTGTGTTATGGCAGTACCTGCCCTTCATCAGGCTCCGCTTTTGTTGAAGGAATACGCGTGATGAAGGTCTGCTTCGTTGCCGTTGATGCCAAACCACCGACTGGTCACTGGCGGTCCTCGGTGACCCATGAGACCCCGGCCTTCTGACCGCAGGAGTGGGCATGTGGCAGGTGAACGCATGAGAGCAGTTGTCCACGACAGGTACGGGCCTGCGGACGTTCTGCGGCTCGAGGAAGTCCCGCAGCCTGTACCCAAGGACGACGAAGTACTGATCAAGATCCACGCCACGACGGTCAACCGGACAGACACCGCATTGCGCGCAGCCGAGCCGTTCGCGTCCCGGTTCATCACCGGCCTGCGCCGGCCGAAGAGAAAGATCCTCGGCAGTGAGCTGGCTGGAGAGATCGAAGCAGCCGGCACAGCCGTCACCGAGTTCGAAGTCGGGGACCAGGTCTTCGGTGTCAACCCGTGGAAGTTCGGCACCCACGCGCAGTTCGTCTGCATGCGGGAGAGTACGTCGCTGGCGCGCAAGCCAGCCGGCACGACCTTCGAGGAGGCTGCGGCGGTCTGCGACGGGGCGATCCTGGCCCTGGGGTGCCTGCGACCGGCAGGTCTCCGGAAGGGAAAGACGATCCTCGTCTACGGCGCTTCTGGATCTATCGGCACTGCAGCGGTACAGCTGGCCAGGTACTTCGATGCTGACGTCACAGCGGTGTGCAACACCAAGAACGTCGAGATCGTCAGATCGCTCGGAGCCGACAAGGTGATCGACTACACGCGGGAAGACTTCACCAAGAACGGCCAAACCTACGACGTCATCTTCGACGCGGTCGGCAAGCACTCGTTCCGGCGGTGCCAAGGCTCACTCAATCGCGGCGGGTTCTACCTGGCCACCGATCTTTGGCAGAACCTGGTCCTGGCGTTGTGGACCTCGCGGATTGGAGACAAGAGGGTGGTGTTCCCGATCCCCCCTCGATACACGAAAAAGGACGTCCTCTTCCTCAAGCAGCTCATCGAGACGGGGAAATACCGGGCGGTCATCGACCGGTGCTACCCGCTGGAGCAAGTGATTGAGGCGACGAGGTACGTCGAGACCGGGCAGAAGACCGGGAACGTCGTCCTGACGGTCAGCGACGACCGCGGGGCCTGAGCGGGCCATCGAGGCTACAAGGAGGGCATTATGACCACGGATCAGGGTCCGTATCCAGCGCACTATCCTGTTCAGTTCACTGTCGAGTACCCGGACCGGCCGCTCAACCGGCTGACCTCGTTCTTCCGGATTTTCGTGGTCATCCCGATCGCGATCGTGCTCGGCACCGTTTCCGGGACCTGGGAAGCCATGGGAAACAACTCCACACTCCACCACTCCACCACGTACTACGGCCCCGCGGGCGTGGGCGGGCTGCTGTTCTTCGGCCCGCTGCTGATGATCTTGTTCAGGCAGAAGTACCCCCGGTGGTGGTTTGACTGGAACCTGGAACTGCAGCGCTTCATCAACCGGGTGTGGACCTACCTGGCGCTGATGAACGACAGCTATCCGTCCACCGACGACCACCAGTGGGTCCAGCTTGATTACGCCTATCCGGACGCGGCCACGGACCTCAACCGGTGGCTGCCGCTGGTCAAATGGCTGCTGGCCATCCCGCACTACATCGTGCTGTTCTTCCTGGAAATCGCTGCGTTCTTCGCGGTGATCGTGACCTGGTTCGCGATCTTGTTCACCGGCCGTTATCCCCGTGGCATATTCAGCTTCGTCGAAGGCGTATTCCGCTGGCACAACCGGGTCGCCGCCTACGCGTTCGTCCTGGTCACCGATCGGTACCCGCCGTTCAGGCTGGCGTCATGACCTGACACCACAGGGCGAAGAGGTATCTCGCCGATCGCCCGTCCCGTGGCCTAATGCGCGGCTTGATACCTGGCCAGGACGTCTGCCGGGATACGCCCCCGGTCGGAGATTTGGATGCCCTGGGCCCTGGCCCATGCCCGGACGTCGGACTGGTCGTGCCGCGACCCGCGCGCAGTCCGCGCCGGGCGGCGCGGCGACGGTGCCTTGCGCGCGGCGGCCAGGTAGGGGGCAAGCGCCTTGGCAAACTGAGCCGCGTGCTTCTTGTTCAGGTCGATCTCATAGTCGATGCCGCTCAAGCCGAACCTGACCGTGCCCTCGGCATCGCTGCCGTCGATGTCATCCATATACAGCACCTGGGTCCGCTGGACCATTCGCCGTGCTCCGATCCGGGATTTGAATTCAGGACTCTTGATCACAAGTCTAGGCCAGCAGGCAGCCTGCAGTGTTATCTATGCGCGAGCACGCCCGTTCGTGCGCCCGGCCTCGTGCAAAGGCGCGGCGGCGGCCTTCGACGCCAACGACACCGTCACCCACGCGGCCGCGCTCGCGGGAATCCCCGTCATTGACCTTCCTCGCCAGGCACCTCGCTCGTCAGCTCCCGCGGCGGACCCGCCAGAGAGACCACGCACCGAGTGGGCGAGAAGCATTTCGGCGGGATGCGGCGGCGCCTAAAGAATGTTCGAGTGCGCGGCTGGGCGGATGGCGGCTGGCCCAGGTGTGGCCGGTCAGGGCCCGGCCGCACCCCGGCCGCTGAGCGCGAAGGTCGTGGCCTGGCTGCGGAGCTGGCCGTTGAACGCCGCAGCGGTGTAGGTGCCGGCCGCTGCCGCAGTCCCTTGGCCCGGGCAGCCGGAAAGTGAGGTCCTCCGGTCCCAGGTGACCCGGAGAAAGGCCGGGGCGCCCCGCCTCAGCATGACCGCCCGGGAGTCGGTGCTGCGCAGGCAGCTTGAGGAGTTCCACAGCGGCGTACCGCTGGAGGCCACCACCACCGAGGTGAACGTGGCGCCCAGGTCGAGGCGGCACGGCCGGCTCGTGGTGGAGACCGCGCCGACCACGAAGGTGACCTGCTCGCCTGGCCCGTACCGGTGCCGGGCAGAGCGGAGGGTCAGCAGCACACCCCCCCTGGCGCAGGTCTGCCGCCCGAGCCTGGGGGAGGGTGGGGTATTCGCACCCTGGGAAGCAGCGGACGGCCGCGCCCGCGGCCGGGAGCCCCGGTCTGCGGTCTGCCGGGCGGGGGCCTGCCGGTGCCCGCCCGCGTCCGGCGAGCGTGCACCGGGACCGGCCACGCGGCCGGAGTAGGACCGCGGCCCCTGGGCCTGGCTGCCGCCGAGCGCCTTGTTCACCGCCCAGATGGGCAGACCGAGCACCGCCACGCCGGCCGCGAGAACGACCACCCGGCGCCGCCAGTAGGTGGCAGGAGAGACCAGTTTCTGGCCCATAAATCGATTATATAATCGAATCACTCAATGCGGTAGGGGCTCATCGGTGCCCGCGCCTGGAGGCCGGCCCGGTCGGCCATCAGGTGCGGCAAAGCCGATAGCGTGTTCAATCCAATCCATTGTCGAGCAGCGCGCGTACCGCCGACCTGGCGTGTGCCGCCGACCCGGCGCTGGTACCCGTGGCCGCAACAACGATCGCGCCCTCCATCAGCACGAGCAACTGAGCCGCAAGAGCCGATGGGCGGCGTCCGCCAGCCTCGGCGGCGAGTCCAGCCAGGTACGTGCGCAGCCCCCCCGATGGAGAACGATGGTTCTCTGAGGAGGATGGAATGAGCCCACGGCCGCCGCTGCCGCCGTTCACCGAACAGACCGCCCGGCAAAAGGTCCAGGCAGCCGAGGACGCCTGGAACACCCGGGACCCGGAGCGGGTCGCGGGTGCCTACAGCGAGGATTCGGTCTGGCGGAACCGGCACGAGTTCCTCACCGGGCGCGCACAGATCATCGAGTTCCTGCGCCGCAAGTGGAGCCGCGAACTGGACTACGCGCTCCGCAAGGACCTGTGGTCGTTCCACGGCAACCGCATCGCGGTCCGGTTCCAGTACGAGTCGCACGACGCCGCCGGGCAGTGGTACCGCAGCTACGGCAACGAACTGTGGGAGTTCGATGAGAACGGGCTGATGCGGCGCCGCGAGGCGAGCATCAACGACGTGGCCATGGACGAGAGCGAGCGGCGCATCTTCGGGCCCCGCCCTGAGGAAGAGCGGGGCCAGTCCTTCCCCCTCCGTTAGGACGGCATGCTCATCGCGGTGACGATCAGCCCGCTGCCACGCGCAGACGCCCGGCACCCGGTCCCAGCCTCGACGGCCGTAAGGCCGTGGTCATACCGGGGCGCGGTCCGCGAGTACGTCCCTCAGTTCCGCCATCGACTCGCGGAAGGTGCCCGGCAGGTCCGGCTGGCCTGGCTCGCTGGCCCAGCGGGCGAAGGCGATCGGCACGGCTTCATCGCCCGCCTGATCGGCATCGCCCGCGACAAGGGCGTCTCCGGCTACACCGGCGACGGGTCCAGCCGCTGGCCCGCGATGCACGTGCTGGACGCGGCGCACCTGTTCCGCCTGGCGGCAGAGCAGGCCCCGGCGGGATCGGGGCTGCACGCGGTCGGCGACGAGGGCGTGCCGACTCGCGACATCGCCGGGGTGATCGGCCGCCACCTGAACCTGCCGGTGGCTTCCGTCCCGGCCGAGGACTTCGGCTTCCTGGGGCAGATCCTCGCGATCGACCGGCCGGCATCCAGCGCGCAGACCCGCGCCCTGCTCGAGTGGCGGCCGGTCCAGCCCGGGCTCATCGACGACCTGGACAAGGGCCACTACTTCGCCTGAGCAGGGGGATGATCTGCGCCTGCGGGCGTGGCCGGGGCCGCGTGGGATGGGGGCACCGGTGCCCGGGACGGCTTTGCAAGGATGGCAGCATGCGATTCGCCTTCAAAACCGCCCCGCAGAACACCACCTGGCGCGACATGCTGGCGGTGTGGCAGGAAGCCGACGACATTGAGCTGTTCGAGTCGGGCTGGACCTTCGACCACTTCTATCCAATCTTCTCCGATTCGGCGGGACCCTGTCTGGAGGGCTGGGTGACCCTTACCGCGCTCGCGCAGGCGACCCGCCGGTTGCGCCTGGGCACCCTGGTCACCGGCATTCACTACCGGCATCCCGCGGTCCTGGCTAACATGGCCGCCACCCTCGACATAGTGTCCGGCGGCCGGCTCGAGCTGGGCATCGGCGCTGGGTGGAATGAGGAAGAGTCCGGCGCCTACGGCATCGAGCTGGGCAGTCCGGCGCAGCGCAGCGACCGGTTCGAGGAAGCGTGCCAGGTCATCGTCAGCCTGCTGACGCGACAGACAACGGATTTCACCGGCAAGTACTACCAGCTCATCAGCGCGCGGTGTGAGCCAAAACCGGTGCAACAGCCGCACCCGCCGATCGTCATCGGCGGCAGCGGGGAGCGGCGCACACTGCGCACCGCGGCCCGGTTCGCCCAGCACTGGAACTTCGTTGGCGGGCCGCCAGAGGAGTTCGCGCGCAAGCGTGACGTTCTTCATGCCCACTGCCACGACATCGGGCGCGACCCGAAGGAGATCATGCTGTCCAGCCATATTCGGCTGGGCCCCAACGGCGAGATCGGGCCAGCCATCGACACCGCGGCCGCGCTCGGCGACCTGGGCCTGGATCTGGCGATCATCCTCCTCCAGCCGCCGCACGACCCCGCCATACTCACTCCGCTCGCCGATGCCCTAGCCCAACTCCGCTGACACCCGAATCTCCCGGCCTGCATCCAGGGCGCGTCCAGGGAAAGGTAAGCATTGCCTTAGTGCATCACACGTCGCTAGGGTCCCTCTGTCAGCAGGCATCGTGGGGGCTCATCTCTGCGATGCAGCACGAGGGAGGCAAATATGAAACCTGCCCGATTGTGGGCCCTGACCGGGTCCGTTGGGCTGGCCGTATCATTCGCGGCCGCAGCGGCACCCGCCGCCGCGGCCGCTCACCCACCGCCACCGCCGGGCCGCGTGGCCCTGCATGGGTCGCTGGTACCTGCCAAGGAACGCGCCCACCCGGCAGGAAGCGTCGCGGCGACGAGCACGGTTCGCTTCGACCTTGTGCTCGCGCTGCGCAACGCCACGGGCGCCCAGGCCTTCGTGCGCCAAGTCTCCAGCCCGGGTTCCCGGCTTTACCGCCACTACCTGACCGACGCCCAGTGGGTGGCCAGGTTCGGGCCGACTACGGGCTCGGTGGCGAAGGCCCAGTCCTGGCTGCGCCAGGAGGGCTTCTCCGTCGGCGCGGTCGCCAAGGACCGGCTGTTCGTGGCGGCCAGCGGAACGGTGGCGAGGGTCGAGCGCGCGTTCGGCGTCAAGCTCGGCTACTACAAGGTAAACGGCCACAAGGTGCAGCTGGCCAACGCCACGATGACGATCCCGTCGTCGCTGGCTGGCGCCATCTCCGGCACGGTCGGCATCAACCAGTACGTGGAAACGACGAGCCTCGCCCGCGCGGGCAACCGCCCAGCCGGCCACGTCGCCACACCTGCCCAGGAGCCCGCGCCGCCTGCGGGATTCCGCAACCCCCAGCCGTGCTCGGCCTTCTGGGGACAGAAGACTGACACCAAGGATTCCGGCCAGCTGTATCAGCCGCTCACTCATCCGCTGCCCTATGACATCTGCGGCTACAAGCCGGCCCAGCTTCGCGGCGCGTACGGGCTGAACAAGTCCGTGGCCAGCGGCAACAACGGCACGGGCGTGGCGATCGCGATCGTTGACGCCTATGACTCGCCCACCTTGCTGGCCGACGCGCAGCGGTACTTCAGGATGAACGATCCCGCCAACCCGCTGAAGTCGTCCCAGTTCATCAACGTGACCCCCGCGACGGTGACCAACGAGGCTCAATGCGCCGCCAGTGGCTGGTTCGACGAGCAGGCGCTCGACGTGGAGTCCTCGCACGCCATCGCGCCGGGAGCGACCACCCTCTATGTCGGAGCGCAGAGTTGCTTCGACTCGGACCTGCTCGCCGCGCTGACAACCGCGGTCACCAGCGGTGCCTCCGTGGTCAGCGACTCGTGGGGCGACTTTGCTGGCGACCTGTTCGAGGACGCGGCCTCCAAGACCGCGTTCGACAACACGTTCATGCTCGCGGCCTCCACCGGCGTCAGCGTGCTGTTCTCCAGCGGGGACGACGGTGACAACTTCGCCGACTCCGGGCTGACCGTTCCGGATTACCCGCCGAGCAGCCCGTTCGTGACCGCGGTGGGCGGGACGACCCTCGAGGTCAACTCCGGCAATGCCCGCCAGGCCGAGTACGGCTGGTCCACGGCCAAGCAGCCGCTGTGCGGGCCGGTGGCCGCGAGGAACTGCGGCTCCGCGACCACGCCGCTGGGCAGCCTCGCCTGGCAGGCCGGCGGCGGCGGCGGCACGAGCTACACCTACACCCAGCCGTTCTACCAGGCCGGGGTCGTGCCGAGCGCGCTCGCGCTGCGCAACCAGGCGATATTCGGGCCGGTCCCGCTGCGGGTCGTGCCGGACATCTCGATGGACGCCGACGCGCAGAGCGGGATGCTGATCGGCCTGACCCAGACGTTCCCCTCGGGCGTCCGGTACGACCAGTTCAAGGAGGGCGGCACGAGCCTTGCCTCCCCGCTGCTGGCCGGCGTGATCGCGGATGTCGATCAGGCCGCGGGCGCGCCAGTTGGTTTCCTCAACCCGGCCCTCTACAAGGCCTCGACGAGGACCCCGTCGGCGTTCAGGGACATCCTGCCGCCGGCGAATCCGAACTCGGCGGCCGTGGTCCGCGTTGACTTCGCGAACACGGTCAACCCCGCGGACGGGTTCCTCGTCAGCGCCCGGACGATCAACTACGCCGGGCCGGAGACCTACTGCGACGGCACGGGCAACTGCGCGACGCGCAACGTGACCCTGACCGCCGGTCGTGGTTTCGACGGCCTCACCGGGATCGGCTCGGTAGGCAAGACCTTCATCCGCACCATGTCCAAGTTCTGATCCGTTAGGTTCTAATCCGCTGCTGGCGGGGGTGCCTTGTGCACCCCCGCCAGCAGCCGTTACGGGTCCCCTCACGGCTGACGCACGGGCTGGCGCTGATCTCCGTATCCGAACCGGAGGCGGAAGATGAGGAGAACTCCTCATGATCCAGCGCCTGCTCACGCCCTACGGTGACATCAGAGTCAGGCCGGTTCGGCTCGTACGACGCTGGTGAAGGGGGTACCCAGATGAGCGCCGAGTGGGAAACCAGCGAGTCAGGCCCGGTCGCCGCCGACCGTACGGTGCTGCTTATCCCCGGAGGCCTGAACACAGCGCGGTCCTACGCCGACCTGATGGCCCAGCCGGCGCTCTCGGGGATGCGCTTGGTCGCCGTGACGCTTCCAGGACACGGCGGCACACCGCCACCGGAGGACTTCAGCATCGAGAGCTACGCCGCGCTCGCGGCCGGCCTCGCCGCTGATCTCGGCTGCGACGCTGTGGTCGGGTTCAGCATCGGCGCCAGCGTCGCGCTCGAGATGGCCGCGTC
Organism: uncultured Actinomycetes bacterium; assembly: GCA_963806145.1. GTDB lineage: Bacteria > Actinomycetota > Actinomycetes > Streptosporangiales > Streptosporangiaceae > DASXKD01. The sequence continues at coordinate 206,303 of CAWDXD010000043.1, forward strand.
GGGCGCGTTCCGCGGACCGGTGGTGCTGCTGGGGATCAGCCTTTCGCCCCGGGACGAGTCGGCTTTCCTCCGCGTGCTCAACCGGCTGGCCGTCCCGCTGGGAAGCCTGCCATGGGCCTTGATGCTCAAACTGATGGGCGTGGCGACGAAGCAGGCGCGGGTGTCAGCGGACCGCCGTGCTGAGCTGCTCGCCGACTTCCGCAGGAACGACCCGCGGCTGATGCGGCAGATCTTCCGCGGCTACCTGGGGTACCTCGGACGGTACGACTCCCCGGCGGCACGGCTCTGCGACGCGGAGGTGCCAGCGTGGGTTGTGCACGCGGACAAGGGTGACGGCGATCTCACCGGCGAGGAGCGGCGCACGCTTGAGGCGTGCCCCCGGATAACCGTGGTCACCATCCCAGGCACGAGCTACTTCATCCCGAACGACGAACCTGAGCGCGTCGCCAGCGTCCTGGTAGAGGCTCTTGGTCTCACGTCCCGCCGGTGATGAGGTCCTCTTCAGGGAGCAGGCCGTGCTGCACCGCGAACAGGCTCGCGGCGGCGCGGCTGCCGGCGCCGATCTTGATGTAGATGTGCTCGATGTGATTGCCCGCGGTCTTCGGGGACATGACCAGCCGCTGAGCGATCTGCTTGGTCGACAGGCCCCGGGCAGCCAGCCGCAGCACCTCGACTTCCCGGGCGGTCAGCCCGGCGACGCCCCCGGGCCGCCTACGTGCCCGGTGGCCCGCCGCGCTGAGCACCGCCTCGACGGCATCGCCGTCAAGCCTGCCGGACCGCACCTCGGCGCGCAGTTCCCGGGCAGCCTCGCCGGCGGACCGGGCAGCGCGGTACGGGCGGGGCTCTCGCATCGCCTGGTACGCGTCGGCCACACCAAGCATCCGGGCCGCCGGCGAGATCGACCTGCCGCTGACGGCCCGGGGATAGCCCGAGCCATCCAGGCGCTCGCGGTGCTGGGCGGCCAGCGCACCCAGCGGCGCCAGCGCAGCCGACTGTCCGAGCATCCGTTCGGTGAAGTAGGGCTGCATTCGCACCCGTTCCCACTCGCCGGGCCCGAGCGGCCCGGGCTTGTCCCAGATCGCGTTTGAAACCCCGAGCCGGCCGAACCCCAGTACCAGGCCGGCCCGGCGAAGAAGGCGGAGGTCGCCCGGCGGAAGATCCAGGGCCGGGCCGGCGGCAGCGGCCAGCTCAGCGACCGCGGCCGAGTGCCCGAGCGTGTACGGCGACTTGAGATCGACGAAGGTGGCGACGGCAAACAGCTTGGCGTCGAACTCATCTTCGGACGCCATCATGGCGAGGGCCGGCTCGGCCGCGATCACGGCATCCCAGGTCTGAACCGTGCCCGCGCCGGCCAGGATGTCCTCAGCCTCCTCTTGGAGCAGCCCGGCCAGCATCGGGTCGAACTGCTTCCCGCTGCGCTCGCGGGCCAGCGCGACCGCTGCCGCGGCGCCGCCGACGCGGTGCGCCACCTCGGCGAATTCGGCGAGCTGAGCGATACGTGCAGGTACCGGAATGTCCTCACCGCCCACGCTGCCCGGCCAGCCCTGCCCGTCCCATCGCTCGTAGGCCGCCCCGACACCCTCAAGCACCGCCTCGGCCAAGCCGAGCTGCTCGGCGAGCAGCCGGGTCATCTTGGCGTGATGGTCGATCATGCTGTCCAGCTCGCGATGGCCGGACAGGGCGAACTCGATACCGAGCCGGAACCGGTGCACCGGCGGGTGACCCGAACCCAGGAATCTCATCGCCGACGCCGTCCCCCGCAGGCTGCGCATGTCGTAGTCGTACTTCCTCGACTTCATAGCGATGTCGTCGCCGAACCATTTCGCCTGCTCGTGCGCGTCGGTGTGGCAGCCGACATTGACCAGCAACGCCGTGTAGTACACGGCTCCGCGTGACTCCTCGTCCAGGCCGGCGTGCTCGGCGAGCTTCAGCGCGATCAGGCACTGACGCAGCACGTGCTCCATCGGCTGCCCGAAGCCAAGGTCGATCCCCAGCGACAGTGCCGCGACCAACTCGGCGACCCGAACGCCGCCCGAGTCCGCCCCGCGGTCTGCGCCCGATATCACAAACCCCTCGCTGACCCAGCCGAGCCATCCCGCCTGGCCACACGATCCGCCCGCCAGCAGGTGGACCGCATGGGGATCTCGATCACCCCGTCTTCGGCGGCCCGCCGCAGCAGCGCTTCGCGCGCGCGGGCCAGCCCGGCTGCCCGTTCCCCGGCGGGTGCCGTGATGAGGCCGCTATAGGTGGCCAGCCAGTCGACGGCGTCGTCGACCGTCATCGTCCGGACGAACGAGAATGACGCGCTGGCGATGTTCTCGAACGGCGCGCCGCCGGGCAGGGTGACCTCGTGCCGGCGGCGCAGCTGCGATCTGGCGTCCCCGGCCGACCGGACGGCGTGCGGCCTGCGGAGCATATCGAGTTCGGCCACCCAGTCCACCCGGCGGTCCCGGCTTGTCCAGATCACTCCCAGCCGGCCGCCGTCACGCAGCACCCGGGCGATCTCGGGGACGGCCCGGCCAGGGTCCAGCCAGTGCCACGCTGAGGAGACGAACACCCCGTCCGCGGTCGCGTCCGGGACCGGGATAGCCTCGCCCCAGCCCGCGACGGCGCGGACGCCGGGGGAGCGGGCCGCCAGCACCGCGCGCATCCGGTCGTCGGGCTCGACGGCGATGACGCGTGCGGCCCTGCGCTGCAGCGCCCGGGTGAAAAGCCCCGTGCCAGCAGCGATATCGACCACGATCTCGCAGTTCTGGGGGACCAGCCAGTCGAGTGCCTGCTCCGGCGGGCCGGGCCGCACCCGGTCATAATCGCCCGCCACCTGGCCGAAGGAGGTCGCCCGAGCTTCACCAGCAGCCACGCTCGCACGCTAACACGCGCACGGTGACCGATCCCCGGCGGCGGCACTCGTGATGCGCGCAGATCAGGTCCGGCGGTGTCTGGCAGACTTCGGTCTCATGGCCGACGCCTATGGGACCCTCGCCGCCGACTATGACTGGCTGTTCGGCGACGACGTGCTTGCTGACGGAGGCGCGATCAACCAGCCCGCGGTGGCACGCCTGCTGCAGCGGGTCGGCCGCACCAGCGCGGTGCTGGACGCGGCCTGCGGCACGGGCATCGATACGGCGGTGCTCGCGCGCCGGGGTTTCCCGGTGTGGGCGGCCGATGGAAGCGACGCGATGGCCGAGGGCGCGGCGGCCCGGTTCCGGCGGGAGCGGCTGCCGATTCCGCTGTTGCGCAGCAGGTGGGCCGATCTTCCCGCGGCCACGGTGAACGGTTTGATGTGGTGCTGTGCACCGGGAATGCGCTGGTGCACGCCGCTGGCCGCGACGCGATGGTTGCGGCGCTGACCGGGCTGCGGCGGATGGCCCGCCCCGGGGGACATGTGGTGGTTGATTCCCGTAACTGGGAGAAGCTTCATGCCGAACGCCAGATCGTCCAGATGGCCGACCGGGTGGTGACCCGCGGGGGGCGGCGGTGCTGGACGTTCTATGCCTGGGAGATACCGGATCGCCTCGGCGACGAGCACACCGCCCATCTGGTGTTCGCCTTCGACAACGGCGGCCAGATCGAGCCACACGAATACGAGATCACGTTCCGTCCCTTCACGATCAGCGAACTGCGGGCACGGCTTGAGCTCGCGGGACTCAGGGAAGTCGACACCGACTTCGACGCCTCCCGTGACCGCTACGCCGTGGTCACAGCAACGACCTGAGACCAGCGCCCAGGCGAAGGCTGAACCGGGGGCTGACCCTTGCGCCCGCCGTCAGCGCTCGACGGTCGCCAGTACGCGGCCGGCCGAAATGGCTTCGAGCAGCCGCTGGTAATCCTGCTCATTCTGGTTGGCGTAGGCGACAGCGAATTCCGCGATGGCGTGGTCGAAGGCTTCGCTCACGCCCAGGTAGCCGGAGATCATGGTGGCCCGACCGGTCCGGGCGTGCGCTCGGGCGAGCGCCCAGCCGCAGAGCCGGCCGTAGTAGTCGAGCTGAAGCGGGTCCATCAGCGGAACGCTCATGCTGCCCTTCATGTCACGGAGCTGGCGTACGTAGTAGTGCTTGAGGGCCGTGCCACTGGTTCCAATGCCGCTGGTCCAGCCGAGGAACGGGTCGGTCGCCGCCTGGGTCAGCCGCTGGCCCATGACGACCCGCTCGCCGTGGTGCTTGTATTCGCTCGGGCCGGCGAACGGGGCCAGCACCGACTCTTGCGCCTCCTTCAGTTGCAGGAACAGAGGTTCATCGGCGCGGTCGCCGAGCAGGAGCATGACGAACGCCTCAGTTCCGACCGACCCGACGCCGACAACCTTGCGCGCGAAGTCCCCGAAGTAGAAGCGGCGCAGCACCTCCCGCCGGTCCGCCTGCAGCGTCTGCTGGTACAGCGCCACAGCGCTGCGCAGCTCCTCCAGGACGTCCGGATGGCGTTCGATGGGAAAGCGGACGATTACCGGATGAGCCGGCCGGATGCGGTATTGCCCCTCGACCTGATCGCACATCTGCAGGAAGGCACTGAGACTGGTGCGGCGGCGCGCTTTCGCTATATCCCGGCGGCGGCGGCTCACGGCCGCCTTCGGCTGGAGTGCGTCGAACAGCCTGCTCACTTCGTCGATATCGATCCTGGAATACCAGACATTGAGGAAGCGCATCGTCGCATAGTTTGCCATCTCGGTGCGATAGCTTCGTACGGTCAGACGCGCAGCAGTATAAGCGCCACGGTCATCGAAGCCATTTTCAAGCGCAGCGACGGCAAAGCTGGCTGCCAGCCGCTTGACGTCCCATTCAAACGGCGCTGGAAGGGTCTCATCGAAATCGTTTACATCGAAGACCAAGCGCCGGTCGGGCGCCGCGTACATGCCGAAGTTCAGCAGATGCGCATCACCGCAGGCCTGCACCCGGATATCGGTGGTGGATGTGTGCGCGAGATCCCATGCCATTGGCGCCGCCGCGCCGCGGAAATAGGCAAACGGCGAGGCAGCCATGCGCCCGTAGCGGATCGGTATCAGATCCGGTACCCGGGTTCTAGCCTGCTCCTCGAGAATGGTGATCGGGTCAGGCCGATCCTCTGGTGGTGCCCACTGTGCGTGGCTTGACCGTGACGCCAAACCGCGCCGCCTGCGGCCCTCGGCCCGCCACTCATCAGGCGTGAGCACCTCGTGAGGCGGGGCAAGGACGCCTGGGGTGATCTTGCTCATGAGGCCCATCTCCGATCATTGACCGCTCACAGCAACTTGCTAGCTGCCGGCGGATCCGTCAAGGCCCGCGGCCATCGGGGCCTGCCCGCAATCGGGGGTGACCGGCCGCGCCAACCTGCGCGTGTGCCAGCGCAACACCATGCCTGGGACCGGGGCCAGTCACTCGATTGACCGCGAGTGGCGAAGGACGCCTGGTGTGATTGCATTGGAGTGCACACAGGGGGCATGGAGGTGGATGGGGGTACGGCATGCTCGCCATCTCGTTTAACAGCGTCCTCATCATCGCTGCGATCGCGGTCCTGGTCCCGGTGGTGCTTGGCCTGCTGCCCGGCCTTCCGGTGCCCGGCGCGGTGCTTGAGGTAATCGCCGGCATCATCGTCGGGCCGTCAGTTCTCGGTTGGGTGCGGGTGGACGCGCCGGTGCAGATCCTGAGCGATCTTGGTCTTGGAATGCTGCTGTTCCTGGCGGGGCTGGAGATCGATGTCGAGCGGCTGCGCGGGCCGCTTTCGCGGTTGGCGGGAATGGCGTTCGCTGTTTCAGCCGTACTCGCGCTGTTGTGCGCTTATCTCTTTCGGCTGGCTGGCCTGGCTACCCAGCCGCTGCTGCTGGCAATCGTGCTCATGTCGACGTCCGCTGGGCTGCTGCTGCCGTTCCTGAAGGACGCGGGAGAGGACCGCACCGAATTCGGCCAACTGGTCATGACCGCGGCGGCGCTCGCGGAGATCGTGCCCATCCTGCTCCTGTCGCTGTTCTTCTCGGCAGCCTCAAAGACGACCGATGACCAGCTGGTCTCACTCGCGATCTTCCTGGCTATGCTGACGCTAATCGGGCTTGCCCTCGCCAGAGTGCGCCGGCTGCCGGGCCTCGATAGGCTGCTCAACCACCTGGCCGACACGAGTGCCCAGTTGCGCGTGCGTGCCGCGCTCACGTTAGCGCTCGCGTGCGGCGTGCTCGCCTACCGGTTCGGTTTCGCCTCGATCCTTGGCGCGTTCGCTGCTGGCCTGTTGGTGCGGTTGATCGAGATTTCCGGGCGTGCCCCACATCCTCAGTTTCAAATCAAGTTGGAAGGCATCGGCTTTGGCTTCCTGATCCCGATCTTCTTCATTGCCACCGGCGTTGCATACCAGCTGAAGGACCTTCTCACGAACCCTGTCGCGATCGCAGAGGTGCCGCTGTTCCTCGCCGCCCTGCTCTTTGTGCGGGGATTGCCAGCACTGCTGTACCGGCGCACTACCGGCACCCGCCGCGCGGAGGCTGCGGGCCTGCTGCAGGCAACGACCCTGACGTTCGTGATCGTGGCGACGCAGATCGGGCTTGCCACCGGGAAGATCACGTCAACCACGGTCGCCTCAGTGCTCGCCGCAGGGCTTGTCTCCGCAGCCCTGTTCCCAGCCGCCGCCCAATGGCTCCTGGCGCGCGGAGCCGGGCCGGCACCCGTCGATCCCGGTAACACCGGATGACTCACAGCACACGCCGCGGTGGGGCACCCTTGGGACAAGAGAAGCCCTCCCGGAAGGGAGCCCGATGGCCCGCGAACCGCTGGTGGCGGTCAGCTACCCAGTGGACGACGAATTCATGCGCATCAACACCGGCGTGCTTGACGGTGCGGCCAGGATCGTTTTCATGCACGGCCGCCCCGAGGACGAGCGCCGTGAGATCCTGCGCAAGGCGGACGTCCTCCTCGGGTGGCACCTGGGCGAGGAGCTGCCTGCCGGTGCCCTGACGGATTCGGAGCGGCTGCGGTTCGTCCAGCTGCTGTCGGCCGGCGCCGACGCCGTCGACTACGCGGCCATGCCGGAGCGGTTGCTGCTTGCCAGCAACGCCGGTGCCTACGCCCAGCCGATGGCCGAATACGTCATGGCGGTGACCCTCGCCCTGGCCCGCCGCCTGCCGCAGCGCCACGCCGAGCTGGCCAGGGGCGAGTTCGGCATGTGGAAACCCGTGCTCACACTGGACGCTGCGGCGTGCGTGATCCTGGGTTTCGGCGGCATCGGCAAGGCCACCGCCCGCCTGATGCGGCCGTTCGGAGCGCGTATCCATGCGGTGAACACCTCCGGCCGCACCAGCGAGCCGGCCGATTTCATCGGCACGCTTGCGGACCTGGACCAAGAGCTGGCCGCGGCGGACGTGCTCGTCATAGCCCTGCCGCTGACCCGGGCCACCCGGGGCCTCATCGGCGAGCGTGAACTGGCGCTGATGAAGCCGACCGCGATCCTGGTGAACGTAGGGCGGGCGGCCATCGTGGATGAGCGGGCGCTCTACGGGCATCTGCGGGATCAGCCTGAGTTCTGCGCCGGGATAGACGCCTGGTGGCACGAGCCGGGCCCAGGCACAGAATTCTCCACCGGATATCCCTTCTTCGACCTGCCCAACTTGATCGGATCCCCGCACAATTCGGGTGTCACGGACGGCGCTCTCCAGTTCGGGGCGGGCAAGGCGGCCGAGAACGTCCGGCGGTTCCTGCGCGGTGAAGCCGTAACCGGCGTGGTTCGCCGGGAGGACTACCTCTGACCAGCTCAGGCCATGGCTGGCGGGAAGTTCTCGGCCCAGAACCCGGCGATGTCGATGCGGCGCAGGAAGCCGACATTCTTCTGCTGAAGTGCGTATTCGATGAAATCCCTGAGCGCGGACGCACGCCCGGGCTGCCCGCTCCACCGGGCGTGCACGCCGACCGACATCAGCCGGGCACCATAGCCATGCCCCAGTTCCTCGAGCATGTAGTCGAGGCTGAGCTTGAGGCTCTCAAAGAAGTGCCGGGGCGTGGCGTATGTCGGGGCGATCAGGTACCGGACGTCGTTGTGCACCTTGCTGTACGGAACCACCAGAAACGGCTTGCCGAGCGTAGTGACGTAGTAGGGAAGCTCGTCGTTGTTCGCGTCAGAGTCGTACCAGAAGCCGCCGTTCTCGACCAGCAGCTCCCTGGTGTGCACGGTGGGGAAGGACCGCACCATCCAGCCCCGCGGGCGCTCGCCCGTCGTCCGCTCCAGTGAGTCGACGGCCTTGCGGATTTCCTCACGTTCGGCGTCGCGGCTCATCGCGACGGTGTCCGGGCCGTACCAGTGATAGCCGTGGGCGAGCACGTCATGGTTGCGCGCCCGCAGCCACTCGCCCAGCGGCGGGTTGCGCTCCACCGCCAGGGCACAAGCGCAGAATGTGACGGGGATCTGGTACCGGTCGATCAGCCTGCAGACCCGCCACACGCCTACCCGGCTGCCGTACTCCATGTGCGTTTCGGTCCCGATGTCGCGGATCTCCGGGCCGTATTGGAACGAGTACTCGCCCCAGGTGTCGTTGACGCCGTCCTCGTTGAGCGAATACTCACCGCCTTCCTCGTAGTTGACCACCAAGTTGATCGCCACCCGGGCGCCGCCCGGCCATTCGAAGTCAGGAGGCTGCGGCCCGTACCCGACGAAGTCGCGCGCCGGGCCGGGGTGAGCGTGGTGGTTGTCACTCATCAGTAGGCCATCCATCCGCCGTCGACCATCAGCGTTGCGCCGCTGATGTACCTGGCATCGTCCGAAGCCAGGAAGGAGACCGCCGCCGCGACGTCCCGCGGCTCGCCGAACCGGGCGAACGGAGTCCGGGACCGGACGTAGGCCGCCGATCTCTCGTTCCGGCTCAGGTCACCCGGCGTGCCGGTGACGATCTTCCCTGGGGCGACGCTGTTGCAGATGATGCCATCGCGCCCATGCTCGACCGCGATCTGGCGGGTCAGCTGCACCAGCGCTGCCTTGCTGATGGCGTAGGCCGCGTGCCCGGGCGCGCCGACCATCCCGTGCTGCGAGGTGATGTTCACGATCCGGCCGCGGGCGTCGCCGCGTGCGGGCTGGGTGAGCATCTGGCGCACGGCCGCCCGGCAGAGCATGAAGGGTCCGCGGACGTTGACCGCCATGATGGCGTCGAAATCCTGATCCTCGGTATCCAGCATCGGCTTGGAGTGGCGGCCGGCCAAAGCGGCATTATTGACAACCACGTCGAGCTGCCCCGTGGACGCCACGGCCCGCGCGGCAAGCTGGTCGCAGTCCTGCCGGGAGGACACGTCCGCGCGGGCGAACTCGCAGGCGCCGCCGCTGCCGCGGATGAGGTCATCGGTGGGCTCGCCGCCGGTGAGCGGGTCCCGGCGAACGTCGGCGAGCAGCACCCAGAAGCCATCCGCGGCAAGCCGGAGCGCGATCGCCCGCCCGATACCGGACGACGACCCGGTCACCAGGGCTGAGCGCGCCACCCGCCGAGCCTAGCGCCGTATGCTCGGGTCATGGGCGTGGCGTTCGTGGCACATTGCCTGCTGAATCAGAATTCCAAGGTGCGCGACGGCGCGCACTGTGCGGGCGTGTACTCCCCCGTCGTTGACGTGCTGCGCGCGAAGGGCTGGCGCGTCGAGCAGATGCCCTGCCCCGAGCTTGCCTTCGCCGGGCTGAACCGGTTCTGGGCGGTACGCGAGCAGTACGACACCGCGGCGTTCCGGCGGCACTGCCAGCGGCTCGCTGCCGCCGTGGCGAGCGCGATCGCCGCCCGCGCGGAGCAGGGGGAGGACATAGTCCTCGTCGGCGTGGAGGGAAGCCCCTCGATGGGCGTGACCATCACCAGCTCCGATCCGGACCGTGGCGGCAGGCCGGCCTGGCCGGAGGGCACAGCCGAGCACACCGGCGGGGAAGGCATCTTCGTCGAGGAACTGCACGCCGAACTTGAGCGGCGTGGCCTCGCCTTCCGGGTCGCGGGCGAGACGCACGCGCTCGCCACGCACGATGTAGCCACCGAGCGGGCCCGCCTCGAGTCCGTCCTGGACGACGCCGATGGGTGACGAGCGGTCCTTCCGGGTGGCGCTCGTCGCTGACCGCTACGTGAACCCGGCGCCGGGCGGCCTGGATGGGCTGGCCGTGCTCGCCGCGGCGGGCTGGGGGGTGATGCAACTCCCCGACGAGGCCTACCCGGCCGAGGTGGCACGGCTACTGCTCGCGGAAGTCGCCGAACAGGTGGAGGAGTTCTCCCGGCACGGCTACCTATTCGTCCTGGTCGGCGAGCACGCCGGGCTCGGCGGGGCGCTGGCCCGCGTCGGGGCCGCCGTTCCGCCCCGCATCGTGCCCGCCAGTGCCGGCGAACTCAGCGAGTTCCTCGCCGCCCAGCCGGACCCGCCGGCGCTGGCGGCCGCTGAGAAACCCACCGGGTGAAGGGCGCCCCTGCCTGGCCGGCGCGGGTTCCCGTACCGCTACAGCCGGCCCGGAATGAGGTCCAGGCCGCCCGGTGCGTCCGTGTCCACCCGCCAGAACGTGCCCGTGCGCGCGGACGCCTCGATATCGGCCTCGCGGGTGGCGGTCACATACAGCGCGGGGCCGTCGAAGATGCAGTTCGTGGCGTGCTCGCCGAGCCGGATCTCCGCCAGCACATCCCCCGCCGCCGAGATCACGGTGACGCCCTGGGAGACGGTGGTGGCCACGAACAGCCGCCCGTCCGCGGCGAACGCCATGCCATCGGGGACGTGCTCATCGGAGAGCTGGCAGAACGTCACCGGTTCCCCGTTCTCCATCCGGCGAACGCGGTGCGCCATCGATTCGGTCCAGTAGAGCCGCTGCTGCGCATCGAAGGCGATCCCGTTCGGGTACACGCCGGGCAGTTCCATCAGCATCTCACCGCCGCCCGAGGAGTCCACGGCGAACAGCCTGCCCGGTGCGCGCACATCGAAGCGGAAGTCCTGCTCGGACCCGGATTCGGTGAAATACAGCCGGCCGTCGGGGCCGAAGGCGAGATCGTTGGGCCCGTAGAGCTTGTACCCCGCCACCTCCGAGAACAGCAGTTCCACCGTCCCGTCCGGGCTGACCCGCTGGATTCCGGAGATAACGCTGGTGTCCCCGCTGCCGGGCACGTTGCCGCCCTGGGTCACGTAGATGGCCCCGTCCGAGCCCAGCACCGTGCCCCAGGGCGAGCCCCCGGTATGCGCGTAGGCCGAGACATCGCCGTCTTGGTAGGCCAGCAGCTCACCGGTGTTGCCGTCGCACAAGACGATCCGCCCGTCGCCCATGATGGCCGGGCCCTCGGGGAACCCGAGGGCGGACGCAAGCAAGGTGGATTGCACTGAAGATCAGGTCCTCTCGCTGGTCAGGCGAACGAGTAGTGCTCGAAGTCGAAGTCGGACAGCGGCTGGCCCACGCGGGCGGCCGAGTACCCGGTGATCTTGGTGCTGTAGGCGTCGAGCGCATCGATGAAGGCCGGGATGATGTACCCGCCTTCATTGAAGTCGATCATCTGCATCTCATGCTCGATCTCGCGGCGCACCGACGGGTCGGCCGTGGCGTTGGCCTGCTTGTACAGGCTGACGTAATGCGGCTGGTTCCAGTGCGTCTCGTTGAACGGCGAGGTCGGCAGCAGCGACTGGGCAACCTGGGCGAGGTAGGGCGAGTAGTTGTAGAAGTCCTGGGAGAAGGTCCAGTGCAGGTAGTTGGGGCCGAAGAAGGTGGCCGGATCGACCTGCTTCAGGTTGACCGTCACCCCCGCCGCCTTGGCCTGCTGCTGCAGCACCGTCGCCATCGCGACGGTGCCGGTGGCCACCGGTGAGGTCACCAGCTGCACCGTGAGGTTCTGCTGCCCTGCCTTCTTCAGCAGGCTCTTTGCCTGGGCGATGTCCTGCACCCGGTGCAGCGAGGTGTCGTAGTTGGGGTCATAGGGGGACGAGACGTCGTATCCCACCACCCCGGCCCCATCGAGCGACGAACTGATGAGCTGCGGGCGGCCGACGAGCAGCCGCATCGCCTGCCGGACGTTGACGTCGTTGAACGGCGCCTGGTCGACGCGCATGGTGAAGGGCGTGATCGCCCCGGTAGCTGACTTGACGGTCCGCACGCTCCCGTTCGACGCCAGTTCGGCCAACTGCGGGCCCTCCAGGGCGCCAGCGCCGTGAATGACGCCGCCCACGAGCGCGTTCTGCAACGATGCGCTGTCGCTGAAGTCGATGATCGTCAGCGTGTCGACATAGGGAAGGCCCGGCTTCCAGTAGTTCGGGTTCTTGACGAACACACTGCGCTGGCCCGGTGTGAAGGACTGGTATTTGAACGCGCCGGTGCCGTTCGGGTGGCTCGGATCGAAGCCGGTCGGCACGATGTACAGGTAGTACCAGTACGCGAGCTGATCGAGGAAGCTGCCGTAAGGGCTGGTCATCGGCACCTGAACGGTGTGGCTGTCGAGCTTCTTGAGCCCGTTCACGTCGATCGGCCCGAGCGAGTTCGCGCCGGTCAGCTTCCCGTTGATGAGCCGCTTGAACGTGAAGATGACGTCGTCGGCGGTGAGCGGCTTGCCGTCGTGGAAGGTGATGCCCGGCCGGAGCCGGATGACCCAGTTGGACGTCGAGCCGTGCGGGCTGATCTCCTCGGCCAGCACGAATTCCGTCTGTGCACGGGTGTTCAGCTGCAGCAACGGCTGGTAGAGCGACTGCGCACGGGCCGTGTCGAGATAGGTGAGGCCCTTGTGCGGGTCGAGGGTGTCCGAACCGGAACCGCCGGTCAGCCCTACCTTCAGCGAGCCGCCCCCGTGCCTGGCCCCGCTCGCCGCCGCCGCCGGCGCCGAACTGGAAGACCCCGAGGAGCATGCGGCGAGCAGGCTGCCGGTACCCGCAATCGCCCCGGTAGCGGCCAGCCCGCGAAGGAATTGCCGGCGGTCGAGCGCGCTTCCTGACTCCCCGCGATTCGGTGGTTGCACGAGATTCCTCCTTGGCCTGGCACGAGCCGTTGCCCCGCCGGCTCCCGAGGGCGTCCGCTCACCGGGGGATGACAAACTCCGTCCTCCCCGGGGAGCCTGAACTCAGGACGCGAGGGATGATCATACTCCCGCGAAACTGGCGAGAACAGGCATGTTCTGGCCGGGCAGCCGGGCATGTCGCGGGCCGCCGTGGCCCAGGCTGGCAGCGCGACACGGACGCTAGCACTGTCGGCATGCGCACGCTAATGTCGTCGCAAGCGGTCCCGGTATGCAGCATCAGGTCACGATCTAGCCGCCGCCCGGCCCTTGGGCAGGCAGCCGGGGGCATGGCCGGTCCTGGGCCGGCGCCGCTGGCGGCGAGGAAGGATCACCCACGTGACAGATCCCCCGCCGGCCAGGCGCCCTGGCCCGCCCCGCCGCGGCATCCGCCCCCCGCCCGCCGGTACCGGCCCTGGTAGCGGGTGAGCTGGCGTGGCGACAGCCACCGCCCCGGCCGAGCCAGCTGGCGCGGCGCGAAACGAACACCCCCTGCTGCTGCTCACCACGCGCCGGCTGGGCATCGGCGTGCTCACCCTGTTCGTGGTTGCCGCCATCGTGTTCCTGGCCACCGAGGTCCTGCCGGGCAACGCCGCCTACGCCGTCCTGGGCCGGAACGCCAATCCGGCCCGGCTGCACGCGCTGGAGCGCCAGCTGCACCTCAACCAGGGCCTGCTGGCGCAGTTCTGGACCTGGCTGTCCGGGCTGCTCACCGGCAGGCTGGGCACCTCGCTCGCGAACGGCCAGCCGGTGTGGGGGCTCGTCGAGCCCCGGCTCATCAACTCGGCTGTGCTTGTCTTCGTCACCGGTGTGATTGGCACAGTCATCGGGGTGACCCTGGGGGCTATCGCCGCGCTGCGCAAGGACAGCTGGTTCGACCACATCAGCTCGGTCGCCGCGCTGGCGGTGACATCGCTGCCCGAATTCATCGTCGCGATCGGCCTGATCATCCTGTTCTCCACCGTGGTCTTGCACCTGCTGCCGGCGGTGTCCCTGCTGCCGCCGGGCGTCTACGCGTGGAGCCAGCCGGAGTTGCTCATCCTGCCCGTCGCGACATTGGTGATCGTGATCGTCCCGTACATCTTCCGGATGATGCGTGCCGCCATGATCGAGGCCCTGGAGTCCGATTACGTGGAGATGGCGCGGCTGAAGGGCGTTCCGGAATGGCGGATCGTCCTGGGGCACGCCCTGCCGAACTCGATCGCCCCCACGATCCAGGTGATCGGCCTGAACTTCCTCTACCTGGCGGGCGGCGTGGTGGTGGTCGAGTACGTGTTCAACTATCCCGGCATCGGCCAGGGGCTGGTGTTCGCGGTCGACAACCGGGACATCCCGGTGATCCAGTTGATCGTGCTGGTTCTCGCCGCGTTCTACGTGTGCGTGAACATCGGCTCAGACGTCATCGCGCTGCTGGCCACACCGCGGCGCAGGATCCCGAGGTAGCGATGGCCGGGTCCGCGCCCGCCGCACCGCCGGGGGCACCGCCGCCAGCGCCGGCGTCGGTGCCGGGAGCAGCACCGCCCGCCGCGCCGACCGGGCGTCATCCCTGGCTGTCCGTGCTCTGGTCGGCGGCACGCACGCCGAGAGGCGCGGCCGGCCTGACGATGGCACTTCTCGTCGTGCTGGTGGCCGTGGCCGGCCCGGCGGTCTCCCCGCACTCGCCGACCGACCTGGTGACGCTGACGTTCGCCAAGCCGTCCGGGCAGTTCCCCCTTGGCGGTGACTTTCTCGGCCGGGACGTGCTCTCCCGGGTCCTCAACGGCGGATGGCTGCTGCTGCTGATGGCGGTGGCCGCGACCGCGATCGGCATCGTGGCCGGCGCCGCGGCCGGTATCGCGGCCGCGTATCTGCACGGGGCGCCCGACGGGATCATCATGCGCACCGTCGACGTGATCCTCGCGTTCCCGCAACTGGTGTTCGCGCTGCTGCTGCTGAGCCTGCTCGGCCCGAAGCTGTGGCTGATCGTGCTGGCCGTGGGCCTGTCTCATGCCCCGGCGGTAGCCCGGGTGATACGGGCAGCGACCCTCGACATCGCCGAGCGGGACTATGTCAAGGTCGCGGAACTGCAGGGAATGCGCCCGGTGAAGGTCATGGCCAAAGAGATACTGCCGAATCTCATCTCGCCGCTCATGGTGGAGGCCGGGCTACGGCTCACCTACTCGATCGTGATCATCGCCGGCCTGGCGTTCCTGGGCTTCGGCCAGCCTCCGCCCACGGCCAACTGGGGCACGATGATCAACGAGAACCGGATCGGCCTGCAGCTCAACCCCTGGGCCGTGATCGCTCCCGCGGTGCTGATCGCCCTGCTCACCATCGGCACCAACACGTTCACCGACGCGGTGGCCCGGGTGACGATCGGCGTGGACCGCCGGCCCGAGGAGGCAGCCCTGCTGGATGACCTCGGCCCGGAGCGGGCGTGATGGCCGGCTACGAGCGGATTCGCGCCGATCCGGCTCTCGGGCCGCCAGCGGACGAGGCCCGGCTGGACGTCCGCGGGCTCGAGGTCAGGCTCGGCCGGACCGGCCCCGACGTCGTCAGCGAGGTTTCCTTCACCGTCCAGGCCGGCCAGGTGCTCGGCCTGGTCGGCGAGTCGGGCTCGGGGAAGACGACGGTCGTCCTCGCGCTGCTTGGCCATGCCCGCCGCGGCCTGTCCATCAGTTCCGGCGAGGTCCGGGTCGACGGCGTCGACCTGCTGCGGCTGCCCGCCGCCAAGTTGCGGGCCGTCCGGGGTGCGCGGGTCGCTTACGTGCCCCAGGATCCGTCCGCGGCGCTCAATCCCGCGCTGCGGGTCGGGACGCAACTGAAAGAGGCGATCCGGGTGCACCCGGGCGCGGTCGAGGATCCCGGCGGCCGCATTCGTGAGGTCCTCCAGGAGGCCCAGCTGGACGCCACTCCCGACCTGCTGCGCCGCTACCCGCACCAGCTTTCCGGTGGCCAGCAGCAGCGCGTCGGGCTGGCAATGGCGTTCGCCTGCCGGCCATCGCTGATCGTGCTCGACGAGCCGACAACCGGACTGGACGTGTCCACCCAGCGTCACGTGCTGGACACCATCCGCAGCCTGTGTGCGGCCTACGGGGTGGCGGCCGTCTACGTGAGCCACGACCTCGCGGTCGTGGGCGGGCTGGTCACCGACGTGGCGGTGATGTACTCCGGCCGGATCATCGAAGTCGGCTCGACGGCCAGGGTTTTCGGGGACCCGTTGCACCCGTACACCCGGGGGCTGCTCACTGCCGTGCCCTCACCGCTGCAGGCCACGAGGCTGACCGGGATCGACGGTCAGCCACCGCGGCCCGGCCGCCGCCCGGCCGGCTGCTCCTTCGCCCCGCGCTGCGGCTTCGCGACCGGGGAGTGCCGGTCGCAGCAGCCCGAGCCGGTCCTCATCGACGCCCGCGCCGTGCGGTGCATGCGGGTGGCGCAGGTGCGGGAGTCGTCCACCAGGGTGGCCGCCGTCCTCAGCAGCGCGGTGGCGGCCGCTGGCGAGGTGCCGGTGCTCTCGTTGCGGGAGGTGTCGGCCGGCTACGGGCGCAGGCCGGTGCTCACCGGCGTTGACCTCGATGTGCCCGCGGAGTCTTGCGTCGCCGTGGTCGGCGAGTCGGGCTCGGGGAAGACCACCCTGGCCCGCTGCATCGTCGGCCTGCATCGCAACTGGACCGGCGATATCAGCTTCGAGGGCGCATCCCTGGCAGCGAGTGCCCGGGACCGGCCGAAGCAGATCCTGCGGCGGGTGCAGTACGTCTTCCAGAACCCCTACACCTCGCTCAATCCCCGGAAGACCGTCGGCCAGATCGTGGCCCAGCCGCTGGAGCAGTACCTGCGGCTGGGTTACCGGGAGCGGTCGCAGCGCGCCGCCCGGGCGCTGGCGGACGTATCGCTGGCCGCCGACTTCCTCTCCCGGTACCCCGACCAGTTGTCCGGCGGGGAGCGCCAGCGTGTCGCGATCGCCCGCGCGCTGGTCGTCGAGCCCGACCTGCTGATCTGCGATGAGGTGACCTCGGCCCTGGACGTGTCGGTGCAGGCGGTCATCGTGGAACTGCTCCGTGGCCTCCAGGCCGAGCGCCGCATCGCGATGATCTTCATTACCCACAACCTGGCGCTGGTGCGCAGCGTCGCGCAGTCCGTCGTGGTGCTGCGGGATGGCGCCGTGGTGGAGGCCGGCCCGGTCGGGCAGGTACTCGACCGCCCGGCCGATCCCTACACCGCGCGGCTGATGCAGGACGTGCCCAAGCTCACCAGGCCGGGCATGACAAGGCCTTCCGCTCAGGGTGCGGCGGCCTCGGAGCCGGCCGCGCCCTGAGCCGGTCAGCGGGCCCAGCCCAGGTCAGCCGGCCCGGCCCAGGTAGGTCCCCGCTGTGCCCGTGCCTGCGAAACGGCCCTGCCGGATCAGCGCCCTGCCACCGAGCAGGACGTCCCGCACCCGCCCGGCCAGCCGCTCGCCGGTGTAGACGCTGTCGCCGGTGTGGTCGTCGAACGTATCCGCGGTGATGATCGTTTCCGCGCCCGGATCCCAGACCAGCAGGTCGGCGTCGGACCCCGGGGCGATCACCCCCTTGCGCGGGTAGTGGCCGAAGGCCCGCGCCGGGTTCGCGCAGGCGACCTCGGCCACTCGCTCGACCGGCAGGCCCCGCGCCAGCCCGCGCGACAGCAGTAGCGGAAGCCGCGCCCCGACGCCGGCGATCCCGTAGCCATAACCCCGCCCGTCCGGGGCGAACTCCCCGATGGTCCGTGACCGCTCCTGGCAGTGGTCGGATCCCACCGTGTCGAGCGTCCCGTCCGCGAGCGCCCGCCACAGCGCCTCCTGGTGGCCGGGTGGCCGCAGCGGCGGGCAGACCAGGTAACGCTCGGCATCGTCGCCGAGGTAACAGCGGTCGTCCAGCAGGAGATGGTGCAGGCAGACCTCCGCGTGCAGCGGCGGGCCGCCCCGGCGGCGCGCCAGGCGGACCTGGTCGAGCGCCTCGGCACACGACACGTGCACCAGATAACTTCGCGCTCCAGTGATGTGCGCCGTCTCCAGCACCCGGGCCACCGACGCCGCCTCGGCCCCCGGCGGGTGGGTCTCCGCGAAGACCCGCACCCCGGTGCGGCCGGCCGCCACCGCCGCGGCAGCCAGGCCGTCGATCAGCTCGCCCTCTTCGCAATGCACCTGGACCACCTGGCCATGCCGGGCCGCGGCGGCCATCAGCTCGAACAGCCCGCGGGCAGACCACATGATCCCCAGTTCGGAATAGGTGAGGAAGACCTTGATCCCGGACACCCCGGCGTCCCGGAGCGCCGCCAGGCCGGGCACCTCGTCCGGCTGGTAGAGCATCGCGTGCAGGCCCACATCCACCGCGGCCCGGCCGCCGGTGAGTTCCTCGCGGTGGCGCAGGACACACTCGGCGGTTCCCTCGCCCGGCCCGGGATTGGCGAACGACAACAGCGTGGTGGTGCCGCCGAGGGCGGCGGCCCTGGTCGCCGCGGCCACGTCCGCCATGATGTGGCAGTGCGGGTCCACGCCGCCCGGCAGCACGAGGCACCCGGTGGCGTCGAGCCGGTCAGGCGCGGCGGGCCCCGGCCCCGGCCGCGCCAGCGCGGCAATCCGGCCATCCTCGATCACCACATCGGCGGACAGCGGGCCGGCGGGCGTCACCACGGTGCCACCCGTCACCGTCAGGGAACCAGGGGGCGGTGGCGAGTCCGTTATGTGTGACACAAAGCGGCCCGGGCCGGAACCACCGCTCACGAGCGTGACCCGGTTCCAGGGATGACCGCATCTAGCCGGTGCGCCGTCCCCGCCCGCACGACAAGCCGCGGCACGATGAGCGTCTCCACCGGTTCGGTGTCACCCGCGCCGTCGGGCAGCATCCATTCGCCGGCCCGCAGCTCGAAGCCGGTCAGGTCCGCCGCGCGGCCGGGTGCCAGGGTGCCCACCTCGCCGGAGCGCCGGATGGCCGCCGCCGGTGCGGTGGTCGTCGCGGCCACCACCTCGGCCAGGCTCATCCCGCAGTGCAGCAGCTTCGACAGGGTGGTCGCCTGGTCGTACACGGGCCCCGCGACGTTGTGGGCGTGCAGGTCGCTGGACACCGTGTCCGGCGGGAAACCTTGCGCGAAGGCGGCCCTGGCCACGCGGTACGCAAAGCTCCCGGCACCGTGCCCGACGTCGAAGACGACGCCGCGGGCGCGGGCGCTCGCGACCTCCTCATGCAGGCGGCCGTCGGGTGCGAGAATCCCGCCCTCGTTCGCGTGGAAGCAGTGCGTGACGATGTCCCCCTCTCCCAGCTGGCGCAGCAGCCAGGTGATGGGCTCGCGCATGTCGATGATGTGCACCATCAGCGGCAGGCCGAGCTGCCCGGCGGCCTGGCGGGCCAGGCGCAGCGCCGGCTGCGGGTCGTTGCCCACCATCTGGTAGCCGAGCCGCACCTTCACCCCGACGATCAGGTCCGGGTGCTCCCGGGCCCGCGCGACAGCCTGGTCCGGCGAGGCCCAGCGCAGGTCCTCCAGCTCGCCGACCAGGCTGGTGATCATGCCCTGCACCGCGACGTGGAGAAACGCGAAGACGCGGGTGTCCGCGGGCTCGATCACGTAGCGGCGGAACCCGGGGAAGGTCTGGGCGCCCGCGGAGCCGGCGTCCACGGCGGTGGTGACACCGCGGCGCAGGCAGTGCGCGTCGGGGTCGATGCCGTAGTGCGAAACCCCGGAGTACAGGTGCGTGTGCAGGTCAACCAGGCCGGGGACGAGCACCAGCCCGCTCGCGTCGATCGTCTCGGCGGCCGGGCCGGCGTCGCCGATGGCGCTGAACCGCCCGGCGGTGACGCCGACGTTCAGCCGGCCGTCGATGCCCCGCCCCGGGTCGAGAACCCGGCCGCCGGTGAGGACGAGGTCGGTCACCGGAGCAGGCCGGCGGGCAGGCGGGCCAGCGTCGCGGCGAACGCTGCCACCGTCCGCTCGACGTCGGCCTCGGTGTGCGCGGCGCTCAGGAAGCCAGAGCCGTGAAACAAGTGGACGCCCTCCAGCAGCATGCCGGCATGCAGTTCGGCGGACAGCTCCGGGCTCATCCCCGCGGACTTCAGCGTCGCCAGGTCAGCCTCCTCCGGCTCGCCCGGGTGACCGAGGAGCAGGTGGAAGGTCGAACTCTCGCCGTAAGCCTGGCCGGGCACGCCGGCCTCGGCGAGGGCCTTGGTGAGCCCGGCGCGCAGGGCGGCGGCGAGGCTGTCCGCGTGCTCCTGCGGCTCCCCGGACCGGCACGCGCGCAGCGCGGCGATCCCGGCGGCGGCCGAGACCGGGTGCGCGTTGTGCGTGCCGGGATGGCCGACCCGGCGCGGGTCGCCGGCGTCACGCGACAGGTGCCCCATGAGGTCCGCCCGGCCGGTCACCGCGCCGCCCGGCATCCCGCCGGCCAGGATCTTCCCGAGCGCGGTGAGGTCCGGGGTCACCCCCGCCACCGCCTGCACCCCGCCCGGCGACCAGCGGAAGCCGGAGATCACCTCGTCGAAGATCAGCACCGTCCCGGTGGCCGCGGTCAGCGCGCGCAGTTCCGCGAGCAGCCCGGCGGGCAGCGGCACCGTTCCCCAGGCGGCTCCGGAGGGTTCGAGGATGACGGCCGCGACGTCCCCGCCGCGCAGGGTGGCGGCGAGCGCCTGCGCGTCCGCGGGCACGACGGTGACCACCTGGCCGAGCACGCCGGGCACACCGGCGGTGTCCGGCCCGCGGAACGGCGGATCGGTGCCGAAGGACACCTGGTCGTGCCAGCCGTGGAAGTGGCCGGCCAGCTTGACCACCCGCTCCCGGCCGGTGGCCGCCCGGGCGAGGCGCAGGGCCAGCAGCGAGGCCTCGGTGCCGCTGGCGGTGAACCGGACAACCTCGGCCGAGGGGACAAGGTCCGCGACCGCCTCGGCCCACTCGGCCTCCAGTTCGTGCGAGGCGCCCGGGTGGAAGGCAACCGTCGCCTGGTGCCGGACCGCCGCCACCACCTCTGGGTCGCTGTGCCCCAGGAGCAGGGCACCGTGGCCCATCACGTAGCAGATGATCTCGTGCCCGTCGAGGTCCCACTTGTGCGCGCCGTCCGCGCGCGCGACGGCCAGCGGGAATGGCGCGGCCCGCCGCACGTCGTGGGTGACGCCGCCGGGCAGTACCCGGCTGGCCCGCTGCGCGTGGGCTTTCGAGCGCGGGTTCGCCGCGGCCCACGCCTGCGTGGACCCGTCTTTGTTCTCCCAGGTTGGCATAGCGCCAGTCTGCCGCCGCGCCGCCGGCGGGCGCTAGATCAGCTTTTTTCATGCATTACGAAGCAGCGCAGGAATCGGTACCGTTGCCTGCATGCCCGCACGCGGATGGCCAAGGCCCCGTGACGAAGGAACGGGGCCTTGAGCCAGCGGGGGTTCCAGGGGGTCGCCCCCCTGGGCCAACACGGTCAGTAGCGAGGAGGACCCATGGCGGATCTGTCAGCGATGCTGAAGAGCGGGCCCGTGGTGTGCGCGGAGGGGTACCTCTTCGAGTGCGAGCGGCGCGGGTACCTCCAGGCCGGGGCGTTCGTCCCCGAGGTTGTCCTGGACGATCCCGGTGTCGTCGAGGAACTGCACCGCGAGTTCGTGCATGCGGGCTCCGACGTGGTGGAAGCCTTCACCTACTACGGCCACCGGGCCAAGCTGCGGGTCATCGGCAAGGCGGACATCCTGGAGCCGCTGAACCGGCAGGCCCTGGCCATCGCCGCCGCCGTGGCCAGGGAAACGGGCACGCTGCTGGCAGGCAACCTGTGCAACACCAACGTGTACGAGCCGGGAACCCCGGCGGCGCACGAGGCCCGGGAGGCGTTCGAGGAACAGGTGGCCTGGGCCGCCGATGCGGGCGCGGACTTCGTCATTGCCGAGACGTTCAGCTGGCTGGGCGAGGCGCTCCTCGCGCTGGAGGCGATCCGTGCCGCGGGCCTGCCCGCGGTGGTGACGTTCGCCGTGCACCGGGACGGCGGCATGCGCGACGGGGTCAGCCCGGAGGAAGCCTGCCGCCAGGCGGAACAGGCCGGGGCCACGGTGGTCGGCCTCAACTGCATCCGGGGGCCACGGACGATGCTGCCGGTGCTGCGGCGGGTGCGGGCGGCGGTGTCCTGCGAGGTGGCGGCCCTGCCGGTGCCCTACCGGACGACCGAGGCGGAGCCGACGATGCAGTCGCTGCGGGATCCGCAGCGGGGCGGGCAGCAGGCCTTCCCCACCGCGCTGGACCCGTTCACCTGCACCCGGCAGGAGCTAGGCGAGTTCGCCACCGCCGCGCTCGGGATGGGCGCGCGCTACCTGGGCGTGTGCTGCGGCGCCGCACCTCATCACATCCGGGCCGTGGCCGAAGCGGCCGGGAAGACGCCGCCGGCCTCCCGCTACTCCCCGGACATGTCGAAGCACTCGTTCCTCGGCACCGACCCCGGCATCGTCAGGGCCTACCAGGAATACGCGGGAAACCTTTAGACCGGGACCGGTCAGGGCATCTGGACCGGGACCGACCGCGAGGTCTCCAGGGCCCGTTCGGCCGCGGCGGCCACCGCGAGCGTGGCGGCCGCGTCCCGTGGCGTGCAGGCCACCGCCGCCGGGTCGCGCGCGGCGGCCGCGCGCAGGAAGCGGCGCATCGAGAGCTCGAACGGATGGGACGCGGCGCGGCGGTCGACCCGCTGGCCGCCGCTCACCCCGGTGAGGGTGAAGTCGGGGTCGAGCGCCAGCCGGAGCGTCGCCTCGGATGCGAGGATGTCCAGGCTGAAGCTGCCCGGCTGGCCCGGCCGGGTCCACGCGACCACGATCGTGGTCAGCGCGCCGGACGCGTGCTGGAGCAGCATGGTCAGTGCGTCGTCGATGTCCCCGGTGCCGCCGGCACTGCGGGCCAGCCGGACCCGCCCGGCGGCGGCCTGGACCGCTGCCACCTCCCCCGCCACGGCCCGGGCCAGGTCGAGGTGGTGGCTGCCGCGTTCCAGCAGGTTGCCGCCGCCTGCGCGCCGGTCCAGGAACCACGGACGGCTTTGCGTCGGCCCGATGCAGGTACCCACCATGGCGCCGATCTGCTGCCCCGCCAGCACTCCGGGCAGGTCACCGAGCAGGTCAAGCGCGTGCCACTGATAGCCGACCGCGCACACGGTGCCGCTCCGCTCGGCCGCCGCGACGATCGGCGGCGCGTCCTGCAGGGTGCGCGCGATCGGCTTTTCCAGGTAGACGGGCAGCCCCGCGCTCAGCGCGGCGACCGCCGGTTCGCGGTGGAATCGCGGCGGGGTGCAGATGAGCAGCGCCCCGAGGTCCTCGCGGTCGAGCAGGTCGCGCCAGTCGGTGTAGACGCGCGCACCGGTGCCGGCCGCCAGTTCCCCGGCCCGCTCAAGGTCGAGGTCGCAGACCGCCGCCAGCTCGGCTTCCGCCACGGAATCGAGTACCCGCCGGTGCTCACGTGCGATCCACCCGGCCCCGACCACCCCCACCCGGATGATGCCCACGCTGGTCAGCTCCAGGGGAACGGTGAGTTGCTCACCGGGTGCAGCTCCCCGGTGCGGTAACGGCCGAACCGGAACGGTTCGAGGAGCGCTTGCTGCTCGCCGAGGAGTTCCTTCGCGACCAGGGCACCGACGCCGATCATCTTGAACCCGTGGTTGGAATCGGCGATCACGTAGGCGTTCTGCCGGAACACGTCGAAGACCGGGAAGCTGTCCGGCGTGAACGCGCCGATGCCGCCGCTGCGCTCGTGCTTGTACAGGTGCCGCTTGCCCTGGAACCTCTTATGGCAGTGCGCCAGCCCCGACGTCCACATCCGGACGAAATCGTCGGCGACCGTGTATTCGGGGCTCTCCGGGCCGTACGGGTCGATGGCGATGGCGCCGGCGGGCTTGTCGACGACGTTCGGGGCGGCGCCGCCCTGCAGCCCGGCGAAGTTGAAGTCGGGCTTGTAGTAGATGCCCCACAGCTCGTCCGTGATGAGGTCACCGGTGACGTCGTCGATGAGCGGCTCGGCGGAGTCCACGTGGGTAACCGGCGGGAAGCCGCCGCGGTTGTCGGTGAACTCCCTCGGCTCGATTCCCAGCGTGCCCTCCTGCAGCGCCCAGTAGGTCCACATCGGCCGGTCGGTGCCGGTGCCGCCGGGCCCCGCCACGGTGATCGTTTCCGGCAGGCCCAGCCACGCCCACAGGTCGCGGATCCACGGCCCGGCGGCGACCACGAGGTGATCGCAGGTGATCGTGCCCTGGTCGGTTTCGACCGCGGTCACCGCGCCGCCGGCCAGCCGGATCCCGGTGACGCGGACCCCGGTGGCGATCCGGGCGCCCTCGGCCTCCGCCTTGGCCGCCAGCCCGCGGACCGCGCGGATGTTGTTCGCGTACCCGCCCTTCTTCTCGTGCAGCACCGCGGTAATCCCGGGTGCCTGCCAGTCCGAGAACATGTCACGCAGGTAGCGGTTGCAGTCACGTTCCCCTTCGATGAGCACCGACGGGTAGCCGATCGCCTGCTGCTCGGCGAAGATCTTCGCGACGTCCCCGGACATCACCTCCGGCGCGATCTGCAGGAAACCGACCGGGTGGTAGGAGAACGCGTCCGGGTCCGACTCCCACACCGACACCGAATGCGCCATCAGCTCGCGCATCGCGGGCTGGAAGTAGTTGTTGCGGACGGTCCCGCACGCGATGCCGGACGCGCCCGCGCCGGCGGCGCGCTTGTCGAGCACCAGGATGTCCGCGCCCCCGCCGAGCCCGCGGGCGCGCAGTTCCCGGGCGAGATGCCAGGACGTGGAGAGCCCGTGGATGCCTGCGCCGACGATCACGTACCGGCTGTGCGTGGGGACCATGGGCCCGCCTTTCAGATTCCCGGCGCCCGGAAACCGTCGATCTCGATGCCGAAATCGTGGCCGGCAGACACAAGCGCGTCAAACAGGTACCGGCCGGAGGACCGCTCACCGTGCAGCAGGTAGGAGCGCACCCCCGCGACGTCGTCGCGGATCACGTCGGTGGCCACGGCCGCCACCGCAGAGCGGAACGCGGTGCCGTCGGGGATGAACCGGTCCGACAGGTCGATGCCGCACACCGC
>CAWDXD010000044.1:0-110505 GCA_963806145.1 uncultured Actinomycetes bacterium
TGCAGCGCCACCGCTATCGCGCCGCACGCCACTACCACGAGCAGCACCAGCCCAGCCAGCCAGCGCAGGGTCAGCGAGGCCCACCCATCCGGCCGCGGCCCGTCTCCTGTGGTACCCATTCCCTCCCGACGCTAGCAACGGGGAGCCAGTGCGGCTACTGTGTGCCCGGCTATTCACGCCCAGGCCGAGCAGCAGGCCATCCGCGGCGACCGCAGGGCGAACTGGTGATGAACATGGGGACCCCGGGCGCGGGCGCGGTCACCGACTGGAGCACCTGCCGGCGGTCAGGGTCCTCGCCCGTCCCCAGCACCTGCCCCGCGGCGACCTGCTCGCCCGGGCGGACGGCAGGCTCCACCGGCGTTTCGCTGGCAGCCCGCAGCCAGAGGAAGCGCCCCAGGCGGGCCGGTGCTCCGGCGGGAGCTGCCCCGGGGGCCGGGCCGTGGGTCATGCCGAGCACCGCGAGCACCTGGTCAAGGCCGCGGACGTGGGCATCCACCGCGGCCGCCTCGACCAGGCCGCGCCCAGGCCTCTCCGCGATGATCGCGGGAATGCCGATCTCCGCGGCCGCCGTGCTCGTCGTGCCCCCGACGGCGCGGCCGGGGCCAGGCTGCCTGGGCGGATACGTAGCCCAAGCCCGTAGGCGGTGGCCAGTTCCAGCGCGCTGGCCTCAGCCGGGCCCGCGTAGTAGAGCGCGAACGGCTCCAGCGCCTCCACCATGTCCCCGGCGTGCACGTCGATCAGCGCGTCACTGCCCACGATGAGCTGCGTGAACGCCGCGTGGCCAAGCCGGTTGGCCACGGTTCCGTCCGGGTCACCAGGGAAACACCTGTTGAGGTTCTTGCCATGGCCGGAGCCGCAGGAACGGGGTCGCGGAACGCGGGGCAGGTTCAGCACCGGGACCGCGCGCACGCTGCCTCGCGCAGCTCTCGTCCGGCCAGGGCACCGGTCCAGCGGCGCACGGCGGCCATCGGGGCGTACTCACATCCGGTGCCACGGCCCAGGACCGTGAGCCGCCGGCCGTCCCCCGCGCCGGTCAGCTCGACCGCGGGGATGTCGAAGCCGGCCAGGCTGAGCGTCGCCGCAGCACCATGGCTGGCATGGGTCAGTCCTCTCTCATGTGCGGAACAGTTCCTGGCGGCCGCTGCCGCCCGCAGCAGGGCCAGGTCGGCTCCCCGCAGGCCAGCTGCAGGCGAGACCGGCGGCGCCGGCGCCGGGCACCGGGATGGACACCGCCGGGTGGCCGGTGAGGTTGTACGGGCCGGTGAAGCGGGACTCCGCCGGTCCGCGCCGGCCCCGAACGGCGGGTCCTGCTTCCGGAGCCTGATAGCCGACCGTGGCGGGCGGGCCAGCACATCCGCCCGGGACAGGCTCGCCTCGATCGCGGCGGACGAGTCCCGCGCGCTGGCGTATCGCCGCGTCGTTCTGCTCGCTGGCGACGGACGCACCATAGTCGAGCAGGGCCCGGGTGCCCTCGGCGTACTTGCCCCAGTCCCGGCCCCGGTGCACCGCCGCCGCCTCCGCGGAGACGATGACGGCAAGCGCGTCCTCCCACCGCGGCAGCTCCTCCAGCCAGCCGGGGCGGTGATCTCCCGCAGCCGCCAGCCCGCCGCCGCCAGCACGGCCAGCGCCCCGGTGACCGCCAGGTGCACCTGCGGCGTGACCGACGGATCGGTGAGCTGGGCGGCAAGCACGCCGACGGTGAACCTGCCGTCGCCGCAGGCGGCGGTGCCAGCGCGCCAGATCCGCCAGGGCCGCCAGCAGGTCCGCGGCACCGGCCGCCGTGGCGGTGAGCGTGCCCACATGGTCGCAGGCCGGTGACAGCGGGAAGCCCCCGCGACCGGCAGCAGCCCGTAGGTCGGCTTGAGCCCGGCGATGCCGCAGTACGCGGCCGGGATCCGGATCGAGCCGCCGGTGTCGGTGCCCAGCGCCAGCGCACACGCGCCCGCCGCGACCAGCGCGGCCGACCCGCCGGAGGACCCGCCCGAGGTGCGCGCGGAATCCGGGGGTTGCGGGTGTCGCCCACCTGCGGGTGCGCGAAGCCCGCCGCGTACTCCAGGCACTGGCTGGTGGCGAAGACCTCCGCGCCCGCGGCCCGCAGCCGGGCCGCCACCGCCGCATCGGACCTGGCCGGGTCCGGGCTGCTCGCCGGGCTGCCGCACCGGGTCGGCGTCGGCGACCTCGATGATGTTCTTGACCGCGACGGGGCGCCCGGCCAGCGGACCGCCCGCCGCACGCTCCGGCGCGCCGATCACGCTGACCACCGCGTTCAGCGGGCGTCCCCAGCCGCTCGGCCCGCTCGCAGGCCGCGAGCAGGCCGAGGTTCTCCGGTGAGCGGGGGCCACCGGCCCTGCTCGATGGCGCGGACCAGGTCCACCACCAGGGGCGGCAGCGCGCCGGTGAGATCGCCGAGAATCGCGGGGACCTCGGTGGGGCGGTGCAGGATCGCCAGGTCCCGGTAGATCCCGGTGTGCGTCTTGGCCGAGGCCCGGTTGAACCGCGCCAGCCGGTCCAGCGAGCCGGGCAGGTCGCTGGCGTCGAACCCGTCCAGCGGCATCGTGGGCACCGGCGCCTGCGCGACCACCTGGCGGGCCAGTCCGGCCAGCAGCGGCCGGTACGCAGCTCGGCGAGCACCTCGGCGATCGGCAGGTCGCTGACCGCGGTGGCGGCAAGCACCGCCCCGTAGACCAGCTTCGCCCACGCGTAGCCGAGGATGTCGCCGGTGGCCACGGCATCGGCGATGTCGGCCGCGAGCGCGCGGACCCGTTCGGACAGCCGCCCGTCCGGTTCCCCGATCATGAACGTGGCCCGGTTGCCGCGCAGCGCGACGCCGGGTTCGGTCGTCG
This sequence comes from uncultured Actinomycetes bacterium, assembly GCA_963806145.1. GTDB lineage: Bacteria > Actinomycetota > Actinomycetes > Streptosporangiales > Streptosporangiaceae > DASXKD01. The sequence goes on from CAWDXD010000044.1 coordinate 2,844, forward strand.
CGCCGAAGTTGACCACCGCCTCCACGACCCGGTCCGGCCCGACGGCCGCGGCCAGGATCGGGGTGGTCAGGCCGTTCTGCAGGCTGACGGCGAACCCGCCGCCGTGCCACCCGGCCCGCCAGCAGCGCGGCGGCCGCCGCCGTGTGGTGCGCCTTGACCGCCACCGGCACCGGGCAGTCGAGCCGGTCCGGCAGATCGCCGGGCGTCACTATCGGCATCCGGGCGGTGAAGGTCTCCACCGGCCCCTCGATCCGCAGCCCGCGCGCGCCGATCGCCTCGACGACGGCTGGCTCGGCGTCGCGGGCCAGCACGTCGTGGCCGTCCCGCACCAGTCCGGCGGCCACGGTGCCGCCCACCGCGCCGCAGCCAAGCACCACGTACCGCACGGCGGATGAGGCAGGACGTCGTAAATCATCGCCTCCAGGGGTTCCGGCGCTATTTACATCTGCGTCTTTTGCCGGCGTGTTCCGCTAGGAACAAAGGTTTGTTCTCCTGAGGGTGCCTGACCTGCCCCGTTGATTCCACCGGGAGTGACCGTGACATACCGAACCACCGCAGCGCTGGCCCTGATCGCGGCCGGCGCCATGACGCTCGTGGCCGCCTGCGGCGGCTCAAGCTCCAGCGGGTCAAGTTCCGGCGGCAACAGCGCCGGGGGACCGGTGCACGGCGGCAACCTGGTGATCGCCCGCACCGCCGACTCGCAGTCGATGAACAACACGACCGTGTTCGACAACGAGTCCATCTGGATCTTCGAGCAGATCATGCAGCCGCTGTACACGGTGACGCCGAACGGCAAGGGCGTCATGCCGTGGCTGGCCACCAGCTACACCGTCTCGCCGAACAAGAAGGCCTACACGTTCACCCTGCGCAAGGGCGTGAAGTTCTCCAACGGCAAGCCGATGACGTCGGCCGACGTGAAGTTCTCCATCGACCAGGCGAGCGCGGCGGCCAAGGGCTGGGGCTACATCAACACGGCGATCAAGTCGGTCGCCGCGCCGTCGCCGCAGACCGTCGTGGTCAACCTCAAGTACCCGTGGGCGCCGTTGCTCGCCGATCTGTCGCTGTTCTCCAACGCGATCGTCCCGGCCAACTACGGCGGCCAGACCGAGGCGCAGTTCTACCAGCACCCGATCGGGACCGGCCCGTTCAAGTGGGACTACTGGCACAAGGGCTCGGCGCTCAAGCTGGTCCGCAACCCGCACTTCTGGCAGCAGGGCAAGCCCTACCTGGACAGCGTCACCTGGACCGACGTGCCCAGTGACAACACCAGGGAACTGCAGCTCAAGGGCGGGCAGGCCCAGGTGGACGAGTTCCCGGCCTGGTCCACGGTGGCCAGCCTGAAGGCCACCTCCGGCATCACGATGAACCTGTTCAACTCGACCAGGACCGACTACCTGGCCTTCAACGAGACGGTCAAGCCGTTCCAGGACGTGCACGTCCGCCGGGCCATCTCGCTGGCGGTCAACCGCGCCGCGCTGGTCAAGGCCGTGCTGTTCGGCAACGGCCACCCGGCCAACTCGCTGTTCCCGCCGCAGGTGCCCTACTACCAGCCCGCCACCAAGGGGCTCCAGTACAACCTGGCCGCCGCCAAGGCCGAGATGGCCAAGTCCTCGGTCCCGCACGGGTTCACCACGACGATCCTGGTGTCCAACGGCTTCTCCGACTACCTCACCATCGCCACGATCCTGCAGTCCGAGCTGAAGCCGCTCGGCATCAACCTGAAGATCCAGCAGCTGGACCCGAACACGGCCAACCTCAACCAGCAGAGCCTCAAGTACGACATGACGCTGACCTACTGGACCATGGACATCCCCGACCCGGACGAGCTGGCCACGTTTGCGGTGGACCCGAACTCGGGCGCCCGGTCCTTCTTCACCGACTACAACAACCCCACGGTGGTCAAGGCCACCCACCAGGCGGAGCAGACCCTGGCCACCTCGGCCCGGCAGGCCCTGTACAACACCGTCCAGTCCGACTCGGCCGCGGACGCGTTCATGTCGTTCCTCTACTACTCGCCGTACGCCTACGCCACCACCTCCAACGTCCACGGTTTCTTCGTCACTCCACTCGGCAACTATCACCTTGAGAACGTCTGGATGAGCAAGTAGGCCCCGGCACACGGCCAGCCGCATCGGCGAACCTGGCGGTCCAGCGTGCGAGGGAGGTGAGCGGCGCCCATGGGTCGGATGACGTTCGTGCTGCGGCGCCTGCTGCAACTGGTGCCGGTGGCCATCGGATGCACGATCGTCGTGTTCTTCATGATCCACCTGATCCCCGGTGATCCGGCGCGGACCATCCTGGGGATCCACGCCACCCCGAAGGCGGTGGCCCTGCTGCACAAGGAGTGGGGCCTGAACCGGCCGCTGATCGGCCAGTATTGGCTGTTCATGGACCGGCTGCTGCACGGCAACCTCGGGGTGAGCCTGTACTACGGCGGCTCGGCGCTGAGCCTGATCCTGACCCACCTGCCGCCGACCCTGTGGCTGATCACCTACTCGTCCGTCCTCGCCGTGCTGATCAGCGTGCCGCTGGCGATAATCGCGGCCAGCCGCAAGGACGGCGCCCGTGACCAGGCCGTGCGCGTGGTCCCGCTGATCGGTCTCGGCATGCCTCAGTTCTGGCTGGCGTTCCTGCTGATCTACGCGTTCGCGATCAAGTTCCACTTCTTCCCGGTCAGCGGGTGGGGCACCGGGTTCTTCGGCCACCTGCGGTCGATGTTCTTGCCCAGCCTGACCGTGGCGCTGGCGCTCTCGCCGGTGGTCATCCGCAGCCTGCGCGCCAGCATGCTCAACGTGCTCGGCGCCGAGTTCGTCACCACCGCCAGGTCCAAGGGGATCGCGGGAAAGCGGCTCTTCCTGCGGCACGTGCTGCGCAATGCGGTCATCCCTGCGGTCACGGTGCTCGGCATCAACATCGGATTCCTGATCGGCGGCACGGTGATCATCGAGAACGTCTTCGCGATCCCCGGCCTGGGCCAGCTCATGATCAACTCGATCTTCCAGCGGGACTTCACCGTGGTCCAGGGCATCACGCTGGTCTTCGCCATCATGGTCATCCTGCTCAACCTGGCGGCCGACGTGGCCTACGCGGCCCTCGACCCGAGAGTGCGGTTCAGCCGGTGAGCGCCATCCCGCTGACGCCCGAGCCTGGCCTGCCCGGGGCGCCGCCCTCGCCGGCCGCCGCGCCGCGTGCGCGGGCCGAACGGGGCGAGGCCCGGCGAGCCCGGCGCTGGTACACCCAGCCCGCGCTGATGACCGGGATCGCGATCATGACCATCATCCTGATCATGTCGATCGGCGCGCCGCTGTTCACCTCGTACAACCCGAACGCGCAGAACCTCAACGCGACGCTGCTCGGGCCGAGCGCCCACCATCTGCTCGGCACCGACCAGCTCGGCCGGGACACCTGGACCCGGCTGCTCTACGGGACGTGGCTGGACGTGCGGATCGCGTTCCTCGCGGTGCTCTTCCCGTTCACCCTGGGCTTGATCCTCGGCAGCGTGGCCGGCTACTTCGGCGGGTGGGTCGACACCGTGATCATGCGCGTGGTGGACGTCGTGGTGGCGTTCCCGTTCTACGTGCTGGTCATCGCGCTGGTGTTCGTGCTCGGCCCGGGCGTGCGCAGCATCATCATCACGATCACGCTGGTGGGCTGGGTCTCCTACGCACGGATCATCCGCGGCGAGATCCTGGTGGCCAAACGGCAGGAATATATCCTCGCCGCGCAGTCGGGCGGCCTGGGCAGCGTCCGCATCATGCGCCGCCATCTGCTGCCCAACGTCATCACCCAGGCGATCATCTATTCCATGTCCGACATCGTCCAGGACATCGTGGCCGTCGTGACGCTCGGCTACTTCGGCCTGGGCGTGCCGCCACCGACCGCGGACCTCGGCTCGATGATCAACGACGGCCAGAACTTCCTGTCCACCCACTGGCAGCTCACCACCTTCCCCGGCCTCGCGGTGGTGCTCGTGGGCCTGGGGCTCTCGCTCATCGGCGACGGCCTCGCCGACGTACTCCGGCCGGGCCAGGCATGACCTCGGCAGCGGGGATCGCGCCGCAAGGGGCCGCGACCAAAGGGACCGTGCTGGAGGTCCGCGACCTGCACGTGCGGATCGCCAGCCGGCAGGGCACCGTCCGGGCGGTGGACGGCGTGTCGTTCGACGTCAGCGCGGGCGAGGCGCTCGGCCTGGTGGGGGAGTCGGGGTCCGGCAAGAGCATGACGCTGCGCGCCGTGCTCGGCGTCCTGCCCCCCGAGGCCCGGGTCACCTCGGGCGAGATCCTGCTGGACGGCGTGAACCTGGTGACCCGGACCCAGGCCGAGCTGAACCGGATCCGCGGCACGAAGATGTCGATGATCTTCCAGGAGCCTATGAGCGCGCTCAACCCGGTGATGCGCGTGGGCAGGCAGATCGCCGAGGGGCCCCAGGTGAACCTGGGATTCAGCCGCGCCAAGGCCGCCGAACGGGCGCTGGAGCTGATGCGCCGGGTGGGCATCCCCGACCCGGAGCGCCGGTTCCGCGCCTACCCGCACGAGTTCTCCGGCGGCATGCGCCAGCGGGTGATGATCGCGATCGCGCTGTCCTGCGACCCCGAGATCATCCTGTGCGACGAGCCGACCACCGCCCTGGACGTCACCATTCAGGATCAGATCCTCCGGCTGCTGTCCGCGCTGTGCCGCGAGTCCGGGGTCAGCCTCGTGTTCGTCACCCACGACCTGCCGGTCGTCGCGCAGATCTGCCAGCGGGTGTCGGTGATGTACGGCGGGCAGCTCGTCGAGAGCGGCGCCGTCGGTGACGTCCTGCTCGACCCCAGGCACCCCTACACCCTCGGGCTGGTCCGGTCCGCGCCGGACTTCGACTACGTGCGCGACTCGCTGGTGCCGATTCCGGGGGCCCCGCCCAGCCTGATCACCCCTCCGCCGGGGTGCCGGTTCCACCCCCGGTGCGAGTTCGCCGAGGAGGACTGCCGGGTGAGCGAGACGCCGTTGCGGTTGCTGCCGGGCGGCCGTGCCACGGCCTGCCTGCACTATGAGCGCACCATGGACGCGGTGGCCGCGGATCGGGCCCAGTCGTGACCGCGGCGGACGGCGCGGGAGGCCGGCCGGAGGCCGCGCTCGCGGCGCGCGGGGTGTCGGTGTTCTTCCCGGTCGGGTCGCAGGTCATGGCGCGCGTGCAGGGGGAAGAACGGCGGCTGCGCGCGGTAGACGGCGTGGACCTGGACATCCGCCGCGGTGAGGCACTCGCCCTGGTGGGCGAGTCAGGCTCTGGCAAGTCGACGCTTGCCCTTGCGCTGTCCGGCTTGTGCCCCGTCGACAACGGCGAGATCAAGCTGAACGGAACGACCGTGGGGGCCCGCCGTTCGCAAGCGGACCGGCGCCAGGTCCAGATGGTGTTCCAGGACCCTTATTCGTCGCTGAACCCCCGCCTGACCGTCGGCGGGGTGCTGCGGGAACTGCTGCGGGTGCACCATGTGGTGCCAAGGAGCCAGGTGGCCGACGAAAGCAAGCGGCTGCTTGCCCTGGTCGGGCTGCCCGAGGAGGCGGTGGGCTCCTACCCCCGCCAGTTCTCCGGCGGCCAGCGCCAGCGCATCGCCATCGCCCGGGCCCTCGCGCTGCGGCCCGAGGTGCTCATCGCCGACGAGCCGGTGTCCGCGCTGGATGTCAGCGTTCAGGCCACGATCCTCAACCTGCTCGCCAGCCTGCGCGCGGAACTGGGGCTCTCGCTGCTGCTGATCTCACACAACCTCGCGGTCGTGCGGCACCTGTGCGACCGGGTCGCGGTCATGTACCTGGGCCGTATCGTCGAGGTGGCCTCGACCGAGGAACTGTTCAGCGACCCCCGGCACCCCTACACGCGCGGCCTGCTCGCCGCCATCCCCCGGCTGGCCGTCGGCGCGCCCGACATCGGGGCGCCCGCGATCATCGGTGATCCGCCCAGCCCGCTGCAGATCCCGACGGGGTGCCGGTTCCGCACCCGGTGCCCGATCGCGCAGCCGCGGTGCGAGCAGGAGGACCCGGAACTGACCGGTGCCGCGCAGGCCCCGGGGCACCTGGCGGCGTGCCACTTCGCGTTCGAGCCCGCGCCGCCCGCCGGGACCGGCCTGGCGCGCGCCGCGGACCAGGCATGACACGGGGAAAGGGGCGGTCATGAAGGTCTTCTTGTCCAGCGACATGGAGGGCACGGCGGGGGTCGTCGACTGGCAGCAGTGCGTCGGTGACGGGCCGGAGGCGGCCGCCGGGCGGGCGCTGCTGCTGGCCGAGGTGAACGCGGCCATCGAGGGTGCCGTGGCCGGTGGCGCGACCGAGATCGTGGTCAACGACTCGCACTCGACCATGCGTAACCTCCCGGCCGACGCGCTGGCCGGCGGGGCGTCCTACATCTCCGGCAGCCACAAGCCGCTCTACATGATGCAGGGCCTGGACGACAGCTTCGACGCGGTGCTGTTCGTGTCCTACCACGGGTCGGTGGGCGCGCCGGCCGGGCTGTCGCACACCTACAACCCGCGCGCGGTGATGGAGGCCAGGCTCGGCGGCGTGGTGACCGGGGAGGCGGGCATTAACGCCCTGGTGGCCGCGCACTACGGGGTGCCGGTCGTGCTGGTCACTGGGGACCGGTGCGCCTGCGAGGAGACGGCGGCACTGATTCCCGCCGTGCACGCCGCCGTGGTCAAGGAGCACGTCAGCCGGCTGGCCGCGCATAGCCTGCACCCGGCCCGCGCCCGCGCGCTGATCAGGGAGACCGCGCAACGGGCGATCGAGGGCGCGGCCAGCGCCAGCCCCCCGCCGGTGGGCTCGGCCCCGCTGGAGATCGCCGTCCGCACCACCGACATCGCCGAGGCGGCGGGCTGGGTCCGCGGCGTGGAGCGAACGGGGCCCCGCGAACTGCGCTTCAGCGGCGAGGATCCGCTTGCCGTGTACCGCAGTTTTTGCGCGGCGATCCTGCTGACCCGCGCGGTTGCGGAGGTGGTGTGACCGGAGGTACGCCCGGCAGCCAGCGCCGCGCGTCCCGCCTGGTCGATATCGCCGAGGCGGTCGGCGTCCACGTGTCCACCGTGTCCCGGGTGCTCAACGGGGACCCCGCGCAGTCGATCCGCCCCGAGGTCTACGAACTCATCCTGAAGACCGCCCGGCAGCAGGGCTACCGGCCGAACGCGCTGGCCCGGGCGCTCAAGCGGCGCCGCACCGGTGCCCTGGCCTTCGTCATACCGCTGCTGCGCAACCCGATCTGGGTCCGGCTGCAGCGTGGCGCCCTGCAGCGGGCCGGAGAGCGCGGCTACGTCGTCATGATCATGGAGGAGCCCGGTGAGCACGCCAAGCCCCCCGACGACTACCGGTACCTGGTCGAGGAGAGCCGGGCCGACGGACTGCTGCTGGCCACCGCGCTGCGGATTCCCCAGCACGCCGGGGGGGTGCCCGCGGTGCCGCACGTGTACGTGAACCGCCGCGGGCCCGATCGCGGCAACGACGTGGTGATGGACGAGCCAGGGGCGGTCCGGCTGTTCCTGGACTACGTGACCGGGCTCGGCCACCGCAGCGTCGTGCTGATCGACGGGCCCCCCGAGGTGGACACCGTGCACCGCCGGGTGAGCGCGGCCCGGCGGATCTGTGCCGCGCGGGGGATCCAGCTCACCGTGCGCCACGAGGCGCCCACCGAGGAGGGCGGCTGGCGCGCCGTGACCCGGTTGCCGGGACCAGGGGCGCTGCCTACCGCGTGCGGGGTCGGCAGCCTGAACCAGTTGTTCGGGGTGCTCGCCGCGCTCCGTCACTCGGGCATCGGGGTACCGTCCCAAATGTCGGTGGTGAGCTTCGACGAGGACGAATGCCTGACCTTCCTCGACGTCCCGGTGACCAGCGTGGCCATGCCGCTGGCCGACCTGGGCAGCGCCGCCGTGGACGCGCTGATCGCGCGCATCGAACACGAGCCCGCCAGCGACGTGATGGTCCGCCAGCCGATGAACCTGATCCCGCGCGGCTCGGTGACTCACCCGCCCCCGCCGGCCTAACGAGATGAGCACCTACTCAGTTGCTGGCCGTCACAGTCGCGGCCTGATGTAGCCCTGCCGGCGGCGCTGCACTGGAGCGGCGTCTGGTCATCGAGTGGACCGCCGATCTGTGACAAGTGCCTGGCGATCCACCCCATACCAGACCAGCTGCCTTTGGTCCGCAGCGCGCCGCCCCGCTCAGTTCCCCGCCTTTGACTTTGCAGTTCAAAGTGAGCTAGCTTTTAACTGCAAAGTAAACGGAGGTTCTGGCCATGGCGATGACGTTTGAGCAGGTACACGCGACCGTGACCCAATCCGGTACGTGGGTCAGCTATGGCGGCGCCGCCAGGATCGTCCTCGCCGTTGTCCTGGTGGCCGCCGCGGGCGGCGTGGCGTATGCGGGAATCCGGCTGCCTCGGCCCGCCCGGCCAGCAAGGCCCAGCGAGGGCGCCAGGGCCTTTATGCTCGTGACCTGGGGATTTGCGATTACAGCGTTTCTGTTTTGCCTGCCCATCTACGTTCACCAGGCACGCCAGGAGCACCTGTTTCACACCGCCCCGCCCGATCCCATCACGCCCGTTACCGCCATCTGCGTGGCTGTGATCTTCGTCATCATCCTTCTCCTGGGCAGGTCGCATGGCTGGCGGGTCGCGCTGGGGAGCGCCGCTATCGGGGCTGCGGCCGCGCCGATGATCTTTGAGTTTCCGTTTGACCTCATCGTCATGGCCAGGACCTATCCCCCGATTCCTCCCGACCCGGCCTTGTACCGGCTGCTGTTCTTCGCACCCTTGTTCCTCGTCGAATTGACTACGCTGGCGCTCCTGACGTTGTCACCGATGGTGAAGCTGCCCAGGTCGTCGTTCTTTTTCTTCGCGTTGATCCTGGTGGTTTTCGCGGTCTGGGGCCTGTCCGGATTCGGATATCCCTCCGCCCCGGTCCCCTTCGCACTGAATGTGCTGTCGAAGATCATGGCCTTCGCCGTGGCGCTCAGCTTGTTCCTCCCCCGGCGGGCCGAGGCCAGCACGCCAGGCGCGGCAATCGGCCCACCAGCCACGGTCATGCACGCAGGCCACCAGCACGTGTGAGACCGGCAAGGCTCGCGACCCTGCCGTCCTCCCGACCTTGCCAGGCCATCGCCTAAGGAGAGATGTCATGAACGAGGGATCCGGCATGGCCGACGATGCTGGCGCCAGCGAGGCAGCGGGCATGGACGCGCAGGGTGCAGCGGTCATCATGCGGGAGGCGCGGGAGCGGGCCCGGCATGGGCTGACTGTCAACCGCCCGGTGATTCTCGTGAGCTGGGCGCTGGTTTACCTGCTTGGTTACGGCGTGGTCTGGCTGTCGGTCCGCGGGCAGCGGCCCTTTCACGCGCCGGAGGGCTGGGCACTGGCGCTGCTCGCCCTGCTTGCCGTGCTGGCCCTGGGCGTCACCGCGGGAGTGACCGACCAGGCAGCCAGCGGCGTCGGCGGCGTATCGCAGCTGCGGCGGCGCATCTACTGGCTATCACTTGCCGTCGGGTTGCTGGGCGTCTACGTCATGCAGCCTGCGCTGCGCCATGTCGGCGCTGGCCACGGCGTGATCAGCGTGTTCACCGCGTCCTCACCACTGCTGGTGGCCGGGGTGGTCCTGGTGGCTGGCACCGCCGCCTGGCTGAATTGGTATGCCTTCGGCCTGGGCGTCTGGCTGATCGCCGTGGCGGCTCTCAGCGGGTTCGCGGGCCCGGCCGGAGTCTGGGCCGTGGACGCGCTGGCCGTCGGCGTCCCGTTCCTGGTGATGGCGGGCATCACCCTCGTGCGGGGACGCTCATGAGCGAACCCGGGCTCGACCCGGTCATCCACGCCCCCGTGCGGCTGCGCCTGATGGTGACGCTGGCGACGCTGCCCGAGGGCGACAATCTGTCCTTCACCCGGCTGCAAGAGCTGATCGGGCTGACACCGGGCAATCTGATCACCCACCTGCGCAAGCTGGAAGACGCCGGGTACGTGCAGACGAACAAGACCGGCAGCGGCGTCAACGCGCTGACCACGGTGGCCCTTACCCATGACGGCCGGACCGCACTGGAGCGCTACACCGCCGTACTGCGGCAACTGCTCGACACCGCTGAGCTAGCGCAGCCACAGGCCAGGGTCCATCCGGTGCCCGGCACTGACGGCGCAGGAAGCCATGCATCCAATAATCATGGAGGCGGTGACGGCGGGGTTACGGCAGGCTGACCGGCCCGCTCGCGTTGATCACCTGACCACCTGGACCTGGTGCAGGTACATACGTCGCCCAGCCACGCCCAGATGGAGGCCGGGCAGACCGTCGAAACCCTGGTGGCCATGCGCGACGAGGCGCCGGGCTGGCGCCCGAATCCTGACCGCCTGGCTTCCTTTGCGGCGGCTATGAGGTCGTCGCCCAGGGGCCTTCGTTGCTCGCGGGTTTGCTGAGGACGTGGGCGATTCCGTCGGCGAGGCTGCTACGCCAGCAATCGTGGTCGTGGCCGCCGCGGAATTCGCCGTAGGCCGGCTGGTGCCCCGCCTTCACCAGCGTGTCGCGAAAGGCACGGGCGTCGTTGAGGAGGCTGCCCTCTTCGGTGCCTGCGGCAGGGAACAGCTGCCCGAGGGCACTCCCCGCGTAAGCGGCTGCTACGTGGGCGCCGCGGAATTGCCCGTGCTGGCCAGGCCACCACGGGGTCGGCGATCCATGGCGGCCCGCGGCCGGCGGGGAGCGGGTGCCCGCCGGCCGCGGGTCGGGTCGGCCGCCCGGGTTAGGGTTCTGGGTCGATGCCGTGCCAGGCCGGCACTTTGACGGTGCGGTGGCCCTTGGTGCCGCCGAGGATGATCTTCCGCAGCGAGGTGTTGCCGGCCGTGCTCAGCTCATGCAGTTTGTGCTGCGGGTTGGCGGTGATCTCGATGTAGTAGGTGCCGTTCGGCACGTTGGTGATGTCGAAGGCCTGCTCGGCGAGGGTCTGCACGTAGGTGTCGCCCCAGCCGTCGGGCAGGTACTCCTGCACCCACAGCGCGCTGGGAGACCCGCATGCCCCGCCGAGGCCGATGAACGGCGGCTGCCATAGGGCGCTGCGGATCAGCATGTCTACCGGGTCGGTGGGGGCGATGCAGAAGCCCACCTTGTTGCTGATCACCGCGAGCTTCTTGCTGGCGGTGAGCAGCCGGTAGCGGGCGAACTGCTCGAAGTGCCACTCGTTTTCGCCCCTGCCCGTCTCGAAGCCCATCGTTCCGGCTGGGGCGCGGCCGATGACCTTGCCGTTGCGCCAGAAGTACTGGTAGGCCTTCATCACCGGCGAGCCGGGGTGGCGGAAGCCCTCCACATCAAGGGGGGAATTGCCGCCGACCCAGACGGTGGCGCTGAAACTGAGCACGTCGGGCCCGGCCTTGGTGTGGGTCGTGCGGATGCCGAAGGACGGTAGGGCGGTCAGCTGCGGCAGCGCCGCCTGTGGCGGGTTCGTCAGCGTGGGCACGTGGGGGAGCTGCGGAAGGTGGCCGGCGTGCGTGCCGCGATGAGCCACCGCGCAGCCCGGCGGGGGGCAACCCGTAGCCTTGACCACCTTGAGGTTCACCGTGGCGGTCGCGTCCGCCGCCGGGATATGGAACAGCTTGGTGTAGGGGGCGGTAATCGTTTCGGTCGCATGGTACTTGCCGAGCGGCAGGTTGACCGGGGGCGGCCGGGGACATCGGAAGAAGCAGAAGGTTTCGGAGGGATTCATGGCCCAGCCTTGCGTGAGGCCCCACACCTCGCCCAGCGGGAAGGGGTCAAGGGGGCCGCATTGCTGCGGGTAGGGGTCGGCGGGCGGGCTGCTGGGGCTGGCTCGTTGGGTGTCGAAGGTATCCGGGCAGAATGTTAGCTTCTGCGTGGCGGCAATCTTGCCGTGGGAGTTGCGGATGGTCAGGCGGAAGAAGTCCTTCAGCCCGTTCCAGCCATCCAGCAGCGAGGCTGGCAGCGGCCGCCGCTGCGTTGTTCCCCAGGGCGTCTTGATGATCTGCGTGATCGTCACGGGCTTGGTGTAGCTGGCCCGCTGCACATTCAGCCGCAGGTCCGAGCCAACCGCGCTCGCCCAGATGCCGGGATCGATGAATTCTCGCCCGCGCTTAGGCTTCGCTATGGTGACCGTCTTCTGCGTGATGATCAGCTTCAGGCTGGGGCCGCGGGCCGTTGCCGCATGGCCTGACGCTGCCGCGCCGGCCGTGGCCGCCCCGGTGCCGGTCACGGCCGCCGCCGTGGCCACGCCAAGAACCGTCGCGAGCCAGGCGGCTCGCCTTCTGTCGAGTCTCATCGACCCTCTCTTCCGGGCAGTGCCGTCCGCATCGGGAGCGGGCCCCTGCTCGCTCGGAACCTTTGGGCAGGGTCAGCCGGGGCTGGCGGCAAACCAGCCAGCCCAGCTCAATCTGCAACATAAGACGGCGCCCGGGGCCACCACGTTGCCCCCAGGTGACCACAAATCTTCCGTGACTTTGGGAGGTGACGGCGAGGATGGCACCGCTCAAGCCGCCGAAACCGCCGGCGCCGCGGTGATCGCCGGAGACACCCTGCAGGAATGGTGCCGCACCACCGCCGGCAGCATCGGCTCCTGCTACGCGTACAACGCTGGGATCACTGCGATCCGCGTCCTCTTCTTCTCTGGCACCCCGCCGGCCCACACCGGCACTCCCATCAAGGGGCCGCGCGGCGAGATTAGGCCGACCCCGCAGCGGACGCCCTCGAGCCCCCCGGTAACCCCGTAAGCCCCCGGGCACGGCCGCCGCCTCGCACGACGGTGCCCCCCCGAGGCACCGGCTGCACACCGCTGCCCTTGGGGTGTGGCCAGTGCCCGGCCCACGGCCGAGCCCGCCGACGTACCACCAGCCCCGCTACAGGGCACAACACGTGCTAGCAAACGCTGCACAATCACGCCCCCGCGTAGCGGCCGTCGCTGTGGCAGTCACAACAGTCTCGTAAAGCACCGCGGACACATGCCAGGCCTGCTGGCGTCATGATCATGGAGGTTACGGCACGCGGAGCAACGGTACTGCCGTGATCAGGGTTCGAGGAGGCGGGAGGTGAACGTGGCGCCGGGGCTGAGGCGGGCCAGGGCCCCGGTCAGCTCGGTCTCGGCGGCTCGCAGGCCGTCAACGCCGAGCGCGCCGAGCCCGTCAAGTACGAACATCGCCGTGGTGGTCGAGTGGGTGATCCGGGTGCGCACGCACTGGCGCCAGTTCCAGCGCCGGCAGGTCACCCCGCGGTCGTCCCGCCAGATCACCTCGCCCGGCTCGGGATGCTCGACGGCCGGCTGCCCGTCGGCGGTGGTGTCGAAGTTCTCATCCCCGGCGGCCCGGACGAGCCTGGCCGGCCCGGCGTAGCGGGCCAGGTCCTCGCCGCCGACCGGGAGCAGGCAGGCGATGGACACGGCGTTGTAGGCATCGGTGGTCCGGTCGATGCGCGGCAGGCCGGCCTCCACCCGGCGCAGCAGGGCCTCGACGCTGGGCCTGGTCCGCTGCGGCTTGGCCCCGAAGGCCCGAAACGCCTCCCGCCACTGCGCCACCTGCGGCAATTCCTCGGGCCTCACTCCGCCCAGGTGCTTGCGGGCCCGGTCCTCGGCGTCGGCCAGGAGAGCGCCGCTGGCGTGGTCACTCGGCCCGGGAAGCAGCCCCTCGGCGACGATCAGCAGCGCGGCGTAGTCCGGCCGCAGCGCCCGTACCTCGGCGGCTACCTCCGCCCCGTCAAGCCACATCCCAGCCTCGCCTCCCTGCGAAGTGCCCGCGAGGTCGCCTCGCGAACCAGCCAGCGCATCCTACTGCCGCGACCCATAACGTTGAGCGCGCCGGTCAGTAGAGCGGGGTAGCGTTCTGAGCATGACGATGCAGACCCGACGCCTGGGGCGGACCGAAGCGGACGTGACCATCCTCGGCTACGGCGCCATGGAACTGCGCGGTGAGCCGCACGCCTCGGCGATCGTGGACCCCGCCGCGGGACGGCTGCTCAACGAGGTGCTGGACGGCGGCATCAACCTCATCGACACGTCCATCGACTACGGCCGCAGCGAGGAACTGATCGGCCGCTACCTGGGCCACCGGCGCGACGAGTACTTCCTGGCTTCCAAGTGCGGCTGCCTGCTCGGGCCCCCGCCGGCCGGTGCCAGGCCGCCGTACCCGCACGACTGGAGCGCCGCCAACGTCCGGGCCGGGATCGAACAGAGCCTGCGCAGGCTGGACACCGACCACCTGGACCTGGTGCAGGTGCACATGTCGCCCAGCCGCGCCCAGATGGAGGCCGGGCAGACCGTCGAAACCCTGGTGGCCATGCGCGACGAGGGGAAGACCCGGTTCATCGGCATGTCGGGCATCCTGCCGAACCTGCCCGACCACATCGCCATGGGCATCTTCGACGTGTTCCAGATCCCGTACTCGGTGGTCCAGCGCGAGCACGAGGACCTCATCACCGCCGCGGCGCAGGCCGGTGCCGGGACGCTGATCCGGGGCGGGGTGGCCCGCGGCGGCCCCGCCGAGGACAAGAACTGGGCCCAGGGGCCGCTCGGGCTGCCCCCGGGCGAAGGCCAGCGCCGCTGGGACTCGGCCGGCCTGGACGATCTTCTCGGCGGCATGCCGCGGCATGAGTTCGTGCTGCGCTTCACGCTCAGCCACCCGGACCTGTCCAGCACGATCGTGGGCACGTCCAACTCGGAGCACCTGCGTGCCAACATGGCCATCGCGGCGAAGGGGCCGCTGCCGGCCGATCTCTACGAAGAGGCCAAGAAGCAGCTGGGGTAACCGGTCTGGATACGATGCGGGCTGTGAAGTACGCGATCGCGATACCCCAGTTCTTCGCGGACGGTGAGTTCGACCCGGCCGCGTATCGCAGCTATTTCGCTCGCGCCGAGGAGCTTGGCTTCGACAGCGCCTGGGCGCAGGAGAACATGCTCGGGGCGGCGCCGCAGCTCAGCCCGATCGAAGCGATGACCTACGCGGCCGCGTGCACCGAGCGGATGCGGCTGGGCTGCGTGGTGTTCGTGTCCACGCTGCACAGCCCCGTGCATCTGGCCAAGAGCCTGGCCACGCTGGATCAGCTCAGCCGCGGCCGGATCGACGTGGGGGTCGGCACCGGCGGGAAGGCGCGGCCGTTCGCCGCCTTCGGAGTGGACGCGGACCGGTACGTCGCACGGTTCACCGAGGGGATCGCGCTGATGAAGGCGCTGTGGACCGAGCCCCGGGTCACCTTCGACGGGGAGTTCTGGCAGTTGCGGGACGCGCCCATGGAACCCAAGCCGTTCCAGAAGCCGCACCCGCCGCTGTGGTTCGGCGCCAACGGCCCGGTCGCGCTGCGCCGTGCCGTCCGGCTGGGCCACGGGTTCTTCGGTGCGGGCTCCACGCCCACCGCGAGGTTCGCCGAGCAGGTCCAGATCGTGCGGGAGGCGCTCGCCGCGGCGGGGCGCCCGGCCACGGACTTCGCCATCGCCAAGCGCGTGTATGTCGCGATCGACGACAACGGCTCGCGGGCGCGCCAGCGGATGAACGAGGAGATGGAGCACCTCTACGGGCGGCGGTCGGCGGACATCGAGGCCGCGGCGGTCGCCGGAACGCCGGACGACTGTGCCGCCGCGCTGCGCGAGGTCGTCGCGGCCGGTGCGGAGCTGATTCTCTTCACGGCCATGTTCGAGCAGGCCGAGCACGCCGAGCGGCTGGCCGCGGAGGTCATCCCCCGGCTCGGCTAGAAAAGATCGTCGCCCGCCCCCCGGATTCGGGGGACGGGCGGCTAAGTGGGGCGTGATGGAGGCCCGCATGGGCCGGAGCAGCTTAGCGCCGCTCCCCGAGGTCCAGGAACAGCTCCACGCTCCTCCGCTGCGCGTAGTTCATCTCTCCCACGACGCTGGTCACGCGGTGCACGATCCGGCTGAAGCGCGTCCTGCGCTCGATCTCAGTCATCTGAGGTGCTCCTCTCCGCACGGACCCGTTGTCCGTTCGTGCCTTCAGCATCGCCGTAAGGCCCCCGCCGCCGGATCGTACGAATGCCCTACTTCCATCCCCGCGCACGGCCCTAGGCCTGGTGGGCGTGGCATAGTCCAGGCATGGCCATATTCGACGACCTCGAGGCGGAGCAGGACCGGCTGGAGGAGATCCTCGCCGGCCTCGACGGCGCGCGGTGGTCGGCACCGTCGGCGGCCGCCGGCTGGAGCGTCACCGACGTCGTGCTGCACCTCGCGCAGACCGAGGAAGCGGTGGTCGCCAGCACCGGCGGCGCCGCGCTGCGTCCCGGGCGGGGGCCCGGGGCCACGGTGGACCAGCTCGCGGACGATATGGTCCGGGCGCAGCGGGCGGAGCCGGCCGTGGTCTTCGAGCGGTGGCGCGGGGCGCGGCGCGCGGCGGTGCGCGCGCTGCGCGCGGCCGACCCGGGGCAGCCGCTGTCGTGGGTGGAGGCACCGATGAAGCCGGCCACCATGGCCACCACCCGGCTGGCCGAGCACTGGGCCCACGGCCTGGACATCACCGGGCCGCTGGGCATCGCCTTTCCCGACACCGCCCGGCTGCGGCATATCGCCTGGCTGGCGCACCGCACGCTGCCCTACGCGTTCGCCCTGGCCGGCGAGGGAACCCAGGACGTGCGGTGTGACCTGACCGCCCCGGACGGGGTGACGTCCTGGGAGTTCGGGCCGGACACCGCGGGATCGGCGATCAGCGGCCCGGCCGGCGATTTCTGCCGGGTGGCCGCCCAGCGGCTGGCCCCCGAACAGTCGGGCCTGAAGTCCAGCGGCCCGCACGCCGCGGCCGCGCTGCGGCTGCTGCGGACGTACGCGGCCTGAAACTGTCACACCTGGCCGGTTCCGCGTGTCGAAGGTGGGTAAGGACGCACGCTGACCAGGAAAGGACATGGGCATGGCGCGTATCTCGCTGGATCCGCCCAAGACGCTGAGCTACCGGATCGCCGCGCGGTTCGCGCGCCGCAGGTACGGGGTGATGCCCGACCCAGGCGCCGCCATGGCGCACAACATGAAGGTCGGCCGCTCGTACGCGCTGTTTGAACTGGGCGTGGAGCGATGGCGGAGCCTGGACCGCGGCCTGAAGGACCTGGCGGTCATGGCGGCGGCCGCGAGCATCGGCTGCGCCTGGTGCCTGGACTTCGGCTACTGGGAAGCCACGATGAACCACCAGGTGCCCGCGGAGAAGATCCGCGCCGTGCCGGACTGGCGCGACAGCGACGTGTTCACCGAACTGGAGCGGCTCGTGCTTGAGTACGCCGAGGCGATGACGGACACGCCGCCGGGCGTCACCGATGAGATGGTGGCGCGGCTGAGCGCTCACCTCAGCGACGCGGAACTGGTGGAACTCACCGCGATCGTGGCCGTGGAGAACCTGCGGTCGCGGATCAACTCGGCACTCGGGCTGACCGCGCAGGGGTTCAAGGACCGGTGTGCGATACCGGCCGCCGGCGGCGCGGCGGCTGGGGCGGCGGCCGGGCAGCGGCCGGCGTGACCGACGCGGAAGTGTTCGAGGCGCACCGCGGTCTCATGTTCGCCATCGCCTACCGGATGCTCGGCACCATCGCGGACGCCGAGGACGCGGTCCAGGACGCGTGGCTGCGCTGGTCGGCGGCGTCCCGCGGGGAGGTCGCCGACCCGCGCGCCTACCTGGCCAGGATCGTCACGAACACCGCGCTGAACCGGCTCCGCTCGGCCCGTTCCCGGCGGGAGGCCTATGTCGGGCCCTGGCTGCCAGAGCCGCTGCTGACCGAGGCGGGCCCGGACGCCGCGGAACGTGCCGAGCTGGCCGAGTCCGTGTCGGTGGCCATGCTGGTGGTCCTGGAGTCGCTGACGCCGGAGGAGCGGGCGGTCTTCGTGCTCCGGGAGGTGTTCGGCTTCGAGCATGCGGAGATCGGCGCGGCCCTTGGCCGGTCCGCTCCCGCGGTGCGGCAACTCGCCCATCGGGCGCGGGAGCATGTCCAGGCGCGCAGACCGCGGTTCGACGTGGATTGGAACCAGCAGCGTGAGGTGACCGAGCGGTTCCTCGCCGCTGCCGCGGGGGGCGATATCGAGGGCCTGATGACAGTGCTCGCCCCGGATGTGACGCTGCTGACCGATGGCGGGGGGAAGACGCGCGCCGCACTGCGCCCGATCACCGGCGCCGCCAAGGCGGCCCGGTACCTCGCGGCGATCGCCGGGCGGCCCTACGAGGGCATGGACGTCTCCGATATGACGCTGGAAGCGGCCGAGATCAACGGAAGCCCGGGCACGCTGATCATGTCGGGCAGCCGGGCGATCGCGGCCCTGACGCTGACGGTCTCGGATGGCCGGATCACCGCGATCCAGTTGCTGGCCAACCCGGACAAGCTGGCCGCCGTCTCGGCCGGCCGGACGCTGCCCCGCTGCTGACCAGGCGGCCCGGGGCCGGGATCAGATCCTGGTCCGCCACAGGGGGCGCGGGCCGCATCGAGCTGGTCCGGTTGTCCTAGCGGGGTCAGCCGGTCACGGTGAACGTGGCGCTCGTCCCGCCGAAGCTGCGCTGGCCACGCGCGGCGATGACGTGCGCCCCGGCCGTGGCCTGGGGGATCGTGATCGTCGTGCCGAAGCTGCCGGTCGCGGTGGTCTTGGCATGGCCGAGCACGGTGGCGCCGTCCCAGAGCAGCGTCACGGTCTCGCCAGCGTAGAAGCCGCTGCCGGTGACGGTGACCTGGGTGCCCGCGGGGCCGCTGGCCGGGTTCACCGACATCAGGACCGGCGTGAACACCTCCGCGGTGCTGGCCGCCGCGCCGTCAAGGGACGGGCCGCCGCCCGCGGCCAGGACGCTGCCGCCGGGCAGCGGCGTGGCCGTCTGGAACACCCGGGACTGCGTCATCGGGTGCACGGGGAACCAGAAGCCGTTGCTGAAGATCTCGGCGCTGGACAGCGCGGGCTGGTTGCCGCACGAGCTGCACCCGCCAGCGGCCAGCACCGTGCCATCGGGCAGCACGGTGGCGGTCGCGCCGTACCTGGCATCGTTCATCGACCCGGTGGTGCTCCACCTGCCGGTTGCCGGGTCGTACAGCTCCGCGCTGGCCAGGGCGGGCCCCCCGCCGGGGGCGTTCCCGCCGGTGACAAGGACGTCCCCGTCGGGTAGCAGCGCCGCGGCCGCGTCCAGCCTGGCGGTGCTCATCGAGCCGGTCGCCGCCCAGGCGTTAGTGGCCGGGTTGTACAGCTCGGCGGCCGAGGTGCCGCCGCCGGCCACCAGTACCTGACCGCTGCGTAGCAGCGTGGCGGTGACGAAGCCGCCCTGTGAGACCGCGGGCGGCCCAGTATTGGTCCAGGTCGCCTTGGCCGGGTCGTACACCTCGGCGGCAGTTGTCCCGCCAAAGCCTGCCACCAGCACGCTGCCGTTGCGCAGCGGCGTCGCGGTGAGGGCGTAGCCGGCCGCGTTCATCGGCGCGGTGTCCGCCCACGTGCCGGTGGCCGGGTTGTACAGCTCCGCGCTGGCGAACGGGATGAAGTTGCCGGACAGGCCGCCGGTGACGAGGACCTTGCCGCCGGGCAGCAGGGCCGCGGCCGGGTAAGCGCGGGCGGCGTGCAGCGACCCGGTGGCGGAGAACGAGCGGGTCGCCGGGTTGTACAGCTCGGCGCTGGCCAGGCTGCCGCCGGTCACCGCCTGGCCGCCGGCCATCAGTACCTTGCCGCCGGGCAGCAGGGTCGCGGTGAAGTGCTCGCGGGCGGTGGTCATCGGCCCGACAGGGACCCACGCGTCGGGCCCGCCGCCGAACCCGGTGACCGGCACGCCCTGCGGGCTGAGCGGCGCGTTGTCCGACACCGAGGTCGTGGCCGCGCGCAGGGAGGTGGACGACGGGGCGAAGCGCACTGCCACGGTGCACGTGCCGCCGGGCGGCACCGGGGCGCCGGCGCAGCCGGTGTGCACCCGGAAGTCACCTGGGTTCTTGCCGGTCACCGTCGCCCCGGTCACCACCAGGCCGGCCGAGCCGACGTTGGTGACCTTGTAGAAATGCGCCGCGCTGACCGTGCCGACCTGCTGCCCGCCGAACGCGATCGAGCCGGGCGTGACGGTGACCAGCGGGCCGTTTCCGGCCAGGAACTCCTCGGCGGTGGTCTGCGGCTGGCCGTCGGGGCCGTCACCGCCGGCCACGAGCACGCGCCCGTTGGGCAACAGCGTCGCCGTCTCGTGGGTGCGGACGGTGCTCATCGCGCCCGGCGACACCCAGATGCCGGGCCCCGGCTCGTAGATCTCGGCCACCGAGGTGCCGCCGCCGGCGACCAGCACCCAGCCGCCCGGCAGCAGGGTAGCCGTCTGTCCCGCGTGCTTGGCCGCCATGGAGGCGGTGGGGGCCCACGTCCCGGCGGCCGGGTTGTACAGCTCGGCGCTGGAGTACTCGAACTGCCCGCAGCAGGAGCCGCCCTCGTTGAGGCCGCCGGCGACGAGCACCTCGCCGTCGGGCAGCGGCGTGGCACTCTGCTGCTCGCGCGCACCCTGCATCGATCCGGTCTGCGTCCACTTCCCGGTCGCGGGGTTGTACAGCTCCGCGCTGCTTGTGTCGCTGCAGAAGTCGTCGTCGCAGTTGCTGAAGCCGCCGGCCGCCAGCACCTGGCCATTGCGCAGCAGGGTGGCCGTGAAGTTCTCGCGGCCGAACTTCATCGACCCGGTGCGGGCCCACGTCCCGGTGGCCGGGTTGTACAGCTCCGCGCTGGCCAGGCTGCTCTCGAAGCTGCCGGCGTCGCAGCCGAACGCATGGCCGTTGCAGCCCCCGCCAGCGACGAGGACCTGGCCGTCGGTCAGCAGGGTGGCGGTCTGGCCGGACCGGGCCACGTTCATCGCGCCGGTCGCGGCCCAGGTGCCGCTCGCGGGATCGTACAGCTCAGCGCTGGTGACCTGACGGCTGCCCTGCAGCCCGCCCGCCACCAGCACCTTCCCGTTGGGGAGCAGCGTGGCGGTGGCGTCGCTGACCGCCACGGGCATCTTCGCGGTCGGGGTGAAGCTCCGGGTGGCCGGGTTGTACAGCTCCGCGTTGGTGGTGCCGCCGGCGGCGACCAGCACCTGGCCGTCGCGCAGCAGGGTGGCGGTCTGCCCGGACTGGGCGACGCCCAGCGCAGCCGTCGCGACGAAGGTGTTCGGCGGGCCCAGCCCGCCCGCGGTAGCCGCGGCCGCCGTGGTGGCGAGCACGGGCATGATCAAGCCGGAGGCCAGAGCCCCGGTGCAGGTAAGTACCGCCAGCGTGCGGTGGCGGGCCCAGCGCGGCCGCTTCGTCACGAGCCAATGCCATCACGCCGGTCAACCCGGGGCAATCCCAGTGATGTCAAACATTTGGTTCTATTGCCGGTAACCGTTTATTCACGGTGACTTTTTGGCATATGGCCGGGCACCGGATGTTGCTCCCTACCCACCAGGGCGCTCGCGCCAGCGGGGGGTTCCGGGGGGTCGTCCCCCCGGGCCAGCACAGCTACTTGTGCAGGAACGCGAGGATCGCCGCGAGGAGCGCCGCGGCGAGCCGCCGCTGGAACGGGGGCGAGGTCAGCAGCGCGGCATCCGTTGCGTTGATCATGTTGCCGGTCTCGACAAGCACCTTGGGGATCGTGGTGAGGTTGAGCCCGGCGAGATCGTTGCGGAGTTCAATGCCGTGGCTGCCGTAATAGTCGCTCTCCGGCATGCTGGTATGGGCCAGCAGGGCCGCGCGCACGTCCCGGCCGAACCGCTCCGAGGCGCGGATCACGTGGTCGTTGGGCCCGTCGGCCACCGGTTCGAGCACGGTGAACCCGCGGCCCGAGGCCGGGCCGCCGTCGGCGTGGATGTCGATCGCCACCCGCGCACCTGAGCGGTTGAGTATCTGCGCCCGGCGGTCCACGCACGGCCCGACGCCGTGGTTGTTCTGCCGCGTCATCACCACGCGCGCGCCATCGGCGAGCAGGGCGGCCCGCAAATAGCGCGCCACGCTGAAGTTGAACCGCGCTTCGGTGTAACCGCTGGCGGTCTGGGTGCCGGTGGTGTCACATGTCTCGGATTCCCGGCCGTTCCAAATGAGGTGATTGATGTAGCCGGGGTCGGTGCCATTGAGGCCGTTATGGCCGGGGTCGATGCCGACGGTTATCCCGGCGAGCGGCTTGGCTGCCGCGGTCGGCTGCGGGCTGGGCTCCGGGGTGGCCGTGCCGGGGCCGGCGGAAGCCTGCACGGCGGCGGGGGAGGCCGCGGCGTCACCGGCTGGCCCGGTCCCGCTGACGGCAGGCTGCGGGCTGCCGCACGCCGCCAGCAGGCAGGCCAGCGCCGCCGGGCAGGCGGCCGCGGCGAGCAGCCGCCCCCGGCTGGCTCGCGCATGCCCGGTACCGGTCACGGTATGGTTCGCTCTCCTCGGCGCAGGACGGGTCAGCCGCTGAACGTGTCGATGTTCTCAATCTTCCACCGGCCGCCCTGGCGCTGGGCGGTGACCGCGAACATCGCGCCGGCGTAGCTGGTCTGGCCGGTGCCGGCCCTGGCGTCCTGCTGGTCGGCGAAGACGAGCAGCCGGGCACTGTTGCCGTTGAGCAGTTCCACCCCGCTGTTGGTGACCTTGGTGGTGACGACCAGTTTCTGGGCCGGCGCGTTCTTGGTCACCAGCGCGAACAGGGTGTTGTACTGGCGCACCGCCGGGCCGGTGAGGACGCCCTGCGCGGCCCGCCGGGTCGCTGCGGTGTCGGCGTAGTTGTAGGAGAAGATCGTGTTGACCGCGGCGGAGATCTCCCGGCGGACCGTCGCGGTGGCCGGCCCGTCGGTGAGCGCGGTGTTCTCCTGGGCGGCCGCGTTGCTGCGCAGGCTGCTGGCGTGCAGCGTGGCCCACACCCCGAACCCGGCCAGGACCACCGTGACGGCACCGAGCGCGGCGGCGATCCGCCAGCCCGGCCGCCCGGACGGCGTGGTCTCCCCGGACTCTGCGCCCGCCTCTGGCAGGTCTTTCTCAGGTTGTGCGACCTCGGATTGTACGATCTCGGACTTTCCGTCCTCGGCCTGCCCGTCCTGGGGTTGTGCGACCTCGAACTGTCCAGCCTCGGCCTGCCCGTCCTCGGCCTGCCCGATCTCGGCTTGCTCGTCCTGGGGTTGTGCGATCTCGGATTGTACGATTTCGGACTGTCCGGCCTGCGCCGCGTCCGCGCGCGCCGCGGCCGGTGTGGCGTCCCGCATCATGGCGGCGCCTTCCACCAGGGCGGCGTCCTCGTCCCACGCGGCCGCGGAGACCTTGACGTCTTTGTCAGCCACCGCCGGAACCCTTCCCGCTGCCGGGCGACGCGGCACCGACCGGGACCTGGCCGAGGGCGCTGAGCTTCCACCCGGCCGACGTCCTGGTCAGCGTGCCGAGCAGACGGCTCTGCTTGGTGACCGGCGACCCGCTGGCCGGGGTCACGGTGATCTGGACGGCCACCATGATGCTCGCCGTGCCAGCCCCCGGGTTCAGCGCGGTGAGCGCGCCGTCCAGGATCCGTGCGGTGGTGACCGTCTTGGTCTGCTCGATCTGCTGGGTGAACTGTGCACGGCCGGCGCTGACCTCGGCGCGCAGCGGCCCGGTCGAGGACTGCTCCCACAGCGCCAGGCCCGCAGCGATCTTGTGGTAGTCGAGCGTGTTGAAGTTCTGCACCGCCTGCTCGCCTGCCTGCAGCACCTGGTCGCGAAGCTGGGCGGAGGCGGGCGGGCTCGCGTTCGACGCGCGGTACAGCGACCAGCCCGACCAGGCCGCGAACCCGGCGGCCAGGATGGCCAGTACCAGGGCGGTGGCCACGAGCGGCTCGGCCAGCCACCCGCGGGCGCCCGGCTTAGTGGTCATGCTTGCCGTAGACACGTGCAGAAACTCTAGGCGATGCCCACGAGCGGTCGGGACGGGCTCATGGCGACAGGCCCAGCAGTCCGGCCAGCGGTGACGAGGCCGCGGGCGCCGGGGTGTGTGCCGAGCCTCGCACGTCGATCCCGCTGCTGGCCGGTGAGGTGCACCGCGCATTGGTGTTCAGCGGCGGCCCCGGTGAGGTGTCCAGCCCGTTGCGGACCTTCGTGCCCTGGTACCCGGCGGTGCAGGGAAGCGGGTTGAAGAAGGTCAGCGCCACGCCGAACCGTGCCCCCTTGCTGGTGATCACCGTGGACCCGGCGGCGATCGCGGCAGGCAGGGCGGAGAACGTCTCCTGCAGCGCGGCCCCCTGGGTGAGGGTGATCTGCGAGAGGGTCAGCAGGTTCGCGATCAGCGCGCCCAGCGTCGGGGCGTTGTCGGTGATCAGGCCCGCTACCTGGGCCGCGGCCGGGGCGCCGTTCGCGAACAGCCGGCGCAGGTCGGCGTCGGAGGAGACGAGCTGCGCGGCGAACAGCCGCGAGCTGGCGGCGAAGGAGCGGAAGGAAGCCGCCTCCGCGTTCTGGGTGGCCAGCACCGTCTGGCCGTCCTGGATCAGCGTGTCGGTCTGCGGCAGTGCCGCACCGGCCGCGCGGACCAGTTTGTTCTGCCCGTCGATCAGCGCCTGCAGGCTGGTGCTTGTGCCGTCGAACCCGGTGGCCAGATTGTCAAGCACCGCGCGCAGCTCGCCGAGCGGCACCGAGGTGGCCAGCTCGTTGGTGCTGGTCAGCAGGCTGGTCACGGGCAGCGGCAGCTGGGTCTTGCCGCGCGGGATCACGCTCCCCTGGGTGAGGTAGGGCCCGCTGCTCGTGGCCGGCCGCAGGTTGACGTACTGCTCACCGACGGCGGACAGGTCGGCCACGCTGGCCGACAGGTCCGCCGGGATCGGCGGCGCGGAGCTGCTGATGTTCAGGTCCGCTTCGACCCCGGTCGAGGTGAGCCGCACCGCGCCGACCCGGCCCACCGAGACGCCGCGGTAGGTCACGTCGGCCTGGGGGAAGATCCCGCCGGCGTTGGCGAGCTCCATCTGCACCGTGTAGTACCCGCGCAGGCCGAAGAGCCGGCCGAGGTTGGCGTAGTGGAACCCGGTGTAGGCGATCACCAGGACCGCGATCACCGCGAACGTGACGAGCTGGATTCTGGTAGAGCGGGTCAGCATCAGTGCCCGCCTCCCTTGGCGGTCGGCGCCGGGGCAGGGGCAGCGTTGCCGGGCGGCGTGACCGGCGCGATGACGGTCGTGCCGGGAGCGGCCTTGATGGACAGATAACCGTTGAGGTAGTCGCCCTTGATGTCCTTGAGCACCTGGTCGGTGAACGGATAGGTGAGCAGCACCTGCAGGGACAGCGGGAGGTTCTGCCCGGCGTCGGCCAGCTCGCGCAGGGTCGGCTCGAGCGCCTGCAGGTTGGCGACGAAGTTGGCCTGGCTGGCGTTGATCGTGTGCACCGCGACGCCGCTGAGCCGGTGCAGCGCGTTGAGCATGGTGACCAGCTGCGCGCGCTGCTCGGCCAGCACCTCGAGGCCGGGGTTGATGTGGTCGAGCACGTGGCCGACCTGCCGGTTGCGGGCGGCCAGGGTGGCCGACAGCGCGTTCAGCCCGTCCAGCGCGCTGATGATGTCCCGGCGGTGGTCGTTGAGGTTGCCGATCAGCGTGGCGAGCTGGCCGAGCAGCGCGCGGATCTGCGGCTCGTTGCCCGCCAGCGCGGCGTTGAGCTGGGTGTCGATTACGTGCAGCTGAGCCAGCCCGCCGTCGTTGAGCAGCAGCGACAGCGCGCCGAAGACTTCCTCCACGGTGGCGTTGGTGGTGGTGCTGCCCAGCGGGATGACCGAGCCGTTGGCCAGGCGCCCCTGTGGCGGGCGGCCCGGCGGCGCGGACAGACCCACGTACTGCTCGCCGAGCAGGCTGGCCTGCTGCACCTCGGCGATCGCGTTGGCCGGCAGGCGGACGCTGCCGTTGATCAGCATGGTCACCCGCGCGGTCCAGCTGTGCGGTGGCAGGTAGATCCGGGTCACCCGGCCGACCGAGACGTCGTTCACCTTCACCGAGGATTGCGGCACCAGGTCGACCACGTTTCTGAACTCCGCGGTCACCTGGTAGGGGTGCGGGCCGAGATCGGCGCCGCCGGGCAGCGGGATGCTGTAGATCCCGTTGAACCCGCCGGAACTGCACCCCGCGACGCACACCGCGGTCACGGCGGCGATCACCCCGGCGGCCAGCGCCGGGATCCGGGTGCGCCGCGAGGGCCGGGCAGCCCCGGGGTTGCGTATGGCAGCGAAAAGCATCAGCGGCCTCCCGCCTGCACAGCCTCGGGCGTGCCGTACAAGCCCACAGCGGGCAGCGGCAGCGGCGGGACCGCGCGCAGTGCCGAGGGAGACAGCGGCACCGCGCCGCCCGGCCCGGAGCTGCCCGCGCCCGTGCCGCCCGGCGTGATCGCGGCCAGGTCGTGCGCGCCCGGCCCCATGCTCAGCTCGTTCAGGTCGCCGCGGCCGTCGAGGGTGTGGTTCGTGGCGTCGTAGGCGTTGACCACGTTGTCCACGGCCAGCGGCACGTCACCCAGCGCCTCGGTCAGCGACGCCCGCTCGTCGACGAGGATCTTGGTGATCGACGCCAGCTTGGTGACGTTGGTCTGGATCAGCCCGCGGTTGTCCGCTATGAAGACCTGCACCTGGCCGAGCGCGATGGACAGCTCACGCAGCGCGCCCCCCAGGTCCTGCCGGTCGCTGGCCAGGAAGCCGGACACGTCGGCGAGTTGCTGCTCGGCCAGCCGCACCTGCCCGTCGTTGGCCTTCAGCATCGAGGTGAACTGCTGCAGGTTGGTGATGGTGGCGAACAGGTTGCCCGAGTTATCGCCGAGCGTCTTGGACAGCGCGCCGAACTGCGTGATCATCGCGTGCAGGTTGGCCCCGTTGCCGGTCAGGTTGGCCGCACCGGTCTTGACCAGCTCGGACAGCGCCCCGTTCTTGTTCAGCCCGTTCGGCCCGAGCGCCTGGGTGAGCCGGTTGATGCTGGTGTAGATCTGGTCCACCTCGACCGGCACCGCGGTGCGGTTGACCGGGATCACCGCGTTGCTGGTGAGCTGCGGGCCGCTGGTGTAGGCGGGGGTGAGCTGCACGTACCGGTCGGACACTACGCTGGCCGCGACCACCACGGCCTTCGCGTCGGCGGGCACCGGCACGCCGGAGTTCACCGTCATGGTGACCTTGACCTCGGTGCCCTGGGGCTGTACCGAGTCGACCGTGCCGACCGGGACGCCCAGCACCCGGACCGTGGAGCCCGGGTAGACCCCGATCGCCTCGGTGAAGTACGCCGTGACCTGCGTGCTCTTGTGGGTGGAGCGGTACACCAGGAGGCCGCCGGCCACCAGGGCCGCAGCCACGATGACCGCGCCGGCGCCGAGCACCAGCCGGTCCCGCCGCGTCCGCAGCAGGCCGCCGATCCGCATTGTCATCATCGCGACCTCATGGTTTCGGGGGCTCGCACCCGGTCGCGGGACCCGTGCCGGGCGGCAGGTAGGGCTTGGGGAGGACACCGCACAGGTAGGTGTCGAACCAGCGGCCGTTGCCCAGGGTGTTACCGAGCAGCCGGTAGTACGGCCCGGCCAGCGCCAGTGCCTTTTTGAGGTTCGCCTGGTTGGCCTCCAGCACGGTGGTCACCTGGTTGAGTTCCTGCAGCGCCGGGCCGAGCTTGGCCTGGTTGTCGCTGACCAGGCCGGACAGCTGGATGGCGAGCGCCTGCGTGCCGGTCAGCAGCGCGTGGATCGCCGCCTGGCGCTGGCGCAGCTCGGCCAGCAGCAGGTTGCCGTCCCCGAGCAGCTTGGCGAACTTGGCGTCCTGGCCGGCCAGGGCCCCGGTGACATGCTTGGCCCCCTGCAGCAGGCCGGCCAGCTGGTTGTCCCGGGAGGCGATCGAATGGGACAGCGAGGCGAGCCCGCGCAGCGCCGAGCGGGTGTAGGGCGGCGTGCCGGAGAACGCTTCGGAGAGCGTCTGCAGGCTCCGGCCGAGCTGGACGGTGTTGATCTGGGTGACCTCCTGGCCGAGCCCGTTGAACGCCTGGGTCACGTCGTACGGCGAGGTGGTCCGGGCCAGCGGGATCGGCGTGGCCGGGTTCTGCGGCTGGGTGCCCAAGGGGTCGAGCGCCAGGAACTTGTCGCCGAGCAGGGTCTTGATCTTGATGGCGGCCTTGGTCTGGCTCCCCACCCAGGCGCCCTTCACCTTGAAGGTCACCGCGACCTTGTTGCCGGCCAGCGAGATGCCGGTCACCCGGCCGACGACGACCCCGGCCACCCGCACCTCGTTGCCGGCCTGCAGCCCGGCGTCCTCGGCGAAGTACGCCGTGTACCCGGTGCCCCCGCCGATGATCGGCAGGTTGGCCGAGTCGAAGACACCGAACGCGATCACGGCGAGCAGCAGCAGGCCGACGATCGCGACGGCGATGGGGTTGCGCTCGGACAGGGGCTTCATCACTGGCACCTCGCCGCGGTGATGGGGACCCCGGTGGGGTTGGGGCCGAACTTCTCCTTGACCCCGCTGACCACGGCGTCGCACATGAAGAAGTTCAGCCAGGAACCGTAGGAGGCGAGCCTGGCGATCTCCGACATCTTGACCGGGAGATTCTTCAGGAACGTGTTGACCGTCGGCGTGTTGTTCGCGAGGTTGCCGGCCACCCGTCCGAGCTGGGTGATGTCGGCGCTCAACGGCGGCCGGGCGACCTGGAGCAGGCCAGCGGTGGCGCTGGTCAGGCCGGCGATGGCGGAGATCGCACTGCCGATCGGCTGCCGGTCGGCGGCCAGCCCGGAGACCAGTTCCTGCAGCGTGCTCACCAGGTTGGACAGCTCGCCACTGCGGGTGCCGATCGTATGCAGCACCGAGTTCAGGTTGTCGATCACCGCGCCGATGACCTCATCCCTGGTGGCCAGCGCGGTGGTCAGCGACCCCACGCTGGCGACCAGCGCGGTGACGTTGGGGCTCTCGCCCTGGAAGACCTGGATGATCTCGGCGGAAAGGTGGTTGACGGCAGTGGGGGACAGCGCCTGGAACAGCGGCTGGAAGCCGTTGAACAGCTCGGTCAGGTCCAGCGCCGGGGTGGTGTGCGCGACCGGGATGGTGCCTCCCTGGGGGAGTGCCCGGCCCACCGGGCCGGTGCCCTGGCCGAGCTCGACGTAGCGCTGCCCGACCAGGTTGAGGTACTTGATCGTGGCGGTCGCCGAGGCCGGCAGCGCCCGGCCGGACTGCACGGCGAAGCCGACCAGCGCCTCGTCGTGCCCGTAGAGGCTGATCGAGGTGACGTCACCGACCCGCACCCCGGCGATGTCCACGTCGTCGCCCACGTTCAGCCCGGTCACGTCGGTGAACACCGCCTGGTACCCGACCGTGGCGGAGACCCCGCTGTGGGCGATGCTGATACCCAGGACCGCGGTGACCGTGGCCGTGATCACGATGAAGATCAGCGACTTGACGACCGGGCCGGCCAGGCTCTTGCGCTTCATGCCGCGGTCCTCAGTGTCACCGTGGTGCCGCGGAACAGCGGGGCGGTGAGCAGGCTGCCCCACGCGGGGACCAGGGCGGGTGAGCGGCGCAGCTCCATCCCGGTCAGTTCCCTGACCAGCTCACTCTCCGAGGGGGAGCCGGCCATCTGGGCCGCCGTCGTGTGGGCCCGGCCGGCCGCCGGGTGCCCGGCCTTGCGGGGCGTGCCCTCGGGAACGGACGTGGCCGCCGCGTTGGACGGGGCGGCGCCGTCGTTGAGGGTGATCCCGCGGAAGGGGACCGAGTAGCAGTGCGGCCCCAGGTTGTCACCGAACTTCGGGGTGTCCTGGCCGGCCACATACCGGCCGATGTTGTGCGGCCCGAGCGGCGGGACCACGACCACCTGGACGTGCAGGCCGGGCTGGTTGGTGCCCTTGCCGAGGAGCTTGTTGACCGCGGGCTCGAAGTTGACCAGGTCCTGCAGCGAGCACGGGAACTCGGGGGAGTAGCGGGCCAGGATCTGCAGCGTGCCCACGCTGTCCGCGTTGAGCTGGATGATGTTGGCCGAGTTGGCGTCCAGGAAGGCCTGCAGGTCACCGGAGGCCGTGGTCACCGTGCTGTACAGCGCGGAGACGCTGGCCCGTTCGGCCGCGAACGTCTGGCTGGTGGTGGTGAAGTCGACCAGCGCCTGGATCAGGTCCGGCGACGCCTGGTTGAAGTTCCTGGCGAACCCGGCGAGCTGCTTGATGTCGCTGTCCAGTGCGGGCAGGTGCTGGTTGTACTTCACCAGGTAGGCGTTCAGCCCCACCAGGGTCTGGCCCAGTTCCTTGCCGTGGCCCTGCAGGCCATCGGCGAGCGCGGTCAACGTGATCGACAGCTTGTCCGGCTCCGAGGCCCGCAGCAGCGGGAGCAGGTTGTTCAGCACCTTCTCCAGCTCCACCGCATCGGCGGCGTGGTCCTGCGTGATCACGGTGCCCGCGGTGAGCCGGGCCTGTGTGGGGGTGGCTGGCATGACCAGGTCCACGTACCGCTCACCGAACAGCGTGGTCGGCAGCATCTCGGCGGTCACGTTCGCCGGGATCTGGGAGACCATGTCCGGCTGGATCGCCAGCTGCAGCCGGGCCCCGGTGCCGGTGGCCGAGATCTGCCGCACCTCGCCGACCTGCACGCCGCGGATCATCACGTCGGCGCCCGGGTGCATCTCGTTGCCGACGCTGTCGGTGTACAGCGTCACCGTGGCCGCCGGGGTGAACTGCTTGTTGTACAGGGCCACCGACAGCCACACCAGCAGGGCGAAGACCAGCAGGAACACCACGCCGACGAGCCGGTACCTGGTCTTGTCCTGTACCGCGGTCAGTCTCATCCGGCGACCCGCACGGTCGTCGTGGCGCCCCAGATCGCCAGGCTCATGAAGAAGTCGATGATGTTGATCATCACGATGGCGGTGCGCACCGCCCGGCCCACGGCAACGCCGACGCCCGCCGGGCCGCCGCTGGCGCGGTACCCGTAGTAGGTGTGGATGAGGATCACCACCACGCTGAACAGCATCACCTTAAGGAAGGACCAGAGCACGTCCACCGGCGAGAGGAACAGCGCGAAGTAGTGGTCGTAGGTGCCCGCCGACTGCCCGTTGAACACCACGGTGACCAGGCGGGAGCCGAAGTAGGAGCTGACCAGGCCCAGGGCGTACAGCGGGATGACGGCGACGAAGCCCGCCACGATCCGGGTGGTCACCAGGTAGGGGAGGCTGGGCACGCCCATCCCCTCCAGCGCGTCGACCTCCTCGTTGATCCGCATGGCGCCCAGCTGCGCGGTGAAGCCCGCGCCCACGGTGGCGGACAGCGCCAGCCCGGCCACCAGCGGCGCGATCTCCCTGGTGTTGAAGTACGCGGAGACGAACCCGGTGAACGCGGCCGCGCCGATCTGATTCAGCGCGGCGTAGCCCTGCAGGCCCACGACCGTGCCGGTGAACAGCGTCAAGGCGACCATCACGCCGACCGAGCCGCCGATCAGCGCGAGCGCGCCGCTGCCGAAGCTGACCTCGGCCAGCAGGCGCAGCACCTCCTTCGAGTAACGCCGGATGGCGCGGGGGGTCCAGGCCAGCGCACGGGCGTAGAACACGAGCTGGTCGCCGAGCATGTCCAGCCAGG
Source organism: uncultured Actinomycetes bacterium (assembly GCA_963806145.1). GTDB lineage: Bacteria > Actinomycetota > Actinomycetes > Streptosporangiales > Streptosporangiaceae > DASXKD01. Next base: position 34,213 of record CAWDXD010000044.1, read on the forward strand.
ACAGGCTCCGGTCGCCGAACGCGGCAAGCCGGGCAGGCCACCTGCCTTCGCCAGTACCGGTCACCACGCCCATCGGTCACGATCCCTTCGGGGGGATGATCTGCAGGTAGATCGCGGTGAGGACCAGGTTGACGAAGAAGGTCAGCAGGAACGTGATCACCACGGACTGGTTGACCGCGTCACCGACGCCCTTCGGGCCCGGCTTGGGATTCAGGCCGCGGTGCGAGGCGACCACGCCGGCGATGAACCCGAAGATCAGCGCCTTGATCTCGCTGATGTACAGGTCCGGAGTCTGCGCCAGCGCGGAGAAGCTGGCCAGGAACGAGCCCGGGGTGCCGTGCTGGAGGTAGACGAAGAAGAAATAGCCGCCGAGCACGCCGACCACCGACACCAGGCCGTTGAGCAGGATCGCGACGAACATGGTGGCCAGCACCCGGGGCACGATCAGGCGCTGGATGGGCGAGACGCCCATCACCTCCATGGCCTGCATCTCTTCACGGATCGTGCGGGAGCCGATGTCGGCGCAGATGGCCGAGCCGCCCGCGCCGGAGATGAGCAGCGCCACGATGATCGGGCTGGCCTGCTGGACGACCGCGAGCACGCTCGCGGCGCCGGTGAACGACTCCGCGCCGAGCTGCTGGGTCAGCGAGCCCACTTGGAGCGTGATCACCGCGCCGAACGGGATCGACACCAGCGCGGTTGGCAGGATCGTCACGCTGGCGATGAACCAGAACTGCTCGATCAGCTCCCGGGACTGGAACGGGCGCTTGAACGTCAGCCGGATCACGCTGGCGGCGAGCGCGAACAGGTTGCCGGTCTGCCGCAGCGCCCCGGCGCCGAAGAACGAGGCCTCCCGCCGGGTGGGCGGCTCCGCCGCGGGCTGCGAACTGGTCTCCGGCTGCTTCTGAGTGGTCACCCGCCGCCTCCGGGCCAGTCGGGCGGCCAGCCACCGGGCCGTTCCAGTTCGGCGGTCTCCTGCCCGGCGTCGCGCTGCTCGGCCTCGCGCTGCGCCGCCTCACGCTCCCGGGCCAGCTTCCACGCCTCGGCGCGCGCCTGGGCCTGGGCCCGCTCCCGCTCCGGATCGCTGGCCGGTGCCGGGCCGCTGGCCGGGGCCGGGCTGGCTTGCTGGCCGCCCTCGACGGCGAGGTCGGCCAGGATCGCCTGCTGCGCCGCAGTGGGCAGGGTGGGCAGGATGGCCATCACCCGGTCCATGCGCCGGTGCACGGCCTGCCGTTCGGGCAGCCCCGGGCTGGGCACCAGTTGCTGCATGAGCGCGGGGCTGCCTGCGTCTTCGGCGCCGCCGTCGGCGAGGGCGGCGGCCCGCTCCTGGGCCAGCGTGGCCGCGTCCTTCTCCTCCGACATGCCGATCGGCCCGACCCTGCGGCCGTTCACGAACTGGGTGATGACCGGGTTTTCGCTGGTGAGCAGCACCTCGCGCGGGCCGAACATGACCAGGTTGCCGCGGAACAGCATGCCGATGTTGTCCGGCACGGTCCGGGCGATCTGGATGTCGTGCGTGACGATCAGGATGGTGGCGTCGATCTCCGCGTTGAGATCGATCAGGAGCTGCGACAGGTAGGCGGTGCGCACCGGGTCGAGCCCGGAGTCCGGCTCGTCGCACAGGATGATCTCGGGGTCGAGCACCAGGGCGCGGGCCAGCCCGGCGCGCTTGCGCATGCCGCCGGAGATCTCGCCGGGGAACTTGTTCTCCTCCCCGGTCAGGCCGACCATCTCCATCTTGGCCAGCACGACCTGCCTGATCTCGGCCTCGGTCTTCTTCGTGTGCTCGCGCAGCGGGAAGGCGATGTTGTCGTACAGGTTCAGCGAGCCGAACAGCGCGCCGTCCTGGAACATCACGCCGAACAGCTTGCGCACCTGGTAGAGCTGGCGCTCCGTGCAATGGACGGTGTCGATTCCGTCGACCATGACCCGGCCGCGGTCCGGGCGGATCAGGCCGACCAGCGACTTGAGGAACACCGTCTTGCCGGTGCCGGACGGCCCGAGCATCACGCTCACCTCGCCGGCCGGCAGGGACAGCGAGATATCACGCCACACGACATGGCGCCCGAAGGACTTGGTCAGCCCTTCCACGACCACCTCGGTGCCCATCTCACCTCCCTGGTGCCGGCTGGCGATCACGTGCTGCCCGCCATGCTCAGCCGCGTGACCTTGCGCAGCGGCTTCGGCTGGCATCGGTGTGCCCGGTCTTCGCCGCAGCCAAGGCGCCTGCACGAAGCACACCGGCGCCCTGGGTGAGCAGGTTGAAGTTCTGGGGACCCGAGATCGCCGCGTTGAAGATCGGGTCCAGGTTCTCCCCGACCCCGCAGTTCTGGAAGTGAGGAATCGTGACCATGCCGGTAAGCGGCCCGCCGAACTGGACGTTGTACGGGGGTGTGCGTCGCGCTGCTTCCCGTCAATACTGACGTCGAATTGCGGGGTCTCGCAGCGGGATCCCACGTCGAGCGGGACACCGTTGACCTTGACGCTGCCCGGGACGATCAGCACCGACAGCCGCGAGAATGCCGTGGCGATCGTTGTTACAAGTCCGCGAGCTGGTTGGGATTGCAGTGGCGTACCGGGCAGCGGCGGGGCCGACGGCGAAGATGTTGATCGTCCCGTGCTCCATCAGCTCGAATGGTGGCCGTGGTCGGCACGAAGCCGAAGCTCAGGAACGTTGCCGTCGACGGCGGGAACTCGTGCTGCCCGTGGAAGTCCAGCTCGGCGACATTGTCAAGCTCGAGGTAGTTCGATCTTCGTGTTGTGTTCGTCGAGCGCCGTCGCATCGTAGAGGTCCACATTCGTGATGGCTGGCGCGATCAGGGCCGCGCCCTTCAGCTTGCGCACGTCGGCGTACCCGGTGGTGAAGGCGCACCCCTGCGACGGGTGCATGGGCGTCGATCGTGGAGTCCGGGTGGGGCGGCGGCGGGAAGCGCGGGTTCAGCTTCAGCCCGCCCGGTGGCGAGCTTGGGGCACTTCCCGTGGCGGCGGCGTGCCGTCGGCCCGGCCCGGCGCGCCTTGCCGGTGACCAGCACGGCCCCCAGGGCGGCGTGCTGGCCCGGGGCCAGCGTGCAGTTCACCTGGAGTGGGGACCGGGCCGTGGCCGGGGGCTGGGCCGTGGCCGACGGCGCGGGGACGGCGGCCCGGCCGCCCGCGGTCGGCGTGGATGACCGGGCCGGGCCCGGTGCCGGCACGGCGGCCTTGCCCGCGGTGAGCGTGACCGACAGGCCCGCCGCGGTGAGGGTGACCTCGCCGGGGGAGGAGGCGGTGACTGGCGGCACCGCGCCTGCCGTCGTCAGGGTGAGCGTGCCGGTGGCGGGCCGGTGCACCGGGCGCCGCGTCGTTCCGGGCCACACGAGGCTGGTCCCGCTCGGGCCCTCCGACGCGCTGACGGTGAGCCGGGTAGCCGCGCTCACGGTGGCGGAGTGCAGGCTCGCGAAAGCCGCCGTCGGCAGTGTCACGGTCAGCCGGACGCCGCTCGGCTGGATGGGCTTGCCTGGCTTGCCCGCGGCGGGCAGGCTGGCGTTCACCGCGACCTGCACCGGGTGCGGCCCCGAGGGGAACCGGCACAGGTAGGTCAGCGATGCGGCCGCGGCCTTCGCCGTGGTGATCTGGGTTCCGGAGGCCGACGCGACGCCGGCGGCGAGGCCACTGGCCGCGAGCACGCTGATGAGGGCCGTGGTCCGGGCCGCCGCCCGGTGGGCGCGCCACGCAGTCCTCCCTGGCCACTTCATGCGTGGCCAGCGCTCCTCATCACGGGCTCATGGCCGGAACCGCGACCGGATGCCCCCGCTGGGACGCACCTGTTCGCAGAGATGGCCAGAGCCACGCATTCGCCTCCGTCCATGACCAGCCTGACCTCCGCGTCACCCGTGCAGCGGCGCGCTGGAGGCCACAAGCAGCCGCGCACAGCAACCAGCGCGCCCCGGCCTCGTCGTTGGCCCTGCCCGCAGCCCGCCCGTGCTAGCTGCAGCAAGCCGTTCTTTGTTACCGGCCAGTATCCTAGGTATTACGGATATCAGGGTCAAGGGCACGTTAACAGATACCGAACTGAGACAAGCGCCGATTTACCCAGGTCTCCGCAGGTCACGACCGTGTCACGGGAGCGGCGGAAGTCGCTGTTATGTGCGGTGCCGGAGTTGTACGACTGGACGTTCGTGGTCCACGGGCAGGCCGTCGGCCCGGGCGGTGAACGCCAGGCCCGCCAGATGCGCGACTGGGCCGCCCGGATCACCGGGCGGCCCAGCAGCGGCATTGTCTAGTGATCCCGATGGATCACGGGCTGGTGATGGTCTGCTTGGGGCTGACGGTGTAGGAGCCCTTGAACGAGGTGCCGTCGCCGGTGTTGATCAGGCCGGCGCAGCCGACGACCTTGTAGATGTGCAGGTTGCCGGCGCCGGTCGTGGCCAGCTTGCCGGTGCTGTTGGTGTAGGTGGCCGTCACCGTGCCGTTGTTGGCGGTCGCGCCGGTACCGTCCACGACGGCGCTGCAGCTAGGACCGGTCAGCGTGGCGTGGATGCCGGTGATGGTGCCCGTGGTGACGCCGCTCTTGAAGGACTTGGCGTTCAGGTGCCAGGGGAAGTGGGTGGTCTTGACCGTGAAGGTCAGGCTCAGCGGGCCGGTGCAGGTGCTGAAGCCCAGCGACGTGATCGAGCCGATGCCGGTGCCCGACAGCCCGCTGCCCTTCTTGACGGTGCCCTTGCCGCTCGAGGTCTTGCAGGTCAGTGTGCTGCCGGTGTTGGTGTCCTTCAGCGTGGTCGATCCCGGCCTTGGCCGTGATGGCCCCGCCGGGCTTGACGGTCCAGGTCGCCGCGACCCCGGCGTTGGTCGCCGCGAGCGCGGAGCTGGCGGACAGGGCCAGCATCCCGGCCAGTGCGGCGCCGGTGACCAGAACGCTGCCGGCGCGCTTGAGAATCGTCATTGGCTGTTCCCTTCTCCCTGATCGGCGTGCCTGATCGCTCGCGGCGGCCAGGCTGCTGTGATCGGACCCCTCCGCCTTGCCCCACGTCGGCGGAACGAAACGTACTCATTAGTAATATTCATCGGAAGCATGAATCAAACGGGGCGATCGCCACACAGGGTGTGCGGCGGTCGCCCCGCGTGAGTTCATTCGGGTGAGCTCATCAGCCGACTACGTGTGCCTTGCCGAGCGTGAGCGAGATGGTGTTGCCCGGGCCGGTGACGGTCAGGTTGAGCACCGGCGTGACCAGGCCGCAGTGGGCGAACGGCGGGACCGTATAGGTGCCGCTGACGGTACCGCCGTTGACGATGCTGAAGCCCGGCTGGCTGGCCAGCGCCACCGAGGCCGGGGTGGCGCTCTCGCACGCCGGGCCGACCGGGACCGGCAGCCCGGACACCGACAGGCTCGTGACCTGCAGCGTGATCTTGGACATGGTCGTGACCGCGCCGGTGTTCAGGTCAACGGTTCCGGTCGTCGGCCCGTCCTGGATGAAGGCCACGGTCGCGGTGACCGGGACCACGCCGAGTTCCTTGAAGGACCCGGTGGCCGGCGGGAGGTTGAGACTGGCGGTCACCTTGCCGGTGTTGAGGTTCACCTTGGACCGCAGCGTGCCGGGGCCGAGGGTGACGGTCGCGTTGGCCGCCTTGAGGAACGTGCTGCCGTTCACCGGGTACCGGACGGTCAGCGTGGTGCCCGCCGACGCCAGGGCGGGGGTGGTGGCGACCACGACGGCCGTGACGAGCCCGGCAAGGGCGGTCACGGTCGCACCGCGGACCGCTCGCCTGCGCAGGAGCCGGTTCATGAGATCTCCTTGGTCTCGGTGTAGGGATGGGGTGAATGGGGATTCATCGTTCAGAAAACAGCAGGGGCAGCCACCGTATGGTGCCGGGCAGTGCCGGCAGCCCGGTGGCTGCCCCTCAGGCCGCTAGCGACCTGTCGTGCTTGTTACGGGGACTTGATGGTCTGCTTCGGCGTCACCGTGTAGGCGCCGACGAACTGAGTGGCGTCGCCGCTGTTGATCAGGCCGGCGCAACCGACTGACGTTGAAGACGTGCAGGTTGCCGCCGGTGGCGAGCACCGAGAGCTTGCCGGTGCTGTTCTTATAGGTGACCTTCACCTTGCCCTTGCTGCCGGCGGTGGCGCCGGCCACGTTGGCGCTGCAGCCCGGGCCGGACAGCATGGACTTGATGCCGTTGATGAAGCCCGTCGTGGTGCCGGTGGTGGCGTTGTAGGAGGTGCCACTCAGCGTCCACGGGAAGCCGCTGTTGGCGACCGTGAAGGTCAGGCCCAGCGGGCCGGTGCAGTTGCTGAAGGACAGCGTGGTGATCGAGCCGAGGTTGGCTCCGCTGATACCGCTGCCCTTCTTCAGCGTGCCCTTGGACGTCGAGGACGCGCAGGTCAGCACGCTGCCGGTGTTGGTGTCTGTCAGGGTCGTCGTGCCGGCCTTGGCGGTGATCGCGCCGCCCGGGCTGATCGTGAAGGTGATTGCCACCGCGAGGGCGACGCCGACGCTCGCGCCGACCGCCACGGCCGTCGCGGCACCTGTGAACAGGACCCTGCGGGTAAGTCTGTTACGAAAAGCCATCCGTCCTTCTCTCCTTGATCGGTCTACCTGACCCCGCCCGGTGATCAGGCTGCCTATCGTGGACCCCGGCCTGCCGATAGGCTACCGGCGAGTACGTTACCGGGACGTAACATAACACGCAAGGGGTCAGCCATGGACAGAACCGGGCGATGTCGCATTCGCCAAGCGCATGGCCAGAGCATCTGTCTAGTATTCCGATATGTTTAATAGCGTATTTGCCGAGGGCCCCGGAGCAGCGCTGCTGCCGCGCCCCGATGAGTCCACAGTCGTGATCGCCCCGCCCGCTCCCGGCCTGGGCTACTGGGCCGGCGCCCCCAGCGCGGCCCTGGGCGACGACGGCATCTACCTCGCCTACCGGCTGCGCCGGCCGGTCGGGGCGGGCCGGGGTTACGCCATCGCGGTGGCGCGGTCCGCCGACGGAGTGCACTTCGAGACGCTCACCACGATCGGGCGCGACGAGGCCGGCGCGGAATCCCTGGAGCGTCCCGGGCTGGTGCGCGACCGCTCGGGACGGTGGCGGCTGTACCTGAGCTGTGCCACGCCCGGCACCAAGCACTGGCGGATCGAGCTGCTTGAGGCCGCGCATCCGGCCGAGTTCGACGTCACCAGGCGCGTGGTCGTGCTCCCCGGGGATGCGAAGACCGGCGTCAAGGACCCGGTGATCAGGCTGAACGGCAGCTGGCAGATGTGGGCGTGCTGCCACCCGCTGGCCGATCCCGCCGAGGCCGACCAGATGGTCACCGATTATGCGACCAGCTCCGACGGGCTCGACTGGACCTGGCACGGCACCGCGCTGAGCGGCCGGCCCGGTCACTGGGACGCACGGGGCACCCGGATCAGCGCGATTTGGCAGGAAGGCGAGTCGGTGGTCGCGTTCTACGACGGGCGGGCCAGCGCGGCCGAGAACTATGAGGAGCGCACCGGCATCGCCGCGGGCAGCGGGCCCGTCTCGCTGGCGGCACTGGGCGCGGACCCGGCGGCCGAGTCGCCCTATGCCGGGCAAGGGGCTGCGTTACCTCGATTTCCTTGAGCTTCCCGGGGGCGGGCGCCGCCTCTACTACGAGATGACCCGGCCCGACGGCGCCCACGAACTGCGCACCGAACTGCGAGGTTAGCTCCTGGCTCCCAGGCACCGGGCCGCGCTGCCCGGTGCCGGAAGCCGTCACAGGCGAGGCTGGCCGTTGCGGGCCTGCGACTGCCCGGCCGGCCTGGCGCCGACCAGCCCGCCGGAGCGCTCCCTCGGCTGCAGCCAGTCGCCGAAGGAGGCGCCGGTAAGCCGTTCGAGCTGCCTGATGTCGTCCTCGAAGTAGGGCAGCACGGCCTGGCGCTGCTCCCAGGACAGCGGCCGGCGCCGGTCCGCGTTCTGCTGCAGGAAGCGCTCCAGGGGCCGGGACAGGGAGGTGCCCGCCGCGCCCGGCAGGTGCCGTCCGGCCACGGCGGCGCCCCGGGCCAGCTTGGACACGGCCCGGTGGGTGAGCGAGCCGGCCGGCTGTGCGGTGACGTTCTCCCTGGGCACGTGCGCGACGACGCCCGGGTGGACGCCGAGGAATTCGCAGATGTCGTCGAGGGCCAGCGCTGGGGTGTCCAGCAGGGCGCGGTAGCGCAGGATGAACACCTGCTCCCTGGGGAACCTGAGGAACAGGTGCTCGAGCTGCTCGGCGTACCGGCCGAGCCGGGTGTAGTACCAGAACGGTGCCCAGCCGGCCGTCACGCGGGCGTCCTCCTCTGCGCAGGCGCGGACGAAGTCGCTGACCGGCTCCAGCCCGGCCGACCACAGGTGGGTCCAGTTGGAGTGGGCCCGCTCGACCGGGTCGCGCAGGATCACGATCATCTTGGCGTGCGGGATCAGCTCGCTGATGCGGCGCTGCGCGGCGCGGTCATACAGATAAAAAGGTGTCGACTCGCCGCGCAGGGCGCCGGCCGGGCGCCGGCGAACAGCGCCTCGTAGTCCGTCCGCCGCCAGACGTGCTCGCGGTAGGTCTGCACGTCGCCGGGCCCGCCCCCGCGGGCCGGCGGAGGCCCGTCGGTGAGGAAGAACTTGGGCTCCTTGATCGGCGACATGAACAGGCCCGGATGCGCGGCCAGGGCGGCATGCAGCGCCGTGGTGCCCGCCTTGGGCGCGCCTATGACCAGGAAATCCGGCAAGGCCACGGGGAGACCTCCTCGGGGCACGGCGGACCGCCATGCATAACTCGATAATTCCGACCTGATTGATAGATTAGGTCGGGTCCCCTGACATCGTCAACAGGTGCCCTTGCGGGTTGTGGCCAAACCGTCGAGGCGTGAGGCCTGGGTCACACCATCACAGCCGGGCGGGCAGCTCCGAGGTCCACATGACCAGGCGGGTGCGGTCGCCGCGGAACAGGTCGCGGGCGAACTCCACCGGCGTGCCCTCATCGGTGTAGGCGGTGCGCTCCACCAGCATGAGTGCCGCCCCTTCCTTCACCTCCAGCGCCTCCGCCTCCCGGACACCGGCGTTGACCGGCTCCAGGCGCTCCCTGGCGCGGCACGGGCGCTGCCCGTAGTTGGCCTCGAGCAGTTCATACAGCGAGCCATCGAGGCGGCAGCCGAGCATGCCGGGGAAGACGGCGGCGGGGAACAGCGAGTGCTCCAGCGCGATGGGCCTGCCGTCGCCGAGGCGGACCCGCCGCACCTCATACAGCGGCACCCCCTCCGTCACCTCCAGCGCGGCGGCGGCCACCGGGCCGGCCGCGCGCTCCGTGGCGGACAGCACCCTGGCGCCCGCCACCATGCCGTGCCGCCGCAACTGCTCGGAGAACCCGGCCAGCGTGGTGAGGTCCTGCTCCAGCTTGGACTCAGCGACGAAGGTGCCGCCCCGGCGCCCGACGGTGCGGGTGACCAGCCCGCGCCGGGCTAGGCTGGCCAGCGCGTGGCGCAGGGTCATCCGGCTGACCTCGAGCCAGGCGGCAAGGTCCTGCTCGGTCGGCATCCGGTCGCCGGGACCGAGGCGGCCGACCGAGATCAGCTCCGCCAGCCAGTCCTCGATCTGGGCGTGCACCGTGGTGCCCGGGCCCCGGTTGATCGACGGTGGTGCCGGGCCGAGAATCTTTGACGCTGCGGGCGCTGGCCCGGGCCATGGCGGGGAAGGCATGCTCAGTCCAGTATCGCTCATCCCTCTGGCTGAGCCGCCGGGCCGGGAGGCGCTGCCGGGACCAGCGGCGGGTCGTCGTCAGACGGGGAGATCACCGGGGCGAACTCCTTGGTGCGCCCGACCGCGAGGTAGTAGATCACGCCGATGGCCGCGATGACCACGAACACCGTCCACAGGATCGGGATGTTGTTCAGGAACCCGATGTGGAAGTCGAGCTGCTGCACGCCGCCGATGACCGTCTGGTTGGGCTTGGGGTTGCTGGCCGCGCGCGGCCACGCGAAGTTGATCAGCATCGCGCCGCCGTAGATCAGCCCGACGATGTTGACCACCAGCCCCCAGCGGCCGAGCCGGAACGGCGCGGTGGTCCTGGGCCAGCCGCCCAGCCGGGCCCGCAGGATCGCGATGTTACCCAGGAAGTAGCTTAGGTAGATCATCGCGGTCGCCGCGATGGCGACGGTGGCGGCCCCCGAGTACTGGATGAACGGCACCGCCGCGAGCACCGCGATCACGAGGCAGGTCCAGACCGGGGTGTGCAGGCTGGGTGCGACCTTCGACAGCGGCTTGGAGAACGGCAGCGTGTTGTCCCGCGACATGCCGAAGCACAGCCGGATCGTCGCCGCCATGATCGACAGGCAGCAGACGAAGATGGCGGCGGAGACCACGAACAGGTAGAGCGTGGCGAACCCGGTCGAGAAGTTGGCCTCGATGACGTTGGCAGGGGACCAGGCGTCGGTGACCGCGGTGTGCATGTTCGGGATGGCCATCAGCGTGCCGAGCAGGAACACGCCGCCGATGATGAACGCGCCGATGATGGAGAAGAGCACCGCCTTGGGCGCCGCGCGGCGCGGATCCTTGGTTTCCTCGGCCAGCGTCGCAGCGGTGTCGAAGCCGTAGATCACGAAGAGCGACATGAACATCGCCGCCAGGAACGAGCTGCCGTTGACATGGAAGCCGGCGCTGTTGGTGACCACATGGAAGCCCTGGTGGTTGTGGAACGCCATCAGGATCAGCGCGAACACGAACATGCCGAGGATCTCGAACACGACCCCGGTGTTGTTGATCAGTGCCACCAGCCGGACGCCGTAGATGTTCAGCACCGTGATGACCGCCAGGGTGAGCAGCGCGAAGACCAGCTCGGTGTGCAGTGTCAGCTGCAGGCTGTGCCAGCCGAGGCCGTTCAGGGCGGGGATGAGCGCCAGCGGCAGCGTGGCGACCACGGCGGTCACCGTCAGAATTCCGGCGAACAGGTAAATCCAGCCGGTGATCCAGGAATAACTCCGGGTGCTCAGGTACTTGGTCCACTGGAACACCGAGCCTGCCACCGGATAGTGGCTGGTCACCTCGGCGAAGTTGAGCGCGATGATGAACTGGCCGAGGGCCACTACCGGCCAGGTCCAGATGAATACCCCGCCCAGGGTGGTCAGGCCGAGCGCGAACAGCGTGAAGATGCCGGTCGAGGGCGAGATGTAGCTGAACGCGACCGCCCACGAGCTGAACAGCCCAAGCTGGCGCTTCAATTCCTGTGGATAGCCGAAACGCGCCAAGTCGGCCGCATCGGTCTGATGATCGCTTGAGGTGCCGGGACTGGCGCTCATCCGCTGGTCCTTCCGTTGCGGTGGTGCGCAGAATGAGGCGTAGCGTAGGCTCCTCAAGGCCTAACTGTCTAGACCTTTGACCCCTTGGGATTACGTGTCTATTTTCGTCTAGACCTTATGGGTCTAGTCTCATCACGTGTCCGATGTCACGGAGCTGTTCGACCGGGTACCCGCCCTGTCGCGCACCCCCAGATCGGTGGATGAGCTTCCCGGCGGGCTCACCAACCGCAACTACAAGGTGACCACGCCCGACGGCGCCTACGTGGCCCGGGTCTGGTCCCAGGGCGACATGCTGGCGATCAACCGGGACCACGAGCACCACAACTCGGTGGCCGCAGCGCACGCCGGCGTCGGCGCCCCGGTGGTGGCCTACCATCCCGAAGACAGCCTGCTGGTGCTCGGCTACATCGACGGGCGCACCTTTGGCAATGCCGACGTGGCCGAGCCCGCGAACATCGGCCGGATCGCCCGGGCCTGCCGCCTGCTGCACGCCGGCCCGAGCTTCCTGGGCGACTTCGACATGTTCGCCATCCAGCAGCGCTACCGGGCCGTGGCGCGCGAACACGGGTTTGCCATCCCGGCCGGCTACGACGGCCTGATGGGGCACGTCGAGGACGCCCGCGCTGCGCTGGCTGTTCGGGCAGATCCCACCGTGCCGTGCAACAACGACCTGCTCGCCGCCAACTTCATCGACGACGGGGAGCGGATCTGGCTGATCGACTACGAGTACTCGGGCAACAACGACGCCTGTTTCGAGCTGGGCAACATCTGGGGCGAGTGCGGGCTGTCCCTGGACGCGCTGGCCGGGCTGATCGCCGCCTACTACGGGGCGCCGCTGCGGAACAAGATTGCCCGGGCCCGGCTGCTCGGCATCGTGGGCAAGTACGGCTGGACGCTGTGGGGGGCGATCCAGCACGCGACCAGCCCGCTCGACTTCGATTTCTGGTCCTGGGCGGTGGAGCGCTTCGAAGGCGCGGCGCAGGGTCTGACAAGCGGTGAATTCGGCCGGCTCCTGGAGGACGTGCAACGTGAGGACTAGCCGCAGTGAGCCGGGCAGCGGGGGGTCATCCCCCTGGCCAGCACTGTGACGTGACGCGAGAGGATCAGGACGGCGATGGCTGAGTTGCCGCAACGGGCCCGGGTCGTGATCATCGGCGGGGGCGTGATCGGGACCAGCGTCGCCTACCATCTGGCCGCGGCCGGCTGCCGTGACGTCCTGCTGCTGGAACAGGGGCAGCTCTCCTGCGGGACCACCTGGCACGCGGCGGGGCTCGTCGGCCAGTTGCGGGCCTCGGAGAGCGGCACCCGGCTGGTTCAGTACTCCACCGAGCTGTACTCCAGGCTGGCCACGGAGGTGGGTCAGGACACCGGGTTCGTCCGGTGCGGCGGCGTCATCGTCGCGCGAACCCCGGAGCGCATGGTTCAACTGTGGAGGACGGCCGCGGCGGCCGAAGCGTATGGCCTGAAATGCGAGATCATCACGCCGCACCAGGCCGGTGAGCTGTGGCCGGTCATGGACACCTCCGATCTGGCCGGCGCGATCTGGCTGCCCGACGACGGCAAGGCCAACCCCGCCGACCTCACCTACGCCCTCGCCAAGGGGGCCAGGGACGCGGGCGTGGTGATCGCCGAGCGCACCAGGGTCACCGGCATCGCCGTCGCGCGCGGCGTGGCGACCGGGGTTCGCACCGCGAGCGGAGACATCGAGGCCGAGATCGTGGTCAACTGCGCCGGCCAGTGGGCCAAGCAGGTCGGCGCATGGTGCGGGGTCAGCGTGCCGCTGCACTCGTGTGAGCACTTCTACGTGGTGACCGAGCAAATCGACGGGGTGCATCGCGGCCTGCCCATCCTGCGCGACCCGGACGGCTACACCTACTTCAAGGAGGAGGTGGGCGGCCTGGTGGTGGGCGGGTTCGAGCCCAACGCCAAGCCGTGGGCAGCCCCCGATGCGCTGCCATACCCGTTCGAGTTCCAGTTGCTGCCCGAGGACTGGGACCACTTCTCGCTGCTGGCCGACGAGGCCCAGCTACGGATCCCCGCGCTGCGCACCACGGGCATCAAGAAGATGTACAACGGCCCGGAAAGCTTCACCCCCGACAACCAGTTCCTCATCGGCGAGGCCCCGGAGTGCCGCAACTTCTTCGTCGCGGCCGGGTTCAACTCGGTCGGCATCGCGTCCGCGGGCGGCGCTGGCCAGGCGCTGGCCCAGTGGATCCTCACCGGGGACCCCGGCATCGACCTGACCGCCGCCGACATCCGGCGGTTCGCGCCGTTCCAAGGGAACAACCGGTGGCTGCGTGACCGGGTCGGCGAGATCCTCGGCCTGCACTACGCGCTGCCCTGGCCGAACCGGGAACTGGCCACGGCACGCCCGTTCCGCCGCTCACCCGTGCACCACCTGCTTGAGGCGGCAGGTGCCTGCTTCGGCAGCCGGAATGGCTGGGAGCGGCCCAACTTCTTCGCACTGCCCGGGGATGAGCCCGTCATCGAGTACGCCTGGGGAGCGCAGAACTGGCTGCCCGCCTGCGCGGCCGAGCAGCGGGCCGCCCGCCGCGACGTGGCGCTGTTCGACCAGACCTCCTTCTCCAAGTACCTGCTCACCGGGCCGGACGCGGAGCAGGCGCTGCAGTGGCTGTGTACCGCGGACGTGGCCGTGGAGCCCGGGTGGACCGTCTACACCGGCATGCTGAACGAGCGCGGCACCTACGAGTCCGACCTGACCGTGACCCGGGCATCCGAGTCGGACTTCCTGCTGATCAGCAGCGCTGCGACCACCGAGCGGGACAAGCATCACATCCGCTCCCGGATGCCCGCCGGGGCCCGGGCCGCACTGGTGGACGTGACCTCGGCGTATGCGGTGTTCGGCGTGATGGGGCCCCGGTCGCGTGACCTGCTCGCCTCCCTCTCTGACGCCGACCTCTCCGACGAGGCCTTCCCGTTCCGGGCGAGCAGGCAGATAAGCCTCGGCTACTTCACCGTCCGGGCGACCCGGATCACCTACGTCGGCGAACTGGGCTGGGAACTGTATGTGCCGTGTGACTTCGCGGTCGGCGTGTTCGACCTGCTGACCGGTGCCGGGAGTGAGTTCGGGCTGGTCAACGCGGGCTACTACGCCATCGAGTCGATGCGGCTGGAGAAGGGCTACCGGGCCTACGGGCGGGAGCTGACCCCGGACTACGGACCGGTGGAGGCCGGGCTGGGGTTCGCCTGCAAGCTGCGCACCGACATCAGCTTCCTGGGCCGGGAAGCGGTGGAGAAGATCAGGGCCGAGGGCCCCCGGCGGCGGCTGGTGTCGCTGGTCGCCAGCGACCCGGGCACGATGATGTGGGGCGGTGAGCTCGTGCTGCGCGACGGCGTGCCCGTGGGCCAGGTCACCTCGGCCGCCTGGGGTGCCGCGCTCGGCGCCACGGCCGGCCTGGCCTACATCAGGGATCCGGCGGGCGACCCGGTGATACCGGAGTTCGTCCGCACCGGTTCGTACCAGGTGAACGTGGGCGGTGAGATCCAGGCGGTGACGATGTCGCTGCGCCCGCCGTTCGATCCGTCAGGGGAGCGGGTACGGGGCAGCGCCTAGCGCGGTCCCCGCCGCGCGTCGCGGGCATCGGTAGCGGCGTGGTACCGCAACGGCGCGGTGCCGCAGAAAGGAGGCGGGCCATGGCGATCAGCGCGTTCGAGCTGTTCAAGATCGGGATCGGCCCGTCGAGCTCGCATACCGTCGGGCCGATGCGGGCGGCGGGCATGTTCACCGAGGCGCTGGCCGCCGAGGGCCTGCTGCCGCGGGTGGCCGGGCTGCGGGTGGAACTGTTCGGCTCGCTCGGCGCCACCGGGCACGGCCACGGCAGCGTGAAGGCGGTCGTGCTCGGGCTCACCGGCGAGCACCCGGAGACGGTGGACCCGGTGGCCGCCGAGCCGCTGGTCGCCCGGGTGCGAGCGACCGGCCGGCTGGCCCTGCCCGGAGGCCGCGAGATCACCTTCGACCCCGACAACGACATCGTCCTGCACCGGCGCAAGCGCCTGCCGTTCCATTCCAACGCGATGCTCTTCGCCGCCAAGGACGGCCGGGGCGACGCGGCCCGGATGGCGGTGCGCGGTGACGGCACGCACCATGTGTCACTGGACAAGGCGATCAAGACCCTGCGGGAGACCGGTGCGGACATGAAAGACAAGTACAAGGAGACCGGCCGCGGCGGGCTGGCCGTGAACGTCATCGAATGCTGAGCGGGGGACACCGATGGGCGGTACCGCGCTGCTGCGCATGATCGGCTCCCAGGCTGACGCCCTGGAGCGCATTGCCGGGCTTGATCTGGCCGGGCCCGCGGAGGTGCTCGCCCAGGCCCGCCGGATCGTCCTGGTGGGGACGGGCACCAGCCTGCACGCGGCCGAACTCGGGGCGATGCTGCTCGCGCAGGCGGGCCGCGATGCCTATGCCTATCCCGCGGCCGCCTGGGCTCGGTGGGGCACCGGGCCGCGCCCGACGGACGTGGTCTGCGTGATCACGCACACGGCGGAGACGGCATACGCGGCCCGCGCCCGCGCGGACGCACTGGCCGCGGGCGTGCCCGTGGTCTCGATCACCGGGACCGGCCGGGGCTGGCCCGAGGCGATCGAGACCGTCGCCCCGGACGAGTCACACACCTACACGGTGAGCTACACCACCGTGCTCGCGGTGCTCGCCCGGCTCGCCCACGCGCTGGGCTCGCCGGAAGGTTCTCCCGGGCAGCTGGCCCTCGCCACCGCGCAGGTCCGCCGCGCCTGCGCCGATCCGGGCCCGGACACCGCGGCCGTCGCCATGCCCGCGCGCAGCCTGGCGATCGCCGGCTGCGGGCCGTGGGCCGTCACCGCGCGGGAGGGCGCGCTGAAGATCAGGGAAGCGGCCCGGATGCTCGCCGAGGGTTTCGACACCGACCGGCTCCTGCATGGCGGTGCCGTGCCCTACACGGCGGCGGACGGGCTCGTGGTGCTGGAACCCGGGGCCGATCCGGACGGCCTCACCGCCGCGGTAGCCACGGCGGCCCGCGCGGAGGGCATACCCGTGGCTGAACTCGCGGCGCCGGATGGCGGTGGCGGCCTGGCCCCGCTGCTGGCGCAGATCCCGATGACCGTGCGGCTCCAGCTTCTTGCCGAGAACTTCGCCCGGCTCCGCCGCCAGAACCCGGACGCGGCGATCATCGGCGCCTGGGATGCGCCGGAGCTGTGGCGGATGGGCTCGCCGGCGGCACCGTGACCGGACCCTGACGCCGGGCTCCGGGCCGGTCCGGCTCGCCCGGCTCTGGCCACCTTGCCGAACCGCGCCGCCGGCCGGGTGCATCTGCCATAGCATTTTCACCCGGTGACACGGTGAGTGAGGGCAGGATACGGTGTCGAGTTGCACGCTGGGCCATTCCGTTTCCCACGGAATGGAGTCCTGCGAGATTTGCGGCGATGACCTGAGGCGCTATTGCAGCCAAGGGCATGTCAGCGGGGCAGGCGAGCTCTTTTGTGATACCTGCGGTGAACTGCTGCCGCTCTTGGCCGGGCAACCCGCGATGACCTCCGCGGCCTCGTTCGCGATGGACTACAGCACTGGGTCGTTCGCCGACTTCATCGCCGGCGGCGACGAGAACCCGGGCGGGACATCCGGGCCCAGGCCGGGGATGCCCGGGTCGGCCGTGGCCGTCCTGGACGCGCGTGAACTAGACATGCCCGCACCGGCGCCTCCGGCGGACTTCGTCCCCGAGCCCGGTACCGCGGAGCAGGAGAACGAGGCCCAGCCGGAGGAGGCCGGGCCAGTGCCGGAGCCGGAGCCTGCCCCCGAGCCGGAACCTGCCCCCGAGCCGCCTGCCCCCGAACCGCCTGCCCCCGAACCGCCTGCCCCCTTCTCCGTCTGGGAGAGGCGGAGCCCGGACCCGCCGGCCACCGCGCCCGCGGCGCAGGCCGTCACACCCGTGCAGGCGGCCCCGCCCGCCCCGAAGGCGGCCCCGCCCGCGGCGAACGGCGGCACCGCCCATCCGGCCACCGCCCTGCCGCCGGACCTGCGGTTCCCGGCCTCCAGGGAGCCGGCCCGCACCTGGCGGAGCAGCACCAAGCCACGCGACGCGCCCGGTCCCGACGGGGGCGTACACCACGATGACGGGCCCCGCCCGGCGGGAGAACCCGAGCCGGACCCGGAGCCGGAGCCGGATCTCCAGCCCCGGCGATCCAGCCGCACCCGGGTGATCGCCGTGGTGCTGGTGGTGGCCGCGCTCGGCGCGGGCGGTACCGTCGGTGCCCTGGCGCTGCACCGGCACTACGCGGCCCGGCTCACCGCGCCGCTCGGCCCGGCCGAGCCGGCCGCCAAGACGGGCTCCGGTTCCACGGCCAGCCCGAGCGCCTCGGCGGCCACCACGTCTCCGGCCGCGCCCGTGACCCCGGCCCAGCCGACGGGGTTGCCCGGCTGGACCAGCCCGTTCCCGGTGCAGCCACTGCACGGCGACGCCGTGATCACCGGGGTGTCCTGCCCCAGCACCTCGGCGTGCTTCGCGGTGGACAGCCTCGGGAAGGTGCTGTCGTCCACCCCGCCGGCGGGGTGGCGAAAGGCGTTCGCCGACCCCTCCGGCCGACTGGTGGCCATTTCCTGCGGAACCCCGGTCACCTGTGTCGCGGTGGACCATTCCGGTCACGCGGTCACGCTCAGCAACGGGACCTGGAGCGGCCCGGCCATGGTGGACGCCGGCACCGGGACGTTCACGGGGCTGTCCTGCCCCACCGCAACGTTCTGCATGGCCACCGACAGCAGCGGCGCGGCGTTCGCCAGTACCCCGGCCGGCTGGCAGCAGTTTGCCGTGGACACCAGCGGCGGCGGCCTGACCGGCGTGTCGTGTGCGAACGCCGGCTTCTGCGTGGCCGTGGACAACGGCGGCGGCGTCTACACGTTCAACGGCGCCTCGTGGACCGCTGTTTCAGCGATCGACGTGGGCCATTCATTCACCGCGGTGTCGTGCGCGACGTCCTCGTTCTGCGTGGCCGTCGACAACTCCGGCCGCGCCGCGGTGCTCAACCACGGAACCTGGAGCGTGAGCCCCATGGGAAGCACCGTGGTCACCGTCTCCTGCCCGGTCCGGAGATTCTGCGTGGCCACCAGCACCGGCGGCGGGACGGTGGCCTACCGTGGTGGCAGGTGGTCGCCGGTGTCGGTGGTGGACGGAGCCACCGCCATCGACACGCTGAGCTGCGCGAGCATGACGTTCTGCGTGGCCAGCGACCACCACGGTAACGTCCTGTACTACCGGCCGACCTAAGGTATGTCCGAGGCAGATATGCGTCCCGGCCCGCTCGGCGGCTTGCTGGTGGCTGACTTCTCCCGGGTCCTGGCCGGCCCGTACTGCACGATGCTGCTCGCGGACCTCGGCGCGGATGTGATCAAGGTGGAAAGCCCGGCCGGGGACGACACGCGCCGCTGGGTCCCGCCGACCAGGGACGGGGTGGCCACCTACTTTCTCGCGATCAACCGGAACAAACGGTCGGTCGTGCTCGACCTGAAGGACAGCGCGGGCCGGGCGGCGGGCGCCGAACTGGCCCGCCGTGCCGACATCATGGTGGAGAACTTCAAGCCGGGCGGGCTGGCCCGGTACGCGCTCGACTACGACTCGGTCGCCGCGGCCAACCCGGGGATCGTCTACGCCTCGATCAGTGGCTTCGGCACCACCGGCGGGGCTCACCTGCCCGGCTACGACCTGATGGCGCAGGCCGTGTCCGGCCTGATGAGCCTGACCGGCGAGGCGGACGGCCCGCCGCAGCGGGCGGGCATCTCCGTGATCGATGTGATGACGGGCCTGCACACGGCCATCGCGATCCTGGCCGCGCTGCGCCACAGGACGGCCACCGGCGAAGGGCAGCACGTCGAGTCGTCGCTGCTCGGCTCGGCGCTGTCCGGGATGGTGAACCAGACCAGTGCCTATGTCGCCGGGGGGGTGGTCCCGTTCCGGATGGGCAACTCCCATCCCAGCCTGACGCCTTACGAACCGCTGCCCACGGCGGACGGCGATCTGATCGTCACCGCAGGAAACGACGGGCAGTTCAGCCGCCTGTGCGAGGTTATCGGGGCGCCGCAACTCGCCGACGACCCGCGGTTCGCCACCACCGGTGAGCGCACCGCCAACCGGCAGGAACTGCGGCGGCTGCTGGAGGAGCGGCTGGCGGCCAGGCCCTCGGCGGAATGGTTCGACCTGCTCATCGCCGCCGGCGTACCCTGCGGCCCGATCAACACGGTGGACGCCGGCGTCGAGTTCGCCGACCGCGTCGGGCTGCGCCCGGTCGCGACCGCCGGATCCGGGCCAGACGGCATGCCGACCATCCGGCACCCGGTCGACTTCTCCGCGACCCCGCCGCGTTACCCGTTGCCCCCGCCAGCCCTGGACCAGCACGGCGACCAGATCCGCGCCTGGCTCGCCGCCCCGCCGGGCCCGGTGCCGTGGCGGGGCGGGCCTTAACAAAGCGCACCGCAGAGAGGGACCAGCCGATGACCGAACCAGCCCCGGCGCCCCGCTTCCCCACCTCGCTGGGCACCTCGGACGCCGACAGCATCACCCTGCTCGGCCAGGATCTCGCCGCCGACCTGATGGGCAAGGTCGGCTTCGGGGAACTGGCGCTGTGGCTGGTGACCCAGCGGCGCCCTGCCCCGGCGGAGGTCCGGGTGTTCGAGGCCGTCCTGGTGGCGCTGGCCGACCACGGCTTCACCCCGACGGCCATCGCTGCCCGGCTCACCTACCTCAGCGCGCCCGACTCGGTCCAGGGCGCCCTGGCCGCGGGCCTGCTCGGCGGCGGCTCCCGGTTCCTCGGCGTCACCGAGGACGCTGGGCGCTTTTTGGCCAATACGCTGGCCGGGGCTGCCGAACCACCAGGTGACGACGCCGCCTTCGATGCCCTCGCGCTGGCCGCGGTGCGCTCAGCGCGCGAGCAGCGGCGGCTGGTCCCCGGCCTGGGGCACCCCATCCACAAGGTCACCGATCCGCGCACCCCGGTGCTGATCCGGATCGCGGAAGAGGAAGGCACCCACGGCCCGCACCTGCGCCTGTTCGAGGCGATCGGCCGGGTCCACCCCCAGATCCTCGGCCGCACCCTCCCCCTGAACGGCGCCGGAACCTGCGGCGCAGCCCTGGCCGACCTAGGCCTCCCACCCGACCTGCTGCGCGGCTTCGCGCTACTGGCCAGGACAGCCGGCCTGCTAGGCCACCTGGCCGAAGAACGCCGCCGCCCCATCGCCATGGACATCTACCAAACCGTCGAACACGACGCCGTCTATCTGCCACCCGGCTCCTGATCGGCGGCGGGCAGGTCGGTGCCGGTGAACAGGCGGGTACCGGCTACGTAGAGCTGGTCGGCGGGGAACCGGGTCAGCAGTTGGCAGCCGCCCGGGGTGACGACCACCTCTTCCTCGATCCGGGCCGCCGCCGACCCGTCGGGGGTCGGCCAGTATGTCTCGATCGCGAACACCATGCCCGCTGCCAGTTCGACCGGATGCTCGAACGAGTGGTAGCGGCTCATCAGCGGCCGTTCCCAGTTCGACAGGCCCAGCCCGTGACAGTACTGCAGGCCGAATGCCTCTTCCTCGTCGGCGAAACCGAACTCCGTGGCGGCGGGGAAATGGCGTACCACATCGGCCGAGGTCGCCCCGGGCCGGATCTCGGCGATCGCGTTGTCCATGAACTCCCGGGCCCTGCGGTACGCGGCGCGCTGCTGGCGGTCCGCGCTGCCGACGTTAAGCGTCCGGTAATAGCAGGTCCGGTACCCGTTGAACGAATGAATGATGTCGAAGTACGCGGTGTCACCGGGCCGGATCAGCCGGTCTGAAAACACATGGGGATGCGGGCTGCACCGCTCACCGGAAATCGAGTTGACCGCCTCGACCTCTTCCGAGCCGTTCTCGTACAGGTAGCGGGTCACCAGCGCGACGCAGGCGTTCTCCCTGACACCCGCCCGCAGGTACCGGTACAGCTCGTCGTAGGCGCCGTCCACGAGGGCGGCGGAATGGTCGAGCAGAGCGATCTCGTCGGCGGTCTTGATGGCCCTGATATCCTGCATGAACCCGTGCCCGTCGGTGATGTCCAGGCCCTCCGCCTCTAGTGCGCGCAGCACGGGAAGTTCCACCACGTCCACCCCGACCGGCTCACCGTCCAGTCCGTGATCGCGCAGGATGCCGGCCAGCCGCCGGGCGTTTCCCCGTTCCACCCCGACCTCTTCGGGAATAGATCCGCGCCAGCTGGAAATACCGGCTCGCCAGTTCTGCCTGGCGTTCCACGGCGCGAACGCCTGATGCGTCCTCGCCGCCGACCCGATATCCCAGAGAATCGGCTCTTCCCCCCGCATTACCAGACAACACCGGAACAACTTGTCCCGCGCCCAGTTCCCAATATGCGTAGAGG
Source organism: uncultured Actinomycetes bacterium (assembly GCA_963806145.1). Lineage (GTDB taxonomy): Bacteria > Actinomycetota > Actinomycetes > Streptosporangiales > Streptosporangiaceae > DASXKD01. Next base: position 55,841 of record CAWDXD010000044.1, read on the forward strand.
TAACGTAACGGATGTTGTTCATGTCGAACAAAATCAGGCCGCCTATCTCGGAACTTGCCAGCGCGTCCCGCACCTTCGCCGCCCGCTCAGCCCTCAGCCGGGCAAAGTCAACCCGCTGCTCCCAGTCGGTCCCGAGCGTCGCCCCTGGCGACGCGATAGCCACGGACTGCGCCGTAGCGTCGTAATTCTGGACCATGAGTTCCTCCTTGGTATCCATTGCCTAGGAACCACATCTCGCTCTTAAATCTCTCCCGCTGGGGCGCGGTCGGGGTGGGACTACGCGCGCTTCGCTCCGCTGGCGCTCCGCTCTTATACGCGCGCTCCGCCCCACCCCGCCCACGCCTCGGTCCGTCGACAGCTGCCCGCCTGTTTCCCTCTGAGGTCTCCCGATCGCCCTGGCAATGTCGGGCCTCAGCCGCGGCGGGGGGACGGGGGAGGGGGCCTGGCGCGTAAAAGAGCGAAGCGAAAGCGCCTGGCCGCCTGCCCCGGCGCCCTCACACGGGGGCGTATTCGCCAACATCCGCTGGGAGGGCGGGAGAGCGGGGAGTGGGCCCAGGGCGATGGAGTACGGACCAGGCCGTGTCGACCAGGTGCTGGGTGGTGAGGCCGTACTTGGTGAACAGGTACTGGGCGTCTCGGGCTCCTTCGGCGAAGGTGTCTTGGAGGCCGATTCGGCGCAAGGGGCGGCCCAGGCCGGACTCGGCCAGCACCTCGGCTACTGCGGAGCCCAGGCCGCCGATGATCGTGTGGTTCTCGGCGGTGATGACTGCCGTGGTGGCCCTGGCGACGGCGAGGACGGTGGGAGTGTCCAGGGGCTTGATGACGGGAATGTTCACTACTACGGTGACGACACCGGCAGTCCGCAGGACGCGGGCCGCGGCGAGCGCAGGGGCGACCATCATGCCGCTGACAAGTAGAGCTACGTCGGAGGACGGGGCTGCGCCCGAACTCCACCCGCCGTCACTGATTCCGGCTCCGCCGCTGCTGACTCCGCCTCCCGAGTTGACTCCGCCGCCGTCGGTGTCGGCCAGGCCCGCGATCTGTGCCCCGCCGCTGGTGACGCCGCCCCCGGCGCTGAGCCCGCCGCCGTCGGTGTCGGCCAGGCCCGCGATCTGCGCTCCGCCGCTGGTGTCGGCGCCGCCCGTGGTCTGTGCGCCGCCGGAGGTCACCCCGCCGCCGCCGGTGCCCGCCCCGCCCGTGGTCTGCGCTCCGCCGCCCGTGTCCGCGCCGCGCCACTCCAGCACCTGGGCGCGGTCCAGCGACAATCGGTGATCACTGGGGAAGATCACCGGGATCTCGCCGCGCTTGAGCCGTAGGTACACCGGGCCCGGGACGTCGGCCATGGCGGCAACCACCTGCGCCGTCTCGGTCGCGTCGGCCACGTCGATAATCGTCATGCCGGGGATTGCGCGCATCAGGGCAATGTCCTCGATGGCCTGGTGACTCGGGCCGCCGGGGCTGGACACGCCGGGCATGAAGCCCACGATCCGCACCGGCAGCCGCGGGTAGGCCACGGCGTTGACGATCTGGTCCAGCGGGCGGCGCGTGGTGAACACGCCGAACGAGTGCACGAACGGCATGAGCCCCTGCCGGGCCAGGGCTCCGGCGACCCCGATCATGTTGGCCTCGGCCATGCCCGCGTGGATGAACCGCCCGGGGAACTGTTCTTGAAACAGGTCCACCTCGCACTGGCGGGTGAGGTCGCCGGACAGGCACACCACCTCGGGGCGGGCGCGGGCCAGGTCGACCAGGGCCCGGCCGTAGGGCTTGAGCACGGTCCGGTATGGCGGGCCGAATACCGCGTGCCGGGCGAGGTCAGCCATGGCCGGCCGCCTCCGGGGCGAGCCGGTCGGCTTCCGCCCGGAGTTCGGCGGCGGCCGCCCCGGCGAGGTCCGCGGGCAGCTTGATGAAGTGCCCGTCGGCGTCGGGCGGCAGGCAGGCCAGCCCATGCCGGGTCGAGGTCCGGCAGATGAGGACCTGGGGCCGGGCGGCCCGGGCACCGGCCGCGAGCCCGGCGGCGATCGCCGCGACGTCGTGACCGTCCATGTCGCTGGCATCCCAGCCGAACGCCTGCCATTTCGCGGCCACCGGCTCGATCGTGGTGATGCTGTCCACCGGGCCGTCGACCTGGGAGTTGTTCGCGTCCAGCAGGACGGTGAGCCGGGACAGCCGGTGGTGACCGGCGAACATCGCCGCCTCCCAGACCTGGCCCTCCTGCAGTTCGCCGTCGCTGATGAACGCGAACGTGCGGGCGGCGTCGTGGCCGGTCAGCCGGTCACCGAGCGCGAATCCCGCGGCCGCGGACAGGCCCTGGCCGAGCGAACCGCAGGTGAACTCGGGGACCGGGCTGCGCTCGGTGCCGATGGCTTCCAGGGCTGACCCGTTCTGCCCGTAGCTGGCCAGGGCCGCCTCGTCGATCAGGCCGGTCTCCGCGGCGGCGGCATAGGCGGCGATGACGTAGTGGCCCGGCGAGCAGACCACCCGGTCGGTCCCGGGCCGGTAGGCCGCGCCGTAGACGGCGGCGTACTGCTCGGCCGCTGACAGCGCCTGCCCGAGGTAGCCGAAACCCTGCGGCGCCACCATGGCCACGGCGCGCAGCCGGATCGCCGTGGCCAGCCGCTTCAGCCCGGCCTCGGTCGTGTCGGGTTTCACGGTCAGGGCGGCCTCCTTTGGTAAAGTGGCTATGCCAATTCTGCCCCAGGCCGGCCGCACGGGGAAGTGCCAGCCCGGTGGCCGGGGAAGGGGAGGTCGCCACGATGGGGGATCGGCGGCGGGCCGCCGACCTGGCCTGGATTCAGCCGGTGTCCTCCCGGCGGGTCTCCGAGCAGGTGGCCGACCAGATCCGGGGCCTGATCACTCGCGAGCGGCTGGCCGAGGGGGACCGGCTTCCTCCCGAGCGCAACCTGGCCGAGCGGTTCGGCGTGAGCCGCCCGATGGTCAGCCAGGCGCTGCGAATGCTGTCGCTGATGGGCCTGGTCGAGATCCGGCAGGGCTCGGGTGCCTACGTGCTGCGCCGGCCGCAGCACATGGTCGCCGCGTCGGTGAGCCTCATGCTGGACCTCGACCAGGGCCCGCTCGACGACCTCGCCGAACTGCGGCTTTGGCTGGAAACGCTGGGGGCGGTGCACGCCGCCGAGCGCGCCGAGCCTGCCGGGTTGTCCGGCAGCCTGCGGCGGCTGGCCGGGGCGACGGGCAGCGCAGCCGCCTGGATCGCCGCCGACACCGTGTTTCACGCGGACGTCGTCCGGGCCGCGGGCAACGCGTACCTGACCGCCCTGTACGAGGGCGTGCACACGGCCGTGCTGAGCCAGGAACATGAGCTTTGGGTCCGGACGGAGGCCGAACCGGGGTGGCTGGCCGGCCCCGGTCGATCCGTTTTGCTGGATATTCATCAGGCGATCTACGACGCGGTAGCCGCCGGTGACGCCAGCCGGGCGCGGGCGGCGGTACTGCGCCACCACGAGGTCATGCTCGAGCATCTGGGCCGGTAACCGGCAGGGGCGTTCGACCGCCGGGAGGGCCTGGGCCGGGAACCGCGGCCATCAGGTCCTCCTTCGCGGTGTTGTTCGCGAACGCGGCGAGGCAAGTGCTGAGCAGCTCGGGCAGGTGAGGAGGGTGCATCCGCGGGCACCGGGGTAGCTACCTGGCATACCTGTGGCAACAAGGGGATTGTGACGATGGATGGTGAGCCAGCGGCGCCGGCACCGGACGCGGCCGAGCCGGACTACATGGGGTTGATCACCAGTACCGGGGAGTTTTCCGCCTACCCGCCGATCGCGGACTACGGCTTCCTGTCCGACTGCGAGGTCACCGCGCTGGTGGCGCCGAGCGGTGCCATCGAATGGATGTGCCTGCCCAAGATGGACTGCCCGAGCGTCTTCGGCGCCATCCTGGACCGGCGGGCGGGCAACTTCCGGTTCGGCCCGGAGAACGTGGACGTGCCTGCCGACCGGCGCTACCTGCCAGGGACCATGGTGCTCGAGACAAGCTGGGACTGCGGCGAGGGCTGGATCGTCGTCCGGGACTGCCTGGTGATGGGCGAGTGGCGGCACGAGCACCCGGAGCGCACCACCCACATCAGGCCGCCGACGGACTATGACGCCGAGCACACGCTGATCCGGACGGTCCGGTGCGTGCAGGGCTCGGTGCAACTGGCGCTGGACTGCGAACCGGTGTTCGGCTATGGGATGGAGCGGGCCCGCTGGAGCCGGACAGATGCGGGGTACCACCAGGCCGTCGCCCAGGACGGCAACGGGCTGGAGTTGACCCTCACCTCGGACATCCGGTTCGGGATCGAAGGGTCCACCGCCCGCGGGCGGACCCTGCTGCGCGAGGGCGACACCCGGTTCTGCGCGCTGTCCTGGGGCCATCAGGCCCCGCCGAAGAGCTACAAGGACGCCGAAAAGCGCCTGCGGTGGACGGCGCACCACTGGCAGCACTGGCTGGCCCGGGGCAACTTCCCCGACCACCGCTGGCGCAGCCACCTCACCAGGAGCGCGCTGACGCTCAAGGGCCTGGCGTTCGCCCCGACCGGTGCCATCGCCGCCGCGGCCACCACGTCCCTGCCAGAAACCCCGCGCGGGGAACGCAACTGGGACTACCGCTACAGCTGGATCCGCGACGCCACCTTCGCGCTCTGGGGCCTGTACACCCTGGGCTTCGACTGGGAGGCCGACGACTACTTCGCCTTCATCGCGGACCTGGCCGAACGTGACGGCGGCAACCTGCAGATCGTCTACGGCATCGACGGCACCGCCGACCTCAGCGAACGGGTGCTCGATCACCTGCAGGGATACCAGGACGCGCGTCCGGTGCGGATCGGGAACGCCGCCTTCCAGCAGCAGCAGAACGACGTCTGGGGGACCGTGCTGGAATCGGTCTACCTGCACACCAGGTCGCGCGACCGGCTGGACGAACGGGTCTGGAAGGTCGCCCGGCAGCAGGTCGAGCACGCCCTCGAACACTGGCGTGAGCCGGACCGCGGCATCTGGGAGATCCGCGGGGAGCCGAAGCACTTCACGTCCTCGAAGGTGATGTGCTGGGTGGCCGCGGACCGTGGCGCGCGGCTGGCCAGGCTCCGCGACGAGCACGACACCGCCAGAATGTGGCAGAAGGCCGCCAACGAGATCCACGCCGACATCTGTGCCAACGCCCTCGATGGTCGTGGCGTTTTTTGCCAGCATTACGACACTAAGGCGCTGGACGCATCCCTGTTGCTGATGCCCTTGCTGCGATTCCTGCCGCCGGACGATCCGCGGATCCGTGCCACGGTGCTGGCCGTCGCGGACGAGCTGACCAGGGACGGGCTGGTCCTGCGCTACCGGGTTGCCGAGACGGACGACGGGCTGCCCGGCGAAGAGGGAACCTTCACCATCTGCACGTTCTGGCTCGTCTCCGCCCTGGCCGAGATCGGCGAGCAACGCCGGGCCCGGGACCTTTGCGAGAAGGTGCTGTCCTACGCCAGCCCGTTGCTGCTGTACGCGGAGGAGATCGACCCGCGGTCCGGACGGCACCTGGGCAACTTCCCCCAGGCGTTCACCCACCTGGCCCTCATCAACGCCGTCATGCACGTGATCAGGGACGAGCAGGAGGCCCGCCGCCAGTTGCTCGCCGGAGAGGCAGCCGTCATCCCCTGGTCGTCCTGACCGAGCCCGGGGACACGAACGGTCGCGACCACAACTTTTGCGCCGCGTCACGGGTTGAAGGCCTGCCAATCGCCCATGGCAAAATCAGCTAGGTGCAGATCGGGATGCTTGGGCCATTCGAGGTTCGCACGGACGGCGGCGTCCTCGCCGACGTGCCGGGCGCCCGGTTGCGGGGACTGTTGATCGCCCTCGCGCTCGAACCAGGTCACGCAGTCCCGAAGGCGGCGCTCGTCGACTGGATTTGGGGTGAGCGCCCGCCCTCCGACGCGGCGAATGCCTTGCAACGCTTGGTTTCCCGGCTGCGGAAGGCGCTGCCGGAAGGGCTGGTCGAGGGGCAGACGGACGGCTACCGGTTGACGGTGGACCCCGACGCTGTCGACGCGGTGCGGTTCGAACGCCTCGTCGGCCAGGCCCGCACTGACGGGGATCCGCGGCGGGTACGGCTGCTTCGCGAGGCCCTCGCATTGTGGCGCGGTGCGGCCATGCAGGGCGTCGGTTTGCAGGACAGTGCGGCGTTTGACGCGGCGGTCACCCGGCTCGAGGGGCTACGCCTGACAGCCATGGAGGATCGGTTCGATGCGGAGGTCAGCCTCGGCCACGGTGCGGAGCTGGTCACGGAACTGACCGACTTGGTGGCCGCGCATCCGGTGCGAGAACGGCTTGTCGCTGCGCTGATGCGTGCCCTCGTCGCGGCCGGTCGCGACACCGAGGCGCTGCTCGTGTACCAGCGCACGCGAGAAGCCCTGGCCGATGCGCTGGGTGCCGACCCTTCACCGGAGCTGTCCGCATTGCACGTCGCGCTGCTGCGGGGCGAGTTGGGACGGCGGGAGGAAAACCGGAAGACCAACGTGCGTGCCGAGCTGACCAGTTTCGTCGGCCGGGATGCTGATGTCGCCGTGGTCCGCGAGCTCATCGCCGAACATCGGCTCACCACCGTGATCGGGCCGGGCGGCTCGGGGAAGACCAGGTTGGCCACGGAAACCGCGCGGACGCTGCTCGGCGACCTGCCGGACGGGGCCTGGCTGGTGGAACTCGCGGCCATCGGCGCGGACGGTGACGTGGCGCGGTCGACGCTCGCCGCGCTCGGCCTCCGGGATGCTCTGCTCAGCGACACACCGAACGCGGAACCGACAGACCGGCTCATCGCCGCGATCCGCGAGCGGGAGGCGCTGCTGATTCTGGACAACTGTGAGCACGTGATCGAGTCGGCGGCGTCGTTCGCCCACCGGGTGCTCGGGGAGTCCCGGCGACTGCGGATCCTGGCGACAAGCAGGGAACCGCTCGGCATCACCGGTGAGGCGCTGTGGCTGGTCGAGCCGTTGGCCTTGCCGGAGGGGGACGCCAGCCCCGGTGCGATCGAGTCCTCTCCGGCCGTCCAGTTGCTGCGGGACCGGGCGGGCGCGGTGCGCAGGGATCTCGCGGTCGACGCCCGCACGCTGTCGACGATGGCGCGCGTCTGCCGGGCGCTGGACGGGATGCCGCTGGCGATCGAACTGGCCGCGGCCAGGTTGCGCACCATGTCCCTCGATCAGCTCGCCAACCGGCTCGACGATCGGTTCCGCCTGCTGACCGGCGGTAGCCGTACCGCGCTGCCACAGCACCGGACGTTGCGCGCGGTGGTCGACTGGAGCTGGGAGTTGCTCACCGACGCCGAACGGATGGTCCTGCGCAGGCTCGCGGTGTTCTCCGGCGGGGCGAGCCTGGACGCGGCCGAGCGGGTCTGCGTCGGTGATTTGGTCGAGCGGGGGGAAGTGCTCGAGTTGCTGACAGCGCTGGCCGAGAAATCGCTGCTGCTCACCGAGGGGGACAGCGCACCGCGCTACCGGATGATCGGCACGATCAAGGAATACGCCCGGGACCGGCTCGCGGAGGCGGGGGAAGCGGACCTGGCGCGCCATGCGCATCTCGCCTACTTCACCGGGCTCGCCGAGACCGCAGAGCCTCATCTGCGCCGTGCCGAGCAGGTGGAGTGGCTCGCCACGCTCGAGGCCGAGCATGACAACATCGGTTCTGCGATGCGTGGTGCGCTCGCGGCCGGCGAGGCGCACGCGGCGATGCGGCTCGCGGCGGGCGCCGGCTGGTACTGGTGGCTCAGCGGGCACAGGGCCGAAGGCATAGAGCTGATCACCGCGGCCACGGAAACGCCCGGCGAGGTCCCCGATGAGATCCGGGCCATGGTGTACGCCCTTGTCGTGCACTTCGCGAGCTCCGGGCGGGGCGACGCACACCAGGTCGCGGAGTCGATCCACAAGGCGTACCGGTTCAGCCAGCGCAGTCAGTCCCGCGACCCGATGCTGGGGTTGGTCGTACCGCTGGAACGCATGTTGCAGGCGCCGGACGCGTTCTTGCCCGCGTGGGAACCCTTGCTGGACAGCGAGGATCCCTGGGTACGCGCACTGGCCCGGCTACAGCTCGGCAAGATGCGGATCATGCTCGGCCAGGGCGGGCGGGATGCGGAAGCGTACCTGGAGATGGCGCTCGCCGAGTTCCGGGCGCTCGGCGAACGGTGGGGGATTTCGTTCGCCTGACCGAACTGGCAGACCTGATCGCGCGCGCGGCGAGTTCGCCGGCGCGTGCGAGCACTACGAGCAGGCGATCGCGGTCCTCGCCGAGGTCGGTGATACCGAGGATGTCATCCGGATGCGGTCGCGACAGGCTCAGCTGTACTGGCTGCTCGGTGACGAGGACTCCAGCGCGGCTGCCATCGCCGAGGCGCAGCGGTGCGCGGAGCGGGTCACCTGGCCGGATGCGCTGGCTGAGCTGGCCTTTCGAAGGCGGAACTCGCCCGGTGGGGCGGCAACGCCGAGGAGGCATACAGAAATAGGAGTAGCGACGGCCATGCTGGGAGAAGCGGAGAGCGAACATCGCGCGGTAACAACAACTGCTCGATACATAGCAAACGACTAGGCCAAGCCTGGGGCAGCGCGGAGGCTGCGAGAGGGACGAGGCAGGGCACGCACCCTGATCGCACAGGTACTCGTCGGGGTCGCGGACCTGGCACTGCGCGGCGATCAGTACGAGCAGGCCGCGCGGCTGCTCGCTGCAAGCGCTGGGGTGCACGGCCTGTCCGGGTCGTCCCCACCCGGATACGGCCGGATCGAGCAGGCCGCGCGGGTAGCCTCGGCGATTCACGGTTGCGAGGGAGCAGGAGGCGCAGGCGAGCTGGAGTGAGTTGGTAAATACGCTGATTGCTGAACGTGAACGCGATCACGGTATCGACGAGAGTGATCTGGCGCACCAGGCGATCGCGGCGTAGGTGACGTCAAAGCGACGACGCCATGGTGGCGCCGTCGAGTTGAGGTCAGTTTGCTGTGCGTTGAATGATGATGTAGCAGTACAGCGTGCGGCGTGACGTGACTTGTTGCAGAGGTGGTTTTAATGCGAGGACGAGTTGGCACTACAATGCTTGCTGTTGGCGTCCACACTGGCAGCGGTGACTCGCTGAAGCCGATCTCGATGTTTCCTGAGCGGTTCAGCAACTCCGCCTGGTAGAGTGTCAACGCCGCTGATCCGGATGGCGCCGTCGCCTGTTTTGGCGGTGACGCTGCCGTCGGCGCTGTAGATGTCGAAACCGCCGTGGCCACTGCTGAGATGAGTAGAAGATAGGATATTGAAAAGTTAGATTGATGTTTGAATGTATTGATGAGAAGAGAAGTTGATGTTGGAGGTAGAATGTAGGATGTGAATGAGGAAGTGTTTGGTATTGGATCGATGAGTGATGAGATGAATATGAGTAATGAAAATGAAGAGGAAATTGAGTGGAAGTAGGAAGTGAATGAGAGTAATGATAGAGAGAAAGTTTTGTGAATGTGTTTACAATAGTAGATGAAGGATAGTATTGTGGAATTAGTATGATTGATTGTGATGGTTTCGAAGCTCTGCGGGTCGGTCCGGTCGCTCGCGGTGACCGCTCCTAGCACCAGCGTCTACAAGGTGAGATTTGCCTGCGTTAATGTAGCCAGGATATCTGTTCTTGTCGCATATTGATTTGTTGACGGTTCTCAGCCAGCCAGTCTATGCAGCATCCGTCCGCAGTCGCGTCGTGTCCGCTAGTCGCTGGCGATCGTGCGCGGCATCAGATCGTAGATCACAGCTTCGTGGAGAGTAGTTAAGATGAAGTAGGCAATTAATAAATATATAATTAAATATAAATAATATTTATATTTAATATATAATTAAATATATTGGCGCAGAAGGCGCGCTCACGAATGAAAGATAGAACGGGTGAGGCCTGATTCGGGTTTTGCGGATTACAGTTATGTGATAATGGAGAATGAGAGGATATAGATGGCAGATAGTGAAATGTAAAATAAAATTATATTATTAAATTAATTATATAAAAAATTATAATTAATTATATTTATTTAATATAAATATATAAATATTTTATTATATATATTAATAATAAAAATAATATAAATAATTAATATTAATTAATTTTATTAAATATAATTATTAATTTATTTATTTTTATTTCGGGCAAGTGGAGAAAGACGTGAATAGGGTTATCACTGAGAAATCCTCGACGTGATCGAATGCTAGCGAACATGACACAGAGCAAATTACGCTTACATCGCTGGAAACCCGCAGGGTCAGGTCTCGGCGATACGCGTGGAGTGTACATGATCGGCATCACGATAGTTGCGGAAGTCTGTGAACTGAGCCAGACTTGGCTGCCAGGAAGCGGGTTAAGTTCGGGAAGTTTCAGGTAAAGGTGGACTGTTTGATATCGAGATCCTCGGGAGTGATCGGATTATGAGTATTTAATAAGGAAAACTCACGCTATCTCCAGTCGCGTCTATGTTACATCGTGCGAGTCTGCGTGATAGTTTGTGGCTCGTCCAGGAAAATTATTTTTGTGTTCAGCGTTATGCCAGGTTAGTTTACGGGCATATGGAATATGTATCCATATTTATGAGATAAATAATTAAAATAATTTAGAAATTTAAATGAATAACAGTTTTTTTACAATAATGGAATGGTGAATAGGATCCGGCCCGGTCGCGACATCACCCCGGCTACGCGATTAATAAATTCGGCGTGGCTGGGCGGAGCGTGGCCGGGCGGGGAGTCGCCCGGTTTGATGTAAGTTAGTATACGCTTGTAGTGTTTTTTTCGATGGTGAGCAAAATTTTTGGTCGTGACGCCGGCCAGCAGCGCGCTGGCCGGTGTCACGCCGGGCCAGCACCACTTCGCCCGTGCCGCCGTTGATCGTGGCGAGCCAGGCTCCAGGAGCCGGGCGCGGCCCGGTCACCGTTTCCGGGCGGCAGCCGACCACCATCGGGACGCCCAGGCTGCGCGCCACCTCGGCCAGGTGTGAGCCGGCTGCCCCGGTCCGGGCGATGACCCCCCGCGCGCCGAACAGCAACGGCGCCAGTGCGGGCACCGGCCGGTCCACCAGCACGATGGCGCCCCGGCAGTCACCAGCCCTGGTCTCATGCGGGCGGCACGCGACCAACGGCCCGGCCGCCGTCCCAGGCACCGCCGCCCGGCCCCTGATCCGCGACCCGTCCGCGGGCATCGGAATGCCCGGCTCGCTGTCGCCAGCCGGCGCCGCGCCGGGCATCGACTGCAGCAGCCAGACCGTCCCCTCGCAGGCCGCCCACTCGATGACGCCGTCACCGAGTTCGGCGTGGACGCGATCGGCGAGCGCAGCCGCCTCCGCCACGATTTCAGCCCCGATCAGCCCCGCCAGCACACCGTCCCGTGCACCTTCCGCCCACCCGGCGAGCAGCGGCCCCGGATGGCCCCGTACCCCCTCCACCGTCACCGCGCTCTCGCCGGCCCAGGCGACGCCGCCCGCCTCGGGAACGATCTCTGGCTGGATCAGCAGCGCCAGTCCCAGTGCCTCCAGCGGCAGCCCGCACTCCTCCAGTCGCCGCAACGGATCCACGGCGAACGCCGAGGCCCAGCAACTCCTGACTGCCGTGGCCACATCCTCCCGCCCGGCCCCCGTCACCGAGGAAAACGCCCCCGCCCACCGCGCATCCCCCTCCAGCGGGCTGGAAGACCGCACAATCACCCGCTCTCCGAGCGCATCGACCGCATCCCGCAGTTCCGCTGAGAGCGCGGGATCGATCGAGCGGCTGAGGACTTCCAATCGGCCGGCCGCGATCCCGCGGGTGCGCACAGCCGCCGCTGCGGCAGCGAGCGAAGGGCGGGCTTCGGCTACGGGGACTACGAGTCCCGGCAGGACCGGCAGCCCTGCCCTCAGCGCGGCTGCCAGCCGTGCCGCCTTGAACCCGATCTCCGCGAGGATGGGGGTTGGGGATGCGTCCGCGCCGGAGGTGGCGGGGGCGGGGAATATGTCCGGGCCAGAGGTGGCGGGGGCGTTGGTGGCGGCTGGGCGGGTCGTGGTGGCTGCGCGCGCCGGGCCGGCACCTGCCACGCATGGGCCGGGCAGCGGCACCAGCTTCATCCGACCTCGATGATCTTGTCCGAGGCGTACGTGGACAGCAGTTCATGCCCGGATTCCGTGACCAGGAGCATCTCTTCGAGCCGGACGCCGAACTCGTGCACCTTCCCGTGCTGGGTCTCCAAGGCGAACACCATCCCGGGCTGGATCTCCTCGGGATAGTCCAGCGACCAGATCCGCGATATCACCGGGCGGTCGTACTGGGCGAGCCCGAGCCCGTGCCCCCACAGGTTCGCGGCAGCCTGGTCCTCCTCGTCGTACCCCCAGGCTTCCCGCGCGGACGGCCACTTCAGGGCGATGTCCCGGGTGGTCACCCCCGGCCGGACCACGTCGATCGCGTCCCAGAGCCACTTGTGCGCCGTCCGGTAATACTGCTTCATCTCCGCGGTCGGCGTCCCGCCGACGCAGTAGGTCCGGTACACGCATGACTTGAACCCGTTCCAGGTCAGCGCGGCCAGATCGATGATCACCAGTTCGCCCGGGCGGATGATCCGGTCGGAGAAGTTGCGCCAGTTGGGCCAGGCGTTCGGCCCGGACGACACGATGATGTCCTCGACGTCCTCCATGCCGGGGATGTTGTACAGGTAGGAGAAGCCGAACGCCGCCACCTCGTTCTCGGTCAGCCCCGGCCGCAGGAACTGGGTGAACTCATAGTGCAGCGTGTCGCAGATCGCGCCGACTATGCGCAGTCGCCTTCTGCTCGTCGGCGCTCTTGATCGCCCGCGCCTCCATCATCGGCGTCATCCCGTCCGCCCAGGTGATCCCGGCCCGGCCGAATGCGGCGAGCATGTTCAGGTCGATGAAGTCCACGCCGAGCGGCCGGTCCCGCACGCCCGCGTCTTCCAGGTCGGCGAGCAGCGCGCGGGTGAACTTGGCCACCTGGCTCTGCGACGCGGGCCCGGCCGCGCCCTTGATCCACGAGTAGGAGTGCCTGATGTTGGCCGGCGGGATCCACGGGTTGTGCGCCTTCAGGTGGATGCCGATGTCGCCCTGCTCGTAGACGATCGGCTCGCGGCCCTCGCACAGCACCACGTAACGCAGCCCAGGCTTGAGCCGGTTCCAGCCCGGCGTGTACGTCGCGGAGACGTACCGCATGTTCTCGTCGTACATCAGCAGCATCGCGCCGAGCCCGTGCCGCGCCATCGCCTCTCTGGCACGCGTGAGGCGCCACTCCCGCACGGCGGGCCAGTTGATGCCTTCTTTCCAGTCTGTACTCAGGCCGCCGAACGCTTCTTTCACAGCACCTCGTCCTTTCGCGCGCGCCCGGCCGTGGCCGGTCAGGGGCCGCCGTCAACGGGGATGACCGGCAGCAGCAGGAACGACTCGCGCCCGGGGCCGGCCCACAGGGTCTGTGAGCTGCCGGTCAGCCGCGGCGGGCGGTCGTCGGGGTCGTCGTGCAGGAACGGCCCGCAGCCGGTCATCTCGTTCTTGAACGAGCCAAGCCGGGGCGAGCCGGGGTAGCGGACCTCCCAGTCCCTGCCCCGCACGGTGAGCGCGATCCGGTACCCGGCGGGGATGACCAGGCTGGTCGGCCAGATCTCCACGTCGGCCCGGTAGACCTCACCGGGCGCCAGCGGCTGGATCTCGTCATGGGTGTGATACGGCCGGTAGGAGGTGCTCAGGTCCGGATCCAGCTTGCGGCGGGATACCCGCAGCCAGCCCTGGGCGACCGGGGTGTGCGGGTCGATCGCGCCGGGGAACGTGACATCGGCCCCGTCCGGCGCCAGCACCCGCAGCACGCAGAACAGGTCGGCGTCAGCCGCGGTGGAGGACACGAACAGCCGCGCGGCGACCGGCCCGGTGATCTCGGTCCCGGCTTGCAGCGGCGGCGCGGTGAACGTGACCCCGGCGGAGTCAGCCCGGTACGACACGCCATCCTCGGCATCGGGTGGCTCGCTGTCCAGCCGGCTCCTGCCCGGCCACAGATACAGCCTGGTCCAGCGGGTCCGGGCCAGCGGCCACTGTCGTTCGGCACGTTGAGTGAAACCGTCGAGGGTGCGGACCTGCAGCTGGACCGCGGGCTGATCCCGCCACCCGGAGTCGTCCCCCTGCAGGAAGCAGGCGAAGAACCGCTTCTGCAGGCCGACGCCGTAGTCGGTGTAAAAGTGCGTCCAGTGCTCCAGGCCGTGCACCTCCAGCCACTTGTGCGCCGACGCGGCGCGGGTGAAGCCCTCGAAGTTGCCCCGGGTGTGCAGGCCCTGGCCGCCCCAGTTGGCGGCGGTCAGCAGCGGCACGGTGATCCGGTCCCAGCGCGCGGACCGGTCGCGGTAGAACTCCCCGTCCAGCGGGTGCGCGGCGATCTGCTCGCCGAACCGTGCCCGGGCGGACTCCAGTTCGGCCTCGGTGCGGGTTTCCGGGCCGGCCACCGGCTCCCCGGTGACCGCGCTGCGCGGGCCGCGGTCGCCGATGCCGTGCTGGACCACGGTGACCTGCTTGTCGTACCAGTGGCGGAAGAACGTGGACAGGATGCCGCCGTGGTGGGTGGCGTCGCGGTAGAAGTCCGCGGCACCCTCCCAGACGCAGATCGCGGCCAGGTGCGGCGGCTGCAGCCCGGCGACGTGCCAGGCATTCATCGCGTAGTAGGAGATGCCGTTGATGCCGACCTTGCCGCTGCTCCACGGCTGGCCCGCGGCCCACTCGACGCACTCGTACAGGTCGCGGGCCTCGCGCGGGGAGAACGGGTCGAGGAAGCCGGGGGAGCGGCCCGCGCCACGGGAATCCACTCGCACGCAGGCGTACCCGTCGGGGACCCACTTCTCCGGGTCCACGGTCTCCCAGTTCTGATACCGGTTGCCCGACCCGCGCGCGACGTCGGGGTGCTCGGCGACCATGTGCCGCCACTGGTCGGCGTAGCCCTCCTGGAACGCCAGGCCCTTGGCGTACGGGCCGTAGGTGAGGAGCACCGGATGCCGCCCGGGCCCGTCCGGGCGGAACACGTCGGCGCGGAGCACCAGCCCGTCGTCCACGGTGATCGGAACGTCCCATTCGATCACCATGGCCGGACGATAGCAGCGCCGCGGATGGCCGCGCGGCGACTGGCACAAACGTTTGTAGTCGGTAGATCCGGTCCCGGTCGGGGCTCCCAGCCGCCCTCCCCTGTTCGTGATCATGGTGATGTGGCCCACCGGGGGGGCCACATCACCATGATCACGAGTGGGGTTCGGGGAGGGCCAGGCCGAACAGGGCGGCGGCGTTGCGCCCGGCGATCAGCTCGGCGTCGGCCGGGGACAGGCCGGTGCCGGCGAGCTGGTCCGCCAGCGGGCCGGCGGCCATGTCGAACGGGAAGTCGGTGCCGTACACGACGTGGTCCGCGCCGACCGTGCCGGCCAGGAACCGCAGCGGGCCCGGCGCGTGCGTCACCGTGTCGAACCAGAACCGGTCCAGGTACGCCGACGGGGGACGCGCACAGCCTTTCGCCTCGGGCCGGACCTGGTGCCCGTGGTCCAGCCTGCCGATCTGGTACGGCAGGTAACCGCCGCCGTGGGTCAGCACGAGCCGCAGCGCGCCGAGTTCGTCCAGCGTCCCGCTGAAGATCAGCCTGGCCGCGCAGACCGTGGTGGCCAGCGGGTTGCCGATCAGGTTGGTCAGGTAGAAGTCCGCGAGCCCGGGGCGGGCCCCGACGTAGTACGGGTGCAGGATCAGCGGCACCCCGAGGCCCGCGGCGGCGGCAAGCACCGTGCGCGGCCCGGGGTCGTCCAGCGGGGTGCCGGCCACGTCCGGGCCGATCTCGGCGCCGCGCATGCCCAGGTCGGTGACGGTCCGGCGTAGTTCGGTGACCGCCGCCCCCGGGTCCTGCATGGGCAGCGTGGCCACCGCGGTGATCCGGCCGCCGGACCCGGCGGCGAAGGCGGCCAGCGCGTCGTTCACCGCCCGGCAGAACCCGGCCGCCTCGCTGGCGTCCGCCCAGTACATGAACAACTGCGGGGCGGCCGAGAGCACGGCGCGGTCGATGCCGCGCTGGTCCATGGACTCCAGCCGCGCGGTGAGGTCGTAGAACACCGGCGGCACCGGCCAGCGGAACCCCTGCCGGTGCACCAGCCACTCCTGGCCGGCGTCGCGCTCGGCGGTCATCCCGTCGAACCCTTGCCCGTGGCGGGCCGCCGCCAGGACGTCGAACGGCAGGAAATGGGTGTGCACATCCACCGTGAGCACGCCGGTCAGCCTCCGGCCATCGATCGCAGCACCGCGTGCACGCAGGCGGTGTCGTCGCCGGCGTGGCCCTGGGCCAGCGCGGCGGCGTAGAACGAGGACGCCAGGGCGAACAGCGGGGTCGGGGTGCCGGTGTCCTTGGCGAACCCGGCGATGATCTCCAGGTCCTTGGCGAACACCGTGGTCGTCACGCCGGGGCCTGAATAGTCGGCGGCGGCCATGGCCGGGCCGCGGACCTCGAACATGTCAGAGGAGCCTGCCCCGTCGGCGACCGCGGTGAGCACCGCCGCCAGGTCCAGGCCGGCCGCTCGGCGAGCACCAGGGCCTCGGCGGCGGCCACGTTGTGGATCGCGACCAGCAGGTTCGCGATGAACTTGACCGCCGACCCGTTGCCGAAGCCGCCGACGTCGTGGACCGCCCGGGTCATCGCCTGCCAGCACCGGCCGCGCCCGGGCCTTCGCCTGCGCGGGGCCGCTCAGGTAGGCGACCACGTCCTTGGGCAGGGCCTGCCCGCCGGTGCCGGACAGCGGGCAGTCGAGCAGCACGGTGCCGCGTCCGGCGAGGGCGTCGCGGGCCTGGCGCTTCACCGCGAGCGGCAGCGTGGAGGTCTCGATGACCACCAGGCCGGGCCGGGCGGCGGACGCCAGCCCGGCCTCGCCCGCCGCGACGTCGTGGAGTGCCTGCGCGGTGGGCAGCGAGGTCACCACGACGTCCGCGCCGGCCGCGGTGCCGGCCGGGCTGGTGGCTGCCTCGCCGCCCCGCCCGGCGTGCGCGGCCAGCCGGGACGGGTCGATGTCGTAGCCGGTGACCGCCCAGCCCGCGGCGAGCAGGTGCGCGCTCAGCGCGGAGCCCATCGTGCCAAGACCGATGAAGCCTGCGACTGTGTCCTGTGCTGCCACGGACGCCTCCTGTACCCGGCCGGTGAGAGCATTGCACCATGCTGGCAGCGGTCATCGAGCGGCCCGGCGCCGTCACGGTGCGGGAGGTACCGGCGCCCCGGGCCGCCGGGCTCGCGCTGGTGCGGGTGGGCGTGGCCGGCATCTGCGGCACCGACCGCAAGCTCGCCGCTGGCGTGTTCCCGGTCACCGCGCCCAGGGTGCTCGGGCACGAGATGACCGGGTGGGTGGAGGTCCCCGGCCCGGCGGGAGCCGTGCCCGCGGGCACCCCGGTCGTGGTGAACCCGGCCGCGTTCTGCGGCCTGTGCCGGGAGTGCCGCCGGGACCTGCCGCACCTGTGTGCCCGCGGCGGTCTGCTCGGCCGCGACCTCGATGGCTGCTTCGCCGAGTACGTGGCGGTCCCGGAGACACTGCTGCACCCGCTGCCCGCCGGGGTCGGCGCCGACGAGGCGGCCCTGATCCAGGTGCTGTCCACCTGCGTGCACGCGCTGTCCGGGGTGACGGTGTCCCCGGAGGCCAGCGCCGTCGTGATCGGCCTCGGCGTGGCCGGCCTGCTGCACGTGCAACTGCTGCGAGCCATGGGGGTACGGGCGATCGTCGGGGTCACCCGCGCGGCCTGGAAGCGTGACCTGGCCCTGGCCTGCGGCGCCAGCGTCGTGGCAGCCCCGGCCGACGCGGCGGCGGCGGTCGCCGAGGCGACCGGGGGGCAGGGCGCCGGCATCGCGGTCGAGTGCGCCGGCACCGCCGCCACGCTGGCCCAGGCCATCCGGCTGGCCGGCCCCGGGGCGACCGTGATCATGTTCGGCACGGTGCGGGCCGCCGACGGGCTGCCCGCCTACGAGGGGTATCTCAAGGAACTCACGATCCGCTGCCCGCGCGCGTCGCGGCCCAGGGACTTCGACACCGCGATCCGGCTCTGCGCGGAGCGGCGGCTCGACGTCGCGCCGCTGGTCACCGCCCGGTTCCCGCTGCCCGACGCGGCGCAGGCCCTGGCCGCGAGCGAGGACCCGGCGCAGCTCAAGGTCGTCCTCGACGTGGCCGGCCGATGACAGGCCTGATCTCCAGCGCCGCGAACCCCGTGGTCAAGCGGATGCGGCTGCTCGGTGACCGCAAGCACCGGCGGCGCGAGGGCGCCTTCGTGGTGGAGGGCATCCAGCCGGTCTGGCAGGCCGTCGACGCGGGCGCCGACGTGGAGGTCCTGGTGGTGGCCCCGGACCTGCTGGACTCCTCGCCGGCCGCGGGGATGGTCGCCGAGCAGGAGGCCGCGGGGGTCAGGGTGGCCCGGCTGACCGGGGAACTGTTCGCCCGCGTCTCGGCGCGGGACGGGCCGTCGGGGCTGGCGGCGATCGTCCGCGGGCAGGTTCCGGGGCTGGCCAGCCTCCCGGTGACCCCGGACGCGGTGTTCGTCGCGCTGCACGAGATCGGCAACCCCGGCAACCTCGGCACGATCGTCAGGACCGCCGACGCGGCCGGGGCGGACCGGGGTGGTGCTGATCGGCGCGGCCGCCGACCCGTTCGACCCGGCGGCGGTGAAGGCGTCGATGGGCGCGCTGTTCGCCGTGCCGGTCGCCCGCGCCGCGGACCCGGCGGAGTTCTTCGCCTGGGCGGCAGGTTCCGCGGTCACCGTGGTCACCACCTCGGCGAAGGCGCGGACGAGCTTCTGGGAGGCCGGCTACCCCCGGCCCCTCACGCTGCTGCTCGGGGCGGAAGGGGCCGGACTGCCGGATGACGTGCTGGCCGCGGGTGACCTGCAGGTGCGGATCCCGATGACGGGCACGGCGGAGTCGCTGAACCTGGCCGTGGCCGCGGGCCTGTTGCTGTACCAGGCCCGCAGGCCGGACCTGACCGCATGATCGTCAGCCTGCCGGCACGTCGCCGGTCTCCAGCAGCGTCTTGAGGTCGGCCATCACGCGCGGCCAGCCCTCGGTAATCCCGGCCAGCACGCCGCTGCCTGCCTCGAAGCCGCCGTGCAGCACGGTCAGCTTGCACAGCGGCCCTTGGTCTTCGATGTCGAACGTGACCGTGGACCGGGGCTCGCTCGCCCACGCCGCCCGGTCTTCCTCGCTGAACTTGTAGTGGGCGGCCCACTCGGGAGTGAAGGTGTGCCAGGTGTAGGCCAGCCGTCGGTACGGGTCGGCTTCCACGACAACCTGGTCCGGGTCGGCGATCCTGGTGCCGTCCGCCAGCGTGACCGTGAACACAGAACCGGTCTGCCAGTCCGACTCCAGGGCCATGCCGCCCCAGTAGCGCGTGGTGAAGGCCGGCTCGGTCAGCGCCTGCCACAACTGCTTGGGGGTCGTGCGGATATAGGTGGTGTAGACGAACTGGGGCTTGTCCATCGCAGTGCCCTCCAGGGCTCGTTTCAGGTCTGACAAGGCGTCCACCCGCTGCTGGTGGTACTGGCCGATCCAGCGCTGGGCGATTTCGCTGATGGGTGCGGCGTTGAGGTAGTGGTACTTCTCCCGGCCGCGGCGGACCGTCGTCACCAGGTTGGCCTCTTCCAGGATCGCCAGGTGCTTGCTGACCGATTGCCTGGCCATGTCGAGGCAATCGGTCAATTCGCGCAGCGTCTGGCCGTTGCGCTCGTTGAGGCTGTCCAGCAGGCGCCGGCGCCCGGGGTCGGCCAGCGCGCGGAACACGTCGTCCAACGGGGATTCACCCCTAGTGCTAGATGTCCTGGCCGTGGGGGAAGGGCAGGTACTGCCGCCCCTCCAGCCCGCTCTTGAGGCTGAGCAGGTGGTACGCCCACTTTGTGCTGCAGTGGTACATGAACTCGACCGGCTCCTGCCAGCCTTCGTGGGAGAACAGCACCACGGTGCCGCCATCGTCGCTGGGGCTGAGCCGGAAGTTCAGGTCGGTGCCGACCCATTCCGCCGGGCCCTCGATGCAGTGCAGCACGATGTGGCTGCCGGAGGTCTGCTCGGTGATCTCGGCAATGAGGCCCGGGTCGGGCGTACCGAAGAAGAACTCCAGTTTGCCGCCGGTGCCCTCCGCACCGTCGGTTCGGGTCCACCAGCGGGTGAAACCATCCTTCGTGGTCAGGTCCTGATACACCCGCTCCTGGGGTGCGGCGATCCGCACCCGGTGCCTGATGTCTGGCATGGCCGTGCTCCCTTCGGCGACTTCCCTAAAAGGCAGCCATCTGACTGCATGTCAAACATAGGCAGCCGTTTGGCTGCATGTCAAGCGGTGGCGCCGGAATGACGCGATGCGCGCCAGCGTTGGTTCCCGGTAAGCTAGGTGCGCTCCCGGTACTCCGAGCCGCTCCGCGGCGGCGCGTTGATGGCCGGCGAGGGCGGCGGAGTAGCTCAGTCAGGCAGAGCAAGCGGCTCATAATCGCTGTGTCGCCGGTTCAAGTCCGGCCTCCGCTACGCAGTACCCCCCGGTCCGATCGTGGCCCGGGCCGACGCCAAGAGAAAGGCACTCCCTCGTGGCTGCCACCGATGTGAGGCCCAAGATCACCCTGGCCTGCCAGGAGTGCAAGCACCGCAACTACATCACCAGGAAGAACCGGCGGAACGACCCGGACCGGATGGAACTGAAGAAGTACTGCCCGAACTGCCGTTGCCACCGGCCGCACCGCGAGACCCGCTAGCCGCGGTGGGCGTCAACACCGACTACCTCGGCCGCACTTTCCCCGTCACCGAGCCCTACGAGGTGAGCCGGGTCAAGATCGCGGACTTCGCCGAGGCGATCGGGGATCGCAATCCCCTGTACACCGATGCCGCCGCCGCGAAGGCGGCCGGCTACCCCGACGTGATCGCCCCGCCCACGTTCCCGATCGTGATCACCATGGCCGCCAGCCGGGCCGCGATCGGCGATCCCGGCCTGGGCATCAATTACGCCATGGTGGTCCACGGGGACCAGCGGTTCACCTACGCCAGGCCGCTGCACGCCGGCGACGTGGTCGTGGCGCAGTCCACGATCTCGGGGATCCGCGAGGTGGGCAGCATGACCATGGTGACCACCGCGACCGAGGTCAGGACCGTGGACGGCGAACTGGTCTGCACCGGTTACGGCACCCTGGTGGAACGGGGGAGCGAATGACCAAGTTCGCGGACGTGACCGCCGGTGCCGAGCTGCCGGTGGTGTCCTACCCGGTCAACCGGCTCAGCCTGGTGAAGTACTGCGGCGCCTCCGGCGACTTCAACGTCATCCACTGGAACGAGCGGATCGCCCGCTCGGTCGGCCTGCCGAACGTCATCGCGCACGGCATGTTCACCATGGCGCAGGCTGGCCGGTACGTGACCGACTGGGCCGGCGACGCCGGGGCCCTGGTGGAGTTCGGGGTCAGGTTCTCCGCCATGGTGGTCGTCCCCGATGACGACACCGGGGCGACCATCGAGGTGAGCGGCACGGTCGAGGAGAAGCTGGACGGCAACCTGGTAGCGGTGGCGCTGACCGCCCGGTCCGGCGACGCCAAGGTGCTGACCCGGGCGCGCGCGATCGTGCGCCTGCCCTGACCGCAATGGCGCAGCAGCCGCCTGACCCGGGCCCCGCGCCGGGCCGAAGTCCCCGTGACGAAGGAACGGGGACCGGGGCCACCGGGGGGTTCCAGGGCCATGGGGTCCGGGGGCTCGCCCCCGGGGCAACGGAGTGCCCCTCCAGGCCAGCACAGGCGCAGGTCCCGCTCGCCGGGTACACCACGCTGCGCCTCGGCGGCCCGGCCGGGCGCTTCGCCGAAGCCGCCGACGACACCGAACTCGTCGCCCAGGTCTGGGCCGCGGATGAGCGCGGCGAGCCGTTGCTGGTCCTCGGTGGCGGCAGCAACCTGGTCGTCGCCGACGAGGGCTTCCCCGGCACCGTGGTGCACGTCGCCACGCGCGGCATCCGCCACGAACCTGACGGGGACCGCGTCCTGCTGACCGTGGCCGCCGGGGAGGACTGGGACACGGTCGTCGCCGGGAGCGTGGCGGACGGCCTGGCCGGCCTGGAGTGCCTGTCCGGGATCCCGGGGCTGGCCGGCGCGACGCCGATCCAGAACGTGGGCGCCTACGGGCAGGAGGTGGCCCAGACGCTGGTGGCGGTCCGCGGCTACGACCGGGAACGGGGCGAGGTGGCAGACCTGGCCGCCGCCGACTGCGGGTTCGGCTACCGGACCAGCGCCTTCAAGCGGTCGCTGCGCTCCTGGGCAGCCGGTGGCCCCGGCGTGACCGGCCGCTTCGTGGTGCTCGGCGTGACCTTCCGGCTGGAACGGTCGGCGTGGTCCGCGCCGGTGCGCTACGCCGAACTGGCACGCGCGCTGGGGGTCTCCGAGGGCGGCCGGGCGCCGCTGAGCGAGGTCAGGTCCGCGGTGCTGGCACTGCGCCGGGGGAAGGGCATGGTGCTGGATGCCGCCGACCCGGACACGCGTAGCGCAGGATCGTTCTTCACCAATCCGGTGCTGGACCTGGCCGCATTCGCGGAACTGGAGCGGACCGTGGCCGCGAGCCTCGGGCCCGGGATCCGGGTGCCCACGTTTCCGGCCGGCCCGCAGCAGGTCAAGGTGCCAGCGGCCTGGCTCATCGAGCGGGCCGGGTTCGCCAAGGGGTACCGCCCCGGTCCGGACGGGCCCGGCGCGCGGATCTCCGCCAAGCACACCCTGGCCCTGGTCAATCCCGGCGGCGCGACCACGGCAAGCCTGCTCGCGCTCGCCCGGGAGGTCACCGGCGGCGTGCGCAAGGCGTTCGGCGTGGACCTGGCCGCCGAACCGGTGCTCGTCGGCGTGAATCTCTGATCGCCCCGGGGGCGGGGGCGCCGCGTCCCCGGCCCGCCCCGGCCGCGGCTGTGCCGTGCGGCAGTTCCGGGCAGGCCGCTCACCGGCGGCCCCGCTGACGAGGACGACCGCGAGCGCCGCCACGATCAGGAACGGCCCGAACGGGATCTGCGTCTTGCGGTCGGCCCGGTGCGCCAGCATCAGCCCGAGGCCGGTCACCGCCGCGAGCAGCCACGCGGCCGTCAGACCGGCCAGGAACGCGGTCGCGCCGAGCCAGCCCAGGTAGGCGCCGAGCGGCCCGGCCAGCTTTACGTCGCCCATGCCGATGCCCGCAGGCGTCACCAGCAGCAGCACTCCGAAAAACGCCACCGCGACCGCCATGCCGATCAGTGCGTGCACGAACAGGCCGGTGCCCCCGGGCACGAACGGCGCCGCCGCGCCGAGCAGTGCCAGGCTGACCGGGTAGGCCGGCAGCGTCACCGTGTTGGGCAGCCGGGACGTCCGGGCGTCGAAGAACGCGAGCGGGACGCCCGCGGCGGCCAGCGCGCAGAACGCCGGGGCCTGCGGGCTCAGCCCGAACCGTACCGCGACCGCGGCTAATGTGGCGGTTGTGACCAGTGTGGCTGATAGGACCCAGGTCCGGCTTCCAACCTGGGAAAGGGCCATGAATAGTCCCGTTTTGTCGTGGCGCACGGGCTGCGAGCGGTAGATATCGTTCTGCAGCTTATTAGGTGGATCTGGGTCGGCGCCGTGCTGGACCGGGCGCGTCATCCCGATCCGGGCGGCCAGGGAGGCACCATGCGGGGCCTGCGGAGCTTAGCGGCGTTAGCCGCCGCGGGCATCTTAGCGGGCGCGGTCGCGTGCGGCAGCGGTAGCGCCGCCGTCTTCCATCCGGCCGGTTCCCTGTCGCCCGCGCCGGTTCACGCGCCGTTACCGGGGCCCGGGGGACAGCACCTGGGCAGTTTCCGGTTCCCCAGTGACGTGTCCATCGACTTCACCGCCCCGGCGCCGGCCGATCCGGTCCGCCGGGCGGTTATCGCCGGCTACCAGGACTACGTCCTCTCGCTGTGGGCCGCGGTGCTCACCCACGGCAAGAACACCACGTACCTGCGGCACGCCGGCGGCGACGCGGCAGGGTTCGTGCGGCGCGAGACGGCGCGGTACGCGTCGCCAGGGGTGACGGTCAAGGGGACCATTTCCTACCACGACACCAGGATCGCCGGGGTCTACTTCGGTACCGGCGCGGACGTGCTCTCCTGCGTCGACGCTTCGGCATTCCACCAGGTGAACGCGCAGACGGGGGCCGCGGAGGGCCCGGCACTGCCGGCCCGGCTGACCCGCTACCTGGAAAACGTGGCCGAGGGGCGCGGCAGCGACGGCACCTGGTCCGTCACCCGCCTGGCCATCTACCCGGCAACGAGCACGCAGGGAGCAATGTGCCGATGAGAACCCGCCTTCTCACCAGCGTGGCGCTGCTCGCGGCGTTCGCCGCGCTGAGCCAGGGCACCCCGGCACTGGCCCGGGGTGCCGCTTCGGCGGCGCCCCGGGCCGCTACCGCGCCCGCCGGTGGCGGCCCGGTGTACTCCCACTTCGCGTACTCGCAGGTGAGCGTGACCGGCGATGCCAACCCCGGTGCCTTAGGCAGTCCCACCGCGTACACGCCCGCGCCCTGCTGGGTGGAGCCGCGCTTCACCGGCGCTGACTCCTACCGCAAGGGCGACCCGCAGCCGAGCGCGACCGGGGACGCCGACTCCTACTGGTGGTGGTTCGTGGGCCAGGAGCCGGCCCTTGCCGGGGTGCTCGGCCGGATCCAGGGCCTCAAGCAGGCCGTCAACAAGGTGTTCAAGGCCCGCCAGGGCGGCAGCGGCTGGTGGTGGGTGCCGGGCTGGATCAACGGCGGCCTCAACGGTTACTCGTGCGCCTGGGGCCTGGTGCACATGCTCAACTTCAGCGCGCAGTACCTGGAGTACCTGCCCCCGCAGACCGGCGGGCCCGCCACCCCGGGCCACCCGATCGACGGGCGGATCCTGGCCGCGCTCGCCCGTGCGGAACTCGCCCTGCCCGCGATCAAGGTCTTTACCAACCCGCGGGTGGGCAGGCCAGGCGACGTCAACCTGCCGCTGTGGGTCTGGGTCGGTTACGCGGGACCGGAGCGGCCTGCCGACACCGCCAGCGTGCCACTGCCGGGCGGCGGTGCCCTGTCGGCCACGGTCACCACCTCGCCGCCGCAGGTGTCGGTCTCGGTGAACACCGCCGCGGCGCACGTCTACAACAACTGCGGCGCCACCGGGAGCAGGTACAACGGCGACCCGGCGGCGATACCGCCGTGCGGGGTGACGTTCCTCGCCCCGTCGACCGGCGGCCCCTACAAACTCACCGTCACCGCGCGATGGACCGTCCGGTGGACCGACAGCACCGGGGAAGGCGGCACGTTCCCCGCGCCGCCGTGGCCGGTCCCCGTGCGGGCCGGCAGCGCGACCGTGACCGTGCGGGAAATCCAGGCGGTCAACTGAAATGACACCGGTCAGCACGTCACTGGCAGACCCGGGCGTAGCGCGAGGCAGGGGAGACAGAAACCATGTCGGGTGACCGAGGCACGCTGACCCGCGGCGCGCAGCCCGCGCGGGACAAGGCGCCGCGCCGGCCAACCGCGCCGGGCAGCCGGCGCCCGCCGCAGGTGGCGCGCGAGCGCAGGCCTGCCCTCGCCGCCCTCGCGTTACTCCTCATCGTCGGCGGGGCACTGGGCGCCGCCTACCTCGTCCTGCAGAACGGGCACCGGGTAGCGGCCATCGAGGTCACTCAGCCGCTCGGCGCCGGGCAGCAGATACCGCTCAGCGCCCTGCGCGAGGTGGACATCGCGGTCAGCGGCGGTATCGGGTACGTGCCGTGGAGCGAGGCCGGCCAGGTGAGCCGGTTCTACGCGGCCAGCGCGATCCCGCCCGGCTCCCTGCTCACCGGCTCGATGGTGGCCAGGGTCAACGGCCTGGCCAGCGGCAAGTCGGTGGTCGGGCTGGCGCTCAAGGACGGGCAGCTTCCCGACGGGCTGCAGGCCGGCGATCACGTGAACCTCTACCAGGTCAGTGACGCCTCGCAGTCGTGCCCAGGCACGCCGGGCAGCCTGCTCGCGTCGAATGCGGTGGTGCTCGGGATCGGCGCACCGCCCGCCGCCGCGAGCGCCTCCGCCGTTGACGTGCGGGTGGCCCTCGATCCCGCCGCGGCCGGCGCCGTCACCTGCAACGCGGCCAACAGCAACGTGGCGGTCGCGGTGCTGCCGGGGTCGGCGACCGGCGGGGCGGGCTAGCGATGGCGCTGATCGCGATCGCGGCTGACAAGGGAGCACCCGGGGTCACCACCGCGTGCCTGGCGCTGGCCCTGGTCTGGCCGCGGCCGGCGCTGCTGGCCGAGTGCGACCCGGCCGGCGGGGACCTGGTCTACCGGCTGCCCGGCGCGCGCGGCGGCCAGCTCGACCCCGGGCGCGGGCTGCTCAGCCTGGCCGTCGCCGCCCGCCGGGGGCTGACGCCCGACCAGGTCCTCGAGCACGCGCAGAAGCTGCAGGGCGGCCTGGACGTGCTGGTCGGCGTGGTCACGGCGGAGCAGGGCGCCGGGCTTGAGCCGCTGTGGGGCCCGGTCGGCGCGGCGCTGGCCCGGTTGCCGGACTGCGACGTCATCGCCGACTGCGGCCGGATCGGGGCCGACGGCCCGCACCATGACCTGCTCGCCTACGCGTCCTCGGTGGTGCTGGTCACCCGGTCCTCACTGGAAGAGGCGGCGCGGCTGCGGGAACGGGTCGCGGCCGTGAGCGCCGCGCTGGCGCTGCGGCACCGGCAGGGCATCCCGGTCGGCGTGCTGGTGGTCGCCGACCACCGCCGGTTCCACGCGGCGCTGACCGAGACCGGGCAGGCGCTCGGCTCCGGCGGCGCGGCGCGGATACTCGGCGGGCTCGCCTATGAGCCGAAGGCGGCTGAGGCGCTCGGCGGCGAGCAACGCGGCCACCTCGGCCGGTCGCTGCTGCTGCGCACGGCCCGCGACCTGGCCGGGCGGCTGTCCCGCTCGCTTGCCCCGGCCGTGGCCGCTCCGGCCGGACGGGGGTGACCACGTGGATCATGCCGTGGTCAAGCGGCTGCGCAGCCAGGTGGGGGACCGGCTGGCCGAGCAGCGCCGGCTGGACGGGGTGTCCGGCGTGCCGCCGATGTCCGCCGAGGACGAGCGGCAGTTCGCCCGGGCCCTGATCGTCGCGGCCCTGGAGGGTCATGCCCGCGCGGAGATCACCGCGGGCCGGGCCCCGCTCACCGCCCAGCAGGAGGAAGAACTCGCCACCGGCATCCACGCCGCGCTGTTCGGCGTCGGCCGGCTGCAGCCCCTGCTGGAGGACGACCGGATCGAGAACGTCGACGTCAACGGCTGCGACCGGGTATTCCTCGGCTACGCCGACGGCCGCGAGGTGCTCGGCGAGCCCGTCGCCGAGAGCGACGGGGAACTGGTCGAGCTGATCCAGGCACTCGCCGCCTACTCCGGCCTGTCCAGCCGCCCCTTCGACGCGGCGCACCCGCAACTGGACCTGCGGCTGCCGGACGGCTCCCGGCTGTCGGCGGTGATGGACGTGACGCTGCGGCCGGCCATCTCCATCCGCCGGGCCCGGCTGGGCAAGGTCTTCCTTGCCGACCTGGTCGGCAACGGCACGCTGCTGCCCGAGCTTGGCGGGTTCCTCACCGCGGCCGTCGCCGCGCGGAAGAACATCATGATCGCCGGGGCGACCAACGCGGGGAAGACCACGCTGCTGCGGGCGCTGGCCAACCAGGTACCGGCCAGCGAACGGCTCGTCACCGTGGAGCGCGCGCTCGAACTGGGCCTCGACCAGTTCCCCGAACTGCACCCCAACGTGGTGGCGATGGAGGAGCGGCTGCCGAACTCCGAGGGCCAGGGCGCCATCTCCATGGCCGAACTTGTCCGCCGCTCGCTGCGGATGAACCCGAGCCGGGTGATCGTCGGCGAGGTGCTCGGGGACGAGATCGTCACCATGCTGAACGCGATGACGCAGGGCAATGACGGCTCGCTGTCGACCATCCACGCCAACTCCTCGATGGAGGTGTTCAACCGCATCACGACGTACGCCATCCAGGCGGCCGAACGCCTCCCGGTGGAGGCCACCCACATGCTCATCGCCGGGGCCATCGACTTCGTGATCTTCATCGAGAAGCGCAACGACTATGCCAAGGGCGGGACCCTGCACCGGTACGTCAGCAGCGTGCGGGAGGTCACCGGGATCGACACCCGGGTGCTGTCCAGCGAGATCTTCGCGCCCGGCCCGGACGGCCGCGCCGTCCCGCACGCGCCGCCGTCCTGCCTGCCGCACATGGCCGAGCATGGCTACGACCCGGTCCGGAGAGCCTGGTGAGCCCGGTCCTGGCCGGTCCTGGCCTGCTCGCCATCGTCACCGGCGCGGTGGCCGGAACCGGGCTGTTCCTGTTCGTGGTGGCCGTGCGCGGGCTCCCGCCCCGGCCGCCGGGCGAGACCGGCCGGCTGCGCCGCTGGGCCCACGAGGTCGGCCCGGGCCGCGCGGCCGCCGCCGTGCTGGCCGGCCTGGTGGTGCTGGTGGCGACCCGCTGGCTGGTGGCTGGCGCAGGGGCGGCCCTGCTGGTGCTCAGCTGGCGCGGCCTGTCCGGCGTGGCCGGGGAGCGGGCCGCGATGGCCCGGCTGGAGGCGCTCGCCACCTGGACCGAGTCGCTGCGGGACACGATCGCCGGCGCGGTCGGCCTGGAGCAGGCCATCCCCGCCTCGCTGCGCGCCGCGGCGCCCTCGCTGCGCGATCCGCTGGCGGCCATGGTGGAGCGGCTGCACACCCGGGTGCCCATGCCCGAGGCGCTGCGCAGGTTCGCCGACGACCTCGCCGATCCCAGCGCCGACCTGATCATCGCCGCGCTGATGATCAACGCCCGGCTGCGCGGCCCCGGCCTGCGCGACCTGCTCGGCGCGCTGTCCCGTTCGGTGCGGGAGGAGCTTGACGTGCGCCGCAAGGTGAACGCGCAGCGCCGGTCCACCCGGCGCGGTGCCCAGATCGTGGTGGGCATCTCGGTGGGCCTGGCCCTGGGGCTGGCCCTGTTCAACCACGCCTACGTGCAGGTGTACGACAGCGTCACCGGCCAGCTCGTGCTGTGCATCGTGGTCGCGCTGTACGCGGCCGGGGTGATGTGGATGCGGGCGCTGGCCCGGTTCCCCGTACCCGAGCGGCTGCTGGCCGGCGGCGGGCCCGCGGCCACGCCGGAGATCCCCGAAGCGGTCGCGGCCTGGCAGGGCGGTACGTCATGACCGCGGCACTCCTGGTGGGCAGCCTGGCGGGCCTTGGCCTGTTCCTGCTCGGCCTCGCGCTCCATCCGCCGCGGCCGCGGCTGGCCCGCCGCCTGGCCGCCTTCGACGCGGCGCGGCGCGGCGCGAACGGCCACTGGACCGGCGGCCACGACGCGCCGGCCACCGACCCCCGCTGGCGCCTCGGCTCGTGGCTGGCACGGCTGTGCGCCGAGCAGGGCTGGGAGTTCTCCTCGCTGCGCAAGAACCTGTCCCTGGCCGGTATCGGCTTCGAGATCTTCCTGGCCACCAAGGTGCTGCTCGCGGTGCTCGGCTTCGTTCTCGGCCCGGTGCTCGGGCTGCTGGCCGGGCTGCTCGGGGTCCACCTTTCCGTCTGGATCCAGCTCTGGCTCGGGCTGCTGCTCGGCGCGGCCTTCAGCTTCCTGCCCGACCTGGAGATCAAGCAGAAGGCCAGCAAGCGGCGGCGGGACTTCCGGCACGCGATCGGGTCCTTCCTCGACCTGTTCGCGATGAACCTGGCCGGCGGGCGCGGCGTGCCCGAGGCGCTGATGACAGCCGGCGACGTGGGCACCGGCTGGGCGTTCTGGCGGATCCGGGATGCGCTGGCCAACGCCCGGATCACCGGGCAGACCCCCTGGCACGCGCTGGGCGCGCTGGGCGAGGAGGCCGGCATCGACGAGCTCCGCGACCTGTCCGCAGCCCTCAGCCTGGTCGCCGAGGACGGGGCCAAGGTGCGCGAGTCACTGGTGGCGCGGGCGGAGAGCCTGCGCCGCAGGGAGCTGACCGACCTGGAGGGGCAGGCGGGTGAGCGGTCCCAGTCGATGCTGGTCGCCCAGCTCATGCTGTGCGCCGGCTTCCTGCTCTTCCTGGTGTTCCCGGTGGTGGGGCTGCTGGGCGTCTGAGGCAGATGTGGCGAAGCGGTCGTGTGGCGGAGAGAAAGTTGGGAGCAGGGCATGAACAACCCGGTGTCAGGCTACGTGCGGGCCTTCCTCGGCGTGCACCTGGCCGCGCTGCGCGCGGCATGGCGGCAGCAGGACCGCGGTGCATCGGCGGTCGAACTCGCCGTGATCACCGCGATGATCCTCGTGGTGGCGGTCGTCTTGCTGGTGGCCATCCAGCACTTCGTCCGGGGCGCCGCGAACCAGATCAAGGGCACGACCCCGTAGGGCGGGATCCGTTGACCGCCCAGCGCCCGCAACGCTGGTGGCGCGCGGCACTGGCCGACCGCGGCTCCAGCGCGGTCGAACTCGCCGTGCTGGCACCCGCGCTGATGATGATCTGCATGCTCATCCTCCAGTTCGGCCTGTGGTTCAACGCGCGGCAGACCGCACTGGCGGCGGCGCAGGCCGGGGCGGTGGTCGCCCGCCAGGAGGCGGCCAGCAAGCCGGGCAGCTGGCAGGCGGACGCGCAGAGCACCGCCCGGCAGTACTACCAGAGGCTGAACAGCAAGCTGCTCAAGCAGGTCAACGCGACCACCGCCACGGCGGTAGCGGGGAACGTCTACGTCACGGTGAGCGGCCAGGTCGCCGCCTCGGTGTTCCCGTTCTTCGGGCTGCACCTGACCGTGTCCGCGACCGCCGGCGGCCCGGTCGAGTGCTTCCGGCCCGCGGGCCAGGGCGGGGCGTGCTGATGCGCCGGAACGCGCTGGCCGTGCTGAGGCGCCGCGATCAGCGGGCCCGCGGGTCGATCTCGGTCGAACTGGCGGTGCTCGCGCCGGGGCTCGTCCTGTTGTTGCTGCTGGTCGCGGCCGGCGCGCGGGTGGTGGAGGTGCAGGGCCACATCGACGGCGCGGCCAGGGACGCCGCCCGGGCGGCCAGCATCGCCCGGTCCTACGGCCAGGCCGTCGCGTCGGCACAGCAGGCCGCGCAGGCGGACCTGGGCACCACCAGCCTGTGCGCACCTGGCACCGTCGCCGTCCGGGTGGCCGGTTACCCGGCGGTGCCGGTCGTCACCACGGCCGGTGCCGCCGTCACGGTCACCGTCACCTGCCAGGTGGGCATGAGCCCGTTCCGGGCGCTCGGCTTCGGGATGACCAAGGGCTTCACCGGCCAGGCGGTGGCGCCGCTCGACCCGTTCATGTGCCGGGACGTCTTCCCATGCTGACGCGGCTTCCCGGGCCGGCGCGGGCCCGCGGCGAGCGGGGCTCCGTCTCCGTGTTCACCGCGGTGTTCGCGATCGCGGTGATCTTCCTGCTCGCCCTGATCCTCGACGGCGGCTCGGCACTGAACGCGAAGGAGCGGGCCATGGACGTAGCCGGCCAGGCGGCGCGCGCCGCCGCGGACACCATCGACCTCCAGGCACTGCGTACCAGCGGCAGGGCGGTCATCGGGCCCGGCGCCTGCGTCGCGGCGGCCAGCCTGGTCAGGAGCTATGGGCAACTGCTGTCCCACGGGCTGGACAAGGTCACCAGCACCAGCATGGTGAGCTGCAGTGCGCCGCCGGGCTCGGAACGGGCGACCGTCCTGGTCACCGTGTCCACCCGGCCCATGATTCCCGGCGTCTTCGCCGGCTTCCACGAGTCCGCGCAGGCGACCGCCACTCCCGAGTGCGGGATCAACCAAGGAGCGTTGTGCTGATGGCCAGGCAAGACAGCAAGCCGGGCCGGGCACGTTCCGGATGGGACGTGCTCACGGGCCTGGGCGCCATCGCGGTGCTGCTCGTGCTTCTGATCGGGCCCCCGGTAGCCCTGATCACGGTGTTCGGGCTGCCGATCCCGCACACCATGCCGTCGGCGTCGCTGCTCACCCACCGGCTCCAGGCCGCGGCCGTGCTCAAGGCCTGTTCCGTGGTGGTGTGGCTGGCCTGGCTGCAACTGGTGTGGTGCGTCATCGCCGAGGTGTCCGCGGCCGTGCGCAACATCGGCATGCCGCGGCGGGTACCGCTGGCCGGGGGAATCCAGGCGCTCGTGCATCGCCTGGTCACCACCGCGCTGCTGGTGTCCACGGCCGCCGCGGCGGCTCCCGCGCTGGCACCGGCCGCAGCCCTGGCGGCCACCCCGCCCGCGGCGGCGGCCCCGCCCGCGGCGGCGGTGGCCCACACCGGTGCGCGGGACGCCGCCACCGGCAGCCTCATCCCCGGCCGGTCACTGGCACCGGCGCTGCTTGACGCCCCGGCGGCCAACGGGGGCGCGCACCGGCTGCTCGGCCCCGCCGACGTGAGTCAGGAGTTCTGGCCCGTCAACGGCTCCCCGGGCGGCAACGGGACGCAGGCCACCGCCGCGAGCCCGGACGGCGAGCAGGACAGGTGGGCGCACCGCACGGAAAAGATCTACGTGGTCAAGCCGCCGGTGGGCCGGTTCCACGAAAGCCTGTGGGAGATCGCCGAGAACCATCTGGGTGACGGCAGGCGGTACCGGGAGATCTTCGAGCTGAACAAGGACCTGCCGCAGCCGGACGGCTCCATGCTCACGATCGCCAGCCTCATCCGTCCCGGCTGGGTGCTGCGCATGCCGCACGACGCCTCCGGCCCGGGCATCGACGAGGTCAGGGCCAGCCCGCCGGCCCGGCATTCCGGCAGGCCGCACGAGCCGCGGCCCGCTGCTCACCCGCCAGCCCCCGGCAAGCACGCCTCCTCGCCCGCCGCGGTGCCGCCGGCCGAGGTACCGCCGGCGGTGACCCCGCCGGCGCAGGCCCCGCCTACGCAGGCCCCGCCTGCTGCCCGCGCCGCCGCGTCGGCCCGCACCGGCCCCGGCCGCGTCGGCTCCGCCGCG
Organism: uncultured Actinomycetes bacterium; assembly: GCA_963806145.1. Lineage (GTDB taxonomy): Bacteria > Actinomycetota > Actinomycetes > Streptosporangiales > Streptosporangiaceae > DASXKD01. The sequence continues at coordinate 88,653 of CAWDXD010000044.1, forward strand.
CCCCGGCCGCGTCGGCTCCCGCCGCGCCGGCCCCGGCCGCGTCGGCTCCGGATCCCGGCGCGTCGGCTCGCGCCATACCGCCACCAGGCTCCCCGGGTACCTCGGCGCCCGCCGCCAACGGCCGGGCTCCGGTCGGCCAGTCCGCGCCCGGCCGCCCGGCGCCCGGCGCAATCCGCGCCCGCGCACGCTGCGCCGCGGTCCGCTCCGGGCTACCCACTGGAACTCGCCGCGGCGGGGCTGCTTGCCGCGGGCGTCCTGGCCGCGCTGGCGCGCCGCCGCCGCAAGCAGGCACGGCGCAGGCCGCCCGGCCGGCAGGTGGTCACGCCACAGCCGGACGCCGCGTGGGCGGAGGCCGCGCTGCGCCTGGGCGGGGACGAGAACTCCGCCCGGATGCTGGATGCGGGCCTGCGCTACCTCAGCCGCGCGCTACAGCGGCAGGGCCGGACGCCGCCGACCGTGTTCGCCGCGCACATCGGCGATGACAACCTGGATCTGTGGGTCACCCCGCCCAGCCATGACGTGCCCGAGCCCTGGTACGCGGTGGGCGACGGGCAGGTGTGGCGGCTGCCGCTGGCCGGCATGGCGGGACTCGACCCGGATCAGGCGGGCCACGGCGCCGCCCTCTACCCGGGGCTGGTCACCATCGGCACCGATGCCACCGGCCGGGTGCTTGTGGACCTGGAGGCCGCGCGCGGCCCGATCGCGGTCACCGGCCCGGAGGAACTGGTCGCCGGCGCGCTGTGCGCGATAGCCACAGAACTGGCCACCAGCCTCTGGTCCGACACGATGCACCTGACGCTGGTGGGAGCCGGTGACGACCTGGCCGTGCTCATGCCGGACCGGGTACACGTGGCGGGATCCGTGGCGAAGGCGCTGCCGCTGCTCGAGGCGCACGCCGCCCGCGCGGCGGACGCCCTGGTGGCCTCCGGCGCGCGGTCGGTGCTGGCCGGGCGTGCGGACGGGCTCATCCCCGAGGCCTGGACGCCGCACTACCTGATCACGCTGATCCCGCCGACGCCGCAGGAGGCCGGGCGGCTGGCCGCGCTCGGCCGGGCCGGTTCCCCCGCCGCCGGGTACCTGGTCCCAGGCGAGATCCCCGGCGCCGCCTGGACCTGGGAGGTCAGCCCGGACGGGCAGCTGCGGGCGGAGGAGCTGGGCCTGGACGTCACGGCTCAGCTCATCCCGGCGCAGCAGCAGGCGGCGGTGGCGGGCCTGTTCGACGCCGCGGACGACATGACAGGAGCGCCGATGTCCGCGCCGCCGGCGGACGCGGCACCGGCCCCGCACCTGGCCCCCGATGCCACGATGCCGGCCGAGGTCACCCTGCTGGGCCCGGTGTCCGTGCGCGCCACCGGGGAGATCGAGCCCGGCATGCTGCCCCTCGCCACGGAGATCGTGGTCTACCTGGCCACCCACCCCGCGGGGGTACACGCGAACGTGCTGGCCAGGGCGATCTGGCCGCAGGGCGTGGCCGACGAGACCAGGGACGCCGCGCTGGATGAGGTCGCCTACTGGCTCGGCACCGACGGCATCGGCCGCCCGCACCTCGCCGCCGATGCCAGCGGCCGGCTGCGCCTCGGCTCCGGGGTCAAGGTGGACTGGCATGTGTTCCTCACCCTGGTGGCGCAGGCCGGGCAGGCGGCCGGCAAGGGCGGCGGTCACTCGCCGGAGGAGGCCAAGCTGGCGCAGGCGCTGAGCCTGGTCGAAGGCCACTTCCTGGCAGGCTGCGGGCTGGGTGGCTACTCCTGGATCGTCACCGACGGGCTGGCGTACGAGGTGTCCGCCCGGGTCGCCGACGCCGCGCACCGCCTGTGCGAGCTGCGGCTGAACGACGGGGACTCCCGCGGCGCGATGGACGCCGTGCGCACCGGGCTGCGGATCGCGCCGGACGACGAGTTGCTCTGGCGGGACCTGCTGACCGCCGCGCACGCCACCGGCCAGGAGAACCTGCTCTATGCCGCGGCTGGCGAGATCTGGACCCGCGCGTCCATGGACGGGCCGCCGGAGCTGACCACAGAGACCGAGGCAGTCCTGGACGAGCTTCTCCCGACCTGGCGCTGGACGCTTGCCTGACCTGCGCCTATGCGTCATATGAGGGAAAGGCCCGGTGAGCCCGCTGCGCCGCCTACCGTGGTCTCATGAATCTGCCTGCCCTGCCGGCCGTGGCCGGCGCCGCCGGCAAGGCGCGTACCAGCGTGCTGGTCGTGGAAGACGACCTGGGGATCGCCACCCAGCTCGTCCGCGGGCTGCGCCGCGGCGGGTACGACGTGGATCACGTCACGACGGGAGGCGAGGCACTGCGCTGGGGCGAGCCTGACGTGGTCCTGCTCGATCTGGGCCTGCCCGACACCGACGGCGTGGAGGTCTGCCGCCAGCTGCGGGAGCGGTCGCGGGTGGCGATCATCGTGGTCACCGCGCGGGGCGAGGAGCCCGAGCGGGTGCTCGCCCTCGACGCGGGCGCGGACGACTACCTGGTCAAGCCGTTCGGACTGGCCGAGCTGCTGGCCCGGATCCGGGCCGTGCTGCGCCGCGTGCGTCCCGATGGCGAACTGCTGAAGCACGGCCCGCTCATGGTGGACCTGCGGACCCGCAGGGTCACCGTGTCCGGCCAGGAGGTGGCGCTGACCCCCAAGGAGTTCGACATCCTGGAATGCCTGGCCGCCGACCCGGGCCGGGTGCTCAGCCGCCAGGAGATCCTGGAGAGCGCGTGGGACGCCCACTGGTACGGGCCCACTAAGGTGCTTGACGTTCATGTGGGAGCGCTGCGCCGCAAGCTCGGGGTGCCCGGCCTGATCGAGACCGTGTACGGCAGGGGCTTCCGCCTCGGCGGCGCGTGATGGCCCGCCGGATAGCGCTCACCATGCTGTCCCTGGTCGGCGCCCTGCTGCTGGGCGCTGTCGTTCCGCTCGGCCTGATCACCACCGCCCGGGAGCGGGCCTCGTTCCGGCAGGACACGGTGCTCACCGCCCGGGCGTTCGCCGCCATCGCGGAGGACGGCCTCACCGAACCGGGCCACAGCCCGGCCATCGCGGCCTTCCTCGCCCGGGCCAGCAAATCGGGTGAGGCCGGCTGGGTGTACAACGCGGCGGGGCGGCTGATCGCGCACACCACCGGGGCGGCGCTCCCCGGCGAGCCGGGGCTGCCCGCAGGGCCCACCGCGCCGATCGCGGCAACGATGCGTGCCGTGCAGCGCGGCGGCGGCATCTCCATCATCCAGCCGCCGGGCCGGCTGCAGGTGGCCGCGGCCGCCCGCCAGCGGCCGGGACCGGCCCACCGCCCAAGGCGCCTGGAACGCCATTTACCGCCGATTACCGTGCCTTAGCTCCCGGCTTGGCATACCTTGTCGTGCAATACGATGCGGCGTGCCCGGACTGGTCCCACAGGGGGCGGGCGTTCCCATCGGGGCGACCTACGGGGCAGGACGGTGCCATGGCTGTACCCGGAGACGCGGCCACCGTCGTGACGGCGCTGCGGCTGGGCTGGTGCATGGCCGAGGTACGGGGACGTAACCGGCCCGATGCCCCGGCCGGATCGGGCGTGGAACCGCCCCGTACGGGCCACGCGCTGCCACTCCAGACCGAGCGGACCCCGGCCGAACTGCGTATCGAGGCCCAGTCGCTGCTCATCGTGCTGACCACCAAGCTCGGCGTGGACGGCGACGGCAAGACGCATGCCAGCTACGCGCGCACGCTGGACAGCGATGCCGAGGCGCTGGCCAAGGCGCGGGCAACCGGCGAGGCCTCCGCCGCGCAGCAGTGGGATGCCCTGGCCGAGCTGATCTACAAGTTCGACGCGTACATCCAGGACACCCTGGCCGCACGGTCGGACACCCAGTCGTCCGGTTACCAGCTCGGCCGCGCCATGGCCGAGGCCTACTGGGCGCTGGATCCCGGGGTACCCGCCGGGACCGGCGACTCGTCTGCCTGGTGGTTCCTGCTGAGCACAGAACGCTGCCGCGAGATCGGCCGACTCGCGGGCCGCCTGTCCCGCTACTTCCATCCGTACACCTCGGCGGCCATCGCCGGCTCGGCGATGGTCTGGAAGAACGTCGCGGCCGACCCGAAATGGCGCGAGGGCGCCGCCGGCGCCCTGTACCAGCAGATCCGCCGCTGGTACGAGCTCACCATCGTCGCCGAGGATCCGACGACGCTGATCGGGCCCTACGCGCTGCTGCGGAACTTCCGAATGGTCGCGCGGGTACTGCGGGCCTTCTGGATCCAGATCGTCCTCACCGGCCTCGGGGCCGCCGCCCTGATCGCGCTCGCCGACCTGCTGGCCAGCCCGCGGGGCACCTCGTGGGCCAAGGGCCTGCTGGCGACCGCGGGGATCGCCGGGTTCTCCATTGCCGGACTGTCGGCCAAGCTGAAGAACGAGGCGCAGGCCCTGCTGCTGCGGCTTCGCCAGGACGCCTACACCGACCTGATCGCCGTCGACATCACCACCGCGCCGCCCCCGCCCAACACGCTGCCCACCAGGCGCCGGGCAAAGGTGGCCAAGATGGCGCGGCAGCGGTCGATCACCCCGGTCACACCAAACTGAGACCCGGCTACCTCGGGCTGGCAGGGCCCAGGCCACGTGACGGAGGAACGGGGCCTGAGGCCATCGGGGGGTCGCCCCCCGGGCTGGCAGGGCCCAGGCCACGTGACGCAGGAAAGGGGGCCTGAGGCCATCGGGGGGTTCCGGGGGGTCGCCCCCCCGGGTTAACAGAGCCAGGCGTCGATGCCCGCGAGCAGGCGGGCTGCTATAGCAGGCGGGGCGGCCGAGCCGCGGACCGACATCGCGGCAAGCCCGGCCAGTTCCGCGTCGCTCAGCCCGTGCACGTGCCGGGCCAGTTCATACTGCGCGGTCAGCCGGGAACCGAACAGCAGCGGATCGTCGGCGCCGAGCGCCACCGGTACCCCTGCATCGAGCAGGGCGAGCAGCGGGACGTCGCCTGGCTGGGCAGCGACCCCCAGCGCGACGTTGGAGGTCGGACAGACCTCGCAGGTGATCCCGCCGGCCGCCAGGCGCTTGGTGAGGTCGGGGTCTGCTGCGGCGGCCACGCCGTGGCCGATGCGGTGCGCACCGAGCGCGTCCAGGCAGGCGCGGACGCTGTCCGGGCCGGCCAGCTCGCCGCCGTGCGGGGCCAGCAGCAGGCCCGCGCGGCCCGCGATGCGGAACGCGGGCGCGAAGTCGGCAGCGGCGCCCCGCCGCTCGTCGTTGCTCAGGCCGAACCCGGTCACGCCACGGTCGGCATACTGCGCGGCGAGCCGGGCCAGCGTGCGTGCTTCCAGCGGGTGCTTGGTGCGGTTCGCCGCGATGATCACGCCGATCCCCGTCCCGGTCGCGGCCTCGGCCGCCCGCGCCGCCTCCAGCACCAGCTCCACGGCGGGGGTGAGGCCGCCGAAGCGCGCCGCATACCCGGAGGGATCCACCTGGATCTCCAGCCAGCCTGACCCTTCCGCCCGCTCGTCTGCCGCGGTCTCGGCCAGGAGGCGGAAGACGTCGGCGGGCTCGCGAAGCACCGAGCGGGCGATGTCGTAGAGCCGCTGGAACCTGAACCAGCCCCGCTCGTCGGTGCCGCGCAGCTGCGGCGGCCAGCCGGAGACCAGCGCGTCCGGCAGGTGCACCCCGCGCTCGCGGGCCAGCTCGACGAGCGTGGTGTGCCGCATGGCGCCGGTGAAGTGCAGGTGCAGGTGCGCCTTGGGAAGTGCGGCGAGCGGTCGTGCCATACGGCGGACGGGGTCTACTTCGCCTGCGCGAGCAGCTTGTGCATCCGGGTGAGCCCTTCCTCCAGGTCGGCGTCACCGAGCGCGTAGGACAGCCGGAAATAACCTGGGGTCCCGAATGCCTCGCCCGGCACCACGGCCACGTCGGCGTGCTCGAGGATGACCTCGGCCAGCTCCGTGGTACTACCCGGCCGGGAGCCGGCCAGTTCCTTGCCGAGCACGCCCTTGACCGAGGGGTAGCAGTAGAACGCACCTTCGGGCAGGGGGCAGATCACCCCGGGCATTTCGTTCAGCAGCGTAGTCATCGCCAGCCGCCGCCGGTCGAACGCCTGGCGCATCGCCTCAGCCGCCGACAGGTCCCCGGTGACCGCGGCGAGCGCGGCGGCCTGGGCGACGTTGCAGACGTTGGAGGTGGCGTGCGACTGGAGGTTCGCGGCCGCCTTGACGACGTCGGCCGGGCCGATCATCCAGCCGACCCGCCATCCGGTCATCGCATAGGTCTTCGCCACCCCGTTGACGACCACGCACCTGTCCGCCAGTTCCGGCGCCACGACCGGCATGGAGACGAAGCTGGCGGTGCCGTAGACGAGGTGCTCGTAGATCTCGTCGGTGATCACCCACAGGCCGCGGCCCGCCGCCCACCGGCCGATCTCGGCGACCTGGTCCGGCGGGTACACCGCCCCAGTCGGGTTGGACGGGGACACGAAGAGCAGCGCCTTGGTGCGGGGCGTGCAGGCCGCCTCCAGGTCGGCGACCGACACGCAGTACCCGGACCGCTCGTCGGTCAGCACCGGCACCGCGACGCCCCCGGCCAGCGAGATGGCCTCGGGGTAGGTGGTCCAGTAGGGGGTGGGCAGCAGCACCTCGTCACCGGGGTCGAGCAGGGCCGCGAAGGCCTCGTACACGGCCTGCTTGCCGCCATTGGTGATGAGCACCTGGCCCGCGGCGACCTGGTAACCCGAGTCGCGCGCCGTCTTCGCGGCGACCGCCTCGCGCAGCTCGGGCAGTCCCGGCGTGGGAGAGTACTTGTGGAACCGCGGCTCCGCGCAGGCGCGCTGTGCCGCCGCAACGATGTAATCGGCGGTGGGGAAGTCCGGCTCGCCCGCGCCGAAGCCGATCACCGGCCGGCCCGCCGCCCTGAGTGCTTTCGCCTTGGCGTCCACCGCGAGAGTGGCGGATTCGGTAATGGCGCTGACACGTGCGGAAATGCGGCGGTGGGCGGCAGTCATAAGGCCATCCTGTCATCATCGCGGCCGTGATCGGGCCGTCCCGCCGCAGGCGGGTTCGACGGCAGCGCTCCGGGCAACTACACTTCACCCATTGGTGGCGGTTCAGCTGCGGACCTCGTGCGCCCGAAAGGGCTGACGGGACCGTCTTGCGGGGCTGCCGCCAGCGGTGGCACGGTCCGTCATGACCGCGACCATCACACAGGGCAGTAGCTCAATTGGCTAGAGTCCCGGTCTCCAAAACCGGTGGTTGGGGGTTCGAGTCCCTCCTGCCCTGCGAGCACGGACCGCGGCTTGCGGGCCTGCTGCATCAAGCGAGTGACGTTGTTCAGGTGAGGACATGGCGACTCAGCTCACGGAGAAGCGGGACAAGCCCGACGGCCCGTCAAAACGGGACCGGACGTCTATCTCACTCTTCCTGCGGCAGGTCACGGCGGAGCTGCACAAGGTCATCTGGCCGACCCGGCGAGAGCTGCGGACGTACACGATCGTGGCCTTGGTGTTCATACTCGTGATGGTCGTCATCGTGACCAGCCTGGACTACGCGTTCACCAAGCTGGTGTTCTGGGCCTTCGGCTGAGCCGGAGTCGGCGCGGGCGCGCCGGCGCGGCCGGCCTGGCTGGAGGGTCACGTGCCAGCGGTTGGTGGTATACGCACCTGGCTCCGTGGCGATGCTGGGGGAAGAACAAGGCCTGATGATGGTGCCGCCCGAACGCTAGAGCGCTAGGCGCTAGGGCGCTGGTGCCGCCAGGAGAGCGGAGAAGGTGATCGTGTCCGAGTCCCGGGTCCGTATCGATGACGAGACGGAAGAAGCCCCGGTCACAGACGGCGAGGTTGGTGAGGCCGACGTGTCCGGTGAGTTCGACGAGCCCGAAGAGCCCGGCGAGGCCGGGGACGGCGCCGCCGACGCTGCTGCCGTAACTGACGACCCGAGCGCCGCGGCTGACGACGCGGGTGCCGTGGCTGACGACGCCGGCGGCGACGCGGGTGCCGTGGCTGACGACGCGGGTGCCGTGGCTGACGACGCTAACGACGCTGCGCTGGCCGATGCGGCGGCCGCCGAAGATGCGGGCGACGAAGACGCGGGCGAACTGGACCCGGTCGCCAAGTTCACCGAGGAGCTGGGGCGGCTGCCCGGTGAGTGGTACGTGGTCCACTCCTACGCCGGCTACGAGAACCGGGTGAAGGCCAACCTGGAGAGCCGCACCCAGTCGCTGAACATGGAGGACTACATCTTCCAGATCGAGGTCCCGGTACACCAGGTGATCGAGATCAAGGGCGGCAAGCGGCAGCAGGTCTCGGAGAAGGTGCTGCCCGGCTACATCCTGGTCCGGATGGACCTCATCGACGAATCCTGGGCCGTGGTCCGCAACACCCCCGGGGTCACCGGCTTCGTCGGCCTGTCGAGCCGGCCCTCGCCGCTGTCCCTCCGCGAAGTCGGCTCGCTGCTCGCGCCCGAGCCGGAGGAGGCCGCGGCCAAGGCCGAAGTCACCCGGGCCGCCGTGGAATTTGCTGTCGGCGAATCGGTTACCGTAATGGACGGCCCGTTCGCGACGCTCCCGGCTACCGTGAACGAGATCAACGCTGACACCCAGAAGCTCAAGGTGCTGGTGTCGATCTTCGGCCGGGAGACGCCGGTCGAGCTTTCCTTCGACCAGGTCTCCAAGATCTGAGCGGGCACTGGTATCAAGCAGGCATGAGTAAGGACATCAACTGATGGCGGCTCCGAGAAGGAAGAAGATCGCTGCGCTGGTCAAGGTGCAGCTCAACGCGGGCGCGGCTACCCCGGCCCCGCCGGTGGGCACGGCACTGGGCCCGCACGGCGTCAACATCATGGACTTCTGCAAGCAGTACAACGCGGCGACGGAGTCCCAGCGCGGCAACGTCATCCCGGTGGAGATCACGATCTACGAGGACAGGTCGTTTTCTTTCATTACGAAGACCCCGCCTGCGCCCGAACTGATCAAGAAGGCCGCCGGGGTGGCCAAGGGCAGCGCCACCCCGCACACGGCCAAGGTCGGCTCGATCACCGCCGCGCAGGTGCGGGAGATCGCGCAGACCAAGATGCCCGACCTCAACGCGACCTCGATGGAAGCTGCAGAGAAGATCATCGCCGGGACCGCCCGGTCGATGGGGATCACCGTTCAGGGCTGATCACGCCCTGTGGCAGGGCCTGCGCTGGCCCGCTGACCACAACCTCCGTTTCGCGAAGGAGACACCATGAAGCGCAGCAAGGCATACCGCAGCGCGGCCGAGCAGATCGACCGCGACCGGCTGTACAGCCCCGCCGAGGCGGTGGCGCTGGCCAGGACGACCTCGCCGGCCAAGTTCGACCCCACCGTCGAGGTCGCGCTGCGGCTCGGCGTGGACCCGCGCAAGGCGGACCAGATGGTCCGCGGCACGGTCAACCTGCCCCACGGCACCGGCAAGACCGCCCGGGTGCTGGCCTTCGCCACCGGCGACCGCGCCGAGGAGGCGCGGGCGGCGGGCGCCGACTACGTCGGCTCCGATGACCTGATCGAGCGGATCCAGGGCGGCTTTCTCGATTTCGACGCCGTGGTGGCCACGCCGGACCTGATGGGCAAGGTCGGCCGGCTCGGCCGTATCCTCGGCCCGCGCGGCCTCATGCCCAACCCCAAGACCGGTACGGTCACGCCCAACGTGGGCAAGGCGGTCACCGACATCAAGGGCGGCAAGATCGAGTTCCGCGTGGACCGGCACGGCAACCTGCACTTCATCATCGGCAAGACCTCTTTCGACGACGCCGCGCTGCTGGAGAACTACGCGGCCGCGGTCGACGAGATCATGCGGCTCAAGCCGTCGGCCGCCAAGGGCCGGTACCTGCGGAAGGCTGCCATCACCACGACGATGGGCCCGAGCATCCCGGTCGACCCGGCCAAGACCCGCGGGCTGACCGAGGAACTGGAGGCGGCGGCCGCCGGCTGAACCTGCGGCCGGGCCCGGCCCGCCCGTTCATGATCGTTGGAAGATTGCCCCACAATGGAATGTGGTGGGCGTGCCAACCACCACGAACGCGGCGCGATTTGGCCCGGCGGGCCCGGGCCGCTACCCTTGAGACCAAGCCCAAGACCGTCGGCTGTTGCCGTGCGCCCAGCGCGCGGCGACCGAAGGACCCGCGAGAGCGGGCGGCCCGCGCAGGTGACCGAGCTGATCCGCCGCCCCGGTGTGTGTACCGGGGGGTGTCCACGCCCTGGTGCGCCCGCGCCGGGGCGTTCGCCTTTCGTGGGCCCCGCGCCGGCGGCACGCAAAAGACCGGATAACTGCCGGGCAGTGTGAGCACCCCCACGGCCAAAGCTCCCGCGACGAAGTCGCAGGAGCCGCAGGCCACCGGGGGCTCCGGGGGGTCGCTCCCCCGGGCTAGCACTTCTCGGCCCGAAAGGAGGCCCATGGCGAATGCGGAGAAGGTGGCCGCGGTCGCCGAGCTGAAGGAGCGGTTCGAGACCTCGAGCGGGGCCGTGCTGGCCAACTATCGAGGCCTGACCGTTGCCCAGCTTGCCGAGCTGCGCCGTGCCCTCAACGAGCACGCCAGCTTCGCGGTGGTCAAGAACACCCTGACGAAGATCGCCGCCACCGAGGCGGGGGTCGCCGACCAGCTCGGCGGCCTGCTCACCGGCCCGTCCGCGATTGCCTTTGTCAAGGGCGACGTGGTCGAGGCGGCCAAGGGCCTGCGCGAGTTCGCCAAGGCCAACCCGGCGCTGGAGATCAAGGGCGGGATCATCGACGGCAAGTCGATGACGCCGTCCGAGATCGACCGGCTGGCCGACCTCGAGTCGCGCGACGTGCTGCTGGCGATGCTGGCCGGTGCCATGAAGGCGTCGATGGCGCGCGCCGCGGCCACGATGGCCGCGCTGCCCACGCAGATGGCCAGGCTGGCCGCTGCCCTGGAGGCCAAGCGGGCCGCCGAGGCACCAGCCGGCGCGCCGGAGCCCGCCGTCGAGGACGCGACAGCACCAGCAGCCGAGGAAGCGACAGCACCAGCAGCCGAGGACCCGACTGCACCAGCCGCGGAGGACGCGGCGGCACCAGCGGCCGAGGACGCGGCGGCACCGACGGCCGACGGCACTGACGATTCCAACCCCAACGAAGACGCCGCGGCCGATGTCGCCGCGCAGGCGACGACTGAAGACGCAACGGAGGACTGACCACCATGGCGAAGATGAACACCGACGAACTGCTCGACGCGTTCAAGGAGATGACGCTCCTTGAGCTGTCCGACTTCGTGAAGCAGTTCGAGGAGACCTTCGACGTGAAGGCCGCGGCCCCGGTCGCGGTGGCCCAGGCCGCCGCCCCCGGTGGCGCCGGCCCGGCGGAAGAGGTCGAGGAGAAGGACGAGTTCGACGTCATCCTGGAGGCGGCGGGCGACAAGAAGATCCAGGTCATCAAGGAAGTCCGGTCGCTGACCAGCCTCGGCCTCAAGGAGGCCAAGGACCTGGTGGACGGCGCGCCGCAGCCGGTCCTCGAGCGGGTGAACAAGGAATCCGCCGACAAGGCCAAGGCAGCCCTGGAGGGCGCTGGCGCGACGGTCACCGTCAAGTAGCGCGAGAGCGGCGGCCGGCGGGCCGCCGGACGGGTGCCCGGCCAGCTTCGCGCTGGCCGGGCACCCGTCACCGCTCTGTTTCCCCGGCGCGCCCCGTCCGCCTCCTGCGAGCCAGGCGGGCGGCTTCCCCGGGGGACTGATAGCTTTACCCAAGAGGGACGGACTCCACACCAAGCTCTTGATGTGGCGTTCGTCACGTCAAACAGATGGCCTTGGCAGGCCTTCTGGACTTGACGTTTCGCCTGGAACCAGCCATGCTGCGGAGAACCGTGAACCTCATAGTGAGATACAGTTGACGAGCAGTGTAGCTTATGACTATACTGCTAATTTGCGCTGCACTCTTACGTCCTCGACATACCCGAACCCCTCGTGGTGTGTCCGAAGGGCGCTTTGCGTGCGTGCGGTGAAAGTTCGCGTGAACTCTGGAAGGACCCCTGTTGGCAGCATCGCGCAGCGCCTCGGCCACCGCTTCCGCCACTCGTCGTATCTCATTCGCCCGCATCAAGGAACCGCTCGAGGTTCCCAGCCTCCTCGCCCTGCAGACTGACTCGTTCGACTGGCTGCTCGGGAACGAGCGCTGGCTTGGCCGCATTGACACGGCCAAGAAGGCAGGTGACAAGGACGTTCCTGAGCAGTCGGGGCTTGAGGAGATCTTCGAGGAGATCAGCCCGATCGAAGACTTCACGGGAACCATGTCGCTGTCGTTCCGCGATCACCGCTTCGAGCCGCCCAAGTACTCCGTGGAGGAGTGCAAGGACAAGGACATGACCTACTCCGCCCCGATGTTCGTGACGGCGGAGTTCATCAACAACTCGACGGGCGAGATCAAGAGCCAGACCGTGTTCATGGGGGACTTCCCGCTGATGACCCCCAAGGGCACGTTCATCATCAACGGCACCGAGCGCGTGGTCGTCTCACAGCTGGTCCGCTCGCCTGGCGTGTACTTCGACCGCCAGGTGGACAAGACCTCCGACAAGGACGTCTACAGCTGCAAGGTGATCCCCTCGCGCGGGGCGTGGCTCGAGTTTGAGATCGACAAGCGGGACAGCGTGGGCGTGCGGATCGACCGCAAGCGCAAGCAGAGCGTCACCGTGCTGCTGAAGGCGCTGGGCTGGGACGAGCAGCGGATCCGGGAGCGCTTCGGCGAGTACGAGTCGATGCTGGCCACCCTGGACAAGGACCACACCACCTCCCAGGATGACGCGCTGCTCGACATCTACCGCAAGCTGCGCCCGGGTGAGCCGCCGACCAGGGAGTCCGCCCAGGCGCTGCTGGAGAACCTGTACTTCAACGGCAAGCGCTACGACCTGGCCAAGGTCGGCCGGTACAAGATCAACAAGAAGCTTGGCCTGGCGCTGCCCATCCGCAAGGGCACGCTGACCGAGGAAGACATCGTCGCCACCATCGAGTACCTGGTCCGGCTGCACGCCGGCGAGGAGGAGATGAAGGCCGGCGAGGCGATCATCCCTGTCGAGGTCGACGACATCGACCACTTCGGCAACCGGCGGCTGCGCACCGTCGGCGAGCTCATCCAGAACCAGGTCCGGCTGGGCCTGGCGCGGATGGAGCGCGTGGTCCGGGAGCGGATGACCACCCAGGACGTCGAGGCGATCACGCCGCAGACCCTGATCAACATCCGGCCGGTGGTGGCCTCCATCAAGGAGTTCTTCGGCACCAGCCAGCTCTCCCAGTTCATGGACCAGACCAACCCGCTGGCCGGGCTGACCCACAAGCGGCGGCTGTCCGCGCTCGGCCCCGGTGGCCTGTCCCGTGAGCGGGCCGGGTTCGAGGTCCGCGACGTGCACCCGTCCCACTACGGCCGGATGTGCCCGATCGAGACGCCGGAAGGCCCGAACATCGGCCTCATCGGCTCGCTGTCGTCCTACGGCCGGGTCAACGAGTTCGGCTTCGTGGAGACGCCCTACCGCAAGGTGAAGAGCGGCAAGGTCACCGCGCAGATCGACTACCTCACCGCCGACGAGGAAGACCGGCACGTCATCGCGCAGGCCAACGCGCCGCTCGACGCCGGCGGGTCCTTTGAGGAGAACCGCGTCCTGGTGCGCCGCAAGGGCGGCGAGGTGGACTACATCCCGCCGGACGACGTGGACTACATGGACGTCTCGCCGCGGCAGATGGTGTCGGTGGCGACCGCCATGATCCCGTTCCTGGAGCACGACGACGCCAACCGTGCCCTCATGGGCTCGAACATGCAGCGCCAGTCGGTGCCGCTGCTGCGCAGCGAGGCCCCGCTGGTCGGCACCGGCATGGAGTACCGCGCAGCGGTGGACGCCGGTGACGTCATCGTCGCCGAGAAGCCGGGCGTGGTCGAGGAGGTCTGCGCCGACTACGTGACCGTGGCCGGTGACGACGGCACCCGCGCCACCTACCTGGTGGCCAAGTTCCGCCGGTCCAACCAGGGCACCTGCTTCAACCAGAAGCCCGTGGTGACCGAGGGCCAGCGGGTCGAGGCGGGCCAGGTGATCGCGGACGGCCCGTGCACCAGCGAGGGTGAGATGGCGCTGGGCCGCAACCTGCTCGTCGCGTTCATGCCGTGGGAGGGCCACAACTACGAGGACGCGATCATCCTGTCCCAGCGGCTGGTGCAGGACGACGTCCTGTCCTCGATCCACATCGAGGAGCACGAGGTGGACGCCCGCGACACCAAGCTGGGTCCCGAGGAGATCACCAGGGACATCCCGAATGTCTCCGACGAGGTGCTCGCCGACCTGGACGACCGCGGCATCATCAGGATCGGCGCCGAGGTGGTCACCGGCGACATCCTGGTCGGCAAGGTCACGCCCAAGGGCGAGACCGAGCTGACCCCGGAGGAGCGGCTGCTGCGGGCCATCTTCGGCGAGAAGGCGCGGGAGGTCCGCGACACCTCGCTCAAGGTGCCGCACGGCGAGTCCGGCAAGGTGATCGGCGTCCGCGTGTTCACCAGGGAGGACGGCGACGAGCTCCCGCCCGGCGTGAACCAGCTCGTGCGCGTCTACGTGGCCGCCAAGCGGAAGATCACCGACGGTGACAAGCTGGCGGGCCGGCACGGGAACAAGGGCGTCATCGCGAAGATCCTGCCCATCGAGGACATGCCGTTCCTCGAGGACGGGACGCCGGTGGACATCGTCCTCAACCCGCTCGGCGTCCCTGGCCGGATGAACGTCGGCCAGGTGCTGGAGACCCATCTCGGCTGGGTGGCCCAGGCGGGGTGGCAGCTCGACGGCGAGGACACCGAGTGGAAGAAGCGGCTCAAGAAGATCGGCGCCGCGAGCGCGGAGCCGGGCATGCATGTGGCTACCCCGGTCTTCGACGGCGCCCGCGAGGAGGAGATCACCGGGCTGCTCGAGGCCACCCTGCCCAACCGTGACGGGCAGCAGCTGGTCGGCCGCAGCGGCAAGGCCAGGCTGTTCGACGGCCGGACCGGTGAGCCCTTCAAGGACCCGATCGCGGTGGGCTACATCTACATCCTCAAGCTGCTGCACCTGGTGGACGACAAGATCCACGCCAGGTCGACCGGCCCCTACTCGATGATCACCCAGCAGCCGCTGGGCGGGAAGGCGCAGTTCGGCGGGCAGCGGTTCGGCGAGATGGAGGTGTGGGCGCTGGAGGCTTACGGCGCGGCCTATGCCCTCCAGGAACTGCTCACCATCAAGTCCGACGACGTCCTTGGCCGCGTCAAGGTGTACGAGGCCATCGTGAAGGGCGAGAACATCCCCGAGCCCGGGATACCCGAATCGTTCAAGGTGCTGATCAAGGAGATGCAGTCCCTCTGCCTCAACGTGGAGGTGCTCTCCAGCGATGGCGCCGCGATCGAGATGCGTGACACCGACGAGGATGTGTTCCGTGCCGCCGAAGAACTCGGCATCGACCTGTCCCGGCGTGAGCCGAGCAGCGTTGAAGAGGTCTGAAGAACCGAAGAACTACCCAGGGGATAACACACGTGCTTGACGTCAACTTCTTCGACGACCTGCGCATTGGCCTAGCCACCGCGGACGACATCAGACAGTGGTCGCACGGCGAGGTCAAGAAGCCCGAGACCATCAATTACCGCACGCTCAAGCCGGAAAAGGACGGGCTCTTCTGCGAGAAGATCTTCGGCCCGACCCGGGACTGGGAGTGCTACTGCGGCAAGTACAAGCGGGTCAGGTTCAAGGGAATCATCTGCGAGCGCTGTGGTGTCGAGGTCACTCGCGCCAAGGTGCGGCGGGAGCGGATGGGCCACATTGAGCTGGCCGCGTCGGTGACGCACATCTGGTACTTCAAGGGTGTGCCCAGCCGGCTCGGCTACCTGCTCGACCTGGCGCCGAAGGACCTGGAAAAGGTCATCTACTTCGCCGCTTACATGATCACCTATGTGGACAACGACGCCCGGGACCGCGACCTGCCCTCGCTGGAGGCCCGGCTCTCGGTCGAGCGGCAGCAGATCGAGCAGCGCCGTGACGCCGACATCGAGGCCAGGCAGACCAAGCTGGAGGCCGACCTGGCCGAGCTGGAAGCTGCCGGGGCCAAGGGCGACGCCCGGCGCAAGGTCAGGGAGAGCTCTGACCGGGAGTGCCGCCAGATTCGCGACCGTGCCCAGCGTGAGCTGGACCGCCTGGACGAGGTCTGGAACCGGTTCCGCAACCTCAAGGTGCAGGACCTGGAGGGCGACGAGCTGCTCTACCGCGAGATGCGCGACCGTTACGGCCGCTACTTCCGCGGCGGCATGGGCGCACAGGCGATCCAGGAGCGGCTGGCCAGCTTCGACCTGGAAGGCGAGGCGCAGTCGCTGCGGGACACCATCCGCACCGGCAAGGGCCAGCGTAAGGCCCGCGCGCTCAAGCGGCTGAAGGTCGTGTCGGCGTTCCTGTCCACCAGGAACAGCCCGATGGGCATGGTGCTGGACTGCATCCCGGTGATTCCGCCGGACCTGCGGCCCATGGTGCAGCTCGACGGCGGCAGGTTCGCCACCTCCGACCTCAACGACCTGTACCGCCGGGTGATCAACCGGAACAACCGGCTCAAGCGGCTGCTCGACCTCGGCGCGCCCGAGATCATCGTGAACAACGAGAAGCGGATGCTCCAGGAGGCCGTCGACTCGCTGTTCGACAACGGCCGCCGCGGCCGTCCGGTCACCGGGCCGGGCAACCGCCCGCTGAAGTCGCTGTCCGACATGCTCAAGGGCAAGCAGGGCCGGTTCCGCCAGAACCTGCTCGGCAAGCGGGTGGACTACTCCGGCCGCTCGGTCATCGTGGTGGGCCCGCAGCTCAAGCTGCACCAGTGCGGGCTGCCCAAGGAGATGGCGGTCGAGCTGTTCAAGCCGTTCGTGATGAAGCGGCTGGTGGACCTCAACCACGCACAGAACATCAAGTCCGCCAAGCGGATGGTGGAGCGTGCCAGGCCGGTTGTCTGGGACGTGCTGGAAGAGGTCATCGCCGAGCACCCGGTGCTGCTCAACCGGGCGCCGACGCTGCACCGGCTGGGCATCCAGGCCTTCGAGCCGCAGCTGGTGGAGGGCAAGGCCATCCAGATCCACCCGCTGGTCTGCACCGCGTTCAACGCGGACTTCGACGGCGACCAGATGGCGGTGCACCTGCCGCTGTCGGCCGAGGCGCAGGCCGAGGCCCGGATCCTGATGCTGTCCACCAACAACATCCTCAAGCCCGCCGACGGCAAGCCGGTGACCATGCCGACCCAGGACATGGTGATCGGGATTTACTGCCTGACCAGGGCCGAGGATGGCGGTACCGGGGAGGGCCGGGTGTTCGCCTCGCCATCGGAGGCCATCATGGCCTACGACCGCGGCGATCTTGACCTCCAGGCCAAGATCAAGATCCGGCTCCGTGGCGTCCGCCCGCCGCGCGACTTCGAGACGGCCGACGGGTGGACCGAGGGCAGCCCGTTCCGCATCGAGACCACGCTGGGGCGGTGCATCCTCAACGAGGCCCTGCCCGCCGACTTCCCCTTCGTGAACTACGAGGTGGGCAAGAAGCAGCTCTCGGCGATCGTCAACGAGCTGGCGGAGACCTACCCCAAGGTGGACGTCGCGGCGGCGCTCGACGCGCTCAAGGACGCGGGCTTCCGCTGGGCCACCAGGGCTGGCGTGACGATCGCGATCGAGGACGTGGTCGCGCCGCCGAACAAGGCGCAGATCCTGGAGTCCTACGAGAAGCGGGCCGACAAGGTGCAGCGCGAGTACGAGCGCGGCCTGATCACCGACGAGGAGCGGCGCCAGGAGCTGATCGAGATCTGGACGCACGCGACCGCGGACGTTGCCAAGGACATGGAGGCGGCCTTCCCCGAGACCAACTCGGTCTGGATGATGGTCAACTCCGGCGCCCGAGGCAACCCCATGCAGGTGCGGCAGATCGCCGGCATGCGTGGGCTGGTCTCCAACCCCAAGGGTGAGACGATCCCGCGGCCGATCAAGGCCAGCTTCCGCGAGGGGCTGTCCGTGCTGGAGTACTTCATCTCCACCCACGGCGCCCGCAAGGGCCTTGCCGACACCGCGCTGCGCACCGCCGACTCCGGGTACCTCACCCGGCGCCTGGTGGACGTGGCACAGGACGTCATCGTCCGCGAGGAGGACTGCGGTACCGACCGGGCGCTCGTGATGAAGATCGCCGAGCGGGGCGCCGATGGCACCCTGCGCAAGCTGGCCAACATCGAGAACACCGGCACCGGCCGCACCCTCGCCGAGGATGTCGAGGCCGACGGCACCGTGCTGGCGACCGCCGGGTCCGACACGACCGAGGTGATGATCGACCAGTTCGTGGCGGCCGGGGTGGACTCCCTGCGCACGCACAGCGTGCTGGTCTGTGAGTCCAAGGTCGGGGTCTGCGCCAAGTGCTACGGGCGCTCGCTGGCCACCGGCAAGCGGGTTGACGTCGGCGAGGCGGTGGGCATCGTCGCGGCGCAGTCGATCGGTGAGCCCGGTACCCAGCTGACCATGCGGACGTTCCACACCGGTGGTGTGGCGGGCCAGGACATCACCCACGGCCTGCCCCGCATCCAGGAGCTGTTCGAGGCGCGCATCCCCAAGGGCATGGCCCCGATCAGCGAGGTCGAGGGAACCGTCAAGATCGAGGAGACCGAGAAGGCGCGCAAGATCATCGTCGTCCCGGACGACGGGGCCGAAGAGATCGCCGTCCCGGTGCCGATGCGGTCGCGGCTGCTGGTCTCCGACGGTGACCACGTCACGGTGGGCCAGCAGCTCATCCAGGGCGCGGTCAACCCGCACGAGGTGCTCCGCATCCTGGGCTCCCGCGAGGTGCAGATGCACCTGGTGCACGAGGTCCAGGAGGTGTACCGGTCGCAGGGTGTGTCCATCCACGACAAGCACATCGAGATCATCATCCGCCAGATGCTCAAGCGGGTGAACGTGCTGGAGTCGGGTGACACCGACCTGCTCCCGGGCGAACTGGTGGAGCGGCCCCGGTTCGAGGAGATGAACCGCGGCGTGGTGGAGGAGCGCGGTACCCCCGCGTCCGGCCGGCCGGTGCTCATGGGCATCACCAAGGCCTCCCTCGCCACCGAGTCGTGGCTGTCCGCGGCCTCGTTCCAGGAGACCACCAGGGTGCTCACCGACGCGGCCATCCACGCCAAGTCCGACCCGCTGCTGGGCCTGAAGGAGAACGTCATCATCGGCAAGCTGATCCCGGCCGGTACCGGAATGCTCCGGTACCGCAGCGTCCGGGTGGAGCCGACCGAAGATGCGCGCTCCTCGGTCTACCCGGCCGCGGCCGCCTACGAGGAGGTGCCGGACTACGCGTTCGGGCAGCCCGCGGGCGGCGAGGCCATCCGCCTCGAGGACTACGACTTCCCCTACAACCGCTAACTCCCGCGGTAGCCGTGTGCCCGGGGCCGCCCAGGCCCCGGGCACACGGCCAGCTGCCAAGGCTCGTGACGAAGTCGCGAGGGCCGTTCCGGCGGAATCGCGGCCCTCCAGCGTGTTACGGTTTGTTCCATTCAGCCGTTCGCTTTGCCAGTACCGCAACCGTTGGGTATTCTTACTCCTCGTGCCCGGTACGCGGGCGCACGCGTGTTAGCAGGATGGCGGCCCCCCCGGCTGCAAGGCCAGGGGCAGCAGGCAGCACGCGCGAAGGCTTACCCCTTTCTGACATCCGGCCTTGGCTGGGGCCGGTGTTCTGTGGCGGGCGCGACACGCCCGACCACGGGGGTCGGAGAGGCCAGAAACCAGCAGTTCAGGGGCGTCAGCGATGCCCTCGAAATAGCGGGGCCGTGCGCAGAGCGCGGCCGCCGAAACCCGCGCCGCAGGCGCGGGCCCGACAAGAACGTCGCGCCACCCCGGCGCGAGGAGAACGAAGACGGAGACGCGGTGCCCACTATCCGGCAGCTGGTCCGCAAGGGCCGCCAGGACAAGGTAGCGAAGACCACCACCCCGGCCCTGAAGGGAAGCCCCCAGCGCCGGGGCGTTTGCACGCGCGTCTATACGACCACGCCCAAGAAGCCGAACTCCGCCTGCGCAAGGTGGCGCGGGTCCGGCTCACCAGCCAGATCGAGGTCACCGCCTACATCCCCGGCGTCGGGCACAACCTGCAGGAGCACTCGATCGTGCTGGTGCGCGGCGGCCGGGTGCGCGACCTGCCGGGCGTCCGCTACAAGGTCATCCGCGGCTCCCTCGACACCCAGGGCGTGCGCAACCGCAAGCAGGCGCGCAGCCGCTACGAGCGAAGAAGGAGAAGAGCTGACATGCCGCGCAAGGGCCCCGCGACCAGACGGCAGCTCGTCACCGACCCCGTCTACGGCTCCCCGCTGGTGACCGCGCTGGTCAACAAGGTGCTGCGAGCGGCAAGCGCTCCCTCGCCGAGCGGATCGTGTACGGCGCGCTGGACGGCGCCAAGGACAAGAGCGGCATCGACCCGTGGTCACCCTCAAGCGCGCGCTGGACAACGTCAAGCCGACGCTGGAGGTCGCAGCCGCCGGGTCGGCGGCGCGACCTACCAGGTGCCGGTCGAGGTGCAGGCCTCCGCAGCACCACCCTGGCGCTGCGCTGGATCGTGGCCTACTCCCGCCAGCGCCGCGAGAAGACGATGACCGAGCGGCTCATGAACGAGCTGCTCGACGCGAGCAACGGCCTCGGGGCCAGCGTGAAGCGCCGCGAGGACACCCACAAGATGGCCGAATCAAACAAGGCCTTCGCCCACTACCGCTGGTAGACGGTCGGGAGCCGCGAAACCCCGCCAGGCAAAACGGATCTAGCGGGGAAACGACGAGAGAACAGGAAAGCAAGAAGTGGCCACCCAGACCGCCGTGGAACTCGCCAAGGTCCGCAACATCGGGATCATGGCGCATATCGACGCGGGCAAGACGACCACCACCGAGCGAATCTGTTCTACACCGGCATCAACTACAAGATCGGTGAGGTCCATGAGGGCGCAGCCACCATGGACTGGATGGACCAGGAGCAGGAGCGTGGCATCACCATCACCTCGGCCGCGACCACCACTCACTGGCGCGACCACACCATCAACCTGATCGACACGCCGGTCACGTCGACTTCACCGTCGAGGTGGAGCGGTCGCTGCGGGTGCTGGACGGTGCGGTGGCGGTGTTCGACGGCGTAGCCGGGGTGGAGCCCCAGTCCGAGACGGTCTGGCGGCAGGCGGACCGGTACGGCGTGCCGCGGATCTGCTTCGTCGACAAGATGGACCGGGTCGGGGCGGAGTTCCACCGCTGCGTCGACATGATCAGCGACCGGCTCGGCGCCACCCCGCTGGTGATCCAGCTGCCGTGGGGGTCGAGGCGGACTTCCGGGGCGTCATCGACCTCATCCGCATGCGCGCCCTGCTCTGGCAGACCGAGGGCAAGGGCGACAGGTACGACATCGTCGCGATCCCCGACCACCACCTCGAGGCGGCCCGCGAGTGGCGGGACCGGCTGGTCGAGACCATCTCCGAGAACGACGAGGAGATGATGGAGCTGTTCCTCGGAGGGCATCGAGCCCGACGTGGAGCAGCTCGTCGCCGCGATCCGGCGCGCCACCATCACCGGCGGCGTCACGCCGGTGCTGCGGCAGCGCGTTCGAGAACAAGGCGTCCAGCCGATGCTCGACGCGATCGTGGACTACCTGCCGAGCCCGGTGGACATCCCGGCGGTCAAGGCCCACAAGGTCGGCGACGAGTCGGCGGCGATCGAGCGGCACGCCGATCCGGCCGAGCCGTTCGCCGCGCTCGCCTTCGAGGTCATGTCCGACCAGCACCTGGGCAAGCTGACCTACATCCGCGTCTACTCGGGCACCCTGGAGAACGGCACCGCGGTGCTGAACTCCACCAAGGACCGCAAGGAGCGGATCGGCAAGATCTACCAGATGCACGCGAACAAGCGTGAGGAGCGGCCGTCGGCGGTGGCCGGGCAGATCGTGG
>CAWDXD010000045.1:0-35269 GCA_963806145.1 uncultured Actinomycetes bacterium
ATCGGCTGGCGGACCATCACGTCGATGGCGGGCTCGCGTTCGATGCGCGCGATCAGCGCGTCCACGGCGGCGCTGCCCAGGTCGGCCAGCGGCATGGCCACGCTGGTCACCGGGACGTCGAGGAAGGCCAGGCACTCGTCCTCGTCGAAGCTCACCACCGACATCTGGGACGGTACCCCGATGCCCGCGTGACGGAGCGCGGCGAGCGCCCCGAACAGCTGGTTCAGGCTGCCGACCGCGCAGGCGGTGGGCAGGGCCTCTCGTCCCGGCAGCCGGGTCACGGCACGCCAGCCGCCCTCCTCGGTGGGCGCTTCGTGGCGCACGGTGAGCTGGATCCCCCGCGCGGCACAGATCCGCCGGGCCGCGCTCACCCGGCGGTGCACGGTGTCCACCTCGGGGGGCCCGTCGATCAGCACGACGCTGCGGTGGCCGAGCCCGGTCACGTAGTCCAGGAACAGCCGGACCGCCCCTGGCTCGTCCATCACCACGTCGTTGCCGCGATCGGGCCCGCGGCGGTTCACGTACACGTGCGGCACCGCGGGCACCCCCCCGGCGTGCTGGGGAATCCGCAGCGCGGTGGCCAGCAGCAGCCCGTCGGCGCGGCTCTCCTCCACCAGGTACCGGTAGTCGTCAGGGGGCTTGGCGTGCTCGCCGGGCTCCTCCATGATCATGACGACGTAGCCGCGCTCTCCGGCCCGCTGCAGGGCGCCGCGCTGCAGCCGGACCCAGATCGGGTTGCGCAGCAGCGGGATGACGAAGGCCAGGGCACCGGTGCGGCGCCGCTTGAGCGCCCGGGCCAGCGCGTTCGGCCGGTAGCCCTGCTGCCGGGCGGTCTTCAGGATGAGTTCGTAGACCTCGGGGCGGATCGACTGCGCGGGATCCCCGTTGAGCACCCGGGACACGGTGGACACGTGGACCCCGACCGCCTCCGCGATATCGACCAGGCGGGACGCGCGGCGCTGGCTGCCGGGCGTACCTCCGGTCACACCACCTCCGCAACGGTGCGGGTCAGCAGGATCGCCGCGCAGAAACTGCGGTACACGGCAAGCGGATCCTCGCCGCTGAAGCGCAGTTCGCGGGGCCCCGTGCGCTCCACGCCGCGGACCCAGCCCGCCGCCTCGGCGATGTCGGTGGTGCGGACGGAGATCTCCAGCGGGGCCGAGCCCACCGGCGGCGGGCTGGCGCTGGCCGCGCCCTCGATCGCCCGTTGCGCGGTCTCCCTGATCAGCGCGCGGGCGCGGGCCGGGTGCAGGCTGTGCGCGGCCAGCCGGCTGACGTGCTCCTTGACCACGGCCGCGTGCACGCCGGGAATCAGTGCCGCCGTCTCCTCGCAGGCGCACCGGTCCCCGGTGACCAGCACGACCGGCACCCCGTAGTGCGCGGCCACCAGGGCGTTGATGCCCGCCTCCCCGGTCACCACGCCGCCGAGCCTGGCCTCCATGACCGCGCGCGGGTTGTAGGTGTGCGACAGCCCGGCCGGCGCTCCCACCGACCCGTGGTAGGACACGAACAGCACCGCGTCGAAGCTGCCGTCCAGGCCCTGCATCATGTAGAGCGGCTTGTGGCTGCCGGAGATGTAGGACGCCCCGCCGGCCAGCGCGTCGGCCGGGAGGTTGCGCATGGTCGAGTGCGAGTCGTTGACCACGATCTCGGTCGCGCCACCGGCCACGGCACCCTCGATGGCCGCGTTCACCTCGGCCAGCAGCAGCGCCCGCCCGGCGGCCGCCTCCGGCCCGTCGCCGACGCACTGCTGCCAGTCGACGACCCCCGCCGTGCCCTCCATGTCGCTGGACAAGAAGACCTTCATGACCGCCCCTTTCCCCGTGTCATGCCTGGTCCGCGGCGCGCGCCAGGCCGGTCCCGGCGGGCGGCGCGGGCTCGAACGCGAAGTGGCACGCCGCCAGGTGCCCCGGGGCCTGCGCGGCACCGGTCAGTTCCGGGTCCTCCTGCTCGCACCGCGGCTGCGCGATCGGGCACCGGGTGCGGAACCGGCACCCCGTCGGGATCTGTAGCGGGCTGGGCGGATCACCGATGATCGCGGGCGCCCCGATGTCGGGCGCGCCGACGGCCAGCCGGGGGATGGCGGCGAGCAGGCCGCGCGTGTAGGGGTGCCGGGGGTCGCTGAACAGTTCCTCGGTCGAGGCCACCTCGACGATACGGCCCAGGTACATGACCGCGACCCGGTCGCACAGGTGCCGCACGACCGCGAGGTTGTGTGAGATCAGCAGCAGCGAGAGCCCCAGTTCCGCGCGCAGGCTGGCGAGCAGGTTGAGGATCGTGGCCTGAACGCTGACATCCAGCGCGGACACCGGCTCGTCGGCGATGAGCACCTCGGGCCGCAGCGCGAGGGCCCGGGCGATGGCGATGCGCTGGCGCTGGCCGCCGGAGAACTGGCGGGGGTAGGAGCCCACCGCCTCCTCGGGCAGCCCGACCAGGGTGAGCAGCCGCTTGCTTTCGTCGGCCACCTGGCTCCTGGGCACCACGTGGTGCACCCGCAGCAGTTCCCGCAGCACCCCGCCGACGGTCAGGCGGGGGTTCAGCGACGAATAAGGGTCCTGGAACACCATCTGGACCCGGCGCCGGTCCGCTTGCGAACGGCGGGCCCCCACGGTCGTTCCGTTCAGCTTGATCTCGCCGTTGTCGACGGGGCACAAGCCGGACAGCGCAAGGGCAAGCGTCGACTTGCCAGAGCCTGACTCGCCCACCAGGGCGAGTGCCTCACCGCGGCGGATGTCCAGGTCCACGCCGTCTACCGCGCGCAGCCGCCGTTCCTCCCCCTGCACGCGCGCCATGACCTGCGACCCGACCGGGAAGAACACCGACACCCCGCGCGCCGCGAGCGCGGCCTCCGGCCGGCCTCCCGCGCCGTCCGCCGCGGTCACGACTGGGCCCGATCCGCGGCCACCGCGTCCATGGTGCGCTCATAGTGCAGGCAGGCCGTGGCGCGGCCGCCCGGCAGCAACCGCAACGGCGTCTCGCTCACCCGGCAGTCCTCCTCGGCGAACTCGCACCGGGGGTGGAACCGGCACCCCGGCGGAGGGGTGATCAGGCTGGGCGGGGCCCCCGGAATCGGCACCAGCGAGTCGCGCACGTAGTCGAAGTCCGGCGCGGACCGGACCAGCCCGAGGGTGTAGGGGTGCCTGGGGTCGAGCAGGACGTCACCGACGGCGCCGCTCTCGACGAGCTGCCCGCCGTACATCACCGACACCCGCTGGCAGATCTGCGCGACGACCGGCAGGTCGTGGGTGACGAACACGAGGCTGACCCCGGACTCGCGGCACAGCGCGGACAGCAGCCGGAGGATCTGGTCCTGAATGGTGACGTCCAGGGCGGTGGTCGGCTCGTCGCACAGGATGATCTCGGGGTCGCAGGACAGCGCGATCGCGATCATCACCCGCTGGCGCATGCCGCCGGAGAACTCGTGCGGGTAGGCGCGGAACCGGCGCTCCGGGTCGGGGATGCCCACCCGGCGCATCAGCTCCAGCGCCCGTTCGGCGGCCTTGGCGCGGCTGAATCCCAGGTTCACCTGGGGCCCCTCGGCGATCTGCCTGCCCACGCGCATCACCGGGTTGAGCGCGCTCATCGGCTCCTGGAAGATCATCGACATCTTCGTGCCGCGGATCCGGTTCAGCTCGGCCTGGGTCCGGGTCACCAGGTTCACGCCGTCCAGCAGGATCTCGCCCGAGGTGACCCGGGCCTCGGGGGGCAGGACGCCGAGCACGGCGCGCAGCGTCATGCTCTTGCCGGACCCCGACTCCCCCACCAGGCCGAGCGCCTCGCCCGCGCTGACGTCGAACGACACGCCGTCCACCGCCCGGACGGTGCCCTGCCGGCTGGCGATCCGCACGTGCAGGTCGCGGACCTCCAGCACGGTCCCCTCCGTCGCGGCCCCTTGCGGCGCGATCCCCGCTGCCGCGGTCATGCCTGGCCCGGCCGGAGGACGTCGGCGAGGCCGTCGCCGATGAGCGAGAGCCCCAGGCCCACGAGCACCACCGCGAGGCCGGGGAAGGTGGTGAGCTGCCAGTGGGTGGACAGGAAGTTCTGGCCGTCGTTGATCATCGAGCCGAGGTCCGCGGTCGGTGGCGGCACGCCCAGGCCGAAGTAGCCGAGCGTCACGACGGCCACGATGTCCTGGACGATGTCGGACATGGAATAGATGATCGCCTGGGTGATGACGTTGGGCAGCAGATGGCGGCGCATGATGCGGACGCTGCCCAGGCCGCCCGACTGCGCGGCGAGGATATATTCCTGCCGTTTGGCCACCAGGATCTCGCCGCGGATGATCCGTGCGTAGGAGACCCAGCCCACCAGCGTGATCGTGATGATGATGCTGCGCACGCCCGGGCCGAGCACGAACACCAGCGCGATGACCAGCACGTAGAACGGGAACGCGACCACGACGTCCACCACGCGCATGATCACGGTGTCGACCCACCCGCCGAAGTAGCCGGCCACGCTGCCGAGGATCAAGCCCAGGGTGAACGGGAAGAGCACCGCGAGGAACGCGATCCGCACGTCCAGCCACGTCCCGTAGAGCAGCCGGGTCCAGGTGTCCCGGCCGAGCTGGTCGGTGCCGAGCAGATGGTGGGCGCTCGGCCCGAGCAGCGTCGCGTTGAGGTTCTGCGCGTTCGGGTTGTACGAGGTGAACAGCGGCGCGCCGATCGACATGATCAGGATGATGGTCATGATCGCGATCCCGGTCATCAGCGCGGGCTGGGTGTACCAGCGCCGGGCTCGCCGGGCCTCGCCCCGTTCGGCCCGCGCACGCGGCGCGGCGGCCGGCGAGGGCGGCGCCCCGGGCAGGCCAGGCTCGGGCGTCAGCGGGATGGCGCTCACCGGCTGAACCGCACTCTCGGGTCGAGGGCCGCGTAGGCCACGTCGGCCGCCAGGTTGAGCAGGATGACCATGATGGCGAAGACCAGCGTGATGCCCTGGACCACGGTGAAGTCCCGCTGGAAGATCGAGTTGATCATGAGCTGGCCCAGGCCGGGGATCGCGAAGACGTTCTCGATGATCACCGTGCCGCCGATCAGGAATCCGATGTTGATGCCGAGCACCGTGACCGCAGGGATGACCGCATTGCGCAGCACGTGCCGCAGGAAGAGCCGCTTTCCCGCGATCCCCTTGGACCTGGCGGTGGTGACGAACTCGGCGCCGAGCACGTTGAGCATGCTGGCGCGCAGGCTGCGGATGACCACCGGCGAGAGCGCCAGCGCCACGGTCAGGCTGGGCAAGAACATCGACCGCAGGTGGCCGAAGAACCCGGTGCCCCACCCGCTGACCGGGAAGAAGTGGAACTTGATCGCGAACGCGTAGATCAGCAGGAACGCCAGCCAGAACTGAGGCATGCCGAGACCGATCAGCGGGACCACGCGCACGGCCTGGTCACGGGCGCCGTCCTTGCGGCTGGCCGCGATTATCGCCAGCGGCACGCTGATCAGCACGGCGAGGACGGACGAGTAGGTGATCAGCCACAGGGTCGGCGGCAGGTGGGTCAGGATCAGGCTCAGCGCCGAGCCGCCGTAGTACAGGCTCACCCCGAGGTTGCCGTGCAGCAGCCGGTCCATGAACAGCCAATACTGGCCGATCAGCGGCCGGTTCAGGCCCCACTCCTTGTGCAGCAGGGCCACCGCCTTCGGGGTGGCGTGGATCCCCAGGATGGTCCGCGCCGGATCACCGGGGATCAGGTGGATCATGAAGAACACGACGATCGTGCATCCGATGGCCACCGGCACCAGTTGCAGCAGGCGCCGCAGCACGAACGTCATCCGACCCATGGGCGCCGCTCACCTCCCTCGCACGCTGGACCGCCAGGTTCGCCGATGCGGCTGGCCGTGTGCCGGGGCCCGGGCAGCACCACGCCCGGGCCCCGGCCGCGGCCTACTTGCTCATCCAGACGTTCTCAAGGTGATAGTTGCCGAGTGGAGTGACGAAGAAACCGTGGACGTTGGAGGTGGTGGCGTAGGCGTACGGCGAGTAGTAGAGGAACGACATGAACGCGTCCGCGGCCGAGTCGGACTGGACGGTGTTGTACAGGGCCTGCCGGGCCGAGGTGGCCAGGGTCTGCTCCGCCTGGTGGGTGGCCTTGACCACCGTGGGGTTGTTGTAGTCGGTGAAGAAGGACCGGGCGCCCGAGTTCGGGTCCACCGCAAACGTGGCCAGCTCGTCCGGGTCGGGGATGTCCATGGTCCAGTAGGTCAGCGTCATGTCGTACTTGAGGCTCTGCTGGTTGAGGTTGGCCGTGTTCGGGTCCAGCTGCTGGATCTTCAGGTTGATGCCGAGCGGCTTCAGCTCGGACTGCAGGATCGTGGCGATGGTGAGGTAGTCGGAGAAGCCGTTGGACACCAGGATCGTCGTGGTGAACCCGTGCGGGACCGAGGACTTGGCCATCTCGGCCTTGGCGGCGGCCAGGTTGTACTGGAGCCCCTTGGTGGCGGGCTGGTAGTAGGGCACCTGCGGCGGGAACAGCGAGTTGGCCGGGTGGCCGTTGCCGAACAGCACGGCCTTGACCAGCGCGGCGCGGTTGACCGCCAGCGAGATGGCCCGGCGGACGTGCACGTCCTGGAACGGCTTGACCGTCTCGTTGAAGGCCAGGTAGTCGGTCCTGGTCGAGTTGAACAGGTTCATCGTGATGCCGGAGGTGGCCTTCAGGCTGGCCACCGTGGACCAGGCCGGGAACTCGTCCACCTGGGCCTGCCCGCCCTTGAGCTGCAGTTCCCTGGTGTTGTCACTGGGCACGTCGGTCCAGGTGACGCTGTCCAGGTAGGGCTTGCCCTGCTGCCAGAAGTGCGGGTTGCGGACCAGCTTGAGCGCCGAGCCCTTGTGCCAGTAGTCCCACTTGAACGGGCCGGTCCCGATCGGGTGCTGGTAGAACTGCGCCTCGGTCTGGCCGCCGTAGTTGGCCGGGACGATCGCGTTGGAGAACAGCGACAGGTCGGCGAGCAACGGCGCCCACGGGTACTTGAGGTTGACCACGACGGTCTGCGGCGACGGCGCGGCGACCGACTTGATCGCCGTGTTGATGTAGCCCCAGCCCTTGGCCGCCGCGCTCGCCTGGTCGATGGAGAACTTCACGTCGGCCGACGTCATCGGCTTGCCGTTGGAGAACTTCACGCCCTTGCGCAGGGTGAACGTGTAGGCCTTCTTGTTCGGCGAGACGGTGTAGCTGGTGGCCAGCCACGGCATGACGCCCTTGCCGTTCGGCGTCACCGTGTACAGCGGCTGCATGATCTGCTCGAAGATCCAGATGGACTCGTTGTCGAACACGGTCGTGTTGTTCATCGACTGCGAGTCGGCGGTGCGGGCGATCACCAGGTTGCCGCCGTGCACCGGTCCCCCGGCGCTGTTGCCGCCGGAACTTGACCCGCTGGAGCTTGAGCCGCCGCAGGCGGCCACGAGCGTCATGGCGCCGGCCGCGATCAGGGCCAGCGCTGCGGTGGTTCGGTATGTCACGGTCACTCCCGGTGGAATCAACGGGGCAGGTCAGGCACCCTCAGGAGAACAAACCTTTGTTCCTAGCTAAGATGCCGGCAAAAGACGCAGATGTAAATAGCGCCGGAACCCCTGGAGGCGATGATTTACGACGTTGTAACCTCATCCGCCGTGCGGTACGTGGTGCTTGGCTGCGGCGCGGTGGGCGGCACCGTGGCCGCCGGACTGGTGCGGGACGGCCATGACGTGCTGGCCTGCGACGCCGAGCCAGCCGTCGTCGAGGCGATCGGCGCGCGCGGGCTGCGGATCGAGGGGCCGGTGGAGACCTTCACCGCCCGGATGCCGATAGTGACGCCCGGCGATCTGCCGGACCGGCTCGACTGCCCGGTGCTGGTGGCGGTCAAGGCGCACCACACGGCGGCGGCCGCCGCGCTGCTGGCGGGCCGGCTGCACGGCGGCGGGTTCGCCGTCAGCCTGCAGAACGGCCTGACCACCCCGATCCTGGCCGCGGCCGTCGGGCCGGACCGGGTCGTGGAGGCGGTGGTCAACTTCGGCGCCGATATGACCGAACCCGGCGTCGTGCTGCGCGGCAACCGGGCCACGTTCATGGTCGGGGAACCGGACGGGCGGCTGTCCGAACGGGTCCGCGCGCTCGCGGCCGACATCGCCGATGCCGTGGCCACCGGCGACATCCTCGGCTACGCGTGGGCGAAGCTGGCTTACGGGGCGGTGCTTGCCGCCACCGCGGTCAGCGACCTGCCGATCGCCGAGGTGCTCGCCGAGCCGGCCTACCGGCCGCTGCTGGCCGGACTGGCCCGCCAGGTGGTCGCGCAGGCGCCGGTGCCCACGATGCCGCTGGACGGGTTCGACGCCAGCGACCTGCCCGGCTCGCTGGACCGGCTGGCGCGGTTCAACCGGGCCTCGGCCAAGACGCACACCGGGATCTACCGGGACCTGGCGATCCTGCACCGCCCCACCGAGGTCCCCGCGATTCTCGGCGATCTCACCGGCTCGCTGCCGCCCCTGGTGGTGGACCTGGTCCGCGCCATCGAGCAGGGCCGGCGCTCCTGCTCGCGGGAGAACCTCGGCCTGCTCGCGGCCTGCGAGCGGGCCGAGCGGCTGGGACGCCCGCTGAACGCGGTGGTCAGCGTGATCGGCGCGCCGGAGCGTGCGGCGGGCGGGCCGCTGGCCGGGCGCCCCGTCGCGGTCAAGGACATCATCGAGGTCGCCGGCGTGCCCACCCGGTGCGGCAGCCCGGCGAGCAGCCCGGACCCGGCCAGGTCCGATGCGGCGGTGGTGGCCCGGCTGCGGGCCGCGGGCGCGGAGGTCTTCGCCACCAGCCAGTGCCTGGAGTACGCGGCGGGCTTCGCGCACCCGCAGGTGGGCGACACCCGCAACCCCCGGGATCCCGCGCGCACCTCGGGCGGGTCCTCCGGCGGGTCGGCCGCGCTGGTCGCGGCGGGCGCGTGTGCGCTGGCGCTGGGCACCGACACCGGCGGCTCGATCCGGATCCCGGCCGCGTACTGCGGCATCGCCGGGCTCAAGCCGACCTACGGGCTGCTGCCGGTCGCGGGGGTCTTCCCGCTGTCACCGGCCTGCGACCATGTGGGCACGCTCACCGCCACGGCGGCCGGTGCCGCGGACCTGCTGGCGGCCCTGGCGGATCCGGGCGCGCTGGCACCGCCGCCGGCCGGCGGCGACGGCAGGTTCACCGTCGGCGTGCTTGCCGCCCAGCTCACCGATCCGTCGGTCACGCCGCAGGTGCACCTGGCGGTCACCGGGGCGCTGGCCGTGCTGGCGGCGGCGGGCTGGCGGCTGCGGGAGATCACCGCCCCGTGGCTGGAGGAGCTGCCGCGGTGGGAGGACGCGCTTGCCGTCATCGTCTCCGCGGAGGCGGCGGCGGTGCACCGGGGCCGGGACTGGGGCAGGTACGCCGAGGGCACCCGGGCCCTGCTCGACTATGGTGCGTCCGTCACCAGCGAGCAGAACGACGCGGCGATACGCCAGCGCGCGGAACTGTCCGCCGCGATCGAGGCGAGCCTGTCCGGGGTGGATGTGCTGGCCGGCCCCACGGTCGGCTATCAGGCTCCGGAGCAGGACCCGCCGTTCGGGGCCGGCGCGGACTCGGCGGAGTCCCGCTTCACCGGCCCGTACAACCTCACCGGCCACCCGGCGGTGTCCATCCCGGTGCCCGGCGCCGGGCTGCCGGTCGGCCTGCAGCTGGCCGGCCGGCGGGGAGCCGACCTGGCCCTGCTGCGGGCGGCAGCGGCCGCCGAGGAACTGTTCCGCACATGAGAGAGGACTGACCCATGCCAACCACGGTGCTGCGGCGCACGCTCAGCCTGGCCGGCTTCGACATCCCCGTGGTCGAGCTGACCGGCGCGGGGGACGGCCCGCGGCTCACGGTCCTGGCCGGCGTGCACGGATGTGAGTACGCCCCGATGGCCGCCGTGCGCCGCTGGACCGGTGCCCTGGCCGGACGAGAGCTGCGAGGCAGCGTGCGCGCGGTCCCGGTGCTGAACCTGCCCGCGTTCCGCGCCCGCACCCCGTTCCTGGTTCCCGGCGATGGCAAGAACCTCAACAGGTGTTTCCCTGGTGACCCGGACGGAACCGTGGCCGACCGGCTCGCTCACGCGGCGTTCACGCAGCTCATCGTGGGCAGTGACGCGCTGATCGACGTGCACGCCGGGGACATGGTGGAGGCGCTGGAGCCGTTCGCGCTCTACGACGCGGGCCCGGCTGAGGCCAGCGCGCTGGAACTGGCCACCGCCTACGGGCTTGGCTACGTGATCCGCCAGGAGCCTGGCCCCGGCCGCGCCGTCGGGGGCACGACGAGCACGGCGGCCGCGGAGATCGGCATTCCCGCGATCATCGCGGAGGCCGGCGGGTGCGGCCTGGTCGAGGCGGCCGCGGTGGATGCCCACGTCCGCGGCCTTGACCAGGTGCTCGCGGTGCTCGGCATGACCGATGGCCCGGCCCCCGGGGCAGCTCCCGCCGGAGCACCGGCCCGCCTGGGGCGCTTCCTCTGGCTGCGGGCTGCCAGCGAAGGCTGGTGGGAGCCGGCCGTCCGCCCGGGCGAGCAGGTCGCCGCGGGGCAGGTGCTGGGGACGGTGAGCAGCCTCGACGGCGCGCAGGTGCTCCAGTCGGTGACCGCGCCCGCGCCCGGGGTCCCCATGTTCATCACCAGTTCGCCCGCGGTCGCCGCGGATGGCCTGCTGCTCGGCCTGGGCGCGCAATAGCCGTGGTAGCCGCACTGGCTCCCCGTTGCTAGCGTCGGGAGGGAATGGGTACCACAGGAGACGGGCCGCGGCCGGATGGGTGGGCCTCGCTGACCCTGCGCTGGCTGGCTGGGCTGGTGCTGCTCGTGGTGGTGGCGTGCGGCGCGATAGCGGTGGCGCTGCAGGTGACCCCGCTGCAGACGGTCGCCGTGGCCGGGCAGGTGATCCAGGTGGGCGCGACCGCGCCGAGCCTGAGCCTGTCCGGGCCGGGCGAGATCGACCTGTTCGGCCAGAGCCTGCCGACCAACATCCAGTTCACCGGCCCGGTGCGGCCCAGGCTGCAGCTCTCCCAGATCTCGATCAACAGCGAGCTGACCACGTTCGTGGAGGGCACCAAACAGGCCGGCGCGGAACGCATCATCGGCGCCCGGCTCGCCGACGGGTGGAAGCGCTACTTCGCCTGGGAGACCGCGGTCACCGGGGCGGGCATGCTGATCCTGGTGGGAGCGCTCGCGGGCTGGCGCCGGGTACCGTACCGCACCACGGTCAAGCTGCTGGCCGCCGGGCTGCTGATCGCCGAGGCCCTCAACGTGGGCGCCATCATGGTCACCACCTACACGGCGCCCGCGCTGCTGCGGCAGGTGCATTCGCTCAGCGCGCTGGTGGGCAGCCAGAA
Source organism: uncultured Actinomycetes bacterium (assembly GCA_963806145.1). Lineage (GTDB taxonomy): Bacteria > Actinomycetota > Actinomycetes > Streptosporangiales > Streptosporangiaceae > DASXKD01. The sequence goes on from CAWDXD010000045.1 coordinate 11,326, forward strand.
CCGCGCGCCGCGGATCGACCCGCCCGGCCGGCCGCTGCGCCGGGTGCAGGCCGTGGTCATCGGGGACTCCACCGCGGCGGGCGCCGGGCTCGCCCTGGCGCCGGGCGCGACCGCCCGTGCCTGCGGGCGCAGCGCCGATTCCTACGCGGCCGACCTGTCCAGCGTCAACGGGTGGAAGGTGCTCAACCTCGCCTGTGACAGCGCCACCATCAGCCACGGGCTGATCGGGCCGCAGGTGCACAACGGGGTCCGGCTGCCGCCGCAACTCGGCCAGGCGGAGCGGGCCTCACGGGCATCGGTGATCATCGTCAGCGTCGGTGCCGACGACCTGAACTGGGCCGCGGTGCTGCGCTACTGCTCGGTCACGCCGAACTGCAACGACCGGGCCACGCAGGCCTACTTCCAGCAGCAGCTCGCCTCGTTCAGCAAGGACTACCTGGACCTGCTGAGCCGGCTGGCGGCGCTGCCCGCCCACCCGCAGGTGATCATCAACCGCTACTACAACCCGTTCGGCACCCAGCCGGGGTGCCTCGGCCCCGCCGGGCTGACCACCGCGAACCTGCAGACGCTGACCTCCCGGCTGGCCACGCTGAACGCGGTGCTGGCCAGGGGGGCTGCTCAGTTCCGGTTCTCCTCGCCGCAGCCGGATTTCACGGGGCACGAGCTGTGCTCGCCTCAGCCTTATGTGCAGGGCCTGGGGGCGGCGGCCCCGTTCCACCCGACCACGGCGGGGCAACTCGCGATCGCGCTCGCCGACCAGGCGGTGCTGCGCCAGCCCGGCGTGTAACGGCCGGGGCGCAAGGGAGGACCTGGTCGATGCTCGCTGTCTTGCTCGCGCTGGCCGCCGCGGTGGGGTACGGGGGATCCGACTATTCGGCCGGGCTGGCGGCGCGCCGGGCGAGCGTGGTGCGGGTGACCATGCTCGCCGAGGTGACCAGCGCCACCCTGCTCCTGTGCGTGGTCCCCTTCATCAGCAGCCAGGCGCCGTCGCTGACCTCGGTGCTCTGGGGAATCGCCGCCGGGATCAGCGGCGTGGCCGGGGCGATGGCGCTGTACCTGGGATTTCGGCATGCGGCCTTCAGCGTGGCCAGTTCCGTGAGCGCGGTTGGCACGGCCGCGTTCTCGGTGCTGGCGGGAGTGGCGCTGGGTGAAAAGCCGGGCGCCCTCTCCCTGGCTGGCATCGCGCTCGCGCTGCCGGCGATCGTGGCCGTGTCCGCTCCGGCCAGGCAGCCAGCCGCGGACGCCGCCCCCCCAGGCCAGCACCCGGGACGCCACGCGGCAGGCGTGGGGCTGGGGCTGGCCGCCGGTGCCGGGTTCGGGCTGTTCTTCATCGGCCTCAACGAGGCCGGATCCGGCACCGACCTGTGGCCCATCGTCATCTCCCAGGTAGCCGCGATGGTGACGGTCACCTGCGTCGCCGCGGCAACCCGCGACCTCAGGCTGCCACCAGCGGGAGCACGGCGGCTGAGCGTGCTGACCGGCACGATCAGTGCCACGGGCACCGCCGCGTTCTTCCTTGCCACCCATCACGGCCTGCTGGCCGTCACCGCGGTGATCACCTCGCTCTACCCGGCCGTCACGATCCTGCTGGCCCGGGTCCTGTCCGGCGAGCGGCTGACGGCGCTGAGGATAATGGGGCTGAGCCTTGCCGCCGTCTCGGTCGCCCTGATCGCGGCCAGCGGGACCGGCTGAGCCGTGACCAGGGAGCATGCCCGGTGAGCTGGGATGAGTCGTTCGCGGACCGGTACGAGGAATGGTCCGCACCGATGACCGCCGACATCGCCTTCTACGTCGGCCTGGCCCGTGCGGCGGACGGGCCGCTGGTCGAGCTTGCCATCGGGAACGGGCGGGTGGCGATCCCGGTCGCGCAGGCAACCGGCAAGCCGGTGATCGGCATCGACTCGTCAGCCGCCATGCTCGCCAAGGCCCGTGCCGGTGCCGCGAAGGCGGGCGTCCGCCTCGACCTGCGCGAAGGCGACATGCGCGACCTGGCCCTGGACGAGCCCGCGGGGCTCATCTACTGCCCGTTCCGCACGCTGCTGCACCTGCGCACCTGGGCCGACCGCCGCCGGACCTTCGAGCGCGTCGCGGGCTCGCTCCGCCCGGACGGGCGCTTCGCCTGGAACGCCTTTGCCTTTGACCACCACGTCGGGGCCCGCATCGACGGCAGCCACCAGGACAAGCCGGTGCCGCACTCGGTCCGGTTCTGGGCGGGCGACAACCGGATCGACCTCACCCTCGACAGCGGCGGGACAAGCTCCCTGTGGTGGGCGACGAAGAACGAGTGGCTCGGCCTGCTGGACGTGGCCGGCCTGGAGGTGGCGGCGCTGTACGGCGGCTTCGCCGGTGAGCCGTTCACCGACGAAAGCCGCGAGTACGTGTTCGTCGCCCGCCATCGGCGCCTGGACACAGGTCAATGAATCACGGCTTATCCGCATTTCGCCTCGAACGCGGCGGATCCTGTGCGGGTGAATGCGGCATCCGCGCGCATAGCGCCGCGTGACTGCCGCATCCGTGCGTTTCCCGGCGCCAGGCGGACACGACACGCGCTTCCGCCATACTGGGGAGGTGGGGCGGAAATGGTAATTATCTGGAAATGAAATGGCAATTATCCGGGAAACAGCACCAGCGCCTGCATCCGGAGCGCCTCGCTGGCGCCGCTTCCTGACGCCGTGGCGCTCGCCCGCGGATCAGCCCGCCTGGGCCCGGCCGGCGCTGCTGGCCATCGCCGCCGTCGCGGCGGTCGCGTACGGCTGGGGAATGGCCGGCGCCAGCGTCGAGCCGTTCTACGGCGCGGCGGCCCGCAGCATGTCGGAAAGCTGGCACGACTTCATCTTCGGGGCGTTCGATCCGGCCGGGACCATCACGGTCGACAAGCTGCCCGGCGCGCTCTGGGTGCAGGCCCTCTCGCTGCGGATCTTCGGCTTTCACATCTGGGCCCTGGTCCTGCCGCAAGTGATCGAGGGCGTGCTCACCGTCCTGGTGCTGTACCGGGCGGTCCGCCGGCTGGCCGGGCCCGCGGCCGGCCTGACCGCCGCGGCCGTGCTCGCCGTCACGCCCATCACCGTGCTGCTGGGCCGCGGCAACGTATCGGATTCGCTGCTGATCCTGCTGCTCGTGCTCGCCGCCGACGCCACGTCGGCCGCGCTGCTCACCGGGTCGCTGCGGCAGCTGCTACTGGCCGGCGTCTGGGTCGGCCTGGCGTTCCAGGCGAAGATGATCCAGGCCTGGCTGGCCCTGCCCGCGCTGGCCGCCGCCTACCTGCTCGCGGCGCCTGCGGCGCGGCTGCGCACCCGGTGCGCGCACGTCACGCTGGCCGGGCTGGTCACCGCCGTGGTCTCGCTGTCCTGGATGACCGCCGTCTCGCTGGTCCCGTCCCAGGGCCGGCCGTACGTGGACGGCAGTCCGGACGACTCGGTGTACACGCAGGTCTTCGACTACAACGGCCTGGGCCGGCTCACCGGGAACTGGGCGAGCGTCGCCGGGCCGCCATCACCGCTCGTGGTCGCGGCCGCAGAGAGCGGGCACCTGCTGACCGCCGAGACAAGAGGCATCAAGGCGAGCTGGCATCGTCTGCTGGCCGGGCCGTTCGCGGCTGACGGCGGCTGGCTGCTGCCGGCTGCCGTTGCCGGCGCGCTGGGCGCGCTCATCTCCCGGCGCCGCCGGGGCAGGCGCGACCCGCTGCGCGCCGCCGTCGTGCTGTGGGGCGGCTGGTGGCTGGTCCTCGCCGTCTTCTTCAGCGCCGGCACATTCATCAACTCGTACTACGTCGCGGCGCTCGTCCCCGCGGTGGCCGCGCTGTGCGGCACCGGCATCGCCGCGTGCGGGCCCCGGCCCTGGCCGGCCCGGGTGCGGCTGATCGTCGCCGCGACGGTGCTCGGCTGCGCCGGCTACGGCGCCTACCTCATGTCCGGGACGGCATCCGGCCCGGTCGTGCTCACCGCGGTGGCGCTGGTCGTGGCGGCGGCCGCCGTCGCCCAGTTGCTGCTGCCCGCGTCCGGCAGGGCCGGGCACCTGACGGCGGCCGCGTTCGCCGGTGCCGCCGTGCTCCTGCTGCCCGCGGCGGCGTCCGTGAGCTGCGTCATCCGCGGGCTAGGCCCGTTTGACATCCCGTTCGAGACACCGGGCACCGCGCACAATAACCAGCTGCTGGCCGCCGCCGCGCCCGCCCTCACCCGGGCCGTCCAGCGGCTAGAACGCCAGACGCCACCCGGTGATGCGCTGCTCGGCACCGACACGTCCGGCCTCGCGCAGAATTTCATCCTGTACAGCGGCAGGGAGGTGCTGCCGATCGGCGGCTTCCTCGGCAACGTGCCGGCCCCGACGCTGGCCACGCTGCGGGCCGACATCAGCCGTGGCTATGTGCGGGTATTCGTGCTGCCGGTGTCACCGCCGGGCCCGGACCCGCGGGTGCGCTGGATCGAGTCGCACTGCACCAGGCAGCCCCGGCCCCCGCACCACGGCCCGGTCCCGGCCGCGAACTTCTTCTGCGGGCTTGGCACCAGCGCGCCGACCAGGTCAGCACCAGCACCAGCACCAGCACCAGCGGTGAGGCAAGGTAGCTCCTCTTCACGTCCGGGTTGATCCGGCCCCCGAGGTCCCGGACTCGACAGCTACATCATCGGCTGCATCGGCGTGGGAGCCGCCATCGTCGGCGCAGGTGCCGGGACCATCATCGGAGGAGGCGGCGGCGGGGGTTGATGTGCCCTGAACGATGTCTCGCATACGCCTTTCCGGCCGTGCAGCGACGCGTGGATCTTCACGACGACCCGGTGCCCGCCGCCCGCCGGGTAGGAGAACGTATGCCTGCCCCGGGCACTGGCCCGGGCGTCTTCCCTCTTGACGCGACTCGCGTAATGAGCGGTCCCGACGATCAAGGCATGCGGTGCCGTCCGGACCCGCACCCCGGTCAGCGTCCCGGCGACAGCATGCCTGCTGGCGTGCACGCCGCACGTGAGCGGCGCCGGTGGTGCGGTGGCGGCGGCGGCGGCCGGCGTGGGGGCTGCCGTGGGCGCTGCCGTGTGCACGGCCGGGCCGGAGGGCGCAGCCGCGCTGCCGCAAGCGGCAGCAGCCAGGCTTATGCCGGTAATCATGGCGGTAACAATGATCCGCTTGGGGCTTACGGCCATCGGATTTCTCATGAGATCCCTCCTCGCGCAGACGGAGGCGACGGCTCAGATCGCGGTGATTCCGCAGGACACTCTTTATTACGGATGCGGGGGGCGGCCGGTTCATTCCGTTCCCGCCCGCTCCACTATGGGATTCGACCGGTGACCCGCGAGTTCTCGGGATTCCGCGGCGGGCGTGCATTCATTGATCAAACCCCCGGTCCGCGAGTAGTGCCGCTGTGTTGATCTTCGGGACGCAAGTTGATCTAGAGGCGGTCCTGATAGCCTCGCGCCCAGCGATCCCGGGGGACAGCTTCCGGCCGCCGGGAGCCCAGGCGAGCCGTCACCGCACCGGCGGGGGGGCAATGACATGGACCAGGTCGGTGAGGCGGAACTCCTGGCGGCGGCCACCGCCGGGCAGGTCCTGGTGTGCGGCAACGGCAGGGCACGGCGCTCGGTTTCCGCGGATCTGCTCCGCCGCTGCTGCCGTGAGCTCCGGGATCAGGTCGATCCGCGGGGCGTGCGGCTGCACGGCGCTGAGGTCACCGGCCGCCTGGACCTGGCCGGCCTGGATGTGCCGTTCCCGCTGCGGTTCGACGGCTGCTCGTTCACCTCGCCGGTGACGGTGGAAGGCGCCCAGCTGGGTGAGCTGGCGCTGACGGGGTGCGACGAGGTGCCCGGCCTGCTGGCGAACGGAGTACGGATCCGGCGCGACCTGGACCTGTCCCGCAGCCATGTCACCGGCGCGCTGGGCACCAGCGCCAGCACATCCAAGCTGTCGGCGATCTGGCTCTGCGAGTCGGAGATAGGCGGCCGGCTGCTGTGCGTGGACACCGTGATCGACGGCGGTGACCGCTCCATCCAGGCGGACCGGCTGCACGTCACCGGCAACGTCAGGCTGCTGCACGGGTTCACCGCGCACGGGGAGGTGCGGCTGATCGGCGCGCGCATCGGCGGATCCCTGGACCTCACCGGTGCCAGCATCGAATCGCCGGGAACCGGGCTGGCGCTGGACCTGGGCGAGGCCGTGATCGAGGCCAGCCTCTTCCTGATCGACGCCCCCGGGGGCCGCCGCCCGCTCATCCGCGGCCGCATCGACATGGGCCAGGCGCGCATCGGCGGCCAGTTCCTGGTCCGCAACGCCTCGCTGGAAGCACGCGCCGGCGCGCCGGTCGGCAGCGCCTACTCCAGGTCGCGGGCTGGCGGCACGGCACTGAGCGCGCCCCGTCTTTCGGTCGGCGCCGAGCTGACCTTCGACGGAACCTGCCAGGTGACCGGCGGCATCGACCTGTCCATGAGCCAGCTTGGCAGCGTTTCGGTGCGACCGGGCTGCTCACTGCTGGCCCCGGGCCGCACCGCGCTCGACCTGACCAACACCGAACTGTTGTCCACGTTCACCGTGGGTGAGGAGGTGCCCGTCCAGGGCACGCTCCGGCTCAGCGGTGCGCGCATTCACGGCAACCTCTGCCTGCGGGGAGCCGAGCTGAGCGCGCCGGAGGGCAGATCCCTGCTGGCCGCCCAGGGCGTCAGCATCGACGGCGAGGCGGAACTGCAGAACCTGCGGGCGACCGGCGGGGACCTGGGGTTCCGGGCGGCCACCATCGGCAGCTTCGTGGACGCGGCGGGCGCGAAACTGCACAACCCGGGCGGGTACACGATGAACCTGGTGCAGGCGAACGTGAAGGGCTCGGTGCGCCTTGTCGACGGATTCGAGTCCACCGGGGAGGTCGTGCTCAACCGGGCCGCCATCGAGGGCCGCCTCATCTGCACCCAGGGAACCTTCCACCAGCCGGGGCCGCACGGGCCCGGCGAGGAACCCGATGCCATCGAGGCCATCTCCGCCACCATCCGCAGCGGCATGGACCTGGGGTGGAAGTCGATCTCGCCCCGGGTGGACTTCACCAACACCCGGACGTCGTTCCTGGCCGATGACCCAGACACCTGGCCATCGCGGTACGTCATCGTGGGCTTCACCTACGACAGGTTCGAGCAGCCCCAGGGCGTCGCCAGGTGGCCGTGGGACCACGCGGCCCGCGCCGCCTGGCTGAACCGCCAGGCGATCTACGACGCCGGCCCGTACGAACAGGCCGCCCGGGTGTTCCGCGAGCACGGCTACATCTCCGGGGCCGAAGCGATCCTGATCGCCCAGCGGCGGCACGCCCGCGGGGTCATCGCCGGGCCCGGGGTACGCCTGCGCCGGACCCTGGACAGGGCCTACAGCGTCACGGTCGGCTACGGCCACCGGCCGCGCCGCGTTCTCTGGCTGCTCGCCATCCTGCTCATCCTCGTCATCGCCTCGCTCGAGGCCCCTGCCACCCAGGCGACCATGCGCGCCACCACGTCGGCCGGCCTGGTATTCAGCACGCGCGGGCCTGCACCGGGCGCCGGGCCGGGCAGCCCCGCCCGGGCCCCGGCGGCACGCTCCGATCCCTGCGGGGGCGGCCAGGTGCGCTGCTTCAACCCGGTTCTCTACGCCATCGACACCGTGGTCCCGCTCGTCTCACTCGATCAGCGATCGACCTGGTACGCCGATCCGAGCCTGCGCTACGGCGCCTTCATGCAGTGGTGGCTCAATGCCGCCACGCTGCTGGGCTGGCTGCTCTCCTCGATCTTCGTGCTGTCCCTGGCCCGCCTGTCCCGTGCCGCGTAAGGCCGGGAGGACCCGCAGCGGTCGGTTGGGCGCAGGTCCTCCCGGGATCCGCGGTTGCTAGCTTCCGCGCCGGGCCCGGCTCAAACCTCCCGGGTACTGCGGCCTGGGACAGCGGCCCGGTCATCACCGGCTGTGCCAAACTGGGAAGACTGGCGCCCCTGTCTGGAGAATCTCGGTGAACACGGCTCTCGTATTGATCCTCGTGCTCGCAGCCGGGTTCGTGGTGTTCTGCGAGGTTGACCTTGCCCGGGCCCAGGAAGTGCGCTATCTGCCCAAGTGGGGATGGGCGATCCTCTGCATGGGCATAGGGCTCACGATTCCGTTTGGCGGGATCGCTTACCTGCTGTTCGGGAAGGTCCGGCGCCCGCGCCTGGGGTAACGATCAAGGAAACCTGGGGTCCAGCGACCACCTCGAAGTCGCGCGCCAGCGCAAGCCTGCCAGGCTCCGGTTACGTCGCGGGCCGCTGTGGCAGGGCAGGCACCAGGGCCTCGAGCGCCGTCGTCCAGCTCTCCCAGTAGGGCCGGTCCGGCTCGGCCGCGATGGCCTTGATCAGCTCCTGCCGGAACGGTTCCCTGTCGCCACCGAACGCCCGCTCCACGACCGCGTCCGCGAGCGCGAACACCCTGCCCTGCCAGGGCGCGTCGAAGGCCAGTTCCCCGTTCCGGCGGGGCACGCCCAGATCCGCCAGGTTCACGGCCCGCTCACAAGCGGGCCACACCGATCATCGAATCCCTGGTGACCACGCCGGCCAGGTCCGCCTCGCTCATCCCCCCGGTCCCCTCCGGGCGCTGCGGCAGCACCAGGTAACGCACCTCGGCGGAGGAATCCCATACCCGGATCTCGGTACCCTCGGGCAGCTCGCAGCCCATCTCGGCCAGCAGCACCCGGGGCTCGCGGACCATCCTGGCCCGGTACGGGGGGTCCTTGTACCACGCGGGCGGCAGGCCAAGCGTGGGCCACGGATAGCAGGAGCACAGCGTGCACACGATCACGTTGTGCACGGCGGGCGTGTTCTCCACCACCACCATGTGGTCGCCTTCCGCGCCGCCGAAACCAAGCTCGGCGATCGCGGCCGTGCCGTCGGCCAGCAGGCGCTGTTTGTACTGCGGGTCGGCCCAGGCCCTGGCCACCACCCTGGCCCCGTTCATCGGGCCGATCTCGGACTCATAGCGGTGGATGGTCTGCTCGATGAACCCCTCGGGGATCAGTCCCCGCTCGGTCAGCAGCGCCTCCAGCGCCGCGACCCGCTGTTCCACCGGCGATGTCGCCGCCGGGTGATGTGCGCCCTCGCTCATGCCGGCTCCAGGTAGCTGTCCCACAGGTCCACGTGCACGCAGACGCCGTGCTGCCCGTCGGCCCACAGTTCCGCGGCGTCGAACCGCACCGAGTAGGTCGGCTCGTCCCGGCGCGCGGTGCCGTGCGCCTCGACATCGGGCACCGAGTAGCTGCCGTCCAGCCGCACCACGATGCCGGTCTTGCCGCGGATGTAGCGGGGGCAGCGGGTGTGGCCCGGCGGATGCCAGTCCCGCACCCGGACCTGGTCACCGGCATGGAACCGGGGCTCGTTCGGGCCGGTACCTGGGTCGGTGACCGGCGGCGCGAGCACCGGGCCGCTGAGCGGGAACGTTCCGCCCGCGCGCGCCTCAAGCTCCTCGCGGGTGAGCAGCCCGTGCTCGACGGCCAGCGCGGCCGCAGCGGTGAGCCAGTGCTCGTAGTAGCTCGACGTCAGGTAGTGCCCCGGGTCCATCCGCTCGATCGCGTGCCGGAACTCCCCGCCGTTGGGCCGCACCGCGCCGAGGACGACCTCCATGAGCGCCCGGGCCCGTCCCTCCCAGGGCTCGTGGAAGACCGGTTCCGCCGGGGCATGGTCAACCGGGCCGAAGCCCTGCATGCCGCCCAGGTCATGGATCCCGTCCACCAGCAAGACTCTACTCGCCCGGGCTCAGCGTGGCGGCCCGCCAATGGCGGATGGCCTGGTTACATTCGTGTCTATGTTCGAGTCGCGGGATGTGCTTGACGGGCTGAACGACGAGCAGCGCCAGGCGGTGGTGCACCCTGGTGGGCCGCTGCTCGTGCTGGCCGGGGCCGGAACGGGGAAGACCCGCACGCTGGTGGCCCGGGCGGCCTGGCTGTCTGAGCAGGGGGTGGAGCCCTCCCGGATCCTGCTGCTGACCTTCACCAGGCGCGCCGCGGACGACATGCTGTCCCGCGCCGCCGGGTGCGCGCGGCCGGCCGGCGGCCGGATCACCGGCGGCACGTTCCACGCGATCGCGCACCGGATCATCCGCCGGCATGCGGAGTCGTTCTCGCTGCCGCCGCAGTTCACGGTCATCGACCCGTCGGACGTGGCGGACCTGCTCGACGCCCGCCGGGCCGATCACGGCCTGACAAGCACCGGGCGGCGGGCGCCGCGGGCCGGGGTGTGCGCAGACATCTACACCCGGTGCGTGAACGCGCAGAAGACCGTCACCGAGGTGGTGCGCGCCGATTTCCCCTGGTGCACCGAGTACACCGGCCAGCTCGGCGAACTGTTCGGCGGCTATGTCGCGCACAAGCGCAGCCACGGCCTGGTCGACTTCGACGACCTGCTGCTGCTGTGGCGGGCCGCGCTGGCCGATCCCGCCGCGGGGCCGGTGCTGCGCGGCATGTTCGATGCGGTCCTCGTCGACGAGTACCAGGACGTCAACTCGGTCCAGGCCGACATCGTGCGGCTGCTGATGCCCGAAGGCGGCTGCCTGACCTGCGTCGGCGACGACGCCCAGGCCATCTACGGCTTCCGCGGCGCCGACCCGCAGCACCTGCGCGAGCTGGCCGCCACCTTCCCGGGCCTGACCGTGGTGCGGCTTGGCCGCAACTACCGGTCCAGGCACGCGGTGCTCCGGCTGGCCAACGAGGTGCGCCCGCAGTCCTCCGGGCTGGAGCTCGCGCTCACCGCAACCCGCGAGACCGGGGCCGCGCCGGTGCTGGTGCGCTGCTACGACGAGGCGACCCAGGCACGCGAGATCTGCGCCCAGGTCCTGGCGGCCTGCGAGGCCGGCCTGGACCTGCGCGACCAGGCGGTGCTGGTCCGCGCGGCGCACCACAGCGACGTGCTGGAGATAGAGCTGACGGCCCGCGGCATCCCGTTCGTGAAGTACGGCGGGCTGCGCTTCACCGAGGCGGCCCACGTCAAGGACTTCCTCGCCGCCGCCCGGATCGTCGCCAATCCCGCCGACGACATCGCCTGGTTCCGGGTGCTGCGGCTGCACGAGGGCGTCGGGGCGGTCAGCGCGCGCCGGGTCCTGGACATCCTGGACCCGGCGGAACCCGGGCCGTTCGAGCGGTGGCCGGCCGCCGCCGGCGCCGCGCCGCGGCGGGCGCGGGAGAACCTGACCGCCACCATCACCGCCCTGGCCAGCGCCGCGGCGGAGGACACGCCGGAGCGGGCGGCAAGGATCCTGGCCGCCCTGCACGACCCGCTGCGCGCCCGCTACCCCGACGCCGACATCCGCATCGCCGACCTGGAGCGGCTCGCCGACGCGGCCGCCAGCCGGCCGTCACTGCACGACGCGCTCGTCGAGCTGGCGCTCGACCCGCCGGTGTCGGCCTCGGATTTCGCCGGCCCGCCCCGCCGCGACGAGGACTTCCTGGTCATCTCGACCATGCACTCGGCCAAGGGCCTCGAATGGCCGGTGGTGCACCTGCCCCATCTGGTCGACGGCGCCGTGCCCAGCGACATGGCGCTGAGCTCCCCCGGCGGGCTCGCCGAGGAACAGCGGCTGTTCTACGTCGCCGTCACCAGGGCGCGCGACCACCTCTACCTGTACGCGCCGATGCGGCTGCACCACCACCGGCTCGCCACCGACGACCGGCACGGCTACGGGCAGCTGACCCGGTTCCTCGGCGCCGGCGCCCTGGCGGCGTGCGAGACCATCGAGGCCGCGCCGCCCGTGCCGCTGCTGCCCGCCACCGGCCAGATCCGCGCCCGCATCGACGCCGACCTCAGCTCACTGTGGACCGGCTGACCTGCGCACACACGGTGACGACCGGCGGGCTGGCCAGTTCATTTGATTCCAAAGCGTTACCTGTCCGCATCTGATATCAATTGTCCGCGCGACTATAAGCTCCGTGCAAAGGAGGCGTCCCGATGAAACTTCCCCCCCGCCATGACCATCGCGGCGCGCCGCAGGGCACGCCCGCTGTACAAGCTGAGCACCGGAGCAGCGGTCGCTGCCCTCGCTGTCACCGCCGCGGCATGCGGCGGGTCGACCCAGTCCTCCACCTCAAGCACCCAGGGAGCCGCGCACAAGGGCGGCACGTTCACGATCCTCGCCAACTCCGCGTTCGGCGTCGCCGACCCGGCGCAGAACTACACGCTGGAGCAGTGGCAGCTGCTGATCGACACGCACGACGGGCTGGTGGGCTTCGCCAAGGCAAGGCGGTGCCGCAGGAAACAAGATCGTTCCTGACCTGGCGACCTCCATCCCGGTGCCGACCAATGGCGGCAAGACCTACGTCTTCCACATCCGCCACGGGATCAAGTTCTCCAACGGCCAGACGCTCAAGCCCAGTGACTTCGTCACGACGTTCGAGCGGCAGTTCACCGTGCCCGGCCCGACCACGTTCTACTCCGGCATCGTCGGCGCGAACAAGTGCAGCACCAAGGGCTGCAACCTGTCCAAGGGCGTGGTCGCCAACGACTCCGCCTATACGCTGACGATCAACCTGACGGCTCCGAATCCGGAGTTCATGGACCAGCTCTCGCTGCCGTTCGCCTTTGCGGTGCCGGCCGGTACCTCGCCGAAGCTGACCGGCAACAACGTGCCGCCGGGCACCGGGCCGTACATGTGGAAGTCGTACAACCCGAACACCCAGGCCGTGCTGGTCCGCAACCCGTTCTTCCATGTCTGGAGCGCGCAGGCGCAGCCGGCCGGGTACCCGAACGAGATCATCGAGAAGTACGGGCTGCAGGTCTCCGACGAGGTGACCGAGGTGCTGAACGGCCAGGCCAACGAGGTGTATGACGGCGACAACATCCCGTCCGACCAGCTCAGCACGCTGAACAGCTCGAAGTACGCCGGCCAGGTACACGTGAACACGCTCACCGCCGACTACTACTTCGCGCTGAACACCCGGCGCCCCCCGTTCAACAACCTGCAGGCCCGGCAGGCGATCAACTACGCGGCGAACCGCTCGGCGTACGTCAAGATCTATGGCGGCCCGTCGCTGGCGGTGCCGACCTGCCAGGTCCTGCCGCCGAACTTCCCCTCGTACACGCCGTACTGCCCGTACACCGCGGGGTCCAGCCACACCAAGTGGACAGGGCCTGACCTGGCCAAGGCCAAGCAACTGGTGCAGCAGTCACACACGGCCGGCATGAAGGTGGTCGTCGACAGCACCAACGACCAGGTCGGCAAGTCGTTCGCCGAGCAGATGGTGTCGGACCTGAACGCGATCGGCTACAAGGCCTCCACCCAGCTGCTGGCGTCCAGCATCCAGTACCCGTTCGTACAGAACTCGTCCAACTCCGGCAAGTGGAACGTCGGCTACTCGGCCTGGTACCAGGACTACCCGGCCGCGTCGGACTTCCTGAACGTGCTGCTCGGCTGCGGGACCATCCACCCGAACAGCGACGCCAGCCCGAACATCGCCGCGTTCTGCGATCAGTCCATCCAGTCGAAGATCAACCAGGCCGAGGCGATGGGGGCGACCAACCCGAGCGGCGCCGCGGCGCTGTGGACGCAGGTCGACCACGCCGACACCAACGCGGCGCCCTGGGTGGACATGTTCAACCCCAAGCAGATCGACGTCCTGTCCCACAACGTCCACGGTTACTCCTGGAGCCCGCAGTGGTACATCCTCATCGACAGGCTCTGGCTCTCCTCCTAGGACCAGGCAGGGCCCGCGAAGGGTAGCTGATGGCCACTCTCCTGGAGCAGGTCGAGGTTGACACGGAGTTGCGGCCGGCCATCGCCGGCCGCAACCCGTGGGCGCTGGCCGCCCGGCGGCTGTGGCGCAACCGCATCGCGATGGCGGCGCTGCTGCTGTTCCTGGTCATCGTGGTGATGTGCCTGGCCGCGCCGCTGTACGCGACACGACGTGGCGCACGTGAACCCGTTCGTGCCGAACCTGAACGGGCACACGGTCGTGAACGGCAAGGTGGTCCCGGTGATGCAGCGGGGCGGCGGCATCCTGAAGCTGGGCGAGACCCCGATCGGGCCCACCTGGGATCCGAGCCACTACTTCCTCGGCGCGGACAGCACCGGCCGCGATGTCGCCGCCCTGCTCCTCTACGGCGGGCGGAGCTCGCTGCTGATCGGCATCGGCGCCGCGGTGCTCTGCTCGCTGGCGGCCACCGTGGTCGCCCTGATCGCCGGTTTCTTCGGCGGCGTCACGGACTCGGTGGCGTCCCGCATCATGGACGTGATCTGGGCCTTCCCGGTGTATCTTGCTGGCGATATGCATCGGGACCGAGCTGCTCACCCACTCCAGCGGGTTCCAGTTCGGGCCGGTGCACATCGACGCGTCCAGCCTGTGGCTGCCCACGACCATCATCGCGTTCATCTACATCCCGTACGTCTACCGGCCCGATGCGCGGCCAGGTGCTCTCGGTGGTCAACAAGGAGTTCGTGGAGGCGGCGACCGCCCAGGGCGCGGGCAACCTGAGGCTGATCTTCTCCGAGATCCTGCCCAACGTGGTGTCCACGGTGATCGTGCTGCTGCCGCTGATGATCGCCACCACGATCCTGACCGAGTCGGCGCTTTCCTTCCTCGGCGTCGGCGTCCAGCCGCCGAACGTCAGCTGGGGAACGATCATCCAGGACGGCACGGGCCTGGTGTACACCCGGCCGTGGGTGACGATCGCCCCGGGGCTCATGATCCTGCTGACCGTGCTGTCGCTCAACGTGCTCGGGGACGGCGTCAGGGACGCCCTTGACCCGCGGGCCAAGCTGCGGGTGGAGGGCTAAGTGACAGCCGGGCGAGGCGAGGGCCGGCGGTCATGCTGACGTTCATCATCCGGCGCCTGCTGTGGTCCGTGCTGGTCATGTTCGTGATCACGGTGCGTCGTGTTCATCCTCTTCTTCAAGACGCCGGGCGTCGACCCGGCCCGCGCCCTCGCGGGCCGCAGCCCGAACCCGCAGACCCTGGCGGAGATCCGGGCACAGCTCGGGCTCGGCCGGCCGTTCCCGATCGAGTACGGCATCATGATGAAGAAGATCTTCATCACCCGGGATCTGCTGTCCTACTCCAACCAGGGCGTGCGGGTGGTCCAGGAGGTCTTCGCGGCCACCCCCGCGACCCTGTCGCTCGTCTTCGGCGCCGCGGTGCTCTGGGTGGTGATGGCGATCGGGGTCGGCATCGCCGCTGCCCTGCTCCGGGGCACGGTCTTCGACCCGCTGATGATGGTCGTCGCCCTGGTCGGCGTCTCCGCGCCGGTCTTCTGGGTGGGCCAGATCGTCAACATGCTCTCTCAGGGGACCCTGCACAGCACGTTCCTGTTCAGCTGGGTGCCGCCGCTCGGGTACACGCCATTCACCCAGAGCCCGGAGTTGTGGTTCAAGGGGCTGGTGCTCCCGTGGATCACGCTGTCGATCCTGTACATCGGCTTCTACGGGCGCGTGCTGCGCGCCAATCTTCTTGAGGTGCAGAACGAGGACTACGTCCGGACCGCCCGCGCGAAGGGAATCAGCGAACGCCGGGTGCTGTTCCGGCACTCGCTGCGGACATCGATGATCACGTTCGTGAGCCTGTTCGGGCTCGACTTCGCCGCCCTGGTGGCCGGGGGCGCCCTGCTCACCGAGGTGGTGTTCGGCATCCACGGGGTCGGCTACCTCACCTGGCAGGCCCTGGAAAACCTCGACCTGCCGACGATCATGGCAACCACGATCTACGGCGCGTTCTTCATCGTGCTGGTCAATGCCATCGTGGACATCGGCTATGCCTGGCTCGACCCGAGGATTCGGCCCACATGACGGCCGAGCCGCTGCTCGAGGTGCGTGACCTCAAGGTCTCCTTCCGCACCGACGACGGGATCGTCAGGGCGGTCGATGGCGTGTCGCTCACGCTCTCGGAGGGCGAGACGCTGGGCATCGTGGGCGAATCCGGGTCCGGCAAGAGCGTGACGATGATGTCGGTGATGCGGCTGATCAACGACCCGAACGCGCGCTTCGAGGGCGAGGTGCTCTACAAGGGCCGCGACCTGATGAAGCTCTCCCAGGACCAGATCCGCGGGATCCGGGGCGCGGGAATCGCCATGATCTTCCAGGACCCGATGACCTCGCTCAACCCCGTCTACCGGGTCGGCTGGCAGATCGAGGAGCAGGTCCGGGAGCACGAGAAGATCTCCAGGCAGGCCGCCCATGCCCGCGCCGTCGAACTGCTGACCGCGGTCGGCATCCCGCAGGCCGCCGACCGCGTCAACGACTACCCGCACCAGTTCTCCGGCGGCATGCGGCAGCGGGTGATGATCGCCATGGCGCTGTCCTGCAGCCCGGACATCCTGATCGCGGACGAGCCGACCACCGCCCTGGACGTGACGATCCAGGCGCAGATCCTCGGCCTGATCAGGAAGCTCAAGGACGAGTTCGGCACCGCCGTCGTGCTGATCACGCACGACCTGGGGGTGGTGGCCGACCTCGCCGACCGGATCGCGGTGATGTACGCGGGCCGGATCATCGAGAAAGGCACCCGCAGGGACATCTTCTACGACCCGCAGCACCCCTACACCTGGGGCCTGCTCGGGTCGATCGCCCGGCTGGACCGGCCCAAGCCGAGGCGGCTCGCGGCCATTCCCGGCCTGCCGCCCTCGCTGCTCCGCCTGCCCGAGGGATGCGCGTTCGGTGCCCGCTGCGGGCACCGGTTCGCGCTCTGCGACCAGCGCCCGGAGCTGCTGGACAAGGCCGGCGACGGGCACCTCGACGCCTGCCATCTCGACATCCGGCAGAAGCGGGAACTGCGGGAGACCACCATCCATCCGGAGCTGATCGAGGAGGCCACGTGACGGCGGGCTCGGCGGCTTCGCCCGATTCCGCGGCCGCCCGGGCCCGGTGGCCGGGACAGGTTCCGTGACGGCCCCGGATCCCGCCGCGGGTGCCGCCGGCCCGGCCCCGGGGAACGGTGAGGTGCTGCTGCGGGCCGAGCACGTCAAGAAGTACTTCCCGGTCCGCAAGGGGATCCTGCTCCAGCGCGAGAGTGGCCCGGGTGCACGCGGTGGACGACGTCAGCTTCGAACTCCGCGCCGGGGAGACGCTGGGCCTGGTCGGGGAGTCGGGCTGCGGCAAGTCCACCCTGGCCCGGTGCATCGCCCGGCTGTTCCCGCTGAGCGGCGGCTCTATCGTGTTCGAGGGCCGCGACATCTCCGGGCTGACCCGGCGCCAGCTCCGGCCGGTGCGCCGTGACCTGCAGATGGTGTTCCAGGACCCGTACGCCTCGCTCAACCCGCGCAAGCGCGTCGGCACGGTCATCGCCGACCCGCTGCGGATCCACCGCTGGGGCAGCCGCGAGCAGATCAAGCGGCGGGTGGGCGAACTGCTCGAACTCGTGGGCCTGTCACCGGAGCACGTGAACCGCTACCCGCACGAGTTCTCCGGCGGCCAGCGGCAGCGGATCGGCGTGGCCCGGGCCCTCGCCCTGCACCCCAGGCTGATCATCGCGGACGAGCCGGTGTCGGCCCTGGACGTCTCGATCCGCGCGCAAGTGATCAACCTGCTCGACGACCTGCAGGACGAGCTGAACCTGACCTACATCTTCATCGCCCACGACCTCGGCGTGGTGCGGCACGTGTCCGACCGGATCGCGGTGATGTACCTCGGCAAGATCGTGGAGATCTCACCGGCCGAGGATCTGTACACAGCGCCCGATCCACCCCTACACCGAGGCGCTGCTGTCCGCGGTGCCGATCCCGGACCCCGACCTCTCCGAGCAGCGCACGCAGATCGTGCTCGAAGGCGACGTGCCCAGCCCCATCTCGCCGCCGACCGGGTGCCGGTTCCACACCCGCTGCCGGTACGCGACACAGATCTGCACCGACCAGGAACCGCCGCTGGTAGCACACGGGAACGACGGTCACATGGCGGCCTGCCACCACCCGCTGAACGCCGACCGGGCCGCTACGGCAGATCCGCGCCCGTAGCGGCGGTCTCCGCCCAGGCGCGCTCCAGCGCCTGCGCGAGCACCTCGGGCGGCTGGGCACCGGAGACGGCGTACCGGCGGTCGAAGACGAAGAACGGGACGCCGGTCACGCCCAGGGACCGGGCCATCGCCTCGTCGGCGTCGACGTCACGCGCGTACTCGTCACCGGCCAGCACGGCCAGTGCCTCATCACGGTCGAGGCCCGCGTCCGCCGCCAGGTCCGCGAGCGAGGCATGGTCGAAGATCGAGCCCTGCTCGGTGAAATAGGCGCGGTGCAGGCCCTCGGCCAGCTCGGCCTGCCTGCCGCGCGCCCTGGCAAGCTGCAGCAGCCGGTGCGCGTCCCGCGTGCTGCCGCTGCGCAGGCCGTCCATGTGAAAGGTCAGCCCGCGCTGGGCGGCGCGCTGCTCCATCTGCCGCTGCGCGTCGTGCGCCTGCGCCACGCTCATCCCGTACTTGCTGGCCAGCAGCTCCACCGTGGGCGTGGTCACCCCCGGCGGTGCCGCGGGGTCCAGCTCGAAGGACCGGTAGGTGATGTCCACCTCGCCGCGGTGAGCGAACCCCTCCAGCGCCAGTTCGAGATGCCGCTTGCCCAGGTAGCACCAGGGGCACACCACGTCGGACCAGATCTCCACCTGCATGGCCGGGTCAACAAGCCGCGCGCCCGATCCCTTCCCCGGCGATACTGGTCGGATGCAGCCGCCCGAGCCTGGTTCCCTGGCCGAGTACTTCGACCACTGGTACGCGGACATGACCGTCTCGCCGGTCAAGGACGAGATACAGCAGCGCCACCTGGGCCTGCCGCCACACCTGCTGTCCAGCAGCCTGCTCGGCTGGGAGGGGATCGCCGAGGTTGTCACGGCGCTGCGGCTGTCCGGCGGCGCCACCCTGGTGGACCTGGCCTGCGGCCGTGGCGGCTACGGGCTGGAGATCGCCGGCCGCACCGGCACCCGGCTGGTCGGGGTCGACTTCTCCGCCGAGGCGGTACGCCAGGCCACCGAGCATGCCCGGCGGCGGGGCGCCGTCGCCGAGTTCCGCGTCGGTGACCTGGCCTCGACCGGGCTGCAGGCTGGTGCGGCCAACGGTGTGCTGTGCGTGGACGCGATCCAGTTCGCCCCGCAGCCCGAGGCCGCTTACCAGGAGATGCGGCGGATCCTGGCACCCGGCGGGCGCGCCGTGCTCACCTGCTGGGAGCCGCGCGACCCCGGCGACGAGCGCCTTCCCGCCCGGCTGCGGCACGTCGACCTGGCCGCCGGGCTGACCGCCGCGGGGTTCGGCGATGTCGAGGTCCGCGACCGCCCGCTCTGGCGGGCCACGGAGCGCGCGATGTGGGCGGAAGCCGTGGCGCTGGATCCCGGTGACGACCCGGCGCTGATCTCGTTCCGCAACGAGGGCCTGCGCTCCCCCACGGTCATCGAACGGACCCGCCGGGTCATGGCCACCGCGACCGCGCCGTAGGCCGGCCGTACAGTCTGGCTATGGCTGATGAGGCATCCGCACCGGCGCCGGGCGGCGAGCCAGCGCCCCGGGATGAGCGCGAGCTTGCGTCCCGCGATGAGCCGGTGCCGGGCGGTGCCGGGCTGCGCGCGTCGCATGACGACAGGGACCAGGCGGTCGAGGTGCTGCGGGTTGCCGCGGGCGATGGCAGGATCACCGCGGAGGAGCTGGACGAGCGGGTCGGCGCGGCCCTGACGGCCCGTACCTACGGTGAGCTGGCGGCGCTGATCGCCGACCTGCCCGCCGCCCCGGGCTCGCTGCCGCTCATGCCCGGATCGGCGCCCGGCGCGGCGGCCAAGGACCTGGTGCGCATCGAATGCGACACCAGCACCGCGCGCCGTGACGGCGCCTGGCTGGTGCCGCGGCGCCTGGAGGTGCGGGTGACCCGCGGCACCGTGACGCTGGATTTCACCGAGGCGGTGGTGTCCTGGCCGTCGCTGGAGATCGACGCCGACATCCAGACCGGGAGCCTGATCCTGGTGATCGCGCCGGGCATCCTGGTCAGCACCGATGACCTGGCGCTCAGCACCAGCAGCGTGAAGGTGGAGGCGCCATGGGGCCCGGAGGTGCCGGTCAGGTTCCGCATTGACGTGTCGGGCCGGGCCAGCATCAGCACGATCACGGCGCGGCCGCCGCGTCCCCTGCGACGGCCGCGCCGTAAGTTCTGGCAATGGCTGCTACGACGGCGGCCCGAGCGGCACGCACTGCCGCCGGGCCGCCACTGACCTAGTCGTAGTGCTTGAGGTGCGGCCACAGCGCGGGCCAGCCGGCGGACGGGCCGGTGCAGACCCCGATCTGCAGCCCGGTGTAGTCGTTCTGCACGTGGTAGGGCGCGTAGTAGGTGGTCAGCACGCGGCACCGGGCGAAGTAGGGCCGCAGCCAGCCGAGCGCGTCGACGACAAGCACGGTCCGGTCGGAGGCCTGCCCGGGGCCCCAGATCCAGAAATTGTTCTGGCCGGAGAGCACCGCGGGCAGATGATCGGCGGTGCCGAGGACGTCCAGGGCCCCGGCCTCGCCGTAGTTCCCGGTGAAGACCGAGGTGGGCGCCTCGCCCGCCCGCGCAAGGGCCGCGGCCTGGTCCGCGACCGCGCGGGTGAGCTGCGGCCAGCCGACCGTGTCGGCGGTGGTCACTATGTCCTGGTTCCGGACGGTGTGCAGGGAAGCGACCGGCACGATGGGCAGGACCGTCGGCAGCGAGATGCCCATGCTCAGCAGGCAAGCGACCACCACGACCCAGCGCCGCATCCCTGGCTTGCGGCTGCGGGCGGCCCAGCGCTCCGCCGCCAACGCGCCCGCGGCCAGCACCACGGGGGCCATGCCCTCGGAGTAGTACACCTTGCCCGGCACCCAGGCCGCCACGTAGACGATGAGGAGCGTGGCGGTGATGGCGAGGAACCGCAGCTCGGGGGTCCGCCAGAGCCTGACCAGGCCCGCGATGATCAACGGCACCGCGAGAAGCCCCGCGTACAGCAACTGCACCGGCACCCCGCTGAGGTAGTCGGCCAGGCTGGTGTTCTGCTGGTGCAGCGCGGAGGCCATGGCCAGTTCCGGCCAGCCGTGCATGGCCTGCCAGAGCACATTCGGCGCCCAGATCAGCGCGGCGATGGCGGCACCGAGCCACGGCCACCTGGTGCGCAGCACTCCTCGGTGCCCCGACAGCAGCAGGCCGGCGGACAGGCCGATCAGCAGCAGCATCATCAGGTTGTTGTCTTCGAGGCCGAGGCCTGCCGCGACGCCGGCCCACACCCACAGCCGCGGCTGGTCGCGCAGCACCGCCGTGGTCACGCACAGCAGGACCACCGCCCAGGCCAGCAGGTCCAGCGGCTCGGTGATGCCCAGGTGCGCGAGCGCGTAGACGGTCGGGGCGCACGCGGTGGCCAGCGCGGCCAGCACCCGGCCGAACTTGCCGGCGCCGAACAGCGCCGCGAACCTGGCCGCCAGGACCACGACCACCGCGCCGGCCAGCGCCGGGACGATCCGGATCGCCGTCGGGCTGACGCCGAGGACGTCGGTGACCCGGGTGAGCAGCGGGGCCAGCGGCGGCTGGTCCACGTAACCGAACGCCAGATGGCGGCCGGCCTCGATGAAGTACAGCTCGTCCTGCAGGAACCCGTACCGGCCGCTGACCGCCAGTTCGACCGCCACGAACACCGCGGCGATCACCCAGACCAGCACCGGAACCCGGTCGGTCGCGGGAACCGGTGCCTGTGCGGCCAGCGGGTCGGCGGGCCGGACGGAACGGGGGGCGGTGGGCTCCGGCGATGGCGTGCCGGCTGCGCGCGCTGCCCAGCGGGCCGGTGTGGCAATGCTCATGTTCATCGGACGACTTCCCTTCGGGCCCAGCGGGTGAGGATTTCCTCGCGCCGACGACACGCCACCCGATGTTGTTGCCAAATTAAAGTGATATCACTATGCTAGACCTGTAATATCAGACACGTCAAGTGGAGGTGGTAGCGATGACCGTGCAGGCTCCCGTCAGCACAAGTCATGTACCGGCCCCGGCCCAGGTGCCGGTCGCCGAGCGTCAGGCCTCGTCGACGCGCGGCGTCAAAGTCCTGGTGTCCGGCGTCGTGGCAGTGCTCGCCGCCGTGGCGGTGCTGTGGTACTCGGGCAGGCAGACCGGTGGCACTAAGACGGCCCTGATCTGGGTGGGCGTCATCGTGCTGATCGCCGCCGGGTCGGCGCTGGCAGGCCTGACACCCGTCTCCCCGGGCCAGGCACGCGTCGTCCAGCTGTTCGGCAAGTACCGCGGCACGATACGCGAGCCGGGGCTGCAATGGGTGAACCCGCTTACCCGCCGGATCAGTGTGTCCACCCGGATCCGCAACCATGAGACGGCGCAGGCCAAGGTCAACGACGCGGACGGCAACCCGATCGAGATCGCCGCCGTGGTCGTCTGGCAGGTCGCCGACACCGCCAAGGCCACCTATGCGGTCGACGACTACGTCAAGTTCGTGGCCATCCAGACCGAGACCGCCGTGCGGCACATCGCCTCCCGTTACCCCTACACCAGGCACGGCGAAGGGGATCTTTCGCTGCGCGACAACGCCGAGGAGATCACCGCGCGGCTGTCCGCCGAGATCGCCGACCGGGTTGCCTCGGCCGGGGTGCAGATCGTCGAGTCACGCCTGACCCGGCTGTCCTACGCCGCGGAGATCGCCCAGGCCATGCTGCGCCAGCAGCAGGCCAGTGCCGTGGTCGGCGCGCGGCGGACGATCGTCGAGGGAGCGGTCGGCATGGTCCAGCTCGCATTGCAGCGGCTGGAGGAAGAGGGCGTGGTCGAGCTGGACGAGGAGCGCAAGGCGACGATGGTGTCCAACTTGCTCGTGGTCCTGTGCAGCGAACAGGCCACCCAGCCCATCGTCAACACCGGCACCCTCTATCAGTGACGGCGGGCACGGTAAATCGGTGAGCGAGCGTAAGAGCGTGCTGCTGCGGCTCGATCCGGCGGTGCACGACGCACTGGCCAGGTGGGCCTCCGACGAGCTGCGCAGCACCAACGCCCAGATCGAGTTCCTGCTGCGCCGCGCTCTCAGCGACGCGGGCCGGCTGCCCAGCCATGCCGGGAAGATGCGCAGGCCGGGCCGGCCGCCGCGGGAAACCGAGTCCAGGTAGCGGGGTAACCTCGACCAGGTCCATGTCGGCGGTCGCAGTGCGGGAGGAACTCATCCGATGACCTCGGACGCGGTTACCGCGGCAGCCGCGGGCACCTGGAAGCTCGGCGACCTGACCGTCAACCGGATGGGATTCGGCGCGATGCGCCTGCCGCAGACGGGCCGGGCGCTCGCCGCCGACGCCGTTCCGGGCGACCGCGGCAGGGCGATCACGGTGCTCCGCCGGGCGGTCGAGCTCGGCGTCAATCACATCGACACGGCCGCGTTCTATTTCTCTGCCCTACGATCGGCCAACGAGCTGATCAACACGGCGCTGGCGCCCTACCCCGATGACCTGGTCATTGTGACGAAGGTCGGGCCCGGCCGGGACCCGTCCGGCGAGTGGCTCCCCGCGGCCAGGCCGGACCAGCTACGCGGGCAGGTCGAGGAGAATCTCCGCCAGCTCGGCCGCGATCACCTGGACGTGGTGAACTGGCGTAACCAGCAGGGCACGGCATCGCTCGCAGAGCATTTCGGCGTCCTGGCCGGACTGCGCGACGCCGGGCTCATCCGGCACCTTGGCGTCTCCGGTGTGACCCCCGGGCAGCTCGCCGAGGCCCTGGCCATCGCGCCCGTGGTCTGCGTGCAGAACCGGTACGGCATCGGCGCCAGCCCCGCTGAACACGAGTTCGTGGACGCCTGCGGGGATCAGGGCATCGCCTTCGTGCCGTTCTTCACCATCGCCGGCCCGGGCGCTGGGCGCGGCGTGACCGGCGCCGAGCATGAAGAGGTGCTTGCCGTCGCCAGCGCGCACGGTGCCACCGCCGCACAGGTCCGGCTGGCCTGGACGTTGCAGCGCGGAGCGCACGTGCTGGCCATCCCCGGCACCGGCGATCCGGCTCACCTCGCGGCCAACGTGGCCGCCAGCGCGCTCCGGCTCAGCGGCGAAGAACTGGCCCTGCTGGAATCCGTGACCATCCCCGCCTGA
>CAWDXD010000046.1:0-86870 GCA_963806145.1 uncultured Actinomycetes bacterium
GTCGTTCTCGACCAGCAGCACGTCGTGAGCCTTGGCCCCGGCCGGATCGACGAGATTGCGGGCAGGCATCTGGGCACCTCCTCGGGACAGCCATCCTCAAAGAGGATGCCATTAACTGCCCGCAACGTCCCGAACTAACATGGCCAGGCGCTGGAGCCAGAACCTGGGCGTTCGGGCGGACAGAACGGGGAAGTAACGGCGACGTGGCAACAGCAACCGCGGGCGATTGCCCGCAGACCGGCCCGGCACCGGCCGTGGCGGGGAAGAGGCGCCCGTGCCCATGCTGATCGGAACCTCGGGCTGGCAGTACCGGGATTGGCGCGGCGGGCTGTACCCAGCGGGGGTGGCCCAGCGCCGCTGGCTGGAACACTACGCCAGCTACTACCTGACGGTGGAGAACAACGCCAGCTTCTACCGGTTGCCCGCCGAGCAGACCTTCGCGGGCTGGCAGGCCCGCACCCCCGGCGACTTCGTCATGGCGGTCAAGGCAAGCAGGTACCTCACGCACGTCAGAAAGCTGCGTGATCCGGAGGAACCCGTCGCCCGGCTCCTGGGTGCCGCGGCGGCCCTCGGCCCCAAGCTCGGCCCGGTCCTGCTTCAGTTGCCGCCGACGCTCAAAGCGGAGCCGGCTCTGCTGGACGCCTGCCTCACCGCGTTCCGGCGCGCCCCGCTTTCCGGCCACGGCCCGCTGCGGATCACGGTGGAACCGCGGCACAGTTCCTGGTGGACCGAGGAGGTCCGGCAGATCCTGGCCGCCCACGACGCGGCGCTGTGCTGGGCGGACCGGCGGGGCCACGCTGTCACCCCGCTTTGGCGGACCGCGGCATGGGGATACCTGCGGTTTCACGAGGGCACGGCCGATCCGTGGCCCAGCTACACCGAGCAAAACCTGCGCAGGTGGGCCGGGCGGGTGCGGCAGACGTGGCCGGACGGCGCGGACGTGTACGTCTACTTCAACAACGACCCGGGCGGGGCCGCCGTGGTCAACTCGGCAGCTTTCGCGGCGCTGGCCCGCGACACCGGCCTCACGGTCACCCGTACGCCCCCGGTCGGCGGCGTACCGCTGACCACAGCCATCCCGACGTGGTGACTGGCCCGCGCCGGCTTAGACGCCTCCCCCCGGTAGCTTCAGCCGCCCTCGGGTACGGCCTGGTCGTCCAGGGCAGCCTGGCGGATCCGCCGGTGCTGGTGACCGGTGGCGTGCAGTTCCGCGTCGGAGGCGTGCTCAAGGGTGAGCAGGGAGTTGTCCGCGTCCGGAAGGGCGCGCAGGATTTCGTCGAGTTTGCGTTGCGTTGCCCGCTGGTGCCGCGCCTGGGTGTGCTGGATGACGAAGACCATCGCGAGTGTCAGCGCGGCGACCAGGGTCTGGAAGACGGTCTCCCACCGTGCCGGAAACCCCGCGGCCAGGCTCACCCCGGTCCATGCCACGACCACGCCGAGGACCAACAGGGCAACCGCTGGGCGGGACGCATACCGGTCTATCCGGGAGAGCCAGCGGCTGAGCGCCGACCTGGACCGTTCCTCCGGCGGGTCTGACTCGGCCAGTGCACTTGGCGGCCGCGGGCTATTTTTCGCCAAGTTTCCTGGCGAGTTCATCGCGTCCCATCTTCGACCGGCCCGGCAGATCACGTTTCTTGGCGATCTCGTACAGCTCCGCCCTGGTCTTGGGCTTCGCGCCACCGGTGCGCTTGCGCCGGGCGACCGCCGCACCCTGCTTGCCGAGCGCGGTACGGGTCTTGGCGGGCAGCTTCGCGATCGTCTTCTTGCTGGTGGCGGCTTGCTGAGCCTTCTTTACGTTGCGCTTGGCCGCCTGCGACTGCTTGCTCGTCGCCATCGTCATCGCCTCCCTGTCCAGGTTTCTCAGCAGGCCCTGCCCCCTACCCGGCAACGACCTTGGCTAACGGCCGGGACCTGCCCGCTTTCCCGGGCACGGGTTTGCGATGACGGCCGTGTGGTAGCGCAACCGGGAGCCGCCACGCAGGCGGCCGGTGCCCAAGGACCCCACACGAGAGGAGCCCATGCCATGGAGGACGAACTTCACGGCCGCCGGATCGCATTCATGGTTGCCAACGAAGGCGCGGAGCAGGTGGAGCTCACCGAGCCCTGGCAGGCGGTGCGGGACGCCTGAGCTCCTCGCGCCCGAGGCCGGCCAGGTCCAGGCGTTCAACCATCTCGACAAGGCAGACACCTTCCCCGTGGACCGCGCGATCAGCGATGCGGATCCGGCCGGCTACGACGCGCTGGTGCTGCCCGGCGGCGTCGCCAGCCCGGACCAGCTGCGGACCATCCCCGCGGCGGTGGAGTTCGTCCGGGCCATGTTCCAGGCGGGCAAGCCTGCCGCGGTGATCTGCCACGGCCCGTGGACCCTGGTGGAGGCAGACCTGGTCCGGGGACGGACGCTAACCTCCTGGCCAAGCCTGCAAACCGACATTCGCAACGCCGGCGGAACCTGGGTGGACAGCGAAGTGCAGGTGTGCACGGCCGGCGCCAACGTCCTGGTGACCAGCCGCAAGCCCGACGACCTGCCTGCCTTCTGCAAGCACCTGGTCGAGAAGTTCCAGCACGTCGGCTGACCCGCTACTCCCGCAGGTCGGCGACGACGGCGAAATGATCCGAGGGCCAGACTCCGGCCACCGGGGCGTGGCCGGCCAGGCGCACCGACTCCACCCGGCCACGGCCCCGCCAGGGCAGGCCCACCAGGATGTAGTCGATTCGCGAAGAAGGGATCACGCTGTCGTCCTGGTAGCCGTTCCGCAGGTCCCAGGTGAAGCCGGGGTCGCCCGGATCGGCGTAACGCCAGGAGTCGAGGAGCACCAGGCCGGGGACCGCCGGGTCGGCGAGCAGGCCGCCGAGCAGCCGCAGTTCATCAGAGCCTGGTTCGGCGTTGAGGTCCCCGGTGACCACGGGCGGGTAGGCACAGCCACTGGAGTGATCCTCGACGAACCGGGCCAGCGCGCGGACCTGCGCGGTGCGCAGCGCTGAACGGCCCAGCCCCCAGGTCAGGTGGGTGGTGAACATCGGCAGGGCGCCGCCCGGGGTGTCGATCCGGGCGTGCACCGCCACCCTGGCCTCGTCCGAAACGCTCACCGGCAGGGCGTCGGCCGCCTGGGTGGTGATGGGCCAGCGGCTGAGGATCGCGTTGCCGATGAACAGCTCGGTGCCGCCACCGGCATCGCGCACCTTCCCCGCTTCCGCCCAGCACCAGTGCATGCCCAGCCGCCCGGCCAGGTCAATGGCCAGGTTCTCCCCCGGGCCGTTCTCCCCCGGGCCGCCCCAGACCTCCTGGAAGCCGCACAGGTCGGGCTGCACCTCGGCCAATGTCGCCGCGATCGCCTGCTGGCGTTGTTCCCAGGGCCCGTGACGCCACCACAGGTTCCAGCTCATCACCCGCACCGCCCGGGCCTACCCGTTAAGGCTGCGCCTTAACCGCGGTGCCAGCTCACGGGCAGCTTCGCCGGTCCCGTGCTGGCTCAGTCCGTGCCGAGCCAAACCTCCATGACGGTGAGCAGGTCCTCGGTGTCCACCGGCTTGGTGACGTAGTCGGTGGCCCCGGCGGCGATGCTCTTGTCCCGGTCGCCCTGCATGGCCCGGGCGGTCACCGCGATCACCGGCAGCTGGGCCAGGCCCGGGATCTGCCGGATCGCCGCCGTGGTCGCGTACCCGTCCATCTCCGGCATCATCACGTCCATCAGGACGATGTCGATGCCTGGGTCATCCTGCAGCAGTTCGATGCCGGTCCGGCCGTCGGACGCGTGCACCACGGTCAGCCCGTAAAGCTCCAGGATGCTGGTGATCGCGAATACGTTCCGCAGGTCGTCGTCGACGATGAGCACCTTCCGGCCGCGCAGGCTGTCGTGCCCCGCCGCGACGGCCTCGGCGGAGGCAGGCTCTGCGGGGGCAGGCCCGGCCGGGATGGGCCCGGCGGCGGCACGGGCGGCCAGGACGCCTGCCCGCGGAGGCAGGCCTGCCGTCACGGCGTCCCGGCCCGGGTCATCGCCCGCGGCCTCCAGCCCGGCTGGGGCGCTGAGCGGCAGGTGCAGGGTGAACGTGCTGCCCTGGCCGACCATGCTCTGCACCGAGATAGTCCCGCCGAGCTGTGCCGCCAGCTCGCGGCAGATGGTCAGGCCGAGCCCCGTCCCGCCGTGGCGGCGGCTGGTCGTGCCGTCGGCCTGCTGGAACGCGCCGAAGATGGCATCGGTGTTCTGGTCGCTGATGCCGATGCCGGTGTCGATCACCGAGAAGGCCAGCACCGGGCCGGTCGCGCCGTCCGGCGGCGGATCCGCCGTGATCCGCAGCTCCACCAGCCCCTCCTCGGTGAACTTGACCGCGTTGGACAGCAGGTTGTGCAGGATCTGCCGGAGCCGCTGCCGGTCGGTGAAAAGCTCCGCCGGCACGCCGCCGTCCGGTGGCCCGGCAGCGAAGGTCAGGCCCTTCTCCGTGGTCAGCGGCTGGAAAACGGCCCGCAGGTCGTCCAGGAGGGGGCGCAGGCCGAAGCGCTCGGGATGCAGCTCCATCTTCCCGGCCTCCACCCGGGACAGGTCGAGGATGTCGTTGATGAGCTGCAGCAGGTCGGTGCCGGAGGAGTGGATGACGTTGGCGTATTCGACCTGCTTGGGCGAGAGGTTCTCGTTCGGGTTGTCGGCCAGCAGCCGGGCCAGGATGAGCAGGCTGTTCAGCGGGGTGCGCAGCTCGTGCGACATGTTGGCCAGGAACTGTGACTTGTACCTGGACGCCAGGTCGAGCTGGCGGGCGCGTTCCTCCAGTTCCTGCCGCGCCTGCTCGATCTCGACGTTCTTGATCTCGATGTCGCGCTTCTGATTGGCCAGCTGCTCGGCCTTGTCCTCGAGTTCGGCGTTCGAGCGCTGCAGCTCCTCCTGGCGCGCCTGCAGTTCGCCGGTGCGTGCCTGCAGTTCGGCCGCGAGCCGCTGCGACTCGGTGAGCAGCGCGTCGGTGCGGGAGTTGGCGATGATCGTGTTGACGCTGACCCCGATCGTCTCCATGAACTGTTCCAGGAAGTCCTGGTGCACCTGGGTGAACCGGCTGAACGAGCCGGCCTCGATGACGCCGAGCACCTGATCCTCGAACACGATCGGCAGGATCATCAGGTTGACCGGGGCGGCCTCGCCCAGGCCGGAGGAGATCTTCACGTAGTCGGCCGGGAGGTCGGTCACCACGACGGGCCTGCGGGTCCTGGCCACCTGGCCGATCAGCGACTGGCCGAGCCGGAACTGGCTGGGCGCCTCGATGTCCGCGCGCAGGCCGTACCCGGCGAGCAGCCGCAGGCGCGTCTCGCCGACGGAGTCCTCGGCCAGGAAGAACGTCCCGTGTTGCCCGCCCACCAGCGGGATCAGCTCGTTCATGACCAGGCCGGCCACCACGCCAAGGTCACGCTGGCCCTGCATGAGGCCGGCCATCCTGGCCAGGTTGGTCTGTAGCCAGTCCTGCTCCTCGTTGGCCTTGGTGGTTTCCCGCAGCGACCGGACCATCGCGTTGATGTTGTCCTTGAGGTCGGCGACCTCGCCCTGCGCCTCGACCAGGATCGAGCGGGTCAGGTCCCCGGTGGCCACCGCGCTGGTCACCCCGGCGATCGCGCGGACCTGGCGGGTGAGGTTGCCGGCCAGTTCGTTGACGTTCTCGGTCAGCCGCTTCCAGGTACCGGACACGCCCTCGACCTCGGCCTGGCCGCCGAGACGGCCTTCGCTGCCTACCTCCTTGGCGACGCGGGTCACCTCGGCGGCGAACGACGAGAGCTGGTCGACCATCGTGTTGATCGTGGTCTTCAGCTCAAGGATCTCGCCGCGCGCGTCCACGTCGATCTTCTTCGACAGGTCACCCTGGGCCACGGCCGTGGTGACCTGGGCGATGTTGCGGACCTGGCTGGTCAGGTTGTTCGCCATCGAGTTGACATTGTCGGTTAGGTCCTTCCAGGTGCCCGCCACGTTCGGCACGGTGGCCTGGCCGCCGAGCATGCCCTCGGTGCCCACCTCCCTGGCCACCCGGGTCACCTCGCCGGCGAACGCGCTCAGCGTGTCGACCATGCTGTTGATCGACTCGGCGAGCGCCGCCACCTCGCCCTTGGCCTCGACGGTGATCTTCTGGCTCAGGTCGCCGCGGGCGACCGCGGTGGCCACCTGGGAGATCGAGCGGACCTGCGCGGTGAGGTTGGAGGCCATCACGTTGACGTTGTTGGTGAGGTCCTTCCAGGTGCCGGACACCCCGCGGACCCTGGCCTGGCCGCCCAGGTTGCCCTCGGTGCCGACCTCGCCGGCCACCCGGGTCACCTCGTCGGCGAACAGCGACAACTGGTCGACCATCGTGTTGATGGTCTCCTTCAGTTCCAGGATCTCGCCGCGCGCGTCGACCGTCACCTTCTGGCTCAGATCGCCTTCCGCGACCGCGGTCGCGACCTGGGCGATCGCCCGCACCTGACTGGTCAGGTTGCCGGCCATGAAGTTCACCGAGTCGGTGAGGTCCCGCCAGGTGCCGCCGACCCCGGGCACCCGCGCCTGGCCGCCCAGCCGCCCCTCCGTGCCCACCTCCCGCGCCATCCGGGTCACCTCATCGGCGAACGCCGACAACTGGTCGACCATCGTGTTGACGGTGTTCTTCAGTTCCAGGATCTCCCCGCGCGCATCGACGGTGATCTTCTGGCTCAGGTCGCCCCTGGCCACCGCGGTAGTCACCTGGGCGATGTTGCGTACCTGGCCGGTCAGGTTGCCGGCCATCGAGTTCACCGAGTCGGTGAGGTCCCGCCAGGTGCCGCCCACCCCGGGCACCCGCGCCTGGCCGCCCAGCCGCCCCTCCGTGCCAACCTCCCGCGCCACCCGGGTCACCTCATCGGCGAACGCCGACAACTCGTCCACCATCGTGTTGAGGGTGTCCTTGAGCTCGGCCATCTCGCCCTTGACGTCCACCGAGATCTTCTGGCTCAGATCGCCCCTGGCCACCGCGGTGGCCACCCGCGCGACGTCGCGCACCTGGCCGGTCAGGTTGCCGGCCATCGAGTTCACCGAGTCGGTGAGGTCCTTCCAGGTGCCCCCCAGCCCGGGCACCTCGGCCTGCCCGCCTCAGCCGGCCCTCGGTGCCCACCTCGCGCGCCACCCGGGTCACCTCGGAGGTGAACAGGGCGAGCTGGTCGTTCATCCCGTTGAACACCGAGGCGATCTCGTCCATGAGCGGATCGCCGTCGGTGGGCAGCCGGGTGCTGAAGTCTCCGCTGCGTACCGCCGACAGGCCGGCCAGCAGTTGCTGCAAACCGCCGTCGGCGGGCTGCACCGCCCGCTGCTGGATCGTCGTCATCTGAAGAAGCCCTCCAAGGCCAGCCAAATGCCGCGCGGCGGCGATATGCCAGGCGAGACCGCGCGAAAGGATCCTGTCACGTCTGGTGATGCCCGAGAATGGAACTTGACACGAAGCAGGCGTGGCCTGGGCACTTGCCCCGGGCGAAGGTGCCCCAAGGCGCCCTGGTGCGAAGGCTGGTGGCCGTGACCGGACCGAGCGGAGCCGACATAGCGCGGCTGAACGCCCTGGTCGCACGGCAACGGCGGGAGCTGGACAAGCTGCGCTCGGCGGCCGCAGCCCGCTCGGTCGTCGACCTGGCCAGGGGCATGCTGATGGAGCAGCTCGGCTGCACGCCCGCCGAGGCCCAGCGCCAGCTCGCCCGGCTGGCCGCCGAATCCGGTGTCACCACCACCGAACTGGCCGCCCAGGTCACCCATCAGGACCCGCCCGGCGAACCGGCAGACCCCGGCATGCCCAGTGTCAGCCTGGCCAGGGCGGCGATCGAGACCGCGGCCTCGGGCAACGCCGTGGCCAGCGCGCTGCTCGGGGAGGCCTTGGGCGGGCTCGGCGCGGTGGCGGTGGGGATCTGGCTGACCGAGCCGGACGGCGGCCTGAAACTGGTCGGCGAGGCCGGTTTCGGCAGCCACGAGGCCAGCCGCTGGCGGCGGTTGCACCCGGACATGCCCGCACTGCCCCAGCAGGTGGCGCGCGACGGCCTGGAGACCTGGTGGCCCGGGGGGCCGCCGCCCGGCGACGAGCGGCCGCTGCCGGGCCGATGGCGCGACGGCGCCTGGGCCGGGCTCCCGCTGCACGACGCCGGGGTGGCCCTGGGCGCCATGGTGGTCTGCTGGCCGGAACCGGCCACCGAGTTCCCCGGGCCGCTGCGCCGCGAGCTCACCTCGGTGGCCGACGTCGCCGCCCAGGCGCTCGGGATCCGGCTGTCCCAGGGAGACCTGCCCGCCGACCACGAGGCCGCCGGGGTGCTGGCGCTGCTGGGCAACCTGTTCGACGAGTGCGTGTTCGCCCGCGCCGTGCGCGATCCCGGCGGCCAGGTGATCGATTTCCGCGTCGACCACGTCAGCGGCGGGTTCCGGGATCCG
Source organism: uncultured Actinomycetes bacterium (assembly GCA_963806145.1). GTDB lineage: Bacteria > Actinomycetota > Actinomycetes > Streptosporangiales > Streptosporangiaceae > DASXKD01. The sequence goes on from CAWDXD010000046.1 coordinate 8,382, forward strand.
GCCGGCCGCGGCGCCGCGGACCTGACCGGCAGGCACCTGCTTGAGCTTTACCCGGAGGCGCTCACCGCAGGCGGGCTGTTCGACCGGTGCCTGGCGGCGCTGGAGGGCGGCGAGCCGCAGCGGCTCCCCGAGGCGGTGGCGGCCCAGGCTGCCCCCGGGACCCCCCCTTCCGGAATCCGGATCGCGAGGCTGTACGACGGCGTCGTGATCGCCTGGCGCGTGGCCGGCGACGCCGGCCGGCTCGCGGCCCTGCTGCAGCACGCACAGCGCCTGGGCCGGATCGGCGGCTGGGAGGAGGACGTCCCCGGCGGCGAGGTGAGCTGGACCGAGCCGACGTTCGCGCTGTTCGGGTTGCCACCCGGGGACCCGGTGCCGGTCGCGGACCTGCCGTCGCACGTGGTCGCCGAGGACGTTCCCGCGGTCCAGAGCTTCCGCGAGGCGCTGCTGCACGGCCGGATGGAGAGCGCCGCCGCATTCCGGGTGGTCCGCGCCGACGACGGCAGCGTGCGGCAGATCCGCGCCTACGCCGAGCCGGTCACCGACCCGGGCGGCACGGTGATCGCCATGCGCGGCGTGTATCAGGACGTGTCGGCGGACTACCACACCCGGCTGGCGTTCGCGGCTGCCCGCGAGCAACTCGCCGACACCGAGGAGCGCGCCGCGGAGGAGCACCGCCTGGCCATCAGGCTGCAGGAGGCCATCACCCCGCGGTCCGCGGCGCCGGACGAGCTGGTGGAGGCGGCCGGGCTGGACGTGGCGGCCAGGTACCGGCCGTCCGGCGAAGGCAACCTGGTCAGCGGCGACTGGTACGACACGGTGCTGCTGCCGAGCAAGAAGGTGCTGCTAGTGGTCGGGGACATCGCCGGGCACGGCCTGGACGCGGTCACCGGCATGGTCGCGGTGCGCAACAGCCTGCGCGGCCTGGCGATCACCGGGGCCGGCCCGGGAACCCTGCTCGACTGGCTGAACAGCGCGGCCGCGCACTTCACCGACGGAGTCCTCGGCACGGCGATCTGCGGCCTGTACGATCCGGCCGACCGGTCGCTGTGCTGGGCCCGGGCCGGTCACCTGCCGCCGATCCTGGTGCGCGACGGCAAGGCCGAGCAGCTTCCGCTGCCCGAGGGGCTGCTGCTCGGGGCGGACCCGGATGCCAGCTACGCCGAGGAGGTGACCAGCCTGCGGCTCGGCGACACGCTGCTGCTGTTCACCGACGGCCTGATCGAACGGCGAGACGAGTCGATCGACGACGCGATCACCAGCCTGCTCCGGGCCGCCAGCCGGCCGGTGGGCGCGATCGGCGGGTACGCCGACCACCTGCTGGACCAGGCCGCCTCCAATACCGGTGACGACGCGTGCCTGGTCGCGGTCCGGGTGCGGTGACGATGCACCTGCGCTGCGCCACGACACGGGGAATAACGCCCGCATCCTGGGGTATCGGCTGCCTCATGGGACAATGCGGTATCTGAAAGTTGCCGGAGACTATGTCATGGATGAGCCTGTCGGGGGCATTTTGAGCCACGCGGCGCTCTTCTATCGCAGCCAGCCTGAGTACGCCGGCCGGATCGCCGCGTTCGTCCGGGCCGGCCTGGACCGGGGCGAGCCCGCGCTGATCGCGCTGCCCGGCGACCGGGCCCGCATGATCGGCGCCGCCCTGGAAGGCGGGCCGGGCGAGGTGGTCTTCGCGGACATGACCGAGCTGGGCCGCAACCCGGCGCGGATCATCCCCGAGCTCCGCTCGTTCACCGACAAGCACCCCGGCCAGCGCGTGCGTTACGTCGGCGAGCCGGTCTGGCCCGGCCGCACGGCCGCGGAGATCCGCGAGGCGGCCCGGAACGAGGCCCTGCTCAACCTCGCGTTCGCACGGGCACAGGCGACGATTTTGTGCCCATACGATGCCTCGGGGCTGCCAGATTCCGTCCTGGCCAGCGCCCGGCACACGCACCAGGAGCCGGCCGCGTCCGGGGCGACCGCCGCGACCTGGCGGGACAACCTTCCCGCGGAATGCGACCATCCGCTTTGCCCGCCGCCCGCGGGGGCGCAGGCTCTTGCCTACGAGACGGACCTTGCGCCGGTGCGGCGGCTGGTCGAGCGGCACGCGCGGCGCGCCGGGCTCGGCGACGAGCGCACGGTCGACCTGGTCCTGGCCGCGAACGAGATCGCGGCGAACACGATCAGTCACACCGACCGCGGCGGCGGGATCCACGTCTGGCACACCGGCGAGGAACTCCTCTGCCAGGTCCACGACACCGGGCGGATCACCGACCCGCTGGCCGGGCGGATCCGGCACGGCCCCGACGACCGTGGCCATGGCCTGTGGCTGGTCAACCAGGTGTGCGACCTGGTCGAGCTGCGCTCGGGCGAGGACGGCACCACGGTCCGGTTGCACATGCGCCGGGGGCGTTAGCCCGGGAATCGCAGCGCTGCCCGCGCCATCCCCGGACCGGCATCCCGGTGGTAGCTAAAGATCTTCAATGACTGAGGTTACAGGCCGTGACAGCCTGGTTATACGGCGACCGTTAGGTGCACAGGCCTGCGTTCGCCCGGCGAGTCGGCACTGACCGCCAGATGGCGCTGGGTGACGCTATGCCCAAGCAGGCGACGGGCACGGGTATCCCTGGGGGCCTGGCAGAGGATCAGGTCATTACCGGGCCCGCTGTCCCGCTCGCCTTCGACTGCCCGGCGGCGATGCCCAGGCAGCCGGGGAGCCTGCCCGCCGGAGCGCTTCTCACGCCGCGAGGCGAGCAGATACCCCACAGCTAGGGACATGATGAACAAGTAGAAGAGAGTGGCTCCGAAGACCAGCAGGATTGCCCCCATACGATCGCCGTCGCCATCCTTAGGCAAGGGCAAGAGGAGCGCGGACGACCACGCGCCTGCATATAGCACGGTAGCCACCTTGATCACCGGGCCGGGCCGCAGAACTCGCGCTTCGCCCTCGACCCGGGCGGGCTGGGGCGGCTTTGCTGTGCTCAGCCTGGCGGGGATGTCGGCGGTGACCGCGGCCAGCTCCGCGTAGGTCCGCGACGCGAACGCCTGGCCCACCCGCAGGTCGAATTCGTCCTTGTCCAGCATGCCCTGCACGAACGCGGCCTTAAGGGTGCCGATCACCTGCTCGCGGTCGGCGTGCGACGCGCGCAGGTGGCCACGGCCCACCGCACTCGCTGCTTTCCCGTCTCCTGGCCCTGCCATCACCGATACCGCCCCCCACCTACGGAATGCTAAAGCGTAGCGCGACAGCGGGGTTGCAGGGGGTCAACCGCTGGTGGGAGGTTACGCGAGTGACGCTCAGTTGCTACCTAGGCAACTGGACTGTCGATGGGTCCGTAACACCCACCGTTAGAGATCTCTGGCCACCGGCTGCGCTCGCGGGGGCGCCGGTCTCCGCGGGCGGACTCATCTGCTGCACCTGGGCTGCGAACCTCCGGTACTCGCGCAGCGCCGTGCGGAGCTGCTCGGTGTCGGTGTCGCCGCTCTGCCAGGAGGAAGCCAGGGCTCGCTGCCGCGCCTGGACCGAGGTGACGAACTCGTCGATGGCCGAGTCCACGGCAGCGGCGGCCATCTTCACCGAGCCGCGCGGGTCGTCCACGAAGGTCGTCAGAATCTCACTCCAGCGCTGGGCGGAGGTTCCGCTGGGAGCAGCGGCGCCATCGGGTGCCGCGGAAGTGGCCGCGGGCACCTGCGCCGCCGGCGGCTGGCCGGGCGCGCCGGTCATATCCGGGTCATGGCCTGGCCCGCCGGGAGCTGCCCCGGTTGCGGTCTCCGGTGCCGTCTCGGTCAGCGCCGGGTCCTTGACCGCCGTCTCCGCGTCGATCACCACGATGTCCTCCTCCGGCCCCGCGTCTGGCGCGCCGGTACCGGCCGGGGATTCGTCCACGAGAGGCACGCCGTCTGAGGCCGTAGGCCCGCCGGCGGTCAGCGGCTCGTCCGCGGCCTGCGCCGGCACGTGGCCGTATGCCAACGGCGGAGCCTCGTCGGGTGCCCGCTCCGACGGCCCTGGCTCCTCGCCCGGCGCGCGCCAGAACGCAGGCGCCGGCCCGCGGGCGGATTCCCCGGGCTGGTCTTCCGGCCCGGCCGGTGACTGTGTCTCCTCTGCCCCGGCCGGAGGCTGCACCTCGTCGGCTTCCTCGGCCGGCCATTCGCTGTCGCGGTGTCCCCAGATCGCCATGGAATCCTCCTGTCCGGTCTTTCCTGCCTGCCGACTTTCCGCCAATTGCCCCCTCAAACGCCCGCCGGGGACCAGACGCGGTCAGGCCTGGCCGGACCGGTCTTCGAGCAGCCCCGCGAGCAGCTGCGCGAGGTGCTGTCCCTCCCGGCCGAGATGGCCGGCCTGGATCTGGGTGCGGCAGGAGAACCCGTCGGCCAGCACGGCGGTCTCCGGCCGTGCGTCCCGGACCGCGGGCCAGAGCCGGTGCTCCGCGCACGCGACGGACACCTCGTAGTGGCCCGCCTCGAAACCGAAGTTGCCGGCCAGCCCGCAGCACCCGCCGTCCAGCACGTCGAGGTCGACGCCGCAGGCCTTGAGCAGCTCGGCGTCGGCGTCGAAGCCCATGATGGCGTGCTGGTGGCAGTGCACCTGTGCGATTGCCGGGCGGTGGCTGATGACGCTCCGTTCGGGCGGCCGCCAGCCTGCCTCGGTGAGCACCTCGGCGAGCGTCCTGGTCCGCTTCGCCAGCAACCGGGCGTCATCGGAGCCGAGCAGGTCGGCGGCGTCCGACCGGAACACCGCGGCACAACTCGGCTCCAGCACCACCACGCGCGTGCCCGCCTGCAACTCGGGCCGCAGTGTCCGGATGGTCCGCCGCAGCACCTTGCTCGCCACGCCGAGCTGGCCGGTGGAGATCCAGGTGAGGCCGCAGCACACCGGCCGGGCCGGCACCTCCACGGTGAACCCGGCGTCCTCCAGCACCGCCACGGCGGCCTTGCCGACCTCGGGATGGAAGCTGTTGGTAAACGTGTCCGGCCACAGGATGACCTTCTCGCTGGCCTGCCGGGCACCACGTCGGCCGTGCCACCGGGTGAACCGCTCCCGGGCGAAGGCCGGCAGGTCCCGGTGCTGGTCGATACCGCCGGCCGCCTTGATCAGGCGTCCCAGCAGCGGCGCCCGCCCGGCCGCGTTGACCAGGCCGGGGGCCCGGGCGGCGAGCAGCGCGGCGGCCGGCAGCCAGCCCATCGAGTAGTGCGAGGCGGGCCGCAGCCTGCCCTTGTAGTGGTGCGCCAGGAACTCGGCCTTGTAGGTGGCCATGTCCACCTCGACCGGGCAGTCCTTGCGGCAGCCCTTGCAGGACAGGCACAGGTCGAGCGCGTCGCGCACCTCGGTGGAGTGCCAGCCGTCGCGGATCACCTCGCCGCGGACCATCTCCATCAGCAGCCGGGACCGGCCGCGGGTGGAATGCTCTTCCTCGCGGGTGGCCCGGTAGCTGGGGCACATCACCCCGCCCTCGTCGCCGCGGCACTTGCCCACCCCGACGCACCGTGATGCCGCGTGGGAGAACCTGCCCCCGTCGCTGGCGTAGTGGAAAAGCGTCAGTGGTTCCTTCGGGAACCAGCCGCGCCTGGTGAGATGCGAGTCCAGCGGGTTCGGTTCGACGATCTTGCCGGGGTTCATCCGGTTGCCGGGGTCGAAGGCGGCCTTCAGCTCGCCGAAGGCGCGGATCAGGTCCGGGCCGAACATCTTCACCAGCAGTTCGCCGCGGGACTGGCCGTCGCCGTGCTCGCCGGACAGCGAGCCGCCGTAGCCGACCACCAGGTCCGCGGCATCCTGCACGAACGACCGGTAGTGCGCGATGCCCTCGTCGGTGCGCAGCTCGAACGGGATCCGGGTGTGCACGCAGCCCTGGCCGAAGTGCCCGTACAGCGAGGCGCCCCGGTAGTCGTAGCGCTCGAGCAGCTTGCGGAAGTCGCGCAGGTAGTCGCCGAGCCGCTCCGGCGGGACCGCGGCGTCCTCCCAGCCCTCGTGTGTCTCGTGCCTGCCCGGCGGGTAGGCGGTGGCGCCCAGGCCCGCTTCGCGGACGTCGTTGAGCTTGTCCTCCACGGCCGGGTCGTCCACGTACGCGACATGGGGTTTCGGGTGGTCGCCGTCGGACTGGACATCCTCGATCAGCGCGTGCGCCTTGGCCGTTGCCTCGTCCTTGCTGTCCGCGCCGAACTGGATGAACAGCCAGCCAGATCCCTCGGGCAGCTTGTCCAGCGCGTCGCCGGCCAGGTGCTCCTCGCGCTCCAGCGAGATCAGCGTGTCGTCCAGCCCCTCGACGGCCAGCGGATCGTGCCGGACCACGCGCGGGACCACGTCGGCGGCCTGCGCGATGTCGGGATAGCCGAGCACGACCAGGGACCGGTGCCGGGGCACCTCGAACAGGTCTATCTCCGCGTGCAGCACGGTGACCAGCGTGCTCTCGCTGCCGACCAGGGCTCTGGCCACGTGGAACCCGTTCTCCGGGAGCAACTGGTCGAGGTTGTACCCGGACACCCGGCGCGGGATCTTCGGGTAGCCGGTGCGGATCTCGCCCAGGTAGGCGTCCCGGATCTCGCGCAGCCGCCGGTACAGTTCGGCCTTGTCCCCGCCCGCCGCGAGGATCAGCTCGAACTCCTCGTCACTGGTCTGGCCGGTCCAGGTGCGCAGCCCGCCGTAGCAGACCACCTCCAGCCGGCGCACCGAGTCGGCCATCTTGCCGTACGCCTGCGCGGTGGACCCGCACGAGTTGTTCCCGATCATCCCGCCGATGGTGCAGCTCACGTGCGTGGACGGCTTGGGGCCGACCATCAGTCCGTGCGGCGCCAGCGCGTCGTTGACCTTGTCAAGCGCGGCGCCGGGCTGCACGATGGCGGTCCTGGCGCCGGCGTCGAACGAGACCAGCCGGTGACAGTACTTGGTCCAGTCGATGACGACCGCGGTGTTGACGCACTGCCCGGCCAGGCTGGTCCCGCCGCCCCGGGACAGCACCGGCGCCCCGGCCTCCCGGCACACGGCGACCGCCGCCGCGCCCGCGTCCACGGTGCGCGGCACGACCACGCCGATCGGCACCTGCCGGTAGTTAGACGCGTCCTGCGCGTAGGCGCTCAGGGTGCCGCTGTCGAACCTGACCTCGCCGTCCACTCGGTCGTCCAGCGCGGCCCGGAGCCTGGCGGCATCGAAATCCGCCGCAGGGGCCTTGACTTGCACCACTATTCCGCTCCCGTCGTCTGCGTGCCCTGAGCACAGGTCGCCCCGCTACCCGCCGGAGTCGTTGTCTAACCGCGTCGTGCCGACTGCTTGCGCGACGGCGGGGCCCGCGCAAGAATGCCGTGTGCGGTTGCCCTGGTCAGGGCGGCCGCTTCCTGGGTCCAGAGACGCGGCCCGCCTTCCCTTCTCGCATGAACGGGTGGTGATGGTCCGTGTCTGGTGACCGGCGTGTGATCTGGGTTGGCCGCGTCGCGGTCATGACGCTGCCTGCCGAGATCGATGTCTCCAGCGCCGACCAGATCCGCGAGGACCTGCTCGCGGCCGTGGCCCAGGACGCCTCGCTGGTGATCGCGGACATGAGCGCGACGACGTTCTGCGACTCCGCCGGGGTGACGGCACTGGTCCGGGCGGCGCGGAAAGCGAATGCGAGCGGCACGGGACTGCGGCTCGCCACCAGCACGCCCGCCGTGACCCGCGTGCTGGCCATCACCGGGGTGGACCAGCTGATCGACATCTACCCGAGCGTCGTGGCCGCCATGGCCGCTCCCGGGACCGAGGCGGCAGGCCGGGACCGCGCCGCGCGCCCCGGCCAGGCCGACCCCGGCGGACGTGCGCCCCAGCCGGGGTGACACTCCGGCTGCCACGGCAGCACCAGGCCCGGGCCGCTCGTTCGGGGGCCGGCCCGGCCTGGACCGGGGTCGGGCGACGATCAGGAGAACGTCCGGTCGTCCTCTTCGAACGCGTGCGGCTGCGGCGGCTCGCCGCTCACGCTGGTGACGATCGCGCCGGCGACGTCGCGGAGCTTGACGTTGCCGTTCTGCGACGCGCCGCGCAGCATCTCGAACGCCCTGGCCTGGGTGCACCGCTCCTGGGCCATGATCACTCCGAGGGCCTGGTAGATCACCGCCCGCGAGGTCAGCGAAGAGCGGAGCTGCTCGGTGAGCTCGGAGTACGAGGCAAGCCGCAGCATCAGGGACAGTGCGCCGGACGCGTTCTCCGCGAGGTTCTCCGCGCGGTGGACCTGCCCGGGTCCGAACGCCGCCACGCCGCGCGCGTAGAGGTTGAGCGCGCCGACCGGCTTACCGTCCGCGACCAGCGGCAGTGCCAGGCAGGACCGGATCCCGCGGGCCTGCGCCGCGGCCTCGAACTGGGGCCACCAGGCCCGGCCGGCCGTGTCGTCGATTCTCACCCGGTCACCGGTTCGCATCGCGTGCAGGCACGGGCCGTCGTCGAGCTGGTACTGCACCTCGTCGACCTCCGAGGCCAGCGGGTCACTGCAGGCCACCGTGGCCGGGCGCCCGGTCGGCCGCATCGTCATGCCGCAGGACACGCCGTCGGTCACCAGGCGGGCGGCCAGCGTCGCCATTTCCTGCAGAAACTGCTCCAGGGTCTGCGTGCCGAGCAGCGCCTTCTGCATTTCGGTGAGGTTGTCCGTCACATCGGCGCCTGGCTCGCCCATCATCTCCGTCCGCCTTTCTGCTCCGCCCCCGCCGTCCGAAGATCCCTACCCCGGGGGGCGGATCGAAACTGCCGGATTGAAACACCCGCACCGTGGTAGTGGCTTGCGGCATGGATGCGAAACAGCTTCATGACCTGGGACAGCAACTCCGGGTGGACGCGGTGCACGCGGCGGCGGCCGCCGGATCCGGTCATCCGACATCCTCGATGTCGGCGGCCGACCTGATGGCCGTGCTGCTGGCTGAGCACCTGCGATACGACTTCACCGCGCCCCGGCACCCGGGCAATGACCGGCTGATCTTCTCCAAGGGCCACGCGTCTCCGCTGCTCTACGCGATGTACCGGGCGGCGGGCGTGGTGGACGACGACGAGCTGCTCAGTTTCCGTGCGCTAGGCAGCAGGCTGGAAGGCCACCCAACGCCGCGGCTGCCGTGGGTGGACGTGGCCACCGGCTCGCTCGGCCTCGGCCTGCCGGCCGGGGCAGGCATGGCGCTGGCCGCCGCCCGGCTGGAGCACAGCCCCTACCAGGTGTGGGTGCTGTGCGGGGACGGCGAACTGGCCGAGGGCTCGATGTGGGAGGCGTTCGAGCTTGCCGGATACGAACGGCTGGACAACCTCACCGCCATCGTCGACGTGAACCGGCTCGGCCAGCGGGGCGAAACCCGGCACGGCTGGGACACCGGCGCCTACGCCCGGCGGATCGGCGCGTTCGGCTGGCACACGATCGAGATCGACGGTCACGACGTCGAGGCCATCGATGCCGCGTACACCGAGGCGCTGGAGACCCGGGGAGCGCCCACCGCGATCCTTGCCCGCACCATGAAGGGCCGCGGAGTGGCCGCGGTGCAGGACGCGGAGGGTGCCCACGGCAAGCCGCTGCCCAGCACCGAGGAAGCCATCGCCGAACTCGGCGGGATCCGCAACATTCAGGTGCCGGTGCACCCGCCGCACACGCCCGCCGGGCGGCACACGCCCGCCGCCGCGGTGAACGGCAGCCGGCTCGTCCTGCCGGAGTACGAACCCGGCGAGCAGGTCGCCACCCGGACCGCGTTCGGCGCGGCCCTGGCGGCGCTCGGCGCGGCCCGGCCGGATGTGGTCGTGCTGGACGGCGAGGTCAGCGACTCGACCCGGACGCAGGACTTCGCCCGCCAGCATCCGGACCGGTTCTTCGAGATGTTCATCGCCGAGCAGCAGATGGTGGCCGCGGCCCTGGGCATGCAGGCGCGCGGGTGGGTGCCGTTCGCGGCCACGTTCGCCGCGTTCTGGGCCCGCGCGTACGACTTCATCAGGATGGCCGCCATCAGCCAGGCGAACCTCAAGCTCATCGGGTCGCACGCGGGCGTCTCCATCGGCCAGGACGGTCCCTCCCAGATGGGGCTTGAAGACCTCGCCATGTTCCGCGCGGTCCACGACGGCGTCGTGTTGTATCCCTGCGACGCGAACCAGACGGCGGTCCTGACCGCCGGCCTGCTGGCGCACCGCGGTATCGGATACTTGCGGCTCACCAGGAGCGATACGCCCGTGATCTACCAGCCGGGCGAGCAGTTCCCGATCGGCGGCAGCAGGGTGCTCCGGGCCGGCGACGCCGACCAGGTCACGATCATCGCCGCGGGCATCACCCTGCACGAGGCGCTCCGCGCCGCCGACAGCCTGGCGGCCGGCGGCCTGCCCGCCCGGGTGATCGACCTCTACTCGGTCAAGCCGGTGGACACCCAGGTGCTGCGCGCCGCCGCGGCGGATACCGGCTGCTTCGTGACCGTCGAGGACCACTGGCCCGAAAGCGGGCTGGGGGACGCGGTCCTTGCCGCCTTCGCCAACGGCCATCAGGCACCGCGGATCACCAAGCTCGCCGTGCACGCCATGCCCGGCTCGGCCACTCCCGGCGAGCAGTTGCACGCGGCCGGGATCGACGCGAAGGCCATCGAGGCGGCGGCCCGTGCGCTCGCCGGTGACCGGGTGGCCCGCTGATGGCAGCCCTGGCGGGTACCGGCGGACCGGCCGTGACCGGGGTCACCGCGGCGGCCTACGTCATCCCCACCGACGCGCCCGAGGCGGACGGCACGCTCAGCTGGGACGCCACCACGATGGTGCTCGCCACCGCCCGGGCAGGCGGGGCGGCGGGCATCGGCTGGAGCTACGCGGCCGCGGCGGCCCTGAATGTCATCACCGACACGCTCGCCGGGGTGGTCACCGGTCGGAGCGCGCTGGACGTGCCCGGCTCATCCGAGGCGATGATTCGTGCGGTACGCAACATCGGGCGGCCCGGGATCGCGGCGACGGCGATCTCCGCCGTGGATATCGCCCTGTGGGACCTCAAGGCGCGGCTGCTCGGCTGCCCGCTGGCCCGGCTGCTCGGCCAGGCACAGGCCAGCGTGCCCATCTACGGCAGCGGCGGGTTCACCAGTTACGACGCACGGCAGACCCGCGACCAGCTTGCCGGGTGGGTCGAGCGGGACCACATACCGCGGGTGAAGATCAAGATTGGCGAGAGCTGGGGCGGCGACGAGCGCAGGGATGCCGGCCGGGTGGCGCTGGCCCGCGAGGTGATCGGGGATGAAACCGAGTTGTACGTGGACGCCAACGGCGGCTACACCGTCGGCCAGGCGGTCCGGGTCGCGGCCCGGCTGGCCGACTACGGGGTGACCTGGTTCGAGGAACCGGTGTCCAGCCAGGACCTGGCCGGCCTGGCGGCGGTCCGCCGTCAGGTGCTCCCCGACGTGGCCGCCGGGGAGTACAGCTGGTCACTCGCCGACTCGGCGCACCTGATCGCGGCGGGCGCGGTGGACTGCCTCCAGCTCGACGCGACCCGGTGCGGCGGCTTCACCGAGTTCCTCCGCGGCGCCGCCCTCGCCGCCGCGCACAACCTCCAGGTTTCCGCGCACTGCGCGCCGAACCTGCACGCGCAGGCCGGCGTGGCCGTGCCCAACCTGCGCCACGTCGAGTACTTCCACGACCATCAGCGGATCGAGCGGATGCTCTTCGACGGCGCCCTGAGCCCCGGCGGCGGGGTGCTGACCCCCGTCTCGGACCAGCCGGGGCTTGGGATGTCCCTCAAGGAAGCGGACGCCGAGAAATACCGCCAGGGCTGACGGGGCGGGGATCAGCGGGGCGGCTCGCCCACCCTCAGGGCGATCATGGTCATGTCGTCGCGCAGTTCGCCCTGGCACAGCTCAAGCACGACGTCGCGCACCCGTGAGACAAGCACCGCCGCCGGCTTCCCGGCCAGCGCCGCCAGTTCGTCGGTGAGCCGCTCCTCGAACTGGACCAGATCAGGGCCGTAGGCGCTGGTCAGCCCGTCGGTGTACAGGAACAGCAGGTCCCCCGGCTCCAGGTCGACTTCCTGGGCGGCCGGCTCGGCGTCGGGGAAGATCCCGAGCGGAAGCCCTCCCCCGTTCAGCACCTGGGTGCGGCCGTCGGGCCGCAGCAGCACCGGGCCGGGATGACCGGCGCTGGACAGGGACAGGTGCAGCCTTTCCTCCCGCCAGCTCAGGTGTCCGGCGTCGGCGGTGACGAACCGGCCGCCGAAATCCTCGGTCAGCATGATTTCGTTGATGCCGCGCAGGACCGCCGTCGGATCGGAGTCCAGGTGTGCCAGTGCCCGGATCGCGTGCCGTGCCGCCGCGGTCACCGCGGCGGTGTCCGGCCCCGTGCCGCACACGTCCCCGATCGCCAGGCCCCAGCCGTCCCTGGACGGGTAGACGTCGTAGAAGTCACCGCCGGCCTCGACGGCCATCGTCGCGGCCACGTGCGCGCCCGCGATCTCGGTACCGGGGATCTGCCTCACCTGCCGGGGCAGCAGGCTGGTCTGCAGCGCGTCCGCGATGTCGACCCGGTGCCGGAACATGCGGTCCACCCTGATCGCCAGGGCGAGCTGCTCCCCCAGTTCCTCCACCAGCCCCACGTCGGCGATCTCGAAGTGCGGGTGGCCCGCCCAGCGGGCCAGGGTCAGCACCCCGTAGGCGTGCTCGCCGTCGGTCAGCGGGACCGAGAGCACCGAGGTGGCGCCCAGCAGCATGAGCAGCGGGATGCCATCCGGGCCATCGCCGAGCGCGCCCGGGTCCTCGGCGTGCGCGATGAGCAGCGTGCTGCCCGACTCGTGCACCTGGTGCGGGCCGGACCCCGGCGCGGGGTCCACCGCGGCCACGGCGTTGGCCAGCTTCTCGGAGCGCTGGTCCTCGGGCCCGCTCACGTGCTGCCGCCGCAGCCGCTGTCCGCCCTCGACGTCCACGATGACCCAGGCGGCCAGCTCCCGGGCGAGCAGCCGGGCGTACCGCTGCAACGCCACCGGCTCGCTGTAGGTGATGTTCTCCAGCAGGATCCTGGTGGCGGCCATCACCAGGTCCAGGCGCCGGGTCATCGCCTCGACGACTTCGGCACCGGGCTCGGCCCGCTGGCCGGCCCGCGGCCGGGTGCGGCGGGCGGGCGAGGCAGCTCCGGGGCTGGTCACCGCCACCACCAGATGGGCCGCGTTCGCCTGGGTGCTGACCGGGTGCACGGCCAGCGTGTGGTCCACCGCCCCGGCAGCGGTGAGCAGCCCGCAGCGGAACTGCCGGGTCTCGCCCTTGCGGGCCGCGGCGGCGAGATGGGTGGCGGCAGCAGGCCGGGACGGCAGGTCGATGAATGCGGTGAAGGCCTTGCCGGTGGCGTACCCGGGGCCCGAGCCGAGCAGATCGCCCGCCGCGGCGTTGACCCGCCGGACCGTGCCGTCGCCGCCGAGCAGGAACAACGGCACCGGCGCCTGCTGGAAGACGGCGTGCAGCAGCCTGCGTTCCGCGTGCAAGGCGGCCGAGGAGCCCTGGCCGCCCTCCCCCGGACCATCCGCGCCGCCGTCGGGGGCAAGCGCGGCGACCGCGGCATCCAGTTCGGCGAGCGCGGCCTCCAGCAGGCTCGCCGGGTCAGCCCCGGGCAGCGCGGCGGCCTGCCGGAGCGCGCCATACCGGGTCTTGAGGCCGGCGATCTCACTGCCAGCGCCGTGACGGCGCGGCGTCTGCTGCATTGGCCCCAAATCTCCGCATCCCTGGATTCCGGTCCAGGGACCCAGCCTAATAGGCTGGCAGGCCGGGAAATGCGGTCAGACGCCGTTGGCGACCCTGTTGAACGCACTGGTCAGGTTCGTCTTGAGCAGGGAAGCCGCGAGCCCGGCCCGGGGCTCAGGTGACGCCTCGATCAGGACTGGCTGGCCGCAGCCGCCTCTCCGGTGCCGGCGCGGCCCGCGGCGACCGCGGCATCCACGTTCTCGTAGAGCGGCAGCCGGTCGGCGAGCCCGGTGATCCAGAGGGTCTTGGTGTAGCGGTACCGCGCGCCCGCGAGCGCCAGCGTCCCGCCGGCCGCCGTGACCTGCTTCCAGTGCCCGACGATGACCGCCAGCGAGCCGGTGTCCATGAAGTCCACGGCACTCAGGTCGATGATGATGTGGTCGTCGTCCCGGCGCACCCCCGCCAGGAACTCGTCGAACCGGCGGCTCGTCACGATGTCGAGTTCGCCGCTGACCGCGACCACCGCGAACCCGTCCCGCCGCTGTGCCGAGATCCGGATCCCTTCCACCTACACCCCCCGGAAATCGGGCCACGACAGGTGACGACCGCCTCATCGTAATCTCATTCGGGGCCCGCCGGGAGAATCCGGTTGCATGATCGGCGAACATGGGGGAAGCAGCGTAGGGCAAGGCGTCCGGTTGTGGACTGCGAGGAGGCCATTGTGTCTGTCCGGGATTGCCCGGCTGCCCGCGCTGACCTGCGTCCAGATACCTGGGAGGTGCGGAGCCGGGCATGAGACCGTTCGGGCCCGCGAGAGACATGACGCACCGGCAGGACCCACCCGGCGGTGCGGCAGCCGGCTGGGCCGCTAGCAACGACGGCCTGGACCACCTTGCCTATCTCTACGACGACGAGCGCGACTACCTGTCACGGTTGTCTATCTTCGTCCACGCCGGCCTGGGCAATGCCGAACCGGTGTTCGTGGCGGTTCCGGACCGCCGGGGCGCCCTCCTGCGCGAGCGCCTGGGGGCCGAGTCGCCGCTGCTGCGCTACGGCGCCATGGCGGAGACGGGCCGCAACCCGGCGCGGCTGATCCCGGAACTGTATGCGTTCGTCCAGGAACATCCCGGGCAGCGGGTCCGCTACATCGGCGAATCGATCTGGCCGGGCCGCTCCGACGCGGAGCTGTGCGAGGCCATCAGGCACGAGGCACTCATCAACCTGGCGTTCGCCACGGCGGCGGTCAGCATCCTGTGCCCCTATGACGTCCGCGGCCTCGGCACCTCGGTGGTCGGCAGAGTGCAGCACACCCACCCGGCCATCCTGCAGGCCGGGCGGACCCAGCCCGCCACTAGCTATGCCGGGCGGGGCGTGATTCCCGCCGAGTGCGAGGACCCGTTGCCGGGGCCGCCCGCGGACGCCCAGACTCTCGGCTACGAGACCAGCCTGCGGCCGGTGCGCGACCTGGTGACCAGCCACGCCACCGCCCTCGGCGTGGAAGCCGACCGGATCACCAACCTGGTGATCGCGGCCGGGGAGATCACCGCGAACACCCTGCGCCACACCAGCGCCGGCGGGACGTTCTGGATCTGGCACACCGGCGAGGAAATCATCTGCCAGGTCCGGGACCAGGGCTGGATCACCGACCCGCTCGCCGGGCGGCAGCGCCACTCACCCGAGGACTCCGGCCACGGCCTGTGGGTGGTCAACCAGGTGTGCGACCTCGTGGAGATCAGGAGCAGCCAGGCGGCCGGGACCATCATCCGGCTGCATATGCGCCGCGAGGACGCCTGAGCCCACGGCAGGCAGCGTCTGGGTGGTCGAGCCACCTGCCGCGGGCGGTCGGCAGGCCGGTGGTTACCGGGCCGGGCCGGTCCGGGGCGCGGGCACGACAGGCTCGGAATCCGCGTCGGCGGCACCGGGCGCACCTGCCCCGGCTGGCCGCGCGTCGGTCGGCAGGCCCTCGTCCGGCACCGAATCCGCCGGCGGCGTCTCGGCCGGACGCGTAGCGGCCGCCTCCGCGTTGACCTGCTGGCCCGCGGCGGCGGGTGCGGTGCCGACTCCCTCTGGCTGGCCAAGCAGGTCGCCGAACAGCGCCCGGTAATGCAGCATCGCGAGGCGCAGGTCCTCGGTGGAGGCGGCGCCTTCCTCGGCCTGCCGGCTGACCTGATTCGCCGCACGGTAGTGATCCAGCGTGTTCGCGTGCTCCACCGACAGGTCCGCGAGGATCTGGTCGTAGTCCTCGGTCGGGTAGCCACGGTCCTTCATCACGGATGTGACGAGCATGCCCGCCTGGGCGACCGCCTGCTCCGGCTGATCCACGAACCGCTCCTGAATGGCGGCCCACTCTCCGGCGTACTTGACCCGGACCGTCTCGTCCAGGGGATGGATGTCGAGGCTGCGGACCCGCCGTTCACGCTCCGCGAGCTCGGAGTCGGCCTTGCGGTGGCTGTGCGTCTCGCCTACCACACGGTCGTACTCCGGGCCGAAACGCTGCTGGAGCTTGCGGCGGCGCGCCACCGACATCAGGCCGATGACCAGAACCACCACGACAACGGCCACGATGATGCCTACGATCGCTCCGGCTGACATAGGACCCTCCTGTTGACGGGGTTCGGTATCGCAACCGACTGCCCCCATCGGGCGCATCCAAACCCGGGCCCGGCTCCCCTGGTCAGAACCTGCCTGCGCGGCGCCAGGACAGCGGCCGCCCGTCCGGGTCATAGACCAGCCGGTACGGCACGGACGCCCATGCCCTGGTCCAAGTGGACAGCTGTGGGGCAGGGTAGCAGCGGAGCTGCCCGGGCGGCCGTGGCCCGCGCCGCCCGCCCGCGTGCCAGGCATCGAGGGCCCGCACGGCGCGCCGGAACGCCGCGAAGGCACCTGCCCCGGTGTCCTCCGCGCCCCCGGCCGCGGCACCGAGATGCTCGCGGGCCAGGGCGACGCGCAGTGCCCGCGGATACGGCCCGGCGCCCGTGGGCATCGTCGCGGCGCCCGGTGCCCCGGCCTCGTCGATGACCGCGCAGCTCAGCTCCGAGTCGTGGGTCCACGAGCGCCGGTTGAAGTTGTCCGAGCCGACGATGGCCCAGGTGTCGTCGATCACGCACACCTTGGCGTGCACGTAGATCGGCACGCCCGCCTCGTTCTCCGGGCTATACACCGCCACCCGGTCGCCCCCGGCCGCCCGCAGCGTCTCCAGCGCGGCGACCCGACCGAGCAGGTTCGGCGGCAGCGACAGCTTGCCGTCCTGGTCGGGGAAGGCGGGCAGCACGGCGATCAGATGCAGCGCCGGGTTGGCAGACAGGGCTCTGGCCAGCACGTCCGCGACCATGCTGGACCACAAATACTGGTCTTCCAGGTAGATAAGGGACCGCGCGCGCGGCAGCACCTTGAGGTAGGCGCGGGCGATGCTGCGTTCCCCCTGCGGCGCGAAACTGTAGCCGCGCCGCCGGTAAGGGTAGGTGCGCAGCACCTGGACCGCGTGCTGGCCGCGCCGGGGCGGATCCGGCTGCTGCGGCGGGAGCCGCCTGGCGTCGTCATCCACATGGCCGAGCAGGTCGTGGATCCGGGCCAGCGGGTTGCGGGTGAGCGGGGCCGGGTCCTCCCAGCGCTCCCGGAACACGGTCTCCAGATCGCCCACCGCGGGCCCGGAGATCATCAACTGGATGTCGTGCCACGGCGGCCGGTGGCCGTACACGGCGGCCATTGGCTGGCGCTGCGGGTCGCCGTGGTGTGCCGCGTCGTCGCGGCGGCTGTGGCACAGGTCGATGCCGCCGATGAAGGCCACGTCCTTGTCCGGGCGGCCGCCGTGCCGCAGCACCACGAGCTTCATGTGGTGCGACCCTCCGGGGCGTACCCGCATGTCCAGCAGGCACTGGCCGCCGGCGGCGTCGACCTCCTCGCCCAGGTGCCGGTTCTCCTGCCCGCTGAACTGGAGCCCGTCCAGGTGCGACCGCCAGACCAGGCCGCGGACGAGGACGCCGCGCCGGGCCGCCGCGCCGAACGCGGCCGCCACCTCCGGGCCCGGGTCCGCCAGCCGTTGGTCGGGGTCTCCGCGCCAGTCGGTGAACAGCAGCAGGTCCCCGGCCCGCAGGTCGCCGACCCGGGACAACAACTCGGCGAAGTAGGGCTTGCCGTGGATGAGCGGGCGGACCTCGTTGCCCGTGGTCCACGCCGCCCCGTCCGGGTGCCTGCTGTCCAGCCGCGTCGCCGGGTTACCCCGCTGCGCGGCGGTCAGGAACCAGTCATCGAGTGGCACGCACTGCCGCTACCCCGAAATGTCCCGGGCATCCGCGGATTCGCTGGCCAGCCACGGCAGCCGGGCTGGTCCGGAACTCCTCAGCGAGGCAGTTCCACCACGGTGATGAAGAAGTTGTCGATCTGCTGGATCACTTCCATGAACCGCTCGAAGTCCACAGGCTTGCTGACATACGCGTTGGCGTGCAGGGCGTAGCTGCGCAGGATGTCCTCGTCGGCCTGGGACGTGGTCAGGATCACCACGGGGATGACCCGCAGCCGCGGATCTTCCTTCAGTTCGGCGAGCACTTCCAGGCCGTCCCGGCGGGGCAGATTGAGGTCGAGCAGAATGAGGCCCGGCCGCGGTGCGCTGGCGTACTCGCCGGTCTGGTGCAGGAATTGCAGTGCCTGCTCGCCGTCGTTTACCACGTGCAACTGGTTGCGTATCCGGTGATGCTCGAACGCCTCCCGGGTCATCAGCACATCGCCAGGATCGTCCTCGACCAGCAGTACGTCGACCACCTTGGTACTGCCGCCGTTAGTCACTGGCATTTTCTTCCTCCGGGAGCGCTGGCAGGGTAAACCAGAAACGGGCTCCGGCCGTGATCGTCGTGTCGAGCCAGATCCGGCCGCCGTGATACTCGATGATCTTCCTTACCATGGCCAGGCCTATTCCAGTGCCCGGATAGGTCGCTTTATCGTGCAGCCGCTGGAAAATCACGAATATCCGCTCGGCGTATTCCGGCTCGATGCCGATTCCATTGTCGCTGAATGAGAACAGCCAGAACTCCCCGTCCCTCCGGGCCGAGACCATGACCCTGGGCGGCTCGTCGGCGCGGAACTTCAGCGCGTTGCCAACCAGGTTCTGGAACACGGCGGTGAGCAGGGATGCCTCACCCAGGACCACCGGCAGCTCGCCCACCTCGATGGTCGCGTGCGTGCGCCGCACGTCGGCCGCGAGGTTCGCCCATGCCTGGGCGAGCAGCACCGCGCACGACACCGGCTCACGGCGCTCCGCGGTCCGCCCCACCCGGCTGAACGCGAGCAGGTCGTTGATCAGCGCCTGCATCCGCTTGGCGCCGTCCACCGCGTGCTCGATGTACTCGTCGGCCTTGGCGTCCAGCTGGCCTGCGTAGCGGCGCTGCAGCAACTGGCAGAAGCTGGCCACCTTGCGCAGCGGCTCCTGCAGGTCGTGCGAGGCCACGTAGGCGAACTGCTCCAGTTCTGAGTTGGACCGTTGCAGGTCCTCTGTCCTGGCCTCCAGGCTCGCGTGCGCGGCCTGCACCGACGACAGTTCGGCCAGGATGCGCTCCCGCATCCGGTTCACATCCAGCCCCACGGCCCGCATCTCGGCCGGGCCGCCGGGTTCCACCTGGTGCTGAAAATCGCCCTCGGCCACCTGACGGGCGTCCGTTGCGAGCCGGCGCAGCGGCAGGATCGCCGACCGCCACAGGCCGAACGCCAGCACGAGCACGATGGCCAGCAACGCGACCGCGATCACGACAAGGGTCGCGTCCAGCACCGAGGCCGCGTTATGGAGCGTCCCGGCGGCCTGCTTCCGCTGCGCGGCGAGGTTGGTCTGCAGATCGGCAAGCGCGACCCGGATCTGGTCGAAATCCGTCTTGCCCTGGTTGACCGAAGGGCCCACCGGGGGTTTCCCTGACGCACTCACCTGGCCGATGGTGGGCAGGGCGTAGGTGACCCGCCAGTTGGCCGTCCGCTGCAGCACCAGGTTGAGATCGGCCAGGGCGGCCGGCATACCGCTGAGCAATTGCCGCAGCGTGGCGACCTGCTGGCGCTGCCCGGCCAGCCCCTGGTGATAAGGGATCAGGAACACCGGCTGCGCGCTGAGCGCATAGCCGCGCACGCCGGTTTCCTGGTTCAGCAGTTCGACTTCCAGTTGCGAGGCGTGAAACGCGGCGGGGTCGATCGTGTTCACCACCCGGTCACGGGCGGTCGTCAGGTCGGCCAGCGCGGTGCCCCCCACCCCGATCGCGAGCAGCGAGAACAGCCCGACAATGAGGATGCCGAGGCCGATGATCCGGCCGAACGGCCAGCCCCCGGCGAACCTGGCCGCCATGACGCTGTCCCGCTCCGACGCGGGCCGGCTCAGCACGCCGGTCTGGGCCATGCGGCTGGACCGGCCCTTGCCATCGGACCCGCGCCCGCTGCGCGGCTGCCCCGGGCGCCGTGACCACTCCCGTACGCCGGGCAGTTCCGGTGCGGCGGGCCCGGTGACCGGCCCTTCTCCGGGCAGTACTCCCATGGCTGCCGGTGTCCCGGCCGACCCCGGAGCACGGTCCGGTGCGGGTGCCGCGGGTTCGGTGGCCGGCGCTGCCGCGGGTTCGGTGGCCGGCGCTGCCGCGGGCGGCCTGCCGTCTGGGTCCGTTTCTGGCGCCGATGCTTGCGGCGCAGGTGCCCCGGCACCTCGGGGGGCGCCGGCCTGCCCCGGCCGGGTGAGCCGCGCTGCCACGGCACGGAACCGGGCCAGGCCGGCCCTGGCGCCGCGACGCGGGCCGCCGTCCGCAGGGCTGCCGGGATCAGGTTCCTCGCCCGGGGCGGCGGCGGGCGCCGGGGAGCGTATTGCATCAAAATCTGGTGCGGTCCCCCCGGCATCCGGCGGCAGATCGGTCATGTGCCGACCACGGCGGGAAATCCGAGGGCGAGCACGGCCAGATCGTCGTCCAGGTCCCCGCCGTTGAGTTCACGCACCCGGTCGATCAGCATGTCCAGCAGGCGCTCGTCCCGCGGCTGGCGTTCCCACTGTCCCGCGGGGAGCGCGGCCCGCAGGTACGCCTCGATGATCTCGGTCAGCCCGTCGCTGCCGAGCCGCTCCGGGCCGGCGCCGATCCGCCCCTCGATCAGCCCGTCGGTGTACATGAGCAGGGTCCAGTTGTCCCCCAGGCCAACCTCGCTGACCGGCCAGTCCTCCATGTGCGCGATGCCCGGGGGCGCACTGACCGGGGCCCTCAGCTCGCTCACCCCGCCCAGGGTGAGCAGCAGCGGCGGCGGGTGGCCCGCCAGGTGCAGCCGCGCGTGCGCCCGGTCCGGCGCGACCGACATCGCGCACAGCGTGGTGAACAGCCGCTCCTCGTGCCGCTCGTGCTCAAGCACCTGCTGGACCGCGGACAGCACCTCGGCCATCGGCCGGCCGGCCAGCACCATGGTCCGCCACGCGACACGCAGGCACACGCCGAGCGCGGCCTCTTCCGGGCCGCGGCCGCAGACGTCGCCGATCACCACGTGCACCCAGCCATCGGCGGCCTCGACCAGGTCGAAGAAGTCCCCGCCGAGCAGCATCTGGCCACCGCCGGGGCGGTATCGCGTGGCGACGGTCAGCCGGGAGTCGGCCAGCAGCGGGGATGGCAGCAGGCCACGCTCCAGCCGGGCGTTCTCCCGCGCATAGATCTGCGCCTCGCGCAACTGCTGCTGGATCTCCTCGAACCGGCGGCGCTCCACCGCGTAACGGATGACCCGGTTCAGCAGCGCCCCGTCCACCTGGCCCTTGACCAGGTAATCCTGCGCGCCCGCGCGGACCGCCTCGGCGCCGAGATGCTCGTCGGCCAGCCCGGTCAGCACAACCACGGCGACCTGGGGCACGTTCTCCTGGAGCCAGTGCACGCCCTGCAACTGGTGCGCATCGGGAAGGTCAAGGTCGAGCAGCACGCAGGCTGCCGCGGGCAGCAGTGGCTTTGCCTCGGTGATCGACCGCACCCGGTCAAGGACGACCGGGGCGCCCGCTTCCACCAGGTATTCCTGGACGAGAAGGGCGTCCCCATCGTCGTCCTCGATGAGCAGCACCTGCACCTGGCCGGGAACGGCAGCGGGGGCCGGGACCCTGGCCTGCGCGGCGTCCCGAGTCACCGTCCGGCCCTGTTCATGGCTTTCGTGGGCGTTCCATTCCTAACTGGCAAGCTGTGCGGTTGAGTAAGCATAGTTGGCCCCGTGCCCCGGTCACCGGGTACCTGGATAACGGTGTTACGACGTTCTGCCAGCGGCTGACCTGCGCGCCTGGGCCGGGTGGGGGCGGCCTGCTGGCATTCCCCCATTCGCCCTGCTCATGGCCTGTTCATCGGGCTACCGATGAGCTTCGCCCGCGGGCAGCGTTACATCGGTAAGCGACGGGCTGATGCCGCTGCCGTGCCCTGCGCGGCCCGGCAGGCCCCGGCACGAGGAGGGTTCGCCATGGATTTCAAGCTTGAGCTGGTCCTGGTCCCGGTCACGGACGTGGACCGCGCCAAGTCGTTCTACACCGAGCAGGCCGGCTTCGGCCTGGATGTCGACACCCCGGTGGGCACAGACATGCGGGTCGTCCAGGTGACGCCGCCCGGTTCGGCGTGTTCGGTGGGGTTCGGCGTGGGCATCACGTCCGCCCCGCCGGGCTCGGCGCAGGGCCTGCACCTGGTCGTCTCCGATATCGTGGCCGCACGCGCTGACCTCGTGAAGCGCGGGGTCAAAGTCAGCGAGGTCAGGCACCTGGAGTCCGGCACCTGGGTACCTGGCCCGGACCCGCGGCGTGCGAACTACGAGTCGTTTGCCGACTTCGCCGACCCGGACGGGAACGTGTGGGTGCTGCAAGAGGTGAACCGAGCCGAGCCGGCCGCGTGACGGAGGCTGATCGCGTGCGAGGCCAGGAAGCCCCAGAGCGGAGCCGGGAGTCGGCGGCGGCCGGGGAACTGGTGACAGCCGGGGAGCTGCTTGCCGGGGAACGGGTGGCTGGGGAACGGGTGGCTGAGGAACCGGTGGCGGCCGGAGAACTGGAGGCCGCGGCGATCGCGGGTGACCAATCCGCGTTCGCCGCCCTCACCCAGCGATACCGGCGCGAACTGCACGTGCACTGCTACCGCATGCTCGCGTCATTCGACGATGCCGAGGACGCTGTGCAGGAGACCTTCCTGCGGGCCTGGCGCGGCCGGGACGGTTTTACCGGCGGCACGATGTTCCGCGCCTGGCTGTACCGCATCGCCACCAACGTGTGCCTGGACCTGCTCCGCCGCCGCGCACACCGGGCCAGCGTGCTGCGGTCGTTCGCCGAGGTGCCCTGGCTCCAGCCGTACCCGGACCGGCTCCTTGACGAGGCAGCCGCCCCCGGCGAGCAACCCGACGCGACCGCGATCGAGCGGGAGACCATCGAGCTGGCGTTCGTGGCCGCACTCCAGGTCCTGCCGCCGCGGCAGCGCGCCGCGCTGATCGCCCGCGATGTGCTGGGCTGGCCCGCCAGCCAGACCGCGGCGCTGCTGGAAATGAGCGTGGCGGCGGCGAACAGCGCCCTGCAGCGGGCCCGCGCCACGATGCGCGAGCACCTGCCGGCTCGGCGTTCTGACTGGTCGGGCCGGTCTGCTGGGCAGCTGAGCGACGCCGAACGAGACCTGCTCGGCCAGTTCATCGACGCGCACCAGCGCTGCGACGCAGCGGCCGCCGTAGCGATCGCCGCCCAGGACATCCGGGTCACGATGCCGCCGTACCCGCTGTGCTACGACGGGGTCGGCGCGATCGGGCCGCTCCTGGACCACGCATTCGGGCCGGACCGGGACGGCGACTGGCGGCTCGTGCCGACCGCGGCCAACCGGATGCCAGCGGCAGCCAGCTACCTGCGGCGGCCGGGCGACTCGGAGTTCCGCGCCTTCAAGCTCGACGTGCTGCGCACCCGGGGCAGGGCGATCGCCGAGATCACGACGTTCGGGGCCAGCCTGTTTCCGGCCTTCAGCCTCCCCGACAGCCTCGGGCCTGACACGTCATGACCACTTGTCATGGTCGTATTTTTATTCGAAATTCCTGCTGTGGCGGGCGATTTTGTCAGACCTGTTGTGCCGCAAGCACCACGAGGCCAAGCAGGCGCCGGGCTGGCGCCTGGAGCAGTCCCGCCCCGGCATCCTCACCTGGACCACCCCGGGCGGGCGCAGCTACACCACCAAACCGATCGTCTACCCTGGCTAGGCCCCCGGCCCGCCGGACCCAGCCGTGCAAAGCCTGGGTGCCGTGCCGTGCCGTGCCGTGCCGTGCCGCGGCCAGGGCTGGGCCGCGCCCTTCGTGGAACCGCAGATAACCCCGGTCCGCCGTGCGC
This sequence comes from uncultured Actinomycetes bacterium, assembly GCA_963806145.1. Classification (GTDB taxonomy): domain Bacteria; phylum Actinomycetota; class Actinomycetes; order Streptosporangiales; family Streptosporangiaceae; genus DASXKD01. The sequence continues at coordinate 32,275 of CAWDXD010000046.1, forward strand.
CACAGCGGCGCCAACGGCCGGCCCAGCCGGTGCACCCAGCCGGAACCCAAGATCACCTGCAACTGGAGCGATTGCCGGGGAGCCTTGCGGGCAGTGGGAGCCTGCTGAGGATCTTTGCTGAGTTGTGGTGCAGCGGGCCGGCCTGCGCGGCGCAGCTTCGATCTGCGGCGTGGGAAACGGAGGCTATGGCATGTCGAGGGTCGCGGTGGTGGCGCATTCTGGCAAGAGCCTTGGTGGCGGTCTGCCGGAGCTCCGGGAGGTGCTGGTGCGGGAGGGAGTCACCGATCCGCTCTGGCATGAGGTGACCAAGAGCCGCAAGGCGCCCAAGCGCGCCCGCCGCGCGCTGCGCGATGGGGCGGAGGTCATCTTCGTCTGGGGAGGCGATGGGATGGTCCAGCGCTGTGTCGATGCGCTGGCCGGGACGCAGGCCGTCCTGGCCATCCTTCCGGCTGGCACAGCCAATCTCCTCGCGTCGAACCTGGGTATTCCGCCCGATCTCGCCGAGGCGGTATGGGTCGGGCTGCACGGGGATCGCCGCCCGCTGGATACCGGGTCGGTGAATGGCGAGCATTTCGCGGTGATGGCCGGCGCAGGGTTCGACGCCAGCATGATCAAGCGGGCTGACCGGGGGATGAAGGACCGCCTTGGCCGCGCCGCGTATGTGTACGCGGGGGCCAGGAACCTCAGCGCGCGCCGGGCGAAGGCGGTCGTCGAGGTGGATGGCGCGCGCTTTTTCAAAGGCCGGGTCGCATGTGTCCTCGCGGGGAACGTGGGCAAGATCCTCGGCGGGGCCGAGGTGTTCCACGGCGCGCGGCCAGACGACGGGCTGCTGGAACTCGGCGTGGTCACCGCCAAGAACCCGGCTCAGTGGGCCCGGACGCTTGCACGGGTCGCGCTGGGCAACGCCGAGAGGTCGCCGTTTGTGCGGGTCACGCGGGGCAAGGATTTCCGGATCCGGTTTGACCGGCGATTCCCCTACGAGCTTGACGGCGGCGCGCGCTCAGATGTCAGGAAGCTGCGGATCAAGGCCCACCCCTCCTCGATCAAGGTGTGCGTCCCGGCGCGTTCTCGGACTGACCGCCGCGCCGTCCGGTCCCGCGGAGCGGCGGAGGGCGTTGAAGCGGGAATGAGACTTCGCGGAGGAGCTTAGGTTCTCGGTTCCGGCGCGGGCGTTGCCGTACCGGCCGGCGTAGTACTCCAGCCAGTCACGCTCGGCGAGACCGGGCGGGTACAGCACCCCCCGCCAGTCGCGATACTGCCAGCCTGAGGTGCCGATCAGAACAGGCATCGCCAGGACCTGGCCTCCCTCCCTCAGGAGCCTGCCGGGCGGCGGAGCCGGGGCAGGCAGCGCCCGCGCGCCGGCCCGCCGCGCCCGGTCATGGACGGGTACACCGCGACCAGCACGGCGGGCAGCCAGCCGATCATCCAGACCGGGTCCAGGCTGTGCTGCCTGATCGCCTGCGCGATGGCCGCACCAAGGATGACCGCGGACAAGGCCAACGTCCCGGCCGCCACGATCCGGCGAGTCCGTGTTCCCATCGTCATCCACCTTCGCTATGTAAAGCTCGTTTGACACCTCGAAACTAGCGCAGGCTGTCCGCAAAGTGTCAAGCTGGCTTTACACCACCGAATCATGCCGCGGACTGCCCGGGGTCGCGGGTCGCTATTCCCCACACGTGCGGCGCGGCGGGCGGGGGGATCCGGCTCTGCGGGAAGCGGAACGCCTCGGACTTGACCACCGTGAACCCGGCTCCGGCGATCGTGGCGAGCGTGTCGCGGCTCACGTGGCACCCGCCGCCCAGCGGCGGCCACACCGTAGCGTCCAGCGCGCGCTGCACCCGGCGCAGGCCAGGGGTGTCCGCCCGGACATGCTCGATGAAGCGCAACTGGCCGCCCGGGCGGACCACCCGGCGCACCTCGGCCAGGGCGCCCCGCTGATCGGCCACCGAACACAGCACCAGGGTCACCACGGCCGCGTCGAAGGAGCCGTCCGCCCCGGGGAGCCGCTCGGCCACCCCGTCGCGGACCTCCACGGCGACCGGCGCCTGCCCGGCGTGCTCCCCGGCGATCCGGCGCAGGTAGGGATCCGGCTCCACCGCCAGGACCCCGGTGACCCCGGGCGGGTAGTGCGCGAAGTTCAGCCCGTTGCCCGCGCCGACCTCGATCACCGAGCCAGCCAGGCCCGCGAGCGCGCGCTGGCGGTAGCCCGCCATCCCCTCGGCATCCATGCCCGGGCTGATCCTGGCGTAGAACCGCGCGAACAGTGGATGGCCCTTGCGTCCTGCCGGCACGGCTGGCTCCCATCGCTGCGGGCGTGCCTGCTCAGGCTACCGACGCATGCGATCACGCCACGGGCTCCTCCCAGGCGAACGCGCTGAACTGCTCGTCCAGGGGCGCCCTCGTCATCCGGTTGGCCAGCGTCGACATGGTGTAGGTGCCGACGCCGAGCACCACGTCCAGGGCGTTACGGGCGGTGTACCCGTGATCGAGGAACGCCTCCAGGGATTCCGGGCTGACCGCCCCGGCCTCCGCCACCACGTCGAGGGTGAACCGCTGGATCGCCGCCAGCCGCTCGTCGGGCAGCGGCCGCCGATCCCGCAGCGCGGCGACAAGTTCCTGGCTGGCACCCAGCCGCCAGCTTCGCTGAGTGCATGGCCACGCAGATGTGGCAGCCGTTGCGGGTCGCCATGGTGAGGATCACGACCTCCCGCGCGACGGCCAGCGAGGTGGGCCGCCTGCTTGGAATCTCCAAGCAGGCCGCCGGGAAGACCATCGACCGGCTGGAACAGCTCGGCTACGCCGAGCGCGCCGCCGATGCCCGGGACGGCCGCCGCAAGCTGGTCCGGCTCACCCCGCTCGGCATAGACGCGCTGGTCAGGTCGGCGGCAATCTTCGAGGACCTGCGCGCGCAGTGGGCCAGCCGCCTGGGACCCGGGAGGCTGGCCGCGCTCGAGGCCGACCTGCGCACGATGGTCCCGCAGGGCAGGTTCCGCCTCGACGTGCCCGGCTGGTTCGGCACCTGAGACCCGGCGAGTACCGGGACCCGGGCGCGCGCCGCGGCAGGGACGGTAGAGGATAGACGCGTGACCACGGACACCGGCGGCGCGGCTCCCGAACCGCAGGCCGTCGTCGCGCCGCTGACCGGCGCGGCGATCTTCCTGGTGGTGGCGCTCGCCCCGGGCGAGGACAGCGGGGCCACGGTGCGCGCCCTCTGCGCGGACCTGGCCGGCCTGGTCCGTGCCGTGGGATTCCGGGATCTGGACGGGCACCTGACCTGCGTCACCGGTTTTGGTGCGGCCGCGTGGGACCGGATCGCCGGTACGGACAAGCCAGCGGGGCTCCATCCGTTCAGAGAAATAAAAGCGGGACCGCGGCATGCCGTCGCTACCGCGGGGGACGCGCTGTTCCATATCCGCGCCGTGCGGATGGACCTGTGCTTCGAACTGGCCGGCCAGATCATGAGCCGGCTGGGCAGAGCGGTGACGGTCGTGTCCGAGGTGCACGGCTTCCGCTACTTCGACGACCGCGACCTGATCGGGTTCGTTGACGGTACGGAGAACCCCACCGGCCTGGCTGCCGCGCGGGCGACCTTGATCGGGGACGAGGATCCCGCCTTCGCGGGCGGCAGCTACGTGATCGTGCAGCAGTACCTGCACGATGTGGCCGGGTGGAACACCCTGCCCGTCGAGGAGCAGGAGAACATCATCGGGCGCACGAAGCTGTCCGACATCGAACTGGCCGACGACGTGAAGCCCAGTTACGCGCACAACGCGCTGAACGTCATCACAGGGGACGATGGCGAAGAGATAAAGATCCTCCGGGACAACATGCCGTTCGGCTCGGTCGGCGACGGCCGCTACGGCACCTACTTCATCGGCTACGCCCGCTCGCCGGCCACGATCGAGCAGATGCTCACCAACATGTTCGTCGGCTCTCCCGAGGGAAACTACGACCGGCTGCTTGACTTCAGCACGGCGGTCACCGGGAACCTGTTCTTCGTGCCCGCGGTGCCGCTGCTGGAAAACCTCGGCGCCGCCGCGCCCGCGACGCCTGCACGCGAAACCACTGCGCCAGCCCGGGAAGGATCTCCGGGCTCCCTCAACATTGGCAGCCTGAAAGGGGCACCTGGCGATGGATAACCTGCACCGCGAGCTCGCGCCGGTCTCCGAGGCGGCCTGGGCGCAGATCGAGGAAGAAGCCACCCGCACGCTCAAGCGCCACCTCGCCGGGCGGCGGGTGGTGGACGTGCAGGGACCGGCGGGGTACGGGCTGTCCGCGGTGGGCACCGGCCGGGTGCGCGACATCGACGCGCCGGCCGACGGGGTGCTCGCCCGGCAGCGCCTGGCCGCGGCACTGGTGGAACTGCGCGTCCCGTTCACCTTGAACCGCGAGGAGATCGACGACGTGGCGCGCGGGGCGGAGGACTCCGACTGGCAGCCGGTCAAGGACGCCGCCCGCCAGATCGCCTTCGCCGAGGACCGCGCGATCTTCGATGGCTATCCCGCCGCCGGCATCCAGGGCGTCCGGCCGGGTTCCAGCAATCCCCCGGTGAGCCTGCCCGCGGACGTGCGCGAGTACCCGGCGGCGATCGCCCGGGCGATCGGCCAGCTCCGCGAGGGCGGCGTCGACGGCCCTTATTCGGTGCTGCTCAGCGCCGACGCCTACGTCGCGGTCAGCGAGACCAGCGACCACGGCTACCCGGTGCTCGAACACCTCCGGCGGGTGATCAACGGCGACATCATCTGGGCGCCCGCGATCTCCGGCGCCGTCGCGCTGACCACCAGGGGCGGCGACTTCTGCCTCCAGCTCGGGCAGGAGGCCTCGGTCGGCTACCTGTCCCACAGCGGCACCCAGGTCGAGCTGTACCTCCAGGAGTCGCTGACCTTCCTGGTGTACACCGCCGAGGCCGCGGTCAGCCTGCCCGGGCAGGGCTGACGGCTACGGGTAGGTGGCCGGGCGGCCGAACGCCACGCCCACGGTGAGCGGGTCGGTCACGGTGATGTCGCCGCGCGCGGCGATCGCCTGGACAACCTGCTGGAAGTCGTTGTAGCAGTACCGCTCCACGTCGTTGGTCCAGTGCAGGTCCGGGTCGGAGGAGTTGCAGTTCCACCGGGTGCCGTTGTGAGTGTACGACGGGTTCTTCCCGGTGACCAGGATGTACGACTGCAGGGTCAGCCACTGGCCCGGCTGGAGCGCGTTGACCAGGCCGATGATCTGGGCAGGCGTCGCGTAGCGCGGGCTGCCGTCCGCGCTGATCGTGTAGCACGGCGCCGTCGGGTCGTTGCACGGGCCGCCGTTGAACGCCCGGGTGAGCTGCCAGTACGGCGCGGTGGTGCCCATCGCGGCGGTGGTGGTCCCTGACTTGTCGTACTCCCGGCCCCAGGCGAAGCACTTGGCACCGTACTTGGCCTGAACGCTGGTCGGCAGCCCCTGCGCCCCGGGATAGGCGATGAGCCCGTGCGCCCCTGGCAGCCCGTGCGCGTCTATGGTGTTCGCGGAGCCACAGGTCTCGGCCTGCTGCTGCAACGGGGGGAGCGAGGTCAGATTGCGGGGGTAGGTGGCGGTGGCCGACACGAAATGCCAGCCGTAGGTCTGCGCCAGCGAGGTGGCCTGGGCCCAGGACGCGGTGAGCGAGTCACCATTGTGAGTGCAGTTGTTGGCCGTCTTATGGGTCACGTCGGTGACCAGCGAACCGGTCCCGGCCATCCTGAGCGACCGCAGGTACGGCGCCACCGTGGTGTCCAGGCGCGCGATGCCGGTGTCATCGGGCGTGCAGGCGTCGGCCCCGGTGATCTCGGAGCGCGAAAAGAACAGCGTCGCGAACATCTGGCTGGCCGCCGCCGCGGGCCTGGTGTGCGGGAGCGCTGTCCGTGCCTTGACCGCGGTAGCTCCCGAGTCCGCTGACGCGGGCCGCACGGCGGCACCCGCGCCGAGCGTCCCCATCGTGCTGACCGCCACGCAGGCCGCTGCGGCCAGCGCCAGCAACGGCCGGCGGCCATGCCGGACCAAAGACTTCATCGTTTCCCCACCAAGCGATCGGATGCAGGCTGAACCCCGGGGCAGTCGTTCTCTGTCTACCTAACGGCAAATGTAGGCATGATCGCTCATGGTTTGCTCGGATCATTACTTTTTAATTCGCTGCGTTACGCTCCCCGGCGATGACTTTGAGTCCCAATCCGGCCACCGTGCGCTACTGCCTGCCGCGAGGCTGGCGGCGTGCGACCGCCGGGCACGGGCATCTCCCCGCCGGGGAAAATCGATGCGCCGGGATGTCGAGACCGGCGCGACAGTTTCGTCCTCGGAGATGACAGCGCCGCCAGGGCGCGCCAACCGAAGGGAACCAACCATGGACTGGAAGCTGGAAGTCGTCGTGATCCCGGTCACCGACATCGACCGGGCGAAAAGCTTCTACACCGGCAAGCTGGGCTTCCGCCTTGATGCCGACACCCGTCCCACCGAGACCATGCGCGTGGTGCACATGACCCCGCCCGGCTCGGGGTGCTCCGTGGTGATCGGGCCGAAGGTCGTGCCGGCCGGCACCGACCTGGGCGCCTCGGCCAGCCTGCAACTGGTCGTCCCCGACATCGAGGCGGCCCGGGCGCAGCTGGCCGACCGGGGCGTCGACGTCTCCCCGGTCCAGACGATGGACCCCAGGGACGGGGGAAAGTTCGCCTTCTTCACCGACCCCGACGGAAACAACTGGGCCATCCAGGAGGTCCGCGAATACGTAGGCGCAGAGCTGAGTTCCTGACCGGGACCGTGATATCGGCTAGGGGCGCCGGGCGACCCCGCAATAGAGCCAGCGAGAGCCATCGCTGTCGGCCATTGCCGGGTCCTCGGCTTCCCAGTCGCCCACATAACACAGCGCCCCCGGGACCTCCGGATCGTGCGCCGAGACCAGGTCCAGGCCCTCGAAAAGCCGCTCCACCTCGGCCCGGGAGCGGAAGTGCACCTGCTCGGTGGCACGGTTGAAGACGCGGCGGAACTCACGCACCGCACGCGGCGGCTTCTGGTCGCTGGTCAGGTGCGACAGCGCCAGGTAGCTCCCCGGCGCCAGCGCTGCCAGGTACCGGCGCACCAGGCCCCACGGGTCGCTCTCGTCCGCCACGAAGTGCACCACCGCGGTCATCAGCAGGCCGGCCTGGCTGAAGTCGATCAGCTCCCGCAGTTCCGGGTCGGCGAGCAGGTGCTCCGGGTCGCGCAGGTCACCCAGGATGACCCTGACCCCGCAGACGCCGGCCAGCAACTGCTGCGACTGCGCGCGCACCATCGGGTCGTTGTCCACGTAAACGACGCGGCAGCTCGGGTCGGCCGACCGGACCACGTCGTGGGTGTTGCCGGCGGTGGGCAGCCCGGAGCCGATGTCGATGAACTGCCTGACCCCGCGCCCGGCGATCCACCTTGCCGCGCGCTGATGGAAGCCGCGGTTGGCCCAGGCGCAGTCCCTGATCTCCGGCACCAGCGCCATGATGCGCCGGGCGGCGTCCCGGTCGGACTGGAAGTTGCTGTTGCCGCTTAAGAGGTAGTCGTAGATCCGCGCAGGCGCCGGCCTGGCCGGATCCACCCCGGCCGGAATCTCGGCAGTCTCATTCATCGCACTCCCCCCAAGCGGGTGATACCCAGCCTGATGCGGTTAGTGGATCTTCGACCGCCAGTCGCTGGGCACCCGGCCCGCCGGGCCGGGCACCGGCTGGTCGGCGGGATGGTGCTCGGGCGGGGCCAGCTCCGGGCCGCTGCCGTACATCCGGTTCTCCGCGTAGTTCCAGAACCACGACTCGCCCGGCTCGAAGCTCCTGATGAGCGGATGCCCGGAGGCGGCCGCGTGAGCGCTGGCGTGCTGGGACGGCGAGGAGTCGCAGCAGCCTATGTGCCCGCACTGCGCACAGCGGCGCAGGTGGAACCACCAGCCACCGGCTTCGTCGCACTCGGCGCAGCCGGTCCCGCTGGGCGGGACACTGACGTCGATCGATTCCGCGGTCACCCGCACACCCCTCTTCGCGCTCGCCGGCCGCCGGACGCGGCCTGCTCTCAGTCGCCGTACGCGGCCCGTTCCCTGTCACCCGGCGCGGGCCGCCGCTTCCGGTATAGCCAGCCAAACCCATAACCGCAAACCGCAGGCCCGGCACGGGCCGTTACTGCCGGAGGTGCCGTGGCCTCGGGCAGCGGCCACCGGCACCGTGCTCAGCCGGTGACCACCGTCCCCGCGTCGCCGCGCAGCAGGGCCTCGGCATCACCAAGCTGCCCGATGGCGGCCATCTTCCCCGTCGCTTCCACGAAGCGGCAGACGGCCTCGATCTTGGGGCCCATGGACCCGTCAGGGAAGGTCAGGGACCGCAGCTCCGCGGGTGTCACCCGGCGCAGCGGCCGGGCCCGCGGGGTGCCGAACCCCTCCTGGACGGCCGCGATATCGGTCAGCAGCAGCAGCGCGTCCGCGTCAAGCGCCCGGGCCAGCAGGGCGGCCGTCAGGTCCTTGTCCACGACCGCCTCGGCACCGCGCAGCATCCCTGCCGCGTCCCGCACCACCGGCGCTCCGCCGCCGCCCGCGCAGATGACGACCGCCCCGCTGTCAAGCAGCACCCGGACGCTGGGCAGTTCCAGTAGTTCCAAGGGCTCGGGCGAGGGAACGACCCGCCGCCACGCGGCGCCGTCCTGGCGGACCTCCCACCCGTGGGCGGCGGCGATCGCGCGCGCATCCGCCTCGTCGTATACCGGCCCGACGAACTTCGTCGGGCGCCCGAACGCGGGGTCCTCCGCGCTGACCACGGTGCGGCTGACCAGGCAGGCTACCCGGCTGTCCGGCAGCGCGTTCTGCAGCGCCTGGAGCAGCCAGTAGCCGATCATGCCCTGGGTCTGCGCGCCCAGCACGTCAAAGGGATAGGGGGTGCGCAGGCCGCGGTAGCCGGCGTTCTCCAGGGCGAGCAGGCCCACTTGCGGGCCGTTCCCGTGGGTGAGGATGAGCTGGTGCGCCTGCGCCAGCGGGGCGAGTGCGAGCGCCGCCTTGTGTACGTGCTCCTCCTGGACCCTGGCTTCGGGCAGTTCGCCGCGTTCCAGCAGGGCGTTGCCGCCGAGCGCGGCGACCACCCTCACGCGTGCTCCCCGATCATGGCCACCATGGCCGCCTTGATCGTGTGCAGCCGGTTCTCCGCCTGGTCGAACACGATGGAGGCGGGCGACTCGAAAACCTCCTCGGTGACCTCGAGCGCGTCGAGCCCGCGCTTGTCGTAGATCTGCTGCCCGATCTCGGTCTCGGTGTTGTGCATCGCGGGCAGGCAGTGCATGAACTTCACCGCCGGGTTCCCGGTGGCCGTCATCGTCTGCGCGTTCACCTGGTAAGGCAGCAGCGCGTCGATGCGGGCGTCCCACTCCCCGGCGGGCTCGCCCATGGACAGCCACACGTCGGTGTACAGGAAATCCGCCCCCGCCACCCCTGCCGCGAGGTCCGCGGTGACCGCCATCCGGGCGCCGGAGGAGGCGGCCAGGCCGCGGGCGATGTCCTGCACGCCGGGCGCGGGCTGCAGCGCTTCCGGGGCGCAGACGCGCACGTCCATGCCCAGCAGGGCGCCGGTCACCAGCAGCGAGTTCGCGGTGTTGTTGCGGCCGTCGCCCAGATAGCAGTAGGTCACCTCGGTGAGCGGCTTGGCGGTGTGGTCGCGCATGGTGAGGATGTCGGCCAGCATCTGGGTGGGGTGCCACTCGTCGGTGAGCCCGTTCCACACCGGGACCCCAGCGAATGCACTCAAGGTCTCTACCGTCTCCTGGGCAGCGCCGCGGTACTCGATGCCGTCGAACATCCGGCCGAGCACCCGGGCGGTGTCCTTCATCGACTCCTTGCGCCCCAGCTGAGAGTCCTGCGGGCCGATGTAGGTGACATCACCGCCCTCGTCGTGCGCGGCCACCTCGAACGCCGACCGGGTGCGCGTGGAGGTCTTCTCGAAGATCAGCGCGATACTCCGGCCTGCCAGGCGGCGCGCCCGGCCGCCGGCCCGCTTATCGGCCCGCAGCCGCCCGCCGAGGTCGACGAGGTAGCGAAATTCTTCGGCGCTGAAGTCGATCTCTTTGACCAGGCTGCGCCCGCGCAGGTCCATGAATGCTCCCTCGTTCCTGGGTCAAGCCGCGCTGCTTGTCCCGGTGATCAAGGATGCCAGGGACGCCGCGATGCTAAGCACACCCGGCGGCTAGGCGCTCGCGGCTCCGCCGCCGGTTTCCACGATGTCGGCCGCGCCCCGGACCACGCAGCGCAGCGGGTCGTCCACGACGAGGGCCGGGATGCCCGCGACGGTCTCGACCCGGCCCGCCAGGCCGAGCAGCAGCGCCCCTCCCCCGGCCAGGCAGACCTTGCCGAGCACGACGTCCTCGGCAAGGTCCGGCGGCAGGTCCAGGAGTATCTCCCGGACCGCTTCGATGATCGCGGTGACACAGGGCTCCAGTGCCGTGGCGACCAGCTCACCGGGGATGCGCTCGGCCCGGGGCGTCCCGCGCCGCACATCGACGCCGACGGCCTCCGCCCATTCGGCCGTGCCGCCGGTGAGCCCCAGGGACATCTTCAGCCGCCGGGCCGCGTTCCGGCCGATGAGCAGGCCAAGCTCGGTCTTCACCGTGGCCACGATCGCCTCGTCCATGGCGTTGCCGCCCAGCCGCAGGGACTCGGCCCGGACCAGGTGCCCGCCGGCCACCACCGCGATCTCGGTGGTCCCGCCGCCCACGTCCACGATGAACGCGCCGGTCCCGCCGGTGAGGCCGAAGCCCGCGCCCGCCGCGGCGGCCACCGGCTCGTCGATCAACTGCACGGTGCAGCGGGGGCGGCCCGCCTCGACGGCGGCGGCCAGTGCCCGGCGCTCGACATAGGTGGCCCCGCTCGGCACGCAGACCACGGCGGCCGGCCTCAGCAGTCCGCGCCGCAGCCGCGCCTGGCGCAGGAAGGCCTGCAGCATGGCCGTGGCCGCGTCCAGGTCCGCGATCACCCCGTCGCGCAGCGGATGGATGACGTCAACACCCTGGGGCGCCTTGCCAGCCAGCGCGTCCGCGTCCCGGCCGGCCGCGACGGCCCGGCCGGTGGCCCGGTCCACGGCGATCGCGGAAGGCTCCTCCACGACGAGCCCCCTGCCGCGGACGCTTACCAGGGTGTTGACGGTGCCCAGATCGATCGCCACGCCTGCCCGCAGCCGCATCATGCCTGCCTGTTCTCGAACTAGTCGCTGCCCGGCCACCGGGAGCCCGGTCACCTACGGTTAGCTCCATACCCGCAGCCCCGGCGATCAATGACGCGGCCCGGCCGCGGGCAGGGAACTGGCGGCGAAGCTGCCCGCGGCTGGGCCTTCCCGGTGACGCTAGGCCCGGACCACCACCACCGGGCTCGCCGCGTGGGTCACCACCTTGTTGGTCACCGAGCCCAGCAGTATCTTCGAGAACGCGCCGCCGCCGCGCGAGCCCACGACCACCAGATCCGCATCCGACGAGGCACTCACCAGTTCCTGCGCGGGGATGCCGCTGACGGCACGTACGGTGACCGATGCCGGGGCGGGCTCCCCGGCCTCGCTCACCGCTTTCTGCACAGCTTCCTCCGCCGCCCGGCGTATCGCCTCGGTGACCGGCTTGTCCGCCTCTGGGTACACCTCCGGGCTGCCGGTCCACTGGTTCCCGGCGACCTGGTGCACGGCAACCACCGTCAGTGCCACGCCGCGCAGCCCCGCCTCCCGGACCGCCCACTCCAGCGCACGGCGCGAAGTCTCGGAACCGTCAACGCCCACAATGATCCCAGGCATAACACCACTCCTTCAGCCAACGGCCACCCCGGTCTGGTGGCACACACCCCCCCTGAGAAACAAGTCTCAACCTAGTGCGCTTCTGGCACCAGGGCCCAAACCCGTACCAATCGGTGCCACCGGACGGGCCGCGAGCCGGCCAGGGGCGCAAAGTCCCGAGGTTTCCCCCGCGCGCCGGGTCGCATCCGCCGCGCCCGGGCCGCATCCGCACCGTGGCCGCTGGTGTCCATGGGACCATCAACCCCTGTACCGGACGCCCCTGGCCGGCTTCGATAGCGCCAGGGAACTCCGCGGATTGGCCAGGAAGGCAGGCATGCGATGACCGGCGAAGGCAGCGGGCAGGAACTTGTCGTGGTCGGCGTGGACGGCTCGCCTGAGTCGGTGGCGGCGCTGCGCTGGGCGGCGCGGTACGCCACGGCCACCGGCGCGCGGGTGCGGGCCCTGCTGGCCTGGCACTACCCCGGCGCGGTTGGCGGCCCGCCCCCGGGGATGGCCCCTGAAGCCGTCCATGACCAGACCGAAGCGCAGATGCACGAGACCCTCGACGCGGCGATTGCCACGGCCTACCAGGGCCAGGGGGCCGCCGCGGTGGAGAAGGGCACCGTCTACGGGCACCCCGCGCAGGCCCTGGTCGAGGCGTCCAGGGAAGCCGACCTGCTGGTGGTGGGCCACCAAGGGCACGGGGGGTTCACCGGGATGCTGGTCGGCTCGGTGAGCATCCACTGCGTCACCGGCGCGTTCTGCCCGGTCGTCGTGGTCCGCGCCGGCGATGGCGGCTGAGCCCGGCCCGCTCGGCGCGCCGCCGCGCCACCCCGGCAAACGTGATCATGGGGTTGATGCCGCGGCATCAACCCCATGATCACGAAAGGGACCCGGGCGCCCGGCGGCGGGCTACCCGCTGGCCGGAGGGCTGGCTTCCTGCTCGGCGGCCTGCTGACCGTTGGCGTGCTCGCCATTGGCGAGGTGGCCCCCGGTTCCCGGCGGAGCTGCCCCGGAGCCGTTCGCGTTCGCCTGCTCCACTCCGTTCGCGGCGGCGGCCAGCTTGCCGTTGCCGTTGCGCCACGGCTGGGTGCGGAACAGCCAGTAGACGCCAGCGGTCAGCGCGACGGCGCAGAGGATCCAGCCCAGCACGGTGGTGGCGACACCGATGTACTTCAGGCCGGACGCGAAGATCACGAAGGTGATGATCGGCCTGATGTACCGGTCCGGTGCCCGCGAGGAGAAGAACGACCCGATCAGCACGGCCGGCACGGCGCCGATGATGATGGAGGCGGTCACGCCGAACTCGACCGTGCCGAAGATCAGCGCGCCCAGGGCGGCGGCAGCGGTCAGCGGGACCGCCTGGGTCAGGTCGGTGCCGACGAGCGCGTTAGCACTGATCAGCGGGTAGAGGAAGAGCAGCAGCACGATCATCAGCGACCCGGAGCCCACCGAGGTCATGCCGACGATCAGCCCGCCGATCATGCCGATCCCGACGGTCGGCAGCGGGCGGACCTGCACGTCGTTGATGAGGCCGATCCGGTTCTTGCCGGAGCGGCGGTCCAGGTAGTAGCGGAACACCATGGCCCCGGCCCCGACCAGCAGCGCGGCGCCCAGGAATTTCTCCACGGTGTCCTGCGCCGAGGAACTGTTGCCGAGTTCGTGCAGCAGGTAGGAGCCGACGAACGCCATCGGCACCGAACCGCACACCATCCAGCCGACCAGGTGCAGGTTCACCGTCTTCTTGTACAGGTGCACAGCCGCGCCGACGGGCCGCATCACTACCGCGGCCACCAGGTCGCTGGAGATCGCCGAGGATGGCTTCACCCCGAACAGCAGGATGAGCATCGGCGTCATCAGGGCGCCTCCGCCGGCCCCGGTTAGCCCAACAAGCAGCCCGACAACGGCACTGCCCAGGACGATGAAGGGGTCCAGGTGCATCGCTGGCATTCTCCTTCCGTTGCTGCCCGGTGGCCGTCAAGGTGCCCCGGTGCCTGCGATTCCTGCCGCTTTCGCTGTCGCCGCCGCCCGGTGACCGTTCTGGTCACCAGGCCCCGGTGTCACCGGCCCTGCATCTTTCCAGTGACATGCGCCGTCACGCCCCGGCAGATTCCTAGTCTTTCATGCCTAAATATAGGCATTAGAAGCGCGATGTCCAGCGGTCCGGGCGGAATTGTCTGATAAATAAATCTAGTTTATCGTGCTTAAAAATAGGATTATTGCGCGTGCGTTCCGTCCCGTTTCCTCACGATTGGACGATTCCTTTGTTTCCGCGGGCCTAACGTCCGCCGCTCGGGACGCTTCCCTGCCCCGGCACTAACCGCGGGAGCGGAAGCGCTTGGTCCACTGCGGCCCGACGACCGCCCAGGCCAGTTCCCAGTCCGCGAGCCTGCGCCGGTCCAGCAGCCACCGCCCGGTCAGCGCCACGCAAGACAGCGCGATCACCAGCATGGCGGTGGCAACGGCCGCCGCGGAGGCCGCCCGGGCCAGCACCGCACGGTCGGTGAGCGGCGGATCGGTCGGCCTGCCTGCGGCATCCACCCACATCAGCACCTTCCGGCCGGTGGCCAGGCCGGCCTCTACCGGGATGTCACCGGAGCGCAGCTGCCCGTCCGGCGCCGTCCACCGGGCCGGCACCCAGGAGTACCCGAAGGCCCCGTCGGCCAGGGGGTCGGACGCGGGCCCCGAGCGCAGCAGGACGGCAGGCACCTCCCGCCAGGAGCGCTCCGCCCGCTGCTGGCCGGCGCCGGCCCGGCTGGCCCAGGCGAAGACCGCGAAGCCAAACAGCGGCACCCCGATCAGGATCACCACCAGGAACTGGACCATGAGCCAGGTAGCCACCTTGTCGGTGCGCCGCCGCAGCGGGTTGCCGTCCAGCCCCAGCCAGCGTCCCAGCCGACAGGCCCGCCTCCTGATGCCGTTCATGCCGTTCATTCCGTTCTTGCCGTTCACCCCGGCACTTCTGGCGGCGCAGCGCCGCGCCATGGAACGCCCGCGTCACGGGCACCGCCGCCGATATCGACGATACTGCCGCCCGCCCCGGGTAAGCGCAGCTGTCTGAGGAACGGGTCACGTGGCTATGCCGGGCCGACCCGGATCCGGGCAGCCAGGACCCGGGCGCCGCCGGGGGTGGCGAGCACCGGGTTGAGCTCGAGTCCGGCCACCTGGGCAGGTCGTCGGCGAGGCGGGACACCCGCAGCAGCATGTCGGTCGCCACGCCGCCCAGGCCGAACATCACCAGCGGGCCGAACACGGGCTCCTGGACGACGCCTACCATCACCTCGACCCCGGCCGGGGGCACCTGGCCGCCAGGAGGGCAACGCGGCCCGGATATCCGCAAACCTTCGGCCCGCGCGGGGACGGCGACCCGCGGGACTACTTGTGCCCGGCCACGAATGTTCCGGGTGGCGCGGCCCGGCGATGCCGCTATTCCCGCAGCATGCTCCGGTAGACCGCGAGCAGCGCGGCCTTCTGCTCGTCGTCGAGCCGGGCATCGGCCCGGATGACCGACTCCACCGAGCCCGGGCTCCCCTGTGCCTTGCCGCGAGCGGTGTCCGCGGCGTGCTCCAGCAGGCCGGCCTCGGCGAGCAGCGACTCGGCGGACACGTTGAGCGCATCCGCCAGCAACCGCAGCACGCGCACCGACGGCTGGTGCAGGCCGCGCTCGATCTGGCTCAGGTACGGGTTGGACAGGCTGGTCAGGTCGGCGAGCTGGCGGAGCGACAGGTTCGCCAGCTTGCGCTGGCTGCGGATGAAGCTGCCGAGCGCCTTCATCTGGACGTCCCATGCATCCGTCACGGTCACCTCGCCTCCCAGCACGCGGCCGATGTGCTAACAATACTGAGCAATGCGCCGCGCGGCGGCCCTTGCCGGGCCGCCGCGCGGCGGGTCGTTCTTGTCGCCCGCTGCAACGGGCGGCGGGCAGGCCCGGCCCGCCCGCACGGGGCACGCCTTACTTGGCCGCGGCACCCGTCTTCTTGGCGGCGGGGGCGGCGTCGCTGTTGAACAGCGGCGCGGTCGCGTGCAGCACGTTCTCGGCGAACTTGCGCTGCGCGGCGATCAGCTGCTCAACGAAGTCGTACGTGCCCGACACCAGCTCGCCCGGCTTGGGCAGCTTGTCGGCGAACGGGATGCCCACCTCGGGCAGCGGCGGCTTGATGGACTGGACGGCGTCCGCCCACAGCTGGATCGCGTCGACGACGGCGTCCTGGCTCTTGCGGACGGTGTTCAGGATCTCGCCCTGGAGCTCCTGCCCCATGGTCTTGGTGTCGCTCATGATTCCTCCTCGATGCCTTCTGCAAACTAAAGTATGCAAGCTATGCGCGACTTGTCAAGCATCATCTAGATATATCTAGCAACTCGCCCGCCAACTGCCCGCCCGGCGCCACCACAACCGCACTCCCCTGGGCGCAAGGCGCAGGCGCGCAGTTACAGGATGCCGCGATCCGCGCGGGAGGGGCTGGCCTGCAAAGTCGCAGCTTCCGGGGCCGGCCGGAGAGTTGCCCGGACGCGGTTTTGTCCCGCGTCCAGGCAACCCTGTGGTCGGCCCTATCCCCGACCCGGCAAGAGTCAGCCGTGCACGTAACTCCCAGGCGCGTCACCGATGGCCGGGTACTTCTCGCTTCCCATCGGCGGCGGATCCGTACGGCGCCCCGCACGCCGGCCTGCCCACTTGGCCCAGTCCTCCCACCAGGACCCGCTGAGGTGCTCTGCCGCCTCCCGCCATTGGCGCGCAGTCGCCGGATTCGGCGTCTTGGCCACCTCGTACCAGGCCTTGGGACCGGGCGGGTTCACGATGCCCGCGATGTGGCCGCCGCTGGAGAGCACGTAACGGACGTTCCCGCCCATCAGCGCGGTCGCCTTGTAGGACGCGGGCCAGGGCACGATGTGGTCGTTGATGGCACCGACCACGTAGACGTCGTTGCCGACGTCGGCGAGCGACAACCGCTGCCCCTTGACCTCGAGCACGCCCCGGGCCAGTTCGTTGCGCAGATACAACGAGCGCAGGTAGAACGCGTGCATGGTGGCGGGCATCCGGGTGTTGTCGCTGTTCCAGGCCAGGATGTCGAAGGCCGGCGGGTCCTGGCCGAGCAGCCAGTTGGACACCACGTAGTTGAAGATCAGGTCATTGGGCCGCAGCGCGTCGAATGTCGTGGCCATCTGCCTGCCCTCCAGGACCCCCTGCTGCTCCATCTGCCGCTCCAGCCGGGACACGGTGGCCTCGTCGGTGAACGCGCCGAGCACCCCCGGCTCGCTGTAGTCCAGCAGGGTGTTCAGCAGCGTGATCGAGCCGAGCCGGGCGTCGCCCGTGCCGGCCAGATAGGCGGCAAGCATGCCGGTGAGCGCCCCGCCGAGGCACAGCCCGACGATGTCGATCCTCGGCGCCCCGGTGATGTCGGTGATCACGTCCAGCGCGGTCTGCGGGCCGTGCACCAGGTAGTCGTCCAGGGTCACGCCGCTCATGCTCGGGTCCGGATTGCGGTAGGAGATGGCGAAGACCGTGCGCTCGTGGGTGATGGCCCATTCCAGGAAGCTGCGCCCGGGGGCCAGGTCCATGATGTAGTACTTGTTGATCCACGGCGGGCTGGCCAGCACCGGCACCGACCGGACCTGGGGAGTCTGGGGCGCGTACTGGATCAACTCCATCAGGTCGTTGCGGAAGACGACCTTGCCGGGGGTGGCGGCCAGGTTCCGGCCGATCTCGAACGGCCGGGTGTCCACCTGCCGGGGCAGCCCGGAGTTGTTCCTGAGGTCGTCGAGGAAGTTCCTGGCGCCGGCCACCACGCTCGCACCGCCCGTCTCGAACGCCCGCTTGAGCGCCGCCGGGTTGGTGGCCAGGTAGTTGGTCGGGGCCAGCGCCGCGAGCATCAGGTCGGACGCCAGCCGTGCCTTCACATCGGCCACCGGGTCGCCGCGGCCGGCGGCCAGCAGGTCATCGGCGAGCCCCACCGCGGCGAAATACGCCTGCCCGATCACGAAGAATGCCGGGTTGTCCCGCCAGGTCCGGTCCGCGAACCTCTTGTCTTTCGCCAGCGCCCCGGCGCCCGGCCCGCTCTCGTCCGCGCCGCGGCCCGCCCAGCGCGCGGCGGCTTCCGGGCCGATCCCGGCCAGGGTCGCCGCGAACTGCCAGTACGCGCCGGAGGCCGCGTAGGGATGCAACGCGGCGCGCCAGGCGACGGCCAGCAGCGAACGGCCGAAACTGACCGGGTCGAGCCTCGCGAACAGGCCGCCCTCGGGAGCGACGACCGCCATGGCGTCCTCACCTGCCGACGACGCCCGCCCCGCTCCATCCATGACCGTCCTCCTTAGCTGGCCCCCCGCGGGCGTTCGGCCCGCCGCGGCACCCCGGCGACTGTTCATATCGTGCTATGCCCGCCCGGACACGGCCGCACCGCCCCGCCGCCCGCGTGCGCTTTTCCCGGGCGGGATGCCCGGCCGTCGCGGGACACACGGCCATGGCGCAACAATGTGCGTGCCCGCGCCAGCGGGTATCACGCCAGGACGCCGACCGCGAAAGGAGGCCCCTGGTGACCTGCACTCTGCACGTGGCCTGGGACGACCGGCTGACCCGGTATGACTTCGGGCCGGGGCACCCGCTGGCTCCGGTACGGGTCGAGCTGACCGTCGAGCTCGCGCGCGACTTTGGCGTGCTGAACGCGGACGGGGTGACGGTGGCCGTACCGGAGCCCGCCACCACGGCCGAGATCGAACTGGTGCACGACCCCGCTTACATCGGCGCGGTGCGCCGGGCCAGCGCCGGGGAGGCCACCGATCTGCGTTCCCTGCTGCCGTACGGGCTCGGCACCCCGGACGATCCGGTCTTCCCCGGGATGCACGACGCCTCGGCGCTGGTGGCCGGCGCGACGCTGGCGGCCGTGCGGGCGATGTGGTCCGGCGCGGCCGGGCACGGCGCCAACATCGCGGGTGGCCTGCACCATGCCATGGCCGGTCACGCCAGCGGGTTCTGCGTGTACAACGACCCGGCGATCGCCATCGCCTGGCTGCTGCGCCAGGGCGCCGAGCGGGTAGCCTATGTCGACATCGACGTGCACCACGGCGACGGCGTCCAGGCGGCGTTCTGGGCCGACCCGCGGGTGCTGACGATCAGCCTGCACGAGCACCCGGCCACGCTGTTCCCCGGCACCGGCCTGCCTACGGAAACCGGTGCGCCCGGCGCCGAGGGCTCCGCGGTGAACGTGGCGCTGCCGGCCGGTACCGGCGATGCCGGCTGGCTGCGCGCGTTCCACGCGATCGTGCCGCCGCTGCTCAGGGCGTTCCGGCCACAGGTGCTGGTGAGCCAGCACGGCTGCGACACGCACTGGACCGACCCGCTCGCCAACCTGGAGCTGAGCATCGACGCGCAGCGGGCCGCCCATGCCGCGATCCACCAGCTGGCCCACGAGACCGCGGCCGGGCGCTGGCTGCTGACGGGGGGCGGCGGCTATTCGCTGGTCGAGGTGGTGCCCCGGACCTGGACGCACCTGCTCGCCGAGGCGGCGGGCAGGCCCATCGACCCGCGGGCGCCCACCCCCGGGGACTGGCGCGATTACGTGCGGCGCCGGACCGGCCGGTCCGCGCCCGAGCTGATGACCGAAGGCCGGCCAGCCCAGTTCTCGCCGGTCGAGGCCGGATACGACCCGGCGGACCCCGTCGACCGGACGATCATGGCCACCCGGAATGCGGTCTTCCCGCTGCACGGCCTGATGCCGCTGCCCTAGCGCGGGACCTTGGGCCCTGGCCCGAAACCACCGACGTGCATACCGTCCTGGTATCGAGAAGGGACGGGCCATGTACGAGAAGATCCTTGTCGCGGTGGACCACTCCGAGGTCTCCGAGCGGGCCCTGGCGGCCGCCCGCGAACTGGCCTCGCTGTCGCACGGTGAGGTGTGGGTCCTGCATCTGCGCGAACGCGGGGAAATGGGCAAGACCGGCCTGCTGACCTCCGCGGAGTCGTCCGACGAGGCCGCGGATGCCGTCACCAGCGCGGTGGCGGGCCTCACCGAGGCCGGGATCAAGGCACACGCCGTGGTCAGGGACACCGCGTTGGGCAAGGCGGCCCAGGAGATCGTCAGCGACGCGGCCGGGATCGGCGCCGGGGTGATCGTGATGGGCTCACGCGGCCGGGGTGACCTGGCCGGCCTGGTACTCGGAAGCACCGCCCACAAGGTCATCCACCTGGCGGACCGGCCGGTGCTCGTGGTGCGGTGACCGCCGGCGGCCAACCGGTGAGAGTCCCCCGCGGGTTTACTACGAAATCGTCATACACGACATCGCAGGACCAGGCGGAGTCGCGGCTGGCCCGCGCTGGCTAAGAGACGGCCACCGGGGTGCTGACCACCGGCGGCTGCGCGCCGGCGGCGGCGGTGATGATCACCAGTGGGCACCGCGCGATCCGCATGCAGGCGCGGATGACCGGCCCGGCCGGGCGCCCGGGGACGCCCGCGTCGGCGGCCGCCCCGAGCACGAGCAAGCTGGCGTCCTTGGAGCGGTGCGCGAGGATCCGTTCGGCCATGCCCTCGGCGACCTCTGCCGTGATCCCCGTGGGCACCCCGGCGCCGAATGCGGCCCGCATGATCGCGGCGAGGAGGTCCCTGGCGCGGGGCTGATCCTGCCCGCTGGCCGGGCTGTCGCCGAGAATGGCGTAGGAAGCACGGCCGGCGACTGGTTCCCAGGCGTGCACGACGTGCAGCGTGGTGTTGCGGAGCCGTGCTTCCGCGGCGGCCCATCGCAGCGCCGCCACGGACGCCGCGGACCGCTTCACCCCGACCACGATCGGTTGCTGCGCGGTCTCAGTCACGACGGCCTCCAGAACATCCTCGCCCTGGGAACAATCTCACCCCGGCCCTGGTCCCTCCGCAAGAGCCGAGGGCCCTGCCGATGCCGCTACCGGGGCCGGTCGCTGCCGAGGTAGGCCTCGGCGACCCGCTTGGGCACGCACATGCGCCACGCGTCGACCACAAGCTCGGCCAGCTCGGCCTCGTCGAGCCTGCCGAGCCGGGCGCGGACCCAGTTGTAGCGCTCGTCCGAGCGCACCGGCATGAGGAACTTGCCTGGCTCGCTAGCGACCAGGGCCGCCCGCTCCTCCTTGGGGAAGCCGAAGCCGAGCAGTTCCTCGTCCGGCGAGATGGACAGGAACACGATCCGGCCGACCCGGAACTTCACGTAGTCCCGGACCAGGGCCTCGTAGGCGCGGGGCAGCGCCAGGGCCAGCCTGCGCACGTCCTGCGCGGTTGCCATGCCGCTCAGCCCCCCGGCCGCCAGGCCTCGGCCAGCTTGTCGCTCACCGCATCGACCCCGGCGTCGATCCGCTGCCTGGACCGGTCCTCGTCGTACCAGGCGACGATCTCCCTGGCGCCCTGCTCGAACGGTATGACCGCCCGGTAGCCGGGCACCACGCCGCGCAGCTTGGCGTTGTCGAACACCATAGAGTGCGCCTTGTCGCCGAGCAGGGTCGCGCCCCAGACGGGGTCGGCGGCGGCGATCACGTCCGAGGGCACGTGCACGATGTCCGCCTCGGCCCCGGCGGCGGCCGCCAGGGCATGGGTGATCTGGTCCCAGGTGAGCACGTCGCCGGAGGTGATCTGGAAGCTATCGCCGAGGGTGCGGGGGTGCCCGAGCAGCGGCACGAAGCCCTGCGCGAAGTCCTCGTGGTGGGTCAGCGTCCACAGGGAGGTGCCGTCGCCGTGCACGATGACCGGCTTGCCCTGCCGCATCCGGGCCAGGGCCGTCCAGCCGCCGTGCAGCGGCACATTTGTCTTGTCATAGGTGTGTGACGGCCGCACGATCGTCGCCGGGAACCCCTCATCCCGGTAGGCCGCCCGGAGCAGTTCCTCGCAGGCGATCTTGTCACGGGAGTACTGCAGGTAGGGATTGCGTAGCGGCGTGGACTCGGTCACCGGGACCCGGGACGGCGGTGTCTGGTACGCCGACGCCGAGCTGATGAACACGTACTGCCCGGCCCGGCCGCGGAACGTGCCGATGTCGGCCCGGACATGCCCGGGGGTGTAGGCGACCCAGTCCACCACCGCGTCGAAGTCGCGGCCGCCCAGCGCGTCCCGGACGCTGGCCGGGTCCCTGGCGTCGCCGCGCAGCACCGTCGCCTCCGGGGGCAGCGGGCGGTCGGCGCTCTGGCCGCGGTTGAGCACGGACAACTCGATGCCACGCTCGACCGCCAGCCGCGAGCACGCGGAGCTGATGATCCCGGTACCGCCGATGAACAGGACGCGCAAGCCAGGCATGGCCCCACAGTAGGCCGCGCCCCGGACAGAGCCCTCGGCGCCGGCCGCGGAACACGGCCGGCAGCGCCGGTTGACCGGCCCTACCTGCGGCCCGCGGGCGCGGGCGCCCTGATGGCGCCGCGGGATCCGATCTCGGCGAGCTGCCGGTCCACCCAGTGGTGCACGTCGTGGCTGCGGATGCGCCGCGCCATGGTGGCCAGGGCGGCACGGCGGGCGCTGGCGGGGAGCCCCAGCGCGTGCTCGATGCGGTAGGACAGCCCCTCGACGTCGAACGGGTTGCACGGGACCGCCTCGCGCAGCTCCGCGGCGGCCCCGGTGAACTCGGACAGCACCAGCGCCCCGCTGCCCCGGCGGGCGTGCTGGACCGTGACGTACTCCTTGGCGACCAGGTTCATCCCGTCGATGAGCGGGGTCACGAGCAGCGCCTCGGCGGCCGCGTAGTAGGCGGCGAGCTGCTGCTGCGGCAGCCCCCGGTACAGGTAGTGGATCGGCACGTCGGAACCGGGCTCGGTGAACCGGCCATTGATCCGGCCGATGTGGCGTTCCACCGTGGCACGCAGGGTGCGGTACTCCGGCACGTCGTCCCGGCTGGGCACGGCGACCTGCAGGAACGCGAGGCTCTGCCGCAGGTCCGCGCGCCGCTCAAGGAGCATCTCCACGGCCAGCAACCGCTCGATGATGCCCTTGGTGTAGTCGAGCCGGTCCACGCCGAGCAGGAGGGTCCGCTCCGCGAACTGCTCGCGGAGCGCCTCGATGTCCCGGCCGGTCGCCGGGTCGGTGGCAAGGCGGGCGAACTCCGCCGCGTCGATCGATATGGGGGCACTCGTCGTGGCAACCACCCGGCGGTCGGGCAGGAGGATCTGCGAACCGTGTATCTGGACGCCGGTGTCGGCCAGCAGGCGGCCGCAGGTCCGGACGAAGTTCCTTCGGTAGCCCTCGGTGTGGAAGGACACGACGTCGGCCCCGAGAAGCCCGAACAGGATCTCCTGCCGCCAGGGCAGCCGGGCGAAGATGTCCGGCGGCGGCCAGGGCACGTGCAGGAAAAAACCGATGGACTGATCGGGACACCGTTCCCTGATCAGCCTCGGGACCAGCATGAGCTGGTAGTCGTGCACCCAGGCGAGCGCGTCCGGCTGGCCGTCCAGGGCGGTCACGGCCTTGTCGGCGAAGATGGCGTTGACATTCTGGTAGCTGTGCCACCAGGCGCGCTCGAACCGTGGTTTCTCGATCGCGTCGTGCAGCAGCGGCCACAGTGACGCGTTGGCGAACCCGTGGTAGTACTGCCGCACCTGGCTGGCGGACAGCCCGACGGGCAGCAGCCCGACGCTGAGATCGGGCACGGTCGCCGGGATGCCCCGGGTGCCGCCGTCCCAGCCGACCCAGGTGCCGGAGTGGGCCGCCATGACCGGCCGCAGCGCGGTGACCAGCCCGCCCGGCGAAAGCTCCCAGCCGTCCTCGCCCATGCGGACGGGCAGCCGGTTGGCGATTATCACGATATTCATGATCTTTAATCCTCACCCGCGCCTGGTAGGTCAAACGGAACCCGGGGTGACCGGCCGGGCCCGGCGTCCTAGGTCGAGGTCGGGCTTGGCGTCGCCCCCGTGGGCGAAGGGGTCGGCGTGGCCGGGGCGGTGGTGGCCGGCGGCGTGGGCGACGGAGCGGTCGTGGTGGGCACGGCCGACGGGCTCGGCGACGATGGCGTCGGCGTGGGCGAGGCGGTATGCGAATGGTGCGGGTGCGGCGTGGACGTGGGGCCCTGCGCCGGGCCCACCAGGTTCGGCGTCTGCACGTGCTTGCTCGGGGTCAGCAGCAGCACCAGCGCACCCACCACCACGGCGGCCACCGCGACCACGCCGCCGGTGGCTGCGCCGGCCGCGAACGCCCGGCGGTCGCGCTGGGATTCGGTGCGCCGCCGGTCGCGCAGCCATTGCGGCAGCGAGGCCCGCTGCGCGGCCCAGCTGTTGAACGGTGCCGCCGCATAGCCCAGCGTCGGGAAGACCAGCATGGCGGCCAGCAGCGGGGCGGCCAGCCTGGTGACCTGGCTCACCGCCAGGCCGATGCCGGCGAGGCCGAGGACGGCCAGCGTCGACTCCGCCCAGTTCGCCCGCAGCGCCTCCCACCACTTGGCCCGCTCGCTGGTCTTCGGCGTGCGCAGGAACGCCGCCTTGCGGGCGAACAGGCCAAGCACCGACGCGCGCGCCACGACCAGGGAGGTGGACTGCCAGATGAAGAACGCGCCGAGCGCGTCCCGCCAGTTCGCGCCGGTGCCCCGGCGCAGCAGCGCCACCGCCCGGATCAGGCCAAGCCCCACCAGCACCGGCACGGTCGCCAGCAGGAACGGGGTGAGCTTGCGGAACAGCTCGCCCCCGCCGCTCGCCAGGTTCACCGCGCCGGCCAGCAGGAAGACAAAGAACACCAGGCCGAGCAGGTCGCCGTACCACTGGACGCCGCCGGCCAGGTAGGCCCAGCGCTGCCCGGTGGTGAGGTGGTTCTCCTTGTTCTGCCGGCCGGGAATCAGCGACCGCCAGTGCATCCGGATGATCTGGATGCCGCCGAAGCACCACCGGTACCGCTGTCCCTTGAGCGCCTCGAAGGTCAGCGGCATGATGCCGCGGCCCCAGGTCTGGTCGACGTGCAGCCCGTGCCAGCCGGCCCGCAGCAGCCGCAGCGAGATCTCGGCGTCCTCGGTGATGCACCACTCGTCCCAGCCGCCCAGCTCGTCCAGCGCGACCCGGCGGATGAGCCCCATCGTGCCGGCGAAGATCGCCCCGTCGTGCTCGTTGCGCGAGGGCTGGGACACGGCGAAGAAGTACTTGTAGGAGTAGTACAGCCGCCGGTAGTAGCGGGCGGACTCCCAGTCGCGATAGTCCTGCGGGGACTGGACGAAGCCGATCCAGGCGTCGGCAAACGGCGGGGCGCAGCGGCGCAGGAACCCGGGTTCGAGCTGATAGTCGGAGTCGACCACGCCGATGAGCTCGGCGCGCGGGTCGGTCAGCCGCCGCAGCGCGTAGTTCAGTGCCCCGGACTTGTAGCCGGGCCAGTTCTCCAGGTGAGCGAACTTGACCCGATGGCGGGCGCACCACTCCTCCACCGGCCGCCAGAGCCGTTCGTCGTCGGTGTTGTCGTCGATCACGACGATCTCGTAGCGCGGGTAGTCCAGGCGCAGCAGCGATCGAAGCGTCTGCTTGACCATCTCCGGCGGCTCGTTGTGCGCTGGCACGTGCAGGCTGACCATCGGCAGGTCTTTGTCGGCGGCGGGCAGCCGGGTCTGCGGGGTGATCCGCCTGCGCCAGTACTCGGTGCCCAGCGCGTCGCAGATCTCCCACAGGTAGGCGCAGGACATGATCGCGGCGAACAGCTCGAACAGCCACAGCAGCAGCCCGCCGGCCGTGCTGGCCGGTCCGAGATGGCTGTTGATGGTCCAGTCCAGTGCGTAGGCCAGGTAGGCCACGAACAGGAACACGCTGGTCGCCCAGCAAAGGTGGGCACGGGCGGTCCACCGCCGGGTCGCCGGGAGCCAGACCACGCTCGCCACCGCCACGCCGGCGACGCCGAGGATCAGCCTGTGCTGGGACACCCCGAGCAGCTTCAGCACCACCGCCACCAGCGCGGCAAGCACCACGGTGCCGGCTACGGCCAGCACGAACCGGCGGGTGGCCGACCAGTTTCCCGGCTGGCCGGTCCTGGCCCGGCCCGGCAGCAGCAGCGCGATCGAGCCGAGGGGGGCCGCGATGATCCCGGCCAGCAGAAACGCCGCGAGCATCAGCCAACTCTCCTCGTCATGCCGGGCAAACTACCCCGTATCCTGGTGAACCAACGAATATCTGATCAAGAAAGCCGGCGGCCACGGCGCACCAGGGAAAACGTGATGCCCTCGCGGCACAGGCCGCTCCCCCGGACACCGCGAGGAATCGTCATTGACCGCACGCTGCTGGGTAGGTGCCTGTCATGACCGATATGGCAGGCGAACCCGCAGGGTCGCGGCAGGAGACCGGCGACACCATCGCGGAGCAGGCGGCGGAGCTCGCGACCGAGGTCACCGAGGCGCGGCAACCTGAGGAACGGCGCAGGCTGACGGCGGCGTTCGCGGCGGCGGCCCGGTCCGGCGCGCGGGTCACCGGCCGCGGGGCGCGCGCCGTGCGGCGTGGCGCCCTCGCCGGCACGGACTGGCTGACCGGGCAGGTCATGGTGATGGCGCCGCGGGTGCGGGTGCGGAACCGGGCGGCGCTGCGCGCGCAGTTCCCCGGGCTTTCCACCGAGGACACCGCCGACGCGCTGATCACCGGGGCGGCCCGGGCATCGGCAACGGTCGGCGGCGCGGTGGGCGCCTGGGCAACGCTGCCGGTGCTGCCCGCCTTCC
This sequence comes from uncultured Actinomycetes bacterium, assembly GCA_963806145.1. Classification (GTDB taxonomy): domain Bacteria; phylum Actinomycetota; class Actinomycetes; order Streptosporangiales; family Streptosporangiaceae; genus DASXKD01. The sequence goes on from CAWDXD010000046.1 coordinate 58,614, forward strand.
CGGTGGAGATCGTGACCGAGACGCTGGCCCTGATCGGCATCGAGATCAAGCTCATCGCGGAACTGCACGAGCTTTACGGCATGCCCGCTCCCGGCAACGTCGCGGACCGGGCAACCGCCTACATGGGCTCGTGGGCGCACCGCCGCGGGGTGCTGGCGGCGGGCCCCGGCGGACTGCTCATGGTCGCCGGGTCGCCGCTGGCCCGGCGGCTGCGGCGGCGGCTGTACGGGCGCGTGGGCCGCAGTGCGTTCTCCCTTGGCCCGCTGTTCACCGGCGCGATGGCAGGCGCGGCGCTCAACAGCAGGGAGACCCGCCGGCTCGGCCAGGAGATCCGCGCCGATCTGCGCCGCCAGGCCGGGGCCACCGGCCTGCCGCCCGGCTGGGAGCCACCAGCCATCACCGAGCCGGCCGGACCAGCGCCGGGGGCCCGAGCTCCCCGGCGCAAGGCCCGTTCCCGGCTGCGCCGCCGGGCACGGCCCACCGCCCCGCCGCCCGCCGGGGAGCTGCCTGCATAGCAACGGCCTGGTGTCCGGCGGCGAGGTGTCCGGCGCACACCGGCTTGGCCAGCGCCCAGGCAGCTTCGTAAACTCCGCAGGATGGCCGAATCCGTGAAGGACCCCTCCCCCGCCGGGCTGCTTCGCGAGCGGCAGTCCGTTCCGTGGTACACCCGGTGGCGGCTCGCCCGCCCCGGCACCCGGCCCGCATGGCTGCCCACGTGGTCGGTGCCTGCGGCGATGCGGGCGGTCCGCGCCACCCTGGTGATGCCCACCCTGTTCGCGCTGACCGCCAAGGTCATCGGCGACCCGCAGATGACCCTGTTCGCGGTGTTCGGCAGCTTCGCCACCCTGGTGCTTGTCTCGTTCGGCGGGACCAGGCGGGACAAGGCCGTCGCGCACCTCGGCCTGGCGGTGACCGGCAGCGCGGCCCTCGTCATCGGAACCCTGGTCAGCAACACGACCTGGCTGGCGGCTCTGGTCACCATCCCGGTGACCTTCGCCATCTTCTTCGCCGGCGTGGCCAGCCCGAACGCTCAGGCTGGTGTCCTCGGCGCACTGCTGATCTACATCCTGCCGGCGTGCTCGCCCGCCGCGGCGAGCACCATCGGCCCGAGGCTCGCGGGCTGGTGGCTCGCTTCCGCAGCCGGCACGGTGGCCGTGCTGCTGCTGTCGCCGCGGTCGCCCGGGGACCGGCTGCGGGCCCGCGCGGCGCAGGCCGCCACCGCACTGGCGGCCTACCTTGACGCGGCCGTCGGCGGCACCGCGACGACCGCGCACCGGGAGGCGGCCCTGGCCGCCAAGCACGAGCTGAAGACCACATTCACCTCCAGCCCGATCCGGCCGACCGGCCTGGCCACCACCGACCAGGGGCTGGCCAACGTCGTCGAACTGCTCGAATGGTCCTGCACGCTGGTCTGCGACGCGCTGGACGGCCACCTGGACCTGACCCATGCGGCACCGCAGGACCGTGAGCTGCTCGCCGCCGCCGCCGGGCAACTGACGGCGACCGCGGCCCTGCTCGGCGGCCAGGACCCGAGCGTGGACACGGACAGGCTACGGAGCGCCAGCGCCGCCAGCGCGGCCCGCCAGCAGATGCTGGGCGGCGACCCGGCGGACGTCCGCGCCGCCGCGGCGCTCGCCGCGCACGCCCAGTCCATCGCGCTCGCGGCCCAGGCCGCGCTGGCGGACGCGCTGATCGCCGCGGGCAAGGCCGGCCCCGAACTGGTCGAGGCCGAGCGCCGCCGCTGGTACGGGCTGCCCGACGGCACCGGGCCCAGGCACGTACCCGGGCTCGCCCGCGGCGCCGAATTCCTGGCCAGGCACGCCAGCCTGCGTTCGGTCTGGTTCCGTAACAGCGCGCGCGGCTCGGTCGCCATTGCCGCCGCGGTCGCCGTGGCCTCGCTCAGCGGGGTGCAGCACGGGTTCTGGGTGGCGCTTGGCACGTTGTCGGTGCTGCGCACCACGGCGGCGTCCACCGGGTCCACCGCGATGCGGGCGCTGGCCGGCACCGCCGTGGGCTTCGTCGCCGGCGCGCTGCTGCTGCTAGCCATCGGCACCGGGCCCGCCGCCCTGTGGACGGTGCTCCCCTTCGCCGTGTTCATCGCGGCCTACGCGCCTGGTACCGCGCCATTCGCGGTCGGCCAGGCGGCCTTCACGGTCACCATCGTGGTGATCTTCAACCTGCTCGCCCCGGCGGGCTGGCAGGTCGGCCTGCTGCGGATCGAGGACGTGGCCATCGGCTGTGCGGTGAGCCTGGCGGTCGGGGCCGCCTTCTGGCCGCGCGGCGCCGCCGCAATCGTCGGCGACGATCTCGCCGACGCGTTCCGGCAGGGCGGGCGGTACCTCACCCAGGCCGTGGACTGGGCGCTCGGCCTGCGGCGCCGGCCGCCGGAAAGCGCGGTCGCGGCCGTCAACGCCGGCGCGCGGCTGGACGAGGCGCTGCGCGCCTACCTGGGCGAGCAGGGCACCAAACGGCTGGCCAGCGATGACCTGTGGAACCTGGTGATGGCCTCCACCCGGCTGCGGCTCACCGCGTACGCCGTCGCCAGCCTGCCCGCCAGCGGGAACGGGAACCACCGGCATGCCCGCGCCGACGCCGACCCGGACCTGGCCGCGTTCCGCAGGCAGACCGCGGACCTGGCCGGCTTCTACGACCGCCTCGCGGTGCAGGTCGGGCCGCCCGGCCACGCACCGCCGGTGCCTGAGGTGCTGCCTGCCCCGGACGGGCCTGACTACCCCAAGGGCGTGGCCTGCGCGGGTGACACGCCCCCGTACTACCGGCCCGACATGCTCTGGGTGGGCGAGCACCTCTACCATCTCGCTGAGCGGGGGCAGGCGATCACCGAGCCGGCCGTGAAAGTGGCTGAGCTGCGGCAACTGCCCTGGTGGCGGTAGTAACCAAGCAACGGAGGTACGCAGGTGGCGAGGCGGTTCGAGCAGATATTCGGCGCGGGCACCAAGCCGCTCATCGCCATGGCGCACCTCGGGCCCCTGCCGGGGACCCCGCTGTACGACGAGGCGCGCGGTGTCCAGGGCATCGTCGACGGCGTCGCCCGCGACCTCGACGTACTGCTGCGGTTCCCGTTCGACGCCGTCATGTTCTGCAACGAGGGCGACCGGCCGTACTCGCTGCGCGCCGGGTTCGAAGGGGTCGCCGTCATGGCCCGGGTGGCCGCGGAGCTGGCCCCCAGGGACCGGCCGTTCGGCGTGGACTTCCTCTGGGACGGCCGGGCCGCGCTGGCGGTCGCCGCCGCGACCGGCGCCGCGTTCATCCGCGAGGTCGTCACCGGCGCCTACGAGTCCGACATGGGCGTCTGGGCCCCGGACGCGGGCGAACTGCTGCGCTACCGGCGCACCCTCGGCGCCCAGCAGGTCGCCGTGTTCATGAACGTCACGCCCGAGTTCGCCTCCACCATCGGCACCCGGGCGGTGGGCCAGCTGGCCCGGTCCGCGGCCGTGTCCAGCCTGGCGGACGCCATTGTCGTGTCCGGGCCGATGGCCGGCGCGGCACCGGACCCGGCGGCGATCCGTGAAGCCAAGCAGGCCACCGGCGACCTGGCCCCGGTGCTGGCGAACACCGGGGCCACGGCCGGCAACGTAGCGTCGTTCCTCGAGGTGGCGGACGGCATCATCGTGGGCTCGGACCTCAAGGAAGGCGGCGGCACCTGGAACCCGGTGGATCCCGGGCGGGTCAAGCGGTTCCTCGAGGCGGCCGGGCGCGCGTAGTCCCGGGCGCCGGAGCGGGCTGAGGACCCTCAGCGCGCCGCGGCGTCGAACTCCTCGGTGAAGACCTCGGCGATCCGGGCGATCTCCGCCTCGGTGATCACGAACGGCGGGGAGACCTGCAGGGCCACGCCGCGCAGCAGCCGGGTGATCACGCCACGCTCGCGGATCCCGGCAACCAGCCGCGGGCCGATCCCCGGATCGGCGGCCCGCGCCGCCGCGGCGATCTCCACGGCGGCGAGCAGCCCGGTGCCGGCGCGCACCTCCCCGACCAGCTCATGCCCGGCCAGCGGGGCGAGGGCCCGGGCTAGCACCGGCTCCAGCCCGGCCACCCGCGCGACGAGCTGTTCCCGCTCGATCAGGTCCAGGTTCGCCGACGCAACCGCGCATGCGGTGGGGTGCGCGGAGTAGGTGTAGCCGTGCCGGAACACCTCCGCTGACCCGGGGCGCCAGAACGGCTCGGCCACCCGCGCGCTGGCGATCACCGCGCCGATCGGCGCGTACCCGGAGCTCAGCCCCTTGGCCGTGATGATCATGTCCGGGTCCAGGCCGAACCGCTCGCTGGCCAGCCACGCGCCGGTCCGGCCGAACCCGGTGATCACCTCGTCGGCGATGAACAGCACGTCATGCCGGCGGCAGATCTCCCGGACGCTGGCCAGGTAGCCCTCCGGCGGCGGGTACACCCCGCCGGCCCCGACCACCGGCTCGCAGAAGAACGCGGCCACCCGCCGGGCGCCTGCTGTTTCGATCGCCTTTTCGAGCGCCGGCGCATCGTCCCAGGCCACATGCTCGACGAGACTTACCAGCGGAACGAAGGGTTCGGTGTTGGCCGGGATCCCGCCCAGCGATGTGCCGTACGCGTTCATGCCGTGATAGGCGTGCGACCGGGCGATCGTGACCTGCTTGTCGTCCTGGCCCAGCGCGCGCCAGTAGCTGCGGGCCAGCTTGGCCGCGGTGTCCACGGCGTCAGACCCGCCGCCCGGGGTGAAGAACACCTTGGCGCCGGGCATCGGGGCCAGCCCCGCGACCCGGCGGGCGAGCGCCTCGGCGGGCTGGTTGGAGAACGGCTCGAACGTCTGATAGGCGGCAAGCTGGCGCATCTGCGCGGCCGCCGCGTCCGCGAGTTCCGCCCGGCCGTGCCCGACATTGCAGTACCAGAGGCTGGCCAGGGCGTCGAGGTAGGGACGGCCGCGGTCGTCGAAGACCGTCGAGCCTTCGCCGCGGACGATCGTGACGGCGTGGCCGGCCAGGCTCGCCATGTTCGCGAACGCGTTCCACAGCACCGGCTCGCCTGGCGTGCCCGCACCGTCCGGCCCGCTCGAATCCCGCGGCTTCGACGCCATTGACCCATCCTCTCGCGGCCTGGTTAAAGACCCCTAAACCTACTGTCTGGTCCGGGCAGGCCAGCGCCCGGGCAGGTCCAAGCGCTCCTGCCACCACGACGGTGAGGGACCAGCTACGCGCTGGAGGGCGAGGTGGGTCCGGCTCAGCCGGAGACCGGGATTTCCTTCCAGAGCCCGCCATTGATGTTGAGGTTGTTCCCGCTGGCCGAGCCGGGGCCGTGGTCCCCCACGTAGGTGTACAGCGGGTGCCCGTTCCAGGTGACCTGCTTGGTGCCGTCGGTCCTGGTGATCGTGCCGAAGGTGCCGGGGATGCCCGGGGCGGCGGATGGGGAGCCGGTCACCGGCGGCCAGTACGCGGCGCAGCTTCCGTAGCAGCTCGACTTGCCCGGGCTGGTGTCCGCGGCGAACGTGTACACGGTGAGCCCCTTGGCGTTGGTGAGCACGGTCACCCCGCCGGCCTTGCCGGTCTTCAGTGCCGCCGTGGCGCCGCTGGCCGTGGCTGCCGGGGCGCCCGCCCCGGCCTCGGCGACCAACAGCAGCACCAGGGCCACGACCGAGACCACGGCGACCAGCGTCTGCGCCATCGGTATCCCGGCCAGCAGCCGGGCCAGCCCCTGGCCCGGGCCGCGGCTGCCGGACGCGGCTTCCGGTGACACGGCGAACAGGCCAAGCACGGCGAACGTGGCGATCTCGATGAGCCCGGCGACTATCCCCGCGGTGGTGCGGACCTCGGTGAAGCCGAACAGGCCGACCCAGACCGACAGCAGGTACCCGGCCAAGGTAGCCACGGCGTACCCGGCGCCGAGCGCGGCCACGACCGGGTTGCCGGTGGCCAGCACCGCGGCGGCCAGGAGGAACCCGGCGATGATCTGCAGCAGGAACAGCCAGCCAATGGTGGGGAGGTTCCGGTAGCCGGTCAGGTACAAGTCAAGGTGGATCGCTGCAGTCGCCGCCAGCAGCCCCGCCCCGGTGAACCGGAGCACCGGCTGGAGCCAGCCACTGCGCACCGCCGCGTGTGTGCTGTCCATAACTGAATCACGGTACTCCGCTCCCGCTGGTTCATCCGCCCCGGGTTCTATGGGTGCGCGTGCCCGACGATCCGGTGCAGGGCGGTGAAGTGACTGCGGTAGGCAGACCGGCCGGTGTCGGTGAGGCGGAGGCAGGCCCGCTGCCGGGTGTCGCGGATGGCGCGGCGCTGTGCGATGGAGGTTTTGCGAACACCGTTTCCGAACGAATAGGCTAGTTTGCAAACAGCGTTTGCGAACTGATTCCCGGGAGGCACCGTGACACATCCCAGGCCCGGCCCCGCCCGCTACGCGCGCAACGGCGCGGCCGACATCGCCTTCGAAGAACTCGGCGGTGCCGGGGGTGAGCCCCTGCTGCTGGTCATGGGGCTGGGAGTGTCCCGGTTCTGGTGGCCGCCCGGGCTGGTCGCCGAGCTGGCCAGCCAGGGCTTCCACGTGGCCGCCTACGACCAGCGCGACGCAGGCGAGTCCACCCATTTCCCCGACGCCGGGGCGGGCAGCCCGCTGACCGCCGTGCTGCGCCGGCGCTCGGTCGCGTACACGGCCGAGGACATGACCGATGACGCGGCGGCGGTGCTCGACGCCCTCGGCTGGGATTCGGCGCACCTGTTCGGGCACTCGATGGGCGGCCAGCTCGCGCAGCGCACCGCGCTGCGGCATCGCCAGCGGGTGCGCAGCATCACCTCGTCGGCCTCGCTGCCGAGCGACACCGGCGGGCTGGCCGCCGCCCGCTACGTGCACCTGGGCCTGGTGGCCCGGATGGCCAGGATGCGGTTCCCCGAGGGCCGGGACGGCGACATCGCCCTCGGCCTGGCGCTCGCCCGCATGGTGGCCTCCCCCGGCTACCCGTTCGACGAGGCGGAGGCCCGGGCCCGGATCGAGCGCGACCTGGTCAGCGGCGTCCGCGACACGGCGGCGCAGAGCAGGCAGGCGGGCGCCAAGTGGCACGGCGGGCGGCTGTCTGGGCTGCGGGTGCCCGCGCTCGTGCTGCACGGCGAAGCCGACCCGCTGCTGCGCCCGGCCGCCGCCAGGCGCACCGCGGCCGCGATCGACGGCGCCCGGCTGGTACTGCTGCCCGGCGTGGGCCACGACCTGCCCGCCGCGGTATGGCCGCAGGTGGCCGGCGAAGTCCGGGCCCTGGCCGACCGGGCCCGGTCAGCACCGGAGGATAGGGTCCGGTAGGCAGGACCGGCCAGACGAGGGGATCGCGATGACGACGCCGTCAGCGGAGTGGGACTCGGCGTACCAGGGCAGCCCGGCACCCTGGGACATCGGCCGGCCACAGCCCGGCTTCGTGCGCCTGGCCGACAGCGGGCTGCTGACCGGCCGGCTGCTCGACTCCGGCTGCGGCACCGGGGAACACGTGCTGCTGGCCGCGGCGCACGGCGCGGACGCGATGGGCGTGGACGTCTCCGGGCTCGCCATCGGGAAGGCCCGGGCGAAGGCGGCCGAGCGTGGCCTGGCCGCCCGGTTCGAGGTCGCCGACGCGCTGCACCTGGACCGGCTGGGCGAGAGGTTCGGCACCGTTATCGACAGCGGCCTTTTCCACGTCTTCGACGATGCCGACCGGCCCAGGTACGTGACCAGCCTGACGGCCGTCGTCGAACCAGGCGGCACCTACTACATGATGTGCTTCAGCGACAGCCAGCCGGGGGTGTGGGGGCCGCGCCGGGTGCGCCAGGAGGAGATCCGCACCGCATTCGCCGACGGCTGGGAGGTCGTGAGCCTCACCCCGGACGAGTTCTCGATCAACCCCGTTCAGGGCGCCACCGTGGCCCAGGCCTGGCTGGCGGTCATCCGCCGCGCGCTGACCGCGGCCGGACGGGCGGCCGGCCACAGCCGGCCGATCCAGCGGCTGGCCTGGCGCACGAATGGGCTGGCCTGACCCGCGCTCCGCGGCACGGCCAGGCCCGGCTCTGGAGTTACCAGCGGTGGTGGACCTGGGCGCGGATGCGGCGGTCGTAGATGTCCTCGATGCCGCGCAGTTGCTCGCCGGTGAGCGGCGGCAGGCCCGCGGCGGCGGCGTTCTGCCGGGCCTGCTGCGGGTTCCGCGCACCCGGGATCACCGTGGTGACGCCCGGCTGCTGGATGACCCAGCGCAGCGCGGCCTGCGCCGGGGCGATGCCGGCCGGCAGCAGGGCGGCGAACTCCCGTGCCGCGTCGACGCCGGTGTCGAAGTCCACGCCGGAGAAGGTCTCCCCCACGTCGAACGCCTCGCCGTGCCTGTTGTAGTTGCGGTGATCGCTGGCGCCGAATGTGGTGCCGTGGGTGTACCGGCCCGACAGCAGCCCCGAGGCCAGCGGAACCCGCGCGATGATGCCCACCCCGGCGGCCTGCGCGGCGGGCAGCACCTCCTCCAGCGGCTTGCGCCGGAACGCGTTGAAGATGATCTGCACGCTGGCGGTGCCCGGCCGCCCGATCGCGGCCAGCGCCTCGGCGCAGGTCTCCACGCTGACCCCGTACGCGGCGATGCGCTTGTCAGCCACCAGGGTGTCCAGGGCGTCGTAGACCGCGTCGCTGGAGAAGACCGGCGTCGGCGGGCAGTGCAACTGGACCAGGTCCAGCGTGTCGGTGCCCAGGTTGGCCCGGGACCGGTCGGTCCAGGCGCGGAAGTTGGCGAGGGTGTACTGCGCCGGGTCCTGCTCGACGCGGCGGCCCATCTTGGTGGCCACCGTCACCGGCAGCCCCGGGTTGGCGGCGAGGAACTGCCCGATCAGGCGCTCGCTGCGGCCGTCACCGTAGACGTCGGCGGTGTCCAGGAACGTGACGCCTGCCTGGCCGGCCGCGTCGAGCACGTCCAGCGCGTCGGCGTCGGCGACCTCACCCCAGTCCGCCCCGAGCTGCCACGTGCCAAGGCCGGCCACGGAGACGGCACGGCCGGTCCGGCCCAGAATGCGTTCTTCCACGAGGAAGGATCTTACGATGGCCGCCCGGGGCCCGGCCGGTCAGGTCAGGTCAGGTCAGGTCAGCCACGGCTACCGGCCCGCACTTGCGGTACGTTGGCGGTGGCGCGGGAGGGCGCCGCCGGGTCCGCGGGAAGGACCGAGTCCGCCTCCGTTCATCGCAGGTGCTTCGCTGCTGGACAGCCACGACCGTCTTGAGGCGAGCCGGAACGCGGGCCCCGGACTCGGTGAGGAGACGCGTCATGTTCCGGCTTCCCGACCGCCCAGACACCGATCAGCTTCGCCGTCAGGCCCGCGAACTGCACCGCGCCGCCGTCGGTGGCGACGCCCGCGCACTGGGGCGGCTCCGCCAGGTCTCCGGCAAGGTCACGCTGTCGGCCGCTCAGCTCGCCATCGCCAGGGACTACGGCTTCCCGAGCTGGCCGAGGCTCAAGGCCGAGGCGGAACGGCGCCGCGCCGGGGCGGCGCCGCCCGATCCAGGTGCGCCACCCGGCGACCCGGCTCCGGTAGATCCAGCCCCGGCCGACCCGGCACAGGCCGACCCGGCACAGGCCGACCCGGCACAGGCCGACCCGGCACAGGCCGAGGAGGCGGCGCCGACGGTGAAGTCGTGGGAAGAGATGCGCGACTGGGCGGCCCGCCTGCTGCTTTCCCGCACCGGCGAGGACGTCCAGGCGTGGAACCGGCGTATCGCCGCCGCGGACCTGGCCGGCGAGCAGGCGCTGCGGTCCTGGCTGGCCGGGCACGGCGTCACCGGGTACGCCCAGGCACTGCTGGTCTGGGAGCGCTTCGGCTACCCGGACTTCATGACCACCGGCGGGGACGAACTGATCGACGCCCAGTACGCCGACCGCCCGCAACTGCGGCCGGTGCTCGACGCCGTGCTCGCCGCGCTGCCCGCGCTCGGCCCGGTGACGGTCCAGGCCCGCAAGACGCTCGTCAGCCTGGTCGGCCCCCGCCGTACCTTCGCCGTGGTCCAGGCGACCACCAAGAACCGGGTGGACCTCGGCCTGCGGCTGGACAACGAGAAGCCCGGCGGGCGCCTGCTCGCCGCCAGGGACATCGGCGCGGCCAACCTGCGGATCCCGCTGGCCGGGCCCGGGGACTTCGACGAGGAAGCCTTCGGCTGGCTGCGGCGCGCCTACGACGAGAACGCCGCACCACCGCCGCCACGCCGCACCGGTCCGGCGCCCGGCGGCGGTACTGGGGTCAGCTCACCGTGGTGATCGACGGCTACGACCTGCCCGGGCGCACCTGCCGGCCGGAGCCAGGCGGACCCGGCCATCGCAACGTTCACGTGGCGCTGTCCGGCAAGGTCAGGGACCGGCCTTTCCTGGTCGTACCGGACAGGCCCGGGCTGGCCATCGAGCCCGTGCCCGGCGATGCCGAGTCGGCACGCTGGGAGGTCACGGTCACCGTGCGCCGTGATGCCGGATGGCTTCGACTTCACCGGGCCGTTCGTCGGGGGCACCCGCGACGACCGCAACCTCGGCCTGGCCTGGGGCGATGTGCCCGGCGACGGCACCTTGCGGCTGTTCCGCGGTGCCAAGCTCCGGCTCGTGGACGTGGATCCCGCCCTCATCGAGGATGCCATGCGCCCCGGGCACCGGCTCGTCGCCCGGATCCGCCTCACCGACCCCCGGGGCAACCCGGTCTGCGCCCGCGTCCACCCCCCGGCGCTCACCTGGTCCGTGCGGCCCGGCTGACCATCGCCCGTAGCGCCCGCGGGCCCGCCACGCGGCAGAGCAGGATCCGGTTACTCGTCGAATCCGCGGTTCCGGCGCTGGCGCTTGCGCTCGGCGGTGTGCCGTTTGGCCGCCAGCCTGCGCTCTTTGGCCGCACGGCTGGGCCTGGTGGGGCGCCGCGGCCGCGGCGGCGCGGCGGTCGCCTCGGTGAGTAGCGCGGACATCCGTTCCGCCGCGGCCTCACGGTTACGCAACTGGGATCTGGTCTCGGACGCGGTCACGGTGAGGACTCCGTCGGCCAGCCGGCCAGCAAGGGCCCGGAGCGCACGGTCACGGTAGACCGGCGGCAGCGTGGCGGAACCCTCCAGGTCGAAGGACAGCTCGACCCGGCTGTCGGTGGTGTTCACCGACTGGCCGCCGGGCCCCGCAGACCGGGAGAACCGCCAGGACAGCTCCTCGGGCGGCAGCGTGATGCCGCGGACGGTGACATCAAGGCCGCTCATCTCATTGCCTCCCGCGCCGGCGCCCGGCGAGGCGTGTCACTGGCCGTGGGTGTCTCACCCGGGCACCGGCCCGGCGGTCAGCGCGGCGAGCACGTCGGGGAACACCGCGTCGGCCCGCCCGGCCAGCTCATCGGCGGAGAGCAACTGGACCGGGTGCGGGATGTAGGCCACGCGGGCGCCGGGCATGCCGAGCAGGCGTGCCTGGGCCACGGCTTCGTCGGCGAACGGCGCCGTGACGATGCCGACGGCAGGGATTCCCCGGCGCTCCAGGTGAACGAGGTCGCACAAACTGCACGACGTACACGAGCCTCAATCGGCGAGGGCCTCCACGACCAGCCCGCCCCCGCTGGCGATCTCGTCGATCAGGCTCAGCGCCGCGGGCTTGGAGAAGATCTCCTTGGTCACCCGCGCGGTCGCCGCGCCCGCGGCGGCCAGCAGCGTCTCCACCCGGTCGAGGAACTCCGCGCCGCGGTTCTTCCTGATGTCGAGCAGGACCACGCGGCACCCGGCCACGCTGGCCGGGCGCGGCGCGAGCGGCTCCGCCGCCCTGACCCGCTCGTCGAACGGGCTCACGTAGTCAGCGGCCACGCGATTCCACCTCCCGGGAGACGATCTGGGATCCCATGCCGGTACACGGGCCGAGGACAGCAGAGTAACGCCCGGCCTCACCACCGGCCACGAGCAGGACGATGGCGTCGGGCGACTCCCACTTGGGCACCAGCGCACCGGGGTCGGCGGCATGCACCACGGGGGTCGTCTCGCCGCGGCGCAACAGCCTGGCCGGCTTGCGTACCGCCTCGAACATGAATTGCCGGAGCCGCTGCTTGGTCCAGCCGGCGTCGCGGAACATCTGCGCGTGCTCCGGGCAGATCACGAACACCGACGGCTCGGCCAGCGGCCACCAGTTCGTGCTCCAGGCGCTGGCCGCCGCCCAGGCGAGTATGTAGCCGAGATCCTCGGGGGTGCGGCTGCGGTGGTCGGAGATGGACAGCGGCGCATCGCTGCCGATGACCGTGACCACCGACTGGCCGGCCGCGAAACCGCGCTCCACGTGCAGCGGCTCCCACGGGCTGCCCTCCTCGTCCTCCGCGATGCAGAAGCCGAGCTTGCCCATGTGCCCCAGGGTGGACCGGTCCATCGCCCCGGGCATCGCCCCGCCGGTCAGGCAGACGAGCAGCCGCAGCGCCCGGCCGATGGTGAGGTTGGCCCGGAAGCCCGGGCCGAGCGCGCCCATGCCGCTGTTCAGGCCGATGGCCTCGCGCACCGGGCCGTTGACCACCACGAACTGCCCGGCCGGCTGGGTGGTCACCGCCTGGCCGTGCAGGTTGAACGCGGGGTCGAGCACGGCCCGGGCGGCCGCGGCCACCACCGGGAAGTACTCCGGGCGGCAGCCGGCCAGCACGGCGCAGGCGGCCACCCGCGCCAGCGTGGCTTCGCCCATCGCGGGCGGGACCGGGCCGAGGGACTCGTCCCCGTCCCGCCCGCCGAGCATCGCCTCGACCCGCTCCGCGGTGGGCGGGATCACCGGCAGGCCGTCGGTCCAGCCGCGCTCGAACATCTCCTCCAGCTCGTCGGCGCCGTCCTGGCCGGACATCGCCGCCGCCAGGTCCGGGTCGATGGCGGCCTTGGAAGAACAGCCCGGCTTGGTCCGCGGCTCGGCCTCGGGCGGCACCGCCAGCCCGGCACCGAGCCGCCCGCCCGCCTCGGCGAGCAGGCCAGCGATGGCCCGCTGATCCCAGCCGGTCACGGTGCCGGCGACCAGTCCGTCCCGGCCGACGAGGACAGTCGTCGGCACGGTGGCCAGCTCGTAGGCGCGGGACGCCGGATACGGCGGCTCCTGGGCGGCCACCTGGCCGGTCCAGCCGAGGCGGCGGGCCGTCCGGATCGCCACGTCCAGCGGGTCTTCGAAGATGGCGACCGCGGTCAGCCCGGCCCGCGCCCAGGCCTCGCACAGCGGACCGAGGCGGCGCAGCGCCAGCGCCGAGGTGGGGCAGTGCTCGGACACGAAAACCAGCAGGGCGCAGCCGCCCGCGGTGAGACCTGCGATGGTGACCGCGGCCGGACCGGTCCCATGCACGGACAGCTCCGGGGCGGGGCTGCCGCCCCGGCCACCGGTGCCGTCCGCCTGCAGTGCCGGCTCCATCGACCATGGTCAACCGCGTCCGGTGCCGTGCCGATTCCCGCTCCGGTTCCAGGATGCCCGGGCGGGAGCCCGGCGCCGGCGACGCGTGGCCGCAGGCTCAGCGGGCGGCAACCCGCCGCGCCACCCGCAGCAGGTATTCCTCGCGGTTGAGCGGGTTGTGGTCGGTCCGCGGCCGCTCCGGGACGTCTCCGCGGACCGGCCGGTAGTGGCCGAACCTGGCCTCCAGCACGCCCTCGCCCCGGGTCAGCGCCGGCAGCTGCTCCTCCAGCGCACGCACCTGGGCCGCGGGAATCTCCCCGTCCAGCAGGCACAGTGAGCCGCGCATGACCGGGGCGCCGGGAACCGCGCGCAGCCGGGCCAGCGCCGGCAGCACCGGCCCGTAGGTGTCGGCCGGGATCTCCAGGTGGAAGCGGTGCACCGGCTCGTACACACCGGTGCCGGCCTGCTTCAGCGCGTCCATCAGGACCAGCGGCGTCAGGTTGCGGAAGTCGCCGGCCGTGCTCGACATGCTCTTGTCGAAGTGGGCGTGGGCGTGGCTCTGCCGCGGCCAGTAGCCGGAATGCGTCATGGTGACCACGCAGTCGGTCACCTGCCAGCCGTGCACCCCCTGCCGCAGCGCCACGGCCACGGTCTCCTCGACCGCCTTGAAGAACGCGAACGGCATCGACCCCAGCTCGACCTCCAGCCGGAACCGGACCCCGGAGTCCACCGGCGCCGGTTCGATCCGCAGCCCGACCGTGGCCAGGAACGGGTTCGGCGGCGTATCGATGATCTCGAACGCCGCGCCGGTCCCCGCGGGCCGCTCGATGCAGATCGTCGTGGAGGCACTGAAACCCGCCTCAACGCCGTACTCGCTGGCCAGCGTGGCCTGGATGACCTCCTTCTGCACCTCGCCGTAGAGCGAGAGCAGCAGTTCGCCGCGGACGTCGTCGTGGCGCAGGCCGATCAGCGGATCCTGCTCGGCGAGCTGGGTGAGCGCGGTGTGCAGCGCGCCCTTGTCGGCGGGGCGCCGGGGCGTCACCACGGTTTCCAGCGTGGGCGGGGCGAACCGGTGCCGCGGGCGCCCCGCGGGCGGCACGCCGAGCGTGTCGCCGATCTGGATGTCGCGCAGCCCCCAGAGCTTGCCGATCTGCCCGGCGCGGACCTGCTCGCGCGGGACCGCCGGGCCGCGCTCGAACACGCTGATCGCGGTGATCTTCTGGTCGGCCAGGGGCGGCAGCCGGTCCCGCACGTGCAGCGCGCCGGAGAACATCCGCACGTACGCGATCTTCTCCCCCGCCGGGCCGCGCTCCACCTTGAACACCGTGCCGGAGGCCGGGCCCGCCGCGTCGCCGTGGGTGGCAGGCAGGAACCTGGTGAGCCCGGCGGTCAGCTCCGCGACCCCGGCCCCGGTGATCGCCGAGCCGAAGAACACCGGGTGCACCAGGCCCTGCCTGGCCTGGGCGCCCAGCGCCCGGCTCAGCCGCCGGTACGACAGCCCGGTCTCGTCGCGCACGTAGTCGGCCAGCAGCGCCTCGTCGTGCTCGGCCAGCACCTCGGCCAGCCGCGCGGTGAACGCGGCGTCGCCCGGGCCGTAGGGGCGGAACGCGCATCGCGGCGTGCCCAGCCCGGTCACCGAGCCCATCGCCACGATCGACGGGGCCAGCCGCTCGGCGATGCCCGCCAGCACCTGCCCGGTGTGCGCGCCCGCCCGGTCGGTCTTGTTCACGAAGATGATCGTGGGAATCCGCAGCCGCCGCAGTGCCCGCATCAGCACCCGGGTCTGCGCCTGGACGCCCTCGACAGCGGAGATGACGAGTACGGTGCCGTCCAGGACGCCGAGCACCCGCTCCACCTCGGCGATGAAATCCGGGTGGCCCGGCGTGTCGATCAGGTTGACCGTGACGTCGCCGACGACGAACGACACCACGGCGGACTTGATCGTGATGCCGCGCTGCCGCTCCAGCGCCAGCGAATCGGTCTGGGTGCTGCCCGCATCGACGCTGCCGATCTCGTCGATGACACCGGCGGAATGCAGCAGCCGCTCGGTCAGGCTGGTCTTGCCGGCGTCAACATGGGCCAGAATCCCCAAGTTCAGCGTTCTCACAAAGCGTCATGTCCTTACGCATGGGCGTGGATTCCTTTCCGGATGGACATGAACGCTGCACGCATGCTGCTCTCCCAGGGTCGGCCGAGGTTGCCGGAGGCAGTACAGCATGCGGCGCCCCGTGAGGCAACGCATTTTCAGGCGCTACGACGCCTCGTGGTGCCCTGGTCCCTCACAGGTGGAACGCCGCCGCCATGCTGGGGTAGCTGGCCGCCTTCTCAAGCAACGGCAGCCCGAGCAGTTGCTCGGCCGTGCGCAGCAGTGAGTAGTGGTTGAACAACGTCGCCGACCTGGTGCCCGGCTTGGTACTCGGGCTGATCACGATCGTGGCGATGTGGCAGCTCTCGTCGGTCTTGTTCGTGGCGCACTTCTCGCCCACGGTGCCGTGGTGGCCTTCGTCCCAGGTGATGAACACGGCCGTGGAACCGTCGGTGTACTCGTGGCTGTTCAGGATCGCCGGCAGGTTGGCGGCCAGCCACTTGTCGCCTTCGGCGACCGTGCCGGTGTGCATGTCGTCGAGCAGGTTCGGGGTGATGAAGGAGAACGCTGGCAGCGTGCCGGCCGCCAGGTCGTGCGCCAGCCGGGTGTAGGGCACGTCGGACGTGGCGCAGCCGGCCAGCGTGGTGAAGTACGGCGGCGGGTTGTGGTGCACCGCGTACTCACCGGAGTTCTTCGTGTCGCAGTTCGACGGCATCGACTCCTGGTAGGCCTTCCACGTCTCGCCCTGGCCGAAGATGCTGGGCGCGGACGTCACGCAGCCGGGGAGCGGGCTGCAGTCGCCGGTGAACTTCGCCAGCGCCGAGTACCCGAGCCCCGAGGTGGCGCCGACGTAGTTCGGCAGGCTCTTGTGGGTGATGTTGTGGTAGTTGGTGGCCAGCCCGCATTCGGTGGCCAGCGAGTTCAGGTAGGGCGCCTGGGGCGAGCCGATGATCGTGTCGTAACTGTGGTTCTCCAGCCACAGCCAGATCACGTGCTTGTAGGCCGGTGGTGAGGTCAGCGTGCCGCAGGGCCTGCTGGCCGCCGCGGGGGCGACGGGGCGGGCGCCGGTGGCCGCAGCCACCGCGGCCGGTGCCCCGGCCAGCAGGGGCAGCGCCGTCGCCAGGGCGAGCAGCCTGATCCGCATGGAAACCTCCGGGCGGTCGCGGGGCTGCTGCCAGTCTGCTGCCGTGCCCGCGGGGCCGCACTGGATGCGGATAAAGCCTTACCGGCCGCTCACCGGCTTTTCACTGCCCGGTGACCTACCGCGCGAGCGCCCCCATCGGGTCCCAGGCCGGCAGCACGATCGGCGCGGTGTCCAGCGCGGCCTGGAGGTCCGCGGAGAGCGCGGATCGGCGCGCCGCGATCTCGAACACGTACTCGTCGAACCACGAGTCGTTCATCGTGTAGAAGCCGTCCTTGCCCTTGTCCGGCCCCCAGCTGTTCTCCACCCGCCACTTGCGGGTGGCGCCGTCGAGGATGTCCACGCCGGTGAACAGCATGGCGTGGGTCATCTGGGTCTCGTGGTACAGCAACCGGTCGGCCTTGCCGAGGGTGAAGGCGGTGTCGTACACCCCGGCGTAGTCGTACAGGCTGGCATCCCAGATCCCGTACTCGGTGCTCATCATCGGGCCGACGTCGCAGCCGAACCAGACCGGCTCGCCGCCCTGCAGCGCCCGGGCGGCGATGTCCTTGATCACCGGCATGGCGACGTTGAGATAGGTGACCGGCGGTGCGCCGAGCACGTTGCCGAGGTACTGCACGGTGAACGTCCGGCCCTCCGGGCTGGACGGGCGCGGGTCGTGCACCAGGCACACGTACTCGTCAAGCGGCAGGTCCACGTAGCGCTCCGCGAACTCCCGCGGGGTGAGCACCCCGTCCCTGTGGAACTCGCGGTCCTTGTCGGTCCACTGCCAGTCGAAACGCTCCGGCGGCGTGCCGAGGTGGATGCACAGCACCCGGTGGACCGCCCGGAGCACCTCGGCCTTGGCGGCCCGTGCCGCCTCGATGCCGCCGGCGGCGAACGCCGCGCGCACCGACCTGGCTCCCTGCCGCAGCAGGTTGCGCAGCGCCGAGTTCATCGGGCCGGTGTCACGGGAACTGTGGGTCTCCGGCATGAACGCCTTGGGCACCAGGCCGTGCTTGGCGACGATGGCCACGAACATGTTCCACTGGCCGCCGTCCTCGGCCGGTGAGTCGAGCAGATGGCCCACGACCCGGTCGCCCAGGTCGCAGCCGGCCGTCTCGATGATCGCCTCGAGGTAGTAGTTGGCCCGCTCGATCTTGTCCCAGAACATGGCGTAGTTCTGGGAGAACTCGAACTCCTTGAGGCCCATCTTCTTCATGGCGCCCACGCGCAGCAGGTTGAGCCCGGCGAACAGCCAGCACCGGCCGCTGCGCTCCTGGTTGGTCACCTTCCAGTCGTCCAGCAGCGTGGACATGAAGTGGTCGGTGCTGTTGATGATCTCCCGGTTGATGGCCACGTCATCCACGGCGACCTGGGTCACCGCGTTCTGTGCCAGCCGGTACGCCGGATTCGCGGAGAAATCCTTACGGAGCAGTTCCAGGTCCCCCGCGCTCAGCGCTCCATTCATCCGGCATCTCCCGCTCTCTCGCCCTCATCACCCCTACCGTCATCAAAGTACCCCAGCGGGCGAACAGGAGCGTGAGCGCCAGCAGTGCCATCATCGGCACCCACCAGACCCAGACGCCGTGCCAGGAGGCCTGGGAGACGAACGTGAGCACGGTCGCGACGATGCCCGCCGGGATCAGGCGGGACCAGGATTCGCTGGCCACGATGAGTGCCACCGCCAGCGCGGGCCACAGGTAGTAGGCCACCACCACCGGCTCGAACGCGCAGCGCAGCGCCAGCGCGAACGCGGCCCACCAGAGCACGTCGCGCAGCGTTCCGCCGTCCCACTCGGCGCCGCGGGCCGCGCGCCAGCGGCGCCCGGCCACCACCGCACAGCAGCAGGCCACCAGGATCGCCACGATCCGCGCGGGCCCGGCCGCGATCACCCCGTCGGCCATGCGCGGGGACAGTGCCGCCCACGGGGTGGGGTGGTTGATCGACGGGAAATTGGGCTGGCTGGTGACCGCGGCGTAGGTGGCGTCCCAGTTGGCCGCGGCCGCGGCGGCCAGTGCCACCGCGGCGGGGGCGGCCGCCCTGGCCAGGAAGCCCGGCAGCCGGCGCGGCGGCATGGTCATCGCCACGACCGGCAGCGCGAGCAGCACCAGTGGCTGGATGACGATGGCCGCCCCGGTCAGCCACGCGGACCGGGACGGCCGGTCCCGGGCCAGCGCCAGGATGGCGTACAGGAACAGTCCCACCGCCAGGGCGTCCTCGGGATGGCCCCAGCGCACCGAGACGCTCCACAAGGTGGCCACCTCCGCGAGGGTGAGCGCGGCCCGCCGGAACCAGGGCGTGCCCAGGTGCTCGGCGATCGCGTCGGCGGCGAACAGGGTCACGGCCGACAGGGCGATCTCGTAAGGCCCGGCGAGCAGCCACACCGCCGGCTGCGGGTTGTGCGCGCTCTGAATGGCCAGCGGGATCCCCGCCGCGTCGGCGACCGCGGCCACCGGGACCAGGATGACCGCCGCGCCGGGCAGCGTTATCAGCCCGGTGGGCTGGGTGTACAGGCCGCCCAGGTGCAGGTGCAGTAGCCGGCCGGCGGCGGCCAGCGTGCCCCACAGGTCGTCGGGCAGCGCCCAGGCGGTCTTACCGTCCATGGCCGGGCCCCACCAGGTCGTCGAGAGCATCCCGATGACCACAAGCGCGACCGTGGCGATCAGCGGGAACATCCTGCGGGCAGGCCACGGCGCGGCCGGCCCGGGCCCGGCCCTGGCCGTCCCGGCGCCGAGCACCGCCAGCTTGCGGACGACCGTCACCGCGGCAAAGTTAGCGCACCTGGGCCCGGCCAGGCCAAGATGGCTCCAACACCGGGGATGCCCAGGCGGCACAGCAGAGCGGAGCGGCGGTGGCCACTCGAACCGTCACATTGGCACGGATGAACCGGTGGGCGATCCTGGCCGGGTACGGCATGCTGGCCGCCAGCACCCAGTTGCTGTGGCTGACCTACGCGCCGATCACCACCCAGACGCACCAGGTGATGGGCGTCTCGGCGGGTGCGGCCGGGGACCTGGCCGCCATCTTCCCGCTGATGTACGTCGTGCTCGCGCTGCCCAGCGGCCGCTGGCTGGACGCCCAGTTCGAACGGGCGCTGTCGGCCGGTGCGATCCTCACCGCCGGCGGCGGCCTGCTGCGCCTGGCCGGTCCCACGTCGTACGGGTGGGCGCTTGCCGGGCAGTTCGTGGTGGCCAGCGGCCAGCCGCTCGTGCTGAACTCGATCACCAAGGTCGCCGCGCGCTACTTTCCCGCGCCGCAGCGGACCGCGGCAATCTCGGCGGGCAGCGTGTCGCTTTACCTGGGCATCCTCGCGGCCGTGCTCGGCGGCGGCCCGCTGTTCGACGCGGGCGGGCTGCGGCTGCTGCTGACCGTGCAGGCCGCCGTGGCAGTCGTCGCGGCGGCCTGGGTGCTGGTGGCGGTCCGCACCCCGGCGGCGTTCGGCGGTGATACGTCGGTGGCGGTGTCACTGCGCTGGCTGTGGGGCGACCGGTTCATGTGGGTGCTGGCCGGGCTGCTTTTCGTCGGGATAGGCGTGTTCAACGCGGTCGCGACCTGGCTCGATACGATCCTCGGCCACTTCGGCCGGGGCGGTGCCGCCGGGTACCTGATCGCGATCATGACCGTGGCCGGAATCCTGGGCGCGGCGGTGGTGCCGCAGGCGGTGGCCAGGCGGGACCGCCGGCGGGCGCTGCTGCAGGTCACCGTGGGCGTCACGATCGTGTCGTTCGCGGTGATCGCGGTGCTGCATCCGGTGGGCTTCGTCGCCGTGGCCCTGTTCGTGGAGGGGTTCGTGCTGCTGGCCGCCCTCCCGGTGGTGCTCGACTGGTCCGAGCTGCACACCGGCCCGGAGCGGGCTGGCGCCGCGGTGGGCTTCCTGCTGCTCGCCGGGAACCTCGGCGGCGTGGTCCTGGTGCTGGTCGTCCAGGGAGTGATCGGCAATCCGTATCTGTCCCTCGGCGCCTTGTCGGTGGCCGGGCTGGCCGGGCTGGTGCTGTCCACCAGGCTGCCCGCCCGGGTCTCCGGCGGGATGGGCGAGGACGGCACCGGCTGAAGGAGGCGCTGACGATGGAGGCAGACGAACTGGTGGCCGCCCTGGAGCGGCAGTTGAAGCCGTACCGCGGCGAGCTGCCATCGTTCCCGCGGCTGCCGGAGGACGGCGTGCCCCGGGCCGAGGTGACCGGGCTGGTCGAGCGGCTCGCCGCGGCCGAGGAGTCACGCTGGCGGAACGGGTTCGCCTCCGGTGCCGTCTACCACGGCGACCCGGAGCACGTCGCCTTCCTCAACGGGGTGTACGCGGCCCAGTCGCAGAGCAACCCGCTGCACCCCGACCTGTGGCCGAGCGCCACGAAGTTCGAGGCGGAGATCGTCGCGATGACCGCGGACATGCTCGGGGCACGGCACGCCGACCCCGCCGCCCCGGTGGCCGGCACGGTCTCCTCCGGCGGGACCGAGAGCATCCTGCTGGCCATGAAGACCTACCGGGACTTCGCCCGGGCGCGCCGCGGCATCGCCGAGCCGGAGATCGTCGCGCCGGTGACCGCCCACGCGGCGTTCGACAAGGCCGCCAGGTATTTCGACATGACCCTGGTCCGGGTTCCGGTGGACGCGGGCTTCAAGGCCGACCTGACCGCGATGGCCGATGCCATCACCGAGCGGACCGCGGTCGTGGTGGGGTCGGCGCCGACGTTCCCGCACGGGATCATCGACCCGATACCGGAGATCGCCGCGCTGGCGGCCGGGCGAGGCACCGGCTGCCACGTGGATGCCTGCCTCGGCGGGTTCATCGTGCCCTGGGCCGAGAAGCTCGGCTACCCGGTGCCGTCGTTCGACTTCCGGCTGCCCGGGGTGACGTCGATGTCCGCCGACACGCACAAGTACGGCTACGCGGCGAAGGGCTCATCGGTCGTCCTGTACCGGGGGAAGGAACTGCGGCAGTTCCAGTACTACACGACCACCGACTGGCCCGGCGGCCTGTACTTGTCGCCCACGTTCGCCGGGAGCCGGCCGGGTGCGCTGTCCGCCACGTGCTGGGCGGCGATGGTCTCCGTCGGCGCGCGTGGCTACACCGAGGCGGCCCGCCGCATCCTGGAGACCGGCGCGAAGGTGCGCGACGGCATCGCGGCCATCCCGGGCGTCCGGGTGCTCGGCGACCCGCTGTGGGTCATCGCGTTCGCCACTGAGGAAGGCGCGGACGTGTTCCAGGTACTGGAGAACATGTCCGGCCGGGGGTGGAGCCTGAACGGGCTGCAGCTGCCACCTGCGGTGCACATCGCGATCACGCTGCGGCACACGCTGCCCGGGGTGGCCGACCGGTTCCTCGCCGACCTGCGGGAGTCGGTCGAACAGGCCCGCGCGAACCCCGGGGTCAGCACCGGGATGGCGCCGGTGTACGGCATGGCCGCCTCGCTTCCCGCGGAACTGGTGCACGCGATGCTCGCCGCCTACCTCGACATCACCTTCGAGGTATGAGGTGGCGCGCCACGTCCTGGCGATCGACCTGGGCACCTCGGCGCTGAAGGTGGCGCTGGTCTCGATGACCGGCGCCGTGACGGCCTCCGAGGAGGAGGCGCACCAGGCCGAACTGCTGCCGGGCGGCGGCGCGGAGCAGGACGCGGAGGGCTGGTGGGACCTGATCACGCAGGTGTCCTCCCGGCTGATGGCCCGCGGCGTGGTTCCGCCGGGGGATGTCGCGGCGGTCTGCTGCACCGCGCAGTGGTCGGGAACCGTGCCGGTGGACTCCGCCGGCCGCCCGGTCCGCAACGCGATCATCTGGATGGACTCCCGGGGCGCGCCCTACGCCCGGCGCATCACCGGCGGCCCGGTGCGGGTCCAGGGCTACGGCCCGGACAAGCTGGCCCGCTGGATCAGGAAGACCGGCGGCATCCCCTCGCACAGCGGCAAGGACTCGCTCGCGCACATCCTGTGGCTCAAGCATGCCGA
Source organism: uncultured Actinomycetes bacterium (assembly GCA_963806145.1). Lineage (GTDB taxonomy): Bacteria > Actinomycetota > Actinomycetes > Streptosporangiales > Streptosporangiaceae > DASXKD01. Next base: position 81,063 of record CAWDXD010000046.1, read on the forward strand.
GCCGGAGTCCTACCGTGCCGCCAGCGTGTTCCTGGAGCCGAAGGACTGGCTGAACCTGTGCCTCACCGGCCAGGCGGCCGCGTCCTTCGACTCGATCGCGCTGCACTGGGTCACCGATAACCGGGACCCGGCCCGGATCCACTACGACCAGGCACTGCTGCAGCGGGCCGGGGTGCCGCAGGAGAAACTGCCGCAGCTGCGGGCCGCGACCGACGTCCTCGGGCCGCTGCTGCCCGGGCCGGCCGCGGCACTCGGCGTCCCGGCCGGCCTGCCGGTGGTCACCGGCACGCCCGACCTGCATTCGGCGGCGATCGGGTCCGGCGCCACCCGGGACTTCCAGGCCCACCTGTACGTCGGCACGTCCTCCTGGCTGACCTGCCATGTCCCGTTCAAGCGCACCGACATGCTGCGGAACATCGCCTCGCTGCCGTCGGCGATACCCGGCCGCTACTTCGTCGCCGACGAGCAGGAGACCGCCGGGGCGGCGCTGACGTTCCTGCGCGACCGGGTGCTGTTCGAGGGGGACCCGCCGCCGGGCGCCTACCGCGCGTTCGACCGGATGGCCGCGAGCGTTCCCGCCGGCAGCGGCGGGGTGATCTTCACCCCCTGGCTGTACGGCGAGCGGACCCCGGTGGAGGATCACCTGCTGCGCGGCGGGTTCCACAACCTGTCCCTGTCGACGACGCGTGACGATCTGGTCCGCGCCGTGTTCGAGGGGGTCGCGCTGAACACCAGGTGGCTGCTCAGCGCGGTGGAGCGGTTCACCAAGCGGCGGCTGGAGCCGATCCGGTTCATCGGCGGCGGCGCGCGCTCCGCCGTGTGGTGCCAGATCTTCGCCGACGTGCTCGGCCGGGAGATCGAGCAGGTCGCCGACCCGGTCAACGCCGGGGCCCGGGGCGTGGGGATGCTCGCCGCGGTGGCACTCGGCGAGCTCACCTTCGATGAGGTCCCCGACCGGGTCAGCGTGACCGCCAGCTACCGGCCGGACCCGCGCACCGCCGGGCTGTACCGCATGCACTACGACGAGTTCGTGGGGCTCTACAAGCGCAACCACAAGGCGCACGCCCGGCTGAACGGCGCCGGGCCAGGCTGACACCGCTTCGGCCAGGTCCCTGGCTGCGGCCGCGCTGGCCGGCTCCGGTCCCCGGCCGCCGGCTCTCGTACCCTCGAAGGGGCAACGGGGCCGGGAGGAGGCGCGGGCGGATGAGCGAGGGCCGGGCGGACGGGCTGTGGGCGCCGCAGCGGCGGGCACTGACCGCGGGCCTGGTCCTCACGATCACCTTCGTCGCGTCGGAGGCGCTGGCGGTGGTGACGGTGATGCCGGTGGCCGCCCACGAGCTGGGCGGGCTGCGCCTGTACGGGTGGGTGTTCAGCGGGTTCATGCTGGGCAGCGTGATCGGCATCGTGCTGGCCGGCCGGGAGGCGGACCGGCGCGGGCCCGCGCTGCCATTCGTGGCCGGCCTGGTTTTCTTCGGCGCCGGGCTGGCCATCGCGGGCCTGGCCCCCACCATGGGGGCGCTGGTCGCGGGCCGGGTGCTGCAGGGCATGGGGGCAGGCGCGATCCCCTCAGTGGCCTACGCCACGATCGGCCGGTACCTGCCAAGCTCGCTCCGGCCCCGGATGATGGCGGTGCTGTCCACCGCCTGGGTCGTGCCCGGGCTGGCCGGGCCGGTAGTGGCCGCGGAGGTGGCGCACGCGTTCGGCTGGCGGTGGGTGTTCCTTGGCCTGCTGCCGGTAGTGGCCGTGGCCGGGTCGATCGCCGTGCCCGCGCTGGTCCGCCTTGGCGCGCCGGCCTCTGCCAGCACCGGCAAGCCCGGGCTGATCGACGCGCTGCGCACCGCCGGCGGGGCCACGCTGCTGCTGGCCGGGCTCACCCTCGCGGCCGGTTCGGGTGACGTGCTGGCCGGGTGCGCGCTGATCCTCGCGGGCGCGGTGGCCGGGCTGCCAGCCCTGCGCCGGCTGGTGCCGCCGGGCACGCTGACCGCACGTCCCGGGCTGCCCGCGGTCATCCTCACCCGGGGGCTGCTCACGTTCACGTTCTTCGGTGCCGACGCGTACGTGACCCTGGCGGTCACCGCGGTCCGCCACCACACCCCGGTGTACGCGGGCATCGCCGTTACCGGCGCCACGCTGTCCTGGACCGCGGGCGCCTGGGTGCAGGCGAGGTTCAGCGACACCTGGGAGGGCCGCCGCCTGATCCGGGCCGGCCTGGTGATCACCCTGGCCGGCATCGCCGGGATGTTCGCGGCGCTGCAGCCTGCCGTCCCGGCCTGGTCCGCCCTGGCCGCGTGGACCGTCGCGGGCCTGGGCATGGGCCTGGCCTACGCGCCGATCTCGCTGATGATGCTGCGCAAGGCGCCGCCCGGCCAGGAGGGGCGGATTTCCGCGTCGCTGAACCTGGCCGACGTGCTCGGCACCGCCCTCGGCATCGGCGTCGGCGGCGCCGCGGTAGCGGCCAGCGCGGGCGGCGACCTTCGCCTGGGGATCACGGCCGCGTTCGCCGCCGCGGCGCTGGCGGGCGTGACCGCGCTCGCGGTCACCGGCCGCCTGCCGGGCGGCACCGGGGCTGCCCCGCCGTCAGCCGCCGAGCCGGTGCCCGCCACGGCGCCCGGCGAGGGCCCCGTCGTAAGCCCGCCGGTGCCGTGAATGTGGAGTTGGTGCCCGTAGAAGGGCCTCGCTGTCACATTCACGCCCTGCCTAGCGCGGCCGGCGGCGGCGGCGTGGGGGCTGGTCAGGGGCCGGGATCGTGGCGGCCAGCGGCAGCCGGGACGGCGGCTTGACCTCGGCCAGCCGCAGGTAGGTCACCAGCCGCTGGCCGCCGCGGGTGGACAGGCCGGCCAGCACCTCCTGCAGGTCCGCAACGTCGCGGGCCACCGCGGTGATCACGTAGTCCATCTCGCCGGCCACGTTGTCCGCGGCGATGATCTGCGGCACCGCGCGGATGTGGTCCTCGAAGGCGCGGGTGGACCGCGGATCCTGCCGGCTGAAGCGTGGCCGTCACGTACACCTGCAGCGGGAAGCCGGCCGCAGCGGGGTCGAGCTGGGCACTGACGATCCGGATGACGCCCGACTCCTTCAGCCAGCGGACCCGGTGCAGTGTGGCCGCTGGGGACAGCCCGACCAGGCGGGCCAGCTCCACGTTCGTGCGGTCCGCGTCGGCCTGCAACGCAGTGAGCAGCCTTACGTCAATTTCATCAAGCTCAACAGCCATCTCACTGCCTATTATGAAGCTAAAGCGGCACACTGACCAAATTCTGCGCATGCCTGAGCCAACATGGCCGCATGAACACGAACCGCCAGACCTTTACCGCACTGGTCGGTGCCGGGCTGCTCTGGGGCACCACGGTGCCGCTGTCCAAGCTGGCCCTGCACTGGCTGCCGCCGGGCTGGCTCACCTTCGTGCGCTTCGCCGTGGCCGCCGCGATCCTCCTCCCGGCAGCCCGCCACCAGCTACGGGCCGCGTTCCGGCCTGCCCTGCTGGCCTCGGGCGCGGCCGGTTACGGCGCTTGTGTCGTGCTGCAGAACGCCGGCATCACCCGGACCAGCGTCACCCATGCCGCGCTGCTGATCGGCACGGTCCCGGTGCTAGTCGCGATCATCGCGGCGGTGTGGCACCGCGCCGTGGCGCGGCCGGTGGCCTGGGCAGGCTTCGCGCTGTCGCTGGCCGGCATCGCCCTGGTCGCCGGGGGCCGTGGCGGCGGGGCGAGCACCGCCGGGGACGCGCTGGTGCTCGCGTCGCTGCTGGTGTCCGCCGTATTCACGGTGGCGCAGACCCGGCTGCTCCGTGGCCAGGACCCCATTGCCGCGACTGCCGTGCAGTTCCTGGGGGCCGCGCTCGCCGTGCTGCCGTTCGCGGCGGCCAACGAGGGCATGCCCGCCGCCCCGCTCGCGCTGGGCCCGGTGGCGGCCACTGCGGCCCTGGCGGCCGGCGGGACGCTGCTGCCCTTCGCCCTGTTCGCCTACGCGCAGAGCCGGGTGCCCGCCGAGGTCGCCGGGGCGTTCCTCAACATCGAGCCGTTCGTCGGTGCCGTGGCGGGCGTGCTGTTTTTCGGCAACCCTGCCCGCGCGGGGCAGCTTGCCGGTGGCGCGGCCGTCCTCGCGGGGATCGCGCTGAGCAGCCTCCCGCTGCTGGCGGCCGGCCGCGCGGCGGGGCAGGCGTCAGGAGGTGACCCAGACCCCGTCGCGGACGAGGTCCCGGCCGGCCAGCTCGTTGGCCTCGCGCCACGCCTGGAGCCGCTGCGGCCGGATCTGGAAGTAGGCGTAGCCGGTCAGCTCGCGCGGGTCGAACCCGGTCTTGGCGGCAAAGGCGTCGCCGGACTGCGCGCCGATCTCGCTGGCCGCGGTTTCCGCCTGCACGGTCCCCTCGATCAGTACCAGGTCACGGGTGGGGCCGATGCCCAGCCGCACCCTGCCCGTGGCGCGCAGGTTGCGGCTGGTCGGGCTGGCGGCCGGGGTGGATATCAGCACGGTGGCGCCGTCCCACAAGAACGACAACGGCACCAGGTAGGGGATCCCGGTTGCCGGGTCGGCCGTGGCCACCCACGTGTCCACGTCGCTCTCGAGCCGGCGCAGCGTATCCGCCTTGCGCTGCTGCGCCGTGCGGGCGGGTGGTGTCATCGTGGCAGCCTCCTGTTCACTGGATCCCGCTCAGCCCCAGGAGCCTGGCCATCTGCCTGGTGGCCACGTTGAGGCGGTTGAATACGTTGGTCGTCGCGATCATGAGGATCAGGGCCGCGAGGCCCCGCTCATCGTAGTGCCGGGCCGCCTCGTCCCAGATCTCGTCGGGCACCGGGTCCGGCCGGTCGCTGAGCCGGGTCACGGACTCGGTCAGCGCCAGCGCGGCCCGCTCGGCGTCGGTGAAGTACGGCGCCTCCCGCCAGGCCGCCACGGAAAACAGCCGCTCGTCGGTCTCACCGGAGGCCTTCGCGTGGCGTGAGCCGCTGTCGCAGCAGAAACTGCAGCCGTTGATCTGGCTGGCGCGCAGGTGCACCAGGCCGAGCGTGGCCGGCGGCACGCCGCCCTGCCCGGTGGCCGCGTTCAGCGCCTGGATGGCCGCCATCGCGTCCGGAATGATCGCCGCAGGGTTCTTCAGTCGTGCTTGCACGTGGCTCTCCTTGCCTGGAAGCCCGGCGGTTGCCGCGGGCGTCCGGCCTGTCGCCGTCACACCGGCCGGGCCTGGCCGGTCATTGGTATGACAGCCTGTGACGGAGGTATGTGACCGATGGACACCCACGACTGGCTCGCGGAGCGGTTCGAGGCGCACCGCACCCACCTGAGGGCGGTGGCCTACCGGATTCTCGGATCGCCGGCCGACGCGGAGGACGCGGTACAGGAAGCCTGGCTGCGGCTGTCCCGCTCGGACTCCAGCCAGGTGGAGAACCTGGGCGGCTGGCTGACCACGGTGGTGGCCCGGGTGTCGCTGAACATGCTCCAGGCCCGCAAGACCAGGCGTGAGGATCCGGCCGGCTCCCAGCTGCCCGATGAGATCGCCGCCAGCACGGACGGCGCCGGGCCGGAGCACCAGGCGGTGCTGGCCGACTCGGTGGGCCTGGCGCTGCTGGTGGTGCTGGACACGCTGACCCCGGCGGAGCGGCTGGCGTTCGTGCTGCACGACATGTTCGCCATGCCGTTCGAGGAGATCGCCCCCATCGTGGAGCGCACCCCGGCCGCGGCCCGCCAGCTGGCCAGCCGCGCGCGCCGCCGGGTCCAGGGCGCGGACACGGCCCCGGACACCGACCTAAACCGGCGCCGTGAGATCGTGCAGGCCTTCCTCGCCGCCTCGCGCAACGGTGATCTCGGCGCACTGGT
>CAWDXD010000047.1:0-49800 GCA_963806145.1 uncultured Actinomycetes bacterium
GTCAGCGGCGTGCCGGGTGACAGGAAGGATGAGAACCTACACTTGGACACATTCCGGTGTTACGCTCACCGGCCAGGCCCAGGGAGGCTGACGTGCCATTGACTCGGGGCTTACGCAGGCCTGATGATTCGACTACCGCCAGTGACCGGATGGAAGGGGAGCCGTCTGCGATGCGCCATGGGATCTCGCGCCACCGCCACGCCCGTCTAGCCGCGCGGACCGCCCGCGGCCTCGTCGCCGTGGCAGGAGGATCGCTCCTGGTCATCGCGCTGTCCGGGACGGCGGGAGCGGGCGTGTCCGGGCCGCTCGGCGCTGGCTGGCCCGCCTCACTACGTGGCGCTCGGCGACTCCTACACCGCCGGGCCGCTGGTCCCCAGCCGAGACCGGGTCCCCGGGCGGCTGCCTGCGGTCCACGCACAGCTACCCGTTCCTGGTGGCCGCGGGAACCGGCGCCGCCACGTTCACCGACGTGAGCTGCCAGGGCGCGACCACGGCGGACATGATCCATTCCCAGTCGGTGCCGCTGGGCACCAACCCGCCGCAGGACAACGCCCTGTCCGCCAGCACCACGCTGGTGACGCTCCAGATCGGCGGCAACGACATCGGCTTCAGCGACATCATCATCCACTGCACGACGCTGAGCCTGACGAACCCGTTCGGCTCGCCGTGCAAGAACCACTACACCTCGGGCGGCACCGACCAGCTCCGGGCGGCGATCAACAAGGCGGCGCCGAAGGTCGCCGCGGACCTGCGGGGGATCCACGCCGACGCGCCGAACGCGCAGGTGTTCCTGGTCGGGTACCCGGTGATCCTGCCCAGCGGCGGCGACGGCTGCTGGCCTGAGGTGCCGATCGCCTTCGGCGACGTGCCCTACCTGCGCGGCGTGGAAAAGGCGCTGAACTCGATGCTCGCCACCGAGGCCGCCGCGAACAACGCGACGTTCGTGGACACCTACACCGCGAGCATCGGCCACGACGTGTGCCAGGCCCCAGGGACCAAGTGGGTCGAGGGCCTCATTCCCACCTCTCTCGCGGTGCCGTTCCACCCCAACAGCCTCGGCGAGCAGGAGATGGCCCGGCAGGTGCTCGCCGCCCAGGGCTGACCGGCACGGCACGGCGGCAGCCGGCCACGGTCCCAGGCCCGGTGCGGGCCCGCGGCGGCTGAGGTCCTCATGCTGCCGAACGCTCCCCGGGGCCGCCTGTCCCGTCACGCGCGCCTGGCCCGTGCCGGCCCGGGGACGGCGCAGCGGCCGGCCAACTGGTGCAGGCAACTCCGGGCAATGGGGTCTGCGAGCGTTTCGCAGCCGCGTTGCGGTGGTTGTTGTCGAGGTGCTGCAAACCAATTCCTCACGCATCCTGAGCGTCATGAGCGACGTACAGCCGGGCCCGGCCGGCCCTGGTCATGTCCACGAGCACGGGCACGGGCACAGCCATGCCAGCAGGCCGGGAATGATCGACCGGTTCCGGCATGTGCTCCGCCCGCATTCGCATGAGGCCGCGGACAAGGTGGACGCGGCGATGGAGGCCAGTGCGCAGGGAATGCGGGCGCTGTGGATCTCGCTAGCCGTTCTTGCCGCCACCGCCCTGGCCCAGGCGGCGGTGGTGGCCATCTCTGGTTCGGTCGCGCTGCTGGGTGACACGCTGCACAATGCCGCTGACGCGCTGACCGCGGTGCCGCTGGGCGTCGCGTTCGTCGTGGGCAGGCGGCCACCCAGCCGCCGCTACACCTACGGGTACGGCCGGGCTGAGGATCTCGCCGGGGTAGTAATTGTGGTGATCATCGCGGCGTCGTCCGCGCTGGCCGCCTACGAGGCGGTGACCCGGCTTGCCCACCCGCGCCCGGTGTCCCATCTGATCGCGGTGGCGGTGGCGGCGGTGATCGGGTTCACCGGCAACGAGCTAGTCGCCCGGTACCGGATCCGGGTCGGCCGCAAGATCGGCTCAGCGGCCCTGGTCGCCGACGGGCTGCATGCCCGCACCGACGGGTTCACATCCCTGGCGGTACTGCTAGGCGTGGGCGGCGTGGCGGTGGGCTGGGACTGGGCCGACCCAGCCGTCGGACTGCTCATCACCGTGGCGATCCTGGCGGTGCTGCGCCAGGCTGCCCGGGAGATCTACCGGCGGCTGATGGATGCCGTCGACCCGGCACTGGTGGACGAGGTGGAACAGACACTGGGCGCCACGCCGGGGGTGCTGGGCGTCGGCCAGGTCCGGCTGCGGTGGATCGGGCACCAGTTGCGGGCCGAATGCGAAGTCATCGTCGACCCAGGTGCCAGCGTCGTCAAGGCACACCAGATTGCGGTCCGCGCCGAGCACGGCCTGCTGCACGCGGTACCACGCCTGGCCGCTGCGCTGGTCCATGCCGATCCACAGCCGCAAGGCGGTGCCGACTACCATGCGGAGCTGGCGTCACATCGGTGAGAAGGAACTCAATGCGGCTGGCCGTCCTCAACGTGGTGACCGCCGTTGCCGCGGCTTGGCTGGCTGTGGGCTGTTCCGCAACCACCATGACTCATCCGGCGCCGCCGCTGCCCCCTGATCCGCACACCGCCCCGGCCCTGCTCAAGGTCGCCACGGCGTTCAACCACGACTACGACACCGGCGATTACGGGCCGGTGTACGCGCGCTGGGACGCGCGCAGCCAGGCGATCATTACCAGGGCCGGATACATTCAGCGGCACCACGACTGCCCGGGCGCGCCGCATGCGCTGTCTCAGACCGAGAGTGTCGGCCCGGGTGGCCCGCATGGGACGTGGCTGGTGCACTACGAGATCGGCGGCCAGCAGCTGACCGACTACTGGTTCTATGTCCACCGCCGGTGGGTGTTCGACCTGGTGCTTAGCAACCCTGACGCGGTCAAGCTTTACCGGATGTCCCCGCAGCAGTATGTGGCTGCTGTTGGCTGCGCACACTGACCCGGCACGGTAAAGAGAAGGCAGCAGGCAAGCCCGCTGATGGCCGGTATTAGAGAATGCTTCACAGCGGGTAGACGCGACGCGGGAGTGCACGAAGGGGCCGCCAGTGCGTGATGAGCGGCCGGCGTTCGAGTTCACGCGGGTGACCGTTGTCCGGGCAGCCCGCCGGGTTCTAGATGAGCTGACCGCCGCAATTCCCCGGCGGGTATCACGGTGGTTTCGGGGCCGTCGGGGGCCGGCAAGACGACCTTGCTGCGGCTGTGCAACCGGCTGGAGGTCCCTGACGCGGGCACGGTCAGTTACCGCGGCCAGCCGCTGGATGAGCTGGACCCGCTGGTCCTGCGGCGCCGGGTGGGCATGGTCTTCCAGCGGCCCACCCCCTTCCCGGGCAGCGTCGCGGACAACCTCGCGGTGGCTCACCCAGACGCCGGTACTGAAGAGCTAAGCACCGCCCTGCAACGGGTGGCCCTGAAGCCGGCCCTGCTCAGCCAAGAGGCGCGTACCTTGTCCGGCGGTGAGCTGCAACGCATGTGCCTGGCCCGCACCCTAGTCACCCAGCCAGAGACTTTGCTCCTGGATGAGCCCACCTCCGCGCTGGACGAGCAGCCTAAGCGAGTCTTCGAGAGCACCGCCCGCGACCTGGCGGAGCGGGGAATCACCATCATCTGGGTCACCCACGACGACGCTCAGGCCCGCCGGGTCGCAGACCGGATCTACCAGTTGCGCGATGGGCACCTGAGCGGCGCCCCCGCGGGGGAGGCAAGGCAATGAACGACACCGTCAGCTGGCTGGGCCTGGCCGTGTCACTGCTTCTGGTGGCGGTCGCGGCCGGGATTTCCTGGTGGCAGCATCTGGGCCTGCAGCGGCAGATCCTGGTTGCCGCCGCGCGCGCACTCATCCAGTTGCTGCTGGTCGGTGTCGCGCTCACCCTGATCATCAGCCCTGGCCGATCCATCTGGTGGTCGTGGATGTGGGTCGCCGCGATGCTCGGCTACGCCGCGACGGTCGCCCGCCGCCGCGCCCCAGAGGTACCGCACGTGCTCACCCTTGCGCTCGCCTCCTTCACCGCCGCTGCCGTAGTCACCCTGGGCGTGCTGTTCGGCCTGCATGTGTTCCCACTCACCGGCCGCACCCTGGTGCCCATCGCCGGGATGATGGTCGGGAACTCGATGACCGCAACCGTCCTTGCCGGGCGGCGGCTGACCGACGAGCTGCGCGACAAACGCGACGAAGTCGAAGCCCGCCTGGCCCTGGGCCAGCCGTCCCGGCAGGCCGCCACCCCGTACGTGAATGCGGCGCTGCGCGCTGCGCTGACCCCGCAGATCGAAACCACCAAGGCCACCGGCCTGGTATTCCTGCCCGGGGCGATGACCGGCCTTATCCTCGCGGGCGCGGCTCCCCTGCAAGCCGTCCTGGTCCAAGCCGTCGTGATGTTCCTGGTGCTTGCTGCCACCGCCACCACCACCGTGGTGATCGCCCTGGGCCTCATCCGCCGCCTGTTCACCCCCGACCACCGGCTAGTCCATCTGCCCGCCCCCGCCGACCATTGAAACGGTCCGGGGTCGCCTGGTGCCTAGTTAGCCGGGATCCGGGCCCAGCCGGCGGCTGCGGCGGCGAGCCACCGGCGGCTTGGCGAGCTCCTCGGGAATGCGCAGCAACGGGTTCGTGGCGCTGTCCACGACCTCGGTCGCCATTTCGAGAACCCGCCGTCCCCGGGCCCGCGCCACGGACCTGAGCAGCTCGAACGCCTGCCGGGGCCGGAGCCGGTGCCGTTCGGCCAGCACCCCGATGGCCTGCTCCACCCGGACCCGCGCGGTCAGCGCGTGTTCCAGTTGGGCGACGGTCTGCTCAAGCTTGCGGGGATCCGGCTCCGCGCTGCCGTCAAGGCTGGCGACCTGGCTGCTGACCGTCGGCATGGCCTGCGTGGGCAGGTCGGCGGCCAGCAGGTCGGCGAGGACCATGGCGCTGGTCAGGTCGGAGACCTCTTCGTCACCGACCCGCCAGCCGGTCGCGGTGCGGCGGGCCACCGGCGCCTGCTCCGCCGCGGAGCCGTCGCTGCGCGCCGGGCCTGTGCCGCTGCTCTGGGCATGGCCGTCCGGGGCATGGGCGGCGTGCCTGCCTGCCCTCTCGTCCTGCCATCCGGGCAACTCCTGCCCGGCTGCGCCGCCGCCCGGTTGGGCGGCAGCCGTCCTGGACTTCCGGTCACGTGCGTGCCGGCCAGGACCCCCCGTGTCTGCCGTATTGCTTTTCATGGTCCTAGTGCGAGGCGATGAGACGTTCCCTGACCTGCGCGGCTGACGGGTTCGTCAATGCCGTCCCGTCGGGGAACACGACGGTCGGGACCGTCTGCATCCCGCCGTTCACGGACATGACGTAGTCCGCGGCGGCGGGGTCCCGCTCGATGTCGATCTCGGCGACCTCAATTCCCTCCCGCGCGAGCTGGCCCTTGAGCCTGCGGCAGAAGCCGCACCACGGCGTCGTGTACATCGTTACTCGCTGTGACACCCGCGTCTCCTGTCCTTCCCCACAGTAGTTCCGCTGATGCAACACTGCGCCCGGCTTTCCGCTTCCCCGCATGTCGGACGGATGCGCGAGGATGTCAGCGGCTGAAGGAGGTGCGCGGTGGACGACGGTCCCGAGGCGGTGCTCGCCGCGCTCGATCCCGAGCAGCGCGAGGTGGCGCTGGCCGCCCGCGGCCCGGTGTGCGTGATCGCCGGAGCCGGGACCGGCAAGACCCGGGCGATCGCCCACCGGGTCGCCTACGCCGTCCGGACCGGCGTGGTGAACCCCGGTCATGTGCTCGCGGTCACCTTCACCACCCGGGCAGCGGGCGAACTGCGTGGCCGGCTGCGCCAGCTCGACGGGCCGGGCGGCTCCGGGCTGGGCCAGGTGGCGGCGCGCACGTTCCATTCGGCGGCGTTGCGGCAGCTTGTCCACTTCTGGCCGGCGACGGTCGGCGGCCGCCCGCCGGCGGTGCTCGACTCGAAGGTGGCCCTGCTGGCCGAGGCGGCCCGGGCGGCGCGGGTACCCGCGACCGGCCCGGAACTGCGCGACCTGGCCACCGAGGTCGAATGGGCCAAGGTCCTGCAGGTGCGCCCGGAGGACTACGCTGCCGCGGCGGCCGGTCACGGCCGGACCCCGCCGGTGGACCACGAGGCGGCGGGCCGGGTGTTCGCGGCGTACGAGAAGTTGCGCCGGGACCGGCACCTGGTCGATTTCGAGTCCGTGCTCGAGCTCACCGCGGCGATCCTGGCCGGGCATCCGGTGGCCGCCGCCGAGATGCGCGACCGTTACCGCTACTTCGTGGTGGACGAGTTCCAGGACGTCAACCCGCTGCAGAAGCTGCTGCTTGACGTGTGGGCCGGTGACCGGGACGACGTGTGCGTCGTCGGTGACCCGCGGCAGACGATCTACTCGTTCACCGGGGCGACGTCCGGGTACCTGACGGGTTTCGCGGCGGAGTACCCGCATGCCACCGTGGTGAAGCTGGTGCGGAACTACCGGTCCACGCCGGAGGTGGTCGACTGCGCCAACCGGCTGGCGCAGGGCCGCGCGGGCTGGGGGAGGGGCGCCCGGGCCGGAGCGCCGGCCGGGTGACGGCGGCCCGCCCCTGGTCGCGCAGCGGGCCAGCGGGCCCCCGGCGGAGTTCACCGAGTACGACGACGAGGCCGCGGAGGCGGCGGCGGTCGCCGCCCGGGCACGGCAGTGGATGGACTCAGGGCTGCCGCCGCGTGACATGGCCGTCCTGGTCCGGGTCAACGCCCAGACCGAGCGGTTCGAGCGGGCGTTCGCCGAGGCCGGGGTGCCCTGCCAGGTGCGCGGCGCCGAGCGGTTCTTCGACCGGGCCGAGGTGCGCCAGGCGACCGGGCTGCTGCGGGCCGCTGCCAAGAGCGCCCGCTCCCCGGACGAATCGGGAGAATCGGGCCCAGCGGAGTATGCGGTCTCCGAGGTGCGCCATGTCCTCGCCGGGATCGGCCTGACCCGGGAGCCGCCGACCGGCCGTGGCGCCGCCAGGGATCGCTGGGAGTCGCTGGCCGCGCTGGCCCAGCTCGCCGAGGACCATTGCGCGGCAAACCCCGGCGCGAGCCTCGCCGATGTTGTCGGCGAGCTGGCCCGCCGGGCCGTGGCCGACCGCGCCCCGCAGGTGGAGGGCGTGACGGTGGCGTCGCTGCATGCGGCCAAGGGGCTGGAATGGGACGTGGTCTTCCTGCCCGGGCTGACCGAGGGCAACGTGCCCATCGTGCACGCGGACAGCGAGGAGGCGGTGGCCGAGGAACGCCGGCTGCTGTATGTCGGGGTGACCCGGGCCCGGCAGCAGGTCCTGCTGTCCTGGCCGCTGGCACGGCTGCCGGGTGGCCGCCGCAACCGCACGCCGTCCCGGTTCCTCGACGGGCTCCGGCCGGGGCGGCGGGAGGCCAGGACCGCCCGGGCGAAGCCGGCCGCAGGCCACTTTCAATTCGCCGACGCCGATCCCGCGCTGGTCGAGGCGCTGCGGGAGTGGCGCCGCGGGGTCGCCAGGGACGCCGGGGTTCCCGCGTACGTGGTGTTCGGCGACGAGACGCTGCGGTGCATCGCGGCGCAGCGGCCCGACAGCCTTCAGGAGCTTGCCCGCATCCCCGGTCTCGGGCCTGGCAGGCTGGACCGGTACGGTGCCGCGGTATTGGCGTTGTGCGCGACAGCGCCGCCGCGCGCCGCCGCGGACGAGAAGAAAGCAGGGTCCCGGGCATGAGGACTGTGTCGGACCAGCCGTGAGCGACACTCTGGGCAAGTTGCTGGACCTGCTCGACCTGGAGCAGATCGAACTGGACATCTTCCGCGGGCGCAGCCCCGACGACCGGCGGCAGCGCGTGTTCGGCGGGCAGGTGGCCGGCCAGGCACTGGTCGCCGCGGGCCGGACTGTGCCGCCTGACCGGCAGGTGCACTCGCTGCACGCGTACTTCATCCGCCCCGGCGACCCGTCGGTGCCGCTGGTTTACATCGTCGACCGGGTCCGGGACGGGCGGTCGTTCACCACCCGGCGGGTGTCCGCCATTCAGCATGGCAAGGTCATCTTCACCCTGTCCGCGTCGTTCCATCATCCCGAGCCCGGGCCCGACCACTCCGCCGCCATGCCGGAGGCGCCGCCGCCGGAGTCCGTGCCGACGCACCCGGAACGGCTGGAAAAGGCGTGGGGCCCCGAGGCCGCGAAGTACTTCAGGGACAACCCGATCGATCTGCGCGTCGTCGGGCCGCTGTCCGTCGAGGCGCAACGTGACCCGTCCCTGCGCACCGAACGCAACCTGGTCTGGCTGCGCACGGACGGCGAACTGCCTGACGACCCACTGCTGCACGTCTGCCTGATGACCTACGCCTCGGACATGACGCTGCTGGACTCGGTGCTGCTCCGGCACGGCCTGTCCTGGGTGGACGGCAGCACCACCGGGGCGAGCCTGGACCACGCGATGTGGTTCCACCGCCCGTTCCGCGCCGACCGGTGGCTGCTCTACGCGCAGGAGTCCCCGTCCGCGGCCGGTGCCCGGGGCCTGGCCAGGGGTCAGGTATTCCAGGACGGCAGCCTGGTGGTGTCGGTGGTGCAGGAAGGCCTCATCCGCAGCACCCCCAAGCCCTCCTGACCCCCACCCGGCGCGCCGCCGTGCGGGGCGGTAAGGCGGGGGATTCCCATCGCGACAAAAACGTAGCGAAAAACCAGTTGCCTCGTTGGCCAGCGACTTCATAGGCTGCATCCATGTCCAATGAGTGGGCCCGCATCGATGCGTGGAAGGAGGTGCCCACGGTGATCAACATCACGCCAGATGGCTACGCCGTCGCGAGTTCTGCTGCGCGCGCAGCCAATGCCGTCGCGGGCACCTGTCCGCGGCGCGAGGCGTCGGCTCAGCTCGTCCAGGACGGCAGCGGCCTCATGGCCAAGCGCATCGCCCTGCCCGGCGATCTCGCGGTCATGCGACCGCGTACGCAGCTCAAGAACTACCCGTTCATGACCCACGGTGCCGCCATCAACGGCGCCAAGTTGGGTCCGCATAGGGCTTGGGATCCGGTCTAGAAAGACCGGCCTCGATCCCCCTAGGCCGCGGACCCGACAACCGGGTCCGCGGCCTTAATTATGCCCGGACCGCCGTATCAGCCGAGTGGAACACACGACGAGCAGATCGACGAGGACGAGAGGGGAACGGACATGTACTGGCCCGGCACCACCGTCGCGGGGGCGGCGGGGTTCGAGGCAGCGCTCGCATTGCGGGTGACGAGGCAAGAGACGGAGCCGGTGGCGTCGCCGCCGGTGACCTCCAGGCCGGTAGGGCAGGCTCTCCCAGGCACCCAGGTGCCCGTGGCGCCCGCTGCCCGCAACCTGCCCTGCATGGAGGACCCCGACCTGTTCTTCGCCGAGTCCCCAGCCGATGTCGAGGCGGCCAAGGCCCTGTGCCAAGGGTGCCCTACCAGGATCGCGTGCCTCAACGGTGCCGTAGCGCGCGGTGAGCCGTGGGGAGTCTGGGGCGGAGAACTTTTCCTGCGCGGCGAGGTCATCCCGCGCAAGCGACCCCGGGGGCGACCGCGCAAGACCGAAGTCGCGGCCTGAGGTCGTGGCCGGCCACGACCGGCCACGACCGCGCCGGCCCACCAGCAGGACCTGTGGCGGGAGACCGGCACGAGCAAGAACGGGCTATCAAGTGAACCGCTACCAGCACACGAAGGGAGGTAAGCCATGTACGCCCACACCCGGCAGGCGTCGGAACATCACCGAGCCCTCCTGGCACGGGCACACGAACAGCGGCAGGCGTATCGCGTCCTCGCGCTCCGGAAGGCGGCCCGCCGGGTCGCGCGCGCGGAACGCCGCCTGGTCGCAGCCCAGACCGGCGTCCTGCGAGCCCGCAGTGACGTCGCGTCCTGACCGTACAGCCAAGGCCGCGTGACGAAGGAACGGGGCCGCAGCCAGCGGGGGCCCCCAAGCCAGCACTGATGACTTCGATGATGGGCCGGTCCCGGTATCCCGGGTCCGGCCCATCGCTATGCCCGGGGATAACGCCGTTCCGTCCCCGGCGCGCCGGCTGCGTTAGCCGCGCGGTGCGACGGCGTCGGGCAAGCGCTCGTCGTGGCCCGGACCGTCCGGTTCGCTGTCCGGGCCCGCCCCGTTGGTGTCCCCGTATCCCGGCAGCCACTTGATCATTTCGGCCCGGAACGGGCCCTCCGCCTCCAGTTGGCAGAGCACCCCGGTGCCGGCCGTGGACACCCGGTGGATCAGGACGTAGGAGGGCGGCAGGTTGAGCCGGCGGCTCAGGTTGGTCGAGCGCGGGTCGGTGACCCGTGCCGCCTCGCCGCGCAGCCAGTCGCGGCTGAACTTGAAGCGATCCTCGCGGGACGGCTCCGCCATCGGGGCCAGGAAGGCGCGCAGTGCCTCCATGTCCACGTTGACGCTGTCGCGGAGGAAGCCCTGCTGGCGCAGTTCCTTCTCGGCGGGCGCCAGGTCCGAGCCATCGTGGACCATCCGCACCAGCCGCCCGATGAACGGCGGCATGCCTCCGGGCAGCCGGTCCACCGCGCCGAAGTCCAGTACGCCCAGCCGCCCGTCGGGCAGCATGCGGAAGTTGCCGGGATGCGGGTCGGCGTGCAGCATCCCGACCCGGGCCGGGCCGGAGAACAGGAACCGGACGAACAGCAGCCCCATCCGGTCCCGCTCGTCCTGTGAGCCGTCGCTGATGATCTTCGACAGCGGGGTCCCGTCCATCCACTCCGAGATCAGCACGTGGCCGGTGGCCGCCACGATGTGCGGCGCGGAGATGTCGGGATCTCCCGCGTAGGCGTCGGCGAAGGCCTGCTGCGCTTGCGCCTCGAGCTGGTAGTCGAGTTCTTCCGCTATCCGGGCGCGCAGCTCCTCAAGCAGCGGCCGCACCTCCAGGCCCGGCATCAGCGCGGAGAACAGCCGGGCCACCCGGCTGAGCTGGGTGAAGTCGCTGAGCAGGGCATTGCCGGCGCCCGGATACTGAATCTTCACGGCCACCGTGCGGCCGTCCTGCCAGACGGCCCGGTGGACCTGGCCGATCGACGCCGCGGCGGCCGGCTTGTCGTCGAACTCGATGAACTGGTCGCGCCAGTCCGGGCCCAGGTCCTCGGCCAGCACCCGGTGCACGGAGCGGGCGGGCAGCGGCGGCGCGGATTCCTGGAGCCTGGTCAGCGTCGCTCGGTACGGCCCGGCCAGCTCCGGGGGCAGCGCGGCTTCGAAGATGGACAGCGCCTGGCCGAACTTCATCGCGCCGCCCTTGAGCTCCCCCAGGACCCGGAAGATCTGCTCGGCCGTCCGCTGCTGGATCTCGGCCGCGACCAGTTCGGCGGGGCGGCCGCCGATGCGCTTTCCGAGCCCCAGCGCGGTCCGGCCGGCCAGGCCGACAGGGAGGGTCGCCAGCTTGGCGGTGCGCGTGAATGCGCGTCGGGGGAGATCGCTCACATATCCATTGTCCGTCAGCACGCAAGACCAGTGCCACCACCCGTCATGGGTGATACCTCTGAGGCTCCTGTGCGCCGCTGGACGGCTGGGGTGCCCCGAGGCATCTGCGGAGGCTGGTCCGCCGCTGGCTCGCACGCGGAGGAGCTATGGCGGCGGAAGCGTGAGGGCGCTCAGCCGCGCCCGACGGCTCACGGGGTGACCTGCTCTTTCCTGTTGATTGCGCGGTCCAGTTCGGCGGCGGTCCAGGCAGACAAGAGCACACCGTCGCGGGATGCCCATAGCCGGCGGGCGTCCGGGCCACTGGCGGCACTCGCCCAGACGGAGCCGAAGTTCCATGCAGGATGGTCCTCTCGCAGCTTCACCAGATCGTTATTCATGAGATGAGTGTACACGAGTGCACTCAAGTAGAGGTATGTTGTGTTTCCCCTGGTCAGGTACCCTCGCCTGATGTTCACTGCGGATGTTCCCAGGTGGCGGCAGTTGGCCGACCTGATTAAGGAACGGATCGCAGTCGGCGAGTACCAGCCGCGCCAGCCGATCCCGAGTGAGCATGCCTTGGTCCAGGAGACGGGCCTGTCCCGCTCGACCGTGCAGAAGGCGCTCAGGTCTCTCCGCGATGAGGGAGTCGTCTACTCGGTTCAGGGCCTAGGGACGTTTGTGAGCCCTCCGGGCTAGTCCCGGTGCTGGCAGCCGCACCGGGGGTGGGGGTGCCAGGTGCGGCGGCGCCATTGCCAGCCGGGCAGCACCAGTTCCAGCGTGCCGTTGGTCACCGCGACGGCCGCCGCCGCGCCCAGGTCGAGGAACGCCAGGGCCTGGGCGGCGGCCTGGGCGGCCACCATCGTCGCCAGCACGGTGTCGCAGGCCAGCGGGTCCGCGCCCGCCTGGCCGGCCAGCTGGGCGAGGATCAGCGGCCAGGCCGGATCACGCTCGGCGCGGGCCAGGTCGAGGCAGCGCAGGCAGGCCGAGCGGCCGGGCAGCACGAGCGGGCCCACCACGCCGATCGCCTCGCTCGCGGACGTGGCCAGGTGCGGCACCGCCCTCCTGACCAGCGCGGCCGGGAGTTCCCGCCCGTGGCTGTCGGCCAGGATGACCAGGTCGGGAGGTTGGCGCGGCCGGGATCGCGGGCCGGTCGCGGTGCCGGGCCGGCCGGGCGGCGGGGGAGTGGCGGCCTTGGCCGGGCCCGGCCGCGGCACGGCGGGGCCCGTGGACAGCACCAGTCCCACTCCCGCGGCGGACAGCAGCCCGGCGATCCATAAGCTGGCCCGGCTCGCACCGTGCACCCGCACCCGGGCGGCCTGGCGCCGGGCCAGGGTGCGGGCGCCGCCGTCGGCGTCCCGGTGGGCCAGCGACGTGGTGGCCAGCTCGGGCGCGAGCCGGGCCCGCGTCCCGGCGGGGAGCGCCCCGTCGCCACCGGCAGGGAAGTCATCGAGTGCCCCTGCCGCGGCCAGCAGGGTGAGCACCCGGTCCGCGGTACCGGCGTCCATGCCGAGATCGCCGGCCGCGGCGAGCACCTGATGCCGGTCCCGGCTGCCATCGAGCAGGCGCAGCAGGCCGGCGGCACCCCGCATGCCGGTCAGCGCGATGGCCCGGCGCGGGTCGATCCCGATCTGCACGGTGTCCCGGTTACGCCATACGGTCGCGAGTCCCGGTTTCAGCGCTGGTCTCATAAGGAGAATGCTCGCGCGGCGGTAGGACAGTGGCACGGGCGTCGTAGCGCATAAAAAGCGGGCATCCATTCCGGTAACCGCCCGTGGTTTGCGACCGGAGGCCGGCTAAGCGGAGTTCTGCCCGATATATGCCGAGTCCCCGGGTGGGGAACCGGGCGATCGCGCCAGCGGTTCCCACGGGCGGGTAGCCCCCCTTCCCCGGAAAGACTACGGCCCGCGACCCGGGGACTCATCTGGGCCGACACTAGGCAGGACAGGTGGCCGGGGTCAACCTGGCCGGTGGACAGCGTTGTGGACAACATGGGGAGCGGTCCGGTGATTGTTGTGGACGCCCGTGGGAAAAGCCTGTGAATTCCGGGGGTGCCACAGCGAAAAAGGCCCGCTGCGCTGCCCGGCCGTTGCCCACCGCCTGTGGACAACGTTTATTTCGCGCCGTTGTCCGGCGTGCCGTCGTCCTCGCCCGGGGCGTCTTCCGTGCCTGACTTGCCTTCTGCGCCTGGCGTGCCGTCTGCGCCGGGCGGGTCCGCGGTCCCGGCCTCCAGCTCGGACATGTCCAGCTCGTTCTTGCCCGAGACGAAGCCATCCGGGTCGTCGAAGTCCTCCGCGGTGGGCAGCAGGTCGGGGTGGGCCCAGACCGCGTCCCGGCCCTCCGTGCCGCGTGCCTCGGTCAGGCCCCGCCAGATCGCGGCGGCTTCCCTCGACCGGCGCGGCCGCAATTCCAGGCCGACCAGCGTGGCGAATGTGTGCTCGGCCGGCCCGCCGGTGGCCCGGCGGCGCCTGACCGCCTCGCCCAGTGCCCCGGCTTGCGGCAGCCGGTCCCGCGCCGCGGCGTCGACGACCGTGTCCACCCAGCCCTCGACCAGCGCCAGCGCGGTCTCCAGCCGGGTCAGCGCCGCCTTCTGCTGCGGGGTGTCCTCCGGCTGGAACAGCGCTGTGCCGGACAGCGCCTCCTGGATGGCTTCCGGGTTCGCCGGGTCGATCTGCGGCATGGCGTTGCGCAACTGTGCCGCGTCCATCGTGATGCCCCGGGCGTAGTCCTCCACCGCGCTGAGCAGGTGCGCCCGCAGCCACGGCACGTGCGCGAACAACCGGTGGTGCGCCGCCTCCCGCAGCGCGAGATACAGCCTCACCTGGTCCGGGTCCACCGACAGGCCGTCACCGAACGCGGCCACGCCGGCCGGCAGCAGGGCCGCGGTCCCCTCCGGGCCGAGCGGCAGCCCGATATCGGTGGAGCTGACCACCTCGCGGGCCAGCGCGCCCACCGCCGCCCCGGTCTGGCTGCCCACCATCATCCCGCCGATGCTGCGCATCATCCCCCCGAGGCCGGGCAGGCCACCGCTGAGCGCCTTGAAAGCCTCGCCCAGTTCCGGGGGCAGGCCAGATCCCAGTTCCGAGGGGTCGTCGGCGAGCATGCCGCCCATCGCGTCCACGGCACGGTCGGCGATCGGGTCACACAGCTTCGACCAGACCGGCAGCGTGGCCTCCACCCATTCCGACCGGCTCCAGGCCTGGGCGAGGCGGATGCCGGTGGAGAAACTGGTGGTCTCGTCCAGCCACAGGTCCGCGAGCCGGAGCGCGTCCACGATCTTCTGGCGGTCGACGTCCAGGACGCTCGGGTCGCCTTCGGCGGCCACCGCCTGCCGTGCGACGTTCTTGGCCAGGTCCCAGTTCACCGGGCCGCCCTGCCAGGACATAAGGTCGGCGAACTGGCGCAATGCATCAGCGAACTGCTGCGGGTCGCCGAGGGGGCCGAGCGGGCCCGCTCCGCCTGTTTCATCCGGAGGGCCGCCGGAGGAGCCGGATCCGGACGAGCCGGAACCAGAACCTGAGGAGCCGGAACCAGGCCGCTCGCCGCCTGGCGGGCCAAAGCCGAAGGGACGATCAGCCATCGCCGCAACCTCTCAGGCAGGATGGAAGGATCACACCAGCCACGTTATCTCGGGAGTAGCACACCTTGAGCACCGCACAGGCGCCGGTTCGCCAGGGGCGGACGTCTCCGGCCGTGGCCATCACCGGCGCCGCGCATGGGCTGGGGCACGCGCTCACGGCCCGTCTCGCGGGCTCAGAGCGGGTGCGCAAGGTCATCGCCATCGACGAGCACCGGGGTGACGTCGCGGGCGTGATCTGGCGCCTGGCCGACGTCCGCGACCCGGCGCTGGCTGGCCGCCTCGCCGATGTGGACGTCCTGGTCCACACCGACATCGACACTTCCGTCGATACGGAGTACCGGGCCCGGCGCGCCGCCAACGTGCGGGCCGCGCAGACCGTGCTGACCGCCGCGGCGGCCGGCCAGGTGGGCCGGGTGATCCTGGTCACCAGCGCCATGGTCTACGGTGCCCGGCCGGACAACCCGGTCCCGCTCGAGGAGTCCGCGCCGCTGGGCGCCGACCCGGACGGCAGCGTGGCGGGGGACCTGCTGGAGATCGAGCACCTGGCGCGCCGCTCACCCCGGGTCCACCCGGGCCTGTCGGTGACCGTGGTGCGCCCGGCGGCGCTGGTGGACGGCTCCGCCGACTCCCTGGCCGCCAGGCATTTCGACTCCGCGCGGCTGCTCACGGTGAAGGGCGCCTCGCCGCGCTGGCAGTTCTGCCACATCGACGACCTCGTCAGCGCGCTCGAACTGGCCATCGCCGGTGACGTGGCCGGCGCCTTCGCCGTGGGCTGCGACGGGTGGCTGGAACAGGACGAGGTGGAGCGGATCAGCGGGCTGCGCCGGGTCGAGCTGCCGGCCGGGCTGACGTTCGGCACCGCCCAGCGGCTGCACCGGGTGGGCATCAACCCGGCGCCAGTGAACGACCTGCAGTACCTGGTCTATCCCTGGGTGGTGGACTGCCAGGCGCTCCGCGCGGCCGGCTGGCGTCCCGGCTGGGACAACGCCGCGGTGCTCGAGGCGCTGATGGAGGCCAGGGCCGGGCATCGCGCGGCTGGGCGCCGCCTGCCTAGCAGGGAGGTGACCATCACCGCGGCCGCGAGCACGGTCGCGGTGATCGGCACCGCGGCGGTGGTGCGCGCTGCCCGCCGCCGCAAACGGGGCTCGTGAGCCAGGTACGGTGACTGGCGTGGAAGTGATCCGGCTCGCCGAACTGCGCGAGGACCCGCTGTCGGTGGATGAACTCCGTGCCGTGGTCAGCGATCCCGGCGCGGGCGGCATCGCCTTGTTCGCCGGCGCGGTCCGGGAATCCGACCGCGGCCGGGATGTGACCAGGCTGTCCTACAGCGCGCACCCGTCCGCGGCCGCCGAGCTGCGCCGGGTCGCCGAGAAGGTCGCCACCGACTTCGAAGTCATCGCGCTCGCCGCGGTGCACCGCGTCGGCGACCTGGAGATCGGGGATCTCGCCGTGGTGGTCGCCGCCTCCTGCGCGCACCGCGCGGAAGCATTCGAGGCGTGCCGCGCGCTGATCGACCGGCTCAAGCACGAGGTGCCCATCTGGAAGCGCCAGTGGTTCCGCGACGGCTCCAGCGAGTGGGTCGGCGGTGCTTAGGCGGGCTCCCGCGACCCGCCGCCAGCTCACCCTGCTGATCGCGGCGGCCGGGATCGCGGTCGCGGTGGTGGTGGCCCTGCTGCTGCCGGTGCCCTACGTCATCCTGAGCCCGGGCCCGACGCTCAACACGCTCGGCACCCAGTCCGGCAAGCCCCTGATCGTGATCTCCGGGCACCCCAGCTATCCGACGAACGGGCACCTCAACATGGTCACGGTGTCCTACCAGGGCGGCCCCTCGGACGGCTTCAACCTGTTCACCGCGTTGCAGGCCTGGCTCTCCCCGCACCAGGCGGTGGTGCCGGAGCAGGAACTGTTCGGCCCGGACCTGACCCAGCAGCAGGTGACGCGCCAGGACACCCAGCAGATGGCCAGCTCGCAGGAGCTCGCCCAGGCGGCCGCGCTGTGCCAGCTCCGCATTCCCTTCGACGTCATCGACACGGTCGCCCAGGTCGAGCCGGGAACGCCCGCGGCCGGCGTGCTCAAACGGGGCGACGTCATCGTCGCGGTGGACGGGAAGAAGCTGACCTGCCGGGCCGACGCCGGCACGCTGATCCGCGCCCGCAAGCCGGGTGCCCCGGTCCGGCTGACCGTCGACCGGCACGGGGCCATCCGCCAGTTCGTGCTCAAGACCACCGGCGACAGGGGGAACGCCGTGGTCGGCGTCAGCGTGTCCGAGACCTACAAGTTCCCGTTCCAGGTCAAGATCAACATTGGTAATATCGGCGGCCCGAGCGCGGGCCTGATGTTCGCGCTCGGCATCATGGACAAGCTGACTCCCAGCGGGCTGACCGGTGGCCGGTTCATCGCCGGCACCGGGGAGATCTCCGCCAACGGCGTGGTCAGCCCGATCGGCGGCATACAGCAGAAAATGGCCGGCGCCCGCGCGGCCGGCGCGACCGTCTTCCTGACGCCGGCCGCCAACTGCCCGGACGCCGCGGGGGCGGTTCCGCGGGGCATGCGCCTCATCAAGGTGTCCACGCTCGCGGGCGCGGTCCGCGACCTCAAGGCCCTCAGGACAGGCGGCAGCGAACCGTCCTGCTAGCGCCGGAGAGTGTCATTCGGCTGAAACGTCCAGCCAGCCTTCAGAAACGGATTCCGGTGATCGGGGTAGATTGGCGGCTCATGGATGCCTTTCCGCGCCGTAGGCACGCTTGACGTGGCCGCGAGCACGCCTGACCTGAGGGAGACCGGATGAGCTTCCGGCCGTCCCCGGCCGACCGGCCGCCGCCGGGCCGTACGGCGTTGCGCCTGCCGCGCTGGCCCCGCTACCTGGTGCCGGTCGTGGCCGGGCTGATCGCCCTCGGGATCCTGATCACGATCATCGCCGGGGTGTGGACCGACTGGCTCTGGTACCGCTCGGTGAACTACGGCTCGGTCTTCGGCGTGACCTACGGGACCAGGTGGGCACTGTTCTTCGTGGTCGGGATCTTCATGGTGGCCACGATCGGCGTGAACGCCGTGGTCGCCTTCCGGGTGCGGCCGGTGTACCGGCCGGCCGCGGCCACCGAGCGGCCGGGGGTGGAGGCCTTCCGGATGGCGGTCGACCCGCACCGGCGGCTGGTGCTCGGCGTCGTGCTCGGCCTGATCGGGCTGATCTCCGGGATCACCGCCTCGGGTGCCTGGCGCACCTGGCTGCTGTTCATCAACCAGGTCCCGTTCGGCCGCAAAGACCCGCAATTCAGGCTCGACATTTCGTTCTTCGTCTTCACCTACCCGTTCCTGCGCCTGGTCCTGAGCTACCTGTTCGCGGCGGTCTTCCTGTCATTGCTGGCCGCTGTGGCCGTGCACGTGCTGTACGGCGGGCTGGGCTGGCAGGCCAGGCGGCCGAGGGCGACGATGGCCGCACAGGCCCAGCTGTTCATCCTGGTCGGGATCTTCGTCCTGCTCAAGGGCGTGGCCTACTGGGTGGACCGGTGGGGCATCGACTTCTCCCAGCGTGGCGCGGTGACCACCGGCGCGTCCTACACCGACGTCAACGCCGTGCTGCCGGCCAAGACCGTGCTCGCGGTCATCGCGGTGCTGTGCGCCTTGCTGTTCTTCGCCGGCGCATTGCGGCGCAGCGCGCTGCTCCCCGCGGTCGGGCTCGGCCTGCTGGTGCTTTCGGCGATCCTGATCGGCGGCGTCTACCCGGCGATCATCCAGCAGTTCGTGGTCAAGCCGAACGAGCTTGCCAAGGAGTACCCGTACATCCACCGGGAGATCACCCAGACCCGGCTGGCCTACGGGGTCAGCAACGCCGTCGTAGAGCCCTTCAACGGGAACAGCGTCCAGCCGTCGGCCACGCTGTTCAACGAGGCGTCCAACCTGCCCGGTTTCCGGCTGATGGACCCGGCCGTGGTCTCCCGTGCGTTCCAGCAGCTCCAGCAGGTCAAGGGGTTCTACCAGTTCCCCAGCACGCTGTCGGTGGACCGGTACGTGCTGCCGGGTGACGGACCCGTGCCGCAGGACCTGACGCTGGCCGTCCGCGGGCTGGCCGGGCCACCGGCCGGCCAGGGCAACTGGATCAACACCCACCTGGTGTACACGCACGGCTTCGGGCTGGTGGCCGCCAGGGAGAACTCCGTGGCCGGCGGCGGCACCCCCGACTACGTGGAGAGCGACCTGCCGCCGCGCGGCCTGCTTGGCAGCTTCCAGCCGCGGGTGTACTTCGGCGAAGCGGAGAACAACTACGCCATCGTCGGCGGCCCGAAAGGCAGGCCGGGCGGCGAGGAACTCGACTACCCCTTCCCGAACGCCAGCGGGCAGAAGAACACCACCTACCAGGGCGGCGGCGGCGTGCCGGTGGGCTCCCCGCTCGCCCGGGTCCTCTACGCGATCAAGTTCCGCGAGCTGAACATCCTGCTGTCCGGCGCCATCAACAGCAATTCGAAGATCCTCTACGACCGTGAGCCGCTGGCCAGGGTCGCCAAGGTCGCGCCGTTCCTCACCCTGGACGGCACCCCGTACCCGGTCGTGGCCAACGGCAACATCTACTGGGTGGTGGACGGCTACACCACGACCGACCTGTACCCGTACTCACAGCGGCTGAGCATGCCCGCGGCCACGAGCACCAGCCAGACGCCGGCCGGGAACGTGGCAGGCCAGCCGACCGGGGCGATCAACTACGTGCGCAACTCGGTCAAGGCAGTGGTGAACGCCTACACCGGTGCCGTGTCCCTGTATCGGTGGGGCCCGCCGGATCCGATGCTCGAGGCGTGGATGAATGCCTTCCCCGGCGTGATCAAGAAGAGCAACCAGATCCCGTCCTACCTGCTGCCGCACATGCGCTATCCGCCGGACCTCTTCGAGGTCCAGCGGGAGGTGCTCTCCGAGTACCACGTGCTCAACCCGCAGGCGTTCTACGGCGGGCAGAACTTCTGGACAGTTCCAAACGATCCGACCGGGGCGGTGGCCAACAGGTTCAGCCAGCCGCCGTACTACCTGACCGAGGCGATCCCCGGGTACCGGCAGCCGGAGTTCTCGCAGACCACGACGTTCGTGCCGCGCAACCGGGCCAACCTGGCCGCGAACATGGTGGTGGACAGCAACCCGACGCAGCGCGGCTATGGCACGATCCGGATCCTCCAGTTGCCACAGGACGCCGTCACCGAGGGGCCCTCGCAGGTGCAGGGCGCCTTTGAAAGCAACGCGGCCGCGTCCGCGGAGCTCACCCTGCTGCGCCGGGGCGGCTCGATCGTGACCCTCGGCAACATGATCACGATCCCGCTGGGCGGCGGCCTGCTGTACATCGAGCCCGTATACGTCACCGCCAATGCGGCCGGATCCACCGGGTCCTATCCCTCGCTGCAGCGGGTGTTCGCCTACTACGCGGGGCATCCGGTGGGCTTCCAGCCGACCCTGTCCGCCGCGCTCAGGCAGGTGTTCAGCGGCACCACTTCAGGCCAGAGCGCGCCCCACGGCACCTCGGGCGGCACGGTCAACGCCCAGGTGATCGCCGACCTGAAGCAGGCGCAGCAGTTCTACGCGAAGGCGCAGGCCGCCTTGAAGAACGGCGACCTTGCCACCTACGGCCAGGACATCGCCAAGATGCAGGAACAGATCACCAACGCACAGGCCGACGCGAAGGCCGGACAAACGGCGACGACCTCGCCTAAGCCCGGGGCAACAACTTCGCCGGCGGCCACCCCGAGCCCCACCGCCTCGCGGTAGCGCGCGGCATGCTCACAGGGACCCCAGCGGAGGGCGTACGCTCGGTGGTAGCGGGAGATCCCGGACGAGGTACGGTCCTAGTGAGCGTTAACATCTGGGCCGCTGCCCGGATCGAGAGGAACGAGACTGGTCGTGGCGCCTCGGGTACTTGTTGACGCGACTGCGGTCCCCGCGGATCGCGGGGCGCTGGGACGCTACGTCGACGGGCTCGTGATCGCGATGTGCCAGGCCGGGGCGGACATCGTGGTGGCCTGCCAGCGCGCCGACGAGGAGCGGTACAGCCGTATGGTGCCCAATGCCCGCGTCGTCGCAGGCCCTGCCGCCATCGCGCACCGCCCGGCGAGGCTGGCCTGGGAGCAGACCGGGCTTCCGCTGGTCGCACAGCAAACGAATGCGGACGTCATGCACATCCCGCAGTCGACCATGCCATTGCGCCCGGGTGTGCCTGTCGTGGTGACCATCCACGACCTGACGTTCTTCACCGAACCCGATGCGCACAGCCCGATCAGTGCCACCTTCTTCAAATCCGCCATCCGGACCGCGGCGCGCCGGGCCACTCGGCTGCTCGTCCCCTCCAAGGCCACCCGCGACGAACTGGTGCGGGTGCTCGGCGCCGACCCCACCCGGATCGACGTCGCCTACCACGGCGTGGACCACACCCTGTTCCACCGGCCGGATGCCGACGCGGTACGGCTGGCGTCCGACCGGCTCGGCCTGCACGGCAAGCCGTACGTCGCCTATCTGGGCACGCTGGAGCCGCGAAAGAACGTGCCCGCTCTGATCACCGGGTGGGCGGCCGCGGTGACGGACATGGAGGAGCCGCCAGCGCTGGTGCTGGCCGGCGGCACCGGGTGGAGCGAGGAGGTCGACGCGGCCATCGCTGGAGTGCCCGCGCGGCTGCGCCTGGTCCGGCCCGGTTACCTGAGGTTCCGTGACCTGCCCGGGTACCTCGGCGGGGCGACGGTGGTCGCGTTCCCCAGCATTGGCGAGGGGTTCGGCCTGCCCGTGCTGGAGGCCATGGCCTGCGGTGCCCCGGTGCTCACCACGCACCGCACCTCCCTGCCCGAGGTGGGCGGCGACGCGGTCGCCTACACCGAGCCGGACGTGGACAGCATCCGCAGCGGGCTCCGGGCGCTGCTCGACGACCCGGCCAGGCGCGCCGCCCTCGCCGAGCTGGAACAGGCCAGGGCGCGCGAGTTCACCTGGGCCGCCTCGGCCGAAGCGCACATGGCTTCCTACCAGCGTGCGGCGGCGCAACAGGCAGGGTAGCCTCCCTCCTTATGCCAACCGAGCACGCCCGCCGCGAACCGCTGGAAGCAATCCTGCTGGTCGGGGGTTACGGCACGCGCCTTCGCCCGCTCACGCTGGCCTCGCCCAAGCATCTGCTGCCCACCGCCGGGGTCCCCTTCCTCACCCATCAATTCGCGAAAGCGGCCGAAGCCGGAATCACGCACGTGGTCCTGGCTACGTCCTACCGTGCGGAGATGTTCGCCGAACGGTTTGGCGACGGGTCCGGGCTCGGCCTGGAGATCACCTACGTCCACGAAGAAGAGCCACTCGGCACCGGCGGGGCCATCCGCAACGCGGCTCAGGGACTGCGTGGCAGGGCCGATGACCCGGTCGTCATCTTCAACGGGGATGTGCTGTCCGGTCATGACATCGGGGCCCAGCTGGACCTGCACCGCAAGGCGGACGCCGCGGTGACCCTGCACCTGGTCGAAGTGCCGGACCCGGCCCGGTTCGGCTGCGTGCCCATCGACCCGGCCGGCCGTGTGACGGCGTTCCTGGAGAAGACCCCTGACCCGGTGACGAACCGGATCAACGCGGGCTGTTATGTGTTCCGCCAGAGTGTCATTGATGAGATTCCGGCCGGCCGCGTGGTATCGGTGGAGCGTGAGACCTTCCCGGCCTTCATCGCGCGCGGCCAGGTCCTGATGGGCTTCGTGGACACCGCGTACTGGCTGGATGTGGGCACGCCCGAGACCTTCGTCCAGGGATCCTGCGATCTGGTGCTCGGCCGTCTTGCCTCGCCCGCGCTTCCCGCGCCCGGCGGCGAGGCGCTGGTGCTGGACGGGGCCGTGGTCGCCCCCGATGCCCAGCTTTCCGGCGGGACGGTCGTCGGGGCCGGTGCGGTCGTCGGGAGCGGTGCCCGGGTGGAGGGCAGCGTGCTCTTCGATGGCGTGAAGATCGCGGCCGGAGCGGCCATCCGGCACAGCGCCATCGGCAAGGGCGCCAGGATCGGCGAGGGCGTCGTGATCGACGCGGCCGTGATCGGCGACGGCGCGGTCATCGCCGAGGGGAACGAGCTTCGCGCGGGCGCGCGGGTGTGGCCGGACGTCACCCTCGGCCCCACCTCGGTGCGCTTCTCCACGGACGTGTAGGCCGCGATGCCTCGCCGGCCGGTGTCCCGTGTGCTGGCGGGGCTCCCTGGCGGGCCGCAGGTGGTGCCCTATGCCGGGCACGGTCCCCGCGCCGGGCACGCCGGGCCGGTCCCCGGAGCCGCCGTCCCGTCGTTGGCGGGCGCGATGACCCGGCAGTGGCAGCCGCCGTTCCCCCTGGACTGGTCCCGCACGCTGGGCGTGCACCGGCGCGGCCGTGGTGATCCTGCCTACCTGGTCGATGAATACGGCGCCGCGTGGCGCACCTCGCTCACACCGGACGGCCCGGCCACGATGCGGGTCCACGCCGTGCCCGCCGGGGAAGCCGGCCGCACCGGGCGTACCGGGCCTGGCGGCGAAGCCGGCCGCACCGGGCCTGGCGGGGAAGCCTGGCATGCCGGGCCCGGCGGGGAAGACGGGCAGCTCACCGTCTGCGCGTCCGCGTGGGGGCCTGGTGCGGCGTGGCTGCTGGACAGCCTGCCCGGCCTGCTGGGGGCGGCCGACGACCCATCCGGTTTCGAGCCGGTGCACCCGCTGCTGACGGAGATGTCCCGGCGGCATCACGCGCTGCGGATCGGCCGGTCGGACCGGGTGTTCGAGGCGCTGATCCCCGCCGTGCTTGAGCAGAAGGTGGTCGGCGCGGAGGCCAAACGCGCGTGGCGGCTGCTGCTGCTCCGGTTCGGTGACCCGGCGCCGGGGCCCGCGCCGCCCGGGATGCGGGTCTGCCCGCCGCCGCGCACCTGGGTGCACATCCCGTCCTGGGAGTGGCACCGCGCCGGGGTGGAACTGGTCCGCGCCCGCACCATCATCGGCGCCGCCCGGGTTGCCGGGCGGCTGGAGGAGACCGCCGCGATGACCCCGGCGGAGGCGGACCGCCTGCTCCGGACGCTGTCCGGGATCGGGCCGTGGACCTCCGCCGAGATCCGCCAGCGCGCCATCGGCGACCCCGACGCCCTGTCGGTCGGCGACTACCATCTGCCCTCGATCGTGGGCTGGGCGCTGATCCGGCAGAAGGTGGACGACGCGGGCATGTGCGAGTTGCTCGCCCCCTACGCCGGGCACCGGTACCGGGCCGCCTGGCTGCTGGAGATGAGCGGCCAGGGACCGCCCCGGCACGGCCCCCGCAACGCCCCCCGCGACTACCGGCGGATCTAGCAGACGTGCCGCGAACTGGCGAGCGCTGGGTGTTAGCCGAGGACGAAGTAGGCGACTTTCAGGCCGCCGGCCGGGCTCCCGGCCTCTGCGGCACGGGAGCCCGGCCGGCCGGGCATGTGCCTGCCGGTTTCTTCCGGTGCTCCCGGTCAGGTGTGGTAGGTGATGGTGACAGCGGTCCTGGTGGCTGTCTTGTTCGTGGCGGTGATAGTCCCGGTGGCCCCGGCGAAGGTGCCGGTTCCGCCGGTCACCGTGCCGTGGGTGACCGGGCCGGAGGATTCCGGCAGCACCCCGTAGACGAAGCCGCCGGCCATGCCGACCGCGACGCTGATCGTGGCCGTGCCGGTCTGCGGGTTGACGGCGAACCGGAGCACGTCGTAGCCGATGACCTTGCCGGCCTTGCTGACGTCCTTGTCTTCGGCGCCGCCGACGGTGGCGGAGAACTGGGCTTGCGCCTGCTGCACTGAGGTGAACGTCAGGGTGTGCGTCACGGTGCCGGCGCCGGCGGCGGCGGGCAGCAGGACCGCTCCGGTCAGGCTGAGTGCGGCGGCGGTGCCGATGGCTGCGATGGTTGCGCGGATCTTCATGATGACCTCCGTATGTGGGAACCGCTAGAGACGACGGTGCCTGTGATGGTGCGTGCTGACGCCACGGAGGCACCGTGGTGTTTTGCGCCGGCCTCCGCCGGCCGGTTCGGCGCGATGCCGTCAGCGGCGGCAGGACGACCCGGGGACAGCGCCTCGCGTCGGCCGGTGCCTGCGCGCTACCGTGCTACGGCCGCTCTCTGCTCATCCGGCCGTATGGATGGGGGAGGGGCGGCGGACCGGAGGGCCGCGGGTAGCTGGCCACGGGAGCTGATCGCGAGTTTCTGGTAGACGTGGCGCAAGTGGCCTTCCACGGTGTTGAGCGTCACGAACAGCGCCTGGGCTACCTCGGGGTTGGTCATCCCGCCAGCGGCCAGTTCGGCTACCCGCCGCTCGCTCGGCGTTAGCGCCTCAAGCCCGGTCAGCGCTGCCCGCCGGGGCCGGGCGCCGGTAGCTCGCAGCTCAGTTGCTGCCCTATGCGCGAGCCGTCCCGCGCCGCACCGGTAGGCAAGATCCAGGCCTGCGCGCAGTGGCTCGCGTGCGGCGGAGCGCTGGTTGGCGCGCCGCAGCGCGGCACCGAGCTCGACCAGGGCGCGCGCATGCTCCAGCCGCGCGCTGGATTCCTGGAGTACCGCCACCGCCTCGCGGAGGTCGGCCAGCCCTGGCTGGCCGCCCCGGAGCATGCCGCGGGTGCGCAAGGCGATCCCGGCCGGGCGCGGCGATCCAGCCCGCCGGGCCGCGTCGAGGTCACTGTCGGCCAGCCGCAGCGCCTGGCCGGAGTCTTGACCCGCGAGCGCGAGCGCGAGTGCTGAGCGCCAGCAGGTGCCGGGGCGCAGCTGTTGTAGCGCCGTAAAGGTTTCCGCGGCGGCCTGCAGCTCACCCCGCGCGGCCAGGTAGTCTCCGGAGGCCAGCGCGAGCCGGCCGCGGACCTCCTGCAGCATCGCTCCGGTTGCCGTCCGCGCCAAAGCAGGCTCAAGCTTGATCCCGGTGGCGAGCGCGGCGATGTCAGCGAGGCCGGCCCGCTCGATCAGCGCATCGGCCGCCCAGTACAGCGTCCCTGCGATAGCGAACGTTCCCCCGTGTTCCTGCGCGGTCTCGACGACCGCGCGCACAGCGGTCTCGGCGCCCACAAGCTCACCGCGGCGCGACCCGATCGCCGCGCGCGCATAGGCAGCGATCGCAAGCGCGGACACCGAACCTCGCGACCGCGACAAGGCAAGCAGTTCGTTGGCGAGCTCCTCCGCCCGGGCCGGATCCTCCAGCCAGACAGCGGCGAACACCGCCTGCGCGACGATCAAGGGGTTCGAGTCAACCTGGGCGAGCAGGCGGTTCCCATCGAGCGCGTGATCGAGCAGCCCCAGTACGGTCGCGGCCGGTTCACCCCGCCAGGCAAGGACGCCCGCGAGCAGTCCGGCGAGCATACGCGGCCCCGCTGTGCGCCCGCGGGCCGCATCGAGCAACTCCGGGAGGAGATGGTCGAACTCACCGACAAGGGATGGATCGTAGGCCGCGAACCGTGCCCACCAGGCCTGCAGGTGGGCAATGGCCGAACTGGAAGAATCGCCCGGTTCCTCCGCATGGCGCGCAAGCTCACCCAGGGCCGCATGAACGATCGCCAGCGCCGGCCTCCCACCTCCCGGCGAGCACCAGCAGTTCTGTTAGATCGGCTGCGATCACTGCTCGCCGTGCCGTGGCCTCAGTAAGCTCCAGCGACTCGCGCAGGTGGCCGGCTGCCGCCGGGTCGAGCAGGACCTTCTCCGCAAGGCCCAGCTCGTGCAGCAGCACGGCACGCAGGCTCACATCCGCCGTCTCTGCCAGCGCACGCCGCAAGTAGGCCACCGCGCTTTCGGGGGCACCTCGTCCCAGCGCCCGCACTGCCGCCGCCCGCAATTGCGCCACCACCTCTGCCGACCCGGCCGGCTCGCATACCAGCAGATGCGCGCACACCGCGTCGGCATCCGCGCCCTCGGCGGCGAGCAGCCGTGCCGCTTCGGCGTGCCGCAGCCCGCGGACAGCCTCCGGGATGTCGTCGTGCACCGCCGTCCGCACGATCGAGTGCACGAACCGCAGCGGTGTCCCCGGCGCGAACACCCCTATCCCGGCCAGCCCGTCCGCGGCCGCCGCGGCGTCCGCCAGACCGGCCCCGGCCAGGACGGCGGCGTGCCGCAGCGCCGCCCCATCTCCCAGGATCGCGGCCGCCTGGGCAAGCTCACCAGCCGCCGGGCCGAGCCGCGCCACCCGCAACGCCACCGCCCGCGCGACCGAACTGGGGCCCAGGCCCGCCACCTGGCGAGCGGCCGCCTCGTCCGGCTCGGCGCCGTCCGCGCGCAGTTCCTCGATCAGCTCCCGCACCAGGAACGGGTTGCCACCGCTCACCGCATGGCACGCTGCCACGAACTCCTCGGCAGGTGTTGTTCCGAACGCCCCGGACAGCAGGGCGCGCACGGCCGCCTGGCTCAGCGCACCGGGGGACACGACACCGTTGGCGGCGATCTGTTCCAGCCGCGCCAGGCAATCCGCTGCCCCGGTGGCGGCGATCTCGCCCGTGCGCCAGGTAAGTGCCAGCGCGACCGGCAGGCCCGCCAGGCGGTCAGCCAGGTACAGCACGAAACGCAGCGACGCCTGATCGGCCCAGTGCAGGTCATCGATCGCCACGAGCACCGGCCCGGCCGTACTGGCATTCACGGCCAGCCAGTACAGGCCGTGCACCACCGCGAACGGCGGATCGCCCGTGGTTGCCACCGCCGGCGGCGGACCAGCGGCGTCTTCCATGGCGGTCAGCGCCCTGCGCGCCGCACCAGCCAGCAGCGCATCCCGTTCTGCCTGCGCCACCGTGGCGAGCAACCGCTCGAACAACTGCCGCGCCACCCCGAACGAGAAATCGCCCTCAAGCTCTCCGCCACGGCCTGCCAAGACGCGCATTCCAGCCAGCCGGGCCCGCTCCCTGGCCTCGCCCAGCAAGGAACTCTTGCCGATCCCCGCCGGACCGTTGACCACCAGCACGCCCCCGTTGCCTGCCCGCGCCCCGGCAAGCAGGGCATCGATCCGGCCCAGCTCGCTGTCACGCTCAAACAGGTCATCCCGCATCGACTACCCTGTCGTGCCAGCGACCGGCGGCCCCTTCTCGATCCCATCCGGCCGCGCCTGACCGGCGGTCTGCTGTTGCATACCGGCGGCATCGAGGTCTTCATTACCAAACTATGGCTATCGCCTTACCGGGCTCAGTGGAAGCGCGGCTGCGCGCGAGGTTGGGCCCGCTCTGGCAGTGGCGTCATCTACCCGGCTCAATGGTGCTCTGAGCCGGTCTGACCCGGTCCTAGCGTCATGCACCGGGCGCGCCACGGGAAGGGCACCAGGTCGGGTTCTGCCCAGCCGGTCCGCGCGGCCGGGGAGGCCAGGGTCCGTGCGGTGTAGTGCCTGGCCAGCATGCGCTTGTCGAGCAGCGCGGGGTGGCGCTCGGCGAAGCTGGCGAAGTCGCCGCCGGGAGGGGCGGCGGTCATGTGATGGGCGACGACCTCCGTCCAGGCCCTGGTGACCGTGGCGTTGAACTTCTGCGGGGCGCGCTGGTAGGCCGCGAGGTGCCGGATCCAGCCGGATACCACGCCGGCGGCCCGGTCGGCCCCGTGCCGCTGCACCGCGAGATAGGCGAGGTGGATGTGCTCGCGGTGGCGGAACGCGCCGCCCGGCGGCACGATCTCCGCCAGGACCGCGGCCAGGTCCGCGGGCAGTTCCGCGGGCGGGGCGGCATGATGCGGGCCGGACGGGGTTTGCGGGCCCGGCGGGCCGTGCGAGCCGTGGGCGGTCATCGGGACACCTCCGTCAGCGCGTCGATGACGGCGTGGAACCCGGCGCGCTGCTGCGGGGTCACCGCGGCGAGCGACTGCTGTTCCAGTTCGGCGATCGCCTCGGCGGCGCGCACCGCGGCGGCCTGGCCGGCCGGGGTCAGCCGGACCACGAACGAGCGGCGGTCGGCGAGGTCGGCCTCGCGCACGATGTAGCCGCGCCTGGTCAGCCGGTCGAGCAGGCTGGTCAGCGTGCTGGGCCTGGTGGCGGTGGCGGTGGCCAGCGCGCCCACGGTCCGGCCCGTGCCGTCGGCGAGGTTGGCCAGCACGTTGATGTCGGCCGCGGGCAGGTCCAGGTCGGCCAGCCGGGCGGTGAGCGCGTGCAGGGTCGCATGGGTGGCCCGGTGCAGGGCGAGGATCGCGCTGCCCGGGTCCTTGGCAGATATCACGATATCGGATTATACGATATCGCAGTGACTGCGGTGCGACCCGGGGTGCCGCGACGTCACCCGAGCCGTGCACGAGCCGCCCCGCGCCTGTTTCGCCGCCCCGAACCGACCCCCGCCCGGGTTGACGCCCCGCTTGCGGGTCATGAACGTGAAGTTGATGCCCCTAGGAGGGCCTCGTTGTGACATCCGTGCCCCAAACAGGGGCGGCGTCATACGGAGCCGGGGCGCCGAAGAGGGCCCCAGGGGGAGCGGCTCGCGGCACCCGCACCTGTGCGGCGGCGGGAGCGCCGCTGGGCGCACGGCGGCCACGCCCAAGGCGCATCGTAGGGTGACTGAATGAGCCTTGACGCGCGTGGCCCCGGTGCGCAGCCCGCACAGCCTGCCGATGACGCACCGCCCAGCAACGCGCTGCGGCGGGCACTGGCCCGCGCCAGGGACGGCAAACCGCTCGACCAGGGTGAGGCGGCCACGCTGCTGCACGCCCGCGGCGAAGACCTGGACCGGCTGCTTGGCGTACGCGGGCCGCACCAGGGACGCCGGGCTGGCCGGCGCCGGGCGCCCCGGCGTCATCACCTACTCGCGCAAGGTGTTCATCCCGCTGACCCGGCTGTGCCGGGACCGGTGCGGGTACTGCACGTTCGCCACGGTCCCGGGCCGGCTGGACAGCCCGTACCTGTCGCCGGACGAGGTGCTCGCCATCGCCCGCCAGGGTGCCGCCCTCGGCTGCAAGGAGGCCCTGTTCACCCTCGGCGACCGTCCCGAGGACAGGTGGGCCGCGGCCCGCGACTGGCTCGACGCCAACGGGTACGACGACACGCTCTCCTACGTCCGGGCCATGGCCATCCGGGTGCTGGAGGAGACCGGCCTGCTGCCGCACCTCAACCCCGGCGTGCTGACCTGGCGCGACTTCCAGCGGCTCAAGCCGGTCGCGCCGTCCATGGGGATGATGCTCGAGACCACCGCGGCCCGGCTGTTCACCGAGCGGGGCGGCCCGCACTACGGCAGCCCGGACAAGGACCCGGCGGTCCGGCTGCGGGTGCTGGAGGACGCCGGCCGCTGCTCGGTCCCGTTCACCACGGGCATCCTCATCGGCATCGGGGAGACCCGCGCCGAGCGCGCCGAGTCGCTGTTCGCCATCCGCCAGGTCGCCCGGGAGTACGGCGGCATCCAGGAAGTCATCGTGCAGAACTTCCGCGCCAAGCCGGACACCAAGATGCGCGGGGTCCCGGACGCGGAACTGGCCGACCTGGCGGCGACGATCGCCGTGGCCCGGCTGGTGCTCGGCCCGTCCGCCCGGATCCAGGCGCCGCCGAACCTCATCGGCGACCAGTACGGCCTGATCCTGGCCGCCGGGATCGACGACTGGGGCGGCGTGTCGCCGCTCACCCCGGACCACGTCAACCCGGAGCGGCCGTGGCCGCAGATCGAGGAGCTGGCCCGCCGCACGCAGGCCGCGGGGATGCGGCTCGCCGAACGGCTCACGATCTACCCCGGGTACCTCCGCGAGCCGTGGCTCGACCCGCGGCTGGCCGCGCACGTGGCGGCGCTCGCCGACCCGGCGACCGGGCTGGCCCGCGAGGGCGCGGTCCCGCGCGGCCTGCCGTGGCAGGAGCCCGACGGCGGCTGGGGCGGGTCGTCCGGCCGCACGGACCTGCACGTCACGATCGACACGACCGGACGGACCGCCGACCGCCGCGACGACTTCGCCGAGGTGTACGGCGACTGGGACGAGGTGGCCACCCGGATCGACCCGGCGGCGCGCCGGGGGAGCGCTGCCCCGGAGCGGTTGCGTCCCGAGGTGGCCGCGGCCCTGCGCGCGGCCGAGGCCGATCCCGCGGGCATCTCCGACGCGCAGGCGCTGGCCCTGCTCGACGCCGACGGCCCGGAACTCGACGCCCTTGCCGCGCTGGCCGACGCCCTGCGCCGCGACGTGAACGGCGACGACGTCACCTACGTGGTCACCCGGAACATCAACTTCACCAACGTCTGCTACACCGGCTGCCGGTTCTGCGCGTTCGCGCAGCGGCGCACCGACGCCGACGCCTACACGCTGTCCCTGTCCCAGGTGGGGGACCGCGCCGAAGAGGCGTGGCAGGCCGGCGCCACCGAGGTGTGCATGCAGGGCGGCATCCATCCCGACCTGCCCGGGACCGCGTACTTCGACCTGGCCGCCGAGGTGAAGCGGCGCTGCCCGGAGATCCACGTGCACGCGTTCTCGGCGATGGAGGTGAGCAACGGTGCCGCGCGCACCGGGCTGCCCGTGCGGGAGTGGCTCGTCCGGGCCCGTGAGGCCGGCGTCGGGTCGCTGCCAGGCACCGCGGCCGAGATCCTGGACGACGACGTGCGCTGGGTGCTCACCAAGGGCAAGCTGCCCGCCGCGGCCTGGATCGAGGTGATCACCACCGCGCACGAACTGGGCATCCCGACGACCGCCACGATGATGTACGGGCACGTGGACACGCCCGCGCACTGGGTCGGCCACCTGCGGGTGATCCGCGGCATCCAGGAGCGCACCGGCGGCTTCACCGAGTTCGTGCTGCTTCCGTTCGTGCACGCGAACGCGCCGATCTACCTGGCCGGCCTGGCCCGCCCTGGCCCCACCCGGCGGGAGAACCGCGCGGTGCACGCGGTGTCCCGGCTGATGCTGCACGGCGCGATCTCTTCGATCCAGTGCTCCTGGGTCAAGCTCGGCGACGACGGCTGCCGTGCGGTGCTGGCCGGCGGCGTCAACGACATCGGCGGGACCCTGATGGAGGAAACGATCAGCCGGATGGCCGGGTCGCAGAACGGCTCGTACAAGACGATCAGCCAGATGTCCGCCATGGCCGGCCCGCTCGGCAGGCCCATCAAGCAGCGCACCACCCTGTATGAAAATCCTTCTGCCGAACGACAGGCCGCGGCTGCCCTGAGCGACGGAGTGTGCACCTCCGTCCGTGGCGGGCCCACCCGGCTCCCCTTGGTGTCCCGCTAGCCCGCTCCGTGGCGCGCCCGGCCCGCTGGGGCGCACTCCGGGGCGGCCCGGTCCGTCGCGCCAGCCCGATTCCGGGGTACCGCATTGTCCGTCCTGGCCCTCACATCACGACATTTCCTTATGTCCTGGTTGCCACAAGTACGGCAAAACAAGAGGCTTGGTACCGATCGTCGATCGAAATCAGGGCGAAACGAGTCATAGGAGGGCCTGCATGACAATACGCCGTCGATCCGTGGTGCTCACGGGCATGGCCGCCTTCGTGCCAGTGCTGGCAGGACTGGCGCTTACCGGTACGCCGGCCGCGTCCGCGCACCCGCTCAGCCCGGCCCCGGCCGGTAACCCGTCCGCGCGAACAGCCATGCGGCCCGACCCGCCGCTGGGCCTGCCGAAGCCGTCGCTGGTGAAGCCGTTTCACGGCCCCCCGGGCACGGTGTCGCCCTGGACGCCGCTGAAGAACCCGCCGCCGTTCAACACGCCCGGCACGATGCTGCTGGAGAGCGACGGGACGGTGCTGGTTCACGATGAGCCGGACAACAACAAGATTGCCGCCACGAGCGCGTGGTACAAGCTGCACGCCGGATTCGAAGGGCAGCTACATCGACGGGACGTGGAGCAAGATCGCGTCGATGCCGAACAGCTATGCGCCGCTGTATTTCGGCGTCGGCGATCCTGCCCGACGGGCGCATGATCGTCGAGGGCGGCGAATACAACGGGTCAAAAGCGGAGTGGACGAACCAGGGCGCGATCTCAACCCGCGACCAACACCTGGGCTCCGTCGCACCGCCACCGGGCTGGGCGAACATCGGGGACGCCTCGAGCGAGGTCCTGTCCAACGGCACCTGGATGCTCCAGCAGGCCTGCCAGAACTGCCTGACGGATCCCGAGGCGTCCGTCGCTGATGCGCTGCTCAACGCGAAGACCATGACGTGGAGTGTGATCCCGGCGACAGGGAAGGAGGATCCCAACGACGAAGAAGGCTGGACCCTGGAGCCGAGCGGCCAGCTGCTGACAGTCGAAGTCTGGGCGCTGCCTCAGGCCCAGCTGTTCAACCCGGGCACCGTGTCCTGGTCATTCGCGGGAGCCATGGCCCCGAAGGGCAACCCGGTCGACCGTTCCCGGTCGTGGAGGTCGGGCCGCAGGCCGAGATGCCGGGCGGCAACACGTTTGTGGTCGGGGTGGCGCGAGCACCCAGGAGCCGCCCACGAAGTGCACCACGGACGCAAGCACGCAGAACGCGCTGTATCACTTCAAGGCCGGGACGCAGGGCACGTGGACCGCCGGGCCGATGATCAAGCCGATCGGCGGGCAGGAGTTCGACGCCACCGACGGGCAGGCGGCGACCCTGCCGGATGGAAACGTGCTGTTTGACGCGAGCGCGTGCGTGTACAACACGCCGACTCACTTCTTCCTCTACCACGCCAACTCGAACACGATTACCCAGATCCCGGACGTGCCCAACGCTCCGAAGGACACCTCGTTCGCCACGCGGATGCTGGACCTGCCGAACGGGCAGGTGCTGTTCAACGACGGCCACCACGTGCTGCAGGTCTACACGGCCGGCGGAACGCCGAAGGCGTCCTGGCGGCCTTCGATCACGTCGCTGAGTTCGACGACGCTGGCCCCGGGGAGCACCTACACCCTGTCCGGCAAGCAGCTCGCCGGGCTGGACCAGGGAGCCGCCTACGGTGATGACGTCCAGGACGCCACCAACTTCCCGGTGGTGCGGATCACCAACGCCGCTACCGGCGTGGTGACCTACGCCCGGACCAGCAACTGGACGTCGGTGTCGGTCAGTCCCGGCAGGCGTTCCTCGACCAAGTTCACCCTGCCGCCGGGCACGCCAGCGGGCAAGAGCACGCTGGTCGTGATCGCCAACGGGATCGCCTCGGCGCCGTCGGCGGTGAAGATCTCCTAGCCCCGATAGCGCGGCCGTTCCGCGCGAACAACGCGGCACTCTCCAGGCCCGCCCCGAGCATTCGGGGCGGGCCTGGATATTGGACGAGCCGGGGTGGCATCGGGGCTGGCGTGGCGGCACGCGGTCAGCGGGTGACCATGAAGGCGGACGGGTCCCGGGGCGGGCGGTCCGGAGCCGGGGCGGCCGGGTGGCCGACCCCGACGGCGCCCATCGGCTCCCAGCCCGGTGGCAGGCCGAGTGCATGGGTGACCACCGGGCGGCAGAACATCGTGCTGGACACCCAGCACGAGCCGAGCCCTTCGACGGCCAGGGCGACCAGCAGGTTCTGCACCGCCGCGCCCATGGCGACCAGGAACATCTCCCGTTCGGCGGCGTTGCGGCGGTCATCGGGATACTCATGTGCGGCCTCGGCATGCAGGCAAGGGACGATCAGCAGCGGCGCCCGCCGCAGTGGTTCGCCGCGCCGCACCCGCCGGGCGATCTGGTCCTCGGTGAACTCGTCGCCGCGCAGGTCGCTGATCCAGGCCGCGAGCATCTCATCGAGTAGGGCGGTCCTGGCCGCCGCGGACTCCAGCACCACGAACCGCCACGGCGTGGAGTGATGCGGCGCGGGCGCGGTGACCGCGGCCGCGACCGCGCGGGTGACCGCGGCCTGGTCCACCGGGTCGCCGGTGAAGTCACGGACGGTGCGGCGGGCCGCGAGCACGTCGGCGGAGCCGTACCGGAACATGTCCTCGGCCGCGGGCCGGACCAGCGCCTGGGCGCCGGGCCCGTCCGCCTCGGTGACCAGGTCCGCAAGGCCACGGACCACGGCGACGGGGATCCCGGCCGCCTTCCCCTTGACCAGGTCGGCCGCGCCGGCGAGCTCGTCGGCCACCGCGGCGACCGAGACTTCCAGGGCCACGCCGAACGTGTCCGCCGTGCCGCGGTAGTCCCGCAGCGGCGCCACGCCCGCCGCGCCGATCGCCGCGTCCGTCTGCCCGGCGCGCCAGGGGCGGCCCAGGGTGTCGGTGACAAGGACCCCGATGCGGACGCCGAGGCGGTCCATGAGCGCCTTCCGCAGCCTGCGCGCGGACCCGTCGGGGTCCTCGGGCAGCAGCACCACCGTGCCCGGCGGCGTGTTGGAGGCGTCCACGCCCGCCGCCGCGAGCACCAGCCCGTGCCGGGTCTCCACGATCCTGGTCGGCCCGCGGCGGGCGACCACGCGCACCGATTCGGCGTCGATGGCCTGCTCCCGGTCCACCCGGACCACCCGGCCCTCCGCCTTGCTGACGATCTTGGAGGTGACCACCAGGATGTCCCCGTCGGCCAGGCCGCCGGCCGCGCCCGCGATCAGCTCGGCTAGGTCCGCCCCGGCCGTGATCTCCGGCAGCCCTCCGACCGGGACAATCGTCACCAGGCTCATGCTCGTCGCCTTCCTCGCGGACGGGTGATGCCCGCGGCCTGTGGCTGGTCGAAGTGCGATCTCGGATTGTTCATTTTCGTAGTTCTGTGGTGGGTGCGGGTGGTCAAGGTGGCTGTGGCCTGCGCCCGGTGGAAGTGCGATCTCGGATTGTTCATTTTCGTAGTTCTGTGGCCAGGTCGAGGGCGGCGCGGGCGATGGCAGCGGTCGCCGCCGGGCTGCTCATGTACAGCGGGGCCGCGCGGACGGTGATGCCGGCCAGTTCCGGGGCGTCGGCCGCGGCCTTGTCCTGCTCGTCGACCAGCCATCCGTCGAGCAGGGCCGGCCCGTAATGCGCCGCGACGCCGGCCGCGGAGGCATCCACGCCGAGCGCCGCGAGGCATTTGTCGGCCATCCCGCGCACCGGTGCGCCGCCGATGATCGGCGACACCCCGACCACGGTCTTGGCGCGCATCGCCTCGGCGATCCCGGGCACGGCGAGGATCGTGCCGATGCTCACCACGGGATTGGACGGCGGCATCAGGATCACGTCGGCCTCGGCGATCGCCTCCAGCACCCCCGGTGCCGGGGACGCCTCGGCCGCTCCGGCGAACACGAAGCCGGCCGCGGGCACCTGCGCGCCCATTCGCACCCACCACTCCTGGAAGTGCACTGTCTGCTCGCCCTCGTCGCCGGCCAGCACGACGTGGGTCTCCACCCGGTCATCGGACATCGGGAGCAGTCGCACCCCCGGTTGCCACCGCTGGCAGAGCACCGTCGTGACGGCCGAGAGCGGCAGTCCAGCCGCCAGCATGCTGGTCCGGTGCAGGTGCGTGGCGATATCCAGGTCACCCAGGCCGAACCAGCGCGGCCCGGCGCCGTAGGCGGCAAGCTCGGACAGGACCGTACGGGAGTCACCGGCCCGGCCCCAGCCCTGTTCCTCGTCGATGCCGCCGCCCAGGGTGTACATGACGGTGTCCAGGTCGGGGGACACGTGCAGGCCGAACAGCGTGATGTCGTCGCCGGTATTGCCGATGACGGTGATTTCGGCGCCGGGCACTTCCGCCTTCAGCCCGCGCAGGAAGCGGGCGGCCCCGACTCCGCCCGCGGGCACGGTGATGCGCATGCCGGTAAGTCTGGCAACCGCCCGTGGCCCGTCCCCGCTCACCCCCGCAAAAGGCGTCACAGCGCCGTCCGCCGGGGCCCGCGAGCCCCAGTTTTCTGGCCCGGATTTACCCGTCATCCGGAGTAACCCGGAGTCAATATCACGGATCCCGCTTGACTTGACGCAAGACACGCGCGTGTAATTTCACTTGTGTAGTTCGCGTCGGCCCCGGGAGGACGCGCGCGGAACGGGGTTCCCGGGAGGGAAGGAAGGTGCGCCGTGACTGAGGTCGTCCCGATCGGGCTCGACATCTTTGGTATCGGCGAGGACGAGGCCGAAGGGATGTCCTGGCAGGACAGCGCGCTGTGTGCCCAGACAGACCCGGAAGCGTTCTTTCCGGAGAAGGGCGGCTCCACCAGAGAGGCCAAGAAGGTGTGCCGCACCTGTGAGGTTCGTACCGAGTGCCTTGAGTACGCGCTCGAACACGACGAACGGTTCGGCATCTGGGGTGGCCTGTCCGAACGCGAGCGCCGCCGCATAAAGCGCGGCGCCTAGCCCAGAGGGCCTCAGCGTGCTCGCCGTGGCGGCCAGCCCTGCTCATCGGCTTCCGGCCGATCCACCACGGCCCGCAGTACCAGCCCGGGGCCCCAGCCCCCGGCCGCCACGACCCGGGTTTGCCTCATCTCTCCGCTCAGGTCGATCCGGCCAACCCGTCTGGCCCTAGCCGGCCGCGCCGGGTCACCTCCTGGTGATCCCACCAACCTCAAAAGAACCAGCCAAAGATGGCTGTCTGTAGATCACCACAACCCTCTGCCTGACCAGCCAATCAACCAGTTTCCGCAGGCAATACGCCCGGACTATGCCCCGGGCTATCTTCAGCCGTCTGCCCAACCGCCAACCCGGCGTTCGCGTATTGTTCACGGCGTGCCCCAGCCTCGCCGGGACGCCAGGGGGCGGCCCCGCGTGCCTCGGCAGGTGACCACTACTGCGAGCAGCTAGCGGGATCGTGTCACCAGACAGCACGCACAGCCCAGACATCGTTACCGCGGTGATTGTCGCCCACGACGGAGCCGCGTGGCTTCCGCGTGTCATGGATGCCGTGGCGAAGCAGACCAGGTCCGTGCAGCGGGTGGTGGCCGTGGACACCGGTAGCACCGACCGCAGCGGCTCGATGCTCGCCCAGGCGTTCGGCCGGGCGGCCGTGTTCGGCATGGAACGCGGCACCGGATATGGCGTCGCCGTCGCCAAGGCGCTGCGCCACCGCGCCGCGAACGCCCACGTCCCGCTGTCGGGCACCTCCCGGGACGACCGCACCGAGTGGGTCTGGCTGCTGCATGACGACAGTGAGCCGGCCCCGGATGCGCTGGAGCAACTGCTGGCCGGGACGCGGGAGGCACCCGCGGCGGCGGTGTTCGGCCCGAAGATCATGGACTGGTCCGACCGGGACGTCCTGCTGGAGGCCGGCACCACCATCGACCGGGCGGGCCGCCGGATCACCGGCATCGAGCCGCGCGAGGTCGACCAGGGCCAGCACGACGGGAACCGCGACGTGCTCGCCGTGAGCAGCGCCGGGATGCTGGCCCGCCGCGACGTATGGGAGCAGGTCGGCGGCTTCGACCCCGGGATGCGGCTGTTCCGGGAGGACACCGACTTCTGCTGGCGGGTACAGGCGGCCGGCTACCGGGTGCGGGTGGTGACCGACGCCGTGGTCTACCACGTCGAGGCCACGGCCCGGAACCGCCGTGACCCCTCGGCGGTCCAGCATCGCCGGCGCCAGGACCGGCGCAACGCGCTGCTCGTGCTGACTGGCAACCTGCCTGCCAGGCCCATGCTCTCGGCCCTGGCGGGCAACCTGGTGCTCGCGGCGCTGCGGACTGTCTTCTTCCTGCTGGCCAAGCGCCCCGCGGCCGCGGGGGACGAACTGGCCGCCTACACCTCGGTAGCCGCCCATCCCCTGCGGCTGCGGGCCGCCCGGCGGATCCGGGCCCAGGGCCGGCAGCAGGCCTTCGCCAGGCTTGGCGCGCAGCTACCGCCCGGCCGGTCGTTCCGGATGCTCGCGGAGTATGCGTCGAGCACCCTGTCCAAGACGCTGCCCGTCGATACCGTGGGCAGCCATCACGCGACCGACGACCCCTCCGACGACGACTCGCTGCTGGTCGACACCGGCCTGGCGCAGCGCCTGCTCACCAGCCCCGGGGTGCTGCTGTTCCTGACCCTCACCGTGGTTGCCCTGGTCGCCGAGCGGTCGCTGCTCGGCT
Organism: uncultured Actinomycetes bacterium; assembly: GCA_963806145.1. Lineage (GTDB taxonomy): Bacteria > Actinomycetota > Actinomycetes > Streptosporangiales > Streptosporangiaceae > DASXKD01. The sequence goes on from CAWDXD010000047.1 coordinate 38,622, forward strand.
CCACGCCCCTCGGCGGCGGCGCGCTCGTCCCCGCCTGGGGCGGCGTCTCCGCCCTGTGGCAGGAGTATTTCCAGGGCTTCCACCCGGTGAGCATCGGGACCGGCGCGAACGCTCCGCCGTATGTCGCGCTGCTCGCCGTGCTGGCGACCGTGCTGGGCGGCAAGCCGTGGCTGGCGGTGGACGTGATCCTCCTCGGCTGCGTGCCGCTCGCGGGTGCCGCGGCCTTTCTCGCCACCCGCCGGGTGACCTCGTACATGCCGGCCCGTGTCGTCGGGGCGCTCGCGTACGCGCTGCTGCCGGTCGGCATGGGCGCCGTGGCGGCAGGCCGGCTCGGCACGGCCGTCCTGCTCGTGCTCCTGCCACCGGCCGCCGTGCTGGTGGGCCGGATCTTCACCGCCCCGCGCCGCAGGGCCCGGCGGGCCGCCTGGGCCGCGGCGTTGCTCATCACCGTGGTAGCGGCATTCGTGCCACTGTTCTGGCTGGTCACAGCCGTGGTCATGGCCGTCGGCCTGATCGCGCTGCGCCGCCGTAACCGGGTGCTGGACGCGCTGATCGTCGTGGCCGTCCCGTTGTTGCTGCTGCTGCCGTGGACCCTGGACATTGCCGGGCACCCGGCCAGGATCTTCCTTGAGGCCGGGCTGGCCCGGCCCGGGCTGGCCAGCGCCAGGCTTGCCCCGCGCTCCCTGCTGCTGCTGTCCCCGGGCGGGCCGGGGCTGCCGCCGTTCTGGGTGACCGCCGGCCTGGTCCTCGCGGCGACCGTAGCCGTCGTGGCCAGCGGCCGCCGGCGCCTGGTGCTGGCAGGCTGGGTGGTCGGCGTGACCGGCCTGATCACGGCTGCGGCGGTGAGCCGGGTAGCGATCAGCGAGGCGGGCAGCACCGCTGCGGTCCGTGCCTGGCCCGGCCCAGCGCTCGCCATCGCCGGTGCGGGCCTGCTGCTCGCCGTGGTCGCCGCCGGTGACCAGGTGCCCGGCCTGCTGCGCGCGGGCCGGTGGCGCAGCCCGGCGGGGCTGGCCGTGATCGGGCTCGGCGCCGTGGCATGCACCGCCCCCGCGCTCGCCGCCGCTCACTGGGTCACCTCCGGGGTTATGGGCCCGGTGCGCCCGGCGGCCGGGACGCTGCTGCCGGAGTTCGTCGCGGTGTCCTCGGACACCGGGCAACAGCTGCGCACGCTGGTGCTCCAGACGGCACCGCGCGGCGGCGTGACCTACCTAGTGCTCCGCGACAGCGACCCGCTGATCGGCTCCCAGGAACTGGCCCTGCCCACAGCGGCTGAGCAGGCCCTCAGCCGGAGCGTGGCCACCCTCACCGCGTCGTCGGGCAGCGCCGTCACCGATCAGGGGCGCGCCCTGGCCGGGTTCGGCATCGGCTACGTGCTGCTGCCGGCCCCGGTCAACGCCGGCCTGGCCCGGCTGCTCGACGACGTGCCCGGCCTGCGGCCGGTGAGCGCCACCTCGGATTTCCAGCTCTGGCGGGTTGTGGGCACCACGGCGCGGGTCACCGTGACCGAGAGCGGCGGCACCGTGGTGCCTGTGTCCTCGGGACCGGTGAGCGTCACCGCCGCGCGGGCCCCGTCCGCCGGTGGCACGCTCATGCTCGCCGAGCCGGCCGGGGGCTGGAGCGCGACCCTGAACGGTCATCCGCTCACCCCCCTCGCGGCGCCGGTGAACGGCTGGGCGCAGGGGTTCCGGCTGCCGGCCGGCGGCGGTTCCCTGTCGGTGAGCCACAGTGACGTCGGCCGTGCGGCACTGTTGGGACTGGAGGGCCTGGCCGTGCTCGTCGCCATCGGGCTCGCCTTGCCAGGCCCCCGTGCGGCCGCCGAAGCCGAGCTGGAGGAACCGGCCCAGGGTGATGACGCACTTGGCGCGCAGGAGCCCGGCCGTCGCCGCGCCAGTCATAGCAGGGAGCCCGAGGAACGGTCCAGGCGGCGGCGTACGCCGCGCCGCGGCCAGGACGAGCCGCAGTTGCCGCCTGGCACGGAGGTGCCCAAGCCCGCCGTCCCGGCCCAGGCCCTCGGCCGGCGCGCCGCTGCCGTGCCCGCAGGTGTTCAGGCAGGCCGGGCGGGGCGGGGCGGCCCGCCTGGCGCGGAGGACCCCTATCCCGGCGACGAGGCGCAGCAGGGCGGCCCGTCCTATCCAGGCGGCGACTCTTTCCCCGGCGAGGCTTCCCGTTTCCCCGGCGACCCGGGCTACCCGGGCTCGCCAGTGCCGGCGCAGCCCGCCCCCGCGGGCCGGGGGCGCGGCGCGGCGGCGGACCTTACCAGCGAGACCATCGCCTACCGCGCGCCCAACGGCGGGACCACCGGGCGGCACAGCCATCGCGCCGGACAGGACCAGGCCGGGCGCGGTCCCGCGCCGGAGCCGGGCAGGCCGCCACAGGACTACGGGCCGCCCCCTGCCGGCCCGGGCCGCGGTGCCGGGCCGGGCTACGACACCGGGCCCGGATACGCGGCCGGGCCGGGGCGCGACGCGACTGGGCCCGGCTACGACACCGGGCTGCCACCCCGTGAGGGCCAGGACGCCCCGCGCGGACGCGGCATCGGGCCCCGCCGTGCCCGGCGGGACTACGGGCCGCCAGGCGGCCAGGATGACTATCCCGCGCGGCGCCGTACTTTTGGCGGCCGTGGCACCCCGCAGGCCGGCCCGGGTGGCGGGCCCGGCGACGAGCCGCAGGCCGATCACGAGGCACGGGAGCGCTTCTCCCTGCCCATCCGGCGCGGCTCCGCAGGCCAGGACCGGTTCGGCCGGTTCGGCCGGTTCGGCCGCGGCTCGGCACCGGAGGCGCCGGGCGGGCCCGCGCAGCCTGCCACCCGCGACGGTGGTCCATACAGCGGCGGCCGCCCGGACGGCGGCTATCCGGGCCCGGGTCACCCGAGCGGCCCCTACCCCAGCGGTTCCTATCAGGGCGGCCGGTCTTCGGGCGGTGCCCCCGGCGGGGGGTACGACGAGGGAGCGCATTCGAGCGGCCCCTATCCGAGCGGTTCCTATCAGGGCGGCCGGTCCGCGGGCGGGGGTCCTTCGAGTGGCCCCTATCCGAGTGGTTCCTATGAGGGCGGGCGGTCTTCGGGCGGCGGCCCCGGCGGAGGGTATGACGAGGGGGCGCATTCGAGCGGCCCCTATCCGAGCGGTTCCTATCAGGGCGGCCGGTCTTCGGGCGGTGCCCCCGGCGGGGAGTACGACGAGGGAGCGCATTCGAGCGGCCCCTATCCGAGCGGCTCTTATCAGGGCGGCCGGTCCGCGGGCGGCGGTCCCGGCGGGGGTTACGACGAGGGGGCGCATTCGAGCGGCTCTTATCAGGGCGGCCGGTCCCAGGACAGCGGCAGTTTCGACAGTGGCAGCTACGGAGGCGAAGGCCGTCGCGGTGACGGCCCCGGGAGCGGCGGGGCCGGTCAGGCATCCGATCGCGGCAGGGGCCGCCGTAGCCGGTCGCCGGGCCACGCACGGGCCTGGCGGCCCGGGGCCTCCCGGGCGGCCGGCCCGGGACCTGCCGGACCGGACCAGCAGCCGGGACGCGGTGGCCCGGCCGACGACGACGCCCTGCTCTCGCCCCTGCCACCGCTCCCGCCCCGCGTGCCACGGCACAGCCAGCGGGACGACCCGGCCGCGGGCCAGGACCGTGTGCCGGGCGACGACCAGGGAGAAGCTGACTGGTGAGGAGCGTGATAGCGAACCGGGCCATCGCGGTCGCGGTGCTGCTCGTGGCTATCGCCGCGGCGGCGGGCCTGGCCGTATCGAAGCACACCGTGACGCTCGCCGCGGCGGCGCCGCAGCCACAGCCACACAACGCACCGGTCAACACCGTTGTCCGCGGCTGCCCGGCTCCGGGCCTGGCCGGAGCGCCCGGCTCTCAGGTCGCGCTCATCGCGGGCCCGGCCACGACGGGAGCCGGCCGCGCGGTGGTGAGCGGGATCGGCGTCAGCACCGGCGCCCCACTGGCCAGCGTCACCCAGCCCGGGACCGTTACGGTGACCGGTGTGCATGCCGTCCAGGCGGCCGCGCACGGCAAGACGGTGCCCGGCAAGCCAGCCCACGGCAAGACGCCGTCTCCCGCGAGCACACCGTCCCCCACGCCGACCAGCCAGGCGGTGGCCACCGTTCCCGCGCCGGGGGGCGTGGTCATCCAGGCGAGCGGGGCGATGGCCCGGGGGCTGGAGGCCGAGCAGGTCCTGCCCGGTGGAAGGATCTCCGCGCGCTGCGACGGCCCGGGTACCGACTTCTGGTTCGTCGGCCCGGGGGCCTTCTCCGTCGGGCACATCCAGCTTTTCCTCATGAACGTGGGCAGCCAGCCCGCGGACGTCGACGTTCAGGCCTACACCGATGCCGGGCCACTGCAGGGCAGCAGGGACACGGGCGTGGCCGTGGCGCCGCACGCCATGGTCACCCAGTCCCTGGAGAAGATGCTGCACGGCACGCGGATGGTGGCCTTGAACGTCCGCACCAGTGTCGGGCAGGTCGTGGCGGCGGTTGAGGAGACCACCGGCGCCGCACACAGCGGGGCCTGGCTGCCCGAGTCCGGGACGCCGGGGACCCGGATAGTCGTCCCCGGCATGCCCCCGACCGCGGGCACCCGGCAGTTGTTCGTGACCGTGCCCGGCACCCAGGACGCGCACATCACCCTGAGCGCCGTCACCGACAAGGGCTCCTACCATCCCACGGGCGGCGGCGGGCTGGACATCCCCGGCGGCTCGGTGGCCCAGCTCTCGCTGTCTTCGCTGTCGGCGATCTACGGCGCGATCGAGATCTCGTCCAATGTGCCGGTCACCGCGTCGCTCCTGGCACCGGGCGGCCAGAAGGGGACGCCCGGTGCCTTCACCGCCGCCGCACCCGCGCTGCAGGAGCAGGGCGTGGTCGCCGCGAACGTGAGCGGGGGAGGAGCCGTGTCGTCCCTGGTGCTGTCGGCACCATGGCGCGCTGCCCGGGTGCGGGTCACGGAGGTCGGCGCGGGCGGCGGCCAACCGGCGGCACCTGGCAAGGTCATCCTCATCCAGGCCCACCACAGCCTGCTGCAGCAGCTCGCCGCGCCCGCCGGGACGCACCGCGGGTCGGCCTTCGCGGTGTTCGTCACGCCGCTACCGGGGTCCGGCCCGCTTTACGCCGGGCGCGTCATCATGAGCAGCGGAAGGGGCGGATCGCTGGAGTCGGTCCTGCCGGTGTCCAGCGCACTGACCGTGGTGCCGCTCCCCCGCGTGCGGGACGAACTCGTCACCCCCGGAGGTTAGGGCTGCCGCCCGGCCCGCGCCGGGGCGGTCACTCGCCGCCCGCGTAGCCGGGGTCCACGTCCGCGGGGTCGATGCCCAGTATCCGGGCGAACTCCTCCACCACCACGTCGAAGACCAGTTCGCCGAGTTCCTCTTCGCCGTCTGCCCGGGCCATCAGCGGCCGCCGGTACACCACGATGCGCGGCGGATGCTGCCCGGCCTCCTCGTCCGCCGTCCCCGGCATGCCGGGCGCGTCCGGCCCCGGGCTTTCGTCCCCCGGCCCGGCCGGGGGCGTGCCCGGCTCCAGCCGGGACAGCGGCACCGGCCCATGGGGCCCCGCGGCCGGGGAATCGGCCGGCGGGATCTCCTCGACTGCGAACTCGACGCCCGACAGGTGCGCCTCCCACTGCGGCTCCAGCCGGGCTACGGCCTGCAGCACGAGGTCGTCGAACCGCTCCGCGCGGGTCCGGTGCAGCGGCACGTCCGGCGGCACCAGCACCCCGCGCAATCCACGTCCGTGCCGGTCCCGCCGCCTGATGCGGGCGGGGCGCTTGGGGGGGTCCCCGTCGGCGGTTTGCACAGCTCCCGAGAGTATCCGGCCTGGGTGGTCGTGCGTATCGCAGCCTGCTAGTGAACTTTCGAATGCACCGCCGCTACCGGCGCCTTTCCCCTGGAGTGCGAGACACGATCACACCGAGTGGCGGTGGTGGTGGCGTTAGCTGGCGCATATCGGTACGGTCTGCCCTTGTGAGTATGTGCGCGGTCCAGCCCTCAGCTGGAGCCGCGCTGCCGGGTTCCGCGAGTGAGGCTGGCTGATGGCGCGTCGGTGTTCCAGGCCGGGATGCAAGCAGGACGCGGTCTACACGCTGACTTACGTCTACCGCGACTCCACCGCAGTGGTCGGGCCGCTGGCCGCCTACACCGAGCCGCACTGTTATGACCTGTGCGAAGGCCACGCAGGCAGGCTGACCGCCCCGCTCGGCTGGGACGTGGTCCGGCTGCCCGTGCGCGCGGAGGAGCCGTTGCCGACTTCGGCCGACGACTTGGAGGCGCTCGCCAACGCGGTCAGGGAAGCCGCGCCCGATGGTACGGCCACGGAGCCGGTGGGGCAGGGTGTCGAGGTGGGCCGCCGTGGCCACCTGCGCGTCCTCCGTTCGTCCCCGAACGAGCCGGACAGGCACTGAGCCGAACCGGGCCTGGTGGCAGGACCGACCGGTAGGCTCGGTTCTCGTGCATCGCGGGGCGCTGCCGTGGTGCCAGCGCAAGGACGTGCCCTCGGCCTGAAACGGCAGGCACTGACACGGGAGGCAAGGGCCAGCGTGGGCCAGTATTCGAAGATCTTCAAGTCTTACGACATCAGGGGGATCGTCCCCGACGAACTGGACGAAACCGTCGCCGAAGCAGTCGGCGCCGCGTTCGCCCGGCTGACCGGGGCGCCGTCCGTCGCGATCGTGCACGACATGCGCACCTCCTCGCCGTTGCTGGCGGAGGCGTTCGGCCGCGGGGTGGCCGGCCAGGGGGCGGATGTGGTCGCGGGCGGGCTCGGCTCCACCGACATGCTGTATTACGCCAGCGGCAGCCTGGGCATCCCCGGGGCAATGATCACGGCGAGCCACAACCCGCCCAAGTACAACGGGATCAAACTGTGCCGTAGCGGGGCGAAACCGGTCGGGGAGGACACGGGGCTCGCCGAACTGCGGATCGCGGCCGAGCGCGGGATGCCCGCCCAGCAGGGGCGCACCGGCACCATGACCGGCCGCGACCTGCTGCCGGGGTACGCGGCCTTCCTGAAGTCGCTGGTCGATGTGTCCGGCATCCGGCCGCTGAAGGTCGTGGCCGACGCGGGCAACGGCATGGCCGGCTACACCGTTCCTGAGGTCTTCGCCGGGCTGCCGGTCACGGTAGTGCCGCTGTACTTCGAGCTGGACGGCACGTTCCCTCACCACGAGGCCAACCCGATCGACCCGGCGAACCTCGCCGACCTGCAGCGGGCGGTGCTGGAATATGGCGCGGACGCCGGCCTGGCCTTCGATGGCGACGCGGACCGCTGCTTCGTGGTGGACGAACAGGCCCAGATCGTCTCGCCCTCCGTCCTCACCGCGCTGATCGCGGCCAGGGAACTGGCCCGCGAGCCCGGAGCGACGATCATCCACAACCTGATCACCTCCCGGGCGGTGCCGGAGATCATCACCGAGCATGGCGGCAAGCCGGTGCGCACCCGGGTGGGCCACTCGTTCATCAAGGCGCGGATGGCCGAGACCGGCGCGGTGTTCGGCGGCGAACACTCCGGGCACTTCTACTTCCGCGACTTCTGGTTCGCCGACTCGGGCATGCTCGCCGCCCTGCACGTGCTCGCCGCGCTGGGCGGGCAGGACGCGCCGCTGTCGCAGTTGCTGGCCGGCTATGGGCGTTATGTCGCGTCCGGCGAGATCAACAGCGAGGTCACCGACCAGCGGGCGGCGACCGGCGCGGTCCGGCTGGCCTTCGCCGACCGCCCCGGCGTCAGCATGGACGACCTGGACGGGCTGACCGTGACCGGCCAGGACTGGTGGTTCAACGTCCGCCCGTCGAACACCGAGCCGCTGCTTCGGCTCAACGTGGAAGCATCCGACGAACCGACCCTCGCCGCGACGCGCGACGAGGTCCTGCGCATCGTGCGTGGCAGCTGACCTGCGCCACGCATCCGGAGGAGACACCGTGAAGATAGACGACTGGCTGCTTGAGATCCTGGCCTGCCCGGCCTGTCACGCCCCGCTCCGCGAGGACGACGCGGCCAGCGAACTGGTGTGCACCAACCCCGAATGCGCGCTCGCCTACCCGGTGCGCGACGACATCCCCGTGCTGCTGGTGGACGAGGCGCGCCGTCCCGGCCAGCCGGAGGCCGGGGGCGTCGGAGGGGACGCTGGGTGACCCTGGCGGCAGCCGAGCGCCTCGACGACGTGGCGGTCCTGGAGACGGCCGACCCGTCCAGCATGCTCAGGCAGGTCGCCTCGTCGGCGGCCCAGGTGCGCGAGGCGGCCCGTTCGGCGGCGGAAACCAGTCTCGGCGGGCTGACCGCGGGCGGGCGCCCGCGCGCCATCGTGGTCACCGGGATGGGCGGATCCGGGATCGCCGGGGAGGTACTCGCGGCCGTCGCCGGGCCGGGGTGCCCGGTCCAGGTGACCACCGTGCACGATTACCGGCTGCCCGGCTGGGTGGGTGCCGCCGACCTGGTCATCGCCGTCTCCTGTTCGGGGGCCACCGAGGAGACGCTGTCGGCCACGGCGGAAGCCGTACGCCGTGGCTGCCGCCTGCTCGCCGTGGGCAGCCAGGGCTCGCCGCTCGCCGACATGGCCGAGCAGGCCCATGCGCCGTTCATCGGGGTCAAGCCGTTGGGCATGCCGCGGTCCATGCTGTGGGGCCTGTCGGTGCCGCTGGTCGTGGCCGCCGAGCGGCTTGGCGTGCTGGACATGCCCGAAGACGCCTACGAGTCGGCCGCCGCGGAACTGGAGCGGGTGGCGCACCTGTGCCGGCCGGACAGTGAGGCCTTCGTCAACCCGGCGAAGACGCTCGCGCTGGACCTGTCGGGCACGCTGCCCATGATCTGGGGCACCTCCCCGCTGACCGGGGTGGCCGCCGCCCGGTTCGCCTGCCAGCTGCACGAGAACGGCAAATACCCGGCGATCGCGGGCGTGCTGCCCGAGGCCAACCACAACCAGGTGGTCACCTTCGACGGGCCGTTCGCGGCCGGGCCGGAAGCGGCAGGCCCGGAACCGGCCGGCCCGGCTGTCGTGCCGCCGGTGCCGCTGCGGCTGATCCTGCTGCGAGACACCTACGAGCACCCGCAGGTGGCCCGCAGGCGGGAGGAGTCCGCGCGGATCGCGGCAGACCGCGGCATCGAGGTCACCGAACTCGCCGCGTCCGGTGACCTCCCGCTTGAGCGGCTCGCCAGCCTTGTCACACTGATCGACTACGCCTCCGTCTATCTCGCGATCGCGAACAGCATCGACCCGGCGCCGATCGCGGCGATCCAGGAGCTGAAGGCCCGGATCGCATAGGAGGGAACCGGACATTATCGCTGATTCCGGGCAGAGGCCGCCCGACCAGGCCGGGGAGCAGTCCGCGCCGCCCGCGCGGCCCGCGCCCGGGCCGCCGGCCCGGCCCGGGCCGCCGGACCCGGAGGCGCCACGCCCCGAGGTGCCAGACCCGGAGGCGCGAGAGCGGGAAGCGCCCGGCCCGGCGGCGCCGGAGCGGGAAGTACCCGCGGGGGAGGCGCCCGGCGTGCGCGGCCCGCCCCCGGAGGCCGCGCATTCGGCCGGCGTGACCGCCGTCGTCGCGGCGCTCGCCGCCAACCTGGGGATCGCGGCCACGAAGTTCGTGGCGTTCTTCATCACCGGCTCGGCGTCAATGCTCGCCGAGGGCGTGCACTCGGTCGCCGACAGCGGCAACCAGCTCCTGCTGCTGCTTGGCCGGAACCGGGCCAGGCGCGACCGGACCGAGGAACACCCGTTCGGGTTCGGCAGGGAACGCTACTTCTACGCCTTCGTGGTGGCGGTCGTGCTGTTCACCGTGGGCGCCTTGTTCTCCATCTACGAGGGCATTCATAAGATCACCCATCCCGCGCCGGTGCACTCCCCGGCCGTCGCGTTCGTCGTCCTGGCGATCGCCATCGTGCTGGAGAGCCTGTCGCTGCGCACCGCGGTGCGGGAATCGAGCGAGCAGCGCAACGGGGACAGCTGGGTCGCGTTCATCCGCCGTGCCAAGGCCCCCGAACTGCCGGCGATCCTGCTGGAGGACATGGCCGCGCTGGCCGGGCTGTTGCTGGCCACGGCGGGCGTGGCGCTCACGGTGATCACCGGCAACGAGGCCTGGGACGGGGCCGGGTCGCTGGCGATCGGCGTGCTGCTGGGCTGCGTCGCGGCCATCCTGGCCGTGGAGATGAAGAGCCTGCTGATCGGCGAGTCCGCAGGCGACGAGGTCGAGCGCGACATCGTCACGGCACTGGAGGCGGGACCGGAAGTGGAGCGCGTCATCCACCTGCGGACCATGCACCTGGGCCCCGAGACGCTGCTGGTGACGGCGAAGATAGCGGTGCGGCCGTACGACCGGGCGGAGCAGGTCGCGGCGGGGATCGACGCCGCCGAACGACGGGTCCGGGCCGCCGTCCCGATCGCCAAGGTGATCTACCTGGAGCCCGACCTGTACCTCGAGTCCCGCGCGGACGCGACCGACCCGGCGATCCGCGCAGTCCGCCGCCCGCGCCGGTGATGGCACCGGCCTGGAAGGGAAGGCATGTTCGAGCCTGAGTACCCGATCCGCACCGAGCGGCTGCTGCTGCGGCCGTACGCCCACGACGACGTCGATGCCTTGTACGCCTACCAGCGGCTGCCGGAGACCCACCGCTACCTGTACACCGAGCCGCGGACCCGGTCCGAGATCGAGGCATTGGTGGCGGAGCGGGCAGGCTCGGCCGTGCTCACCGAGGCGGGCCAGGCGCTCACCCTGGTCGCCGACCTGGCGCAGACCGGCGAACTGGTGGGCGACTGCGTGCTGTTCTGGCGCAGCCAGGAGCATGGGCAGGGCGAGGTGGGATATGTCTTCAATCCCGCCTACCAGGGCCGCGGCCTGGCCACCGAGGTCGTTGGTGGGCTGCTGCGACTGGGCTTCGAGGGGCTGGGCATGCACCGGATCGCTGGGCATCTCGACGCGCGCAACACCGCGTCGGCGCGGGTCCTTGAGCGGGTCGGCCTGCGCCGCGAAGCGCACCTGGTGGAGAACGAGTTCGTCAAGGGTGAGTGGACCGACGAGCTGATCTACGGGATCCTGCGCAGCGAGTGGGCGGCCCGCCAGGCCCCCGGCTGAGCTCAGTCCCGCCGCGTGCGGGGCGTGCCGCCTGCGGCAGGCGCAGCAGCCGCAGCGCCCGCTCCTGCTCGAAATCCAGCGCCCGGGCAGGCGGCGGTGTAATTCGCCCGATACGACGGCCCAGCTCGGCCACTTCCGCGCGGA
>CAWDXD010000048.1:0-227949 GCA_963806145.1 uncultured Actinomycetes bacterium
GCTCGGCGGTTGCACGGCGGGGCTGAGGGGCGCCAGTACCGGCCGGCGAGCCGGGTGGCGTCGGCAGGATGGGTAAGCACGGCGCGGCGCGGGCCGGGTGGCCCGCGCCGCGCTGAGGATGCTGACGTTTCTTTATGGGATGGCAGGTGCGGTGAACGCTAGGCGCGGGGCGCCGGGCGGTCGCCCTGCGTGCGAGTGACCTTTGCTGGCGGCGCGTCATGCCTACGGACTACGGGGCTGGCGGGCCTCCGTAGGGCAGAGAAATTCAGTGCTGTTCGCGGGTGAATGCCACCGCCGCCACGGCGAAGCCGGCCGCGGTCAGGCCCCAGGCGAGGCCGTCGAGCGCGTGCACCGGCACGATGACCGCGAACACGATGTGCAGGATCTGCGAGGCGGCGAGCAGCAGCCCCGCCCAGGCCGGCACGACGCGCCCGCGCCACAGCGCGATGCCGAGCAGCACCAGGCCGAGGACGTGGCCGAGCACGAAGATGTTCGACGCCAGCCCGATCGGGACGATCTTCCCCATGCTGGTCAGCAGTGCGCCGGTGGCCGTGGGGCGCATGCCGAGGCGGGCCGCGCCGAGCGCGACGTTGTCCGAGCCGGCCACCGTCGACCAGAACAGGCTGAGGAACCCGGCGCAGGCCAGCACCAGGCCGGTGGTGCCCAGCCGGGGGCATGGCGGCGGGCCAGCATGCCGAGCGCGATCACGCCGGGGACCAGGGTGAGCATGGCGACGAAGGTCAGCCAGATCACGGCCGTCTCCGCACTCTGGTGCGCGGCCACCTTGGCGGCCATGACGGTGTTCGAGTCGGCGGTGTAGTAGGGCAGGATGCCGCGCACGATCGCGATGGCCAACGGGCCGATCGGCATCAATATCGCGAGCGCCCTGCGGTCGAGCCCGCGTGGCTTGGCACGGGCGGCCCGCGCGGACGGCACGGCGGCGGTGGCGGTCATGGGACTCCCCCTCCTTGGGGTCGGGAACCTGATGCCGCCGATCGTCGGCCCGGTGCGATCCGGCCGGCCAGGGTGCGCCGCCGAAGGCTGACCGGGAGGGTTCACCCGGGTTTCTAGGTGCACGCACCCAGGACATCGGGAGCCGGGCCGGTCATCATGGGGACATGGCTGCTGAGCTGCGCCCCCGTACCCGGGTGACCAGGGTTCTGGCCGCTGGCCTGTGCGGGCTCGCGATGGCGGAACTGGCCGCAGTGGTGGTCGTCACGCTGACCGGCGGCATCTCGTTCGCCAGTGCGGTGGGCACCTACACGGTGACCAACGGGGCCATGGGCCTGGCGTTCGGTGCCTGCGGCCTGCTGTTGGCCTGGCACCGGCCGCGCCATCCGATCGGGTGGCTGTTCCTGGCGGCGGGCGTGGCCGAGGCGACGCGCGGCCGCGGCGATCCAGTTTCTCCAGCTCGGCGTCCGGCACGGCTGGCCCGCCGGGACGCTCCGGCTGCTCGGCACGCTGGCGGCGTTCTCCTGGCCGTGGGCGGTCGGGCTGTGCCTGCCGGTGGCGCTGCTGCTGTTCCCCGACGGCCACCCGGCGGGCAGGCGCTGGCGCTGGGTGATCGGGGCGGCGGTGGCCGAGAGCGTGCTGTTCGTGCTGAGTTTCGCCAATCCCGCGCCGCAGAAGTTCGGGCCGGACCGGCTGACGCTCTACGGCACGATCCCGTTCTACGGCCGACTGGGCGCGCTCTGGGCCCTGGGCAACCTCGGCCTTCGCGGCGGTGTACGCCTGCGCCATCGCGTCGCTGGTGGTCAGGTACCGCCGCGGCAGCGACATCGAGCGCAGGCAGTTGCTCTGGCTGCTGCTGGCCGGCCTGGCCGCACTGGCCTACGGGGCGGTGGTGTGGGGCATCTTCGCCACCGGGCCGATCCTGGGGCTGCTGGTGTTCACGCTGATCCCGGCGGCGGTGGCGGTCGCGGTGCTGCGGTATCAGTTGCTGGACATCCGGCTCGTCGTGTCCAGGACGTTGGTGTACGTGCTGCTCACCGCAGGCGCGGCCGGCGCCTACGTGGGCATGGTCGCGCTGCTCGACGAGATAGTGCGCAGCCGGGTCAGCCTGGAATCCGCGGTAGTGGCCAGCGTGATCATCGCGATCGGGTTCAACCCGGCCCGGGTGCGGCTGCAGCGGCTGATCGACCGCGCGCTGTACGGGATCGCAGGGACCCGGTCCGGGCCATGTCCCTGGTCGGCGAGCGGCTCGCCGGCACCGGCACGGCCGGGCTGGCCAGCGTGCTTGAAGCACTGTGCGATTCGCTGCGGCTGCCGTTCGCGGCGGTGCGGTTCGGGCCGGCCGAGGCGGCCAGCTACGGCACCCCTCCCGAGCTGCTGTACCGCACCGGCCTGAGCTACGACGGCGCCCGCATCGGCGAACTGGTCGTCGGGCTCAGGTCCGGGCAGCGCCGGCTCAGCCCGTCCGACATCGCCGTGCTGGAACTGCTGGCCGGGCCGCTGGCGGTCGCACTGCACGCCACCGCGCTGTCAGCCGCGCTGCAGGAGTCGCGGCTGTCCATCGTGGCCGCGCGCGAGGAGGAGCGGCGCCGGCTCCGGCGCGACCTGCACGACGGACTCGGCCCCGCGCTGACCGGGATCGCGTTCAAGGCCGACGCCGCACGCAACACCCTGCGGGCCGAGCCAGCGCAGGCCAGCGAACTACTCGGCGCCCTGCGCGCAGACACCACGGCGGCCATCGCGGACATCCGGCGGCTGGTCTACGATCTGCGCCCGCCCGCCCTGGACGACCTCGGCCTGATCGGCTCGGTCAGGCAGCAGTCCGCCCGGCTGGCCCAGCAGCCGGGCGGCGGCAGCGTCTCCGTGGCGATCAGTGCGCCGGAAACCCTGCCGCCGCTACCCGCCGCGGTGGAGGTCGCCGGGTACCGGATCATCACCGAGGCGATGACGAACGCCGCCCGGCATTCCGGCGCGACCCGGATCGACGTCCGGCTGACGCTGGCCGACGACGGGCTGTGCATCGAGGTCTGCGACGACGGTGGGGCCGATGGCGGGATGACTGGCGGGGCCGGTGACGCCTGGCAGGCCGGTTTCGGGCTGATCTCGATGCGTGAGCGCGCGGCGGAACTCGGCGGCTCGTGCCAGGCGGGCCCCGACCCGGGCGGCGGCGGGCGGGTGGCCGCCAGGCTGCCGCTGACTCAGGCCCAGGCGGAGCGGGCCGGCCAGGCCCAGACGGACCCGGTGCCCCCGGGCCAGGAGACGCCGGTGCCCCCAGAGCACGGGGAGCCATTGCGCCAGGGTCCGGCGGAGCTGAGCGCGCGATGACCGGCGATATATGCGTCGTGATCGCCGACGACCATCCGGTGGTCCGGGACGGGCTGTCCGCGCTGCTGTCGTCGATACCCTCGATTACCGTCGTGGACGTGGCCGGAACCGGCCATCAGGCCGTGCAAGCCGCAGTGACGCGGCGGCCCGATGTGGTGGTCATGGACATCCAGATGCCCGAACTGAACGGGGTCGGGGCCACCCGCGAGATAGCCCGCGTGGCACCAGGCGTGGCGGTGCTGATGCTCACGATGTTCGACGATGACGACTCGGTATTCGCCGCGATGCGTGCCGGGGCGCGCGGTTACGTGCTCAAGGGCGCCCAGCAGGAGGAGATAGTCCGCGCGATCCAGGCCGTCGCCGCGGGCGAGGCCATCTTCGGGCCCGGTATCGCCCGCCGGGTGCTTGGCCTGGTCGCCGTCCCACCCGCTGCCAGCGATCCGTTTCCCGGCCTGACCAGCAGGGAGCGGGAGGTGCTCGGCCTCATCGCGGCCGGAGCGCGCAACGCCGAGATCGCCAGGAAGATGTCGATCGCACCGAAGACCGTGGCCAACCACATATCCGCGATCTTTGCCAAGCTTCAGCTGGCGGACCGGAACGAGGCCATCATCCTCGCCCGGGACGCTGGCCTCGGCCGGGACGCCCGCCCCGGCCGCGGGGATCCGGCTAGCTGAGGTCCGCGGGCGCGGGCATCAGCTCCCCCGCCAGCAGCGGCCGCGCGATGGTGTTGCCCGGCGGGGCCAGGGGGCATGCCCAGGCCGGGTCGTAGACGCACGAGGGGTTGTAGGCGAAGTTGAAGTCGAGGATCAGACGGCCGCCGTCGCCGCCGAGGTCCGCGCCCTTGGCCGTGTCGAGCAGGTACCTGCCCCCGCCGTAGGTTGCCGACCCCGCGCTCGCGTCTTTGACCGGGACGAAGACGCCGCCGCCGTAGGTGGCGAGCCACCACACGTCCAGCTCGCCGCCGCCGGGCAGGTGCACGCGGCCCATGCGGTTGAACCGGACGATCCCGTCGGTGCCTGTGGCGACGTCCATGTGCGTGGACGGCACGTCGGTGTCCACGGCGACCTCGAAGCGCAACTCCGGGTCGTAGGCGGCGACCGGCGCGCCAGGGTAGCCCGCCCGTTGTGGTTCGGGAATGGGCGATACCGGATGGGTGCGCAGCAGTTCGTCACGGGTCTGGCGCCAGTGATCGTGTGCGGCGGCGATGTCCGGCTCGCCTCGGACCTCCGCATACAGCCGGGCGACCCGGCGGCGCCAGTCGAGCAGGGCCAGGGACATGTGCGCACCTCCGTGCTCGGGCCCGGTTCCGCGGTCGCGGTGCCGTTGAGCCAGACCGGATCACTCAGCTGACGTGAAATTGGAGCTTACTCGTAGTCCGGTCTGGGCCTGCCGGTGCTGCTCGGTGTGCCTCGCGTGCGTCGCGGCGGGTGCCTGGTGTACGTCAGTGCCGGCATGCCCGCCGCGGCGGTGCCGCAAATATCCGTCACCTGACCGATGTCTCTCACTGCAACTTGCATCAGCATTTGTGTTGCAACCGCGAGATCAAGTCTTTCAGCAGGTTGCGATCTCCCCCCGGGGCTGGCCGGGCAGAGTGAGAAGCACTCTGCCGGACCGGCTCGAACAGCCTGGTAAGGAAGCAGATGAATACCATGGCGCCGACCCGCCCCATCACGCTGCACCAACCAACCCGACTGACCGGACCGACCGGACCAGGCGCGCCGCAGAAGCCGCTGCGCCCGACAGTGCTGCAGAAGCGGTGCGTCACGCTGGCCGCGGAACCGGCGGCGGCGGGCGCAGCCCGCAGTCAGGTCCAGGCAACCATCCAGGCCTGGGAGATTCCGGTCGACGCGTCCATTGCGGTGCTACTCACCAGCGAGCTGGTGACCAATGCCATCAGGCACGAGAAGGGCGACACCATCACGCTGGTCATCACCTGTGCCTACGGCCAACTACACGTAGACGTCCACGACACCTCGTGCACGCTGCCGGTGCCGATGGACGGATCGCCCGACGCGGAGACCGGACGGGGCCTGGTGATCGTCGCCAGCCTGTGCAGTAGCTGGGGCCATTACCGGACCCCCACGGGCAAGGCCGTGTACTTCACGCTCGCCTTCCAGGACGGCCTTGCCGAAGGGGCCGGTCCGGGCGGGGAGTAACCGCCATGCGTGGGTCCGGTGAATTGCACCCCCCCTACGGCGATCCACCGGGCCCGCCCCGCTCCGCCGCGTCGTCGCGTCCCCCAGTCGCGCTGACGCGGCGGTCATAACGCCTCGCGGGCCGCATCAACAGCGCTGCGGAGAGGTGAGCGGGAGCGGCACCGGCCATCGCTGGTCCACCGTGGGCTTGTACGAGGTCACGGGCCAGCAGGTCACCGCGTGCTGGCTGCTCCCACTCGACCAGCGCGCCTTTGACGCCATCTGGAACGGCTCAGCCGGCTCGCCCTGATCGGCGTTCGCCGGCCGAGGATCAACCGTCTCGCAGCTTCGCCACCGCGGCATCGGCCTGCTCAACGGTGACCGTGTTGAGGTTGGGCATGGGCAGTGTGCGGCTGCCGCCGGTCAGGAAGATCACCTGATCGTTGAGGCAGGCGCACAGATCCGGATGCCGGTCGGCTATCGCGACCTGCGTCTGCAGCATCGTCTGCTGCTTGGTCGCCATGGCCGGCAGCACCTGCTGGGTCAGCCGGTCCTGCATGCGCCGGCCGATCTGCCGGCCGAGGAACCGCGCGGCCGCGCCTGTCGCCGCGCCCAGCACCGCCCCGGCAATGTCATCACCGAGGTCGCCGACCGAGGTGTCCCCGCTGGAGTAGCTGCGCGGCTGGTAGCTGCTCCGCCGGCCACCAGGCCCGGGCAGTGGCCCAGCCTGCGGCTCGGCGGCCCACCCCGCCTGCGGCTCGGCGGCCCAGCCCGGCTGGGCGGGCGTTCCCGGCTGCGGCTGGGCGGGCATCCCCGGCTGTGGGCCCGTGGGCCCCTGCTGGCCCATCTGGGCCCGGGCAAGCGCGGCTAGCTCTTGGATCGAGTGCACGGCGTCGGTGTTGCCGCACTGCGGGCACACCGTCCCCATCTGGCCATATGTCACCGCTATATTGTGCGCTGCCGCCGGCCTCGTGGGAAGACATTCCAGGCCGCGTCGGGCACTTGGTCCGGCTGGCCGGGCCAGCCCACCCGTAATCTGGGGTGGTGGGGTTCGCGGGATGGTCCGCCGAGGCCGTGGAGTTCTTCCGCGGCCTCGATGCCGACAACACCAAGGCGTACTGGAGCGCGCATAAGGCGTTCTACGAGGCGTCGGTGCGCGAGCCCATGGCCGCGTTGCTCAGCGAACTGAGCGCGGAGTTCGGCCCCGCGCGGATCGCCAGGCCCTACCGGGACGTGCGGTTCCGGGCCGACAAGTCGCCGTACAAGACCGAGATCTACGCGACGTTCGACCGCGGCGGGTACGTGAGGTTCAGCGCGGACGGGCTGGCCGCCGCCACCGGGTATTTCATGATGACCCCGGCCCAGTTGCAGCGCTATCGCGATGCGGTCGACCGCGAAGCCGATGGCACCGAGCTTGCCGCCGAGGTGGCGCGACTGCGCGCGGCGGGCCTTGAGGTCGCTGGCAGCCAGTCGCTCAAGACCGCCCCGCGCGGGTATCCCAAGGATCATCCCCGGCTTGAACTACTCCGGTGCAAGGGCCTGATCTGCTGGCGGCACTGGCCGGTGGCACCATGGCTGCATACCAGCAAGGCCGGGGACCAGGTGGCCGGAGTCCTGCGCACTGCGGCGCCGCTGCACCGGTGGCTGGACCGCAACGTCGGGCCCGCCGCCGGTTGACCGGGCCGACCGGGGTCCTCCGTCAGCGCGCCCCCGCCGGGTGTTCCCATCACCGGCCGCGCGCGGTGGGCCGGTAGAGTCCGTGGGGTGCGGCTCACCGTGCTCGGCAGCTGTGGTGCCTATCCGGAGGCGGGCCAGGCGTGCAGCGGCTACCTGGTGGAACAGGACGGGTTCCGGCTGCTTGTGGACCTCGGCTATGCGGTCGTGCCGCAGTTGCTGAGGCACCTCACCGCCGCCGACGTCGACGCGGTGTTCATCACCCACGGGCACCCCGACCACTGCGCCGACCTGAACCCGCTGCTGCGGGCCCGGGTGCTCGGCGGCGAAGTGCTCCCGCCACTGCCGGTGTACGCGCCGCCCGGCGCACTGGACGCGGTGCTGGCGCTGGACCGTCCCGGGATGCTGGCCGGTGGGTATGTGCTGCACGAACTGACCCCTGGCAGCAGCCTGGACATCGGCCCGTTCGGTGTGCAGACCCGGCTGCTGCCGCATTGGCTGCCCAATGCCGGTATCCGGCTGGCCGGGGGCGGGCAGGTGCTCACCTATACCGGCGACAGCGGGCCTGATGACGGAGTGGTCGGCCTGGCCCGCGGCGCTGACCTGCTGCTGGCGGAGGCAAGCTTCGCCGGCGAGGTGCCGGAGGATTCACGGCGCTACCTGTCCAGCGCACACCTGCAGGGACGGCAGGCCGCCGCCGCGGGCGCCGGGCGCCTGCTGCTGACCCACCTGCTGCCGGGCACCGACCCGGCTGCGGCGCGCGCAGCGGCCGGCCAGGGTTACCGCGGCGAGGTCGGCGTGGCCGCCCCTGGCCTGGTCATCGAGCTTTGAGTAAGCCGGCCCGCGGCCGCGCACACCGGAGCAGCCTGACCGTCTCTCCTGAGGCTGGCCCGCGCATTCACTTGCCGCGATGAATCCGGCGACTTTCGCCCGTCTAATGTCGTGGAGGTTAGATGCGCTGGGCAGACACGGAGGACGGACAGCATGGCCAAGCCAGAGATCGTCTCCGCCGGGGAGTGGCAGCAGGCCCGCGGCGAACTGCTCACGGCCGAGAAGGAAGCCACCCGGGCACTGGACGCGCTGGCGGCGCGGCGCCGCCGGCTGCCGATGGTCAGGTTCGCCGACAGTTACGTGTTCGACACACCGTCCGGCCCCAAGGCCCTGGTCGACCTGTTCGAAGGCCGCGAGCAACTGGTCGTCTACCAGTTCATGGACCTCGGGCCGGACAGGTACTGCCCTGGCTGCACCGGGTTCACCAACAACGTCACCTACCTGGAGGGCCTGGCCGAGACCGGGGTGAGCTGGGTGACCGTGTCGGACATGCCGCTCGCCCAGATCGAGGCGTACAAGGTCCGGATGGGCTGGACCCTGCCGTTCGTGTCTTCGCGCGGCACGTCGTTCTCAGCCGACTGCGGCGTGGGCCCCGGCTTCCTACTGAGTGTTTTCCTGCGCGACGGCACGGACGTCTACCGGACCTACACGACCACCGCCCGCGGCGTGGACCGGCTGATGTTCGGCCAGAACATCCTCGACCTGTGCCCTTACGGCCGACAGGAAGCCTGGGAAGACTCCCCGCCCGGATGGCCACAGCAGCCCACCTACACCGACGAGCAAACCGAGTTGCTGGAGCGGGGCAGCGGCGAGCAGCGGTAACCCACGCCGGCCGTAGCCGAACAGTGGCCCGCCCGCTCGGCACCCCATGGCATACAGCTTGCATGGGCTCTTGCGCTGGCCGCCGGTCACCCGGGCACTTGACGCGGTCAGGTCACTCCGGTGTGGTGGTCCGCAGGGCCGCCTCGCGGGCGATTTCTGTGCGCGAGTGAACGCCAAGCTTCCGCAGGATGTGGGAGACGTGGGTCGCGACGGTGCGGCGGGAAAGCAGCAGCTTGGCGGCGATCTCGGGGTTGGACATGCCCTCGACCACGAGCGCGGCAACCTTGCTCTCCGTTGGCGTGAGACTGGCCCAGCCGGTTCGCGCCTGCCGGTGCTTGGCCTGCGGGCCCCGGCGGATGCCGTGGGCACGGAATACGGCCTGCAGGCGGGCGACATCGGCCGCAGCGCCCAGTGAGGAGTAGGCGTCCACGGCCCCGATGAAGGCGGTCCGTGCCTGGCCGCGATCACCGACGGCGATGAACTCACTGGCCGCCGCTTCCAGGGCCCTTGCGGCGAGCAGCGGCCGGGTGCCATCGGAATATCGCTGCGCGGCCTGCAGCAACCGAGCCGGGTCATGGCCTAGCAGGCCTCGGCAAAACAGCGTGTTGGCCTGCCGGTGCGGGATGTCTGAGCCGGCGGCGAGTGTTTCGGCGTGGCCGGTGAGGGTTTCCGCCGTGCCGAGGTCCCCAGTTTCACAGGCGAGCCGGACGGCGTCTGCGGCCAGCTCCTCGATCTCATCGAGTTCTTCGGGGTTCCCAACGAAGCCGGCGGTCAGCACAGCTAGCGCGCTCCGCGCGTCGCCAGCGATCTCGCGGTCGAGGCTGCGGGCCAGCGCTAGCGGAGCGACAACGCGGTTGCCGATCCGCTGGGCGTAAGGGGCAGCGGCGGTGAGGTGCATTCGCGCGGCGTCGGTGTCACCGCGGTGGAAGCAGATCACGGCGGCGATGCTTCGGTCGCAGCAGGCCGCCCCCGGTTCCTTCAGTGCCTCGTCCATGGCCTGCACCTCGGCCAGTGCATCTGTCCATTGCCCGGTGTCAAACAGCAACTGGCCGAGGGCGCCGTGCGCCTGGGTCAGCCTGACGACGGTGCCGGCCAGGCTAGCCAGGTGCCGTGCCTCCCGGGCCGCAGCGAAGGCCTCCTCGTATCGGTCAAGATCACCGAGGGTGATGGCCTTGTTGATCTGCAGCAAGAGCCGCAAGTCGGTGAGGGCCGGCTCGGCCTGCGTCACGGCCAGAGCGCGGTCGAACAGCGGCAAGGTGTCGGTGTGCTGCCCCTGCATGGCGGTGACGATGATCAGCACGTGCAGCGCCCAGCCCATCGCCCAGTTGTCGCCCGCGTCCTCCGCGGCCGCCAGCGCAGCGCGGGCGGTGTCACCAGCCTTTTCGACTTCGCCGAGATTGCTGTAGAGGCGGGCGGCAAGGACCAGCAGCCGCGCGCGGTGCCGGGCCGTGATTCCGGGGGCGGCCAGGGCGCGGTGGAGCGCGTCAAGGGACTGTGCGGACTTGCCTGCCTGAAGGCGGCACTGCGCCAGCGTCCAGTGCAGGTCGACCAGGACGTCGGGCTCGGTGACAGCGCTGAGCGCGAGGCTGGCCACCTGCTCGGCTTCGGCTGCGTCCCCTACCCGGTAGAGGGAATCGGCGAGCCTGCTCACCAGCAGGCCATACCGGTCCGAACCTACCGGGCAGCTCGCCACCGCGTAACGGAGGAGATCCGCCGCCACCTGGGGTGCCTGGGTGACCAGCACGTCGGCGGTGTCGGCCAGCCAGCTCAAGATCCAGTCGTCCATCGGATCGGGCTGGCCCGGCCCGGCGAACGCCCCGAGCAGCTGCCGGGCCACCCGGTCAGCCGGGGCGCCAGCCTTCGCGAGTGCGCGCCCGGTGCCACGGTGCCATGTCGCGCGCACCGATACCGGCATCGCGTCATACAGGGCCGCCCGAATCAGCGGGTGCCGGAATGACAGGCCGGCGGCGGAATCGGTGAGCACTCCCGCGGCGCGGGCCTCGTCGATGGCCGGCATCAGGTCCGCGATATGGCGGTCGAGCACGATCGTCAGGTCCGACACCGCGAAGTCCACGCCGAGCAAGGCGGCCGCCTGCAGCACCTCCCGCGTTGGCGCGGAGAGGAAATCCAGGCGGTCCGCGATGGCTGCCGGCAACGATTCTGGTGAGCGGCCGCTGGCAAGCCCGATGGTTCCCGTGGCCGTGGCGGTCAGTCTGCCGCCTCGGGCTAGCGCGGCGACCAGTTCTGTGACGTACAGCGGGTTGCCCGCGGCCCCGCCGGCCAGCTGCAGCAGGTCGTTGCCGGGTTCGCCGCCTGCCAGAGCCGTTACCAGCTCGGCCACCGCCTTGTCAGGGAGCTTGGGGAGCTGGAGCCGGGCCGCATCCCCTGCCGCACGGCGCAGTGCCAGCAGATCTTCCCGCTGCGGCACCGGGCGCATCATCCCAGCCAGCAGGAGCGGCATCTGATGCACCGACCGTGCCAGGCGCGCCCATAGTGTGACGCTTGCCCGGTCGGCCCACTGGAGGTCGTCAATAACTAGGATGGCGGGCTGCGCCGCGCACTGTTCAGCGATCAGCGTCAGCAGCTGCTCGGCCAGCGCGGCCGACACGTCCGCGCCGCGGTCGGCGGCAAGCTCGCCGCGCAGCAGCCTGACGATGGTCTTGCGCCGGGGACTGTCGGGCAGCTCACGTACCCGCAATGCTTCCAGCAGCGGCAGCAGCGGTAAGGCCTGGCCCAGCTCGTCGCCAGCGCCCCAGAACACAGGGCAGCGGACCTCCGCCTCCGCCAGGGCGGCCCGTACCAGCGACGATTTGCCGATGCCGGGCTCGCCTTCGATCAGCACCGCGCTCCCCTGGCCCGCGGCAGCGTCCCGGATCAGGCCGGCCAGGTGCGCTAGCTCGCTGCCGCGGCCGATTAGCGCTCCTGCCCGTGTCGCGGCAGTCACGGAGCGAATTGTACTACTAGAACATTTACTGAACAAGCGGACATTCTGATCCAGGCCCTCTCAGCGCCAGCCGACAAACAGTAGTAATCTTGGATGCGGGCTAATAAGAAATCGCATGTGAAAGTTGCCCGTCATGTTGCGGTGCACGCCTCGCCGAACTTTTAAGCGGCATTAGCCCCGGAATCTTCAGGGCAAGTTAAGACGATAATAGCGGGGCAGCTTTTGGTATTACCTAAAAGGCATGACCTTGCCCATACGAGGCAATAACTCCGGCATGGCACCCAAATGTGCCGTGAGGGCTGGGCGGTGCCGCGCACGAACGGCGGCGGGCCCAGGAAGCCGCCCTGGAGGAATCATGCGCATCAGGCGAGTCATCCTTCCAGCCATTCTAACGCTCGGCATGGCCGGCTCGGCGCTCACCGGCGTTACCGCAGCCGCGGCGGCGACTGTGGCACCGATGATGCACTATCACGGCCACAAGACCGTGACCGTGGCACCGATGATGCACTATCACGGCCACAAGACCGTGACCGTGGCACCGATGATGCATTATCACGGTTGACTAGAACACGCCAGGCGCGGCCGGGCTGATCGGCCTGGCCTTCGCGGGTCCGGCCGTGTGTTTTGCGTGACGGGCCGAAGCGCGAGTTTTCGTTTGCCCGCGGCCCGGGCGCGGGTTACACGGCCCCCGGGGCGCTTCCCGAATCAGGCCGGCCAGCAGCCGACCCCGCGTGCGCTGTAAACCCCGCAGTCTTCCACAATAGTGCCCTCGAGTTCATATCCGGCATAAGCCAGGGCGCGGAGCCAGCCAGCGTATTCCGCGGCCCTCTCAGCGGCCTCAGCAAGCGTGGCGGCCCCATCACGCAGCCCACTAGGGCTGATAATCCCGGGGGGAGGGACGTCGGCCGCGAGGGCGGCAGCGCCAGTTGACGGCTTTCGACAAGATGCCCTAAAGGGAGGCGATCTGCCCGGGCCCCAAGCCCTCGGGGAGGGCCAACCGGAGCACTCACCGCAGGGGTTGTTGACAGCCTGGGCTTCGGTGCGGTCCATCGCGCGTTGCCTCCAGCAACCCGGACGCGGCGGAGGGCCTGAGCGGTCGCGGCCCAGGGGCCGCTATCGCGCACGGCTTGGCGGGTTTTCTGGCCCCGAGTGTAGGACGATCATGGTGTGGGCTGTTTGCCGCTGCCGGTACCGGCTGTCACAGCCGGGCCTGTGACGGGTGCGCAAGCCGGTGCCGGCGGCAGGTTCCCTGTACTGCCCCGGTTCGGGAGGGCTGATTCAGCCGTGGTGATACATGTCGCCGTCTGCGACCGCCGTCGGGTGGCCGTGGTGGTACATCGTGGCCGAGGCTACGGCGCCCATGCTGCCAGCAGCCAGGCCCGCCGCTGTCACGGCAACTAAAACGGCCCGCTTGATCTTGGACATCTGTCTACCTCCCTTCGGTCATTAAGTATCATTATTCACAAATGGCTATGCGCACAAGGACCATGTGCAGGACGGCGGGCATCGGGTAAGAAAGGATGATCGCAAACGCGCCAGCGATCATGAATGGGCCGAACGGAATATACCGCCTGCCAGTGCTGCGGCCGCAAGCAGGGCGGAGCCCACAACCTGGGAATATGCAAGAGAGTGAGATCACCGCCGGAAGTCCGGTCATCATCACGGATGCTTACGGGAACGGGATCAAGGCTCGCGCCCTGAGTGGGGTTGAAGTAGAGGGCCGGATGGCTTCCCGGTCATCCGGGTGGAGAGGCCACTCAAAGACGGCAGTACAGAGAGCGCGCCTCGGCCCGTTTGAGGCAGTGCGGCCGGCTTGACGCCACTCGGCCAGCGAACGATCCCGGCCCGGCATGATTACGATCAGGCGTGTCAGCAGGCCAGTCGCTGGGCGTGACTACGCCACGGGGATCTCGTAGACCAGCGCGTACCGTTCGACGGGCAAGACGATGTCGGCGGTCTCCACCGACCGCCCGCTGGTGTGGTAGGTCCGGGTGATGGTGAGCACGATGGCCCCGGGCCGGATGCCCAGCCGCTCGGCTTCGGCGGCGAGGGCAGGGCGGGCGCTCACGGCCTCTTCGGCATGGGTGATGTGCTGGCCGATGACGGCCATCCGTTCCACGACGCCACGCCCAGCGTGCGGGCCTTCCTCGGGGAACATGATCGCGGTCCCGGCTGTCAGGCCGGACGGCTCCCAGCTTTCCGCGAGCATGACCGGCTCCCCATCGGCCAGGTAGGTGTACCGGGTCCGCATTCCGGGATCACCTGGTTGCGCGCCGAATCGTTTCGCCACGGCGGGCGTCATTGGCACGCGCTCGGTGGAGGATTCCCAAGTGCCCGGTCGGCCGGTGGCGTTCATGGCCGCGCGGAACGGTGAGCCGCCGGGCCGGTCGGTGTACCAGGACCGGGTCATGCGCTGCATCTCCGGGCGGTGGCGCACGTAGGAGCCGGACCCGGAGCGGGCCTCCGCGAAGCCCTCGGCTATCAGCAGGCGCACGGCTTCCAAGCCCACCCGGTCGGACACGCCGTATTGGCGAGCCAGGTCGTGGCGGCTGGGCAGCCGGGCGCCGGGCGGCAGGGTGCCGTCAAGGATGGACCGGCGCAGGTCGTCGGCGATCCGCTGGTACGTCGGGGAAGGCACGGGACTAGCTTGACGACAAGCTGTGTACTCAGGCAAGCTGTGTACACAGCTTTGTCACGCCGTGTCACAGGGGGATTCCGGAGTGGAGACAGCGGTCACCTTCCCCGGCCTGCCCGCCATCGTCCCATCAGTCCGCAAGTTCGTGCGCGGCATCCTCGCCGATTCACCCAGCGCCGAGGACATGGAACTCATCGCCGCCGAACTGGCCAGCAACGCCATCCGGCACTCCCCCGCTGGCCAGGACGGCG
The DNA here is from genome assembly GCA_963806145.1 of uncultured Actinomycetes bacterium. Lineage (GTDB taxonomy): Bacteria > Actinomycetota > Actinomycetes > Streptosporangiales > Streptosporangiaceae > DASXKD01. The sequence goes on from CAWDXD010000048.1 coordinate 14,569, forward strand.
GAGAGTTCACCGTCACCGTCCGCGCCGGCCAGGGATGGGCACGCATCGAAGTCTCCGACACTGGCACCGGGGAATGGCACGCGCCGCAAGGTGAAGACCTGGACGCCGAGTACGGCCGGGGACTGGCCATCGTCGCCGCATTAGCGGACAAGCTCGGTCACGACATCACCGCGAGCGGCCAGACCATGTGGGCCGAAGCAGGCTGGACGGACACGGCTGGATAATGCAGCGTCCAGCTTCCATGATCGCCCGCGCAGTCTAGGCTCTGCCCTGTCTGAACTCCCATCTGGGCAACCGCTTCCTGGGTCACCAGGGCCGCCAAGCGATGCCGAGAGGGCAGCCCGGGCCAAGCGCGCCCAGGACTGGCTGAACTCTCACTGGACGCAGCCGAGATCATGCCCGGGCCTGTGGCTCAGATCCGGAAACGGGAGCGACGGAACACGCCAATCGTTGCCACTACTCTGCTTGAATCGTTACCACTGCTCTGCTTGCCCTGTTTGCCGCGAACCCAGTATTGGTTACGCTGGACTCAGTGTGATTGCACCGAAAGTTGCACGCTGCTTCGAGGTGAAGCTCACGACCGGTCCGCTCGCGCGCGAAGGAGGGACGAGCCATGACGATGCCAGGTAGTCCCACGGTGCGGCGCCGCCGGCTCGCCGCCGAACTGCGCGAGATCAGGGAAAGCAAGGGCAAGAGCGGCGATGCCGTCGCAGCGGCGCTGCGCTGGTCGCCGTCAAAGATCAGCAGGTATGAGCGCGCAAAGACCGGGCTGCAGCCGCGGGAGGTAGAGCGGCTGCTCGACTACTACGAGATCACCGGGGCCCGCCGCCAGCTGCTGCTCGAACTCGCCGAGGACGCCACCCAGAAGGGGTGGTGGGAGGAATACGGCGACAACCTTTCCGCCGACTACCGCCAGTTCATCGGCCTCGAGGATGAGGCAAGCGCCATGGCGGTATGGCACGTTGACGTTGTGCCAGGTCTTTTTCAGACAGAGGCATATGCCCGGCACATTATCGGCACATACCGGCAGATCGAGCCGTTCACCCCAGGCATGATCGAGCGACTGGTGAGAGTCCGGATGCGGCGCCAGCAGGTAGTGGATCGCGGACCCGGGTTAGACCTAACGGTAGTGATCGACGAATCTGTCCTGCAGCGCCGGGTCGGCGATGAGCACGTGATGTATGAGCAGCTCCAGCGGCTCGCGCAGGAGGCTGACCGGCCCAACGTGACAGTGCAGATCCTCCCCCTTGACGGGCCGCACACGGTCTTCGTGGAGTCCTTTGTCATCTTCCGGTTCGGGGAGGACGGTGAGCCGACGCTCCAGGACGTGGTGAGCACCGAGCACCTGCGGAACGACTTCTCGCTGGAGGGTGAGAAGGAGACCTACCTGCACTGGATCGCGTTCCAGATGCTCACCAGGGCGTCGCTCGACCCGGACCGGTCCAAGGAACTCATCCTCAAGACCGCCCAATCACACTGGCCGGGCGGTCAGCAGGAATCCTGAAGAGCACCCGAGCCGGGCCATCGCGGCGGCACGGGCCGCCGGTTCGCCGATCTTGCGGTGCGTGCAGGGTCGGTTTTGCTCTTACGGACACCTTCCGGGACGCACGCCGCACCTTGAAGCTCTGCCGTTTACCAGGTCGTTTCTGACAGAAGCCTCACGTCCGGCATATAATCAGCAGCTATAGTCTGATCGAGCCGGTCACCGAGCATGATCCGATTGGCTGGTCAAGATCCCGATATGTCAGGTTGGCGATGAGCGTGATGAATGAGCAGCTTCGGCGGCTCACACGGTCCGCCGACCGGCCCAACGCGACGTTACAGGTCCTTGCCCTAGACGGGCCGGGTACGGTCCGCAGCGAGTTATCCACCATTTTCCGCTTCGCGCTGGACGGCGACGCCGCGCGCCAGGACGTAGCTGAATCGCACTGGTCGGACGGCGGCCAGCGCGAGCCTTGACGCCTGCCTGAGCCAGACCGCCCCAAGTGTCTTGGCCCGGCAGCGCGCCGAACCTCCAGCGCAAGCGGATTGGCCGCACCCGCCGCTGCTCCGGTTCTCCCGGGCGCAGATGCGCAAAACGGGTTGTCGGGACAAGCCGATGCGGTTGCCGGATCACCGATCCGCCGATCTTGGCGGACCAGCAGGTCAACTCCGCATTTCCAGGCACCGTGCGGGATGCAAACGCTGATCATACTTCGGCGTGTTGCCACGGCGCCTGGCCCCTCTCAGCTACTGTCCTCCCTAATGATCAAAGGCACCCGTACTTCACATAAGTACTAGGAGCCTCACAAGTCTGCGATGCCCTGAGTCTGACAACGCAGACCCCAAGTAATCGATCCCCTACTTTCCGTAGCCGCAGCAGGCTACGACTCAAGCTATTCAGGAGGTAAGGACGTGACAAGTTCTAGGCAGGGGGACCGTCCCGAAGGTCTGTCCTGGATCAAGAGTTCTCTGAGCTTCTCGAACAGCAACTGCGTCGAGATCGCCAGCCTGCCCGATGGCGGCGTCGGCGTGCGCGACTCCAAGGACCCCTCTGGCCCGGTGCTCCGGTTCACCCCGGGAGAATGGCATGCCTTTCTGGGCGGCGCACACAACGGTGAGTTCGACCACTTCGGCAGGTAACAAGCGAATCGGGAAGGACGCCACGCCGTCCTGGCCCGTGCTGGCCTTTGATCAGAGCTTACGCGAGGGGCCCCTCGATCAGCCGGGGGGCTTTTCGCATGTCTGCGGGGCTCTCGCGGCATGACGCCGCCATTCAAGGGGGGGCGTGTCCGGCCGCGCGGTTCCAGCGCTGGCTGGCCACGCCGGCCGGGCCGGTTCAGCCTGGCGCTGGACCGGGCGGACCGCCCGCATCAAGCCCGCGGGCCAGCGCGGCCGGGGCACGCATCCGCCACGCGTCGGTCACCAGCTCGGTCAGGCGCGCCACGTCCACCTCGGCCAGCCGCAGCATGACCAGCGGCCAGCCGTCGTACCCCGGCGTGGTGAAGAAGATCCCGGGCTCCCCCAGCAACAGGGCCTGCTTCTCGGCCTCATCGCCGACGAACAGCACAGCGATGTCGGTGCGGATGACTCGCGGTCTGCCCGGCTTGCGCTCGGGGTAGGACCAGACGAACCCTTTGCCGCCCACCCGGAAGTCAAAACCGTCGCTGTCGATCTCCTCCACGCCGGGCAGGGCCAGGGCGACGCGGCGCACGTCGTTCTCGTCTGCCATCGCGTTTTCCTCCCCGGCTCCGCGCCTCAATGGCCCGCTCCGGCCGGTGAGAAGTGGCTCCACCGGTTCCGTGCTCATGAGGCCGCACGGTAACAGCCAGGGCCGACGGAGCCGCGACCGGCCGCTGCGGGCAGTGGAAGCGCCGGCTTATGGCGTGGCCGGGCCCGGGCCGGCGGGACCAGTTCCACGTTGATGACCTGCGTCCTGGCAATCGCGCGGTCTCGCAGGTCCGACAATGCCGTCCGCCGCCTGTCGGCCATGTACTCATCAAGCGCCGCCGCCGACGGAAACTCCAGGAACTGGATCTCCAGCGGCTGCCCGCCCTCACCGCCGCCTCTGGCGCGTTGCAGCACCTGTCCCCCGTGCTGGGGTACGAGGTCCAACACCTGGTCCTCGTAGGCGGCAAGAGCGTCCGCGGCACCAGGCCGAGCCCAGAGCAGCACGCAAAGCGTCAGGCTCATCACGCATTCTCGAGGCGTCGCCTCATCGACCCACCCTTTCTGATATCCGCTCGTCGCGCCCCCGGGTGCTACCAGCGCCGTCCCCACGGATCCAGCGAAGGTCAAGGGGGACCAAACAAACACTAAGGATGACATCTTGCGCAGTACGACACGCCGGAACCGCCCCACTGCGGGCCGTGTATGCCGCCATCCGGGAACGGGTCCCGATGATGGAAGTGGACCGGGAGGTCTCGGAACAGCTCACTCCCCGCCGGCACCAATCCCATGATCATCGTCGCCATTATGCGCGCCCAGCGCCATGATGATGGCAAGGTGGCCGGGCTCTGTCTGTGCCAGCCGCCAAGGCGCTCCGGTGTCTCGCGATCTGGCCGACACTTCTCATGGATACCCCGCTCGCTCGCTTGCCTTGCCGCAACCGTGGGTGGTCAGCGCCTTGGCCTTGGCGACGGAGACCGCCCTGATGAGCTGTCACAGGTCGGCGGTCCCACTCGATGACCAGGCGGACCGCCTGCACGAGAGGGCCGGGGTTTCGGATTTGCTTTGCCATCCCCCGTGGGCCGAATCACCATGATCACGGCACAGGCGCGGGTTCCGCCGACGGCCGGGTCCGCTGATCATCCCTACGTAGCCGCGGTGGGCATGAACGTCAGGTTGGTGCCCCTACAGGGGCCTCGGTGTCATGTTCACGACAAAACGCGGCGCCGGTGCCCGACGTCCAAGCCGTCGATGATTGACGGCGGCGCTGGGAAGCCCGGCTGCGAGGGCTCAAAACTCCCCAGGCAGGCGGCGGACCGGGCGCGCGGAGGAGTGGTTACTATCGGGTAGCCGGCACAGCAGGGAGGACTGGTATGACGTCGCAGGCTGACTACAATCTCGCCGTCTTGTCCGAGGGCGCGTTCCATCGGCTCGGCGACTACGAGAGCCTCGTTTTCGAGGGCCAGACCTACCGGTCGGGCGACCTGTTCGACCGGGCCTGCCGGGTGTCGGGAGGGCTGGTGAAGCTCGGGGTGTCGGCCGGCGAGCGGGTGGTCGTGCTGATGGCGAACTGCCCGGAGGTGGGCATCACCTACAGCGCCATCTGGCGGGCAGGTGCCGTGGTCACCCCGGTCGTGTTCCTGGTCAGCCCGCCCGAATTGCAGCACATCCTGACCGACTCCGGCGCGGTGGCGGTGGTGACCACTCCGGAGTTGCTGGCCACGGTGACCGCCGCGGCGGCGGGCGCGCCGCAGTTGCGGCACGTGATCGTCGTCGGCGGCGCGCCCGACTCGCTTCCCGGGCACGTGCGGGGGGTGGACTTCGCCGAGCTCGAGTCGGCCCCGGCGGCGGGCATCGTGCCCGTCAGCAACGATGACCTGGCGACGCTCATGTACACCGGTGGCACGACCGGCCGGGCAAAGGGCGTCATGCTCTCGCACCGCAACCTGTACTACTGCTCCCGCAGCTCGCACGAGGCCTCGCAGGCCGAGGGGATCACCAGGGCGCTGACGCCGCTGCCGCTGTCGCACGCCTTCGGCATGATCGTGACCCTGGTCGGATTCCACGCTACCGAGCGCGCTCTGGGCGTGCTGCAGCGCTGGTTCGATCCGGCGGGGTTCCTGGCACTGGCCCAGCAGCACCAGATTCAGCGCACGGCACTGGTGCCCGCGATGGTCCAGATGCTGCTCGCGCAGCCGCTGGAGGACTTCGACCTGTCCTCGCTCCGGTACGTGAACTGCGGTGCCGCACCGCTCGCGGCGGAGACCCGGGAGCAGTGGGAGCGGCGGGTCCCCGGCAGCGAGATCCTCGAGGGCTACGGGTGCACAGAGTCCGGCGCGGTGATCTCGGTGAACCCGCCCGGGTCCAGCCGTCCCGGCTCGGTCGGTGTGCCCATTCCGGGTTACCAGGTCTCGATCCGGGACGACAACGACACCGATGTGGCGGCCGGAGCGGACGGAGAGATCTGCGTTCGCGCGGACGGCGTGATGGCCGGCTACTGGAATTCGCCCGCGGAGACCGAGGCGACCCTGCACGGCGGCTGGCTGCACACCGGCGATATCGGCCGTTTCGACGCCGACGGTTACCTGTACGTGGTGGACAGGAAGAAGGACCTCATCATCCGCGGCGGCTTCAACGTCTTCCCGCGGGACGTGGAGGACATCCTGCTGCAGCATCCCGCGGTGGCGATGGCGGGCGTTGTCGGCCGGCCGGACGAGCGCCTTGGCGAGGAGATCGTGGCATTCGTGTCACTGCGGCCGGGCGCTCAGGCCACCCCGGCGGAGATCACCGAGTTCGCCCGCACGCGGCTCGCGGCAAACAAGTACCCGCGCGAGGTGAACATCGTCGACGCGGTGCCGCTCACCAGCGTCGGGAAGCTGGACCGCAAGGCCCTCCGCCGCCGGGCCGCCGACGGCGGGTAGTGACGTCAAAGCTCTCCGAAGGCTGACCTACGCCGAGCCCATCGACGTTGTCCCACGCGTCCCCGCTGAGGTTACGCATGTCCCCCAAATGGCTGGGGCTTTGGCGTGCCCCTGGGGCGCATCTGGTTCCGGGCACAACGCCCGGAACCAGATGACCCCAGCCGCACGCGGCTGTGGTGCGGGGCAGGCGTGACGGGCTTACGTTTCGGTGCCGAAGGCTTGGATTTCGGCTTTTTCGGTGTCGGTGAGTTCGCGGGGGGTGTCGCCTTTGGCGAGTTTGGCGGTTTGGACTTGGTGGCGGATGCCGTCGACGATTTCGGGGTTGGCCAGGGTGGTGACGTCGCCGACGTCGGTGAAGTTGGAGACCGCGGCGATGACCCGGCGCATGATTTTCCCGGACCGGGTTTTGGGCATGTCCGGGACGATCCACACGTTTTTCGGCCGGGCGATCTTCCCGATCTCGGTCTCGATCGCCGCGGTCACCTTCGCGGCCTGGGCGGGGGTGGCCTCGACGCCGGGTTTGAGGGAGACGTAGACCTCGACGACCCGGCCGCGGATGTCGTCGATCACCGGCACCGCGGCGGCCTCGGCGACCTCGGGCACGGTCAGCGACGCCGATTCGATCTCCTTGGTGCCCAGCCGGTGCCCGGCCACGTTGATCACGTCATCGACCCGGCCGAGGATCCGGTAGTACCCGTCCGGGGCGCGGACCGCGCCGTCGCCGGCGAAGTACGGCCAGTCCCGCCAGTCCTTACTATCGGGGTTCTTGTTGTACTTGGCGTAGTACACGCTGATGAACCGTTCCGGCTGCCCCCACACGGTTTGCATGATCCCCGGCCAGGGGTTGGTGATGCAGATGTTCCCGGCCTTCCCGTCCGGGACCTCGTGCCCGTCCTCGTCCAGGATGACCGGGAAGATGCCGAGCACCGCCGGCCCGCAGGACCCGGGCTTCATCGGCTTCAGCGCCGGCAGCGAGGAGCCGAGGAACCCGCCGGTCTCGGTCTGCCACCAGGTATCCACGATCACCGCCTGGCCCTTGCCGACCGCCTCGTGGTACCACCGCCACACCTCCGGCTCGATCGGCTCCCCGACCGTCGTCATGTGCTTAAACGAGTACCCGTACTTGGCGGGCTCGTCCGGGCCGACCTTCCGCAGCATCCGGATCGCCGTCGGCGAGGTGTGGAAAATGTTCACCCCCAGCCGCTCGGCGATCCGCCACGGCCGCCCCGCATCCGGGTAATTCGGGGTGCCCTCGTAGATCACGCTGGTGGTGCCCAGCGCCAGGGGCCCGTAGACGATGTAGGAATGCCCGGTGATCCACCCGATGTCCGCCATGCACCAGTACGTGTCCCCGGGGTGGATGTCCTGGTAATACTTGGACGTCCCCGCCACATACGACAGGTACCCCCCGGTGGAGTGCTGCGCGCCCTTGGGCCGGCCCGTGGTGCCGGAGGTGTACATCAAGAACAACGGCGCCTCCGCCGGCATCGACACCGGATCCACCAGCCGCCCCCGGTACCTCCCCGCGACCTCATCGACGAAGAAGTCCCGGCCCCCGGCCATCGGCGTCTGCGACGCGTACTGCCCCGGGTGGCGGCGCCACACCAGGACCTTGTCCACGTCCTGCCCCTGGTTTCTCGCCTCGGCGACCGCCTCGTCGGCCTTCACCTTGTGATCGGCCAGGGTCCCGGACCGGTAATACCCGTCCATCGTGATCAAAACCCGGGACCCCGAATCGGCGATCCGGGTACCGCACGCGTTCCCGGAAAACCCGCCGAACACCTGCGAATGCACCACCCCCAGCCGGGCGCACGCCAGCATCGTCACCGGCAGCTCCGGCACCATCGGCATGTGCAACGTGACCCGGTCGCCCGCCTTCAGCCCGCAGAAATCCCGCAGCAGCGCGGCGAACTCATTCACCCGGTGATACAGCTCCCGGTACGTGACCACCACCGGATCCACATCCTCCGGCTCAGCCACCCAGATCAGCGCCGCCTTGTTCCCGCTCCCGGCCACATGCCGGTCCACACAGTTAAACGACGCGTTCAGCCGCCCCCCGGTGAACCACTTCCAAAACGGCGGATCACTGCAGTCCAGCACCGTGTCCCACCGCCGGTCCCAATCCAGCAGATCCGCATACTCGGTGAAACACCCCGGGAACTCCTCCAGGCCGAACCGGTCAAAAATCGCCGGATCAGCCGCGTTCGCCTGCGCCACAAACGACTCCGGCGGAAAGTAATACTCCTCCTCCCGCCAATGCACCGCGATCTGCGACTCAGAAACCACCTGCTCACCATCCACAGAAACCTGCGACTCGGAACTATCGGCCATCACTGAGTCCTCTCCTGTGACCAGGGCTCCAACCGGCCACGAACGAGTATCTGAATGTCTTTATGCGGGGAAAGTTGCATCCGGCGGGCCGCATGTGTGTTGGTGACCACAGCGCCAGCGGCAGCGCGGCCCGCCGGATGGTTAACCGCTACGTGGCCGGGCGCTGGTGAGGCGCCCGGCCACATAGCGTTGGCTCGCTCTCAACCTGTGCGGTCAGGCCCGCGCGGCAGGCTCCGCAGCCGCCACAGCGGCCGGCTTCCAGAACGGCTGGCCCACGGGGAGGATGGTCCTCCCGGATACGCCGTTGCCCACCCCGGCGGCTGAGGTGTACCAGGCGCACAGCGCGGTCAGGATGCCCACGTAGCCACCGAACTTGACGATGCTCGTGTTGCCTGCGAAGTTCCCGATGAACAGGATGACCTCGGTCGCCTCCAGGGTCAGGAACACCGCGAACACCGCGGCGTTCACCATGCTGCTCCAGAACAGCATGTAGGTGTTGAAGATGGCGAACGCCAGCAGGATCCAGGCGATGTCCTTGCCCGCCTTGGTGCCCGCGGTCGGGGCCACCAGCAGCACCCACAGGCCCAGGCCGATCCAGAACCCGCCGTAGGTGGAGAACGCGGTGGCGCCGAACACGTTGCGGTTGCGGAACTCCCACATCCCGGCCAGCAACTGGCCCAGCCCGCCGTAGGCGAAGGCGTAGCCCAGCCACGCACTGCCGGTGGCGCTGGTCATCCAGCCGGCGTTGGAGGCCGACAGCAGGAACGTGGTCAGCGCGAAGGCGGCGAGGCCCAGCGGGGCTGGGTCGGCGGCGGGCGCGGACATGATAGTGCGGGTCTCATCGGCCATAATTTGGTCTCCATTACGTGTGGTGCCGTACCGTCCTGCGCAGGACGGTACGACGGCGGTGTCTCCTGTAGGCCGTGCCGTGCGACGAACGCACAATGTGGCGCGAGGAACGGTCGTCTGCGCGCGAGGAACGGCCATCCGTGGCGAGGAACGGTTGGCCGGCTTATTCCCGCCCGCCCCGCATCCCGGCACGGGGCGAGGCTGGTCAGCGAGTTGCCCCGGCATCCGCCATGCCGGTCCTGACCAGGCCAAGCCTTCTCAGGCAGTCCAATGCCTGGATATACTCCGCCGATGGTCGGCCTTGCGATCATTTTGATTGCCGTCGCCGTAGCCCTGGCGGGCGCGGTGATGTTCTGGAAACGCGGGGCCCGCCGGGTGGGAACTCCGCCGCAACGAGCGACCTACGAGGCACTGCACACGGCCAGCCTGGCCGTGTCGGCGCTGCGCGACGGGCTGACCGCCGGTTCGGCAATCAAGGCAGCCCCCGCCTTGCGGCAACTGCTCGGCACGCCCGCGGTGGCGATCGCCGACCAGACCAGCCTCATCGCCTACGAGGGCAGCGAGCGCCACGCCGATGCGCTGCGGCACTGCCTGAACGAGGTGGTGCGATCCGGCCGGTCGCAGATCCTGTCCGCGGCGGACCTGAAGTGTGACCACGGTGCCGACTGCCCGGTCCAGGCCGGGGTCACCGCGCCCATCGCCGTCGATGGAGTCGTGGTGGGAGCCCTGGCGGCCCTGGCGCCGTCCGCGGACGCGATATTGCTGCGGACCGCCGGCGAGGTGGCAAGGTTCGTTTCCACCCACCTGGCGCTGGCCGAACTCGACGCGTCACGCACCCGTACGATGCAGGCGCAGCTCAACTTTCTCCGCGCACAGATCAGCCCGCACTTCATCTACAACGCGCTCACCGCGATCGAGTCCTTTGTCCGCTCGGATCCGGAGCGCGCCAGGGACCTGCTGGTCCGTTTCGCTGAGTTCATCCGCTGGACCTTCCGCGAGCACAGCCAGTACGCCACCCTCGCCGAGGAGCTGCGGTTCGTCGACACCTACCTGGAGCTGGAGCGGGCCCGGTTCGGCGACCGGCTGGAGGTGAGCCTCCGGGTCGCGCCCGAGGTGCTTCCCGTCAGGGTTCCCTCGCTGGTGCTCCAGCCACTGGTGGAAAACGCCATCCGGCACGGCCTGGAGCACTATTCCGGCACGGCACAGTTGCACATCACCGCCCAGGACGTCGGCCATGAGGCCATCGTGACCGTCGAGGACGCCGGCGTCGGCGTGGACCCAGAGCAGCTCGCCGACGTCCTGGCCGGGCGGCGCGGCAGCGACTCGGTCGGGCTGCGCAACGTGGACGAGCGGCTGCGCGCCACGTTCGGGGCCGGGCATGGCCTGACGATCGAGACCGAGGTGGGCGCGGGCACGAAGGTGACCATGCGGCTGCCCAAGTTCAGCGCGGCGTTGAGCGGCTGATGACGCAGGGGCGCGTTGCGGAAGCGCGGGCTGCCCCGCCGCCGGGTGACGCTGCCCGGCCCGGCGCGTGGGCGACCGCGCTCGTCGTCGACGACGAGATCCCGGCGCTCGACGAGCTCACCTACCTGCTGCGGGCGATGCCCGCGGTGGCCAGTGTGCACGCGGCACGGAGCCCCAGCGAAGCGCTGCGCAGCCTCCAGGAGCGGCGGTACGACGTCATCTTCCTGGATGTCCGGATGCCTTCGCTGAACGGCATCGAACTGGCCAACGTCCTGGGCCGGTTCGCGTCCCCGCCCGCCGTCGTCTTCGTGACCGCCTACGAGGAATACGCGGTCCGCGCGTTCGATATCGGCGCCTGCGACTACCTGCTCAAGCCGGTGTCCCGCACGCGCCTGAGCACGGCACTTGACCGGGCGCTGAGCCGCAGCGGCGACCGGCCGGGCGCGCCCGCCAACGGCGACTCGATACCGCTCGAGGCGGGCGGCCGGACCCGGTGGGTGGCACCGGCGCAGGTGCGCTGGGTGGAGGCCGAGGGAGACTACGTCCGGCTGCACCTGACCGACGGCGACGCCCACCTGCTGCGCATGCCGATCTCCCACCTGGAGGAGCGGTGGGCGGCACACGGGTTCATCCGGATCCATCGCAGCTACCTGGTGCCCGTCGGCCAGATCGCCGAATTCGCCGTGGCCGGGAACAACCACAGCGTCAAGGTGTCCGGCCAGTGGCTTCCGGTGAGCCGGCGCCACGCGCGCGACGTCCGGGACAGGCTGCTGCGCGCGGGGCGGCGGCATTGACAGCGCCGGCCGAGCACGGGGCAAGGCCCCGGAAGGTTGTCGTCTGGCAACATGACCAGGCGCGGCTCCAGCACGATGTCATCGGGATCGGGGACGTCCAGAGCGACACCGTCTACGGCCGGCTGCTGGTCCGGTCACTGACCCGGGCGCAGCTCGGGCTGTCCCTGATGTGCCTGGCGATCGCGCTCGCGGTGATCGCCTCATTGCCGGTGATCATGGCCCTGCTGCCGAGTGCCCGCAAGGTGACGGTGGCCGGCCTGCCGCTCACGCTCGTCATCCTGGGCGCCGGGATCTTCCCCGTGCTCATGGCGGTCGGCTGGTTCTACAACCGCCAGGCCAGCCAGTTGGAGGCACGCTTCATCGACCTGGTTGACCCGGTCGGCCGACGGCTCGATGCTTAATGTTCCCGCTGTTGCAGCCATCGCCGCGGTCACGCTGCTGACCGTGGCGGTGGGCGCCCGGGGCGTCCGTATCGCAAGAACTCCAGATGACTTCCTGGTGGCGGCACGCGAAGTGCCGCCGGGGCTGAATGCCGCCGCCATCTCCGGTGAGTACCTGTCCGCGGCCTCGTTCCTCGGAATCGCCGGGCTGATCGTCTCGCAGGGCCTGGGCGCACTGTGGTACTCCGTCGGCTACACCGCCGGCTACCTGGTGCTGCTGCTGCTGGTGGCCGCTCCGCTGCGGCGGTTCGGCGCCTACACCATCCCGGACTTCGCCGAGGGCCGCTTCGCCTCGCGGGGCCTGCGCCGCGCCGCGACGGCGCTGGTGCTCATCATCGGCTGGTTCTACCTGCTGCCCCAGATGAAGGGGGCAGGCATCACGCTGCAGCTCGTGCTCGGGACGCCGTACTGGGTCGGGGTGGTGGCCCTCGGTGTCGTGGTCAGCGCCAACATCGCCATGGGCGGCATGAAGGGCGTCACTTTCGTCCAGTGTTTCCAGTACTGGCTCAAGCTCTGCGCGATCGGGATTCCCGCGCTGGTCCTGCTGGCGGCCACCGGCCACGGCTCCACCAGGAACCTGTCACCGGACGCCCAGCCCGTCTTCACGCACCGCACCACGGTGCAGGTCCAGACGGGCACCGAGTTCAAGCTGGCCCGGCCCGCGACGGTGCGGGTCACGGGCACGCTGGACCGGGCCCGGCTCGCCGACCAGACGGTGTACCTGCCGGCCGGGCTGCACACCGCGGGAACCGGCGCGGTACTGGTGTTCGGCGCGGGCTCACCCGTCCCGGCCAGCCTCACCATGGTCCAGCCGAGCTCGACCACGTGGGACTCGCCGTTTCTCACCGCGGGCACCGACGGCACCCACCCGCTGCTGGCCACCTACGGGGTGATCATCGCCACCCTCTTCGGGGCGATCGGCCTGCCGCACATCCTGGTCCGCTTCTACACCAACCCCGACGGTGGCGCGGCCCGGCGCACCACCCTGATCGTGCTGATGCTGCTGTCCACCTTCTACCTCTTCCCCGCCGTGCTGGCGGTGCTGACCAGGCTCCGCGCCCCGGAGCTGTACCTGTCCAAGGACCCCGACAGCGTCGTCCTCGCCCTCCCGTCCCTGCTCATGCCGGGCCGGCCCGGCGAACTGCTCGGGGCGCTGGTCGCGGCCGGCGCCTTCGCCGCGTTCTTGTCCACTTCCTCCGGCCTGCTTGTCAGCGTCGCGGGCGCGCTGTCGCATGACGTCATGCGCGGCGGCGTCGGCACGTTCCGGCTCTGCGCGATCATTGCCGGGACGATCGCCACGGTTGCTGCCCTGCCCGTCAACCGGTTCTCCCTCGGACTGCTTGTCGGGTGGGCGTTCGCCATCGCGGCATCCTCGTTCTGCCCGCTGATCGTGCTTGGCATCTGGTGGCGGCGGCTGACCTGGATCGGCGCAACGGCCGGTGTCCTGGTCGGCGGCGGGGCATGCTGCTGCGCCATCGTGGCGACGATGCTCGGCGCGGCCACCCGCGGCTGGGGCGCCGCGCTCCTCGGGCAGCCCGCGGTCTGGACCGTGCCGCTGGCGTTCAGCGTGATGATCGTGACGTCGCTGCTCACCCAGGAGTCCATCCCGCCGAACGTCGAGCACATGATGCTCCGGATGCACCTGCCCGAGGGACTCATCCGCCGCACCTACCGCATCGGCCGGCCATACTCCCGCGCCTGACCGCCCGCGGACTGGTGGTCAGACCGGTGGCGGGGTCGCGGTGACCCTACGACGCCCGCAGTAGGCCCCCAAGAGCGGCTCGCGTCCGATCGTCCGGTTCCTCCGCCAGTGCGGCCCGGGCGACGAGCAACCGGTCAGCGATCATGAGTTCGTGCGGGGGCACTTCCACGGCTATGCCGAGCCGATCGCGCAGCCATGCTGCGGCCTCCGGCCAGTTCCAGACTTTCTCCCCGCCCGTTGTCACCAGCGCAGGGTGGGGAAACCCACCGGGCCCGCGCTGGCCGTTGACCAGCATTCGCACCGACGCGCGGGTTCTTCCGACGCGCCGGGCGATGTCCAGCATGGTCACCAGGTCGTCCTGGCCCGCTCCCACCACACGCAGCCCAGGCACCTGCTCAACATCGTGCACCGCGGACACGATCGCCTCGGTCAGCATGTCCGCCTCCCGGTTGAACGTCACGGCGCCGTAGCCGGTTGGTGGCCGGGCTCGATGTCGGAGGCTGGTGGTTGAGTGGGCTCATGCAGTTGGTCAAGCCACGGGCGCTGCGGCCCGGTGACTGCATCGGCATCGTGTCCACATCCTCGCCGGTGTCGGACGGCGAGCTGGACCGGTTGACGGCCTACCTGGACGGCCGGGGGTATTCGGTACGGGTGGCCGACGGCGTGCTCGACCGGAGCGGCTACCTTGCGGGCAGCGCGGAGCGCCGGGCCGCGGGCGTGCTGAGCATGTTCGGCAACCCGGAGGTCTCGCTGGTGATGCCGGTTAGCGGTGGCACTGGCGCCGGTCACCTGGTCGACCTCCTGGACCATGACCTGATCCGGGCGCACCCGAAGGTGTTCACCACCTTCAGCGACCCGTCGGTGCTGAGCAACTCGATCCTCGCGGCCGCGGGCCTGCCGAGTGTTCACGGGGTCAGCGGGTTCCAGTTCTTCGGCTGGGCCGACGTCGACGAGCCGACCGAGACGGCGTTCTGGCGGATGGTTTCCGGCTCGATCGCCGGGCTTGAGGTGACCGGCGCGGACTGGCGCGTGCACCGGGCCGCTGGCCCCGCCGTGTCCGGCCCGGTCGTGGGCGGGAACCTCTGGGCGATATCGGCCCTGGCGGGCACTCGCTGGATGCCGTCCACGGCCGGCGCGATCCTGCTGCTGGAGGCCTGGGACACGACATTCGAGCTGGTGGATCGCATGCTCACGCAGTTGCGGCTGGCCGGGGTCTTCGAGGACATCGCCGCCCTGGTGATCGGCGCGCCAGCCGACTGGGTCCACGAGGACGCTCCGGACGCCAGCACCGACGAACTGGTCCTGCGCTGCGTCCAAGGCCGGTTCCCGGTCATCACCGGAGTCGAGTTCGGCCACCAGCAGAGCAAGATCATGTTTCCGATTGGCTGCCGGGTAGAGTTCGGCCTGCGCGGCCAGACCCCGGTCCTGCGCTACCTGGAAGACCTCGTCACGCTGGATCGCTGAGACCATTCAGCGGACCAGGTGCCGGGCTCCCCGAGCGGCGCTAAGGCCGAACCCCTCGGGCGTGCCTACTTTCGTTCGGCTACGTAGCCTCTTGTTCGGGCCGCCAGCCGCGGGCAAGCTCCTGGAGTTTCGCGGCGGTTTCCGCCAGCGGTTCCCCGCGGCCGACCGCCACGCCGAGGAAGTAGGCGGTCAGCGGCGCGGCCGGCCTGTCTACCGTGTGGGCTATGACCCTGGTCAGGTTGAGCACCGTCTTCTGGTTCGTCTCCGAGGGTTCAAGGCCCAGTTCCACGCACACCAAGTTGGTCCAGTCGTCCAGCGTGCTCATCGTTCTCCATTCAGCATTGGTGAGCCCGGCGGCTCACGCATGGTCCTGCGGTCGTCGGCCAGCCGGCGGGTGACGTCGAGTGCCGCGAGATGTTCGGCGGACTGGGGCATCCAGCCCTCGTCCGCGGCCACCACGAACATCACCGCGGGCACCGGGCCCTCACCGGCCAGCATGTTCGTTATGAATCGTTCGTGCCCTGGCACGTCGACAAACGCGAGCTCATCGCCGGACGGAAGCGTCATCCACGCGTAGCCCAGGTCAATCGTCATGCCGCGGCGGCGCTCGGCTTCCCAGCGGTCCGGCTCCATCCCGGTGAGCGCGCGCACCAGCATCGACTTGCCGTGATCCACGTGACCGGCGGTGGCGACGACGTGCACCGCTACTCCCGGGGCGAGTCGCCGTCGCGGGCCGCCGCGGCGAGCACCGCCTCAGCGAGCCGCTCGTCGTCGGCGGGCGCGACGGTGCGCAGGTCGAGCAGGAGCCGGCCGTCCTCAATCCTGCCGACGACCGCCGGCCGGTCGCCGCGCCGCACCGCCGGGCCCGATCGCAGGCCCGCTGCCAGCTGCTCGGGCACGGACAGCGCGGCGCTCGGCAGCCGCACACCGGGGCCGCCGCCGCCGCCGACGGCGGCGTCCGATGGCACCACCCGGCAGTCGACGCCGGCGCCGGCCAGCCGCTTGGCCTGGGCTTCGGCTCGCGCCCTGATCGACTCGGGGGTGGCTGCCATGGCCTGGGTGACCGGCGGCGCCGGGCCGGTCAGCGTTGCCTCGAGGGCGGCAAGGGTCAGCTTGTCCACCCGCAGCGCCCGGGCCAGCGGATGGCGGGCGAGGCGCGTAACGGTGTCCGCCTCGCCGAGCAGCAGGCCCGCCTGCGGCCCGCCGAGCAGCTTGTCGCCGCTGGCCGTGACCAGCCCGGCGCCTGCGCGCAGCCAGGAGTCGGCGTCGGGCTCGCCGGGGAGCAGCGGACTGCGGCGCAGCAGGCCGGAGCCGATGTCGCCGACCACCAGCACCCCCAGGCCGGCCAGCTCGCTGACGCTGGCCGACGCCGTGAAACCCTCGATCACGTAGTTGGACGGGTGCACCTTCAGGATGAACGCCGTGTCGGCGCCGAGCGCCCGCTGGTAATCGGCGAGCGCGGTCCGGTTGGTGGTGCCCACCTCCCGGATCCGGGCGCCGGTGGACTGCAGCAGGTCAGGCAGCCGGAACCCGTCGCCTATCTCGATCAGCTCGCCGCGGCTGACGATGATCTCCCGCCCGGCCGCCAGCGCCGTGGCCGCCAACACCAGCGCGGCGGCGTTGTTGTTGACCACGTGCACCGCCCCGGCCGCCGGGACCGCGTGCCCGAGAGCGTCAAGTGCGCCAGCGCCGCGGCGGCCGCGCTTCCCCGATGCCAGATCGAACTCCACGTCCGTGCAGCCCGCCGCGGCCCGCACCGCGGCACGCGCGGCGGCCGACAGCGGCGCCCGGCCGAGGTTGGTGTGCACGATCACGCCCGTGGCGTTGATCACCGGGGTGAGGGAGGCAGCGGTCGGCGGCAGTGCGGCCACCGCGGCGTCGGCGACGCCCGCCGGGCTGATGGCCCCGGTGCGGGCCAGTTCCTGGGCCTGGGAAACTGCCGCCTTGACCAGCGTCCCGCCCAGCCGCTCGCGCGCCGCGGCCAGCCGGGGGTCAGCGAGCACAACGTCGGTTCTCGGCACGTCGCGGCGCGGATCCACAACCGCGACCCTAACGGGCGGCGGCGCCGTCAGCCATTCCCGGTGCCGCCGGGACTCCTCCGGCCCGGCATAACATTGGCGGCATGATCGTCCAGGATGCCGTCCGGCTCACGCAGTACGCGCTGCCGGCGGGTGAACCGGCGGGCGGGATTACGGCTTGACGGCGGCGCCCCACTGGGCAACCGATCCGGCGGTGGTGCGTACTAGTAGACGTGGACCATGTACCGTCCGACGCGCTGAGCACATCGCCGGAGACCGGAAGCCAGGCCGGCGGCGCCGAGCCTGGCTGCCCCGCGGCGGCCGCGGGCGAATGGCTCGATGTCGCGCTGCTCTACCGGCAGCATCACGCGGACCTGGTCCGGCTGGCGCTGCTGCTGGTCGGTGATCGCGGCTGCGCCGAGGACGTGGTGCAGGACGTGTTCACCCGCCTCTGCGCACGTGACCGGGTGCTGCAGCAGGACAGCAGCCTGGCCTACGTCCGTACGGCGGTCGTGAACGGATGCCGCAGCGTGCTGCGGCGGCGTGCGCTCGCGCGCCGGGTCGCGATCAGCCGCACCGCGCCGTGGCGCGACACGCAGGAGTCCGCCGAGCACACCGCCATGCTCGCCGAGGACCGGCGGCTGGTGCTGGCCGCGCTGGCCGGGCTGCCGAGCCGACGACGCGAGGTGCTGGTGCTGCGTTTCTATCTCAACCTTCCGGTGGCCGAGGTCGCGGCCATGCTCGGCATCAGCCAGGGGTCGGTGAAATCCGCCACCGCACGCGGGCTTGGCGCGCTGGCGCGCCGGCTCGGGGAGGAACGATGAACACAATCCTGGACCGGCTGACCGACGCGATGAGCGCCGCGGCTAGCACCGTCCGCGACGAGGAGTTGCGCCCGCTCACCATGCCGAAGCGCCGGAGGCGCCTGTCGCCCTGGGCCGCACCCCTCGCCGCGGCCGCGGCCGTGGTACTGGTGATCGGCCTGGCGGTGTCCGCGTCGAACGGGCTGTTCGGGACGCGCCGGTTCGCCGGGCCGGCCCTTCTCCCCTTCGCGCCACACCGCTTTTATCTGTCGACCGACCTCGGCACCTGGAAGACCGTGGTCCGCTCAACGGCCACCGGCAAGGTCATCGCCGTCGTTCCGGTGCCGACGCTGGCGGTCGAAGGGACGGTCTCGCCCGCGCTGGCCTCGGCTGGGAACGGGACGTTCTACATCGCCGCGTTCGAGCGCGGAGTACGCAGCGAGCAGATCTACCGGTTCCGGCTCACCGCCGCCGGGCACGTGACGAGGTTTGCCCGGGTAACCGGCGGCTCGCTGCGCCCCGGGTGGGCCGCGGATGCGCTGGCGGCATCGCCCGACGGCGCGCGGGTCGCGGTCGGGGCCTACTACTACCCCTACCACGGGCGGTACGGGCCGCAACGATCCGACCAGCTCATCGTGATCGACACCGCCACCGGGGCGCGGAACACGTGGCGGGGCGGGTCGCCCGCCCCCGGGTATACCTTCTTCCGCGTCGCCAGCCTGTCCTGGACCGGCGGGCCCCGTGAACTGGCCGTGCTCGGGGAGTGGTGCAAGGTCGCCTCGGACCCCGGCGGCGAGGGCTGTCCCCGCTGGGAGCGCCAGGCGCAGCTACGGGCCATCAACCCGGCCGGCGCCGGCGGCGGCGTGCTGGCCGGGCGGTTGCTGCTGCAGCAAGCGCCGCGGACGTATCTCGCCCAGGCACTGGCCAGCCCGGACGGCTCGGTCATCACGGCCATGGTGCTGCGCGGCAAGAGCGCCGGCAACCCGGATATCAGCGGGACATACCCACGGATCATGTCCGTGGAGCAGATCGCCACGGCGACCGGGCACCTGCTCGGCGTGATCTACCGGCGCGACCTGGGTGACACCAGTTCGGTGAGCGGCCCCATGTCCGACCCGCTGACGCTCATCGCCGACGCGACCGGCCGCAACCTGATCCTCGACGGCGGCATCTGCAACCGCGGCTGCACCAACGAGTTCAACGGCTGGCTGTCTGGCGGGACCCTGGTGCCGCTGCGGCCGGCCGGGTTCGCCCACCGAGAGGCGGCCGAGGCCTGGTAATCGTCAGAGGCCCAGTGGTGAGCCTGGTAGAGGTCGCGGAGCGCCGGGGTGCCAGATGGAGGGCCCAGATGGGTCGGTGGCGCCGTTAGCCACGAGCTGATGGAATGCTCAACACGGCGGACGAATGGCGGATAGGCGGGTAAAAGCGCGTGGATCCTGTGTCTGGCCCTGAGACGCGACGGCGGCCGGGGCAACCGCGATGACGAGATGGCCGGCCAACCCCGTGGTGTACGAGGTCAACACCGCGGTCTGGCTGACCTCGCTGTCCCGGGCAGCCGGGCGCCGGCTGACATTGGCGGAGGTGGCGGCGTCCGACTGGGATGCGGTCACCCCGGCTGGCGTTGACGCGGTCTGGCTGATGGGCGTGTGGGAACGCAGCCCGGCCGGGCTGGCCGTGACCAGAGCGGATGCCAAGGCGATGGCCTCGTTCCGGGATCTGCTGCCGGACCTGGGCCGCGAGGACGTCATCGGGTCGCCATACTGCGTGCGCCGCTATGTGGCCGACCCGATGTTCGGCGGCCCGCGCGGCCTGGCCGTGGCGCGTGCCGCCCTGGCCGCCCGTGGCGCCCGGCTGCTCCTGGACTACGTGCCCAACCACGTTGCGATGGACCACCCCTGGGTAGCGACCAGGCCCGAGGTATTCGTGCACGGCGATGAACAGGACATCGCCACCGACCCCGCGGCCTGGGTATCGGTCGCTGAGCAGGTACTGGCCCATGGCCGCGACCCGTATTTCCCGCCCTGGACCGACGTCGTCCAGCTCAACGCATTCTCACCGGCCCTGCGGGCCGCGGCAGCCGAAACCCTCGCTGATATCGCAGGCCAGTGCGACGGACTCCGCTGCGACATGGCCATGCTGATGATCAATCGGATCTTCCGGCAAACCTGGGGTGACAGGGCCGGGCCCGATCCGGCCGAGGAGTTCTGGCCGGGCCTGATCGCGGAGGTGCGCAGCAGGCATCCGGACACCTTGTTCGTTGCCGAGGCCTACTGGGACATGGAGTCGGAGCTTCAGCAGCAGGGCTTCGACCTCTGCTACGACAAGCGGCTCTATGACCGGATCGTCGGCCAGGACGCATCCGCCGTCCGGGACCACCTGGGCGCGGACCTGAGCTACCAGTCCCGGCTCATCCGTTTCCTGGAGAACCACGACGAGCCCCGCATCGCCGCCAGCATCCCGCAGGGCGCGGAACGAGCCGCGGCCGTGGCCATCGCCACGCTGCCCGGCGCAACGCTGTGGCATGAAGGTCAGTTCGAGGGCCGGCGCATGCGGCCACCGGTCTTCTTGTCGCGCCGCCCGGACGAACAGCCGGACCGGGAACTCGCCGACTGGTACCGGCGGCTGCTGGCCGTCGTCGGCCACGGCGTTCGATCTGGCACCTGGCGGCTGCTCGGCGCCACCGGGTGGCCAGACAACCAGTCCTGCCGCAACCTGCTCGCCTGGTTGTGGGACGGTGACGGCGGCGGTCACCGGCATGTGGTGGTGATCAACTTCTCCGGCCAGCCGGCGCAGGGACGTGTCCCGTTGCCGTGGGCGGACCTGCCCGGCCGGAACTGGCCCCTCACTAATCTCCTGGCCGGGGAGGTATTCGAGCGAGACGGCGGCGAACTGGCCGCCCCAGGGCTGTACGTCTCCCTGGGGCCATGGGAGTTCCACGTGCTCCAAGCCGCCGGGTAAGTCCCCGCGGGCCGGGGCGCCAAAGAGGTGTCTCGTAGAGTACGGGGGTGCCAGAAAGCCGGCCCGGGAGCTGGAATGCGCCAGCGGCGGTCTGGCATCTGCTTGTCGGGCCGCCGCTCCGGGCGCGCGACCTCACCAGGGAGCAGATCACCCCTGCGGAGGGGCTGTCAGCGCTCTCCCTGGATGCGCTGACCTCTGTCGCGTACGGGCCAGAAGCGATCATCGTGGTCCTTGCCCTGGCCGGCGCCGGCGCACTGCACCTGGTCCTGCCGGTCACCGTCGCGATCGTCGCCCTGCTCGCCCTCCTGGTGTTCTCCTACCGCCAGGTCATCGAGGCCTACCCGGGAGGCGGCGGCGCGTACGCGGTATCCCGGGACAACTTCGGGCCGCGGGCCAGTCTGGTCGCCGCCGCCGCGCTCGTCGTCGACTACACGCTCACCGTCGCCGTCTCAATCGCCGCTGGCACGCAGGCGCTGACCTCAGCCTTCCCCGGCCTGGCCCCCGCCACCGTGCCGATCTGCCTGGCCATCCTCGCCGTCATCACCGTGCTCAACCTGCGCGGCCTCGGTGACGCGGCGCGGGCCTTCCTGCTGCCCACGATGGTGTTCATCGTGGGGCTGCTGGCCATCATCGCCATCGGCCTGATCCACCCACTGGCGCTGCACACTCCGCAGCCCGGCCGCTCGCTGGTGCCCGCCGTGCCGCTGGAGCCGGTGAGCATCCTGCTGATCCTGAAGGCGTTCTCCGCCGGGTGCAGCGCGCTGACCGGGGTGGAGGCGATCGCGAACGGCGTCCCGCTGTTCCGGAAGCCGCGGGTCCGCCGGGCCAAGCGGACCGAGTTGCTGCTCGGCGTGATCCTGGGCACGATGCTCCTCGGGCTGGCCGTGCTGGCCAGCCGCTGGCACATCGGCCCCCGCACCGGCCAGACCGTGCTCAGCCAGATCATGGCGATGGCCGTGGGCCGGCACCTGGCCTTCTACGTGATGTCCCTCACCATCACGATCGTGCTCGCGCTGGCGGCCAACACCTCATTCGGCGGCCTGCCGATACTGGCCAGCCTGCTGGCGGAGCATAACTACCTGCCGCACCTGTTCTCCCTGCGCGACGACCGGCAGGTGTTCGCCTTGGGGGTCTGGACCCTGGCGGCGCTGTCGGCCGCGCTGCTTGTCGCCGTGGCTGGCAACACCCTGGCGCTGATCCCGCTGTTCGCCATCGGCGTGTTCACCGGGTTCACGCTGTCGCAGGCCGGCCTGGTCGTGCACTGGCGGCGGACCAGGCCCGCGCACTGGCGGTACAAGGCGGCCCTCAACGGCCTCGGCGCGGCCGCCACCGCCGTGGCCACCGTCGTGTTCCTGGTATCGAAGTTCACCGAGGGCGCGTGGGTGGTGGTGCTGGCGATACCGGTGTTCATCGCCCTGTTCGCCTGGATCCACCACTACTACACCCGGGCCGGGCACGCGCTGGGCCTCGGCGAGATCTCGGCCAAGCCGCAGGCCAAGCCCATCATGGTGGTGGTACCGGTGGCCGGAGCGTCCAGGCTGGCCCGGTACGGGCTCTCGAACGCGCTGTCCATCAGCCCGCATGTGGTGGCCGTGAGAGTGGTGCACGACGAGACCGGCCACGACACCGAACGGGCCGCCGAACTGCACCGGCAGTGGGCCGAGTGGGATCCGGGAGTGCCGCTACGGATCCTGCGCACCGAGTATGCGTCGGTCGCAGGGCCCATCGTAGCCTTCGTCGAAACGCTCCGGCAGCGTCACGATCAGCGGATCGTCGTGCTGATCCCGGTGGCGATGCCAGGAAAGCTGCGCTACCAGCTCCTGCACAATCACATCGACCTGGTCCTCAGCAGGGCACTGCGGCGCTGTCCCGACGTCATTGTCGCCCGCGTCCCGATGCCGTTGGACCTGGACGAGGAGCCCAGTCAGGAAATGCCGTGAGACAACTTATCGACGCGTTTTCTGGCCGCGTTGCCGATGAGGATGCCGGCAACCAGCATGCCCACGCTCACCGTGATCAGCATGGACATCCCGGCCCGCCCGGGGAGCCTCCGCTTGATGCTCTCGCTCAGGGCCGTATCCGGCTCGGCTGTCGCCGTGCTCATAGGCGTCCCTCCCGTGGTCGGCCGGTACCCCAGGTTACGCGAGTGTGGCGACGAGGATCGCTTTGATGGTGTGCAGGCGGTTCTCGGCCTGGTCGAACACGATGCTGGCTGGTGAGTTGAATACCTCGCCGGTGACTTCGAGGCCGGAGGTCATGCCGGTGTGCTCCATGATCTCCCGGCCGACGGTGGTGTTCGGGTCGTGGAACGCGGGCAGGCAGTGCATGAATTTGACGGCCGGGTTTCCGGTTCGCTCCAGCAGGGCGGCGTTGACCTGGTAGGGGGTGAGCAGCCGGACCCGGTCCGCCCAGACGTCTTTGGCCTCGCCCATGGAGACCCACACGTCGGTGTGGATGAAGTCGGCCCCGGAAACGGCTTCGCCCACGTCGTCGGTGATGGTGATGCGGGCGCCGGTGCGGCTGGCGATGTCGGCAGCCAGGTCGGTGACGTCCTTGGGCGGGTGGAGCTCCTCGGGGCCGGAGAGGCGGACGTCGCTGCCCATCAGCGCGCCCATGATCAGCAGTGAGCGGCCCATGTTGAACCGGCAGTCGCCGACGAAGGCGTAGGAGATCGTGTCGTAGGGCTTGTTGCTGGACTCGTGCATGGTGAGGAAGTCGGCGAGCATCTGGGTGGGGTGCCACTCGTCGGTCAGGCCGTTGTACACCGGCACGCCGGCATGGGCGGCGAGTTCTTCGACGTCGGACTGCTGGTTCCCGCGGAACTCGATCGCGTCGTACATGCGGCCCAGCACCGCCGCGGTGTCGGCGATCGATTCCTTGTGCCCGAGCTGTGAGCCGGAGGGATCGAGGTAGGTGACGTGCGCGCCCTGGTCGTAGGCGCCGACCTCGAAGGCCGAGCGGGTGCGGGTGGAGGTCTTCTCGAAGATCAGCGCGATCTCCTTGCCTGCCAGCTGCTGGGCTTCGGTGCCGGCGTACTTGGCGAGCTTGAGCGCCTCGGACAGGCGCAGCAGGAAGCGCAGCTCGCGCGGCTCGAAGTCGATCTCCTTGAGGAAGCTGCGGTTCTTCAGGTTGAACGCCATCGAATTACTCCTGTGCAGGTTAGAAGGCGGGGTCGCGTTCCAGCGGGCAGGTCATGCAGTGGCCGCCGCCGCGGCCCTTGCCAAGCTCGAACCCTGCGACCGTGATCACCTCGATGCCGGCCTTACGCAGCGCGGTGTTGGTGCCGGTGTTGCGCTCATACGCGACGATGACGCCGGGTTCGAGCGCGACGACGTTGTTGCCGTCGTCCCACTGCTCGCGCTCGGCTTCGAACGAGTCCCCGCCGGTCTCCACGACCCGCATCTTGGTCACGCCCAGTGCCTTGGCCATGTGCTCGGGCAGCCATCCGTGCTGTTCCTCGGTGACCAGGTCGTCCGGCGACGCCCCGGGCCGGATCGCCCAGGTGCGTGCCCCGTTGAGCACCGGCGGGAACAGGGTCACCAGGTCGCGGTCACACATGGTGATGACCGTGTCCAGGTGCATGTAGCTGCGCGACTTGGGCAGGTGCACCGCGAGCACCTGCGTCGCCGAGCCGGCCCGGAACAGCGACCGGGCGATCCACAGCACCGCCTGCGGGGTGGTCCGCTCGCCCATGCCGATCATCACCGTGCCGTTGCCGATCGGCTGCACATCGCCGCCTTCGACATGGCACCGGCCCCAGTCCTCGCCGGCACCGCCCAGCCAGAACGGGAACTCTTCGCTGGCGAACATCGGGTGGAAGCGGTAGACGATCTCCATGATCATGGTCTCCGGCTTGCGGGCCGGCTTGGTCATCGGGTTGAGGGTGACGCCGTCGAAGATCCAGCACGACGGATCGCGCTGGAACAGGAAGTTCGGCAGCGGCGGCAACAGCATGCTCGTGGGGTCGGCCGATTCCCACACCAGCCCGACGTCCTGGGCAACGTCCGCCCTGGTGATCCCGCCGATCAAGAACTCGGCGACCAGCGACGCCTCGGCCGTGCCGACCCACTCACGGGCCCGGTCAGCGGCGCCTATGCCCACCTCGCGCTCGCTGAGGATGTGCTCGCACGCCCAGTCCCTGACCCCGGGCTCGGACAGCGCCTCGGCCAGCAGGCGTTCGATCTCATATACCTCGACGCCACGCTCGCGCATAACCTCGCAGAACGCGTCATGTTCCTGCTTAGCCCTGCTGACCCACAAGACATCATCGAAGAGCAAGTCCTCGGCGTTCGACGGGGTCAGCCTCGTGTGTTCGAGGCCCGGCCGGTGCACCATCACCCTGCGCAGCTGGCCAACTTCAGAATGCACTCCCAACGCCATTGCGCGGCCTCCTCGGTCTTCGACGATGGCGGTCCGTGCGCCTTGAAGCCTGCGCGGTGGCCGGCGTGGTGTCGTCACCCTTCCGGGGGTGACATCCGGGCATTACCTGCTATAGACCGGGCTTTTGCTCTTCAATAGATCTGGTGGCCGTGGTTGTCTGGAGGCGTGTCTGTGGTACCGGGGGGCAGCACCACACTGACGGCGCGGTTTGCGGTGATGAAGTTCCGGCCGGCGGTGTTGCCGTCGACGCTGGTGTCGCGGGGGGTGCTGGCGGGGCGGTTGTCTGGGGGGGCGGGGCAGCGGCTGACGGTGGTGGTGGGGTCGGCCGGTGCGGGGAAGAGCGTGGTGCTGGCCGATTGGGCGGCCGGGCGGCCGGCCGGGCTGACGGCGTGGCTGTCGTGTGATGGGGCCGATGCCGATCCGGTGCGGTTCTGGGCGGGGTTCCTCGAGGCGCCGCGGGCGGTGGATCCGGCTTTCGGCGCTGATGCCGGTGAGCTGCTGGCGATGGACGGGGCGATGTCGGCGGATGTGATCGCCTCGATCGCCAACGACGCGGCCGCGTTGCCTGCCGGGTCGGCGATCGTGGTGGATGACTTCCATTACGCCGCGGCCGGCGCGGCCAGGCACATGACCGACCTGGTGGAGCACTGGCCGGCCGGGACGGTGCAGCTGGTTCTGGCGTCCCGGTTCGACCCGCCGCTGCGCCAGCACCGGCTGCGGATGTCGGGGCAGCTGTGCGAGCTGCGCGATGAGGACCTGTACTTCTCCCTGGGCGAAAGCCGTGACTTCCTGGCGAACTTCGGCGTCCAGGTGCCCGCCGCGCAACTGGAACTGCTGCACCAAGGCAGCGAAGGATGGCCCGCCGCGCTGCAGATGGCCGCGCTGTCGCTGCGCGGCGCCGCCGACCCCGGCCGGGTCACCCGCGCCCTGGAGGTCGGCTCCCACACCATCGCCGACTACTTCATCGCGGAGGTCCTCGACGCCCAGCCCGCCGACCTGGTCCAGTTCATGCTCGACACCGCCATCCTCGGCCAGCTCACCCCCGCCGCCTGCGCCGCGGTCACCGGCCGCCACGACGCCGCGGCCATGCTGCGCCGCATCGGCACCGCGCACCTGTTCCTGGTCGCCCTCGACGAACACCAGGAAACCTTCCGCTACCACCGCCTGGTCCGCCAGGTGCTGCGCGCCGAACTGCGCGCCCGCGACCGCGACCGCGAACCCCTCCTGCACCAGCGCGCCGCCGAATACTTCGAGCACGCCGGCGACACCCCCCGCGCCACCCGCCACTTCCTCGCCGCCCGCCAAGTCAACCGCGCCCTGGACCTCATGCAAGACCGCGTCGTCACCGACTTCCTGCACAACCCCGGCCTCCCCGGCGCCCTCGACCTGTCCATGGTCACCCCCGCCACCCTCACCAGCTCCCCCGACCAACTCCTCACCGTCGCCGCCCACCTGCTGATCAGCGGCGACATCACCCGCGCGGGCGACTACCTCGACCACCTCGCCGAGACCACCGAGGATGCCCCGCTGGAACCCAAACTCGCCGGCCGCCTCGCGGCGATGCAGTGCTTCTACTACGGCCTGACCGGCCAGTTGACCGCGGCCGAGGGCGCGGCCGGCCGGGCACGCGCCGTCCAGGAGCAGGCACAGCCTGCCGACGAGTGGGATGCCGCCGTCCCGCTGGTCATGATGCGCCTCTATGCCAGCCTGGAGGACGTCAAGGCGGTGGAACGCGAGGTGGACGCGGCTCTTGCGATACCCACGCTCACCGAGCCGGCCAGGCTCATGCTGCTGCCTGGCACCCAGGCACTGGCCTGGTTCGAGGCCGGCCACCTCGCCGACGCCGGCGCCGCCGCGCGCGCCGCCGCCACCGAAGCGGGGCGGCTGGGATTCGAACAGCACTTCTTCGCCGTGGACTACCTTCGCACGCTGGCCGGCCTGGCCCTGGAACGCCGCGACCTCGACACCGCCGAGCACCTCACCGAACAAGCCATTTCCATCACAGAGCACCGGCGGCCCGTCTTCGAGCTCCTGACCCTGCTCGATCGGGCCGGGATCTGGGCCGCCCGGGGGCAGATCAGCCAAGCGCTGGCCACGGTCGACTCAGCCCGCAGCATCCTCACCGGCACCAGATCACCGCTGCTGGCCCGCGCCGACGAAGCCGAAGCACTACTGCGCCTGTCCCTCGGCGACCTGCGCACCCCCGCCAAGCTGGCCCCCAGGCTCCCCGCCGCACGGCGCGCGATCCTGCTGGCCAGGATCGCCCTCGCCGCAGGCGATCATCACGCGGCACAGGAACACCTGCAATCGCCGTCACTGGGCGACCTGACACCGCGCCGCGCCCTGGTACGCGAGCTACTGCTGGCCGGCACGGCGATCGAGCGTGGCGACCCCAAGGCCGCAAGCGCTCTGGGCGCTATCCTCCACTCGGCCCGTGGCGAGGGCTTCATCCACACCGTCGTGACGACCGCACCGCAGGTGACCAGCTACCTCATCGAGCATGCCGCTGGGCAAGCAGACCCGTTTGTCGCCCAGGTGACCGCTGCCGCCCGCCAGGTCCAGGCCGCTCAGCCCAGCGCTTTCCAGCCCGGCCACGTGCTCGCCGAGCCGCTGACCGCCGCAGAGCAGCGCATACTCGAACTTCTGCCAGGCAGCACCTATCTGCAGATAGCAGACACCCTCTACATCTCGCGCAACACGGTGAAAACCCACCTGCGGTCCATCTACCACAAGCTCGGGGCGACGTCACGCTCGCAGGCCATCGAGCGCGCGCTCGAACTGCGGCTGCTCTGACAGCACCTGGCGGGGATCACCCCTGCCAGTCACGGTCCGGTGTGACTCACACCCTGGGCGCTGCGCCGGTCAGTGCATACCCAGCGCGAGCCGGCGCAGCGTGGCCCAGTTCACCTGGGCCTTGGGTGGCGGGACTCCCGGCCGGTTTCGCGGTACCCAGACGCGGAGCGCACCGGGATGGATGGTGCATATCACCGGCGCCGGCAGGGTCATGGACTCGCCGTCGATGCCGACCGGAATCTGCGGCGCGTCCGTGCTTATCTCGATCCGCTTCGCGGTCAGCACGACGAGCCCGGTCGCGTGCCTGCCGCGGAGCAGCCCGGCGGCCTGCCGCGCGCTGCCGACGGTGACGCTGACGATGCCGAGCATGCCGCGGTCCAGCCGCGCCCGGCGGCCCAGCCCGGCGATATCCCCGGTGCCATAAGGGTTGTTGGCCACCAGTACCGCCTGCGGCGCATCGAGTTCGGTGCCGTCGGCCCGCGCCGTGAACCGCGCGCCGCGCTGGCCCTGCATCAGGTCCGGGAGCAGGTCCAGCGTCGTGCCCAGCTTGTCGTCACGGTAGGCCGGGGATTCGACGACCTCGGCGTAAGCGCCGAACGAGGCGTTGTTGACGAACGTCTGCCCGCCGATCTCCCCGAGGTCGATGCGCAGTTCGACGCCATCGGACAACGCGGCCAGGCAGGCCGCGGGGTCGTCGCGGTCCAGCCCGAGATCGAGGGCGAAGTGGTTGCGGGTACCGGCGGTGACCACGACGAACGGGAGGCCATGCTGCGCGGCAATGCCGGCCACCAGGGCCTGGGTGCCATCACCTCCAGCGACGCCGAGCAGGTCTGCGCCCCGGGCGACGGCCTCCCGGGCCACCGCAGCCACATCGACCGGCTCGTCGCCGTCCATCAGGAACACCTCAGCGCCCAGGTCTTCGGCCTTGCGCTTGAGGTCGAAGCGGCCTACTTTCCCGCCTCCCGACCTGGGGTTCATGATCAGGAACGGATGGGCAGCGGGCGGCTGCGCCGGATGCTCGGGCATGCGCCAGTCCGTCCGGTGCCCCGCCAGCGCCTGGCGTGCCGTGAGGGTCGCGAGAAGCCATGCGAGCGCCGAAAGCACCGCCGCCAACAGCAGGCCGGCGAACGCATAGATGACGAGCACTGCGATCGGGGCGAGCACGAACACCCCGAACGACAGCCACCGCAACACCCCCCGCCTGGACAGGAAGTAGTACGCCGAGGTCACGCTCACCACCGCGCCCGCCAAGCCAACGAGCAGCATCGCGATGCTGTTCACTCCGGCGACGACGATGATGATCACAATAGCCAGGCACGCGAGCAGCAGGCTCAGCCGCGCCAGCCAGCGTTGCGAACGGGTCTCCTCGGGGTTCGGGGACCTGTGCATGAATGCCATACTCACCTGCGGGCGAATACCGCGCATCACCCTGGATAGGGTGACTGTCGCTCGCCTGCGGGCCGATATCGCGACGCCCCGAGGTCACCTGCAGGACACTCAACGGTCACCTCGGCACTCTGACAGCCCACGTCAGCGTGATTCCCCGCTGACCTCCGGGGAACTGAGACCGCCCAGCAACCTGTGGGCCCTGCGGCGGCGGTAGTACCGCACCGCGAGCATGGCGCACCCCGCCGCGATCGCCAGCCCGATGAGGAGGGCACCCAGGCTGCCCGCATCCTGCTGGCTGGCCGAGGCCTTGCCGACACCGTACGCGGCCGGCCCCACCGACAGCACGAATACGGCGCCGACGATGAAGTTCCACACCAGAAATTGGGAATACTTCATCCGCAGAACGCCAGAGATAATGGTGGAGGTGAAGAACACCGCGAGACGCCCCCATTTCGCGTAGACCTCCTCCGCCCTGGAGACGGCACGCCTCCGCCGCTCCAGCCACAGGCCCGGCCGTTCCAGCAGCTCGCGGCCCCACCGGTCGCCGATCTGGTAACCGGCGATGCCGCCGACCTCGGCGCCTAGCGCCGCCACGATCAGCACCCAGAAGATATTGAGCTTGCCCTGGCTGGCCAGGATGGCGCCCCAGCCCACCACGGCCGCCCCGACTGCCGGCACTCCCGCGAACGACAGCACCATCAGCGCGAAGACGGCCAGATAAGCCCATGCGCCGTACGATTCCGTCGATGCGGCGGCGGCAATGACATGCACGGCCGCTGCCTCACGACGGCCCTGGGGCCGTGATCTGCACGAGATCAGTCGCCTTCCGGGGGCAACGCCACGAGGCTCACGTCAACCACCTTGAGTCCGAGGCCGCTGATCCGTTCCATGAGGCCCGAGAGGGCCCCCTGGTCCGGCAGGTCTGCACGAAGGGTCGTGGTGCCCGGGCCAACGGTGATCTCGCAGTCATCGAACTCCGCCGATAGCGTGCTGCCCGCCTGACCCAAGAAGGTGATCTCGTAGGTCTGCTGTGATCGCACTGGGGGTTGCCTCGCAGTCCGCTGATATGCACGTGTCTCAAGCGTGCGTCGCGGCTGCGCTCAGGGCATCACCCAGCCGGGGGTGACCCGGGACTGACTTCTGGGTGAATGTCACGTGACCGGCGACCGAGTGAATCGGGCATGACCGGCAACCATGCGGAAATGAACATCGCAGGACCGTGACCATGCCGAACTATACAAGTCCCCGCGGCAGGGCAAAACACCCACGCTGGGTGATGTCCTGGGCAACCGCTTGCGCGGATTCTGAGGTGTGACACGGCGTCCCGACGGCGGGACGCGCACCGAGGCTGCCATGAACACCAGCCGGTAGTTCCTCCGGGGCTGGACTGCAGGGGACCGTGACAGATCGTGCGACCGGCCGCGGCGCCTCGCCAGGCGCGCGGTTTGCGGTGATGAAGTTCCGGCCGGCGGTGTTGCCGTCGACGCTGGTGTCGCGGGGGGTGCTGGCGGGGCGGTTGTCTGGGGGGGCGGGGCAGCGGCTGACGGTGGTGGTGGGGTCGGCCGGTGCGGGGAAGAGCGTGGTGCTGGCCGATTGGGCGGCCGGGCGGCCGGCCGGGCTGACGGCGTGGCTGTCGTGTGATGGGGCCGATGCCGATCCGGTGCGGTTCTGGGCGGGGTTCCTCGAGGCGCCGCGGGCGGTGGATCCGGCTTTCGGCGCTGATGCCGGTGAGCTGCTGGCGATGGACGGGGCGATGTCGGCGGATGTGATCGCCTCGATCGCCAACGACGCGGCCGCGTTGCCTGCCGGGTCGGCGATCGTGGTGGATGACTTCCATTACGCCGCGGCCGGCGCGGCCAGGCACATGACCGACCTGGTGGAGCACTGGCCGGCCGGGACGGTGCAGCTGGTTCTGGCGTCCCGGTTCGACCCGCCGCTGCGCCAGCACCGGCTGCGGATGTCGGGGCAGCTGTGCGAGCTGCGCGATGAGGACCTGTACTTCTCCCTGGGCGAAAGCCGTGACTTCCTGGCGAACTTCGGCGTCCAGGTGCCCGCCGCGCAACTGGAACTGCTGCACCAAGGCAGCGAAGGATGGCCCGCCGCGCTGCAGATGGCCGCGCTGTCGCTGCGCGGCGCCGCCGACCCCGGCCGGGTCACCCGCGCCCTGGAGGTCGGCTCCCACACCATCGCCGACTACTTCATCGCGGAGGTCCTCGACGCCCAGCCCGCCGACCTGGTCCAGTTCATGCTCGACACCGCCATCCTCGGCCAGCTCACCCCCGCCGCCTGCGCCGCGGTCACCGGCCGCCACGACGCCGCGGCCATGCTGCGCCGCATCGGCACCGCGCACCTGTTCCTGGTCGCCCTCGACGAACACCAGGAAACCTTCCGCTACCACCGCCTGGTCCGCCAGGTGCTGCGCGCCGAACTGCGCGCCCGCGACCGCGACCGCGAACCCCTCCTGCACCAGCGCGCCGCCGAATACTTCGAGCACGCCGGCGACACCCCCCGCGCCACCCGCCACTTCCTCGCCGCCCGCCAAGTCAACCGCGCCCTGGACCTCATGCAAGACCGCGTCGTCACCGACTTCCTGCACAACCCCGGCCTCCCCGGCGCCCTCGACCTGTCCATGGTCACCCCCGCCACCCTCACCAGCTCCCCCGACCAACTCCTGGCGGTAGCGGCCGACCTCCTCCTGCACGGTGAGACTGCGCGCGGCGGCGAATACCTCGACCTCCTCGCCGAGGCTGGCCTGCCCGACTCACCGAAGTCCAGGCTGGCCGCCCGGTTCGCGGCACTGCAGTGCTTCTACTGCACGTCGATCGGCCAACTGAACCAGGCCGTGCGTCATGCCGACCTGGCGCGGGCCATCCAACAGCAGGAACAGCTCACCGACGAGTGGAGCATCGTCATCCCGCTGACCCTGCTGCGCATCTACGCCACCTTGCAGGACACCGAGGCAGTCGAGCGGGAAGCCGCCGCCGTGCTGGCGATGCCCGCGGTCGCCGAACCGGTCAAGGCGGTCGTGCTCCCCGGCGTCCGGGCATGGGCCTGGTTCGAGGCCGGCCACCTCGCCGACGCCGACACCGCCGCCCGCGCCGCCGCCACCGAAGCGGGGCGGCTGGGATTCGAACAGCACATCTTCGCCGTGGACCACCTTCGCACGCTGGCCGGCCTGGCCCTGGAACGCCGCGACCTCGACACCGCCGAGCACCTCACCGAGCAGAACCTGTCGATTGCCGAGCATCGCCGCCCCATCTTCGAATACCTCGCGCTGCTCGACCGGGCCGCGGTCTGGGCCGCCCGGGGGCAGATCAGCCAAGCGCTGGCCACGATCGACTCAGCCCGCAGCATCCTCACCGGCACCAGATCACCGCTGCTGGCCCGCGCCGACGAAGCCGAAGCACTGCTGCGCGTTTCCCTTGGCGACCTGCGCACCCCCGCGCAGCTGGCCACCGGCCTGGCCCCGGCCAACCGCGCCCTGCTGCACGCAAGGATCGCCCTCGCCGCCGGCGACCACCAGAGCGCACATCAGCACTTGCACGCACCTGCCCTGGCCGGCCTCCCGCCCCGCCAGGCCCTGGTCCACCAGATACTGCTCGCTGCTGCCTCGATCGAACGCGCCGACCCCATGGCCCCAAGCACCCTCGGCAGCGTGCTGCACACGGCCCGCCAGGGCTTCCTCAACACCGTCGTCACCACTGCCCCCCAGGTAACCAGCTATCTCATCGAGCACGCCATACAGCTACGGCCGGATCCGTTCATCAAGCAGCTGATCGCCGCGGCCGTGGAGGTGCATGCCGGGCAGCCCGGTTCGCCCCGGCCTCGTGGCGGGCTCGCCGAGCCGCTGACCGCCGCCGAGCAGCGGATACTCGAACTCTTGCCGACAAGCACCTATCTGCAGATGGCAGACACCCTCGCGGTTTCGCGCAACACGGTGAAAACCCACCTGCGGTCCATCTACCAGAAGCTCGGGGCGACGTCACGCTCGCAGGCCATCGAGCGCGCGGTCGAACTGCGGCTGCTCTGAGCGGCGTCCCGTAGCAAAGGCGAATCACCCCCGGAAGGGTGACGACACCCTCGAGCGGCCCGAACAAGATGCGGGAACGTGGCGAGCACTTGCGGGAAGCAAGCGCCTGACACGTCACCATGAGCCGGCACATGACCCAGCCGGCCTCGGTGCCGGACTACCGGTGATGCCACGCGGGGGCCATCACCGGCGGGGCTGTGGAGGCTGAAAGTGCGGATTGTGATCGCTCTCGGGGGTAATGCGCTGATCCGGCGCTCGGATCCGATGACCACCGAGGTCCAGCGCAAGAACATCGAGATCGCGGCCCGGGCGATCGCACCGCTGGCCGCGGAGCACAGCATCGTGGTCGTCCACGGTAACGGGCCGCAGGTCGGCCTGCTGTCGCTCCAGGCGGACGCGTACCGCGGGGCCGAGCCGTACCCGCTCGACGTGCTTGATGCGGGTACCCAGGGCATGATCGGTTACCTGATCCAGCAGGAACTCAGAAGCCTGTTGCCGCCAGAGTGCCAGGTGACGACCCTGCTCACCATGATCCTGGTCGATCCGGACGACCCAGCGTTCGGCAACCCGACGAAGTTCGTCGGCCCGGTCTACCCCAAGCAGGACGCGGACAAGCTCGCCGGCGAGAAGGGCTGGTCATTCCGGCAGGACGGGGAGAGCTGGCGGCGGGTGGTGCCCTCCCCCCAGCCACGGACCATCGTGGAGATCCAGCCGATCACCTGGCTGCTCGACCGGGGCGCCGTGGTCATCTGCGCCGGCGGCGGGGGCATTCCCACGATGCACCCGGCCGCCGGCGGGCCCGCCATCCTCGGCGTCGAGGCGGTCATCGACAAAGACCTCGCCGGCGAACTGCTCGCCAGGGACGTGGGCGCGGACCTGTTCCTCATGGCCACCGACGTGGACGGCGTCTACCTCGACTGGGGCACCCCGCAGGCACGCCGGCTGGGCCAGGTCTCCGCCAGCGAACTGGCGGGCCATCCATTCGCGGCCGGCTCGATGGGGCCGAAGGTCAGGGCGGCCGTGAACTTCGCCGGGAAGACCGGCAAGCGGGCCGCCATCGGCGCCCTGGATGACATCACCGCGATCGTGGCCGGAACAGCCGGCACGAACGTGGTGGCGTAGTAGGGACAGCGGCAGTGCCAGAACCAGCGGAAGGGGTGCCGGCACCAGCCGAGGTCAGACTCCGCATCCGGGGGGAGACCGGGGCCAACGTCCTGATCCTGATAGCAGCGATCGTGGCGGCCAGCGTGGTCCTGGTGCCGTTCGTGTTCACCACGTTGATTCACGAGCCGGCCTCGATCGTTACGCTCGTGATCATTCTCGTGCTGAGCATCGGCCTGGACTACTTCTGGAAACGGTCCAGCGCCGGCAAGGCCAAGCATGTCCAGGTCACGCACTAGGGCGATGGAGCATCGATGACCACTACCAAGCCTCCGGACCAGGCCATCACCTGGTACACGCTCTCGGCGGATGATGCCGCGGCGCAGCTCGGCGTCGAACCGGACCGGGGCCTGTCCACCGAGAAGGCGGCACAGCTGCTGGCTGAGTACGGGCCCAACGAACTGCCGACGGAGCCACCGCCGAGCGTCTGGGTGGTGGGGCGCGGTCAGCTGGCCAACCCGATGAACATCATGCTGCTGATCGTGTGCGGCGCCAGCTTCGCCATCGCGCAGTGGGCGACGGCCGTGGTGGTGCTCGGGCTGGTGGTGTTCAACGTCGTCATGGGCACAAGCCAGGAACTGAAGGCCCGGGCCAGCGTGGAGGCGCTGGCCCAGCTTCAGGTGCCCAGGGCCCGGGTGCGGCGGTCCGGTCAGGTCGAGGAACTCGAATCGACCAACCTGGTTCCCGGTGACATCGTGCTGCTCGAGGCGGGTGATGTCGTCCCGGCCGACGGCAGGATCGTCACCTCCGCCACCCTAGAGCTGCAGGAGGCGGCGCTCACCGGGGAGAGTGCGCCCATCTCCAAGGACCGGATGGCGCTCCCCGAGGGCGAGACCGCCCTCGGCGACCGCACCAACATGGTGTTCCAGAACACGCAGGTCACCCGCGGCGCGGCCACGTTCGTAGTGACCGCCACCGGTCTGGCGACCGAGATGGGCCGCATCGCCGGCATGGTGACGGCGACCAAGCGCTCCCGTTCGCCGCTGCAGCGCGAACTCGACGGCATGACCAAGGTGTTCGGCGTGCTCGCCTGGGCGGCCGTGGCGGTGATAGCGGTCTTCGGCATCGTGCGCGGCCAGGACACCAGCACCCTGGTCCTGCTGTGCATTTCCACGGCCATCGCGTCGATTCCCACCGGCCTGCCGACGTTCGTGCAGGCCATGCTGTCCTCCGGGGCGCGGCGCCTGGCCGAGGCCAAGGCCGTGGTCAAGTCGCTGTCCGACGTCGAGACCCTGGGCGGGACCACCGTCATCAACTCCGACAAGACCGGCACGCTGACGATGAACGCGATGACGGCGACGACCATGCTGGCCGGCGGGGACTGGTACCAGGTCGAAGGCCCCGGTTACAAGAAGGCCGGTGCGATCCTCGGCGTGGCCGGGGAGGAGCCGCCGGACTTCCGCCGCCTGGCCATGGGCCTGACGCTGTGCACCGATGCCACCGTCGCCGACGACGAGTCGGTCATCGGCGACCCCACGGAGGCGGCCTTCGTGGTGCTCGCCGCGAAGATGGGCGTCGACGCCGCGCAGACGCGGGAATCCCTGCCCCGGCGGGCCGAGGTGCCGTTCGACTCCGAGTACAAGTTCATGGCCACCTTCCACGACCTGCCCGACTGGTTCGCCGGCGGGCTCATCCGGCAGCCGCATTTCATGAGCGTCAAGGGCGCACCCGACGTGATCGTGGACCGCTGCGCGCAGGCGCTGTGGCACGGGGAGCAGGTGCCGATCGGCACCGTGCGCGAGGAGATCCTGGCCGGTAACCGCAAGCTCTCCGAGCGGGGGCTCCGGGTGCTCGCGTTCGCCGCCCGTGACCTCGACGACACCGCGATGGCCGCGGCGCTGGCCGACCCGATGGCCGCCGTCACCGATCTCGTCCTGGTCGCGATCGTGGGAATCATGGACCCGCTGCGCACCGAGGCCAAGGACGCCGTCCATGTGGCCCTCAGCGCTGGCATCGACGTGCGGATGATCACCGGCGACCACACCGTAACCGCACGTGCCATCGCCGACGAGCTCGGGCTCGGGCCCGGCGTGATCACCGGCACCGAACTGCAGCACCTGGACGACGCCGTAGTGCTCGAGCGGCTTCCCGGCCTGCACGTGTTCGGGCGGGTGGCACCCGAGGACAAGCTGCGGCTGGCCCGGCTCATGCAGGAGTCGGGCGAGGTCGTCGCGATGACCGGCGACGCGGTCAACGATGCGGCCGCGCTCAAGCAGGCCGACATCGGCGTGGCCATGGGCAGCGGCTCCGAGGTCTCCAAGCAAGCGGCGAAGATCGTGCTCACCGACGACAACTTCGCCACGCTGGTTCGCGCCGTGGACCTGGGCCGCGACATCTACCGGCGGATCTCCACCTACGTCAGGATGCAGCTGACGATCTTGTCGGCGGTGCTGCAACTGATGGTGTACGCCACGATCCTCAACATCAACGGCGGCGTCGCCCTGTTCCCCCTCCAGTTGCTGTTCTGCAAGTTCTTCGTGGTCATCACCGTGGTGATCGGTTTCATCGTCGATGCTCCCGACCCCGGGGTGATGCAGCGGCCGCCGCGCAAGCCCGGCACGAAGATCGTCAACCGGCCTCAGGTCATCCGCTGGTTCATCACCGGGTTCGCGATCGCCGCCAGCGCGCTGGCGGTGCTCGCCTTCGGGCCGGGAAACCCGAGCACGACGCATGCGTCGCAGTCGATGACCATGGCGTTTGCCATCGTCTCGTTCAGCGCGGTCAACGTCGGCCTGGTCATGCGGCGCGAGCGCCAGGTGCCATGGGCGTCGCCACTGTTCCCCTACCTGGGCTGGATCATCCTGGGCTGGGTGCTGACCTGGGCCGCGGTTGAACTCAACATGCTCCAGCGCCTGCTCGACACCACGTCTCTCACCGGCGGAGAATGGGGGACCGTGCTCGGCCTGTCGCTCATCGCCCCGGCCATCGTAGGGGCAGACAAGGCCATGCAGTTGCGCCGCCAGCGCATGCCGCACACCGAGACCGGCCAGGAGCACGCGTAACGGGAGCGGGCATAGCCGGCCAGATCGGAGACACGGAAATGGCAATTCAGGCCGACACGCTGGGGCAGCCTGCCACGGCAGGCCGGAACTGGTATGCCCGCTCGCCGGAACAGGTCGCCACAGAACTGAGCGTGGACGTGGCGACCGGGCTACCGGGCGCCCGCGCCGCCGAACTGCTGGCCGCGAACGGCCCGAACGCCCTGCCTGAGGAGAAGCCCACGCCGGGGTGGCGCCGGTTCCTTGACCAGTACCGGGCCTACATGCAGATCATCCTGATCGCGGCGGCGGTGGTGTCGCTGGTCATCAAGGAGTGGAGCACCGGTGTCCTGCTGATCCTGCTGACCGTGCTGAACGCGGTGATCGGGATGCGGCAGGAGGGCAAGGCCGAAAGCGCCATGAACGCCCTGAAGTCGATGATGAAGGCGACCGCCCGGGTGCGCCGCGACGGGGCCGAGGCGCAGATCCCGGCCGACCAGGTCGTGGTGGGCGACGTCGTGCTGATCGCCGCCGGGGACGAGGTGCCCGCCGATGGCCGGGTTGTCGCGGCGAGCGCCCTGCAGATCGACGAGTCGGCGCTGACCGGAGAGAGCACGCCCGCCGCCAAGGGGGCCGACACCCTGCCGGACACCGACCTGGGTCCTGGCGACCAGGTGAACATGGCGTTCATGAACACCCCGGTCACCCACGGCAGCGCCACGATGATCGTGACGGGCACCGGGAGCGGCACCGAGCTGGGGAAGATCTCGGGGATGCTGGCGGCCACCGCCGTCGAGGAGTCCCCGCTGACCAAGGAGATGAACCGGCTCACGCTGTGGATCGCCGGGGCGGCGGGCCTGACCATGGTGGTCATGTTCGTGCTCGGCCGGGCCCGCGGCCGGGCATGGGATGACCTGTTCACCGCCGCGGTGTCACTGGCGATCGCGGCCATCCCCGAGGCGCTGCCCACGGTGGCGCAGACCATCCTCTCGCTCGGCGGGGCCGACCTGGCCAAGCGCAACGCGATCGTGAAGGACCTGCCGTCGGTGGAGACGCTGGGGTTCACCTCGGCGATCAACTCCGACAAGACCGGCACGCTGACCATGAACCAGATGACCGCCGTGGAGGTGGTGGCCCCGGCGGACCGGTACACCATCTCCGGCACCGGGTATGGCCTGGAGGGCAACGTCCATCATGCGGCGGGTTCCACGGCCAGCATCGAGGACGCCGTCCTGCCCTACCTCGTGGCCAGCGACGCCAAGCTGGTGGACGGCAAGGTGGTGGGGGATCCCACCGAGGGCGCCCTGCTGCTGCTGGGCCACAAGGCCGGGCTGGACATCGACGGCACCCGCGAGCGGCTCCCCCGGCTGGCCACCTTGCCGTTCGACCCCACCTACAAGCTGATGGCCGCCTTCTGTTCAGCCACCGACGCCGCCGGGCGGCCGGTGGTGCGCTGCTTCGTCAAAGGTGCCGCGCCTGCGGTGATGGAGCGGGCGGCCACGGCGCTGTCCGAGGGGGCGAGCATTCCCTGGGATGCCGACCTGGCGCAGGTGCACACACAGGAGATGGAGCGGATGGAGGGCGATGGGCGGCGAGTAATGGCCGCCGCGGTCCTGGATCTCGACCCGGCCGGGTTCGACCCCGAGGGTGACCTGCTCGGGTACGTCACCGGCCTGCAGCTGACCAGCCTGGTCGGCATGGTCGACCCGCCACGGGAGGAGTCCAAGGCGGCGGTCGCGGCCGCCCAGGCCGCGCACATCCGGGTCCGCATGGTCACCGGGGACGACGTCACCACCGGCGCCGCGATCGCCCGCCAGCTAGGCATCGACGGTGAGGCCATCCTCGGCGCGGACTTCGCCGCCCTGTCCGAGCCCGAGCGCCTTGACCGCATCGACCAGATCGGCGTGGTCGGCCGGGTGGCCCCCGAGCACAAGGTGCTGCTGGCCGACACGCTCAAGAAGAAGGGCGCCGTGGTGGCCATGACCGGCGACGGCGTCAACGACGCCCCCGCTATCAAGGCCGCGGACATCGGCATCGCCATGGGCAGCGGCACCGAGGTCGCCAAGAACGCCGGCCGGATGATCCTGTCCGACGACAACTTCGCCACGATCGTGTTCGCGGTCGAGCAGGGCCGCAAGATCTACGACAACCTGACCAAGTACATTCGTTTCGTGCTCGTGCTACTGGTCGCCTTCGTATTGACCTTCCTTGGCGCCACCCTGTTCAATATCGCCAATGGCGAGCCCTTCAGTCCCGCCCAGGTGCTGTGGATCCATTTCTTCGTCAACGCGCCGTTCGGCTTCGCGCTCGGCTTCGACCGGGAGACACCCGGCCTGATGGGCCAGCGGCCGCGCCCCCGCGGCCAGTCCGTACTGACCACGGGAATGGTCACCACCGTCGCGCTCGCCGGGCTGGCCATTACCATCGGCCTGCTGACCGTCCTCGAGATCGGCACCTCGGTCTACCACAGCGCCGCGATCGGCAATTCGATCGCGTTCACCACATTCGCGATGTGCCTGATCGTGGCGGCCGTGGAATGCCGCAGCCAGACCGCCAGCGCGCTGACCACGGCCACCTTTGACAGCAAGCAGATGAACTGGGCGATGCTCGGCGAGTTCATCGTCGCCGTGCTGGTCACCCAGATGGATGTGTTCCACCGGCTGCTCGGAACCGTCGACCTCAATACGCAGCAGTTCGGCTGGGCGCTCGTGCCCGCCGTCTTGCTGCTGGCCCTGTGGGAGATCGGCAAGGTCGTAGTCAGGCGGGCCGGCCACCGGGCGCCGGCATGACGGCCCCCAGTCAGCCCAGCCATGCATGGGCCAGTCAGCCCGGCCATGGCTGGACGGTGGTTCTCCGCCGTATGCCCATCCGGATCGTGGCCGGCCAGCAGGAAGGCGGGTACACCGACGCGTTCGAGATAGTCTGCTGCGATTGTGGCGACGATCCCGACCTGGACTACCGCGAGGTCTCACCTGAGCTGCAGCGGATCCGCGGGCCCTATCACCCGATCACGGCCGGTGCCGCCGCCTATGCCAGGCACGTCGCCGGGCACGACGGTGCGCGCCCGGTGTTTTCCTGATCGGCCGCTGATCACCCGGCGACGGGTGAACCGCCGCGCGCGGGTCGGTGCTTGAATTGCCTGATGGTGGTGATTTTTGGCTTCGGTGCTGGCAAGCAGGAAGACCTGGGCGAGACCGTGCAGACCGTCTGCCCCAACTGCCACAACCAGGTCGTCCTGCACCACGTTCGGTCGAAGAAGTCGGTGCGCCTGTACTTCGTGCCGGTGGTGCCCTACGGCACGGACGACTACCTGGTGTGCCCGGTCTGCAGCCGGGGTCTCCAGCTCAGCCGGACGCAACTGCCTCATATAGCTCCGATGAAAAGGGCCACGGCGTCGTTTCGCGCGGGCAGGCTCAGCGCGGCCGACTATGCCGTAAAGGCCGACCTGTTCTGGCGTTCGATGGGGGTGCATGTCACCGGCCAGCCCGTGACGGCGGGCAATCCGGCCGCCGCCGCACCTGTCCAGCCGACCCCACCACCCGCGCCCGCCCCTCCCGCTCCGGGGCCGTCCGCTGGATCGGCCACCGCGGCCCAGCCCCCGCCCGCGGCGGCCGACGAGACGTCGTGGCTGGCGCAGTTGCGGAAGCTCGCACAACTGCATGAGGAGGGCGTCCTTTCCGACGCTCATTATGAGACTGCCAAGCGGCGCATTCTCGATCAGAGGTAGTCGCCGCGGTGATGGCGCCATGCGCTGCTTTGTGCAGACCGTGGCGGTCTTGGTCGCGTTCACGATCGCGCGCACGTATGGGCTGCTCGGCCCGCCCGCGGTGGCGGCCGGCCTGCTCGTCACGGCGCTGATCATCGTCGCCTGGGACGGCGGCCTCACGCGCGACGAGCTCGGGCTTGGCTGGAAACAAGTTCCCGCGGGCCTACGATACGGCGGCGCCGCCTTCGGGGTTGTCCTGCTGGCGTTGCTGATAGCGGCGCTGATCCCGGCCACAAACGGCTTCCTGCACGATTCGCGGGCGCAGATCAGCGCCGGGCGGCTCGGGTACGAGCTGGGGATCTCGATCGTGCTGCTCACGGCGATACCGGAGGAGTTCGCCTTTCGCGGCGTCCTGCTCGGGTCGGCGGTGAAGCTGTGGGGGCCGTGGCGGGCGAGCCTGGTCACCTCGGTGCTGTTCGGCCTGTGGCACATCGCGCCGACCTTGCACACGATGTCGGACAACCACGTCTTCAGGGGTGAGGCCGGCAGCGTGGCCGGGCAGGTGCTGCTGGTGCTTGGCGCGGTCGTGGTGACGTCCGCAGCGGGCCTGGTGTTCTGCTGGCTCAGGCTGAAGTCAGGGAGCCTGATCGCGCCGGTGCTGGCGCATGTCGCGACCAACGGCCTCGCGCTGGCCGTCGCCTGGTTCGTGGTTCACTAGCGCGGCCATGCCGCGCCATGCCGGCGGGAGATCACCTCACCTTGGCGATGATGCCCCTGAGGGTGGCGAGGTCCTGAGACGTCATTCCGGCGGGGCGCAGGACGGCGTTCCAGCCGTCGACGTACTCGGCACTGTAGAGGTGACCGTGGCCGTCCGGAACGCCGGTGGCGAACGGAAGGTCGGCGGTGACCTGCCAGAAGGTTATGAACGGCATCCAGAACATGGTCCTCAGCACGTCGCTGCCGGGCGGCTCGCTGATCCAGTCCGGCTGGCTGAAGATGAGGTGCGGGCTCCACCAGACGATCGGGTCGGACGGGTGCATCAGGTACAGCACCCGGGTGCCGTTCCAGGGCTGGCCAGCCGGCGGGATTGCCTTGCTCGCGTCGGTCGCGAACCGCACGGTCCGCCCGCCGGCGTAGATCGGCTGGACCTCCGGGCTGCCCGGGTCGCGGTGATCGGAGAATTGCCGGAACAGCGTGTTGAAGTTGGGCGGGCCCGCGAACAGGATGCCCGAGGTGAGGTCGCGCATCTGGTTCTGGCCGGTGAAGGCGGCCTCGCCGCCGAACGAGCCCAGGCTCTCCCCAGCGACGTACAGCTTGGGGCGGGCACCCGAGGGCCCATCGGCCCAGGCCCCGTAGACCGCGTCGAAGAGCGCGCGCCCGGCCTCCTGGGCCTTGGCCTTGTCCACCAGGTAGGAAATCCAGGACGGCAGGTAGGAGTACTGGATCGCCACGGTCGCGGAGTTGCCGCCGGTAAGGTATTCGAAGCTGTCGACCAGCGCCGGATCGACCCAGCCGCTGCCGGTCGTCGTCACCACGAGCAGGTTCTTGCGGTTGAACCCGCCCGCGCGCTGGAGGTCCTTGACGGCCAGCGCGGCCTGGGCCTGCGCGCCTTTGGCTGACGCCAGCCCGGCATAGATCCGGATCGGCTCCATGGCGGGCTGGCCGGTGAACTTCGCGATATCGGCTGTTGACGGGCCTTTGCCGATGAAGTTCCGGCCTTGCCAGCCCAGCGTGTCCCACGGGATGAGCGAGCCCGGCCCGCCGGAACGCAGGCTGGTCGTGGGCTGGTGGATCCCCTCCGCCGTCTTTGTGTCGCGCGTTCCATAAGCGGCGTTCATGAGGTTGATGAAGCCCTGGAGCAGCAGGCCGCTGACCACCACGTAGGTGAGGCCGACCACCAGAACCCAGCCGACCCCGCGTGCCGCACGCGGCCCGATCCACCGGTTGAGCAGCTTCGCAGCCCAGCGGTAAAGACCGCGAAGGCCGCGGCCGATCAGCAGGAAGAGGCAGAAGACCAGCGCCGCGATGAAGGGCGAGGCAACGGCAAGCGGGACGTTGTACTCCGTCACCCCCATCAGCTTGCGGATCTCGTGCTGCCAGTACTGCCCGAGCCCGAAGGCGACGGCGAACAGCACGACCGCGCAGATGAAGAAGGCACGCCAGGCCCACGGCCGCGGGCGGCGGGCGGCCCGGTCGGCGAAGGCACGCCAGATGGATGCGGCCCATACCGCGAGCCCGTAACCGATGGCCGCGGTGATGCCGCAGATGATGCCCTGAATGAGGCCGCCGCGCGGTAGCAGCGACGGCGTGAAAGAAAGGGCCGCGAAAATGATCGCACCCCAGCAGCCAGGGAGTGTGACGTAGAGCAGCCTGCGGGGTTTCGCGCGCTGGGCGGGTGGCGCAGGGGCACCTTCGGCCGGCGCTACGGCCGGCCCGGTCTCGGCAGCCGCAGGCGCTTCGGCGGCAGCGGTCCCTTCGGCAGCCGTCGGCTGGCCGGTTTCAACCGGGTCGGCAGCAAGCCGGGCCGGGCTATCTGGATGCTCATTCGATGACGGGCCCGTGGGCGGCTCCGCAGTCTCGCGCGCCATGACTGATCATGTTCAGTCGGACCCGGGTGTGTCGTCACCCTCCCACGGGTGATTCCCTGCCCGTTGTCAGGCTTTCAGCTCAGATTCCACTGGCCCGGGACCGAGCATGAGGAAGTACCTCCCGCTCAGATACATGCGCCTGAATCCAGGCACTTTGGGCCGCTACCACGGCCCGGGCAACGGCGGGTCAGCCGGGCGGGTGCCACGGGGCCTGGGGCGGCGCGGAAGGCCGCTTCATCCCTGCCCCCGTCATATCAGTGCTGGCTCACGAACCGGACCGGGACGACGGCTGACCGGGACGGGGGGACCACCGGGACCGGGCTGAACCAGACCTTGCCCGTCCCGGAGCAGGGCAGGGTGAGCGAGGTAGGCAGGGACTTGGGGCTGTCGTAGCGGGTGAATATACGGCTCGTGGCGTCGGCCCGAGCTGCGCCGGGAGGAGCCGCGAAGAACACTCTGATGTTGGAGTCGTTGCCGGTGTAGCCGAGCGAACCGGACGCAGGAGGGAACAGTTGGTGGACTGCCAGGGTCTGCCCGGCCAGCGGGTGGCCGGTCTGGCTGGCCCCGGTGCAGGCCATCTTGATCTTGATCGGGATCGTGGTGTTGCCGTCCTTGCCGTTGATGACCCCGGTGAAGTACTGCTTCGGTCCCACTGAGCCTGCCTGGGCGGGGCCTGCCTGCAGCCCCAGCGCAATGACGGCCACAGCAGCCAAGCCCAGCATTCCTGGCGATCGTCGCAGGCTTAACATGCTCGCCATCTCCCTCCTATGCAGGTGTTCGTCATGCTTTCCCCGGGTGGCCCGCCTGTCAACGCCCGGCGGGCCAAATCCAGGCGTGCGGTTCGCGACGGCGAACTGCTGCCCTCACAGGGCACCGGCACTGGCCGTCAGCCGAGGCCGTCAGGCCGCGGATGCGTAGGTGATCATGGCTTGCCGGTTGGCGTGGGTTCCCGCGGCGTTGTAGCAGGTGACGTCGCGGATGGTGACATTGGGCGGGGCAGTGCCCCACAAGGTGTTGAGGTTGCAGAACGACGGCCCGGCCTGGACCGGTGTGACCAGCACGGTGTTGG
The DNA here is from genome assembly GCA_963806145.1 of uncultured Actinomycetes bacterium. Lineage (GTDB taxonomy): Bacteria > Actinomycetota > Actinomycetes > Streptosporangiales > Streptosporangiaceae > DASXKD01. The sequence goes on from CAWDXD010000048.1 coordinate 59,554, forward strand.
GGAGCTGGCCTATCTGCGGGAAGGAAGCCAGCCGCAGCCCAGCGCCAGCCCGCAGCAGCGTATTGGTCGCGCCCGCGGAGTTGAAGTTCACCGCCGGCGGTGCCGGGGCGTAGGGGCCGGGGTTGGCTGGCTGGTTGTCGTAGCTATAGCCGAAGAACGACGGCTGGGTGCCCGTCACGGCCCGGCCGAGCTGGTAGGTCAGGGTCCAGCCGGTGGACAGCGGGTTGGTGGTGGCGTCGTAACAGCGGACTATGAACGACTGCCCGGAGGCCATGGGAGTCCAATGCTGCAGCTCGCACTTGGCGGCAACCGTCGGGTTGACCGCGGTGACCTGCACGTCCCCGGCGGGCTTGGCGGGCCCGAGGCTGGGCAGCCGCACCGTCCACACTCCGGTCGGCCCCGGCGTCACCGTATTGACCGCGCCGGCCGAGTTGAAGCTGGTGACAATCCCGCCGGCGCCGGGCTCGAAGTGGACGTACCCATAGGCCAGCGGGGGCGCCAGCGTGCTGGCCGAGCTTTGGCTGAAGGTAACGACGAACGGCGCGGACACCGGTGCTCCGCCCGGCTTGAAGCACCGCACCGCGACGACCTCGTTCGGGCCGGACGGGCCCCAGTGCTCGGCCTGGCACCACACCGCGATGTCGATGACCGCGGTCACGTGCACCACGCCGGCGCTTGAGGCGATCTGCGGGAACCTGACGAACACCTCACCAGGCGCGCCCGGCGAGGTGTGCACTTTGAATGCCGGTGGCCAGCTACCCGCCTGATGGTTCAGGTCGGGCACGCCCAACGGGGTGTTTACATACGCGAAACCCCACTTATCGGGGACCGACGCCTGCGCCGGGCCAGCCCACACAAGGCCGGTCGCAGCCAGGACACCCACCAACGCGGCCAGCCACCGCACCCACGCCAACGGCCTCATCCCGTCCTCACCCCACTCGCAGTAGCCCAGTCGCAGCACCGCACGGCCGCCCGTCCCTCTGGGCGGCCGCGTGAAACTTTACGGACAAGAGTGGCCCGGCGCGGCCTAGATACACAGCCCGGCCGTGGCAGGCGCACCTCATGCGGGCGGGTGAGCCTCTTCCGGCGGGACGGCGTCAGGCCACAGGCGGTTTGCGTTTAGCTGACCTGTCCCAGGTATTCCTGGATGACCGCGTTCACCATGCGGGGATGGGTGAGCGGCGCCATATGGCCCGCGTCCTTCAGCTCGGTCAAGGTCACGTTGGGCAAGGTCTCGGTGAGCAGCCTGGCCACGGTGCGGGTGGATGGCGGGGACTTGCTGCCCACCAGGTAGAGGATGGGCAGGTCAAGCAGCGAATAGGCGGGCAGCGGCGTTGTTTCGGCGAATATCGCCGCCCACTGGCTGTGCACGCCGGGCATCGCCTGGGCAACCGTGGCCCGCTGCTGCGGGGGCATCCCCGCCCAAGCGCCCGTGCCCATCCAGTAGTCGATGAACCGCCGCGCCGCGCTGTCCAGCGCCCCGACCTCGACGGCGGCTCTGGTGTGCTGGCACAGCGCGACGACCTCGCGCGCGGCGGGCTGATGCGGATCCTCGGCGATCAGCAGGCCGAACAGGACCGGTTCGATGAGCACCAGGGACCGGAAGCAGCCGGGGTAGGTGAGCGCGGCTCGCACGGCGACGGCACCGCCGTAGGAATGCCCGACCAGGTGGAACGGCCCGCCCGCAGCCTCGAACACCGGCTCAAGCAGGGCAACCTCGTCGGCGAGGGTCAGCTCCCGCCCGGGCGGCCACGGCGGGCTGCCCCCGGAGCCGTAGAGATCCGGGGACAGCACCTGGTAGCCGTCGGCGAGCTGGCTTTGGAGTGCGCGCCATTGGCGGCCGGAACTGGCGCTCGCGTGCAGGCAGACGACGTGGGCGGCGGCTTGAGGCCGTCCCGCGCGCCGGGCCTGCCCGCCGCGCGGGACGGTGGCCGAATGAGCCCGCGGGCCCCGCCCCCGCGGCAAACTTGGGGCCCGTGGGTCGTACCGGTGCATCGTGCCCTCCGTGGTGACCGGCCGCGCTAGGCGTTGCCCGGCTGGATGTTCTGGTTGAAGTGGAAGGTGTTGTCCGGGTCGTAGCGTTGCTTGATCTGGGCGAGCCGGTGGTAGTTGCCGCGGTAGGAGGCCCTGATGCGCTCCTGGCCCTCGCTCATCATGAAATTGATGTAGCCGCCGCCTGCTGAGGTCGGATGCAGCGCTTCCCAGTAGTCGCGCGCCCACTGCGAGATCAGACCAGCGTTCGCGGGATCCGGGTCGACGCCCACAATGACACCTGCCCAGCCACCGCCACGGTAGGCGAACGCCGTCGCCTCTTCTGCGACGCGGCTGGCGGCACCGTCGATGGGGTACATGTGCATGGTGGAGTGGCCGGTAGGCAGCTGCGCACCGTACTTGACGTGCACATCGATCGCCTCGTCGGAGATCTCGTTGAAGAAGTCGGCCCGCCAGTACCACTGCAGCCCGGCCGGGTAAAGGGCGTCGAACGCGGTCTGCAGCACGTTGAACGGCATCGGCTGCAAGCCGACCACCAGCGGCGAGCCAAAGGTCCTGACCGGCTCGAGCACCTCGTCGGCCCGGTCATGCGGCCCCGTGTAGCACCAGACGATGGCGCACGACTTGCGGCCCCACAGTTCCTCGGGGAACGGCGGCGCGGGCGGGATGGTGATCAGCCCGATCCAGCCGCTCAGCTCTTCGGGCAGCGATGGCAGCAGCTCCCTGTACCAGCGCATCACCTCGGCGGTATCGGCGAAGTCGTACAGCACTGGGCCGCCGATGATCGTCCCGTGCTCACCGATGTCGTTGCAGCGGAACGTGAACGAGGTGACGATGCCGAAGTTCCCGCCGCCGCCGCGCAAGGCCCAGAACAGGTCGGGGTGGGAGTTCTCGCTGGCCGTCACGAAGGTGCCGTCGGCGAGGACCACATCGGCGGCGAGGAGGTTGTCGACAGTGAGGCCGAAGCGCCGGGTGAGGTAGCCGATGCCGCCGCCAAGCGTCAGGCCGGCCACCCCGGTGGTGGACAGGAAACCGGAGGGAGTGGCCATGCCGAAGGCCACGGTTGCGTGGTCGACATCTCCCCAGGTGCATCCGGCGTCGGCGCGGACGGTGTGGTTCTCCGGGCTGACCGTGGTGCTGCGGAGCAGCGACAGGTCGATGACCAGGGCATCGTCCTGCACGCTGAGGCCGGCCGCGTGGTGGCCGCCGCCGCGGACAGCGATCTCGACGCCGTGCTCGCGGGCGAACCGCACGCAGGTGATGACATCGGCGGCGTCCCGGCAGCGCGCTATGGCAGCAGGATGCTTGTCGATCATGCCGTTGTAGACGGCGCGCGCCTGGTCATACTCGGGATCCCCGGGCAGGATCAGGCTTCCGCGCACGGCGGCGGCCAGCTCCTCATACGGAGCGGTGGTCATGGCGGCTGTTGTGGTCATGTTGTCCCCTTGGGTCCGTTGTTGAAGTTCGGGTGCACACCGAAGGTAAGGACCGTGGCGTTCGCGCAGCGTTCGGGTGCGCGAACGTGCGCTACGCCGTCGGCAGAACGCCCGGATCGGTAAGCCGAACGCCGCGCTCGCCGAGGTCACGCTGGCAACGCCGGAGCAGCGCGAGGCTGCCGTGCGCCGACGCCAGCTGCGCTGCGGAACGCAGGCGCGCGATGACGGCCTGTTCGTCGTCGTACGCAGCGCGCATTCGCATCACCTCGGGCAGCCACCACACGTCGTCGTTGGACTGCCCGGCGGCGAGAGCGGCGTCGAGGGTCGCTCGTGCGGCGTCGACCCGGCCGCCGCGTGCTAGCAGGTCAGCGAGCAGCGACAGCCAGTACGGCCTGCGGGCGAACGAGCCCGCGGTCTTGAGGTTGCCGATGCCTCGCCGGGCCAGATCGACACATGGCCCGTCCGCTCGCGACCAGCCGTCCAGGATCAGCCCCCACTCGCGGTAGTAGGCGAAGTCGTACCGGTCGCACAGCTCGCGCAGCTCGCCGACCGTGTCCCTCAGCTCGGGTATGGCGTGGCGCATCTGATGGGTGATAGAGCCGTAGGCCAGGGCCACGGCCAGGCAGTACGGGTGGTCGATCGCCCTGGCCAGCTTGATGGCCTCGAGACAGGCGGACAGGGCCTCGGCGTCGTGGCCAAGCAGCCAGTGGGCGTGTGCCGCCCAAGCGGTGCCTTGCACATCGGCCCTGGTGCCGACGCTCAGCCAGACGGCGCCGCTCGCCAGCTTGGCGGCGAGCTCGAGGTGGCGCAACCCCTCAGCGGGCATCCCCAGGCTGACGGCCGACCCGCCGACAGCAAAGTGGGCCGGACCGCTCAGCTCGGAGTCGGGGTCTACAAGGGTCAGCGCACGGGTGGCCGTCTGGTATCCATCAGCGATGCGCCCTTGAACGAACTGCGTGGCCCAGAGCGCGACCAGGCCGGTGAGCGTCGAATCTCTGCGGCCAAGTGATTCCCCGAGGTCGATCGACCGTTCGAGTACTCGCTGCAGCTCCGGTGACGAGTAGCCGGCCCTGGCGTTGAGCGGCGCCGCCATCGCCTCCAGGACCGCCAGTTCCCGTGAGTCCCGGTCCCGCCCGGCCGGCATGGCCGCAATGATCGACAACGCCTTCTCGTGCAGCCGGATCGCCTCGGCGTGCGCGAACCTGGACGCTGCGACCCCGGCGGCCCGCTGATAGTAGGCCAGCGCCCGCACGGGCCGCCCGCCGCGGGCGTACTGCTCCGCGAGCTGCGCCGCGACGGCGTCGGTGTCCTCGGCGTGGAGCAGTTCAAGGCTCTGGGCGATTCGCCGGTGCAGCAGCCAGCGTTTCGGCGGGCTGATCGCCGCGTACGCCGTTTCGCGCAGCAGGTCGTGGGAGAAGTCGTAGCCGTCCCCGAACTCCCGCATGATCCTGCGCCGCCATAGCTCGTCGACTGCCTCCACGACGGCATCGGCCTCAAGGTCACTGGCCTCGGTGAGCAGGTCCAGCGTGAAGTTCGTCCCGGCCGCGGCCGCCAGGCCGGCTACCTCCCTGGCGGGCCCGGTCGCCTGCTCGAGGCGGTTGCGCAGCACAGCGGCCAGATCGCCGGCCGACAGCGGCGTGCCGTCCGTATCGTCGGTGCCGCGCACAGCCTCGATGACGTACAGCGGGAAGCCGCCCGTTGTTGCGTGCAGCAGGCTGGTGTCCGCCTCAAGGAGTGGCCGCCCGGAAATGGCCTGGGCGAGATGTGCCGTGCTTGCGGCGTCCAGCGGGGCGAGGGAGAGTTCGGTCAGCAATCCGGTGGCGCGCATCCGGACCATCCAGTTTGCCAGCTCAGGGTCGGCGTCGAGGCCGTCGTCGCGCAGCGTGGCGGCAACGAGCAGCGGGGCACCGTCGGCCAGGCCCAGGCAGAACGTGATGAACGCCAGCGTCTCCTGGTCGCACCACTGCATGTTGTCCAGGACCAGCAGGGTCGGGCGGCCGACCGCAAGCAGCGCCCGCGCGATGCCTTCAAAGAACCGGTGGCGCTGCCAGGCGTCCGCCATCGCTCGCGATCCGGTCCCGCGTCCCTCGTGGCCCTCGGCCGGCACCAGCCGGCCGACCTCGGTACGCCAGGCGGGGTCGAGGGTCGCCACCGCGGACTGGACAGCGGGGTTTCGCAGCCAGTCCGCCACCGGGGCCAGCGCCAGCCGCCCCGATGTCCCGAAGCACTGGCTGCTCGCCACCATCGCGCCCTGCAGCAGGGCCCGCCCGGCGACCTCGGTCACCAGGCGGGTCTTCCCGACACCTGCAGCGCCACGGACCAGCGCCAGGCCCCGGCTGCCCGCCGCGGCGGCCCGCCACAGGTCCTCCAGCAGGCCAAGCTCCCGCGACCGGCCGACGAGTTCCGCCGCGGCCAGCCCGGGGCGGCCGGCCGCAGGCTCGACCGCGGGCGGCTTCCCGTTCCCCGGGTCGGCACGGGCCATCAGCCGCTGGAACGCCTGCCGTGTCGCCGGATCCGGGACGACACCGAGTTCACGCTCCAGGACCGAAGCGCAATGATGGTAGGTACTCACCGCACCGGCCCGGTCGCCCAGCTCTGCCTGCAACCGCATCAGGGTCCGGTAGCCGACCTCCTCCAGTGGCTGCAAGCCGATCCGGCGGCGCGCTACCTCCGCCGCCCCGGTCAGGTCGCCGTGCCGGGCTCGTGCCTCGCCGAGCAGGTCGCACAGGCTGACACACTGGCGCTCAATCTCTGACCGGGCCTCGAACACCCAGTCGTCATACACACCGGGCAGCAGGTCACCCCGGTACTCCGCGATGGCCCGGGCGGCGTGCACGAGGATCCCCTCGTCATCGCCGCCCGCTGCCGCTGCCAAGGCGGCCCTGCGCTCGATGTCGAAGACGCGCAGGTCGACCCGGCACGTCCCGGTGTCGCGCCAGCCCAGGTCCGTTGAGGTCACGACGAGTGAAGGCTCGTCAGCCAGGACCTGGCGCAACTGGTGCAATTCCCGGCGCAGATTGGTCAGGGCCTGCGCGTCGGTCGAGTCCGGCCAGAACAGGCCGGCGATCCGCTGCCGGGGCTGGGGTGACCCGGCGTGCGCGGCCAGGAACGCCACCAGGGCAACTGCCCGCGACGAACGGGCGCGGGTGCCGGTCCCCGCGCCGGTGATGGCTTGCTCCCCCAGGAGCGACACTTGCAACACGTCAACGTGTTCCCCTGGGGTCATAGATTAAATCCTAAACCGTAATTTATTCAAGAAATAGTAAAGAGTGCTAGGTGACGGATGGCCACCGCCAGCAGTGCACGATCTTGAACCCAGCGGCTCCGTGATCATGTCCTGACTGCCGGCGCCAGCCCGTCGGCATGCTCGGTGGCCAGGTACTCGTGCACCAAGCGTACGGCCGTGGCGCCATCGCCGACCGCGGAGGCGACCCGCTTGATCGAGCGGTACCGCACGTCTCCTACCGCGAAGCCTGCCTGGTGATCCTTGGACCACTCGGCCAGGAACTCACTGATCATCCGGTAGAGATCCTGCTCAAGCAGCCACGGCTTGGTGATGTGATAGTCAGCCTGGCCGAGCGTCATGGCCTGGATGACCGGACTGCGCGCCGAGTAGTCGCGCTCCACCAGCAGCACCCGTTTGGCCAGCGGGTGCATCTCATGGCCGCGCGCGAGGAACTCGACCCCCGGCATCGCGCTCAGGTGGTGATCCACGATGAGCAGCGCCACCGGTTCGCCGGCATCGGCCAGCCTGCGCAGTGCCGCCAGCCCGGCGGCAGCCGACGACGCGCCGATGACGCGGAAGTCCTCACCGAACCGCCGGTCGAGGTCCTCCCGGAGCGCAGCGGTGACCCCGGCGTCGCCATCGATGACGAAGATGACTGGCTGCGACATGTGCTTGCCCGCCGCCATGCCTGTGTGCGCCGGCCCGGTGACTGTGCCGCTCATGTGGCTCCCCTCGGATGCCTCCGCGATGTGGCACAGCGAAAGTAGGCCCCGCGCCGTTCGCGCAGCGTTCGCCACGCGTCAGCCGGTCACCCACGGTGGACAGCCCGGCTTGGACGACCGTCGCCGGGGCCTGTGCGGGCTAGGACGGATAGGGGCAGGAAGCAGAGGCCGGAGAACCCGGCCTGGCCGCCGCAGGAGGTGCCGCCGCCGAAGTTGTCGCTGGCGATCCACAGCCCGTCGGCGGTGAGCAGCATGTCGTCCGCTCCGTGTCCGCGTGACCTGCTGTACAGCCCCGGCTGTGCCGGTCGAGTTGAGGATCAGCGACCCGCCGGTCGGGCAAGCCTGTTCCTCACTCGCGGCTGGCCGTCATCACCGCTCTTGGCTGACGCGTGGGCCATGGCCCGCGCGGTCACCGGTCGGCGGTTTGCGGTGCGTCTGACGCGAGGGCGGGCATGGCACTGGCAAGCAGCGGCGATCCCGGGACATGACGGGGCGGCCTGCCAATGGTGTTGAGATAGCGCAGGGCCTGGGCGTAAGAGCCCCCGAGGCTGGCCTCACAGTAGGACAGCCCTCGTTGCTGGCAGAACTCCTTGATCAGGGCCTGGGAGCGCCGCAGGTTGGGCCGGGGCATGGAGGGGAACAAGTGATGTTCGATCTGGTAGTTGAGGCCGCCCAGGGCCAGGTCGGTGAGCCAGCTACCGCGGACGTTGCGGGAGGTGAGCACCTGGCGGCGCAGGAAGTCGCTCCGGTCAGCGGCGCCCAGGATGGGCATGCCCTTGTGGTTGGGGGCGAAGGAGGCTCCCAGGTACAGGCCGAACAGGCCCTGCTGGACCAGGATGAACACGACAGCCTTGACGGGTGAGAGCACCAGGAAAACGACGGCGAAGTAGGCGGCGAAGTGGATGGCCAGCAGGGCCGCCTCCGCGGGCTTGCGGCGGTAAGCCTGGCTGGCCGCGTGCCGGATGCTGGCGACATGCACACTGAAGGCTTCGCCGAGCAGCAGCGGGAAGAACAGGTAAGCCTGGTAGCGGAACGCGATCCGGGACAGCCCTCGGCTGGTACGAGCCTGGGCGTCGGTGAAGGCCAGCACCTTCATCATGATGTCGGGGTCCGCGCCTTCGGTGTTGGGGTGAGCGTGATGACGGTAATGCTTGTCGACCCACCAGCCGTAGCTCAACCCGGTGCCGAGATTGCCAAGCAGGATGCCGAGGATGGCACTGGCCCGCCGGGAGCCCGAAATCTGCCGGTGGCCGGCGTCGTGGCCCAGAAACCCCGCCTGGGTAAACATCACCGCCAGGAACGCGGCCACCGCAAGCTGCCACCACGAGTCACCCACCAGGACGAAGACAGCCCATCCGGCGACCAGCAGCACCGCCGTGACCGTGATCTTCCCGATGTACTGGCTGGGCCGCCGTTCCAGCAGCCCCGCCTGCTTGACCTGACGGGACAACTGCGCGTAGTCGCTCCCCCGCTGCGGTGCGGCCGGTGATTCCGCCCGGGGGAGCGGCCGGCCGGGCTGCAGGGGCGCAGCAGCCATCTCTTCGTGGGATCGCATCGCGGTAGCTCCTGGGAAGCACATCGTGGCCGGGCTGGTGATGTGCCGCCAGGGTCTTGAGCGACATCCGCCGGGCCAGCGACCTCGCCACGTAAACGCATCGCTGGCAACGGGTGGATGCTTCAACAGTACCCTCACGCCGGCTGCCGCACTGAGCGGCTACGGCGGCTACAGCGGCTCAGCGACCCATCGCCAGCCATGCTGCTGGTCATGGACCGGCCGGACCATGGTGGCCTGGGCCGTGTCGGACAACTCGGCCACGACCTCGAGCAACTGGCGATGAAAGTCAACGGGCGTGGGCGAGTCACCATGCGCGCTGGGGTCGACCAGCGTCACGGTCGCCCCGTCACCGCCGACCAGCCGGACGGTGACATTGCCGTTGTAGTCACGGCCGACCCCGGCGATCGCTTCAGCCCGGACGATGTCGCTGCTGTCGTCCTTCGATACCCATACATCTGGCCCACTCATGCGCCACCTCCCGGCTCACTGGCCCCGCCGTGCCAGGGCTGGCAGAGCAGGTAGTATGACACGAACCGAGGACTTTCGTGCGTTGGCAGTCACGTCAGCGTCGCCTTGGGCGCACAATGACCTGGTTCCGTCTGGAACCGAGACAGGTCGGCTGGCATGACGCCGCTTGAAACTCCGCTCCCTCGTGCGCTCAGGGTCTCCACATATCTCCGCGGTGGCTACCGCGTTGCGGCGCTGAGCGGCGAGCTTGACTCTGCCAGCGTTCCTGAGCTGCGCGACCAGCTCCTCGGCCTGCTCAGGCCCGACGCCCGCCGGCTCATCGTCGATCTGTCCCAGGTGAATTTCTGCGACTCCAGCGGGCTCGCCGTGCTGGTTGGCACGAATCGCCGCGCCAGGCTGCTCGGGGGCGTTCTGCGCCTCGCTGCTCCCACGCCTCCTACGATCGAGGCACTTCGCATCACGGGCCTGGACCTGCACCTCGAGATTTTCCCTACGGTTTCGGCAGCCATCATCGGCACCAAGGCCAGCCTCGCATCCCCGATGGCGGATGAGCGGGACCGGCAACCGGGCAACTAGCGGCGATCGTGCGCTGGCTGTGCGGACCACGGTCTCCGGCGGCCGGTGCATGCGTCCTCCGGATTGGTCCGCTCGCTCTGGTGGGAGTGGGCCCGCGCGAGCGTACACTGACGAGCAGTCCCTTATCCAGGCAGCCTGAACGCGTTCCCGATCAGGTCTAGACCATACGCCGGTCTCGAGATCCGCTTCGCTGCGTGCCACAACCCCGCGATGCGGAGTGATCATTCGTGACCACGAGTACGACGAGCGCACCCTATGACGGCACCCGGGCTTTCCCTGATGCCAGCGCCCCCGTCCGGACCGCATGGCAGCGGACAGGACAGCTGACGGTGACCGGCCTGATCGTCGTTGCCCCCTTCGCAGGGCTGATCGCTGCGATATGGCTGCTGTGGGGCCGCGGTGTTGGCCTGACCGATCTCGGCCTGGCCGCGTTGTTCTATCTGGTGACCGGGTTTGGGGTGACGGTGGGCTTCCACCGGTGCCTCACTCACCGAAGCTTCACCGCGCAGCCTGCGCTGCGCGTGGCTCTGTCGGTCGCCGGGTCGATGGCTTTCGAGGGCGATGTGACCGGCTGGGTGGCCACGCACCGGCGCCACCACGCGTTCAGCGACCGCCCGGGCGACCCGCATTCGCCCTACCGGTATGGCACCGGGGTGGGCGGGCAGTTGCGGGGCCTGCTGCACGCCCATGTGGGGTGGTTGTTCGGCAACGATCCGACGTCGCAGCAGCGCTACGCGCCCGACATGCTTGCGGACCCGGCCATGCGGAGGATATCCAAGGCCTTTCCCGTCCTGTGTCTCGCCACGCTGGTGCTGCCTTTCGCTGCCGGGTGGGCGCTCGGGGGGACCTGGCAGGCAGCGGTGCTGGCGCTGGTGTGGGCCGGGCTGGTCCGCATCCTGCTGCTGCAGCACGTCACCTGGAGCGTGAACTCCCTGTGCCACCTGCTCGGGAACCGCCCGTTCACGACCCGCCGCTTTGACCGGGCCACGAACCTGTGGCCGCTCGCGGTGCTGTCTTTGGGTGAGAGCTGGCACAACATGCACCACTCCGATCCGGCCTGCGCCCGGCACGGCGTCGACCGCGGCCAGATCGACCTGTCAGCCGAGCTGATCCGCGTGTTCGAACGCTTCGGGTGGGCCCGCTGCGTGCGGTGGCCCACCTCTGCCCGGCTCGAGCAACGCAGGCGAGGGCGGGAGATATTTCTCCAGACCAGTCCTGGCCCGCGGCCGAGTGTGCAAGTCAATGGAAGAGACCACTAGTCACCTGGCCCTGGCTGGCCGACGATCGTCCGACGCTGGCTGATGGCCTCCTCAGCTGCGGGAACGGCCCACCGCTGGTCCAAGACCTTCCCGGTCACGTCCACCGCCCGCACGGACAGCGCCCGATGAGGACCAGTGCCCGATGAGGACCAGTGCCGAGGTGCCAGAGCGGCTCACCGGCCTGGAAAGCGGCCCCGACCGTAGTCTTGTGCCGCCGCAGCCGGGGACCGCCACCGCCCCGCCCCGCCGCGCCCGCAAGGTTCTTCGCACCGTGGTCTCGACGGCCCTCGTCGCGGCCATATTCGGGTTCGCCCTTCCGCGGTTCGCCTCGTATCGCAGCGTCTGGGCGAGCATAGACGCGATGACCTGGCAGCAGGCGCTGCTCGTCGCCGCTGACGGCGGCGGCCAGCATGGTCTCGTACTGGTTCATGATCTGCGCGGTGCTGCCGGCGTTGCGGCTGCGCGAGGCGGCGGTGGTCAATCTCAGCTCCAACGCGGTGGCGAACGCGCTGCCGGCCGGCGGTGCCCTCGGCATGGGGGTCAGCTGGGCGATGATGTCCGGCTGGGGCATCAGCACGGCGGACTACGTGCTCTACACCCTGGTGTCGGGAGTCTGGAACGTCCTGGCCCGTCTGGGCCTGCCAGCCGTCGCCCTGCTGGTCATGCTGACGGCCACCCCGCCCGATGCCGTCCTGATCGCCGCCGCGGCCGCAGGCCTGGCAGTGCTCACCGCCACCGTGGTCGGGCTGGGCCTGCTGGTGCACAACGAATCCTTCGCGCTCCGCGCGGGCGGCGCGCTGCAGTATGTGCTCGCCAGCATTTGCCGGCTGGTGCACCGCCAGCCACCCTGCGACATCCCTGGATCGCTGCTCGGGTTCCGCGACCGGGCCGCCGCCCTGATCGCCGCGCGCGGCTGGCGGATCACCGCCACCACCGCGGCGAGCCAGCTCATCCTGTGGCTCGTCCTGCTCGCGTGCCTGCGCGGCACCGGCCTTTCCCAGGCTCAAGTGCCCTGGCAGACCTCCCTCGCGGCGTTCGCGTTCGTCCGGCTGCTGACCGCGCTGCCCATTACCCCCGGTGGTCTCGGCATCACCGAACTCGGCCTGGTGGGCACCATGGCCGCCGGCGCCGGCCACGGCAGCGCCGGACAGGTGACCGCAGCCGTGCTCTTGTACCGTGCCGTGACCTACCTGCCCCCTATCCCCCTCGGCGCTGCCACCTACCTGCTGTGGCAGCACACGCCCGGGCGCCTGAGATAGTCCGGGCTGCGGCAGCCGGGTGGCCGGCGGATCGAGGACGAGCCGGCCGGCATTCGGATGGCCTACGAAGGCGGGCCAGATGGCGGCTCCGGCCTGGTGGGACGCCCTGCCTGGCCCCGTGACGGCTGCCGCGTCCTGGCCTGGCTGCTGCTCATGGCGATATCGGCGGTGCCCTGGATAACGTCGGCGGCCAGCGCCGTGAGCGGGCGGTTGTGATTGCGCGCGTAACGCCGCAGCGTGCGGAACGCCTGGTCCGGGGTCACCCGATGCCGTTCGGCCAGGACTCCCTTGGCTTGCTCGATCATGACCCGGCTATGCAGCGCGGCTTGCAGTTGCTCGGCGACCAGCTCCTGCTGGCGGACCGCTCGTTCCTGCAATATCCCGATGGTGGCGACATCCACCAGCGCCCTGGCCGCCCGCGCCGCCGCCCGGTCCAGGCCGTCCGGCGCGGCGCGGAAAAGGTTGAGAGTCCCGATGACCTGATCACGCAGCTGCATCGGGATGGCGTGCACTCCGGCAAAGCCCATCTGGTGCGCGGCGGGGGCGAACCGCGGCCACCGCTTCGCCATGTCGCCGGCGCGGATATCGCTGATGGAGATGACCTGTCCGCTGCGGAAGCAGTCGACGCAGGGGCCCTCATCGTTTTGAAGCTGAAACAGTTCCGCTACCCGGGCCTGCTCGGTCGATGCTGCCACCAGCCGCAGCGCGCCGCCGCCATCGGCGAGCAGCAGCCCAGCCGCGTCTACCTCCAAAAGTTCCACGCAGCGCTCGGTGAGCGTGTGCAGGAATTCCATCAGATCGAAGCCGACAACCAGGGTGTCCGCCAGTTCCACGAACGCCTGCGCCAGCCGCTCGTCGACCGATGTCGCCATAGCCTGAGCTTAACGCCTAGCGCACTAGGCCGCCCTGCGCCAAGTCAGGGCTCGCGGCCTGGCTGTGGGCCGTGGCCAAAACGCAGCCGGCGATCCACCACCGCGGCGGCGACATCGCCCAGTGCAGCGTTACTAGCGAAGGCGTGCGCCCGCAACCGCACGAATGCCTCCCCAAGACTCACGCCAAGCTGCACCGAGATCATCCCGGTCGCCTGATGAACCCCGGCCCGGGCCTCCGACATGCCGTCAAGGGGCCGGTCGCCCGGGAACCGGACGACACCGTAGGAAGCATCCAGCAGCAGCCGCAGTGCTATGTCCGTGAATACCAGCGCGTCGGCCAGTTCCCCGGCTGCCATCGGGCCGGGCCGGGACCGGTAGAGCGTGAGGATGCCTACCTGGATGGCACCTGCCTGCAGCGGGAACGAGAACATCGCCCGGGCACCGGCCGCCACGGCCGCCGGCACGAACCCGGGCCACCGCGCCGCGACCGAGCCCAATTCCGCGAGCAGCATCGGCGACCCGAGCCTGAAGTCGTCCGTACCCGTCCCCTCCCCCACGGTGAACTGCAGTTCCTCCAGCCAGGCACTCACATCGTCCGAGGCGCAAACCGGCTCGCGCGCCACGGGACCGCTCATTGCTGTCACGCTTGCGCCATCCACTCCGAGCCTCAGTACCGCCGCACGGCACAGCGCCGCAACCGACACGGGCGTGTCATCATCGTGGGCGGCAGCGATCCAGGCCCATACCCTGGCGGCCCGCTCGCTCATCCCCCAGCATCCTCGCCCTGAGGCTGGACCGTGCGGTCTATCACGGCGACCCCGGCCGCTCCGGATACCCCCGGCTAGCGGGACACCCAAGGGCGGGCGGCACTACGGCGAAAGGGCACACCACCAGCCTCGGACCCGGCCGCAAGAAGCGCTGGAGGATTCCCCGCCTGTACCCGGAGGGGTAACATAGCGGGCACTGCTCTGGACCCCGGCAGTCGGCGCATGCGCGTCGGTGACTGCGGCAGGTTCGGAGTTTTTCTCTTGCCGCGTGCCAGTTCTGGCCAACGTCAGGCACGCGGACAGCGGGGGCAATCTGCCGCTCACCCTGCGGGCTGCGCCGATGGGGGCTGGTCAACGCAGGCCAGCCACGGGCCGGCAGGCCGACGGCGACGCGCCGTCGGCCTGCCGGACGGCATGCATTGCCCGCAGATTGCAGAGTCCCGGTCTAGATCCGTCTGATTGTCGCGAACCAGGCCGGTGCGCCGTCGTCGTGGTATCTGGTCTGAATCCGGCCCGTTTCGATGGCGGCGATATCCATCCGGCCTACCGGATGCCTTCCCAGGCGGTGCGCTGTTCGGGCCGGGGGTCGTGGCTCAGCCTGCTGGCAAGGGCGAAGGTCATAGTGGCGCGGGTGGCGGGGTCGTAGGCGTCCCAGCCAGGCTGGCCTGACTGTGCGAAATCGATCCAGGCCTTGTGCATGGCGGCGGCAAGTCCGGCCGGCGGTGCGGAGCCGTAGAGCGCCTCGCCCTCCTCGGCATCGAGGGTGTCGAACACGAAGCCGATCTCGAGTCCGTGACATGCGCCGAGCCGGCCACCGAACAGGGGTGACGGCCAGGCGAACTCGTACATGTACGAGGGGCCTTGGTGGGATTCGGCCAGCCGGATGGCCGGGATCCTGAAGAACCAGTCAGTGAGCACGGCGGCCAGCGCGTACCCGGCGCCGGGCACGGCCGTCGTGTAGGCCGCCAGACCAGGGGCGCTGAGCCCGAGCGCGCCGGCGGTCATTTGCAGGATGGCGTCATTGGTGGCGTCCGCCACGCCGGTGGGGATGAGGAACAGGCGGTGCTCGTCCTGGTTGGTGCCGACGAGCAGGTCAACGTCCTTGCCGTTCCCGGCAGCGATGGCGTCGATGGGCCTGGCGGGCAGGATCTGCCCGTCCACCACCGGTTCGAAGGCCATCATGTTGCCGGCGACCTCGAGCCACCGGCCCGGGTCGGGCTGGACGGCGATATCCTCAGACAGCTGTTTCTGGGCGGCGACCAGCCGGCCGGCCGGCACGGCGGCGAAGCCGTCCCGGGTGGGGGCCACGCCGAGCCGCCGGGCCAGCTCGGCCGTCACCAGCCGGGCCGTGTCGGCCGGCAGGACGTGGTGCCCGGCGCCGCTTTGCGGGATCGCCCGGCGGAACAGGCCTGCTGCCCTGGGCATCGCCAGCAGCGTGGTGACGCTCATCGCGCCGGCTGACTCGCCGAAGATCGTGACATTGCCCGGGTCACCGCCGAAGGCGGCGATGTTCTCCTGCACCCATTCCAGTGCCGCTATCTGGTCGAGCAATCCCCGGTTGGGGGTGGCATCGTCCAGGAACAAGAAGCCCTCGCAGCCGAGGCGGTAGTTGATAGTGACACAGACCACGCCGTCGCGGGCGAAGCGGTCCCCGGCGTACTGGGCCACGGCTCCCGAGCCGTTCACGAACGCGCCACCGTGGAGCCACACCATGACCGGCAGTCCAGCCCGCCCAGGATCGGGGGTCCATACGTTCAGGTTCAGGCAGTCCTCCCCGGCGATCACCGGCTCGGGAAGGATCTCGTCGAAGGGCTTGGGATATGGCGGCTTGGGGACCGTCGGCCCATACGCCAAGGCGTCCCGGACGCCATCGCACGCCTCAGGCCGGGCGGGAGGGCGCATCCTGTGCACCGCGAAGGGCGGGGCCGCGTAGGGGATTCCCTTGAACGAGGCGATCCCGCCAGCCAGCCCGCCGCGGACTTTCCCGTACACCGTCTCAACCACAAGCTCCATCGGTTCCTCCCGCCCGGCCGCGTTGCTGCATCCTTACATCCAGCCGCTCACCCTGGCCACCGCCCGCCCGAACATCCCAGGAGGCGCTCACCATGGAATATCTGGTCACCATGACCACCCACGTCCCGGATGGAACATCAGAAGCAGCCGTCCAGGACATCCGCGCCCGCGAGGCTGCACGCTCGCGCGAACTCGCCGCCCAGGGACACCTGCTGCGCCTGTGGCGCCCTCCACTGCGACCAGGCGAATGGTGCACGCTCGGCCTGTTCGCCGCCGGCGATGCCGCCCAGCTCGAGCACGTCCTCGCCTCGATGCCGCTGCGGGTGTGGCGCTCCGATGAGGTCACGCCGCTCACCCCGCACCCCAGTGACCCGGCGCGCACCAGCTGACGGCAGGAGAGATCATGAGCGAACAGGACCGCAAGGTCGTCATCGTCACCGGAGGTTCTCAGGGCATAGGCGCCGGCCTCGTCGCTGCCTACCGCCGGCAGGGCTGGGCGGTCGTGGCGACATCCCGCACGATCACACCCGGCCGGGACCCGGCCGTGCTCACCGTCGATGGGGACATCGGCGAGCCCGCAACCACCAGCCGGATCATCGGGGAAACACTCGGCCGCTTCGGGCGCATCGACACGCTGATCAACAACGCCGGGGTGTTCATCTCCAAGCCGTTCACCGACTACACCGCCGACGACTACGCATCCGCCGTCGGCGTGAACCTCACCGGATTCTTCCGGCTGACCCAGCAGGTCATCGCCGAGATGCTCAAGCGGCGCAGCGGCCACGTGGTCAACATCACGACGACTCTCGCCGACTACGCGAACTCCGCCGTGCCAGCAGCGCTGACGGCGCTCACCAAGGGCGGCCTCGCGTCAGCCACCAGGTCGCTGGCCATCGAGTACGCCTCTCGCGGCATTCGGGTCAATGCCGTCTCGCCGGGCATCATCCAGACCCCCGGGCATTCGCCGCAAAGCTACGAGGCGCTCGGCGCACTCCAGCCCCTCGGGCATGTGGGCCAGGTCAGCGACATCGTCGACGGCATTCTCTTCCTGGAGTCATCGCCCTTCATCACCGGCGAAATCCTGCACATCGACGGCGGGCAGATCGCCGGCCACTGACCAGGCACCCGAAGCCTGCGACGTGCCAGTGCGGGGCCGGGCCGGGCATGTCTTCATCCCCCGCACCCGGCCCAGATCCTCAGGACTTGCCGGGCTCGTAGCCCTCGGTGAACAGGTCACCTTGCGCGGCCCCGAGGGCGGGCTTGTCGCCACCGCGGCCGCGCAGGACGTAGGCGACGCCCACGGCAAGTACGGCGCCCGCGATCGGCCCGGCGACGTAGACCCAGTAGCCGGTGAAGGTGGTGGAGGCCAGGTCGGGGCCGAAGGTGCGGGCCGGGTTCATCGAGGCGCCCGAGATGGGGCTGCCCCACAGGCCGGCCAGGGCGATATATGCCCCGACCCCGAAGGCGCCGATGATGCCGACGTTCTGCGCGCCTGAGGCGGTGCCCAGGATCACGCTGACCAGGCCCATGGTCAAGATCAGCTCCATCCAGAACGCGGCCAGGTCGGAGTAGCCGCTGGCGGGATAGTTGGACCCGTACATGGCCGAGACGTTGATGACCGCGTGCAGGAACAAGGCGGCGAGGGTGGCCCCGGCCAGCTGCACGACGATGTAGCCGGGGACGCGCCGCCAGGGGAAGTCGCGGCGCAGGGCGAAGGCGATGCTGACGGCCGGGTTCAGGTGCGCGCCGGAGATCTTGCCCATGAACAAGATGATGGCCATGACCGTCAGCGCGGGGGCGGTGACGGCGGCGGTGTGGCTGATCACGCCGGGGAAGGCGTGGCCCATCATGCCGCCTCCGGCGGCCGCCAGCACCAGGAAGAATGTACCGAGCAACTCGGAGAACAACCGCCGCCACTCCTGGCGCGGGTCATCGAAGTCCCTGATGCGGTCCATGACGCTTCGCTCGTAGCGAGCGATCGGGCCCAGAGGGCTCGGCGTGGGCGCTTGCTGCTCCGCGGTCATGGCTGCCTCTGCCACGGGCCGGGCAGCGTCTCGTCGCACGCCTGCACCGCCAGCCCGGCACCGCAGTGGTCGCCGGGCCGCTCCGGCCGGGCCCTCGCTGTCGGAACGCTCATCTGCAGCTCCTCTACTCGTCTACTCGTCCTCTACTCGTCTACTCGCGGGCGAGCATGGCCTGGGCTTCGCGCTCGAGATCGACGTAAGGGTCGCCGCTGACGTCGACCGCGACCCGCCTGATCGTGCCGCCGGTAAACGCGTGCGGGTGCTCGCCCGGGTAGTCGGCGGTGACCGGCTCGCCGCTGTCGCGGCCCACGCACAGGCCCTCGCCCGCGAGTGAGAACAGCCCGGGCTGGGTCCTGATCCGGCCTTCGCCGACCTTCTCGTCCCCGTGGTAGAGGGACAGGATCCCGGTGGACACGTGCGGCGGGTCCTCGCCGTCCTTGTCGAAGGAGGCCGACAGGATCAGGTTCGTCCCGTTCGGCACGTCCTGGGTGGCGTCGATCTTCTGCTCCGCCATGCCGACGAAGTTGTTGACGTAGTGCAGCCGGTTGTCCTTCACGTAGAGCGCGTGGCCGCCGAAGCGTGACCCGTGCGCGAACAGCACGCCCTGCGCGCCGGCCGCTGGGATGTCCACCAGCGCACCGATCGTGAAGGACCGGTTGCGTACGTTCACCGCTTGCGCCTCGGGCACCTCGGCGGTGTCGGGGAAATATGCGTAACGGTTGCGGGCGGGTGACAGCTGCGGCCGCGGCGTGGTGATGATCTCCAGCGCGGAGCGGTCGTCCAGCGGGAATGCGCCGTTGTCGCCGGCCTCAGCGAACCACAGGTTGACCAGCTCGCGGACCTTCTCCGGGTGCTCGGCGGCCAGGTCGTGCATCTCGGAGCGGTCGGTGTCGGTGTGGTACAGCTCCCAGGTGTCGTCGTTGAAGTTGCTCCAGCCGCTGAGCGTGGGATGGGTGGTGACCGCCTTCCAGCCGTCATGCCAGATCCCGCGGGAGCCGAGCATCGAGTAGAACTGGGTCTTCCGCGCCGACGGCGCCGAGGCCATCTCGACGGTGTAGCGCATGCTGACCCCGTCCAACCGGCTCTGTACGTGGCCCTTGATGGTGGCGGGGGGCGCTACGCCCAAGGTGTCCAGGATCGTGGGCACAATGTCGATCGCATGGTGGTACTGGTCGCGTATCTCGCCCTTGCCCGCCGTGGCTGAAGGCCAGGAGATGATGCACGGGTCGGCGGTGCCGCCGTTGAACTCATACCGCTTCCACATCTTGAACGGCGTGTTGAACGCCATCGCCCACCCGTTCGGGTAGTGGTTGTAGGTCTTCGTCCCGCCCAGTTCGTCGATCATCGCCAGGTTCGCCTGCATGTTGTCGGGAATGCCGTTCGCGAACAACATCTCATTGACCGAGCCGTCGGGGCCGCCCTCACCGCTGGCGCCGTTGTCCGAGACCAGGATCACCAGCGTGTTCTCGCGCTGCCCGGATTCCTCCAGGTAGTCGAGCAGCCGGCCGATGTGGTGGTCGGCGTGCGCCAGGAATCCCGCGTAGACCTCGGCCATCCGCGCGAACAGCCGCTGCTCCTCCGCCGACAGCGTGTCCCATGGCTTGGTGACATCCAGCGGCGGGAACGGCTGGCCCTCAGGCCCTGTGCGGGTCTCCGGGGTGCCGATCGGGTTGATCGGCGGCAGCTCGGTGTCGGCCGGGACAATCCCCATCCGCTTCTGCCGGGCCAGGGTCTGCTCCCGCATCGCCTCGTAACCGGCGTCGAAGCGGCCCTTGAACTTGTCGGCCCATTCCTTCGAGACGTGGTGCGGCGCATGGGCCGCACCGGGCGCGTAGTACAGGAAGAACGGCTTGTCCGGCGCGACCGTCTTCGCGTCCGTGATGAACTCGATCGCCTTGTTGGTGATGTCGTCGGTGAGGTGGTAACCCTCGGCGGGCGACTTGGGCTGGTCCACCGGGTGGTTGTCGTACACCAGGTCCGGGTACCACTGGTTGGTCTCCGCACCCAGGAACCCATACCAGCGCTCGAAACCCCGCCCGGACGGCCAGTTACGCCGCGTCGATGCCAGGTTCATCTCCACGGTCGGGCACAGGTGCCACTTGCCCACCATGTAGGTGTTCCAGCCGCGCTCGCCGAGGATCTCGGGCAGCATGCCGTTTTCCGGCGGGATGGTCCCGCTGGCGTTGGGGAACCCGATCGCGGCCTCGGTGATGCAGGCCATCGAGTTGCGGGTGTGGTTGCGCCCGGTCAGCAGGCAGGAACGGGTCGGCGAGCACAGCGCCGTGGTGTGCCACTGCGTGTACCGGATCCCGTCAGCGGCGATCCGCTCGATGTTCGGCGTCTCGATCGGCCCGCCGTAGCAGCTCATCGCAGAAAAGCCCACGTCATCCAGCACGATGTACACCACGCTCGGCGCCCCATCCGGGGCCTTCGGCGGCTCGAACGGAGCCCAGTCGGGAACCGAATCCCTGATATCTACGTTGATCGTTCCCTTGAACTGCTCGCTCACTGTCGCTCCTTCCGCCGAAGACGCGTAGCTGGTTCCGCCTTGGACATGACCTCTCCGAGGGAAGGCCTCCTCAGCGGGGAACCCGGCGGCTCGCATGTGACCCGGAGATACTTCCCATCGAATACGTGCCCCCGACACTCACGGAGCGGCTCCGCGGCGATAGTGCTACCGTCCCCGTCCATCTGACAGCGGCCGCTTCCGCGGGGGCATCACCTTTCCGGGGTGAGCTGGGGCCTGCCGCCGATCAGCTCGATCAGCCCGAGAACCACCAGCAGAACGACGGCAATCGCGATGACGACCGCCGCGGTCGGCTGGCCCCAGAAGACGAAGACCAGCGCGGCCAGGACCACGGCGCAGATGCGCAGCGCTTTGCGGTGCGCATAGGTCCACCTCCCCGCCGGGCCGGTGTGCACGCCGGCGCCCTCGCCGGCATGCCGGACCCGGCCCAGCCCGCGGGCGAACGCCCCCCGGATCCAGACCGCGGTCACCGACGGGCCCGTCAGGAATGCGCCGGCGGCGACTACCAGGCCTGCCACCAGGACCGTGCGCAGTCCGACCTTGATGAACCGGACGAGCGTGTCGAACAGGGCGGCAGCGGCGTCGGCGGGCAGCACGCTGGCCGGCACGTTGCCCAGGTAGATGCCGCGGAAGATAAACAGCCCGACGCCGGGCACCAGCATGGAAGCGGCGAGGCCGAGCCCGGCGCCGATCAGGGCGCGGCGGCGGCCGCGGGCGGCGAACACGCCCAGGGCCAGCAGCAGCAGCGTGAGTATCGGCAGCACGATCTTGAGGTTGTTGATCAGCCGGTAGGCCGATTGCGCCTTGACCAGGTACTTGGCCGAGAACAGGGTCAGCGTCGGGTTGACCGCCGGGACCTTGCTGACCAGGGTGAAGCCGCGCTTGACCAGGTCTTGTTTGACCACGTCGATGAACGGGCCCAGGCTCACGACGACCTGGTCGTTCCTGACGCTGACCGAGTTGCCGCCCTGGCCGGAGAGCGCCTTCACCAGCTCCTGATGGACAACGGTGTTGGCCCGGACCCAAGCCTGCGCGAACCGCGGGCCCGTCACGATCTTGTGGACCTCACTGTGAACGAACCCGGCGGCCCCGCTGGCGATCGAGGGGGCCACCGACTTGAGCAGCGCTCCGGCTCGGGGCAGCCCGCGGTCCGAGAGCGCGGCCGCGGCCTGATCGGTGTAACTGGTCACGTTCAGCCGGGCGGTGATCTCGGCGGTGATCCTGTCGGTCAGGGCATTCTGGATCGCCGGATTGTGGACCAGCGGCTCCATGGTCGCCACGTAGCGGCCAGTGTTGCTGACCTCGCTGGCCACCCAGACGGCCAGCACCGAGACCGGAGCAAGCAGGCAGCCGAGCACGATCAGGATCGTGGCCACCAGGGTCCGCCAGCCGAAGCGCCGGCGGCCGGCCGGCCCAGCCCGTTGCCCGGGCAGCCCGTCTCGTTCATCCTTCTGGCTGAGCGCTGGGTCTGCGGCTGCAGGCCGCGGCTCGCCGCCGGTATCAGACAGGGGCCACCTCCTGCCGGCTTCCCGCGGCAAGCCCACTTGCTGCCGCTGCCGTCGCGTCACGACGCTGCCTGGCGCTGCGTCCCACTGTCCCCGGCCGTAGCAGGGCGCGGCTCACCTTCCGTGGGTGAATCCTGGCTTCTTTCGCTACGAGAGCCGCCGGCCATCGCCGCCCGCGAGTGAACGCAATCCGAGATCAGCGCGCAGGCTAGCGGGTTCTCCGCGAACACGGCCGGCGGGATCACCCTGAAAGGAGGATGCCGGCGGCCTCCGCCCGGCGCAGATTCGATCGTAGGGAAACGTAGCAACGGCCGGGAAACCGTCCACGCGATCATGGGTTTGGCAGCCAGCGAACCGCGAAAGTGGTGGTTCGGCCGGTCGGGCGACTGTCAGCCTGCGCGGGTGGTTCTTGCCCGGTACCGGCATCACGGGAGCGGCCCGCGGTGCGATACCGGCCGTATGACGCCGTTGCATCCCGGAGGGAGTGGTCATGACGGTCACGGCTGGTCGTGCCGCGGCTAGGCGGTCTGGTGTGCGGGCTTCTCGTCCACGCCAGGCACGCGCCGCGACGGTGGAGCATCTGAGCCGCGCGGACCGGGTGGCCCGGGGCAAGGATGCCAGGGCGGTGGCCCCGCTGGAGTCGCACGCGGAATTCCGGCCGGGCCGGTCGCGGGATCCGGTGGGGCTGCTGCTGGGGCAGGCGGCGTCTCGGGTGCCGGAGCTGGTGCCAGTGCGACATGGGCGGATGCTGGTGTCGGCGTTCACGTTCTACCGGGGGGCCGCGCTGCCGATGGCAGCGGATCTGGCCACAACTCCCGCGTCGGGGCTGCGGGTGCAGCTGTGCGGGGACGCGCACCTGTCCAATTTCGGGGCGTTCGCCTCGCCGGAGCGGCGCCTGGTCTTCGACGTCAACGACTTCGACGAGACCCTGCCCGGCCCGTTCGAGTGGGATGTCAAGCGGCTCGCTGCGAGCTTCTCGGTGGCGGGGCGCGACAACGGGTTCCCCGCCAAAGCTCGCCGCAAGGTCGCCCTCGCGGCGGCCGAGGGCTACCGCACGGCGATGCGCGCCTTCGCCGGGCAGCCCCTCCTGGATGTCTGGTATGCCCACGCAGACACCGAGGCCGCCCTCGCGGAGGTCAGGTCCCAGGTCGATCCGAAACGGTTTAAGGCTGCCGAGAAGCTGCTGGCCAAGGCGCACACCCGCGACAGCACCCAGGCGCTGGGCAAGCTGACCACCGTGGTCGACGGCCAGCGGCGGATCATCAGCACCCCGCCGACGATCGTCCCCGTCGAAGAGGTCTTCGCCGACGTGCAGGCCGACGCGATTTACAAGCTGATCAACAGCGTGATCGGCAAATACCGGCGCACCCTGCAATCGGACCGGCGGCACCTGCTCGAGCAGTTCAAGCTGATCCAGGTGGCTCGCAAGGTCGTCGGGGTCGGCAGCGTCGGCACCCGCGCCTGGATCGTGCTGATGGACGCCCTGGACGGGGTCGAGCCATTGTTCCTGCAAGCCAAGGAGGCCCAGCCGTCGGTGCTGGCGGACTACTGCGGTCGCAGCCGGTACACCAACCAGGGCGAGCGGGTCGTCGCCGGGCAGCACCTGCAGCAGGCCCAAAGCGATATCTTCCTCGGCTGGACCCGCGTCACTAACCCCGCCGACGGGGTGGCCCGCGACTTCTACGTCCGCCAGTTGCGGGACTGGAAATTCTCCATGCCGATCGAGATGATGCTCCCCGCGGGCATGACGGCCTACGCCCGGCTGTGCGGGTGGACCCTGGCCCGGGCGCACGCCCGCTCCGGCGACCGCGTCGCCCTGGCCGCCTACCTCGGCGGCTCCGCCAAGTTCGACCAGGCGATCGCCGACTTCGCCGAAACCTACGCCGACCAGAACGAAGGTGACTACGCCGCGTTCCAGACCGCCGTCAAAGACGGGAAAGCCGAAGCCACCATGGAAATCTAAGACCGCCCCAGGCCAATTCCTCCGATCTGGGAGCCTGGTGCCCGCGGCGCGGCGCCAGGACCGCTCGGTGAAGCCGGGTCGCCGCGGAGCCTGCTGACTGTAGCGGCGCAGGCCGACGCCTGACCGCACGCCCGGCTGGGAGGGGTGGAGATGGTACTTGACCTGGTGATCATCGGGCTCGCGATCACCCTGGAGCCGCTCACGCTCGTGGCGTTCATCTTGATGCTGGCCGCGCAGAAGGGCACCTGGAAAGGGCTCGCCTTCATACTCGGGTGGCTCGCGTGCCTGGTCGTGGTGGTCGCGGCCGTGGTCCTGGTGACCGGGGGCAAGCCGCCGCGGCCGAGCACCGCCCCCTCTACTGCCGCCCTGGTGGTCAAGGCAGCACTCGGCGCCGTGCTGATCTTTTTCGGGATCCGGCAACAGCGCCGCAGGGGCCGCCCCCGCAAACCGCCCACCTGGATGGCGCGGCTGGACCACCTCTCCCCCTGGGCGGCCGCAGGGCTCGGTGTCTTCTTGCAGCCCTGGACACTGGTGGCAGCGGGCGCGGCGACGGTCGTGCAGGCCAAGCTCTCCAGCGTGGGGGATTACCTGGCGCTGGTGTTTTTCTGCCTGCTGGCCACCTCCAGTTTCCTGGTCATGGAGCTGGACGCGGTCTTCGAGCCCGCGGCCGCCAGCGCCCGGCTCGGGCAGGTGCGGGCATGGATCGACGGTCACAGGGACCAGGTGATCATCGTCGGCTCGCTGGCGGTGGGCTTCTGGCTGGCCGGCCACAGCATCTTCCTGATCGTGACGCAGTAGCGCTCGCGGTCAGCTTAGGCGTATCAGGCCGCTGACGGCCAGGTAGGCGCCCAGGATGAGCGCGGTGTAGGCCATCAGCTGCCGGGCGTGGCCCAGCAGCCAGTCCTGGGCGTGCTTGAGCCGCGCCTTGGTGGTCTCAGGCCACAGTTCCAGGAACACGAACGGGATGATGATCAGCAAGAACTCGATCAGGACGAACAGGACGACGCCGATGACCTGGTTGGCGGTGGAGGAGTTGCTGGTGACCAGGATGTGCAGCCCGGTGAGGTAGCTGGCGCCGGGGATGCCGCACACCGCGCCGATCAGCATGGCCAGCCCGAACCGGGGCTCAGCCAGCACCCGCTGCGCCCAGCCGTCTTTCTTCTCCGGCTTGTCCGGCTGGCCGGTCCCGGCCGGGACCGGTGCCTTGCGCCGGCCGTGCAGGCGGCCGGTGGCGACCAGGGCGCCGACGGCGAGCAGGAACAGGCCCAGGCCCAGGTCCACGCCCGCGCCCACCGTTTTCTGGGAGCTAATGGCATCGACGTGGAAGACCAGCACGTCCAGCAGGCCGATCGCCAGGCCCACGGTCAAGCCGCCCAGCAGGACGCACAAGAACATCATCCGCGGCCGCCGGTTCTCGATCAGCAGCAAATCGATGGCCAGCAGCTTGGGGTTCAGCGCCGCGAAGAACGCCAGCGCGAAGAACTCGGCGTTCATCGCCGGTCAGCCAGCATCGGCCACGTCCCCGGCCGGCGGGTCACCCCGAGTTGCTGGTGCCGCCTGCGGTGTTGCTCGTAGGCTGCGATGCCGTCCGCGATCGGGTAGGGCCCGCGGACCCGCTGAAGCCAGGGTGCGACCTCGCGATAATCGAGGTCGGGATCATCGCCGCAGTCGCAGCAGATGAGCTCGAACACCTCGGTGTAGCCGCCTTCCGCCCGGCCCTCCACTATCCGGGCCGGCTGGCGCCTCAGAACCACCGTCCAGCCGTCCTCGCGCTGATCACGAGTCGCCATGCCTGCCTCCTTTGCGAAGGCTCCGCTGGACATTTTCCGACGTGCCGCGCGGGCCAGTCGCTAGCCCGCTCGTCCTCAGCCTCCGGGGATGCTCCGCTGCCGCACCGAACACAATTCCATCTCGGTCCGGGACGAGTTTCGTCCCCCCAAGGGGGTGAAAGAGGATGGTCAGCCCTCTAGGGCGCCTCAGGGGCGGACGAGAGCGGCGAGCAGAGCCTGCAGCTTCAATTGGGTTTCCTCCAGCTCGGCCCTGGGGCGGGATCCGGCCACCACGCCAGCCCCGGCGTACACCGAGGCATGGTCGCCGTCTACGTCAGCTGACCTGAGCCCGATCGCCCAGCTCCCGTCACCGCGGGAATCCATCCAGCCCACCGGGCCGGCATACTGGCCGCGGTCAAAGCCCTCGACCTCGCCGATGTAGGCCACCGCCTCGTCGGTGGGCGTGCCACCGACGGCGGGCGTGGGGTGCACCCTCGCCACGAGCTGGAGGGCACTGGGCACGCGGAGACCGGGATGCGCCGGCTCGTCCCCGGACGGCACCGGCCGGCTCCCGGCGTGGCCGGGGTCGCCGGAGCTGCTGCCGGGCTCGGCCAGCCCGCCCGGGATGGCGGACAGCACCCCGGTCAGGCGGGTGGCGAGGTGCGACACGTTGCGCAACTCGAGCACAGTCGGCTTGCCGGGCAGATCCAGGCTGTCGCAGAGAGGGCCCAGGGCGCGGCGGAGGCCTTCGATGACATAAGCGTGCTCCCTGCGCTCCTTGGGCGAGGCGAGCAGCCCGGCGATGAGCGCCTCGTCGGTGGCCAGGTCGCCACTGCGGCCGATGGTGCCGGCCAGCGGATGGCTGGCGACATGGGTGCCACGGCGCTCGATCAGCAGCTCGGGGCTGGCGCCGAGGAAGCCATCGATCCTGAAGACCATGCAGGTCGGGTACAGGGCGAGCAGCCTGGACAGGACATCAGAGGTGACGAACGGGCGATTGGCCGTCACGTCGACCTGGCGGGCCAGGACGACCTTGCCCAGCAGTCCGTCGTGGATGCGGGCGACGGCGTCGGCCACGATCCCGCGCCAGGCGTCGTGGTCCATCACCGACGTCAGGGTGAACTCGCTCGGCGCTGGCCGGGGATCGATGAACCCGCCGAGGGCGTCGGCGGTCATCCTGTCGGCCAGGCGAGCGGCGGACGAGCCGTCGCCAGGGCCGGCGATGGTGGTGATCCATGCTTCGCCGTCGCGGCGCCCGATCACCGCACGAGGGACGACGAGCGTCCCGGGTGCGTCCCGCACGAACGGCAGCGCCCCGAGAGCTACGGCACCGGTTCCCGCCCCGGCCACGTGGTCGCTGCGCTGGATGGCGGCCAGACTGCCGGCCACCTCGGCCACCGCGGCGGTGTCGGTGAGACCGCGGGGAAGCTCGATGCGCAGGGCGACACCGCGCCCGGCCAGCCCGAAGTCCTCGTGCTGCCACAGCACGCCGCTGCTGCCGGCAGCGGCGAGCAGGTCGACGTCTGCGGCGTCGATACCGGTCCCCTGGCCGGCGAGGCGCGAAGTCGTGGCTGCCAGACGGTCTGCTCCCGGTCTGCCCGTCGGCGGCGGCGACGGCATCTGCCTCAGGGGCTCGGCGTTTGCGGATCGATGATGTCGGCTGCCTGCCGCAGCGCTCTGGCTACCCGGTCCCGCAGCCTCACCTTCTGAAGCTCCTCCACCAGCTCGGCGGCCAGCTCGCGCAACGGCGTGAGGTCAAGCACTCCTGGCTCGCCGTCGGCATTCACCAGCCGCCTAGACCTCGCGGCGTTGGCCGTGCGGCGCGCCTGATCAGTAATGTGGCCGACGACGGCGTCAGAAAGCCGCGTTCCATCGGCGGGGCTGATGTCGCCGCGGCCCAGGTCAACGTCTGGGCTGGCAGGCGGCTCGGGGGGGACAGGTGGCGATGGGTCCTCAGGCACCGCGATTACTCCTCTTCCGGGTTACTGCGGAACGCGCGGCTACTGGCCTCGCTGGATACCAGCACTACATCGTTGCTCCTGACCAAGGGCATCACCCCCGATGGGTGAGCCACGCCCGGTCATCATGCGCGGGCCGCGCGGGAAGGCGGCGCGGTCGGCAAACCCGCCCGCCGCGCGTGTGCTCTTTCGCGTGTGCTCACGTACCCTGGGCATTGAGCCAGGCCGCAAGGTGAACGCCGGCGAGAGCGTCCCCGCCTGAGTTCCGTTAGGGAGGGGACCGTGCCGCTTTCCGAGCATGAGCAGCGCCAACTCGATCAGATCGAGCAGGCGCTGCGCGCCGACGACCCGCGGTTTGCGCATGCCGTGCAAGCGGCCGACCCACGGGTGCACTACAAGCGCCGGGTCGTTGCGGCGGCGGCCGGGTTCGTGATCGGTGTCGGGCTGCTGCTCGCCGGGGTCGTGATCAATGTCATCCCGATCGCGGTGGCGGGCTTTGCGGTCATGCTGGCCAGCAGCCTGTGGGCGGTGGACAGCTACCGGCGCATGACCGGCCACGCCACCGGGCGCGCCCCCGCAAATGGCCTGCGTCCTGGTAAGAAGCGGCGCGCCGCCAAGAGCCAGCGCTCTGGCAAGCAGGCGGGATCCGGGCTGATGGGGCGGCTAGAGGAGCGCTGGCGGCATCGCCAGCAGGGCGGCCGCTAGGTCCAGCCAGCGAACCCCGGCGGACCGCTGGTGGCTCCACCGCATCGAAGCCTCCATGAGCTCCATGTCCGCGGCCGTCACAAGCTCGAAGTCCGCCATGGTGCGCCACTGTGCCAGGACTCCGCAAAGCCGTCGAAACGTTTTCCGGGGCCGCCGACCGCGGCAGCCACCGCTGGGACGCGGCCTATTTGGGCGGTCGCCCGAGTGGTGGGCGAATAGGCGGGATGGCGGTGGTGTGGCGCCGGCGGGGGCCCGACCACAGCGCTGGCACGGCGTCGACGGCGGCGGCTACCGCATAGGCGGCGTGCTCGTAGTTGACCCGCCAGCCGACGAATTCGGTCCATGCCTCGGCGGGGTCCCGTTCGATGGGGAAGTCGACCTCGCGCATCCGGCCGATGGCGTCGAGGAACTCCTGGTAGGTCAGGCTGATTCCGCGGTCTGGGTCGGGCTCGTCGGGCACGTCGATGCCCATCGCCCGCGCGATCTGGTTGAAGCACAGGAATCCGCTGCGCAGGCACAGGCGCGCGGGTACCACCGGCGCGGATTTGGGGGATAGTGCCAGGAACAGCGCGGCGGAGTCCAGCACGGCGAGCAGCGCGGTCACCCAGGAAGACAGTGGCCTGGGTGAGCGGAACCGCACCAACGGCAGATAGGTGGCGTGGCTTTCGGCGACGTCGGCGGCCCAGCGTTCCCACTGCGCGTACAGGCCGGGGAGCGTGTCGATGGTCGAGACGCCCGAACCTAGCGCGTAGTGGGTGCGCGCCAGCAGCTCCGGTCCCCAGGACGGGACGCCGGCCCGCGCGTTCAGCAGCGCCACCTCGGTTTCCCTGCGGTTGAACGCCTCGTACAGGGCAGGCAGGTAGGCGATCTGCAGCGTGAGAATCACCAGGCCGGTCACCGCGGCGGCGAACACGATCGCCGAAGGCGCCGCACCGGCCGGTTTGACGAATCCGAGGGTGAACATCGAAGACCCGGCGGCGGTGAAGGCCGAGGTAACGCCCGCGGCCTCGAACGGCCACAGCAGCAGCGCATACCCGAGGAAGGAGATGCTCAGCCACGCGGCCAGCTGCCCGAGCAAGATCGCCGCCGCTTGGGCGGCGAGCACCCGGTCACGCCGCTTGTGATCGGCGATCGCGCCGGCCGCCAGCCGGAATGCCCCGTTCACGATCCGGTCCACCCACCGGGTCAGCCAGCTGCTGACCTGCCGGGGCACGATGACCGTCCCGACGACGCTGGCCCACACCGCGAGCACCAGCAGGGCGCCGGCCACCGCGGCCACCGAACGGCCAAAGAGCGGGACCACCACCAGATTCTCCTCAACAGTCAAATGGCTATGCCGAATCTACCGAGATCCAGTCGGCTGCAGCCGGACTCATGATCCCGCGGGCGCTCAGAGGTGGCTGTCAGCCCGGCCCGGGCATCGTGTTCGATCGGGGGCCGGAACCGTCTACGCCGGGACGGGGCGGGTCCGCCACGGCGCTCCCGGTGGCTTGGAGGCGTTCGAACACCAGCCGCACCGCCATCGAGCCTTCCCCGATGGCGGACGCGGCCCGCTTGACCGACCCGCTGCGGACGTCACCGACGGCGAAAACTCCCGGGCGGCTGGTTTCCAGGAACAGCGGTGTCCGGCCGGTGTCGCCGAGCTGGGCTTGCGGGATGCTGGTGCCGGTGAGCAGGAACCCGTGGGAGTCTTCGGCGAGCTGGCCCGCCAGCCACCCGGTGCTGGGCTGTGCGCCGATGAACACGAACAGGCCCCGGACCGCCAGTGCCGACCTCTGCTCCCGGCTGGTCTCGAGCAGCTCCACGCCTTCTAGCTGGTCTTTCCCGAGTAGTGCGGTGACTTGTGTTCGGGGCGTGACGGTAATGCGAGGGTTCCTCTCGATCTGGTCGATCAGGTACCGCGACATGGAAGCCGCCAATGTCTCGCCGCGGATGATGACGTGCACCTGGGCGCTGCTCCTGCTCAGGAACAGCGCGGCCTGACCGGCGGAGTTGCCGCCGCCCACGATGGCGACCGGGTCAGTCTCGCAGGCCTGGGCCTCCATCTGGGTGGCCGCGTAGTAGACGCCGACGCCCTCGAACTCAGCCAGCCTGGCCAGGGGCAGCCGGTTGTAGCGCGCCCCGGTGGCGATGATGACCGACCTGGCGGTGATCGCATCGCCGTCGTCGAAGCTGACCCGGTAGACACCGGAGTCCGAGAGGAGCGACACCGCCTTGGACGCCAGCTTGATGCGTACGCCGAACTTCTGGGCCTGCAACGCCGCGCGCGCCGCCAGCTCCTCGCCGGACAGGCCCGCCGGGAAGCCCAGCAGGTTCTCGATCCGGGACGACGTGCCCGCCTGGCCACCCAGCGCGGTGTCCTCGGCCAGCACGGTGACCATTCCCTCGGACGCCCCGTAGACAGCGGCCGCCAGGCCACCCGGACCCGCACCCACCACCAGCAGGTCGCACACGCCCGGCAGATCGGTGTCGGCCGGGCCGGACAGGCCCAGCGCGTCGAGCAGCTCGCGGTTACTCGGGTTGCGCAGCAGCGGGCCACCCGGTACCACGACGAGCGGAAAGTCCGCGACGGGCACATCCAGCTCCCGGAGCATCCCCTCGGCGTCCGGTGATCCTTCCAGCTCCAGCCACCGCGACACCAGCCGGTTGCGGGCCAGCACCTCCAGGAGCCGCCGGGTGCCAGCATCGAACCTGGATCCGATCAACGTCAGGCCCGAGCCCCGGCCGGTCAAGATCGCGTGCCGCAGCAGGAAAGTCCGCAGGATCAGCTCGCTGAGGCCGGGCTCCTGGGCCATGATCACCCGCACCTGCGGCGCCGGAACGCGAAGCAGCCGCCCGGCCGTGGCCGCCGCCGCGCTCAGGTACGCCCGCTGGCCGGTGAGCAGGCCGATCTCGCCCAGGAACTGCCCCGGGCCGTACCTGGCGATAACCGTCTCGCCTGGCTGACCGAGCCGCTCGACGATCCGCGCCTCCCCGGCCAACACCACGATCAGGTCATACGTCGCATCCCCCGCGGCGAACAGCACCTCGCCCGCGGCCATCTCGTGCTCACGGCCATACCGGCGCAGCACCTCCAGCTGCGCCGCGTCCAGGACCGGGCTGCGGCCAGCCTGAAATTGCTCCGCGGACCCCGCGCCGCTCCCGGCCGCAGTGCCCGGAGCAGACCCCGGTTCGCCGGGGCCCTCAAGGTGGCCAGCGTGCTGCGTCATCGCGGTCCGGGCACCTTCCTGCTGTGCGTGCGGGCGTTCAGCGCGTTAGGTCTGGTGTGGGGTGGGGGGTGGTGTGCTGGCCTGTTGGGGGGCGGCGGAGAACAGGTAGCTGGTGGCCAGGCTGCGGTAGGGCCGCCAGGGGCCGGCGATGGTGAGGACTTCTTGCTGGGCGGGGAGGTGGTCGAGCTGGTAGGCGGCCCGGATGGCCTTGCGCAGCGCGAGGTCGCCGGGCAGCACGACGTCTTCGCGGCCGAGCGCGACGAGCAGGGCGCCCTGGGCGGTCCAGGGGCCGATCCCCGGGATGGTGGTGAGCTCGGCGATGACCTGGTCGTCGGGCAGCGCGGCCAGCGCATCCTGGTTGAGCCGGCCGTCGGCCAGCCGCCCGGCCAGGTCGCGCAGCGTGCCGACCTTGCGCCACGACAGTCCCGCGGCGCGCAGGCCGGCGGGGTCGGCGGCGAGCAGTTCGGCGGGGGCGGGGAGGCGGCCGCCGAACAGGTCCTGAATGCGGGCCAGGGTCCGGCGGGTCGCCGCGACGGAGAGCTGCTGGCCGGTGACCTGGAACAGCAGGGCGCCGAACAGGTCCATCGGCGGCAGCTGGGCCAGCCACGCCCGCGGGTCGAAGTCCGGCCGGTCCTCGATCAGCCGGGCCAGCACCGGATCGGCGTCGCGCAGGTAAGCGCGCGCCTGCCGCAGCCACTCATCGCGGCCGGAATCCCCCGTCATCGAGCCCGCTCCCTTCACCCGGCGGTTATCTGCCTGCCACCATCTTCATGCCCGAGTCTGGCAAGTTGCCGCAGTCCGACGACGCTGTTGCTGCGCGGTCACCCGACGGCGTGACCGTTGGCGGTCAGCGTGACGTCGATGTTGCCCCGGGTGGCATTGGAGTACGGGCACACCTGATGTGCGGCTGCGACGATCCGCACCGCCTGCTCGGGATCCTGGACCTGCGGCAGGGTGACGTCGAGTTCCACGGCGAGGCTGAAACCACGTTCCTTGGTGGGGAGCAGGCTCACCCGGCTGTCGATCGAGACATCACCCACCTCGGCGCGCTCACGGCGGCCCACCACGCCCAGAGCGCTCTCGAAGCAGGCCGCATAGCCCACAGCGAAGAGCTCTTCGGGATTGGTGCCGCCGCCTTCGCCGCCCATCTCCTTCGGCGAGCGGAGCTGTACATCCAGGGCCCCGTCATTCGTGCGCCCGTGACCGTTTGCCCGGCCGCCTGTGACCGTGGCCTCCGCCGTGTACAGAACTCGCGCCATCTCGGCCTCCATGTCCAGGATCTGCGGATTGCCCCGCCTCATGGGGGGCCCAGCTGTGACATTCTTCCTGTTCACGTCTCGCCGGTGCCGGGCTCCGGTGAGACAACGGAGTCAATCAGGACGCGGCAGACATCGACGATGTCGATCATGCCGACCAAGCCGGCGTCACCGACAACCGGCAGGTGCCGGAAATGCCCGCTCGCCATGATCTTGGCCGCGTCCCGGACGCTGGTCGTAGTGTTGATGACGGTCGGGCCAGTGGTCATCAGGTCATGAATCCGGACAGTGCTCAGGTCCTTTCCGTCCGCGACCGCATGAGCGATGTCCGCCTCCGTGATGATGCCTAGCGGCTGATCGGTCCACTGATCCACGACCACCAGAGCGGTCGCGCCCGCGTGCTTCATCACGTAGGCAGCCGCGGCCACGTGATCATCCTGTTCCACCGTGGCGAGCGGCGGCTGCATGACTTCCGCGACGGTGGCCGATCCCGGCGGCGGCTCGAAGGATGGCTGCTGGCCTGGGGCGTCTGCCATGACCTGCTCCTTAGATATTCGATCACCGTGCTACCAAGGACGGCGCGCGCTGTATCGCCGTCACCGCCTGGTGACCACGAACGTGACCCTGTCCAGGAAACACCAACTCCAATCTTCCCCCGGCTCACCGGGCCAGCGCCTCGAGCAAGGCAGCCGCGTCATGGCCGCCTCGCGGCGCGGCTCAGCCGCCAATCCGCTCGAGATGCGTACTTGCTGGTGAAAGCAGTTCGCGGACGAGCGGGATGACCTGGTGGCCGTATAGCTCGATGTTGGTCATGAGCTGCTCGTGTGGCAGGCCCGGCAAGCCGTACTTGAGGTCGAACCGGGTGGCGCCCAGGGTGCGGAGGTTCGTGGCGATCTTGCGTGCGACGGTTTCGGGTGAGCCGACGTACAGTGCCCCGTGCGGTCCGGTTTCCCGGTCAAACGACTCCTCGCCGGGTATCACGAAGCCGCGCTCGGGGGCCATCAGGGTGATGATGTCCCGCCAGCGCGGCCAGAACTCGTCTTTCGCCTGCTCGTCGGTGGCTGCGACGTGGCCCGGCGAGTGGACGAGAACCGGCAGCGGGGGGCGGCCCAGCTGCTCCAGGGCACGTTGGAACAGCTGCGAGTATGCGGCGAAGCGGGCCGGCGGCCCGCCGATGATGGCGAGCGCCAGCGAGAACCCGAGACGGGCCGCACGGATCACCGACTGCGGGTTGCCGCCGACGCCGATCCAGGCCGGGAACGGGCCGGATTCGGTATGCGGCACCACGTCCTGGTCCAGCAGGGGCGCGCGGGTCTTGCCCGTCCAGCTGACCGGCCCGCCCTTGAGGAGCTCGGCGAACAGCGCGGCTTTCTCCTCGAAGAGTTCCTCATAATCGGCGAGGTCGTAGCCGAACAACGGGAACGATTCGATGCTGGATCCGCGGCCGAGGATGACTTCGGCCCGGCCACCGGAGATCGCGTTCAGCGTCGAGTAGCGCTGGAACACCCGGACCGGATCGTCGGAACTCAGCACCGTGACCGCGGAGCCGAGGCGGATCCTTTCGGTACGCGCCGCGATCGCGGCGAGTACCACGTCGCCGGCCGGCATCGGGAAGTACTCCGTGTGATGCTCGCCGATCCCGAAGAAGTCCACGCCCGCTCGTTCGGCGAAGACGCCCTCTTCGACTACGTTGCGGATCGTCTGGGCGTGCGACAGCGGTTTGCCTTCGGCGTCGCCGTTCCGGTCGCCGAAGGTGTCGAGCCCGAAGGTGTACGTCATGCCAGGCTCCTCGCGTCTTCGCGCACGGCACGTTCGAACCCGGGCAGCGTCAGCACGGCCCCGAACACCGGGCCGCCCGGCTGCAGCGCACGGCCCGCACGCAAACTTCCCAGGCGAACCGGGTCGTAGCCGATCCGGTCGACCACACGCGCGATCGTGGCTGCTGCCGCCGGGTCGTCGCTGGCGACGCCGGCGGCCCGCCGGTCCGGGTCGCCGGCCGGCCGTGCCCGGTCCTCGAGTTCGTGGTAGCCGATGTGGTTGAGCGCCTTGACCACGGTCGAGCCGGCGAGCCGCCGGGCCACGATCTCGCTGCTCCCGCCGTTCTCGAAGGCCTTCAGCACGCCGTCGCTGGCCGGCCAGTAGTTCATCGCGTCGACCACGACCTTGCCGTCGAGCAGCGCCGGGTCGATGTCAGCGAAGCGGTGCAGCGGAATCGCGAGGACCACGATGTCGGCGTCCGCCACCGCGTCGCTGGCCCACCGCGGCTGCGCGCCAGGAATAACCAGTTCGGTGATCAGCGCGATGTCTTCCGGGTCGCCCGATGTGGCGATGGCCACCGGGTAACCGGCCCTGATGGCCAGCCGCGCGATGACCGGCCCGACATGGCCCGCGCCAAGTACCGCGAGCCTGCCCGGTTCCTGCATCAGAACCCGACCACCTGGCGGATGAGGACGATGTGGATGCGGCCGGGCAGCTCCTGGTGGATCTCGAGAATCTTCCCGACGGAGCTGTGCTGCCCGTAGGCGGCCTGCGCGCGAGCGTCCTCGAGTACCAGGCTGTGCCGGTAGATCCGCTCATGGGCCGCCTGCAGCGTGCGCACGAGCTTCTGTGCGCCCACGACGAAGATGACGCTGGCGGCGCCCCATGCGTACGAGGACAACTGGCTGCCCGACGCCGACGCGATGACCAGGGTCCCGTCCCGGGTGACGGCGTGCACGCTGCCGAGGGCGTAGTCAGGCTGGCCGCCGATCGCCTTCATCTGCTGCGCTTGGGTCGCGAAGTCAAGCGCGAACATCTTGTTGCGCGCTGACTCGTACCGGCCGCCATCGTTGACCGCGTCCGTGATCCCGGTCTCGGCCAGCGTCACCGATGTGTTGGTCATCACCGAGGAGCCCGCCGGGATGCGAGACAGCACGGCCTCGCGCGCGGCGTCGAGATCGTCGACGATCTCGACGCTGAAACCGTGCTCTTCGAGGGCGATGACGGTCGCCGAGAGCACATGCTCATCGGGCAGCGCGGTGAAGCGATCCGATGCGTCGATCGTGGTCATTGGCCAGTCCTCCCAGGTGATGGTTCAACGTTGGGAGGATAAACGGACTCTACCCCGGTTATATTTCCGGCCGTAGAGTGGCACCCATGAACCAGCCCGTGACCTGGGGACTGCAGCGCACCGAGCGCGCAGACGCCGCACACAACCGGCGGCTTCTGCTGGCCACGGCGCGCGAGATGCTCGCCGAGCAGGGGGCGGGCAAGCTGACGATGGACGGGCTGGCCGAGCGCGCGGGCCTGGGCAAGGGAACGGTGTTCCGCCGGTTCGGCACCCGGGCAGGGATCTTCCACGCGCTACTGGACGACGATGAACGCGACTTCCAGGAGCAGGTACTTTCCGGACCCCCGCCGCTGGGCCCTGGCGCCCGGCCGCTGGATCGCCTG
Source organism: uncultured Actinomycetes bacterium (assembly GCA_963806145.1). GTDB lineage: Bacteria > Actinomycetota > Actinomycetes > Streptosporangiales > Streptosporangiaceae > DASXKD01. The sequence goes on from CAWDXD010000048.1 coordinate 96,047, forward strand.
ATCGCCTACGGCCGCGCCAGGATCGAATTCCTCATCGGGCACCGTGAGATCGCGCGTGCCACGCTGGACGGCAGGGAGTCGGTGCCAGCCGGGTCGCAGACGCCCATGTCGCGGGCACACATCAGGTTTCTGCTCGGGCAGATGCACCTCGGCGCCGCCGACCTCGACGTCCTGGCCACCCAGCTCACCGCGGCCTTGGACGGCCCGCTGCTGCTCTACCTGTCGTCCGCCACCCTTGCCGAGACCGCCCCGCAAATCTCCGAGCGCCTAGGCCATGGCTGGGAGGACCTGGTCCAGCGCGTCTGCCGGTCATGATGGACGGCGGTCAGCCGCTGGAGGTCCGGCTGGCGGGCCGGGCTGCCCGGGGCCGGTCCCGCCGGGCGCCCTGGTGGTGAGCACCTCGGTGACGTAGGCGTCGATGGCCTGCTGCCCGGTCGCGGCGGCTATCGATACCCGGTGGTGGCCGTCGCTCACGAAGTGCTGGCCGCCGACGCGGTATGCCTCGATCGGCGGGATCGCCGCGCCGCGCCGCTCTGCCAGCGCCAGCTGCTCCCAGCGGGGCCGCACCCGGTTGGTGGTGGGCCGGAAGTGCCGGTCGAAGTCCCGCCGCGAGTCGACGGTGCCGACGATCGTGTCCAGCCGGATCGTCTGCTGGCCCAGGTACCGCTCGCCGCGCCAGCCGAGCGCGCCGACGACCTCGTCGAGCGGCAGGATCCGGTCGCTGCCGGGGGGCTGGCGGCGCAGGCGGTGCGCCAGCGCGGCCAGGATCTGGTGCCGCCTGGCCCGGGCAAAGTCGTTCTCGACGTCCGCGCGGGGGAATCCGGTATCTAGCATCGGGGTGCCTTCGTTGGTGCCATGCGCCCGGGTCAGCCGACCGCGCCCAGGGCGGCGCTGACGGCGGCGATGATCGCCCCGCCGAGCGCGACGGAGATGAACGAGCGGAAGAAGCCGGTGCTGAAGAAGCGCCGCGTCGACAGCGAGCCGTCGATCAGGCCGGTCATGGCAGGCTGCGCCCGCTGCAGAAGGAACGAACGCTCATCGCGCTGCCGGTGCGCGTCATCGCGCTGCCGGTGTGCTTGTGCTGTCGCGAGGGTGCCCATGGCGGGCTCCTTCCATCATCAAAACTGAACTATTAGTTTCGTATAACACCGGAGCGGCCGCGCTATTCCCGGCGGTGGTGATCGCCGGGGCCCGCGGGCCCCGGGCACTTGCATTATAGAAACTGATAGTCTAGTTTTGTCAACAGAGGGCCGGTGGCCAGCTCAGGCCGCGGGTGCCCGGGATCGATGGAGGAGTCATGTACAAGACGCAGCTCAAGACCAGTCCGCTGGGGACCACCGGCCTGGAGATCACCGGATTCCGCCGGCCCGGCCAGGTGGATCCGATCGTCAGCGCAGCGGGCCTCGAGCTGACCGACGAGGACATCAACGAGATCGAAGCCGGGAGCACCCGATGAGCGGCTCGGCGGCTGCCGCGGTACCGCAGCGCGGACGGCCGCGCAGCGAAAAAGCGCACAACGCGATCCTGGAAGCGGCGGCAGAACTCCTCCTGGAAAAAGGCCTGACGGCCGTGAGCATGGACGCGGTCGCCGCCCGCGCCGGGGTCAGCAAGGCCACGATCTACCGGTGGTGGCCCACCAAGGAGACCCTCGCGCTGGACACGCTGTACCACGAATGGGCCGCCGTTCCCCCGGCCCGCGACACCGGGTCACTGCGCGGGGACCTGCTCAGCCTGCTGCGCCCCTGGGTCCGGCTCGCCAGCAAGCGGCCTTACGGGCGCGTGATCGCCGCCCTGATCACCGAGGCCCAGACCGACCCGGCGTTCGCCCGCCAATACCGCGCGCGGTTCGTCGAGCCGCGCCGCGACCAGGCTCGCGCGATCTTCAGCCGGGCGATCGAGCGGGGCGAGATCCCCGCGGACACCAAGATCGAGGTCGCGCTCGACCTCCTCTACGGCCCCGTCTACCACCGGCTCCTGCACGGCCACGCCCCCCTCAACGACCAGTTCGTCCGCGACGTCATCGACACCGCACTGGACGGCATCGCGCCGTCCACGACTGCCAGAACCCCAGCCCCGGCCCGGTGAACTGCTCCCCAGCAATCCAGCGACAGCAGCAAGACCGAAGGAACACGCCATGGTCAGCGCCCGCCGTCCCGGGACATGGCGCGCAGGCACGCCGTGAGCGTCACACCGCCGCAACGCCTGCGCGACACGGCCCCCCGGCACAGGCGGCAGCCCGGAGCGAGGCCCGCGGGCGTCGACGCCGGCCCGCCGGGCGAGGCGGGCAGGATGACGGCTAGGTGCGCGGCGAGTTCTTGCTCAGCTCCGCGATCTGGGCGCGGGCGGCGCTGACGAGTTCCGCGTTGCTGTTCGCATGCCCGCGCAGGCCCCATCCGCCCTCGGGGGCCTCGGTCAGCAGCACCCAGGTCCGATCGGCAAGTGTGGGGTCGCCGGCGGCTGCGGCGATGATGTCGGTGAGCTGGCGGACGACCGCGAGCTGCTTATCGCGGTCCAGCGCTCCGGCGTTGGTCAGGACCTGAACGCGGACGTAGTTGCTGTCGCCGTCGACGTTGGCCAGCGAGTCGGCACCGAGGTCATGAACGAACGCCGCGGTGTTCTGGCGGAACATCGGGATGTCCGGGACCTGCTCGATCGTCATGACGGCGGTTGCGAGATCCACGGCCAGCTGGTGCTTGTCGGTGAACGTGCCGGATACAGCGTAGGCGTCAATCATGGGCATGGCAGAGTCCTTCCGGTCTTGAACAACGCGGGCACACGCCGGTGGGGCGGGTGGTCATCGGTGCACTGATGGGGCTGGCGGCGGCCCGGGCTAGACGGCGGTGCGGCCGCCGTCGGCGGCGAAGACCGCGCCGGTGACGTAGCTGGCCCTGGGGGAGGCGAGGAAGGCGATGACGTCGGCGATCTCGCCGGGCTGGGCGGCGCGGGCGAGCAGGGTCGTGGCACCGAGAGCCTCGGTGCGGTCGGGCGCGGCCCCGCCGGTCAGGACCGGCCCGGGAGCGATGGCGTTGACGCGGACCCCCGAGGGACTGAACTCGGCCGCCCAGGAACGGGTCATCGCCACCAGGGCCGCCTTGGTGGCGCCGTAGGCGGCGGAACCGGCCAGGCCAACCTGGCCGGCCATGCTCCCGAGGCTGATGATGCTGCCGCTCCCCCGGGCGGCCATCTTCGGTGCCAGCGCGGCAACCAGGAAGTACGCCGCCCGGACGTTGGCGGCGAAGAGCCGGTCGAAGGTCGCCACGTCGAGGTCTGCCGTCGGCCCGAACCAGGAGAACCCGGCATTGTTGACCAGGACGTCGACCAGGCCGGCCTGTTCGGCCAGGTCGTCCAGCTGGGCGGGGTCGCTGAGGTCGGCGGCCACGAACCGGGCCTTCCCGCCCGCTGCGGTGATCTTGTCGACCACCGCGGAGCCGCGGGTGGCGTCGCGTCCGTGCACGACCAGCTCGGCGCCGGCCCGGGCCAGGTGCTCGGCCACCGCCCGCCCGATACCCGAGGTTGCACCGGTGACCAGCGCGCCCAGGCCGTCTAGGTCTCCATGCTCGTTCATGCGCCGTCCCTTTGGATTGACGGAATCGTGATGCCGTGAGCCGGCGCTAGCCCGTAGCCGGCACGGCTCCGGCAGCCGTCTCGATGAGCTGCGCCACGTCGCCAGGGTGGGAGACCATCGCCACGTGGCTCGACGGGACCTCGATGGTGGTGGCGCCCATGCGGGCGGCGAACTGGCGCTCGGCGGCGGGCGGGATCGCCTCGTCGTTGGCGGCGACCAGATACCAGGACGGCAGCATCTTCCAGGCCGGGACGCCCATCACATCGGTAAAGGCGGATCCGGCCAGCGCCTGCTGCACCGCGTACATGACCCTCGCCTTGACCGGGGCGACGTCAGCGGCGAAGTGGTGGACGAAGTCGTCCTCGGACAGCCAGCCGAAGCCCTGCTTATCGGTGACCAGGTGCGCCAGCGCCGGGGTCACCGGTCCCTGCGACAACAGCGCGCCGAGCGATTCGCCCTCGTCCAGCCCGAAGGCCGCGATGTAGACCAGGCCGGCGACGTTGGGGGCGTCGGTGCCCAGGGCGGTCATGATCTGGCCGCCGTAGGAGTGCCCGGCGACGATCGTGGGGCCGTCCTGGGCGTCCAGTACCTGGCGCAGCCGGGCGACGTCATCGGCCAGCGCGGTCATCGGGAACTGCGGTGCGGTGACGTGGTAGCCGCTGGCTTGGAGACGCTCGATGACGGCGCTCCAGGAGGAGCCGTCGGCCCAGGCGCCGTGGACGAGAACGATGTTCGGCCGGACGTTCATCTCGGTAGTCCCTTCCTGGTCATCTCTTATGGCCATCTTGCGGAGCGAAGCTTGCGACCCGGTATCCGAAACATGACTGCACCCGGTACGTGCTGCCGGCATGCTCAGGCGACGATCGCTGTTTAGCCTGGAGGCGGCGTTGATGAAGGCGCTGGCCGAGAGGACAGGCACATGCCAGGCCATGGTGAACTCCCGTCACTGCAGCCCGCAGGCATCGTTGGCCGGGAAGCCGCGCTTGCCACGCTGCGCGGCCTGGTGGATCCGGTCCCGCGGGCAAGCCAGGCGCTGCTCGTCACCGGCGAGGCAGGCATGGGCAAGACCGCGCTCCTGGCGGACGCAGCCGAACGGGCACGGTCGGCGGGCATGCGGGTACTGGCGGTCACCGGCCGGGAATCGGAGTCGAAACTCGCGTTCGCCGGGCTGCATCAGCTACTGCGGCCGGTGCTGTCCAGCGCCGCCGGCCTTCCCGCCCGGCAGGCACAGGCCCTGCTGGGGGCTCTCGGCCTCGCTACGGACCCCGTGGCACCCGACCCGCTCCTGACCGGGGTCGCCGTGCTCACCCTGCTTTCTGATCTTTCTGAACGTTCCCCGGTCCTCGTGGTCGCCGACGACGCCCACTGGCTCGACCGAAGCTCGCTGGACGCCCTGGCCTTCGCCGGAAGCCGTCTCGACGCCGAGCGGGTCGTGCTGCTTCTGGGCGCCCGGGGGCAGGCCCCGCCCTCCGGCTTTGACCGGGGATTCCCGGAGCTGCACCTTGAGCCGCTATCGGCGGCAGACGCCGGCCGCCTGCTGGACGAGCAGCCTCGCCCGCCTCGCGGGCGGGCCAGGGCGCAGGTGCTCGCCCAGGCCGGGGGTAATCCCATGGCGCTGATCGAGCTGGCGAAGGTGATCGCCGCCGATCCCGCCGCCAGCCGGCGGTGGGCGGCCGAGCCGTTGCCGCTGAGTGACCGGCTGAGCGCCGTCATTACCGCCAGGTTCGCCGCCCTGCCCGAGCGGGCGCAAGCGGCACTGCTGCTGGCCGCGGTGGCCGACGGCCCGGACCTGGGCGCGGCAGCCAGCCACGGCCCGGTTCCAGACGCGCGGGACCTCGCACCGGCCGAGCAGCTGGGCCTGGTCAAGATCGACAGGACCGGCCTGGAGTTCTCCCATCCCCTCGTCCGCTCTGCCATCTACCACTCCGCGCCCTTCGCGCAACGCGCCGCGGCGCACCGCCAGCTCGCCGGGGCCCTGCACGACCAGCCGGACCGGCGAGCCTGGCACCTGGCCGCCGCGGCCCTGCAACCTGACGAACACGTGGCTGCCCTGCTGGAGACCACCGCTGCCCAGGCGCAACAGCGCGGCGGTGCGGCGGCCGCCGCGCTGGCGATGGAACGCGCGGCCGAACTCAGCCCCGATCCCGCGCAGACCAGGCACGGCGGCTGGTAGCCGCCGCTTCGATCGCCGTTCCCACCGGCCAAGCGGACTGGGTGCAGGATCTCGCCACCCGCGCCCTGGCGGTCACGGCGGACCCGGCACTGCGGATGACGGCCCGCCGCGACGCCGGGTGGGCGCTGGCCTGGTCGGGCCAGCGCACCGCCGCGCTGTCCGCGCTCATCTCCGTCGCCGAAGAGGCAGCGCGTGACCTGCCGGCCCTCGCCTGGGACGCCCTGGGGGACGCGGCCACCGTCGCCTACCAGTCCGGCGCGCCCGCCAGCCGCGAGGCCGTGAGCCGCACCCTCGACCTCCTGGAACACCAAGGCCGGCCGCCACCGGGCCGGGGCCTGGGCGTTGACGTCAGCGCGCTGAAACTCTGGATACGCGCCAGCACCGACCCGATCGGCAGCAGAAACCAGCTCCTCCCGGTCCTGCGCAAGATCGCCGGCTCGCCCCTCGAAGAGCCGTCCTTGTGGGGCACAGCTTCCGCCGCGTTTCTCCTGGACGAATCCGACCTGGCGGTCGGCTTGCTGCAAGACGGCCTGCACCGGCTCCGGGCTCCCGGCGTGCGAGGCACCAGCGGCGGAGCCCTGACCGCTCTCGGGTGGGCGTACATCGACACCGGGCGCTGGGACGAGGCGCTGGAATCCGCCGCCGAAGCCGCCGACATGGCTGAGGCGAGCCATATGGACATCGTTGCCGCGTCCGCTGACGTGATCACCGCCACCGTCCTCGCCCTGCGCGCCGACTCCGGCGCGGCACGCTGGCATGCGGCCAGGGCGCTCGCCACCGTCGACCCGGCGGAATGCGGGCTGGTGGCCGCCCGGGCCCGGCGTGCCCGCGGCGTCGCGGCTCTCGCCGACGGCAGCTACCTCCTCGCGTTCACCCAGCTCCGCGGGCTGTTCACCGAGGACGGCACGCCGCTGCACAACTACGCCTCCTACCTGGGCGTGGCGGATCTCGCCGCCGCCGCGGACCGCGCCGACCGGCGCATAGAAGGACGCGACGTCATCGAGCACGCACTCAGCCACCTCCACGGCATGGCCTCTGCCCGGCTCGAGCAGCTCATCGCCCGCGCGCGCGGCATCCTCGCCGACCCGGACATGGCCGAAGCCCACTTCGGCACGGCGCTCGCCGACCCCGCCGGGGACCAGTGGCCGTTCGAGCGGGCACAGCTTCGGCTCGACTACGCCGAATGGCTGCGGCGGCGGCGCCGGATCAACGACGCCAAACCCGTGCTGACCGAGGCCCTGGGAACCTTCCGGCGACTGGGCGCCCAGTCATGGGCGCAGCGCGCCGAGGCAGAGCTGAGAGCATGCGGGGTGGCGGTCACCGGCGCGCCCGGCGAGCGCGACGCCCTCTGGGAGCTGACCCCCCAGCAGCGCCAGATCGTCCGCCTGGCCAGCCACGGCCTGACCAACCGCCAGATCGGCGACCAGCTCTTCCTCTCCCCGCGCACGGTCAGCTCGCACCTGTACCGGTCCTATCCCAAGCTTGGGGTAGCCGGGCGCCACCAGCTGCGCGACGTGATCGCCCGTGCCAGCACCCCAGCCCCAGCGCACCCGTCCTGAGGATGTGGCGGTAGATTGCGGAGCTCACGCTGGACCCGGGGAGGGACGAAAGGAGATCTCCATGAACAGCCCGGTCACCGCGGCGAATGCGGGAACCATCGATGTGGGTGGCGACCTGACCGTCAACCGGCTTGGTTTCGGCGCGATGCGGATCACGGGGCCAGGCATCTGGGGAAGCCCGGCAGACCTGGATATGGCCAAGGCGGCCCTGCGGCGTGCCGTGGAGCTTGATGTCACGTTTATCGATACCGCGGACTCCTATGGCCCGGACGTCAGCGAGAGCCTGATCGCCGAGGCCTTGTTTCCCTACCCGGATGACCTTGTCATCGCCACGAAGGGGGGGCTGGCCCGGCCAGGCCCGGGCCGGTGGGAGCCCGACGGGCGGCCGGAGCATCTCCGGCAGGCCTGCGAAGGCAGCCTGCGGCGGCTCCGGCTCGATCAGATCCCGCTGTACCAGTTCCACCGGCCTGATCCGAAGGTTCCTCTCGCGGAGTCCATTGGCGCTCTGGCCGAGCTGAAGGGCGAAGGAAAGATCCGCCATATCGGCGTCTCCAACTTCTCCGAAGCGCAGCTTCGGGCCGCCGAGCGGGTCACGCCGGTGGTGTCCGTGCAGAACCGGTACAACGCGGCTGACCGGTCCTCGGAATCCATGGTCGACCTGTGCGAGCAGGAGCGGCTGGCATTCCTGCCGTGGGCGCCGATCCAGGAGGCCGACAAGAATCCTGCCGTCACCGAGGCCGCACGGCGGCACGGCGCCACATCGAACCAGGTCGTATTGGCCTGGCTGTTGGCGCGGTCACCGCAGATGCTGCCAATCCCCGGTTCAGGCGACCCCGAGCACGTGGCGCAGAACATCGCGGCCGCCGGCATCACGCTGAGCCCGGACGAGATCACCGCCATCGGGAAGTCCCTCTGACCAGGTCCGCCCCCGAGCGAAAGCCGCATGCGGACCACCCAGGCCGAGACGATCAACGCAGACCTCCTGGCGTTCCTGCAATCCTGACCGTCTCGGCGGCTGGGCGCCGGTGGCGTCCTCAGGGCATTGGCCTGACCCGGTAGAAAGCCACGCCGTGGGCCGGCACGCTCGCACTGATCATGCTTCCGCTCTCGGCTACCTTGTGCGTCCACAGGTTCGCCAGCAGGTAGTGTCCGCCTCCGGGCAAGCCGATGGCGGACGCTGTGGTGGAGAGCATCGCTGGCCGGCTGGTCGTGTTGAAGAGTCCTACCACGACGTCGCCGTTCCGCTCGGTCTTAGCGACCACCTTCTCGGTGCTGCTGTTGACGATCATCGATGCGTCGATCCCGTCCTGCTCGACGGAAAGCACCGCCCGGTTCTTCAGCAATCTCAAGTCGGCGCGGCAAAGATGGGTCAGGTCGGTGCCGATGATCTGCGGCGACGAGGCCAGCGACCACAGGCTCAGCACGGTCTGCCGCTCGGGAATGGTCAGCCCGTCGCCATCCGGGTAGGAGACTGAGCCGAACCGGCCGGAGGAGCCGACAGCGTTGTTGCAGTTGCCAACCTCGACCGAGTCAAAGTCGTTATATCCGTTGAACACCCGACCGCCGTAGGCGGGTTCCCACAGGGCGAGGGTGGTGAACCTCTTCTTTACGTTGGCGTAGTTGGTCAGCCCCTTGCCCCCGTAGTTCTCGATATCTGACGTGTATTCCCACTGGGTGGCGTACTTGTCCAGCGTCGGGCCGAGCGCGATGGTGTAACTGCCCTCCGTAACGTCCAGCTGCATCGGGCGGCCCAACTGCCGGATGGCGCTGGACCAGGCTGCGATGTCGGCCGCATTGCCGTCCGTGATGCCGTCGAGCTTGATGTAGTCCACTCCCCACCGGGCAAACTCATCGACGATGGAGTTGACGTATGCCTGGGCGCCGGGCCTGGCGTAATCGATGCCCGTCATGCCACCGCAGTTGTAGTTGTTCTGCCTGGCCTTGGTGGCGATGTCAGCCGCGGTGTAACGAGTACCCAGGATCGGGGTGTTCTTGGCCACGGCCTGATCCGAGATCCCGGGCGTCACGTAGATGCCGAACTTCAGCCCAAGGCTGTGCACGTAGTCGGCGACAACTGCGATGCCGTTCTCTCCGCCGGGGCCCCGCGGGAACTTGTCGGTGCGAACCACCCACCTGCCATAGTGATCTACGTCCGGGCCCTGCCGCCCTGGGCACAGGTACCAGAAGTCGTCTTGGTTGATGTACCGGTACCCGAGACGCTCCAGGCCACTTTGCTTCATCGCTCGGGCCGCCGCCTCGTCGATGGCGGCATCCGACGTCTGCCTGAAGAAGCTCCAGGTGCTCCATCCCAGCACCGGCTTGAGATCGGTGCCCGGAGGGGGGTTCGCCTCCGCCTGGGCGGCTGGCGCGCCCGACAGGACGGCACCCACAGCGGGGGCGGCAACCATCGGCATGGCAATCAGCACAGCCGTCAGGCCACGGGTCAGTCTGCTCATGAGTTCTCCTCGATGCGATTCGCTCACTGGGGCCTCGCGGTGGCACCTCCCGCACCTGCCCGCAGCAACCGGGGATGGCGGGCGAGCGAGATGCGCGGACTGCGCGACGTGACCGGCGGAGAGTCACCAATATCGCGTGACTTAGCAACTTCATGATCGACTACGTCTATAATCGAGCATCTTAGAGCAGATTCAGTCACTCGCCAAGAGTGGAAATGCACATATGCCGATGGCGCCCATCGCGGCACGGGCGGGCGCGATCACTACACCAGCGTGACCTTGACGCCCGACTCGGTCAGCGCACGCACCGCATCGGCGTCCGCCGCCATATCGGTGATGAGCTCGCTCACCGCTGTCACCTCGCAGATCCGGGCGAACGCGACTTTTCCGATCTTGGAGCTGTCCGCGACCACCACGACGCGCCTGGAGCACTTGACCATGACAGCGTTCGTGTGCGCTTCCACCTCCTGGTGAGTGGTGCAGCCCGCCTGTGCGTCGATGCCGTCGACGCCGATGAAGGCGATGTTGAGGTTGAGCCCGGTGAGGCTCGCCTCGGCGATCGGCCCCGACAGTTCGTAGGACTGACTGCGGGCCACGCCGCCGGTGGAGATCAGCTTGAGGCGGGGCCGGACCGCCAGCTCAGAGGCGATGTTGAGGGCATTCGTGACGATGGTGAGTTTCTGCTGGTCAGCGATGGCCCGGGCGACCTCGGTGGCAGTTGTCCCGCCGGTCAGGCCGACCGCCATCCCCTCCGACACGTACGCCGCGGCCTGCCGGGCGATGCGCCGCTTCTCGTCGGCGTACCGGACGCCCTTGTACCGCAGCGGCAGCTCATAGGAGACGGCGTGCGCGATGGCACCGCCATGCGTTCGTGCCAGCAGTCGCTGATTCTCCAGGATCACCAGGTCCCGGCGGATGGTGGCGGGGGAAGCGTCCAGGTCATCGGCGAGGTCGCCCACCGCGACTGAACCGCCATCGGCGAGCCGTTCCAGGATCGCGCTCAACCGCGCCGCTCTGTGCATAGCAAGAAAGCATATCGGCGCTGGTTGGCCGCTTGCCTACGAGCGGCGGCCGCGCGACATGCCGGATGCGGATGGTCGCTTGTGCACGATTGACCAGGCAGAGCGCATATTCAGGCTAGACACCCTGACGGAATCCACTCTAGATTGACGGAATATGAGCGTAACCGGTCGTGACCGCACAATCAGGTCCGGCCATGCCGCGCGCCGGTCACGGCCCGTCGCGCACCGTCTTGCGAATGCCACGCCCGGCTGTGCCGGCCGGGTAACCCCGCGGTGCATCCTCATACCGCTCCCAGCGCCTGCGGCCGGTAGCGCACTCGGCGATCCCGCGCTGACAGAACGCTTCACCTGAAAGAGGAGACCGATGACCAATTCACGGATCTTGACCAGGCGGGCCGGGGCGGTCGTGCTCGCGGCGGGCCTAGTCACGCTCGGCGCCGCCTGCGGGTCGAGCAGCAGCAGCAGCCCCAGCGCGAGCGCGCCGAAATCGATCACCGTCGCCGTTGCCTACCCCGCTCCGCCTAAGGCATTGCTTGACCAGTTCACCAAGCAGACCGGCATCAAGGTGAACTGGGTCAACATCGGATGGGACGACCTGCAGACCAAGATCGCCGCGGCGATGTCCGCGAACACCTACTTCGCCGATGCTGCCGACGTTGACTGGTCCAAGGTCGGCGAGTACGAGAAGACCGGCTGGTTCGACCCGCTCAACAAGTGGTTCAACACGGCCACCTTGAAGTCGGACATGCCGCAGGTGGACACGTTCGTCTCGGACAACAAGCTGATGGGGATGCCGTTCGACTCGTCGTTCCTGGTCACCACCGTGAACAAGAACGACTTCGCCAAGGCCGGCATCACGACGATGCCCACCACGCTTGCCGCGTTCACCTCCGATCTGAAGAAGGTGGGCAAGGCCAACGGCATGGCCAACCCGCTCGACATCCAGTTCGCCACCGCCGAGGGCCTTTCCACCTGCTGGTACCAGATGACCGCGGCGTTCGGCGGCCAGGTTCTGACCGCGCAGGACACCCCGGCGTTCACCTCGCCGAGCTCACCCGGGTACCAGGCGATGACCTGGATGGTCAACGCCTACAAGAGCGGCCTGGTGCCGAAGGGCAACATCAACACCACCGACTACCAGGGCTTTACCACCGAGATGGCGAAGAACCGGGTCGCCGCGGCGCTGTGCGACTACGGCGGCACCATCGCGTCCATCTACAACGTGCCCGCAACGTCCAGCGTGGTGAACCAGACCGAGTACATTCCGACGCCCGGGGCTACCGGGGTGGGCAAGAACGTCGCCAACCCCGATGGCATCGGGATCCCGAAGACGGCCAAGAACGCGGCCGGCGCGGTGGAGTTCATCAAGTGGTTCACCAACACCGAGAACCAGGGGACCTGGGCCGGTCTGCAGGGCCCCAAGAACGTGGTCAGCACGTTCCCGCTGCCGGCCCGGCTGTCCAGCTTCAACCTGCTGGTCAGCCACGGGAACCAGAACGGGGCGTCGCAGCTGAACGCAATCCTCAAGACAAACGCACAGCCGCCGTTCCCGAACGGGGCACCGCCGTGGTATGTCCAGTTCAGCGCCGCGGTGCAGACGAATATCCACCAGGCGGCGGCGGGGCAGGAGACCGTGGCGCAGGCGGTGCAGGCGATAGCGACCGAGGCGAACACGCTGAAGTCATCCGGATAGGGCAGGTGCGCACGGGCACGAGAGCACGGTGCGCACGGCACGAGACGGTATCGGCAGATCCGCCGACGCGATGAGCGCGAGCGCCACGGCCGGTAAGGAGGCTGTCCCGCGGTGAATGCGTCCTTCCGCCGGCGGATGCTGCCCTATGTCCTGCTCTCGCCGCTGGTGGTGTTCATCGGGGCACTGTCGTTCGTGCCGACGGCCGTGACCACGGTGCAGGCGTTCTTCCGGGTGATGCCGCTGGACCCGCCGACGCGGTTCATCGGCCTGGGCAACTTCAAGGCACTGTTCACGAACCCGGTCATCGTGACCTCCTGGGTCAACACGGCCGGGTACGTGGCAATCGGCGTCGTGCTCTCGGTGGTGCTCGGTACCGCGATAGCCGTAGCGCTGCGCGATCGCTTCCGGTTCCGCGGCATCGTCCTCGCCGTCATCGTCCTGCCGTGGGCGCTGCCCGCCGTGGTCGAGGCCGTCATCTGGAGCTGGATCTACAACCCGACCTTCGGCGTCTTGAACAGCGCGCTGCACTCGGCGCACGCCATCGGCGGCTACCACGTATGGCTCGGGCTCAACCGGTGGCTGACGATCCTGCTGATCGAGATCGTGCAGGTCTGGCAGATCACGCCGCTGTCCGTGCTGATAATCCTGGCGGCACTGCAGTCGATCCAGCCGGACCTGTACGAGGCGGCGCGGGTGGACGGCGCTGGCTCGCTGCAGATGTTCCGCCGCATCTCGCTACCGCTGATCCGGCCGGCCCTCGCCATCGCCACGGTCGAGGCGCTGGTCCTGTCGCTGAACATCTTCGACCAGGTGTACATACTCAACGGGATCGCGCCGCTTGGCTCGTCGGTCATGCTGCAGACCTACGTGACGACCTTCCAGAACCTCAACTTCGGCGGCGGCTACGCGCTGTCACTGCTCATTACCGTGGTAACCGCGGTGCTCTCGATGGCCACGCTAGCGCTGCTGTACCGCAGGGCGGAGGCTGCATGATGGCAGAGGCTGACACCCGGGACCGCACGGCGCGGGCAGTGACCCGGGTAGCGGCAGGACCGGCCGGGCGTGCGCTGTCCGGCAGGCCGGCCTGGGCGGCTGGCCGTATCGCAGCGATCGCGGTGATCCTGCTGTGGTCGCTCTTCCCCATCTACTGGGCGTTCAACACCAGCCTGAGCACGCTGTCGGGGGCGGACAGCACGCCTGCGCACTACTTCCCGTCGCCGTTGGTCGGCACGAGCTACCGCGCGGTGCTGGGCATCGGCGGCGCGGGATCGGGCATCTCCGGCCAGCTCGGACGATCGCTGCTCAATTCGACGATCGAGTCCGGGGCGGCAATGGTCCTCACCGTGGTCATCGCGGTCTTTGCCGCGTACGCCTTCGCCCGGCTCCGGTTCAAGTTCAAGCGGACGATCTTCGTGAGCGTGCTGGCCACGCTGCTGCTGCCTGCCTACGCCACGCTGATTCCGCTTTACCGCATCATGGCCAGCCTCGGCCTGGTGAACACCTACATCGCGGTGATTCTGGTCTACGTGTCGGGGTTCCTGCCGCTCGCGATCTGGATCCTCTACAACTACTTCAACACCATCCCGCCGGAGCTCGAGGAGGCCGCCTCCGTCGACGGTGCCTCGCCGATGGTGGCCCTGCTCCGGGTGGTGATCCCGGTGGCCATGCCCGGCATCGCCGCCGCCGCCATCATCACGTTCCTGCTGGGCTGGGCGCAGTTCTTGTTCCCGCTGATCCTCACCACCGATCTATCCACGCAGCCCGTTACCGTGATCGTCGCGGCCCTGAACCAGCAGCGTGTCGTCCCGTTCACGCTGTTGATGGCGTGCGGCGTGCTAGCCGCGGCGATCCCCGGCGTGCTTGCCCTGGTGCTGAACCGGTACATCGTCCAGGGCGTCACCGCCGGCGCGGTCAAATAGCGCTCCGGCCCGTCCGTGGTTCCGGCGCGCCGCAGCGGGGTTACTGTCGATACAGGGACGCGGAAGAGTCGCGTAGGTTCGCTCGGTACGTGGACTCGTCGCCGCCGCGCCCGCGGGAGTGACTATGGGGCCCTGGATTGCCTGGCTGGTCCTGGCCGCGGTGCTGGGCGTCGCCGAGCTCATGACGACAACGCTGGCTTTCGGGCTGCTGGCCGTCGCGGCGGTGGTGGCGGCCATCGTCGGTGGCGTCGGCCTGGGCCTGCCCTTCCAGATCGCCGCCTTCGCCGTCGCGGCGGGGGCCGGCCTCGGCGTGGTCCGGCCGCTGGCGATGCGCCACATCCGGCAGCCTCCGCTGCTGCGGACCGGAACATCCGCCCTGGTCGGACGGCCTGCCACCGTGACCGAGGAGGTCACGCCGCTTGCTGGCCGGGTCCGCATCGGCGGCGAGGTCTGGTCGGCACGCTCCTACGATGAGGCCCAGGTCATCCCCGTGGGCTCCACCGTCGACGTCTTCGCGATCGAGGGCGCCACAGCTCTTGTTCATCCCAGGGAGTAGCCATGGCAGAAATAGCCGCGCTCGTCGCCGCTGTCGTCGTCGTCTTGCTGATGTTCACGTTCGTGATTAAGACCGTGCGCATCGTGCCGCAGGCACGGGCGCGCAACATCGAGCGCTTCGGCCGGTACCGCAAGACCCTGGAGCCGGGGATGAACTTCATCATCCCGTTCGTGGACCGGGTCAAGCCGCTCATCGACCTCCGCGAGCAGGTGGTGGCCTTCAAGGGGCAGCCGGTCATCACCGAGGACAACCTGGTCGTGCACATCGACACCGTGCTGTTCTTCCAGGTGACCGACCCGCGGGCGGCCGACTACGAGATCGTCAACTACATCCAGGCGATCGAGCAGATCACCGCGACCATGCTGCGCAGCGTGATCGGGAACATGGACCTCGAGGAGACCCTGACCTCGCGCGACAAGATCAACACGATGCTGCGCGGCGTGCTTGACGACGCGTCGGGCAAATGGGGGCTCCGGGTCACCCGCGTGGAGATCAAGGCGATCGACCCGCCCAAGAGCGTCATCGACGCGATGGAAAAGCAGATGCGGGCCGAACGGGAGAAGCGCGCGGCCATCCTCACTGCCGAGGGGCTGCGCCAGTCGAAGATCCTCACCGCGGAAGGCGAAAAGCAGAGCCAGATCCTGCGGGCCGAAGGCGACAAGCAGGGGCAGATCCTGCGTGCCGAAGGCCAGTCCCAGGCGATCGGCACGGTGTTCCAGGCTGTGCACCGCAACGACGCGGACTCCAAGGTGCTCGCCTACCAGTACCTGCAGACGCTGCCGCAGCTCGCCCAGGCCCAGGGCAACACGTTCTGGGTGATCCCGAGCGAGGTGACCACGGCCCTGAAGACGCTGAGCACCGCGTTCGGCGGCGACAGCGCGGACTCGCCAGCTGAACCCCAGGCCAGGCCCGGCCGGGTGACCGGCGATGCCGTCGCGGCCCTGACGGCCGACGGGCCGGGACAGCCCGGCCCGGTGGCGAACGGGGAGCCAACCGGGGCGGAGCAGGCGGTCGCGGAGCAGGCGGTCGCGGAGGAGGCGGCCCGCACGAGGGAAGAGGTCGCACAGGTGGAGCAGGAAGTTGCGGCAGTGCAACGGCAGGTGGCCGAAGCGGAGAAGGCCAGCGGCGGCTAGTACGCGGGATGCGCGCGCCCATTCCGTGCGGGCTGAGCATCTTGCACCTCGACACCGGGGAAGACCTCGGCACCTACACCGAGCCCAACGTCTGGGTCAGGCACCAGTAACCGAGCTGCCCCGCGGCGGCCGGGTCGGGTAGATTAGGTTAATCGGAGGATCTCTTCCAGTTCTCGGCGTCCCAGCAGGAGGAGCATCATGGCAGCAGAGGCAGGCAGGGCGGCGCAGGCCGGCACCGATGTGGCGGCGCTGGTGCGGGACAAGGCCCTGGCGGGCCGCTGGGTGCTGGATCCGCGGGCCTCCCGCGTGGAGTTCAGCGTCAAGCACTTCTGGGGGGCGGTCACCGTGCGCGGCGGGTTCGAGCGGCTCGAAGGCGAGGGCGTCGTGGGACCAGATGGGAAGATCAGCGGGCAGCTGGTCATGGACGCCGCGTCGCTGAACACCAAGAACAATCGGCGCGACCGGCACCTGCGCTCCGGCGACTTCTTCGACGCGCAGAACCATCCCCGCGTGGTGGTGACGGTGAGCCGGGCTGAGCTCACCGACGATGCCCGGCTGGCGGTCGAAGGCGAGCTTGAGACGGCGGGCGGGCGGGAACCACTCAGCTTCACCGCCGAGATCGTGGATGCCAGCGCGGACACGGTAACGCTGCAGGCCGCGCTCACCATCGACAGAAGCCGGCTCGGGATGACGTGGAGCCCGTTGCGGATGACCTCCATGCAGGCGACCGGATCGGTGACCGCCCGGTTCACCCGGGCGAGCGCCGGGAGCCCGCCAGCGGCCGGCCCTGCGTAACGGGCCGGCGCACCATCCGGTCAGTAGCCGCAGCGGCCGCCTGGCCCGGGCTGGTGCAGGCGCAGCAGGGCCTGGTAGATGGCATCGGGCGTGGGTGGCGTCGGCAGCGGCTCAGCGCTCGCAGCGCTGAAGGCCTGCGTCATGTAGGCGGCAAAGCGCCGCCAGGCCTCGGGGGCAGCGCCGGCGGTGCCGGCCACCACGCCGGCGTTGGCCATCAGGAGCACGACCAGGTCTTCAGGCACGAAGTCGGCACGCAGCTTCCCCGCGGACTGGGCGCGGCCGGCGAGTTCGGTGAAGCCCTGGTACGCGCGGTCGCGTTCGGCCTGGAACTGCCCGGCCATCGGGAACGTCATCGTCAGCACGCCCGCGAACCCCCGGTCAGCGGCCTGCATGGCACAGACCTGCTCGATGTAGGAGCAGAACCCGGCCCACGGGTCAGGGTCGGCGAGCGCCTGGGTGACCGCGTCGGCGTAGGCGGCCATCTTGGCTTCAAACGCGCCCGCGATCAGATCGGCCCGGGTGGGGAACCGCCGGTAGACGGTCGCTACGCCGACCCCCGCATGGCGCGCGATGTCCTCGACCGGCACGTCCAGGCCCCGCTGGGCGAACACTTCCCGGGCTGCGGCGATGATCCGCTCACGGTTGCGCCGCGCATCGGCCCGCAGCATCGGCCCGGCCGGCAGGCACTGCTCGGCTGCGGGCCTCGCTCTGGCGGCCATGACTCCAGGCTAGCAGTAACCGGAATAGATCCTCCACATACCGCCCGGGCGGAGCGCTACGCACGCCCGGATAGATAGCGCCGCCAGTTTCCGGCGTGGCTTACAACGCGGCGGCGTCCTGGGGGGTGGCGGGTGCGTTCCCTGGTGGCGTCGCGTCGTCGCCGGCGATGTAGGCGTAGTCCCGCAGGGGCAGGTCTTTCAGGAACCAGGTGAGGGCGAAAGCCAGCAGGGAGATGGGCGCCCCGATCAGGAAGACGGCATGGAGTGAGTCGCTGAAGGCCAGGACGAAGCCATGGTGGATGGCGGGCGGCAGCGCGTCGAGCTGGGCGGGGCTGGCGGAGATGTTGCTGCCGTGAACGGCCCGCAGTGCGGACGGAGGAAGGTATTTCGGCAGGTTGGCGGCGAGGCGATTGTTGAAGATAGCGCCGAAGACGGCGACGCCGAACGCGCCGCCGATCGAGCGGAAGAACGTGGAGGAGGAGGTTGCCGTGCCGAGCTGGCTTTGGGGGACGGCGTTCTGCACGGCGACGACGAGGACCTGCATGACACAGCCGATGCCCAGGCCGAGGACGACCATGTAGATCGATGAGACGAACAGGGGGGTCGACGGCGTGAGGAGCGAGAACAGGAAAAGCCCGATGGACATCGCTGCCGTGCCGATGACCGGGAAGATCTTGTATCTGCCCCATTTGGTCACCAGCCGCCCGCTGATCGTGAAGGTGACGAGCATCCCGCAGACCAGTGGCAGCAACTGCAGCCCTGAGCTTGTCGGTGTAGCGGAGTGAACGGTCTGGAGGTAGAGCGGGATGTAGATGATCGCGCCGAACATGACAAAGCCGACGATGAACCCGATCGAGTTCGACACAGCGAACACCGAGTTCCGGAACAGCCCGAGCGGAATGACCGGCTCGGCGGCGCGCACCTCTGCCCAGCAGAACAGGGCGACCAATACCACCGCGGCCACCGCGAGCGAGATGATCGTCGCGGAACCCCAGGCGTAGGTCGTGCCGCCCCAGGTGGTGAGCAGGATGATGGCGGTAACCGCTGCTCCCAGCAGCGCAGTTCCGAGATAGTCGATCGAATGGCGGGTGCTGTGGCGCGGCAGGTGGAGCACCACCGCGATGACCGCGAGCGCGGCGACGCCGATCGGCAGGTTGATGTAGAAGACCCACCGCCAGCTCAGGTGCTGGGTGATGAACCCCCCGGCGAGGGGGCCGATGACACTGGAAAGGCCGAAGACCGCGCCGAAGTAGCCCATGTAGCGGCCGCGCTGGCGGGGGCTGACGATGTCACCGAGGATCGCCTGGGCGCCGACCATCAGCCCGCCGGCGCCGACCCCCTGCAGCGCCCGGAATCCGATCAGCTGGGCCATGCTCTGCGACAGCCCGGACAGCGCCGACCCGATAAGGAAGATCACGATCGCCGCCTGGAAGAGCTTCTTCCGGCCGTAGAGGTCACCGAGCTTGCCCCACAGCGGGGTCGAGATCGTCGCGGTGAGAATGTAGGCGGTCACCACCCAGGACAGGTGGTTCAGGCCATGCAGGTCGCCCGCGATCGTCGGCAGTGCCGTGGCAACGATCGTCTGGTCGAGTGCCGCCAAGAACATGCCGAGCATCAGCGCCCCGAGGATCACCAGGATCCTGCGATGCTCTGCCTTGCTGATCTCGCCCGCCTCAGTGACGGCCGCGGAACCGGGACTATCAGGCATCAAGTTTCCCCAGAGGCCGGCCGGCGTCGCTGGTGAACGGGCAGGGCATGGGCCGCCCAGTCCCTCAACCTACTTGCCGGCCGGTTAGTGTGTCACCAGACTCCAGGCTAAGCCTAAGCTAACCGGCCGTCAAGTAGGTACCGTCAACGTAGGCGCCTGGTTCCCGCCAGCGGGCGGGGTAGCCGGTCAGCGCGAGCATCTGCATGCAGGCAGTGACCTAACGCCCATCTCGGGCGGGACCTTGACGCCAGCCGCTCCGTTAGTGAATCCTAACCGTTAGTGGATCCTGACCGAGCAAGTGACGGCTGGGGCGCGCTGGCGGACGGCACCCGGCGCGCCATCGTCAGCCGCCTGGCGGACGGGCCGCAGGCGGTGGGACAACTGGCCGCGGAGCTGCCGGTCAGCCGGTCGGCGGTCTCCCAGCACCTCAAGGTCCTCAAGGACGCCGGCCTGGTCAGTGAACGCGCGGTCGGCACCAGACGTGTCTACCGGCTCAATCCGACGGCAGTGGCCGCGTTGCGCGATCAGCTCGACACCTTCTGGCAGAGGGCCCTGGCCAGCTACGTGGATGTTGCCGAACAAGCGACGGAGGAGAGTTCATGACCCGAACCGAGGTCCCCGTTGTCCGCAAGCAGGTGGTGGTCAACGCGCCGGTCGAGCAGGCCTTCACGGTGTTCACCGAGAGGTTCGGCGACTTCAAGCCGCCGGAGCACAACCTGCTCGCGGCCGCGATCGCCGAGACAGTCTTCGAGCCCCGCGCCGGCGGGCACATCTACGACCGCGCCGTCGACGGCAGCGAGTGCCGGTGGGCGCGGATCCTGGCCTACGAGCCACCAGCCCGCGTGATATTCAGCTGGGACATCGGCCCGCAATGGCAGGTCGAGACCGACCCGGAGCTGACTAGCGAGGTCGAGGTCCGGTTCGTGGCCGAGGGACCGGACCGCACCCGGGTCGAACTGGAGCACCGCCACCTCGACCGGCACGGTCACGGTTGGCAGTCGGTCCGCGACGGCGTCCACGGTGACCAGGGATGGCCGCTCTACCTGGCCCGGTACGCCGCCCTGTTCGAGGGCCGCTGACATGGCACCGACCATCGCCAGCGCTGTGGTGGACCGGGCCGCAGCGGAGGTGTTCGCCCTGAAGCGACGCGTCGAGGCCGGGCAGCCAACTCTGAAACTAGGCTTCTACCTGCGAATTCGTGGTCAGATGTAGCTATGTGGTGCGTGCTAACTTCCGGTACGAATGGGATCGGACAATCGCAGCTGCATCCGCTCTTCACCAGTAGCTGCGGTGTGTGGCAGCTCGGCCCGTTCGCCGGTGGCCTGGAATCCCCATGATTCGTACAGGCGCTTGGCGGGGTCATTACCGTCGGTCACCCATAGCGTGAGGGTCTGCGTTCCGGCTGTCCTAGCCCACTCGCAGGCAGCCTGCAGCATCCGTGCCGCTGTCCCACGTCTGCGCTCGCCGGGGGCAACCCACATCGCGATCAGCTCTGCCTCGTCAAGGGTTTCGCCGCGGCGCAGAACGGCGACGACGCCGACCACGCGATCGTTGCGGCTTGCCGTCCACCACGCGGCGGCCTCCAGAAAACGTCGCCATTGGTCCTGCTCGAAGCGGGACTCCTCCTGGAACGTCGCCCAGAAGGCGTGGGGCGCGTCGGCAAGTGCGGCCAGGCGCACGTCGCGCAGCGTCTTCCAGTCCTGCTGACCCAACCGCCTTACCTGGACCATCGCCAGTCCCCTTCCACCGGTGCCACCCCCTCTGACCTGGATGGATCGGCGGGATCGACATACTCAACGTTACAGTGAACGGGCGTTCTGGATTCGCTCTGTTCTTCGGCTGGACTGTGACGCAGCTTGGCTTTCGAGCGGCCAACGCTTAGGCGAGGCGATGTCATGGACCAGTTGGAGTTCCGGCTGCTGGGACCGTTCGAGGTCAGCAACGACCGGCGGATGATCTTGTCGGGCGGCGGGAAACGGCGAGCGGTCTTGGCGGTGCTCCTTCTCTCGGCAAACGAGGCCGTCAGCGTCGAGCGGCTGATCGACGCGCTCTGGGGTGAAACTGCCCCTGCGTCGGCGGTCAACTTGGTGCAGGGCTACGTGTCGGACCTGCGGCGCATCCTGGAGCCAGACCGGCCCCCGCGCGCAAGCGGCCAGCGCCTTGTCTCTTCCCACGGCTATCGGCTGATGGTCAGCGAGAACGAGTGCGACCTGATGCGCTTCGACGCCTTGATCGCCAAGGCAGGCGCAGCCCGTGAGGCCGGTGATTTGTCAGCGGCTTCCTGGCTGCTCGGCCAGGCATTGGGCGAATGGCGCGGCGCGCCGTTGCTCGACTTCGCTGCCGAGCAGTTCGCGTCGGTGGCTTCCGCCAGATTGCAGGAGGCGCGGTTGTCCGCGGCCGAAGCTGCCGCTGAGGTCGAGCTTGCGCTCGGACGGCCTGATCGGGCGCTGGGTTACCTGCTGGACCTGTCGGATGCCCACCCATTTCGCGAACGGCTGGCCGAGTTGCGGATCCTTGCGCTGTATCGATCAGGACGGCAGGCGGATGCGCTCGCCGTGTACGAGACGATTCGGCTAGGGCTCGCTGACGAGCTGGGCGTGGACCCCGGTCCAGCGTTGCGGAAGCTGCATCTTGAGGTGCTGCGACAGGAACCGTCATTGGCCGCTGCGGCCCCGCCGGTCATTGCGGACGCCCTGCCGGCGCTGCCCGTGGCGCTGTCGAGCTTCGTCGGCCGGGAACGGGAGCTCGAGTCGGTGCTGCAGATGCTCGGTTCGCATCGGCTGGTCACCCTCACCGGCCCTGGCGGCAGCGGGAAAACCCGGCTGGCGCTCGAAGCCGGCACCGTGGTTCGTGCCGCAGGCGAACTTGAAGTCGCATTCGTCGACCTAACGCCGGTGCGCGCTGCAAGGCTGGTCGGCACCGCGATCGCCGATGCGTGCCGGCTTCGCGTCCGCCCGGACCTGGCCGCAGTCGCCTCGCTCGCTGTGCAACTCGCTGGGCGCCGGGTACTGCTGGTGTTGGACAACGTCGAGCATGTGCTGGACGCGGTACCCGACATTGCTGCGCTGCTGGCCTCCGCGCCAGGCGTTGCCGTCCTCGCCACCTCCCGCGAGCCGCTTGGCCTCGAGGGCGAACGGCAGTTTCCGGTACCGCCCCTGACACTGCCGGCACAGTTGCCTGACGCCAGCATGGAAGATGTGCTGGCGTCTGACGCCGTGCGCCTGTTCGTCGACCGAGCCAGGGCGGCGAATCCCGGGTTCTCGGTAGCCGATCGCGACGCTGCCGCGCTAGCAGGAGTCTGCCGTCGTCTGGATGGTCTTCCGCTCGCGCTCGAACTCGCTGCACCGTGGACGAAGACACTGACCCTGCGCGCCCTGCTGGAACGGCTCGATCGCTCGTTGGAATTGCTCGTCGGCGCCACCCGGCACGGCCCCGAGCGCCACAGAAGCTTGCGTACAGCGATCGAGTGGAGCTACGCAGCACTCCCGGAGCCCGAACGACAGCTACTTCAAGCGCTCTCCATCTTCGCGTCGGGCGCACCGTTGGACGCGATAGAGGCGGTCGCGCCCCTGCCGGGCGGCGGGTGCCTGCCTGCACTTGCCGCGCTAGTGGATAAGAGCCTCGTGGTTCGCGCCGGCGCCCGGCAGCAACCCCGGTACCGGTTGCTCGAGACCATTCGCGAGTACGCGGCGCAGCGCCTCGCCACTGATGCCGAGGCCGCGCATGCCGATCGGGCGCGGCACGCGCGGTACTACTGTCTGGTAGCCGAGCAGGCTGGGCGTGCCGCGCACACGGCCGCCGGTGAAGCGACCGCGTTTCGGCTGGCAGAGGAAGCAGTGGAAATCCGGGCCGCCCTGGATCACCTGAGCGGGACCGGCTCCAGCGAGGCGGCACTTACCTTGGCGATCGACTGCCTGCCCCTGTGGTGGGACCTCGGCCATATCGAGGAGGGATACCGGCACCTGACCGAACGGCTCAACGCGAGCGGCGACAAGACGTTGCCGCCGCTGCTACGGGCGGCCGCTTCCGCCGGTGCCGCGATACTCGCTGAGGCGGCGGGCGACTCTGACGCCGCCGTTGCTCTCGCCCGCTCGGCGGCCCAGCTCGCCGCCGAGGCGGGCGCCCCGACGCTACAAGCGCTGGCCCTGGCGGTCGAGGGCGACGTATCGATGTGGGGCGACTCGCAAGCGCAGGCGTTGGAGCGACTGCATGAGGCCATCGATCTAGCCAGCTTGGCGCCGGACGGCCCTGCTCGTTGGGGCTGGGCCAGCCGACCGGTGGTGATCACCAGCGCGACGCTGTCGCTCGCCGAGACCTACCGGTTCCGCGATCCCAAACGCGCCCGCGAGCTGCTCAGGCCAGCGTTGGAAGTAGCCAGCGACCGGCACCTCGCATCCTTTCTGCAGCGTGCACTCGGCTTCCTCGCCATAGAATCCGGGAATTATCTGGATGCCGAAAGCCTGCTCCAGAAATCGCTCGTCGCCGCGCGCGAACTCGGGTCCGGGCGAAGTCAATCGCGCAGTCATGAGGGCCTGGCCGCCCTGGCTTGGGCCAGGGGCGATCTGGTCACGGCAGCCGCCGAGGCAGCACGTGCGCTACGAATTAGCCGCGACGCCGGCCATGCGTACAACTGGGGCCGGTGCGCGGCCCTGCTGGCAGACGTCCTGATCGAACAAGGCGACATCACACGGGCTGGCCACGTTCTCGACACCGCCATCTCAGCGATCGAAGGCCACGACCGCGACTTCACCCTGCGAGTATTGTCGCCAAGGCAAGCCCGTGCGGCACGACTCAGCGGCCGCACCACGGACGCGGCCGCGGCCTTGGCACGCGCGAGGCCGGTTCAACACCCAGACCAACTTGCCCCAGAACGAGTGGTCTACCTCATCGAGGACGCCTTCGCGTCGCTGGACAATCGCGATCATGTCCGCGCAGGTCATCTCACAAGTGACCTCATCGCGCAGGCCGCTCGATTGGGACTCGTAATGCCAATCCCCGAACGTGACCGGATCAATACGCTCTTGTTCAGCTCCGGCGAGCGGCGCTCATAGTTCGTCCAAATAGCGGTCATCCATCGCTCGAGCAGCTTCGAATCCGGTCAAATTTTCGGTTGCCGCGCCGTGATCAGTATTTTCTTGCCGCCGACAGCCTCTGAATAGGCAGGTGGTTTCGCCTCCCTCGCACGTTCCACGAGGAGTCCAGAGGTTGTCCAGCGCCTGCGTACACCGTGGAACAGGTCGCTATCGGAGGGGTCAGGCATGAGACGAGAACTCGACATCCACGGACCGAAGAGCCAGATTTTCCGGCGGATCGTGGACATCCCGTTCGACGACTGCCTGACCGCCCTGGACAGCTGGCAGCGCACCGGGCAGGACGGCGAACCGCACCCCGGCCACGGCCTGTGGCGCGGGCCGATCGAGGCCGACCGCGACACCGGCACCTGCTCGATCCAGGTCCACCTGGCCCGCGGGCCACTGCGCAAGCCGCTGCTCATGAGGCTTCACATCGACCGCTGGCCCGGCGCACGCACCGCCCTCGAACTCATCCCCTCTCAGCGCGCCCGGCCCACCGCAGGCTACTTCCGCGCCGGCCATCGCCTGCTGGACTCCGTGACCTGCGCCCTGCCGGCCGCGGCCCGCCATGCGCCCAGGACCACCTCAGCCAGGGCGCGTCCCGCCGATGTCCCCCAGCCGGAGCCCGCGCCGGAAGCTTCCGTGCCCGGCTCACCGCAGGCCGCGGACGGCCCGGCAGCACGAGCCGTCCCCAGCCTCATCGATTGAGCCCGCGAAAAGCTCTGCGAAACGGACCGAGAGGATCAGCGCAATGCCCTGCACAGCCTCCTACCCCGGCAACGGCAACGGCAACGGCAGCGATGCCGGTGCCGTGCCACCCGGCCCGCTGAGCGCCGATCGCATCACCGCACACCACGCATGTGCCTGCGACGCCGGCTGCAGGCCGACCGGCCGGAGCCAGACCGGAACCGCGGCGGCGGGCCCGGGCGGGAAACCTGGGACATCCCGGCGGAACAGGGACCAGTCCGCCCGGAGACCGCCGCGACCTCGGCACGCGACCGCGGCCTGCCGCGACGGGTCTTCGCCCTGTCCCCCAGCGAGACCAAGCCCGTCTACATCGACTTCGACAGCCCCGTCCTCACCCGGATCTTGTGCCGCCAGCTCCGCCGCCGACTACCCCGGCCGGCCGGTGCGGTTCACCGAGATGCTCCCCCGGGCCCGACGACTGCTGGCTAGCCGACCAAGACGGGAGGCGCTACACCAGCGAGCTGCGCCTGGTCGTAGTCGACCTGGGACGCAAGGCACCCCGCTCTGTGATTAATGGAGGCCACGATGATGTTCCTTGACTGCCCCGCCTACCTGGACCAGAACGGCGCCGCACGATGCGGGCTGCCCGCCGAAGTCAGGAGCCGGTTCACCCTGCGCTCAACCGATGGGCCCCTCGAAAGCGCCATGATCAGATGCCCGGCCGGACACTGGTTCAACGGGCCCATCGAATCCCTCATCTGGGAACCCACAGACAAGCACGATCCCGGCACCGCCGCAGTCGCTTCCTCCGCCAGGCGCGTTCGCCTCACTTGATGCGTTACAGGGCGCGCGGCCGCAGGTTCACTCCTTGTGCCCGGGTCTCGGGTGAGGCCATATCGGTCGTGCCGATGAGAGTGCGGTGTATGTGGGCAGCGTTCGTTGCGGGTCGAGCCGCGTCTTCCGCTTTCGTCCGCGCTCGGCCCGGATTAGGTTCTGACCGTCCCGTCCCACTGCCATTCTTCTGTCTGCCGTGGCAACTGGTCTAGGGCGGCGCGGCCGCAGCAGTAGAGCAGCACATCGGCTGGGTCGCCGCTGGGAGCATGCGGAAACAGCCGGGGGATCACCGGCGCGGCAAGCGCGGCAGGCGGTCGCCACGAATCCGCGGGGTTCAGCCCGCGCACCACGTCGAAGGTGTGGATCAACGTCTCCACGACGCCCATCGCGGCGAACCCCGCTGCGTCCGAGACACCATAGTTGTGATGCGCGCGCAGGTCGGGGTCAGCGGACCGCGCAATGCGGTGCAG
This sequence comes from uncultured Actinomycetes bacterium, assembly GCA_963806145.1. Taxonomy (GTDB): domain Bacteria; phylum Actinomycetota; class Actinomycetes; order Streptosporangiales; family Streptosporangiaceae; genus DASXKD01. Next base: position 122,408 of record CAWDXD010000048.1, read on the forward strand.
CAGCTCGGCGTGCGCGCTGAGAGCGGCCAGCAGCCTCGGCGGCGAGGCGCTGTCGTCGAGGGCAAGCTCGGTGCACAGGTATCCGTCCGGGTCGCCGTAGATGACCTGCATCGCGTAGAAGTAGAGACAATCAACCATGTGCAACGCGGTCTGCCAGCAACTCCACTGCAGGTCGGCAGCTGGCACCTGCTGCCAGTCCCGATCGGTGTAGCCCGCTAGGGCGGCAACAGACGCCCTGGCAACGGCTGGCAGATCAGCTATCTCCGTCATGTCGTCATTGAATCTCACTCCGGGCTCAGAGGGGCGCGATCGGGTGCCCGTCACGGCCGGTAGCGGTCACAGGTGTGGATTGGCTGCCTAGTGTCGCGGGTCAAGCGAAGCCGATGCGTCGCACGTCAAGTGGCCAGCCGAATGGACAGGGGTGGCCCTGGGGTCGCCGGTGCAATCGATGTCAGCCGGACCTTGACAGTGTTATTGCCGTCATAGCGGCTCCCCCGGGCCGCGTGCCGTCTGCCGCATAAACCAAAGGGCAAGTGTCTGCCTGCGGTGCGGTCATGGGGGCGGCTCGTGATTGACGATCTGCTCTCGGAGGATGTCGGCGTGGCCGCAGTGCTGGGCAAGCTCACGCAGCACGTGGAGGTAGACCCAGCGCAGCGGGAGCGGGCCGCGCCGGTTGCCGTAGACCATGTCGTCCAAGCCCAGGGATGCGGTCGCGCGGCGTGAGGATTCGCAGGCCTGGCGGTGCGCTTGGCGGATGGAAGCGATCGTGTCGGTGTCGTCGAGAATGAACGACTCGTCTGGTGTTGCGGGGATGCCGATCTCGGCGCGCGGCCGTCGGGTGATGGCTTCGTCGAACCAGACCTTCTCGACGAAGGTCGCGTGTTTTACCAGGCCGAGGAGCGTGGTCCGGGACGGCACCAGCGATCGGCGTGCTTGCTCCTCGGTCAGCCCGTCCAGGCAATGGTTGAGATCGCTGCGGTGCTCGTCGAGGAACGCCTCGAACTGGGCGCGTGCTGGCTGGCCGATGACGTCCTCGGCAGACGTGCTGGGCGGGAAGGACATATGTGCAGCATTGCAGGAGCGTCACAGTTTCTTCGGACTGCCCCAGCGGTGCTAGCCGGAACGAGTCTTCAGCGTCGAACGACCCCTCCTGTCAGCTGATCGCGCCCGCCGGAAGCAGCGCATGAACGCCCCAGGACTGGTTCGCCACCTGCGTGACCCTCAGGTCGAGTACCGGGCTGGCCAACGCCAGCGCCGTTGCCTTGCCCACTCCGTAGCTGGCCTGCAGCCAGCTCAGCATCGCGTCGAGCGCATCGCCCATTGCCGCATTGAGATCCGGGCTGAAGCCAAAGGTGATCTGGCCAGCGGGAGTCTCCGCGTGCACTCCTGGAACTGGCCGGTTCGTGACAAGCTCAAGCTGAAGCTCGGTCGTCATACCGCACTCGATAGCGGTCCCCGCCACCTCTCCGTCGCCCTGGGCGGCGTGGCCGTCGCCGATGCTCAGCAGCGCACCAGGCACGGCAACCGGCAGGTACAGGATCGATCCGGCGACCAGTTCCTTGCAGTCGATGTTGCCGCCGCCGACGGCCCTGGGCGGGATGGTGGAGTGCTCGCCTGGCTCGTCCCAGGCGACGCCAGTCACGCCGTGGAACGGGGCTATCCGCACCGTGTGCCCGCGGTCGCTGGTCGCTAGTCCCGCGTCGGCGTCAATCTGCCAGAGCAGCCAGGCAGGCGGATTCTCGTGCAGGCCGAGCCGCCTGGTCAGCGGGGTGTCCCGGCCCGCGGCGACGGTGTAGCCCCAGGAATCAGGCCGCAGAGAAATGAAGCGCGCCGCAAGCACCTCGCCGGGCACCGCACCGCGGACAGCGATCGGCCCTGTCAGGCAATGGCCGTTGCGCCTCTTACCGGCCATCGTCGGCACCTTCTCGCCAGGGAATGTCTGCGGCTGCAGGTGCCCGGACGCGTTCAGTGAGCGCAGCACGATCGTGTCGCCGGGGTCGACGGTCAGTACCGGCGGCAGGTCACACGAGAACACGTCTACTGTCGTCGACGGTGACGGGTCGAGCTGGTGGCGAGTCATGCAGCGATCTTCCCCGCCCTGCCCGGGCGCGACAATGCCAGACCGGCAGCTCGATACGGCATCGAGCGCGCGGAACGGCTCTATGCCAGTTGAGCTGCGGCTCGCTCGGTCGTTGCCGGTGATGGCGGACAGCGCCTGTTGGCCCTGGCCCCTGGCGCCAGGTCGCGCTCAATGAACACCGGACCAGGCTGCCTCTTTAGGCCAGCAGCAATGTTTCGTCCGTGCTTGCATGACCCAGCGGCGCCTACGGCGCGTCTCCGGCGGCGCGGTTCAGGCAGTGTCGCGCAACTGGAAGGCGTCCGGGGTGATGTCAATGTGGAATTCGACCTCGAGCACCCTAGCTAGCCGGGACAGGGTAGCCAGCGATGGCTCGTGATCACCGGCTTCCAGGCGCGCAATCGCGGGCTGGTGCATACCCAGCAGGCGGGCAAGCCCAGTCTGCGAAAGGCCGTTGTTGATCCGGTAGCCGATCACGCGCATAGCGACCGCGTGCGCGAAGGCTGTCCGATCATGCTCGCGGCGTATCTCCGGATCGGCAAGCTCCTCGGCAGCGATTTGGGCCGCCGTCTTCAGTTCTGACACTTTTGGCATCAGTCTTCCTCCACCTTTGCCAGCCGCTCCTGAGCCTGCCGCACGGCCCGGCCGAATCCTCGCGGGTCCGACTGAGCTTCCGGCGCGACTGCCGCAACCACGAACACCTTCCCGACCTGCCGGTACAGCGCCCGGTAGGCGCTACGCCCAGCCCTGGGCCGAAGTTCCCGTAATCCCTGGGCACCGCGCACCGCACTGGTGTGCGGGTAGCCAAGCAGCGGACCATAGGCGCCGAGTTCGGCGTCGGCGTTGATCAGGGCAGCCCGCTCTGCCTTTGGCAGTGCGGTCCGTTCCTGCTCAGCTTCTGGCAGGTACGCGACAACCCGCATGAGTCTCACTCACCATAACATGCTTGTTATAGGTAATCGCCGACGCGCAGACGAGTCATGGACACTCGCTGCTCACGGCAAGACCGCTCGCGATCGACATCGCGCTGGACCGGATGAACTCTGACAGCGAGACACCGCGTGCCCTTGCCGTTTCGGAGAGCATGTCACGCTCACGCGGCAGGAGGCGGACGTTTCTAGGGTCTGGCGACCGTGCCCGGGCCGGGTGTGTCCGGCCCGGATGGGTGCCGGTTAACGGCGGGGCGGCAGTGGCGGTCAAATGGGGACGGGACGGTTCCTGGCACGACGTAACGTTGGGTATCTGCCCGGATCACGACCGAGGCTGCTGCGGCGGGTGGCCGGCTCGCTTCTGGTCTCGATGACCTGGCTGCTGAAGTCGTCGGTGCCTTCTTTTATCTGCTCACCGATGGCGGTCCCGTGGAGCCGCGCTCGCGCAGGTGCGGTGGCTGGACGGTGCGGCGGCGGTAGGGCTTTCGCTCGATAGCCGCGAGGACGAGCCGGACGGCGGCGCGGACGATTCGGTCGACATTCCAGTCCATCGTGGTGAGCGCCGGTGTCAGCAGCGCGGACATCGGATGGTCATCGTACCCGGAGATCGATACCTCGTCGGGGATGCGCAAACCGAGTTCACGGGCGGCCGCGTAAGCGCCGTAAGCGATGGAGTCGGCGAAGCAGAACAGCGCCGTTGGCCGGTCGGACTTCGAGAAGACTTCATGCGCTACCTCGGTTGCTGCCGTGAGCGCGGGCGGTGAGCTGACAATGCTCACGTCGAGGCCGAGCCGCTCGGCTTCTGCGATGACGTGGATGTCGGCCGGGCGATCCGGTGTACTTGGCTGGGTCGGGGTCAGCACACCGATCCTCCGGTGGCCCAGCTTGTGCAAATGCTCCAGGGCGAGTGTGACCCCAGAGCGGTTGTCGAACACCACCTCGCCGGCAGCCAGTCCGCCGTGCAGCGAGTCGCCGATTGAGACGATGGGAAGGCTCTCCGCCAGCTGTGACCATCTCTCATCCGACGGGTCGAGAGGCTGCACTATGAGACCATCCACCCGCTGGTCCCGGAGCTGGTGCGCAAGAAGCAGCTGCCGTTCGGGGTCGCCGGCGGCGTCCACGAGCAGGGCGTAATGGTCACGGGCCAGTAGCGCGCTGCCGATGCCGACGCCGAGCAGTTGCTGCCACAGATCCTCCAGCGAACCGAAGAGCAGCCCTACTGTGCCGGTCCGGCCGCTGGCCAGGGCACGGGCGATGCGGTCAACGTTGTAACCAAGCTCACCTGCTGCGCGGCGCACGCGCTCCTGCGTTTCCTCGGAGGTCTGGATACCTCGCAGGGCATACGAAACAGCGGCGGGTGACAGCCCTGTCGCCTCTGCCACCTCGCGGATTGTCGCGCGCTTGCGTTGCTGCGGCACCGTTTCCAGTCTAGGGTCCAAGGCTTTGCCAGCCTAGCTGTCGCGACCGCTGTGCCAGCTCGCCGCGCCGTGACAAAGCCTAACGGCAGCTTCTGCGCTCAGCGGCATGCAAGCGGTCGATGCTCTTGACGCAGCACCTACTGAAGCGGTTCACTGAATCGTATAAGTGAACCGCTTCAGTAACCGGATTCAGTTTGTGCCGTACTGACTTCGGCCTCCATGTAACGCGCCTGGCGACCGGCCCAGCAATGAGCGGATGAGCACCGTGCACGTCGATATCCACCAGCACGTCTGGCCGGACTTGCTCGTCGAGGAGTTGCGGCGGCGATCACAGCCACCGCGGCTCGATGGCTGGACGCTGCTCACCTCCGGCGAACCGCCCTTCGCGGTGAATCCGGCAGATCACGACGTCGGACGGCGGGCAGCACAAGCGGCCCGCGATGGCGTTGGCCGCGTGGTCATCGGACTGTCAAGCCCGCTCGGCATCGAGTACCTGGTGCCTGAGGACGCCGAACCGCTCCTTGACGCTTACCACCGGGGGGTGACCGGGCTAGGCGCCCCGTTTGCGGGCTGGGCCGCAGCCTGCCTGACGGTGATCGACGCACCTGGCCTCGCCAAGCAGCTCGACCGCGGGCTTGTCGGGCTTCAGCTGCCAGCGACCGCGGTTGCCGATGAGCCCGGCTACCGCAGGTGCAGCCCATTGCTCGACGTGCTCGCCGACCGGGACCTCCCGCTCTTCATCCATCCTGGCCCGGCGGCAGGGGCGGCCGGCCCGTCATGGTGGGCCGCCCTCGTCCCCTATGTTCAGCAAATGCACGCGGCGTGGTTCGCGTTCCGCGCCTATGGCCGGGCGGCCTATCCCCGGCTACGGGTCTGCTTCACAGCGCTGGCAGGTCTTGGGCCGTTGCATGGCGAGCGCCTGGCCGCCCGTGGCGGCACCGGCCCGCTGGCGCGCGGTGTGGTCGATCCGTGCACGTTCGTTGAAACATCCAGCTACGGCAACCGTGCTGTCGACTCCGTACTGCGTGTGCTCGGCGTTGACGTGCTCGTATTTGGCTCGGACCGGCCGTATGCGCAACCGCACCCCGATTTTGGCCTTGGCGACGCTGCCCGCCACGCCATCCGCGTGACGAACCCGGCCCGGCTGCTTCACGGTGACCGGCTGGTTCCCGAGGCCAGGATCTGACCGTCCAGCAGCAGAGAGGAGTGACGCAATGACCATTTCCGCGCTCCCCGCCCGGTATCTCGACCAGCGCGAACTAGCTGAACTCGTCGAGAACCTGGCCGGCCGCCCGGATCTGTGGAGCAATCAGGTTGCCTACGCCGGCGGCCAGCGGCACTACGCCTCGATCCACCGCGATGAGTACATAGATATCTGGCTCATCTGCTGGTCTCCCGGGAACGACACGGGCTGGCACGACCACGACGTCTCATCCGGCGCGGTTCGTGTGGTGCGCGGCGCGCTCGTGGAGTCCAACCCCCGTATCGGGGGCATGCACGTGCAGAGGGTCGTCGCCCAAGGCTGCTCGTTCTGCTTTGGGCCTGACCACATTCACCGGCTTACCGATGAGGCTGAGCAGACCATCTCCCTGCACGCCTACTCACCCCCGCTGTGGCGGCTCGGTCAGTACACCATCGATGACGACGGTGTGATGCGCCGCGTGCCGGTCAGCTATGCCGACGAACTCCGCCCGCTCGACTCGCCGCCGACCGTCCAGGTCGCGTAGTGCACCCATGGTGCGCCGCGCTGGTGATCTTGACAGGGAGCTACGCGATCCTGCTGCCCCCGCCTATGGCTGTGAGGGTGGGCCGATGCCGTGATAAGTGATCTCACTGCCGATTGCAGACGCGGCGGTATCCAGGAACCCCGCAGGCCGACCCGCTGTTTGACCTGCCCGCGCCACGGGACCAGATCACCTCCAAGGAACTTGCCCGCGTTAGTGGGCCTGCGGACCGGATGAGCCACCTGGTGCTGGGTAGCCAGGCGAGCCGAGCAGGCCAGGCGATTCGGACGGGGCGGCGGTGATGGGCGGGGCGGAGTATCGAGGCCGGGACAGGAACCGCAGCCGCGCCGCCCGCGCATCCCAGGAGTAGACGACTACCGTCCCAGCCATCACGTCGTGCAGCGCCCGGCGCTGGTCACCCAGGAGGATGCCCAGGAATCCCAGCCCGAGAATCAGGAAGCTCAGCGGGAACGCGAGCGTGCGCCGGATCCCCCGGCGCCCGCTGACGTCGCCGCCCTCATCCGTCAGGACCTGTATGCCGAACAGCGCCATGCCGGCGGTCCGGCCGTTCAGGCCCCAGAAATGGGCGAAGTAGATGAAGCCCCAGATCAGATACGCGATGACCACCCAGAGGTTACCCCTGTTAAAAGCGACGTCCTGGCCGGTCACGATTCTGGCGGCGAAATTGATGGCGGCAAGGACCAGCATGAAGATCCCGGTGAGTACGACCAGGTCCACCACGAACGCGCCGAACCGCGACGCGAAACCCGCGTAGTGCCCTTGCAGGGTCTCCTGGGCGACGGCCGGAGGAGGGGCGGGCATGCTTCCGCCCGTCCGCGCGGTCATGATGCTGCCGTGGCCCGCAGCCCGGCAGGCGGGCCGGGCGGGCCGGTGTAGGTGCGCCGGCGAAGGCGCGCCACCACGCGGGCGATGGACTCGTCGATCCCGACGGTCCGGCTGCGGACCGCGTCGACTACACCGCTCGCGACCCCGCTGGAGGACTTGGCGATGATGGAGCCCAGATCGGTCTGCTCGACGATCGCGTCGAGGTCGATGCGCTCGACGATGCCGTTCATGTCCACCCGGTCCACCACGGCGTCCATGTCGACCTTGCTCATCACCTCGTTCACGTCGACCTGCTGCACCATCTGGTTCACGTCCACCTGCGCGACGATCGCGGTGATGTCGACCTTGCCCACCAGTTGGTTCAAATCGACCGTGGACAGCAGTTGGTTCACGTCTACCCGGGCGAGCAGGCGGTTCATGTCGACCCGGTCGAGAATTTCTTCGATATCGACCTGGTCCAGCACCGCGTTCAGATCCACCACGTCCAGGACCAGGCTGATGACGCGTTCGGCGATGCTCTGGGCCATCGCCTCCATCGGCGGGGCAAGTCGCCCGCCCACCGAACGCAGCGACGCAAGCGGGTCCACGTCTTCAAGTATCGATGCGACACCCCCTCCGTGACCACCCGCCACGGGTGAAGCCCGTGGCCACCGTGGCGTAGGGGCCGCCCGCGATACCCGAAATGGGACAGCGGATGGGAGCTCGAGCCCGTATTCAAAGAAGATCATTGGCTGGTGGATGATCTATGGATATGCCCTAAATCCGCGCCGCCGTGCGGGAGGTAGGCTGCGTGCCGATGAGGACTCAGCTGGAGAAGGGGGCGGCATTCGCCGCCTTGCACGCGGGTGCGCCGTTTGTCATCCCCAACCCCTGGGATGCCGGGTCGGCGCGGGCGCTGGCAGCGCTCGGCTTCAAGGCACTCGCGAGCACGAGTTCCGGTTTTGCGTTCACCCTTGGCCGGCTTGACGGCAATGTCACGCTCGACGAGGTGATCGGGCATGTGACCGTGCTGGACCAGGCGACCGAGCTTCCGCTGTCGGCCGACCTGGAGAACGGCTACGGCCCGGACCCGGCCAGCGCCGCACGGGCTATCGAGCGCGCCGCCGTGGCGGGCGCGGTCGGCGGCTCGATCGAGGACTATGACGGCGGCGGCTATATCTACGATCTGCCGCACGCCACCGAGCGGATTACCGCGGCGGCGGAGGCTGCCCACGGACTGGGCTTCGCGTTCATGCTGACAGCTCGGGCCGAGAACCATATCCGCGGCAATCCCGACCTCGCCGACACCATCGCCCGGCTGCAGGCGTACGAGCACGCCGGCGCGGACGTGCTGTATGCACCCGGGCTGCGCAGCACCGAGGAGATCCAGGTGGTGTGCGGAGCGGTGTCCAAGCCAGTCAACGTGCTCGCGGTGCCAGGGCTCTCGTTTACCGATATCACCCAGGCCGGCGCCCAGCGTGTCAGCGTCGGCGGTGCCCTGACGTGGGCCGCTGTCACGGCGATGGCCCAGGCGGCAACCGCGATCCGCGACGACGGCGACTTCACCGCACTCGGCGCGCGGCCGCCGCTTGGCGACTGGTTCGCATCCTGACCTGACCGAACGGCCCGCATCCGCCACCTCGTGAGCCGTCCAGTGCTCGGCTCCGCCGCTTTCCCGGCGCAGCTTGCCGGGGATGTCACTCACCGCACTGCGAGCTGTCGCGCTGGCACCAGCCGTTGTACGGGATCACCTCAGGCCCAAAACGCTCGGCTGCGCCGCCTGGTGACGCTTAGTTGACAGATCGACTGACAACTCATAAGATGCCAACTATGTCAGAAAGACTGACAACATCAGCGCAGCGACTCCCTCCTCCGGACGCGGATCTCGGCTACCTGTTCCGGCTCGCGCACCAGCACTTCCGGGCGCTGCTGGACAGCGAACTGGAGGATCTCGGGCTGTCTGCGCAGGACTACGGGATCCTGAGCGTGTTCAGGACCAGGCCCGAGCTGTCCACCTCCGAGTTGGCCCGCATCTCGCAGGTCAGGAGGCAGACGATGCACACGTCCGTCCTCAGCCTGGAGGCGGCGGGGCTGGTTGAGCGCAGCGTGAGGAATCAACGGGTCGTGCTTGTGCGCCCGACGACGCGAGGCCGCAAGTGCCTGGAGACGGCAGCGCGCCGAGTACGCGCGGTGGAGCGCGCTGCGCTCGCGGATCTCAGCGGCGAGGACGAGCGGACCGTACGAGCGTGGCTCGCCAACTTGGCGGCCATGACGGCAAGCCCCAAGAAAGAGAAGTCATGAACCATCAAGCCCGGGCGATCGGGAATCTCGAGCAGCGCATCCACGACGCGGAAAGGAACCTGTTTGCCACCGTCGGCGCGGACGTCGAGGAGTTCTTCGTCGAACTCGCGCAGACAGGCCTGCGGGTACGAGTGCTCTCGCATGGACGCGGCCCGGCGGTTGTCATGCTCCACGGCGTGTCGGAGAGCGCCGCCATCTGGGCGCCGTTGTTTACCAAGCTCAGTCATTTCCGGCTGCTCGCCGTGGACCTTCCCGGTCACGGCCTGTCCGACCCGGTCGCCTTCCGGCGCGGTCAGGTGCGCGAGCACGCCCGCCGGTTGATCGAGGACATCCTGGACGCACTCGGGCTCGACGAGGTGCCGGTGATCGGCCACTCGCTTGGTGGCATGTTCGCGCTGTGGCACATAGCCGCCGGTTCCGGGCGGATCTCTGAGGTGATCGCGATCGGAGAGCCCGCCGTCGCGCTCCCGGGCGTACGCGTGCGCATGCCGCTGTCGCTATTGACCGTCCGTGGACTAGGCGTCGCTGTCTTGCGCTCACCCAGCCCGCGTCGTGTCTATCGCACCCTGCTGGCCCAGGGGCAGGGCTCCGCCGAAGTAGCGGCCGCGCCGGACTCGCTGATCGACGCGCTACGCCTGTCCGCGCGCCGGCCGGAGAACGCGAGAACCGTGGCGTCGCTCATGCACGCGATCGACCGGTTCCGCCGCCCACGCCCCGAGAGTGTCCTCACCAGCGCAGAGCTCGCCGCGATCACGACACCCACGATCTTCATCCTCGGATCCGACGACCCGTACCTCTCCATCGAGCGCGCACGACCGTCTATCGGCCAGATTCACGGCGCCAGGCTCTATGAGGTGCCCGCCGGACACGCCCCCTGGCTCGCCGACGCCCAGCACGCGGCCGAGCTGATCGCAACCCACTCACATCTCGCAACCGGCCCGCACCTCAAGCCGAACTGCTCGCCGACGGGCTGACGGGTTCGCGGCCCTTATACGGCGAAGGAGAAGCCCTCATCGGGCTCGGACTCGATGAGGAGCAACAGAGCCTCGATGAGGGCCAGGTGGGTGAATGCCTGGGGGAAGTTCCCGAGGTGCTGGCCAGTTGTTGTGTCGATCTCCTCGGCGTAGAGATAAAGCGGCCCGGCGAACGACAGCAACTTTTGGCACAGGGCATGCGCGCGCTGAGTTTCGCCGATCATGGCCAGCGCGCTGACCAGCCAGAAGGAGCAGATGGTGAACGTTCCTTCTTCGCCTTCGAACCCGGTGTCGGTTCCCTCGACCCGGTAGCGCAGGACCAGGCCGTCTTTGGTCAGTTCGTCGGCGATGGCCAGCACGGTCGCTTTGACCCGCTCGTCGTCGGGGGGCAGGAACCCCATGATAGGCAGCAGCAGCAGCGAGGCATCGAGATCATCGGTCTTGTAGTGCTGGCGGAAGACCCCCCGGTCAGAAACGCCTTTGGCCAGTATTTCGGCCTTGATCTTCTCCGCGCCTGCCCGCCACCGCTTGGCGCGTTCTTGGTCGCCGCGTTCTTCGGCGAGGTCGGCGCCGCGCGCTGCCGCCACCCAGCACATCACCTTGGAGGCGGTGAAGTGCTTGGGGTCGCCGCGGACCTCCCAGATCCCCTGATCGGGCTCATGCCAATGCTGCAGGGCGGCGTCCACGAACCCGCCGAGCCCTTCCCACACCGGCGCCACGATCTGCTCAGCTCCCTGGCGGAACTGGACGCACAGGGCATCGAGAATCATCCCCCACACGTCATGCTGTTTCTGGTTCCAGGCACCGTTGCCGACTCGGACCGGGCGCGCCCCCCGGTACCCGGACAGGTGGTCGAGCGTCTTCTCGGTCAGGTCGCGTTCCCCGCCGATGCCGTACATGATCTGCAGCTCGAAGTTCCGGTTGAGGTCACCGCTGCTGACGGCGTCGATGATGAAACCGAAATACTCGATCGCCTCCCAGTCGAAGCCGAGGCGGTACAGCGACCGGAGCATGAACGACGAATCCCGGATCCAGGTGAACCGGTAGTCCCAGTTCCGCGCCCCGCCGGGTGTTTCCGGCAGTGAGGTCGTCGCCGCCGCCATGATGGCGCCGGTGGGGGCGTAGCTGAGCGCTTTGAGGGTGAGCGCGCTGCGGTCGATGTAGGGCTTCCACGGATGGTCGGGGATCTTGGCCGTGCTCAGCCAGTCGCGCCAGAAGTCGACCGTGGTGTTCAGCGCCGTGAAAGCCTCCTCCTGGCTGGCCGGGACCTTCGCGCCCCCCCAGGACAAGACCACGAACGCCGACTGGCCCTGGGTCAGGGTGGTGCGGCCGTAACCGCGGGCACCCAGCACGCCAAGCGGGACGGTGCCCGCCAGCTCAAGCGACAAGTTCCCCTCTTTGGGGGTGATCGTCATCGCGCGGTACCCGTCGCCCTGATAGCTCCACGTGCCACCAGCGGTCCCGTACTCAAACAACGGGGCGCAGTTCACCACCGCCTCAACCCGGCCGCTGATGCACGTCGCGATCCGGACCAGGGCACCGACCGCGCCGAAATCAGTCGGCGCCCGATGGTAGTCCGCCCGCCGCCCCTCGCTTTGGATCGGGCCGATGACCAGCAGGTCATGCACCGTCATCCAGCCCGTCGGAGTCTGCCAGGTCGTCTCCAGCACCATCGTCCCCGGGACGTATCTACGATTTTGCGGGACGTGGGCGTTGCTGGGACCGAACCGGAAGGAACCTGCGGCCCGGTCCAACAGCGCCGCGAACACACTCGGCGAGTCCGGGCGCGGCAGGCACAACCACTCGACCGACCCATCAGGGGCAACCAGGCAGCTCTGCTCACAATTCGACAGCAACCCATAATCAGCGATGGGCGGAAATGTGCTCACTGGTGCCAACTCCCGTAACCAGAACTGAACATTCGCGAACCATGACAATGCAACCGTAATCACCGGATTGCGCTGCAGCGTCACCCCACAGGGGTGAACCATCTGTGGGGTCCCGCGCTCATCGTCGTGCTGAGATGGTGGTGGCCTTATTCGATGACCAGACAGGCAGCTCGTCAGGCTAAACGGTCGCAGTCCGCGGTGCATGCTCGTCGGCGTCCGGGAGGTTCGGCGGCTCCGATCCGAGGTCGAGCACACTATGGCGACCCCGTGCCCCAAACCCACAGCAACCCTCGGCTCAGTGGCGGCTGGCCCTGGGGATGATCGGCGACAACACCAGTTTCCGGCCTGGCCCTATGCTGTCGCGGTGGAAGCGATGGCCCGATCGTGCGCTCATCCCGGAACCTGCCGGGGGCTGGAGGCGAAATGGCGAGCCAGGGCTCGTTGAAGTGCCAGGTAGCTGACCGGCGTGGTCCACTCTGTTGCTGGCGGCTGTGGCGGGGTGGAAATTCCGGTCCGCCGGGGTCCGCGTCGTGAGCATCTCGTCGGGGCCGGCCGCGGCACCGCCGGTCACCCAGAAGCGGGAGTTCTGGGTCCTGATGGGTTACGCGGTGGCCCTCGGGGTGTTCGGCGCGGTTGCCGGCCTGGTGTTCATCGGAGTGATCAAGTTCGGCGGCAAGTGGTACAACGATTCCCATCCGGGCTGGTTCGGCGGGCACTGGTGGTGGGTGGCGGTCGCCGCGGCGGCCGGTCTCGTGGTCGGGCTGCTGCGCCGCCTGACCCGCCTGCCCGAGGACGTTCCCGGCCTGTTCGCCGACCTGCAAACCGGGCACGTCGACCCGGGGCTGGTGCCGGGGATCGTGGCCGTCTCGACGGTGTCGCTGATCGGTGGCGCCAGCCTCGGCCCGGAAAAGGCGCTGGGCGCCATGGGCGGCGGGGCGGGCAGCTGGCTCGCCAAGCGCAGGGCACTCGGCAAAGAGGACTCTCAGGTGAACACCCTGGCCGGCTTCGCCGGCGCTTACGGCGGGCTGTTCTCCAGCACGGTGATCGTGGTGCTGCTGATCCTGGAGGTCGCCCGCCCGGGCGGGCAGAAGCTCACCAAGGCCCTCGCCGCGGAAATCGTGGCATCGAGCGTCTCATTCGGCCTCTACTTCGCCATCGCCGGCGCCGTGTTCCTGGACGACTACAAAGTGCCTGCTTACAAGTTCCACGACTGGCAGCTGCTCGCCGGGGTCCCCCTGGGCCTGTTCGCGGCTCTGGTGGTGACGCTGCTGGCCGGGTTCATGATGGCGGCGTCGCGGCTGTTCGGCCGGCTGAAGGCTCCGGCCATCGCGAAGTCAACACTGGGCGGCGTGGTATTCGGGATCGTCGGCGTGGCGCTGCCGCTGACGATGTTCTCCGGCAGCGATCAGCTCAACACCGTGCTCAAAGACGCGGGGACCCTGGGCCTGGGCCTGCTCGTCGCCATCTTGATCGCCAAGATGCTCACCTTCGCCGTCAGCCAGGGCAGCGGCTTCGTCGGCGGGCCCATCTTCCCCTCGCTGTTCATCGGCGGAACTGCCGGGGTCCTCGTCCACCAGGTCATCCCGGGCGTGCCACTGGGACTGGCGTTCACCTGCCTGCTGGCCGCCGTCCCCGGGGCGCTCGCGCCCGCGCCGTTCTCCATGGTGCTGATGGCAGCGTTCTTGACCCAGGTCGGGGCGCTGCAGACCGCACCCATCCTGATCGCCGTCGTCACCGCCTTCCTCACCATGGAGGCCGTCAAGTACCTCCTCGCCAGCCGCAAACAGGCCCGCGCAGCCGCGGCGAAACCAGCAGCCCCGGCTTGAGGGTGATCCAGATCGGGGCCACATGGCGCAGCGAGCTGGCGGTTGTAAGTGCCAGTGGCGCGAGACGCCGATCGTGTGCCGTCCGCCGGGCATCCCGAACAGCGGGGTCTCCTGGAGTCTCGCCATCTGCCCATCGCCTCCGCTCGCTCGGACCGCCATTCGATCTCGGGCCGGAGCGAATTCCATCACTCATACGGCACTAAAACGGGTCGTCACCCTTCCCGGAGCCCCAGCTCACGAGACCGCGAGACGGCGCGGCGTGGATGATGGCTGGTCGGCGTTTAAGGGCTCGGCCTGGCCCTGGTGCCCGAGGTCTATTCTCAAAGCGACGGAGGTAGGTGTCCGGTCAACTGATGTAGCCGTTGCTTCTGGCCCATCACTGTCGTGGTGGTCACCTGAGCACAACGGTGGTGAGGGAGGTTCAGGTGGCTGATGTGAATGCCTCGGGCGGGGATCCTGTCGCAGTTCTTGGCATTGGCATTATGGGCTCGGCGATGGCCAGCAATCTGGCCCGTGCCGGGCTGCCCACTACGGTATGGGACCGGTCGCCGTCGGTGACTGCGCCGCTGGCCGAGGCCGGCGCCCTGGTCGCGGCGTCGCCAGCAGAGGCGGTTCGCGGCGCGCGTGTGGTGATCACGATGCTGCCCACTGCCGAGGTCGTGGAGTCGGTGATCTTCGGTGCCGGGGTGGCGGAGGCGTTTCGCCAAGGCGCCGTGTGGGCGCAGATGGGCACCATCGGCGTTGCCGCGACCGCTCAGATCGTCGGCCGGCTCGGCCAGCTCCGGCCCGACGTGATGTTCGTGGACGCCCCAGTGTCGGGCAGCAAGGGCCCCGCCGAGGCCGGCCAGTTGCTCATCCTGGCCTCGGGCCCGCCCGGGGCGGAGCCGGTCGCAGGCCAGGCGTTTTCGGTGATCGGCCGCAAGACGGTGTGGCTCGGTGAATCCGGGCAGGGCAGCCGGATGAAGCTGGTCGTCAACGCCTACATGTCCATCCTGATCGAGGGCGTGGCCGAAGCCCTCGAGCTGGCCAGCCAGCTGGGCATCGACGACGCCAAGCTGGCCGAGGCCATCGAGGGCGGGCCACTGGACGCCCCGATCGTGGACGCCAAGCTGCACAAGATGGAACGCGGCGACTTTGCGCCCGAGTTCCCGCTGGAGTGGGCACTCAAAGACGTGGACCTGGCGATCGCGGCCGCAGGCGGCGGCACGCTGCCTGTGCTGGCCGCGCTGTCCCGCCAATGGCGCGCAGCCGTGGACGCCGGCCATGGCCGGGAAGACGTGAGCGCCGCACGCCTGGCACTGGGCCAGCACAGGCGCGGTGACCGGCCGTAAGGGCCGACACGAAAGGAGACTGAAATGACAGGCAATCCAGCAGGCGGGCAAGATCCAGACATCATGGGCGGCCCCGAGCCCGACGAGGCGGGGACCGATGTGATGGGCGGCTCCCGGCCTGGGACCGATGAGATGGGCGGCCCCGAGCCCGACGAGGCGGGGACCGATGTGATGGGCGGCTCCCGGCCTGGGACCGATGAGATGGGCGGCCCCGAGCCCGACGAGGCGGGGACCGATCTGATGGGCGGCTCTTAGCCAGAGCCGTAAGCCCTCTCGTGCAGCGTCGCGGCTTCCGGCTGCGGCCGCTGCGCGCAGGGCCATCGGTATCTGATCACACTCTGGCGGTGTCGCGGCGCAGGCTCCAGACGGCGCCGGTCACGAAAATGGCGAGCCACACGGCCAGGTTCAGGATCCAGGCCCATTCCAGGGTGCCACCGGCCAGCGGGTAGTGGGCGAGCTGGTTCACCCCGTACAGCGGCGTGAACTTGGCAAAGGCCTGCAAATCCGGCGAGAAATGGCTGAGTGGGATAAACATGCCAGCGGCGAAGGAGCACAGCGTCAGCGCGAGCGCGATGACCTGGGTGACGTTCTCGGAGGGCAGCAGGTAGCCGGTGAACAGGCCGAAGGCGGCGAACAGCAGGGATCCGATCCATACGCACAGCCCGGTGATGACCCAAAGATCGGCTGGCATCGACACCTTGTTCGTGACGGCGCCGACCAGGTAGACGGCGGATACCGCGCCGGCCGCCAGGACCAGCGATATCAGCATTTTGATCACGACGTATGCGGCAGGCGACAGTGGTGTCACGCGCAGCTGCCGGCTCCATCCTGCTGCTCGTTCGAGGGAGACCATCGCACCGCAGGTTGCGGTGGCGGCCACGGCGCCGTACAGGGCGATGCTGATCATCTCGGCTGCCGACACGTTGCCACGCCCGGCTCGTTGATGCACGTAGCTGCTGTTCAGGCCGAAGCTCCAGAAAAACAGCTTTCCCGACCCTGCGGCCCGCGATCGCGGCAAGAGAGCGGGAGACGAAGCGCGCTAAACCCCTGCTCACTCTGGCCGGTCTGCTTCGCTCGGCCGTGGATCCAAGATGCGAAGCATCCTGACTCTGCGTAGCGGAGGCGTAGGGTCGTGGGTGATGGGCCCGGGAAGTGACTTCTCCGAAGCGCTGGTGCTGGGGCTGGCGTCCGCCGCGCGGGCGCCCAGCTGTCTTGTCCCATGATCTCGCTTGAATCGTGGTGGTGGCCGAAGCGGCAGGCCCGGTTCCCAGGCCCGGGACCGCCGGGCTCTTGGCAGGCCTGGGAGCGGTGCTGTTCGCTGTTTCGGCGCTCTTGCTCAAGTCCGGAGCGGTCAGCTGGGATGTGAGCCTGTTCCGGGTTCTCAACGAGGTCCCGGCGGCCCTGGTGCCGGTGCTCACCCTGCTCTCCCGTCTGTTCTCGCCAGTGGGCATCATCGCTGTCGTCGCGCTCACCCTCATCTACGTCGTGGCCAGGAACCGGAGCGTGCTGCCGGTGACCGCCGGAGCGGTGGCCGCCGCCACCGCGTGGGTGCTGTCGCACGTAGCGAAGGCTCTAGCCGACCGCCCCCGGCCATACGAGGTGGTCGCCGGCGCGGTGCTGCGCCAGCAGCCCGCGCACGGCACGAGTTTCCCCTCCGCCCACACCGCCGTCACCGTGGCGGTCGTGATCGCGCTCGTCCCGTTCCTGCCCCAGGCGCTGGCCGCGGTGGCGATCGCGTATGCCGTCATGGTGGGCTGCTCACGGGTGTACCTGGGCGTGCACTACCCTCTTGACGTCCTGGGCGGAGCAGGCATCGGCATGGCGGTGGGAGGTGTGATCTTGCTGGCGCTCGGGGTGCTGCTGCACCGCGCCCCCGCAGGGGCTGCAGGCCGTGCGCCCGAACCCCGGGAGAACTCACCCGCGACTGGGTGAGGACTCGGCGGGGCACTGGAAGCAGGGTTAAGAGTAACGACGCATGAGAAAGGGGCACGGCATGGCTGATCTGATCGCCATTGGATACCCGGATCAGGCGACAGCGGATGCGGCCGCCGAGGAGGCACGGCGGCTGGCGCATGACCTGATCATCCAGCCAGACGCGATCGCGGTGATCGTGCGGGACGACGACGGTGGCTACCACGTCCACACCAACCATCACATGGTCGGCGCCGGAGCGACCTGGGGCATGTTCTGGGGATTCCTGTTCGGCCTGCTGTTCTTCATCCCGGTCTTCGGCATGGCCATCGGCGCAGGAATGGGCGCCCTTATGGGCAAGCTCACCAAGAGCAGTATCGACAAGGAGTTCCAGGATCAGGTGCGCGGCATGCTCCAGCCCGGCACCTCGGCGCTGTTCCTGATGCTGGAGAAGGTGACGCCGGACAAGGCAATCGACGCGATGAGCAAGTACGGCGGCACTGTCCTGAAGACCTCCCTGTCCAAGGCGGACGAGCAAGAACTCCAGGAAGCGCTGCATGGTAGCGAGACGGCCGCCCAGTAGCCAATCAGCTCACCCCGGGGTCCTCGCCGGCACGCAATGGCGACAGCGATCGCGGGGACGACACAGGAGGCCGGAATGACGTCGGCGACAGCCAGGCCACCCATGGATGACAGCGGATACCAAGAAGAACGCCACGGACGCGGCTTCATGGCGTTCGCGTCCATTCTGCTCTTCGTGATCGGGTTCTTCGACGTGATCTACGGCGTCGCCGCGATCGGCAGCTCGAACGTGTTTGTCGCCGACGCACACTACGTGATCGGCGATTTGCGGACCTGGGGCTGGATCACGCTCGTCCTCGGCGTACTGCAACTCCTCGCCGCCTTCGGAGTCCTGGCCGGTAACCAGCTTGCTCGCTGGTTCGCCGTGGCCATGATCGTGCTCAACGCCATCGAGCAGATGTTCGCGACCCCCGGCTACCCGCTCTGGTCGCTGACCATCATCGCCTTGGACGTGGTCGCGCTCTATGGGCTGTGCGTCTACGGCAGCCGTCAGAACATGAGCGCCTAGGAGGCGCACAACTTCCGGTTACAGTGCGTCGTGCCGCTGGAGGTAGTTCATGGCCGCCCAGCCGATCGGCACCGGCAGCCAGAAGGTGGCCAGGCGAAACAGCAGCACCGCGCCGATTGCTTCCGCGCCGGGCATCCCGGCTGCGGTGAGGCCGGCCGACAGCGCTGCCTCCACGGCGCCGACCCCGCCGGGAGTCGGCACGGCCGAGCCGATGGCGCTACCGGTGAGGTACACCACGGCGACGCTGGCCAGCGGCACCGATCCGCCGAACGCGAGGACGGAGGCGTCCAGGCAGAAGATGTAGGCGGCGGTCAGCAGCAGCGCGCCGCCGATCCCCACAGCCAGTTTCGCGGGCCGCTGCGCGATGTCCAGCAGCCGCGGGATGACCTGGCTCAGCGCGGGTGCCAGCCGGGAGCGCAGCAGCCGGCGGCCCGCCGGGATCGCCGCCACGATCAGCGCCACCGCCACCAGCGCGGCCAGCGCGATCCAGACCCATCCCGGCGGCCGGAGTGAGTTCTTCCGGGCGT
Organism: uncultured Actinomycetes bacterium; assembly: GCA_963806145.1. Taxonomy (GTDB): domain Bacteria; phylum Actinomycetota; class Actinomycetes; order Streptosporangiales; family Streptosporangiaceae; genus DASXKD01. Next base: position 141,230 of record CAWDXD010000048.1, read on the forward strand.
TGCGGGCAAACGCCGCGAAGATGACCAGCAGGATCATGTGCAGGCTGAACGCGATGACCTGCGAGACGCCAACGCTCGACCCGGCGTCCGAGGGGCTCACGTTGGCCTTCCGCAGGTAGCGGATGTTCAGCGCCACCCCGCCGACGGCTGCCGGGGTGACCAGCGCCACGAACGATCCGGCGATCTGAGCCAGGAACGTGCGGACGAGATTCAGCCGCTCCAGGACAAATCCCGTCAGCTCGAAGGTGGCGCCCACATAGGTCATCGCCGAAAGGAGAATCACCAGGGCGCCCCAGCGCCAGTCGGCGTTTTTCAGGGTCGTGCTCAGGCTTACCTCGCTGAGCTGGCCGATCAGGATATAGGCGGCGACCACCCCCGCGACCAGGGTGATCAGCGTGCGCGGCCGGACGCGCTCGAGCTGGACCGGCGGCGCCTCGCCGCCTGGCGTGGCGCTGAGCAGCCGCTTGCGCAGCCCGGGCAGCACTTCTTTGTGGTGGCGCAGTTCCATCCGGGTGCTGCGGCGCAGGGCCACCGGCTGCAGCAGGGGCGCCATGGCCGCCAGCTCAGCGCTGCTGAGCTTTTCCGCCGCGAGATCGGCGGCGCGATCGGGGCCGGTCACCAGGGCCAGTTCGGCAAGCAGCTGAATCAGGTCCAGCCGTAGCTGCAGGTCGCTCGCCGCGACGTCACCGTCGCCCGGATCGAGCAGCATGACCTGGCCGTCGCCGTCGCCGCCGGAGCCAGCGCTGACGAACAGGATGTGGTCGGCGGTCAGGTTGCGGTGGGTGACCCGGTGCTGATGCAGTTGCAGCACGGCGTCCCAGACCCGGCGCAGCTGCTCGCTGGTGGGCTCGCCGTCCTGCTCCGCCAGCGTCGTGCCATCGTGGTGCTCGTTGGCCAGGACCGCCGCCTCGGGCCCGACCTGGACCAGCGCGCGCAGCCGCGGCGTGGCGACCCCGGCGTCCTCCACCGCGTAGGTGAGCAACGCGCGGCGCTCCACGGCCCGCTCCACGGTCAGCGAGCCGCTGCGCGATACCTGGGTTCTCAGCCGCACCCGCCGGTAGAGCCGGTAGAAAGCGTCGGCGGCCTGCTGGTCCCGGTCGAACACCGTGACATCCCGCTGCGCGCCGCCCAGTACCGTCGCGGCGTAGTGGCGGGTTTCCGTCCGGGTGCCCCAGATTCTGCGGATGGCGGTTACGGGCGCGTCGACCGCGCTCAGCGCCGTGGCGATCGCTGCCGCAGTTGGCCGATCCGATGCCGAGCCGAATGCATACCGCAGGCCGGACCCGATGGCCGAACCGATCAGCAGGGTGATCAGCAGGGACAGCAGGGTTACGTGCGTGTTCTTCGAGTTGGCCAGGCTGGCCAGCACGTAAAAGCCCAGTGCGGCCCAGTAGGCGCTGCGCCAGCGCTGGCGGCCGGACAGCCCGACGACGGTGACGTAGGCGGCCAGACCGGCCAGGTAGCCATCGAGCACGGCCGCCGTCCTGGTGCCGGAGACCGAGAGAGTCAGCGCGTCGTACAGCTGGGCAGCAGCCGGCAAGCGGAGCAGCGCGTTGATTATCATCACTACCGCGGCCGCGACGGCACCAGCCCCGATCGCCTCAGCCAGGCGCCGCGGCAGGCGGCGGATAAGCAGCCGGACCGCCAGTGCCAGCGGCAGGATCAGCAGGGCAATATGCGCCAGGTCGCCGAGCAGCCCCAGCACCCCGGTGAGCAGTTTCCTGTCAGCCAGCTGGCTGGCACCCACGACATTCGTCTCGACCCCGCTGACCGTCGCGCGTGCCAGCAGGCCAAGAGCGACCAGCAGGGCAATCTCGACGCATTCCACCACGCAGCGCAGCGCATCGGCTGGCAGCCGCACCCGCGGCGCCAAATCATCTTCGACAATCACCGGCACGCGCTTAGCGTCCGCGGCAAGCCCGGACACGGCGCTATCACGCGGCGGATCTGAACCCGGTGATGTCACAATGCGATCGTTTCACCTTGTCCAGCCAGCAGCACGCTACCGGCCCGATCATCGGGGCCGGCCTCTGGTCAGCTGGTGAGATTATGCACCGGCATGACGTCTGGCGTTCCGGGGTCAATCCCGGCCTTGTGCAGGATCGGCATGAGCACCGGGCCGTATTCCTCGAAGGCCTGCTGTGACTCCCACACCTCGTAGACCATCAGCGCGTTGCCGGGCCCGAAGCAGGAGTGGTGAACCCGGCCGGCTGGGTTCGCGGCTCCGGCGGCTTCGAGTTCCCGGATAGCTTCGTCGTATTGCTGTGCGGTGAGTGACGGGGGATGGAAGTAGGTTGCGATTGCCATGGCTCCTCCTGCTGGTTGGCAGCGCCGAACGCGAGTGATGAAATCAGAACGGGACCTTGGTGGCCATGAGCCCGGTACCGGGCTGCCGGCCGGCGGCGATCCAGCAGAAGTCGAGCGCATCGAACTGGAGGTGCTCCCCAGCCTCTCCTGAGCGCCACTGGCCGCCGGCCGTGCCGGTCAGGGTGAGGGTGAACGGCTGGCCGTGGCGGTGCGCCCACTCAGTGACGACATCGGCGACGAGGCGGCCGTCGTGCCCGGCGGTGAGTTCCATGGGCCGCCCGGTCGCCCTGCTGATGTCGAGCCTGTGCATCCAGGTGTCGCGGGTGAAGATGGTGTCCACCAGGTAGCCGTAGCGCCATCGCTCGGCATCGAACGGCGGGTCGTTCTTGAGCCGCACGGCCCACCGGACGGGCGCCGGTGTCCGGCGCCTGGCACGCACGGCCTTGGGGGCCACTGCCGCCAGCGCGCTGATGATAGCGCCGGGCGTCATCGCGGTTCGCTCGCGGACCTGTGTGGCCGACATCTCGTCGATCATCTTCCCGCTGGACCGTTTGCCGGCCGCGCGGAAGTCATGGGCGAACTGGCGGAACGAGGCCTGCGCCTCGGCCATGCCGAGCACGTGCGCGGCCATCGCCCGCACGTCCCACAGCTCGCACACGGTCGGCTGCGCCCAGTCGCGCGGGGCCAGTGCCTGTAGCTGCGCCGCCATCCGGTCGAACTCCCTCGCCGCGAGGATCATCGCCTCCTGGTGCCCCAGAGGCACCGCGGCGCCTGCGCCGACGGCCGTTGTTCCCGCCATGGCGGACTCCCATCCAGTTTTCGGAATTCCGAACACTATCAGGATAGTCGCAGCATTATCGGCTAGAGTCAATTCATGTCCTCGACGACGCCTGCCCGGCCCCGCCGCCGTGACCGCCGCCGCGACCGGCACGAGGCGACCAAGCGGGAGATCCTCGACACTGCCTGGTCCATGGTGCGCGCTGACGGCCTGGCCGCCCTGTCCCTGCGGGCGCTCGCGCATGCCATCGACATGGAGCCCCAGTCGCTCTATACCTACTTCGCCTCCAAGAACGCCCTCTACGACCGCATGTTCGCCGACGGCAACCTGGAGCTGGCAAGACGGTTCGCCGACGCGGAGATCCCGGACGACGCCCGCGGCGCGATGCGGGCCGTCGCCGGCATCTTCCTGGATTTCGCCGCCCAGGACCAGGCTCGTTATCAGCTGCTGTTCCTGCGCGCCATTCCCGGATTCCAGCCATCCCCTGACTCTTTTGCGATAGCCGTGGAGGTTCTCGCGAGCGTCCGCGCGATCCTCGCCCGCGCCGGGCTCCGCAATGAAGCCGACTTCGACCTCTGGACCGCGGTAATCGCCGGCCTGGCCAGCCAGCAACTCGCCAATGACCCCGGCGGCGACCGGTACATACGCCTCATCGACGACGCCGTCACCATGGTCGCCGACCACACCCTCGGCCCGAGCCGGGGGCAGCGCTCTTGACAGGCAGTCCCCGGCCTGAGCCTTGGCCGCGGCCAGCGCTCATCCCGATCCGGGCCGAAGGTTTGGTGCTGACGTCAGCGGGCAGCTGAACCGGCCTGACGGAAGGATCCATCATGGGCGCTGAGAACAAAGCAGCCAACAAGGTGACCGAAGCCAAGGGCAAGATCAAAAAGAAAGGCCGGCCAGGCTGCCGGTGACACCGGCCTGGAGGCCGAAGGCCGGGCCGAGGAGTCCAAGGGCGACCTCAAGCAGGCTGGCGAGAAAGTCAAGGACGCTTTCAAGAAGTGACCGCCCCCGATCCGGGCGTCACGCGAACAACACGCATTCCACGGAAGGATGCACCTGATGGCATCCGAGCCGGCGCACGGCACCCCGTCCAGCGCCGATGACGCGACCACCCCCGAGGGGCGGGGCCAGGGCCCGGTGGCGCTGCCGACCCACCGGATCAAGCGGACGCGCACCGGCGGGATCTGGGTCGCGGCCGCGCTGTTCGCGCTGATCTTGCTGCTGCTGCTGATCTTCATCTTGGAGAACGGCCACCAGGTCTCCATCAGCTACTTCGGCGCGCACGGACACCTGCCGCTGGGCGTCGCGCTCCTGCTGGCCGCCGTGATCGGCGTCCTGCTGGTGGTACTCCCCGGAACCGGGCGGATCATCCAGCTGCGGGTCGCTGCCCGCCGTCACCGGCGCCTCGACGCCCGGGCGGCGGGAACAGCCCCGGCCGCCTCCCCAGGGGATCCAGCTCCGCCTGGGGATCCATCTCCGCCTGGCCAGACCCCGCCTTGACGCCGTGGCCAGCGGTCCCGATGCCCAACGTGACAAGGTGGTGAGACCGCTGTCCTACCGTGGATAGATGACCGCATGGGGCAACCTGCCGCCCGCGCTGCCGCCGCACGGCACAGTGCTGGCCTGGGCGCGAGGCTGCCGGTGCGATGAGTGCGAACGCGAGTACAAGCGTCTGGTGTCCGAACTGGCACGGCGAGGGCCGGTGACGCTTCCCGCTCAGCCCGAGCCCCGCAAGCTGGACGCCGACACCCGCGCCCGGCTGGAACCGGCGGTGCGCCGGTCCGAGTGCCCCGTGTGCGGCGCGCTGCGCCATCAGCGGTGCCGCAACCTGGCGTTCCCGCAGCATTTCGCGCCGACGCATGCTGAGCGCAGAAGCGCCCCGTGACCGCGGGTCAAAGTCTGCCTCCGCCTTGTTCACGGTGCCTGTCGGCGGGCCCCGGCCCATGATTGCGGTGACCAGGCATGTGCGGCGCATGAAGGCCTGTTCCCGGGAATCAGCGGGCAGCAGGCCGCCGCGCCCCGGGACGGCTGTGCACGGGGACGGTGGCAATCCCGGGCTGAGGTCGATCCGAAGGGCCTGGGCCACGACGTTGCGCGCGGAGCCGGTCGTCCTCATTCGCGGCTCAGTTTCCAGCGAGCTTTTCGGCGGCGGTTCGGCCGGCGTCGGCGGTGCGGCGCAGGAAGTCGGCGAGGAGCTGGAGATCGTTGTCTTCGTAGTGGGCGCAGATCTGGTCCATCGCGGTGTTCATCCCCGAGTCGACCAGGTAGAGGCGGAGGATCTCCGCGCCGCGGCCGCGGGCCGCCTGGACGACGACGGCGCGGCGGTCGGCGGGGTCACGGCCGCGGTCGATCCAGCCGCCGCGTTCGAGCCGGTCGAGGATGCCGGTCATGGTGGCGGGGTGCAGCCCGGCTCGCCGGGCCAGGGCGGTCGGGCTGAGCGGACCGTGCCGGGTGATGAGGTCAAGGCATTCCAGGTCGGTGGCCTTGAGGTCGAGGCGCGCGCCGACGCTGTGGTTGAGCAGGGACAGCTGGGCGCCCAGGTCCCGCAGTGACTCCTTGATGGCGCGGGTCAGCCGGCTGCGGTGCCGTGCCGCACCCGGCCCGGAAGGTAGTATCGATTCCATATGATATGTTTTCCGTATCGTATGAGTTACATATCCAACGTACCAGAAACCGGTCTCCCCTGCTGGGCACTGTGGCATCCCCGCACCCCGCGCTGGGGCACAGCGGCAAGACTGAACATCGGAAGGCGAACACGATGAAACTCACCATCTTCGGCGCGACAGGCGCCACCGGAACCCGCCTCACCGGCCTCGCGCTCGCCGCCGGCCATGACGTCACCGCAGTCGTCCGCGACCCCGCGCGCCTGGCAATCCCGGCCCACCCGCGGCTGCGGACCGTCACCGCCGACGTCATGGACCCGGCCTCGATCACCCCGGCCATAGCAGGCGCGGACGCCGTTATCTCCGCGGTAGGCCCGCGCGGAACCGGCCCCACCACGGTCATCCAGGACAGCGTGCGCAGCATCATCCAGGCCATGCAGAAAACCGGAACCCGCCGGCTCCTGGAAGTCAGCGGCTCCATCGTCGCCGACGAAGGCGAAAGCCCCTACCTGCGCTACCTGCTCAAGCCCGTCGCACGGCACACCTTCCTGCGCCATGTCTGCGCCGACATGCGCCGCGGCGAGTACCAGATCCGGGAAACCAGCCTGGACTGGACGATCGTCCGCCCGCCCGCGCTGAGCGGCAAACCCGCCACAGGAACCTACCGCACCGCGATCGACCGCAACCTGCCCCACGGATTCACCGTCTCCCGCGCCGACCTGGCCGCCTGCATGCTCACCTTGCTCGGCGACCCAGCGACCGTGCACCGGCACGTCGCCATCGCCAACTGACACCGATGGTCATGACCGGCGCCGCTGGTGCCGGCCCGGCCAAGCCGCAGCCACGCCTCCCGCACAGCGCCGCCCGCCTCGCTGCGCGAGCCGAGCATCCGGCAGGCCACAGCCGCAGGTGCTGGCGGTGCTCACCGGACTGCCGGCCGGCCAGCCGTTCCCGCCGGACACCGCCCCGGCCGCGAAACAGGCCAGGAATTGCACGTCAGCCGAATGAAGCCTGCCGGTGCCTACGATCAGACGCCGAGGAAGCTCTGGCCGCTGCTCCAAGCCGGCCTGCGCGTGCATCGAACCTGGCTTCCCAGCCTCGCTGCTCCGATTCGGACTCGGGGCCAGTGGCACCGGCTCTGCAGCAGCCGCGCCAAGTCCGAAGAACACGACGGCATAGCCTGGGCATATGCGGCGCTGGCCGTGGCGCGATACGCAGCGATATTGGCCCGGTCAGGAGGGGCACCGGCGGTCAGGAGCCTCTCGCCAATGAGATGCCAGGATCTGGGCGTCGATGCGGGAACGCTGGGGCAGGGTTCATGGCCACAGCAGCGGGAGGACGGCATGAGTGACACGACGCCAGCTCTGGATGAGGCGTTCGAGCGGATGGCGGCGGCCAGCTTCGAGCTGCCGAACGGCTTCGTCAACCACGGGGCCATGGCCTGCGAGGCGCTGGCCGTGCTCGATTGCACCGACGACATCGACAGCTGGGCGCGCCGGTTCGCCCGGGCGGGCGGGCCATCGGTGGACCCGGTAGTGCCGGCCGGGTTCGAGTGGCGCCAAGCGCTCGGCGACTACCACCGGCTCCCGGAGTGGATCGGCTACTTCACCCAGGCCATCGATGACGATGGCTGGCCGACTGTGGTCGCGGCGTGGGTGCCGCGGCTGATGCCTGCCCTGTCCACCGCACTGTTCCACGGCGCCATCCGGACGGCCCATGCCGTGCGGGCCGTGGACGCGGTCGACACACCGCCGCGGCGCGGCGAGCTGGCCCGGGCGCTGGGTTACTGGGCGGCCCGGTACCGCACCGGGCAGCCGGCCAGCCCGCTGCCCCAGGCCGGTGACCTGCGGGTGGCGGTCGTACAGGCCGCGGCTGATGGCGCCCGCCGCTACCTGGCCCGGCCGGACATCTTCCACTTGCACGGCGTCACGGGCGCGATGGCCGTGGAGATCCTCACCGCCCACATCCCCGCCACCGACGGCGCCGCCGCGCTGGCCCACGTGCTCGCCGAGCACGCCGCGCTGTACGCGGCCACCGAACCGGCAACCCAACCTCACCCGGCCAGCCCGCCAGCCAGTGAGCTCACCGTGGCTGCCGTGCGCAGCCTGGACCCGCACCAGGTCAAGCTCGTCGAGGCTTGCCAGCGCGGGCACGCGGCCACCGGCGATCCCGCCTTCGCCGCCGCCGCGGAAACAGTCACCGGCCTGCACGCCTGACCGGTGACACACCGGACAGCGCAGCGGCAGCGGCTGATCATGGTCTCCGACGTAGCGGCTCAGCCGGGACCGGACGATCGCTTTTCCGGCACGGCAGTGACGTCCGCGAATGGAATTGAGCATGAGCGACGACGCGGCGACGCGCAGATCGCCCGCGTCTGTGCGCTCGGCGCTCTGCCTGGACTCGACCGCACGGCCGCCCATAGCGGCGGGGATGCGCGCCTCGCCGCGGGCGAGTGCTGATCACGCAGCGCGAATCCGATACACCGGAACTGCGGATCCAATCGATACCGTGCTCCGCCCGGCTGGCAGGCCGGGCAACGTCGCCGGAATCGTTGGGCACCGGTCCGTCATGCCCTCGCGGAGCGAGTTCCAATCCCGCATCAGTTAGTTAACTCACTTGACACCATCGATCTGATGTGCGGTACTGAGTCAGGCAACTAACTCATACGGAGGTGCCCGGGCATGAAATCACTACAGGGGCAGGCCGTGCCAGTCGCCGACTCGCGCCTCATGCTGCGATCGCGGCTGGGTGCGCTCACGCTGCTGCTGCTGTGCGCCGTCCAGTTCCTCGACATCGCCGACGCGTCGATCGTCAACGTCGCACTGCCGTCAATCCAGCGCAGCCTGCAGTTCTCCCAGCAGAACCTGCAGTGGGTAGCCAGCGGCTACATCCTCACCTACGGGGGATTTCTGCTGCTCGGGGGACGCCTCGGCGACCTGCTCGGCCGCCGCCGCATGCTGATCACCGGGCTTACCGTGTTCGCCGTGGCGTCGCTGGCCGCCGGACTGGCCAGCACCTCGGCCCTGCTGGTCGCCGCCCGGCTCGTTCAAGGCATCGGTGCCGCGCTCATGGCACCCGCGGCCCTTTCCCAACTCACGACAACCTTCCGTGAGGGCAAGGACCGCAACACTGCGCTTGGGGCCTGGGGGGCGATCAGCGGGGTGGCGGCCGCGGCCGGCGTCTTCCTCGGCGGCCTGTTCGCCCAGGGCCCCGGGTGGCGATGGGTCTTCTTCATCAATCCTCCGATCTGCGCTCTAGTGCTCGTCGGAGTGCTGCTACTGCTCGGAAATGACTCACCAGCCGCGAGCCGAGACTCGACGTTCGACATCCAGGGCGCGGCGCTGATCACGGGGGGCATGCTGCTTCTGGTGTACTCCCTGGTCCGCGCACCGGTCGTAGGCTGGGGCTCGGTCCAGACCCTCCTGACGCTGGCCGGGTCGGCCGTCCTGGTCGCTGCGTTCGCCTTTAACGAGCTGCGAAGCCGCCACCCCCTGCTCCCGTTCGCCATTTTGCGGGTGAAAGGACTCGTGGCCGCAGACCTGACCCAGTTGATCGCCTTCGCCGGGTTCTTCTCGATGTTCTTCTTCGTCACCCTGTACATGCAAGAGGTCCTGCACTACTCACCCCTCAAGGCCGGTGCCGCCTACCTCCCCATCACGGCCGGCTTCGCCGCCGCGGGAGGCATCGCATCACAGCTGATTACCCGCATCGGCACCCGCCCCGTGGTCGTGGCCGGCTGCCTGGTAGCAGCGGCCGGGATCTACTACCTGTCGCACGTGCCGTTGCACGGCTCGTACGTCACCGATGTGCTCCCGGGGTTCCTGGTCATGTCGCTTGGCGCGGGATCGGTGTTCGTATCGGTCGCGGCCGCCGCCAACGCCGGCGTTCCCGGTGACAAGGCGGGTCTCGCGGCGGGACTGCTCAACGCATCCCAGCAGGTCGGCAGCGCCCTCGGCCTGGCCATCCTGTCGGTCCTGGCGATCACCCGCACCCACGAGCTGATCGCGGCCAACGCATCCCCTGTCATCGGGCTGGACGCCGGGTACCACCAAGCCCTCCTCGTCGGCAGCCTCTTGATGGCAGCGGCCGCCCTCATCGCCCTGCGTATCGGCAACACCCGCGCAGCGGCCCCCCTGGTCCTGGCCGACACAGAACCGGCCCGAGAGCCGGCCGCCCGATAACCGGCAAGAAGAGCCGAGTCCGGGCCAGCATGAACACCGCAGCGAGCCGCGCCCATCACGATCCAGCGGCGCGCTCTCCGCAGCCGACGAGGCGCGCGTCTGACCACCCGAACCCCGATAATAGTGAGATGCCTAACTCACTTGTGCAAAATCCCGAAGGTGGGGCTGAACAACCGCCCGGGAAGCGGCCGCGCCTCATCGCCGCCGCAAGCCAGCTGCTGCACCAGCGGGGCGTTGAAAAGACAACGCTGGCTGACATCGCCCAAGCCGCGGACGTGCCCGTGGGCAACGTCTACTACTACTTCAAGACCAAAGACGACATCATCGCTGCGGTCATCGAAGCCCACGTCCAGCAGTCCAAAGCGGCACTCGCCTCGATCGACAATGGTCACCGCTCACCAAAGAGCCGATTGAAGGCCCTCGTCGGCGAGTACGCGCAGCAACGTGAGGTCATCGCGCTCTACGGGTGCCCGCATGGCAGCCTCTGCTCGGAGCTGGACAAACGCCCCGCCAGCCCTGGCTTCGCACTCGCCGAGCTCATGCGCGTCCCCATCGAGTGGGCCGAGGAGCAGTTCCGGGCACTGGGCCGGCGCGACGCCCATGACCTCGCCGTAAGCCTCATCGCCGCATATGAAGGAAGTGCGCTGCTCACCAACACGTTCCGCGATCCAGACATCCTCGCCCGCGAAGCCCGTCGTCTCAACCGCTGGATCGACACGCTCTGATGAGTCACCGACGGTCGGCGCCGGCCGGCGGGCAGCCCGCGCGGGCGACGCCCCGACAACACGGCGCGCCGGTGATCCGGCTCGTCATCTACGCCGCTAAGCCTGTCCAGCACTCGAACGTGCGGTCATGCGCGTCCAAGGCCACAGCGAGTCCGGGCCCGATAGCCGCCCATAGCACTTCGGCGGGTAGGCGCACGTTCTCGTGGCCCGCTGCTGTCACTCAACGTGATGTCGTTGGTCGGCGCAACCCAGGATCGAGTTCGCGGCAAAGCCGTGCTATCGCAGTATCGCTGGCAGGAAACGCTCACCAGTTGCCCGGAGACTCTCACCAGTTGCGCGGCGTGGGGGGCAATCGGGAGGCATTTTGCCACTCGATTTGCCACTCAGTTTGATCTTCCCAGGTGTCAGCTAGCGGCCGAGAGCGGGCGTATGCCGTCGAGCGCGTCGCCGAGCCGGTCTTTTTCTATCTCCAGGTCGTAGCGGGACTGCAGGTTGATCCAGAACCGCTCCGAGGTGCCGAAGAAACGCGCCAGGCGCAGCGCAGTGTCCGCGCTGATGCGGCGCTGGCCGTGCACAATCTCGTTGACCCGCCTGGCCGGGACTGCGATCTCCTTGGCCAACTGGTACTGGCTCACCGCCAGTGGCTTGAGGAACTCCTCCAGCAGGATCTCCCCCGGATGCACCGGTGCCATCACCGTGTCCGCTGCCATACTCCCTCCCTTCCTAGGGATAGTCGGTGATCTCCACGTCCTCGGGCCCAGCGTCAGTCCACCGGAAGCAGATCCGCCACTGCTGGTTGACCCGGATGCAGTACTGACCCGCGCGATCCCCCGCCAGCCTCTCCAGCCGGTTGCCCGGCGGCACCCGCAGGTCCGCCAGAACCTCTGCGGCATCAAGCATCGCCAGCTTCCGCCAGGCGGCCCGCTGTAACGGCGGATCAAGCTTCCGTGACCGCCTCCGGTGCCAGACGGCTTCGGCGTCCTTGTCCCGGAACGATCGCAGCACACATCCCATGATAACGCGATGCGTTATTAACGCAACACGTTATCAGGGCACGGCACAGGTGGCAGGCTCCATCAGCGAGGCGACTGCTTTCTCGACGGCGGAGAAGCGGATCCGTTCTTGTTCCAGGCGGACCGACGGGGCATAGGCGTTCGAGATCAGGTCGGCGTAGAGGGCTGACTCGGGCCGATCGAGACGGCCAAGGGCCGCGGCGGTCGGGGACGGCTCGGTGATCCAGTGTTCCCGGTGGCCCAGCAGGGTGGCCCTGTCCATAAGCATGGAGCGAGCATGTGGCAAGTGCTGCCGCAACCGGTCAAGGATTGCGAAGCCGTGGGTGTCGATGTCGCCCCAGTACACGACGTCGATACCGGCCAGCCAGCCGAGCGGCTCGAGTACCGGGACTGCGTACCCGCCGCCAAGGACCACCATCGCCGCCGCCGGGGCCGGGAACGCGAGGTAGGTGATCTCGTTCTCGATCACGTAGGCACGGGAGATGCCGTCAGGTGCTGCCGTGAACTCACTCGTGCGGACAGACATCTCGGAGAATCCACGGAAACCTCCGGCCGTCCGGAAACGGGCGTAGCCCGGCTTACGAAGGAAGCCGTAGCGCGCGGTGAAGTCGGACGCGGCGGCCTCCACGCGGGATAGGTTGAGCTGGGCGTCGAGGAGCTCTGTGAGCACAGCCTTGTGCCGTTCGATGAATTTGGTATCGACCCCGGGTACGTCGACCTGCCGCAAGTACATACCGGGCGTCTGCCGCTCCTCGATCCAGCGGACGGTGGCCAGCAGTTTGTCCCAGACACCCGCGAACCGCAGCGCCCGGATGGGGTGACCAGTAAGCCACGGGACCAGACGGGTGTCCCGGGCGGCCTCGATCAGCTCGGTCAGGCGGCAGACGTCGGGGGCGACCTTGAGCAGCGCCCAGGCTTCGTCGTAGCCGTCCAGCCAGGCGCGGCAGGGGATGCTGTTCGCACCGAAATGCCGGCCGCCGACCTGCTTGTGCTCCACGCGCAGTGGCCCGCGCGCGGCCTCCGCCCACTCTGCTGCCCACTCGCGGGCCTCGGCAAGGCGTTCGCCGATCTGGCTGGCGGACGGGCCACGGATCGGGATACTGAGCGGCTCCCAGTCCTGCCCGACTGCGAACCGCGCTAGGAGCACGCCTGAGTCCCACTTCTTCCTCACCGCGGCGCGGACGTCAGCAGGGCGAGTCCACATGCCGGGCCTCCCGGCCGGCCGGGTCTGCGCGGTGAGCACGTCAGCGACCGATCATGGAGACAAGATCGGGAACCGAAGCCGACCCCGACGGCCCAGCGGTGGAGGCGGCATCGACGCCCGCGGAGCGCTCGCCGGCCACAATCTGCTGGGCGATCCGGTGCGCGGTACGCCGGGCTTGGTACTCCTCGATCGTTAGTGTCTGCAGCCGCGAGTCGTTGCCTTCCGGGTTGTCGACGAACCCCACGGTGGACACATAGGGCTCGATGACGTGGATCTTCTGCAGGGGAGTCACAATGAGCAACTGCAGGCCGAGCTTCCCGAAAAGCTCAAGGGCGAACCGGGTCGACTCGTCGGAGCCTCGGCCGAACGCCTCGTCGATGACCGCGAACCGGAATGTCCGTGACTTCGCCGCGCCCCATTCCAGCTTGAACTGGTAGGCGAGCGACGCGGCCAGGATTGTGTAGGCGAGCTTTTCCTTCTGCCCGCCGGACTTTCCGCCGGAGTCGGCGTAGTGCTCATATTCGGTGTCGTCCTCGCGGTGCCGCTCGGAGGCGGCGAACGTGTACCAGTTCCGGACGTCGGTGACGAACCTCGTCCACCGCCGGTCCGCCTCCGTGAGTCCCTCGCGGCCGCGGAACCGCTCGATGATCCGGCTCACCTGCAGGAACTTCTGCTCCGAGTAGTGGTCGGAGTCCTCGCCGGACACCGCGTCGTCGGTGCATGCCCGCAAGTCGGCGCGGAAGTCACGGATGTCGGCGTGCGGGGACGGCAGCGGCTCTAGCCGGATGTAGCGGCCCGGGTTGTAGTCCACGTCGACCAGCGAGGAGTTGATCGTGGCGATCCGTTCCTTGATCAGCTCAGCCTGCTTGTTCAGCTGGGACTGGAAACCAGCGATATCCCGGATCGTGTTCTGGTTCAGGTACGTCTTGAATTGTCTCCGGAACCGGGGCAGGTCGTCGCCAGTGAGCCGGCCGTGCAGTTCGCGGTAGCCGTCCGCGGAGTCCACCGAGTCGTCGAGTTCGGCGGTCTCCACCGGGTATTGCCGCCGGAACTCCCCCATCGTCGCGACGATCTTGTTAGACAACCGGGACAGCCGGTCGCGCCGCTTCTCAGTCAGCGCGGTAATCTCGGTGCCGGCCGCCGTTTCCGCCCGGTCGCAGGCTGCAGCGGTCGCCGGTTCAGGCTGCCCGGCCTTGGCCAGCATCGCCGCGATCGCGGCGAACTGGGCTCGGGCCGGCTCGCACGCATCCTCGGCCAGGATCTCCCGCGCCTCGCGCAGCACGCCCTCAGCCGCCTGCTGCCGTGTGCCGAGTCCGCCGAGCTGGCCGTTAAGCGCGCGTAGCGTGTCGTCGGCGCCGGTGATCTTTCCCTTGACCGTGTCGAGTTCCCGGTTCAGCCGGGCCAGTTCGGCCGAAGCGGCCTCCAGCTCGCGCTGCTCGGCCCTGAGCTGCCTGGCGCGGTTGACCGCGGACTGCCAGTCGATCTCAGTGAACTCCTGTGTCTGGTCCAGCCCGGCGAGCACTTCTCCCCGCTTGATCGCGGCGGCGTGCGCCTTGTGGTAGCGCTCCTGCTCGGCCGCGACCTCACTGAGGCGGACGGTCAGATCCCGGGCCTGGTCCAGCAGCGCGTCGAGCTTGCGTTGGTTGGACCAGCCGAGCACGTACCGGCTGCGGTCGTCGATGCGGAACCTGTCGTCCTTCTCGTGCCGCCCGCCGCTGCCCTTGATCTGCCCTGCCTTGGTGATCGCCCGGGGCATCCGACGGAACTCCGCCATCGTCTCCGAGCACGCGTGGTCGGCGCGCCGACGGAGCTCGTGTTCCAGCCACCCGGCGAATGGCGTGTTCTTAACTGCGAGCTTGGCGGCCAGCGTGCCCGGGCCGTGGTGCGCCGGCGCTTCCCGGGCCCGCGACGGCTCGGGCACGCGGTAGTACACCACCCGGTCTTTCAGGTGGTGGCCGTCGATCCAGTCAGACACGGCGGCATAGTGCTCGTCAGGCACGAGCACCGACAGCGCGAAGCCGTGCAGCAACCGCTCCGCCGCGCCCTCCCAGTCGGCCTCGCTGTCCCGGACCGCGATCAGCTCGCCGGCGAACGGCAGCAAGTCCTCCCCGATCGCCAGCTCGCGGCACAGCCAGGCGCGCAGCTCCAGCTGCTTCTTCGGGATGTTGGTCTTGCGCTCCCGCAAGCTGCGCAGTTCCGCGTTGACCGCGGCGGCCTCGACCTGCAGCTCATTGGCCCGCACGCCCGTCTCCATCAGCGCGTTCTGCTGATCGGCGGCATCCTCCCGGGCGGCGGCCCGGGAGGCGGCGATTTCGCGGCGACGGACGGCGAACTGCTCGGCGGTCTGCACCGGGTCGAGGCCCGCGTCGGACAGCAGGACGGCGAACCGTTCGGCCTTGGCCATCCGGGACTGGCGCGCCTGGTCGCACTCGGTGAGTTGGCGCTCGATCTCGGCGAGCCGGTTCCCGCCGTGGCCGGCCAGCTCGACCCGCAGGTACGTCTCGCGGTCACGCAGCCGCCCGAGCGTGGCTTCGAGCTCGGCGCGCTGGGCCTGCAGCCGCGCCCGCTCGGTCGAGATCTCGGTGAGCTCTGCGTCGGTCAGCCCGGCCTTGAGATTGGCGAAGAGGTACCGCAGCGCCGCTCGCTGAGCGTTGAGCACCGTGATGTCCGCCCGGACGGCGTCGGCCGAGTCGCAGTCCCTGAGCAGCGGGGTCAGCGCGGCCAGCTGCGCCTCGGCGCGGCGCACTGCCTCATGAGCCTTCGTCAGGTCGTCGAAGTGGCCGACGATGCCGGCGACGGCCTTGGCCGCGTCGAATGGCTCCAGCATGTGATCGCGGACAAAGTCGGTGAGGTTGCCGACCGATTTCATCGACACCGTCTGGTGGAACAGCTCCATCGCCTGCTCGGATTCAATCCCCATCCGGCGGCGGAAATCCTTGCCGTAGTCGGGGAACGCGTCGTACACCCGGACGCCGCTGGCGGCGCGCAGCCGCTTGCGGAGGGCTGCGATGTCGGTACCGAAGTCGGCGAAGTCCCCGGTGACCGACAGTGGCCGGTCGGCCGTGACATAAAGCCGGTCCGGCTGGCCGGCCGCGTCCCCGCGCAGCCAGAACACCTGGGCGAGGCTGACGGTCGCGCCGTAGCCGGGGTTGGTGAAGACGCCGACGATCACGCTGTAGTCCGAGCCGTCCCGTAGCGCCACCGGCTTCGTGGCCCCGGTGACCTCGTTGCGCTCGGTCTTGTGGTAGCCAAGCACGTAGGAGCGCAGGCTCCGCTCGCGGGTGTCGGCCCCGGCCGCCTTGTTGTAGGAGATGCGCTGGGCGGGCAGCAGCAGGGTGGTCACCGCGTCCACGATCGTGGACTTGCCGGAGCCGATGTCACCGGTGAGCAGCGTGTTCTGCCCGTCCAGGCCGAGCGACCAGACGCGGCCGCCGAATGTTCCCCAGTTGTACAGCTCCAGGCGGGCCAAGCGGAAGCCGGTCATTCTTGGTCTTCCCCTTCCAGCAGCGCGGCGTACGCGGCGAGCCGGGTGTCGAAGTCGCCGAGCCACTGCCCGTCTACGAATGCCTTGAGGATGCGCCGTACCTCGTATGCCTGCTCGGAGTTCTTGGCGGGCCGCAGGAAGCCGAACTCGACTGCCTTGTTGATGTGTGCGTCAAGCTGGTCGGTGAGCCGGGCTTCGTTGCTGGTCGCCGGGAGGAACACCCGGATCATCTCGGTCATCTGCTCCCGGGTAAGCATCAGCCGGGTGTCGGCGCCTTGGGCGTCGAATTCGGCGAGCTTCTTGCGCAGCAGCGCGAGCAGCAAGCTCACGTGAAAGGACAGCGCCCGGCGCGGGATCAGCCGAGGCAGCGGGTCAGAGTCGTCGGTGTCGGCGGGGCGCTGGCGGAGGAACGCGTAGCCTTCGGCCTCGTCGATGACCACCTGCAGGCCCAGTACGTCCACGTAGTCCCGGGCCTGCGGCTGCAGCTCGAGCAGGGTGCGCCACGCGCGGTCGTGCGTGTCCCGGTATACGGCACCCTTCATGAGCTGGGTGACGGCCAGCGAAAGATCCGGTTCGGCGGTCATCCGCTCCTCCTGGCGTAGGTGACCCGGGGCAGCGTCGCGGTGCGCTCCCGGCCGTCAACTGCGGACCAGGTGATCTGGTCGCGCCGCTGTTCGTCGTAGACGATTGAGAAGGCCTCGTCCTGCAACGACAGGTAGGTGAGCAGCTCCGCGGCGCCCTGCTTGAGCGGATACCGCGCGACCAGCTCGGCCAGGCCGACCTGCGGCTGGCTGCGCAGGGCCTGGCGGACACCGCCGCGCAGCGGCTCCGGGTCGACGTAGACCTGTTCGAACAGGGCGGCCGGGTCGGTTTGCTCGTCGGCGTCACGGACCGCTTCGCTGGACAGGCGCGCCTTCTTTACCGGCGCGTACAGCGGGCGCTCCAACGGCAGCCGGATGGCCGGGGACGGCGCGTCGAGCTCCATACTCACCGGAACGTTCCGGGTCTCGCGGAGCTGCAGCGCGCGGCCCTCGATGCTGCGCAGGATGTCGATCACCCGGCGATTCTCGAACCACACCTGATCGTCGAGGAAGCGCCGGAGCTGCTCAGAGAGCTGGCGCACCGTCGCCTGGGTGCGCTCGGCGGCATCCAGCCAGTCGTAGTGGATGTGCCGCAGCCGGATGTCACGTTCGGCGATCCCGGCCAGGGAGTGAACCCGGTCCAGTAGGCCGGACAGCTCTTCCTGGCGGGCCTGGGACAGCAGGAAGCCATAGAACGCCTGAAAGGACCGCCCCTGATCCGAGCCAGTGATCGACTCCCGGCTGCCGAGCACGTCGTCCAGCAGCTCGCCCTTTCCGCCGTGCCAGCCGGCAATCTTCTCCCGGAGCTGCCTGTCCAGCTTGCGGAAGTTCTCCTCCACCTCGCGGAAATCAGCGAGCAGCTCCCGGGCGGTGCCCGCGAACTGCTGATAGCGGTCGCGCACCGCCGTCTCGTCGAGCATCGATATCTCCCCCGCCTTGATGCGGGCGATCTGCTCGTCGATGGCCTCCCGCTGGCGGTCCAGCTCGGCCAGCCGTTCCCCCGGGTCGGACTCAGTGCCGAAGACGATCTGCCGCAGCAATTCGAAGATCACCTTCAGCCGCGACTCGGTGCCCACAAACTCGCGCTCGCGCAGGCTCTCCAGCCACTGCAGCGCCTTCCCGACCGCGGGCGTGGCGTCGTAGTGCGGCTCGTCGATACCGTCGGGATAGAACTTGCGCAGCCAGCCGGGAGCCGCCCAGTCGTCAAGGTAGGCCCGGGCGACCTTAGGGAACCTCCGGCCGCCCTGCCCGCCGTCCCGCTGATTCAGCGCATAAAGTTCGTCGTCCAAGCGGCTGGCCAGCTCAGCCGCGGAGACGGACCGGGCATTGCCGGCGACAAACACCCGGTGCAGGAAACTCAGCACCAGCGGCGCGTTGTCCGCACGGAGCAGCCGCCACGCTGGGCTGTTGTCTCGCAGCCACGCGATCTCATCCACACTCGGCACGACCGACATCGTAGGGCGGTACACCGACATTCCCCCGGTAACACGGCGTGGCACCGCATTGCTGCGCAGCCTGGCCATCCACGCAGCGGCTTGTCAGGATCGGAGCTCGTTGTCAGCGGATACCCGAGACGCGGTCGGGGATGTGAGCAAGTATTGCCAAGACCTTCCTGGCACGGAGAAGCGCTGGGCACTCACTACGGCCGGTAAGCAGCCTCTCGAAAACAGCAACTGGACTCGGGCTACTGGAGACCTCTGCCCCGAAGCGGAGACGCTCCAAGGACCTCGCGTGAAGTGCCTGGTAGTCAGCCTGCGCTTTAGGACTGGTAACAAAGTGAGCTGGCGGGCGTGTAGGGAATGACGGTGTGTCAGTTCTCGTTGGTGCCTGCCGGATAGGAGGTGCGAGGCAGCCGAGACGAAGGGTGCACGTAAACCGTGGGAGGTCGAGGACTCGCTGTGGGAGCGGATCGAGCCGCTGCTGCCCGTGGTCCAACGTAACTATCGCGATCCTGGACGTAGGCGTCTGGAGGATCGGCGGGTGCTGTGCGGGATCCTGTTCGTCTTATATACGGGGATCGCGTGGCGGTTCCTGCCGCAGGAGCTGGGCTTCGGCTCAGGGATGACCTGCTGGCGCAGGTTGCGGGACTGGAACGAGGCCGGGGTCTGGCAGCGTCTGCATGAGGTGCTGCTGGCCGAGTTGCGGGCAGCTGGCATGCTCGACCTCTCCCGCGCTGCCGTCGACTCCTTCCACCTGCGCGCGATGAAGGGCGGGCCGGCGACCGGCCCGTCCCCGGTGGACCGGGGCGAGACCGGCAGCAAGCACCACGTGATCGTCGAGGCCCACGGCATCCCGCTGGCCACCACGCTCACCGGCGGCAACCGCAACGATGTCACCCAGCTAATCCCGCTGATCCAGGCCGTCCCGCCGATCCGCGGCAAGCGCGGCCAGCCGCTGCGCCGCCCCAGAAGTGTCTACGCCGACCGCGGCTACGACCACGAGCGCTACCGCGACCAGGTCCGCAGGCTGGAGATCACTCCGGTCATCGCCCGGCGAGGCACCGGGCACGGCTCCGGCCTCGGGGTGCACCGCTGGGTGGTGGAAGGCGCGTTCGCGCTGCTGCACTGGTTCCGCCGCCTGCGCATCCGCTGGGAGATCCGCGACGACATCCACCAAGCCTTCGTCACCCTCGGCTGCGCCATCATCTGCTGGCGACGCCTCAAAAACGCTGTGACCTGGCCCATTATTCGATAACCGGCCGCCTTTGATGGAGCAGCGGCGAAGAGCACAGCGGGAGTGGGCCCGGAGCGATTATGGTCAGGCGCTGGCGGGATCAGCTGCTCTGGCGGCCTGCTCGATCTTCGCGCAGTGGTTCTCCCAGTAAGCCGCGCCGTATTCGGCCAAGGCCGAGCTCTGCGCGTCGGTCCCGACCGCGCCGTCGAGCTGTTCGCGCAGGATGTCGGCATGCCCGGCGTGCCGGTTGGTCTCGGCGAGAATGTGAACCAGGATATTGAACAGCTTCACCTCCGGGCGCGGCCACCACGGCACGTGGCCGGGCGCGTCGATGGCAAGCGTGTCAATAGTCGCGTCCGCGTGTTCCCATACGCGCCGGTAGAAGCCAATGATCTGTCCGCGGGTCTCCTCCGCGGTCACCCACAGGTCAGTACCGGCCGCAGCCTCGTCATCCCACCGGGGCAGCGGTTCGGGGAACGGGCGGCCAAAGACCTCGCCAAAGTACCTTGCCTCCCAGGTCGCCGAGTGCTTGACCAGGCCGAGGAGGTTGGTCCCGGTCGAGGTCAGGGGGCGGCGGATGTTGTATTCGGAGAGCCCGTCGAGCTTCCAGACCAGCGCCTCGCGTATCCAGCGCAGATCGCCGTGGAGATACTCTTTCGCGAATTCATCGATCATGCGGCACGAGCCTGCCATGCACCGTACGTGGGCTCAACCCGTGTGACCGCCCGCGACGCCTGGCCGTACTCACAACCGGGCGCCGTTCGGACAGCCACCACTCTCACCGGACAGATAGCGCTATCAGCCACAAACCTCATACTTCATTCTGATTCCAGTCCTTAGGGCGTGTGCCACTCAAATGCCACTCGCCGGAAGGAGGTACTCGGTTCTATATTCGAAAAATCTCCACAGCCGAGAGCCCCCTTACGGAATCGAACCGTAGACCTTCTCCTTACCATCCACACTTCCCTGGGTTCACTGCCCGGCAAGCACTCCCCGCAGGCCGCCGACAAGCGCTGATCTGGATCTTGCCCCGGCCTGCGGTATCTGCGACCGCGCAGGCCATCGCGCCTGCAGCGGACCAGCAGTTGGCACGGGTCCATGCCCAGCGAGCGGCAGCCTCCGCCCGCTCCTGGCCTGCCATTCAGGCCCGGCCCGTGGGGCTGTATGCCGACCAGCCACGTCCACCCCGACGGTCAAAAGACGGTCAGACGATCTTTCCCATCCCGGCCGCCCAGGGCCCGAAAACCACGCTGAGCAGGCGATTCCCCATCGCCAGGAAGAGTTTGAACCTGTGTCCTTATCTGCACCTCGCATGACATGATCGGCGCCAGCCCAGGAGTCCCGCCGAGCCGAAAGATCACACCGCGGAACATGCAGGACACAGAGCCAGGCGGCCTGGCCGCCAGAGCGGCCAGTAGCACCGGTCCGTCCGGATCTGTTTGATATGGAGGTGATCGTGAGGCGCCAGAACTATCCACACTGCGCCTCGATCACCTGCATGATCAGGCATTATGTGGCCCGGGGGGCGCAGGTGATCGAAGATCACCCACATAATGCCGAAAGTAGTGCGTTGGTCGCATGCATTTTCATGCGTTGGCCCGGAATATTAATTCGCTGCCTTGGGGGCAGACTGGAGACCGCGGCTATGGGCAACTCAGCATCGTGACTTGTATCCAGGGCACGCCTGCCGAATCTGGTGCTGGTCTGCAGGTTGCTAGTGCCGCATCGGGCTACGTTTTGCCCACATTCGGTTCCTAGCCCGGTCTGGGCATTTCAACCCGGCCGCGGAACCCCCGGCCGGTGCGATAGAACATCGGGCCGGTTATAACCGGCCCTTCGGCATATCGTGTCGGCTTGGTCGGACGGGCTAGGCGTTAGTCGGCCTGTCAGCATCGGGAAACTGCGCGCGCTGGGCAGGATGCTGCTACAGCGGGTCAAGCAGGGTCCGGATCCAGGACCTGGTCAGCCATGCCTGGAAGCGGTCGGGGCTCCAGCTGAGGTCGTTGAGGAGCAGGCCGTACAGCTGCGGCGAGTTGAAGGCCCACAGGGCGTCGCGAATGTCATCCGCGGTAATGCCGTCGGCCAGGCAGCCTGCGTGGGTGGCCTTGGCCGCGATATCGCTGGCGGCCGCGGTCATGCCGCGCATCCGCTGGGCGTCCAGCTTGATGGTCAGTTCTTTGACGGCGGGATCACTGGCGGATGCGGTCCAGGCGGCGACCAGGAGGCCGCCAGCGCGCTCGGCGACCTGGCGGACGTGGGCGGCGTAGATGGCCAGCACCTGGCGGGGGTCGGGCTCGGCGATCATCTGCTGGACGAAATCGCGTTCCATCATCGGCACGGGCAGGTGATCACCCGCGAGGGCGACGTCGATGGCGTGCTTGAGCAGGTTGGCCTTGGTCCCGAACGCGGCGTACAGGGTCTGCACGGCGACCTCCGCCTCGGCGGCGATCTCGGTCAGGGCGGTTGCGGTGTACCCGCGTTCGGCGAACAGCCGCGCGGCGGCGTCGATGACCCGCTGCCGGTTCTGGCGGGCCTGAGCCTGGCGGCGGGCCGCGTTGTAGCGCCTCTTGACAGTCTCGGTCATTCGGATAGAGTACTACTAAATCAGATAGAGTGTTACTCTACCGAAAGAGCCGGGACATGAGCCAGCACCCCACGACCCTGACTGACCCGAAGGCGATCTGCGCGCACAGCCTCCAAATCATGGCTGACGGCGACCTGGCAGACTTCGAGGCACTGGTCCACCCCGAGGCCATCAACCAGGAGGCCAGCGGACCCCCCGCCGCCCACGGAACAGGCCCAGCGGCATTTCATGCCGTCGCCCTGTGGCTGCGCGGAGCCTTCTCCGGCCTGCGCTGGGAAGTCCACCACATGGCCGCGGACTCAGACCTTGTCGCCATCCACAGCACCTGGTCCGGCCGTCACATCAGGCCGTTCGTGACCTACGACGATGCTGGGACGGTGGCCCAGGCGATGCCGCCGACCGGCAAGACCTTCGCCGCCACCCAATCCCACTGGTTCCGCCTCGCTGACGGCAAGATCATCGAGCACTGGGCCAACCGCGACGACCTGGCCATGGCACAGCAGCTCGGCTGGATCCCGCCCAGCCCCGGCTACCTGGCCCGCATGGCCCTCGCCAAGCACCGCGCGCGACGCCCCGGCAACGGGGTCTCGCGCTAACTGGTGCCCCAGCCGCACCGCCTGACCGGGTTCTGCTGGCCAGGCGGATCGTCAGCAGCCTGAACCGATCCCAACTGTGGTGGAGGGACCCATGAGCCGCATTCAGCGCATCCGCCGCTGGCTCAGCGTGCCCGCCGGGCTGGCCCAGAACCCCTGGCAGCCCGCCGCCCCCTCATCGGCTAACTGGGGCAAGGGCAGCCCGAGCGCGGACATGTGCTCCGCCGTGGGATGGCTATCGTTCCGACGGCTCGCTGACATCCCTTTCGACGCCTGCCTGGCCGCCCTTGAAAGCTGGCAGCGCAACCGACAGGGCACCGAACTGCACGTCCGCCAGGGCCTCTTGCGCGGGCCGATCGAGGCCGATCGCGACTCGGGTACATGCCGGATCCAGGTCCGCCTGGCCCGCGGGCCGCTGCGCCGGCCGCTGCTCATGAGGCTAGACATAGACCGCTGGTCCTCCTCACAAACCGCCCTCGAACTCATCCCGTATAAGCGCGCCCGGCCCACAACAGGATATTTCCGCGCCGGCCACCACCTGCTGGACTCCTTGACCCACTCACTGCAGGTATGGGCCAGGAGCGCGCCCAGGACCACGTCAGCGAGGCCGCGCCCAGCCGATGTCCCGCAGCCGCAGGGCGCTCCGGGACCCCTACCACCCGGCCCACCGCAGGCTGCTACCAAAGCGGCAGCACAAGCCGCTCCTGCCTGTCCACCCGGCCGAACAGCAGCGTTACCCCCACGCAGGTGACCGAGTGGACCGGTCACAGCGTGGAGCCGTACGGCACGACCAGGCTGCTCCGGCTCCCCCCGAGCCAGCAGCAACGCACGACCGAGCACCGGGCCAGCCGTTGACTGCAGGCGGGCGCAGATCCCCCCAACTCGGTGCCTATCGCGACGGCGTCTGCACGCATCAGTCAGCCGTGCAGATCGGCGGCCACGTGCGCGCATTCATCGGGTCGCCCCACGTCTTCTGATCGAGTTCGGCCATCCGCATGATCCGGCGAGACCGCATACTTATCCACCATCGCTGACGTTGTTAACGTCCGGATCTGCCGCATAGGGCACGCGCCTTCTCACGCGAGGTCTTGCCGCCACGGCCGCATCGTTCGCGCGCAGGATCGACGGGCACCTCGCTCGCCGTGACCTCCTAGCCGGTGCCGCGTGACGCCGCACGGGCCACCGGGAGAGGGCATCACGCTAAGTGATGTGGAAGGTCTAGTGAGACCGCGGATCGAGCCGCCTTACCTGCACGCATGTCCCAGGCGCGTGAGCCAGGCCGCCGGCGTATCTGCCCGTGCCCCGCCGCAGTGATCTGTGTATCTGAGTGCAACATTCCTGCTCTTACAACGTGAGAGCTCACGCCGACCGCACAGGCGGCGGCAGTCGTTGCCGGGGGCAAACCATGACCTTCCATGAGTACCTTTCCAAGGCCGTGCAGGACGACGCGCAGCTAGCCGGGGAGCGGGACCGCCTGGCCCTGGTGGCGCGGCAAACCCGCACCGCGGGCCGCAAGCGGGAAAGGCCGGCCGCTCCCGTGAGACGGCTGGCCCGGCTGCTGCTTCGCCGCGCGCCCGCCTAGGTATTGGGCGGCACGCTGCCGCAGTGGCTGCCCAGCGGGATGGTGTTGGCAGATCTGCGCGGCTGCGACAGGAAGCGACGGCCGATACCGGGCCCAGGCGCTTGTGCTGCGGTACCGGCGGCCGTGAAATTGGCTGCTCTCGTGCCGGCCGGCCACGGCAGTACCGTCATCGGCGGGCAGTGCGGAGTCGGCGCCCGGGAACCGCCGGGCCGGTGCGCCATCTCACGCAGCGTGATCAGCCCGGGAACCAGCCGCCGGCCTTTGCTTCTTGGGCATCCTGTCCCGCCCAGGGCTTCCGCCCCTCTTACGATCGGCCTACCGCGCCAAGATCAGCGCGGACCCGGACGGGGTTTCCGTGTTCCGCACGCGCAAGCCAGCTGGGGTGGGCGCCCTCTATACCCCGGGGGCGGCGGTGTTCCTGCGACCGTCCCGAGGTCGGCGGTCGCCGCCTGCCGCTTCCCAGCGGCCAGCCCCTGTCACCCCGGTCCAACTGCCCGCCCCGGGGAGCTCGAAATAACGGGACATCAGCAAGGGTTCACTGGTGTTCGCCCATCCAGCCTTCCCCTCACCTGTGGCCCCGGGACGGAACCGGCGCCCTTGGGCTTTCCCTGAAGCTCCGCACCCCAGCGGGCCGGGCCCGCAAGCGCACGTCCAGGGCGGGGACGAGTCTCGAACACTGACCCGGAGTCACATCTTCGGCAACCCGAACCTCCAACCGACTGACCCACTCACAACGTGCGACCTCACGTCGCAACCTCGGCTTCTAGTGTCCAGCTCGCGGCCGCGCGTCTAGGTCGCTCCCTGCGGTCGCGTCGCATGCGATCGGCTTCGCCGAACCTAGACTCGTCACCCGCTCGCAAGGGATCGGCGCCTATCGAGGGAGGCGGGGGAGGACTAGGCACAAGACCGCTACGAAGCCGGGCCGCCGCCCCATATCAGCTGCCGGTTCACATGCCGGGCAGCGCCAGCGCGGCGATGGGCCCTGAGACGCTCGCGTCCGGCTGGTAGCTGGACCAGGCATAGGTCAAGTACAGGCTGGTGACGGCGCGGCGGTGTGGGACACGCCAGTACAAGCCGAACGTGTGCGATCCCACAGACAGCCGCAGGGTGTAATGAGCCAGGACCGGATTCATGCCAGTTGGGCCGCTCGGGCCGTCACCCCAGGTCCCAGCAGAAATGCCGAACCACAGCGCCGTGATCTTGACGTGTTTGGGCACGGTCACCGCGATACGCATCACCAAGTGCTCACCGGGACGGACCCGGTAGCTGGGCACATGGCCATCTTTGCGGGGCGCGAAGGACACCCCGTTGATCGTCGGGATGAATGCCACCCGCGGCGCGATCGGCGGGCATGAAGCACCGGGAGGGCAGCTCGGGGATGAGGAGCAGCCGCCCGCCATGAGGACTCCCGCCGCCAGCGGGATCACCAGCCCAGCCCGTAGGACCGTCACACTACTTAAACGCACGGCAGCTGCAGCGAGCGCGCCGCATGATCACGCGGCTAGGGCGATCCGCACGGTCGGTTGCCGGATCGGCTATCCCTCCCCGCCGACGGGCTGGAAGTAGTGGTCGAGCGTCCAGGCGGCGACCTGCTCCCCCAGGTCCCTGGAGGCGGTGTCGGCGGTGCGGAAGTGGAACCCCAGCCACACCCGGGCGTCGACGACATCCTGGAGCAGCGCGTCGCCGGAATCATAGAAGCGCTGGACGCCGGGCACCGCTGTGGAGATGAGCGTCAGCTGCAGATGCTGGGTGGTTTGGAACAGATCCTCCAGGCCGTGGGTCACGGTTGAGTTGAACGCGTTATACCCGCTGGGGTACTCCGGGTAATTAGGCGTCGCCGCCAGAGGCACCCAACTCGGGTCGGGGCTGGTCGCCGGGTTGCCGTCGGTGTCGGCCAGGTTGATCGCGGTGATCGGCCGCCAGTAGCCGTAGACGTATTTGGCATGCCACACGGTGATTTCCGCGTCTGCGACGCTCATGTCGATCGCGGCGAACATCCGGGCGGCGTCGACGATGTCCAGCTGCCGCACGGTCACCTGGTCGCGCAGTGCGGTGTTGTACTGCACCAGCGCGCTGCCGGAGAAGAACAGCGCGGTGCTTGTCTGGTCCGCCGTCCGCTGTGTCGAGTTAACCGAACCGAGCGCCTTGACCTCGTTGAAGTCGCTGGTGTAGCGGGCCGAGGTGAGCGCCGGCGGGGCCGGCGGGGCGAACTGGGTGGCGCTGTGCACCAGCAGCGGCGTCACGAAGGCGAGCCACGGCGCCGACATGGGCAGGAACAGTGGCGGGGTGGGCCGCCAGACACCCGGTGCCGGTAGCTGGGTGAAGAAGATGGGCGCGTTGCGGCCGTCGTGGGCGCGCAGCCGGATCACGCTGTCGGCGGCGCGGGTGCCGAACGCGGTGCCCTGGGTCTTGGCTGTGCCGTCGGGGATCTGCGCCAGCGACGCGGCGTAGTCGGCGTCCAGGGTCGCCTGCGCGGACGGCACGTAGGTCACCAGCACCTGGTGGGCGGCGGCCACCGCGGCCGCCTGGGCCGAGGCCCCGCGCGGCGCTTGGGCGTGGAACTGGTACGGGGCGTAACGGCCGTCCACGCCGACCACGGCGTTATATACGGCCGCCTGGACGAACCCCATGTACAGGATGTCCTCGACCGGCTGCTTGGTCGTGTCGCCCGCCAAGGTGGCCACGGCGATCGCGTTCCACTCGGAGATGACGGCCGGATCGTCGGCCGATGTCGGTGACGGCGTCGTTGCCGCGGTGGCGGTACCGGCGGTGAGGATGACCAGGAGCAAGGCCGCGCAGGCGGCGAACCACCTGCGGGCGGACCGGAACCTCGCCGGGATCACTGCAAATCGCCTCATGGCGATC
Organism: uncultured Actinomycetes bacterium; assembly: GCA_963806145.1. GTDB lineage: Bacteria > Actinomycetota > Actinomycetes > Streptosporangiales > Streptosporangiaceae > DASXKD01. Next base: position 168,406 of record CAWDXD010000048.1, read on the forward strand.
ACCCCCCGCGGCTATCTCCACCGCGGCCCGGCGCGGGGCATTGTCCTCCAGCGGCAGGACGCGCCGCGGTGGCCATAGCCAATACAGCCCGCTTTACCATCTCTTGGTGATAATGTCAATGCCTCTTTACCTTGCAGGACAGTGAGAACTCCCAAAGGGCCCCGATCGAAACTGGCGCGGTTGGCCGGAGGAACCGTCTCCAGGACCTGGTTCGCCTGCCGAGTCAAGGCCAAGCCGCTGTGCGGATATACACGGGATGATCTTTAGATTCCCCAGCCAACAGGACCCTAACTGCGCAGGTCAGCATAGCAGGCAGCAAGGAACCAGCAGCGATCTTGAAAACCGCTAGGGCACCGCTGGGCCATAATGTGGGAGCATGCGAACGGGCCTGCGACTGGAACCGGTAACTCAGGAAAATGTGAGGGCTGCCTGCATGCTGAAGCTGCGGGCTGATCAAGACGATCTCGTTGCTCCAGTCGCCTGGTCTCTCGCCGACGCCTACACGATGCCCGATATCGCCTGGCCCCGGCTGATCTACGACGGTGACCAGCTGGTGGGCTTCATGATGGCCGCGTTCGCCCCCGAGGATAAGAACCCGCTGTTCCACAGCTACCTGTGGCGGCTCAACATCGACGCCGGGCACCAGGGCAACGGCTACGGACGATTCGCAGTAGAAGAGCTGTGCCAAGAAGGTATAAGGCGCGGGCACCAACGGCTGACGGTCTCCTATCACGCCGACCAGCACGGGCCGGAAGCCTTTTACCGGCGCTTGGGCTTCCACGCCACCGGTGAGTACAACGAGGGTGAAACGGTAGCTGAGCGGCTCCTCGCCGCATGAGATGACCAGATGCGCCGCGGGCAAGGCTGGTGCGATCCCTGGGATGCCGAGTGCCCGGAGTTGTTGCCTGAGTTGCTTAGCCCCGGTGTAGTGCACGGCGTTGATCCTGAGCGCGCGGGCTGCTTCGACGTTGCGCGGTGAGTCGTCGAGGAAGACGGTCGCCTCGGGAGCAAGACGGTAGCGTTCTAGGAGGATCTCGAAGATCCGGGGGTCGGGCTTGGCAACACCCTCAAGACCAGAGATCACGTGGCCGTCGAACCAGGTCATGAACGGTAACCGGGCGGACCGGATCGTGAAGGCATGCGGCTCCATGTTGCTGAGGGTGTAACAGCGGGTGCCTGCCGCTTTCACCTCGGAGAGTAGGCGGACGGCCTGGTCGAATTGGCGAGCGACCATCTCCTCGCCTCGCTGGGCCCAGGCCATGATCATCTCCCGGTAGCCCGGGTGGAGCGCAGCGCGGCGCTGGCACGACGCCGTGATGTCCGCTCCCAGGTCGTGTTCGCGGTGCCAATCAGGTGTGCAGATCCGGGCCAGGAAGTCCTCCATCTCGCCCGGGTCGGAGAATAGCTGCCGGTAGAGATGCCGTGGATTTCAGTCGATCAGCACCCCACCAAGATCGAAGGCCACTGCGCTAATCTTCTTGACCACCACCGCGCCAGTATCCACGCGCGAGCAGGCGTAGCCAATCCGATCGGCATGGCGGCCTCCAGCCGTGAGCGCGGGCCATGCACGGGCCACACACCACGGAGACCCGCGGGCAGCCACGGTAACTCACGCGCACTGACGGCCCAGTGACCCGCAAACGGCGTCGGGCCTAATGGGACCTGCTACGACACCACCGACCTTCCAAGCTGGTTATGCGGCCGGTCCTCGTGATACTGGGCTAATGGTCGATCACCGGCGCCGTCAAGCGGGGGATGTTCCGCTTTCGGGCGGGCGCATGACCAGCGGGATCGTGCGCCGCGGTGACCGGCTGCTGCGGCCGGTTGGTCCGTGGACGCCCGCGGTGCACGAGTACTTGCGGCATCTGGAGGCAGCCGGGTTCGACGGCTCGCCACGGGTGCTTGGCATCGAGGGCGACCGGGAAGTGCTGACCTTTATCGACGGCGACGTCGCCAACGACCCGCAGTGGCAGCCCGGGCATGGGAACCGGCTGCCGCCGTATGCCAGGACCGAGCTGGCCCTGCGCGGTGCGGCAGAGCTGATCCGCAGGCTGCACCGAGCGGCGTCTGGCTTCCGGCCCGCCACTACCAGCTACCGGTTCCACCCGTGTTCACCCCGGGCTGGTGAGATCGTCTCCCACGGCGACCTCGGCCCGTGGAACACCGTCTACCGGCACGGGATACCGGTCGCCTTCATTGACTGGGACGCCGCCCAGCCCGTCGAGCCGCTGGCCGACCTCGCCGCAGCGGCATGGACGTTCGTGCCGTTGGCACTGCCCGGCCAGCTGGCCGAGGCAGGATTCGAGCCGCTTCCTGATCTGGCGGCACGGCTGCGCATGTTCCTAGACGCCTACGGGCTGACCGACCGCACCGCCATCCTGCCCGCGGTGGAGTACTGCGTGCTGGACGAGCCCGAACCACTGCACTGGCTCCGGGGCATCTCGCCAGACCTTGCTCGCGCATTGTGACCGAGTCGCAGTTTGGGCTGCAGTTCACCGCCGTACAGCACCTCTCCAGAGAGAACCGACCAAGGACGTTGGTCCAGCCTGAACCGATCCGAACGACCGTGACCCGAGCTGCTAATGCATCGCAGGCGCCTTGCAGCCAAAAGTGCAGCCTGGGCACCGGAGGACAGGGGACCGAGATGCACCGCCACGGCTGCCACGAGCAGCGCGCATACTCTCCAGCCTGCGGGCGAGCCCCAACTTGTAAACGACGGGTCGACCGTCGCCGCCAGCGAGCAGGGGACCTTAGTGGCTGTTTCTGAACCCGGCGGGTTGTGATCTTCGGCTGGTGGTTGCCGGGGTGGCTGGAATGTGAGCGGGGCTCCTGGTAGTGACAGGGGTGACGAAACCAGCCCGCCTCACCAGGAGCCCTGGTGCCAGTCTGCCCTGCCGCGCCAGTTCGTGCATGCGCCCGGTGGTGTTGCCGCCGCTTGCGGTTGTATCCTTCCGATGCCACCGATGGTGAGTGGGCGCTGATCGGCCCGTTGCTGCCGGTTCCGGCCTGCCAGACCCCGGCGGGCGGGCGCCCGGAGGAGCATTGCCGCCGGGTGGTGGTGGACGCGATCCGGTACGTCATCCACAACGGGTGCGTGTGGCGGGCGCTGCCGGCGGACTTTCCGCCCTGGCGCACCGTCTATGGCCTGTTCCAGCGGTGGCACGCCCGCGGGGTCACGATCGCCTTGCATGATGCGTTACGCGCGGCGGCGCGCCGGGCCGCAGGCCGCAACACCGAGCCGACCGCGGCGGTGATCGATTCGCAGTCGGTGCGCGCCGCGCCGACGGTGCCCAAGGCCAGCCGGGGCTGGGATAACGCCAAGAAGGTCAACGGCCGCAAACGCCACATCGCCGTCGATACCACCGGCCTGCTCCTGGAGGTGCTGGCCACCCCGGCCTCGGTCCAAGACCGTGACGCGGCCCGGCCGCTGCTGTTCAACCTGCACCGGGCCCGCCGCCGGGTGCGCCGCGCCTGGGCCGACAGCGTCTACGCCGGGAAACTGCAGCCCTGGGCCGCGACCTACCTCCACCTGACCGTCGAGATCGTCAAACGCCCCCAAGACCAGCACACCTTCGAGGTGCTGCCCCGCCGGTGGGTGGTGGAACGCACCCTGGCCTGGATCACCAGCTACCGCCGCTGCGCCCGCGACTACGAACGCCTCCCCGCCCACCACGAAGCCGCCGTCTACTGGGCCATGATCACCGTCATGGCCCGCCGCCTCACCCGCGGGGAGCCGAAGCTGTGAGCTGAATGGCCACCCGGCCCGCCCCGCGGCTGGCAGCGTGCCAGGTATGGAGCGGGGTTTCGGCGGCGAGGTGGTGGACTTCTACCACCGCTACCGCCATGGCTATCCCGACACCGTCATGGACATCCTGGCCGGCGCCTTCACGCTGACCGCTGAGGACCTGGTGGTCGATCTCGGCTGCGGGACCGGCCAGCTCGCGTTGCCTATCTCCCGGCGGGTGCGTGCCGTGATCGGCGTGGATCCGGAACCAGGCATGCTGCGGCGGGCCCGCCAGGCAGCCCACGAGGCCGGCGTGACCAACGTGAGCTGGATGCTGGGCGCCGACACCGACCTGCCAGCGTTGCGTGGCCTGCTGGGAGACAACACGGTCGCCGCGGTGACCATCGGGCAGGCGCTGCACTGGATGCGCTGCGACGACGTCTTCCACTCAGCCGCCGCGCTGACCCGCCCAGGCGGCGGAGTCGCGGTGGTGACCAACGGGACACCACTATGGCTGCAAGACAGCCCCTGGTCGCATGCCCTGCGCGGCTTCCTGGAACGCTGGCTCGGCCACGAGGTCAGCGACTGCTGCGGCACGGACGAAAACAGCCAGCGGCGATACCAGCACGCGCTGGCCGCGGCCGGGTTCGCCCCTGCCAGCGCCGCCGCCGGCTACGTCGCGGAACTGAGCTTCGACCAGCTCCTGGGCGGTGTCTTTTCAGCGATCCCGGCCCACCAGCTGCCCCCACCAGACCAGCGGCCACTCTTCGCCGACCAGCTCCGGGCCGCCGTCGGCCCGCAAGACCACTTCAGCGAGCCCGTCCACGTCGCGATACTGATCGGCCACAACGCATAACCGCCGGGTGCCGCCCACATGTCCCAGGCACGGGTTCAGAAACAGGCACTTATCTTGTTCTTTAACCTCTGCGGCTGTGACCTGGGTGTTTGGCGGGTCTTGTGCCGGGTGGTCCCGGCGTGTCGCGGTGCGTGAGTACGGCCTTCGCATGATCATGTGTTCTCGCTGAAGATCCCATGATCACCACGAAGGCCGTGATGGACAGATTGCCAGAGAGCACTGGGGCCGGGCCACTCGCACTCGCCGTGCTGGCGCGGTTCCGCCGCGAGTTCCATGCCTGCCTGACCGCGCGCGCTGATGAGCTGTCGGAACTGACCGATGCGGTGCTGTGCGCCGACGGCCCGGTGCGGAACCTGGCCGGCCTGTCGCTGGTCCCGGGGCACCGTCGTGGCCACGGTGCCCTCTACGACGCGGTGAACTGCGGCCGGATCGACATTGCCCGGCTGCGCCGGTGCCTGGCCGGCCTGCCGTTACCGCGGGCGGCGGACGGGCGGCTGGTGCTCGCGGTCGATGTGAGTAACTGGCTGCGGCCCGGCGCGGCCACCAGCGCGGACCGGTTGTTCTGCCATGTCTACGGGCGGGGCAAGGGGCAGGCGCAGATGATCCCGGGCTGGCCGTACTCGGTGGTCGCGGCGCTGGAGAGCGGCCGCACTTCCTGGACCGCGGTGCTGGACGCCATCCGCCTGGGCCCTGATGATGACGAGGCCGAGGTGACCGCCGCCCAGGTCCGGGAGGTGGTCAGCCGGCTGATCGCTGCCGGGCACTGGCGCGACGGCGACCCGCCGGTCCTGGTGATCTTCGACGCGGGGTATGACCCGATGCGGCTGGCCTGCCAGCTCGCCGACCTGCCCGTGGAGATCTTGGGCCGGTTGCGCAGTGACCGGGTGCTGCACTTCCCCGTCCCGGCCCGCCAGCCCGGCACCAACGGCCGGCCGCCCCGCCACGGCCGCCAGTTCGCGCTTTCTGACCCCGCCACCTGGCCAGAACCGGCCGTGACCACGACCACGGCGACCACCCGCTACGGCGCCGCCGTGGCCCGCGCCTGGGACCGGCTGCACCCCCGGCTCACCCACCGCTCCGCCTGGATCAGCCACGACGGCCCGCTGCCCGTCATCGAGGGCACCCTGATCCGCCTGCAGGTCGATCACCTGCCCGGCGACCGCGACCCCAAGCCCGTGTGGCTATGGTCCTCGGCCACCGGCGCGGCCCCCGCCGGCGTGGACCAGCTCTGGCAAGCGTTCCTGCGCCGATTTGATCTTGAACACACCTTCCGGCTCTACAAGCAGGTCCTCGGCTGGACCACCCCGAAACTCCGCGACCCGGCCGCCGCCGACCGGTGGACCTGGCTGACCATCACCGCCCACGCCCAGCTCCGCCTCGCCCGCCCCCTCGCCGCAGACCTGCGCCTGCCCTGGGAACGCCCCGCACCGCCGGGGCGGCTCACCCCCGCCCGCGTCCGCCGCGGGTTTAGAAACATCCGCGCGACGGTCCCTTGTCCAGCCGGTGCGCCCAAACCCGGCAAACCCGGACCCGGGCGCCCGCCAGGATCGAAGAACCGCCGCCCCGCACCCCGCCACGACGTGGGGAAAACCACCACAAGACAACCCAGCCTCAAAGCACGGCGCGAACGCACAGGTTAAACGACAAGCTTATAGGTCGGGCCCACGGCTTCTGAGGTTGCCAGTACCGATCCCAAGGCCGCCTATCACGCGGTATCTGGAAGCGCGGACGTGTATAACGTCGTGGAGGCGGCCCGCTTCGTGACGATGGGCCAGGGGGCCCTGACCCCGCTGGACCGGGGAAGTCGCTGAGCCGGTCGCCTGTTCGACCGCCCGCAGGACCGGACAGCCGGAGGCGAGACGGTAGATGGCGGCAGCGTTCGGCTGGGGAACCCTGGCGGCTTCCTCGCTGGTGATCGGCGCCCTGGTCGCGCTCTGGTTCCGGATCAGTTTGCGCGTGATCGGGCTGATCATGGCCTTCGGCGCCGGCGTGCTGATCAGCGCGGTCGCGTTCGACCTGGTGGAGGAGGCGGTCAGCAAGGCACACGGTCACGGTGCGGCGATTGCGGGCATTTTCGCCGGCTGTGCGGTCTTCTTCGGCGGCGACTGGCTGATCGGCCACTTCGGGGGTGCCGACCGCAAGGACGCTGACGGCGGCCAGGCGAGCGGCTCCGCGCTGGCCATCGTGCTCGGGACGGTGCTCGACGGGATCCCCGAGTCGATGGTGATCGGCCTGACAATCTTCCAGGGCGGGGCGGTGGGCGCCGCCTACCTGACCGCGGTCTTCATCTCCAACCTGCCCGAATCGATCTCCTCCACCTCCGGCCTCCTCACCGGCGGCTGGAAAAAGTCGCGCATCTTGTGGATGTGGATCGCGATCGCGCTGATCTCCGGGCTCGCCTCGCTGGCCGGGTACCGCCTGTTCCAGCACTCCTCACCGGGCACCGTCGCCTTCGTCCTTGCCTTCGCCGCAGGTGCCATCCTCACCATGCTCGCCGACACGATGATGCCCGAGGCCCACCAGCACGGCGGCAACCTGGTCGGGGCCATGACGACGCTCGGATTCGCGGTCGCGTTCACCATCCATCTGCTCGATTGAGTCACCACACGCGACGGCGTTGCCAGTGGCAACGCTGGCCTACGGGTGAAATCTCCGACTCATTGATGTAAGGCCGCTCGCAAGCTCGGGTCAAGTCCCGTGGCGTGGTGTTTCGCGGTTGGCGCGTGATCCTTTGGCTGTGTTAGGCGCTGAGCGCCGGGAGGTCGCTGTCGGGGGTCACCTCCGCTCCGGGGCCGGTGCTGCCGGGTGCCAGGGTGATGCGGGATCGAGCGAGGACGTCGAGTCCGAGGTAGCGGCGGCCTTCGGCCCATTCGTCGTGCTGCTCGGCCAGGACGGCGCCGACAAGGCGGATCAGCGAGTCACGGCAGGGGAAGATGCCCACGACGTCGGTCCTCCTGCGGATCTCGCGGTTCAGCCGCTCCTGCGGGTTGTTGGACCAGATCTGCCGCCAGAGTTCTTTGGGGAAGCTCGTGAACGCCAGGACATCGGGCCGGGCCGCATCCAGGTGCGCGGCGACTTTGGGCTGTGGGGTTCCAGAACTCGGCCACCGGTCTTGACCTGGGCTTCTACGCGGTCCGCTCGTATTCGCTGATGAGCCCGCCGAGCACGGCCCGGTGCTTGATCCGTCTGTGGTTGAGGTCGGCGACGGGGTGATCGGGCCGGGGCGGGTGGAGCTGGCGGCTGCGATGGGGGCGTCGCCCGTTGTAGTGGGCGCGTACTGGACGAGGATGGTCCGCAGGTGTCGTTGGCCGAAGATCAGCATCCTGTCGGTGACCTCCGTCCGGATGGTGAGGACGAAACGTTCCGCGTAGGCGTTCGCGCGCGGACTTCGGGGCGGGATCTTCACCGCCTGGATACCGGCACTGGCCAGGACCGCGTCGAATGATGCGGTGAACTGCCCTGCCCGGTCCCGGACCAGGAACCGGAAATCGGTGGCCCGCTCGCCGAGGTCCATCAGGAGATTGCAGATCTGCTGGGTGGTCCACGGCCCGTCTGGGTTCGCGGTGACCCCGAGGATGTGCACGTAGCGGGAACCGACCTCCATGACGAACAAGCAGTACAGCCGCTGCAGGGTCAGTGCGCAGTCCACGTGGAAGTAGTCGGCCGCGAGCATCGTCGATGCCTGGGTCCGCAGGAATTGCCGTCAGGTCGTGCCGGTGTGCCGCGTCGGCGCGGGCGGGATCTTCAGGGCCTTGAGCGCCCGCCGGATGGTGGATGCGCTGACCCGGTGGCCGAGCTTGAGCAGTTCGCCTTGGATCCTCTGGTACCCCCAGCCGTTGTTCTCAGTGGCGAGCCGTTCGATCAGTGCGATGATCTCGGCGCTGACCGGTGGTCGGCCCCTGCGGTGGGGATAGGTCCACTTCCTGGTGACCAGACGCCGGTGCCAGCGCAGGATGGTGCTGGGGGTGACGAGCCGGTGCAGGCGCAGCCTTCTCGGCAGGACCCGGATCAGCGCGGCGAGGACGGCGCGGCCGGCCCAGTCCAGCCGGGGCCGGGGATTGGTGCGGCGCAGCGCGGCGACTTCCTGCCGCAGCACCAGCAGCTCGGCATTCTTGGAATCTGACGAACGACCGAGCAGGACCAGCCAGCCGCAGAGCCGAACGAAGATCAGGTAGAGCAGGCGGACGGACACAGCTGATCATGATGCCCTACGCCGGCCCTGGTCATCGCTGCAGCTCACAGGCGCGCCGACTTCTGGCACCCCACACGGTTCCGGCACCATTTCAGCCACACCTGGCTGGACCGCGGCGGGCCCGAAGGTGACCTGATGGGCTCAACGGATGGGCCTCACCGCAGATGTTGCGCCGCTACGGCGCCAGTGCCCGCAGCGCCCGGGCCCGGCGCACCTACGACCGCATCATGAGCGACATGCCATAACCGACAGGTGTGCTCCAGTCATCTCGTCGCCCGTTTTGAAGATCCGACTCGCCCGCACTACGGCACTCACAAGTAGCCGAATAGCGGACGTTGGTGGAGCGCATCGTTATGCGCAGGCCGGAATGATCATTCGATGTTGACAATTCCGTCGGCACCATCCGATCAAGTGCTTGAGCGATCTCCGAAGCGGCCTGCCGAATAGGCGCCGTGCGGTTGGTGGCGGTTTCGCCTTGGCCAAGAGCGCAGAATGACCGTTTCTGGCCTGTCGCGGCGGCGTCCTGTGCGAAGGCGTCCGGCTGGGCGGACGCCTTCGCGTGAGGTAGTGGTGGGTGGTGCTTACCGTGTCGGGGAACGCTCCGCTTATCTCCGGAACAGGCCCCGCTTGACCTTGGCGAGATCTTGCAGGTCCTCGAATGTCATGCCGTTTTGCGTCTGCTGCGCCATGACTTGGAGGTTCCGTTTGACGTTGGCGAGATCTTGCAGGTCGGTGAATGTTAGGCCGTTTGGTGCTGGCTGCGCTGTGGCTTGCGCCGCGTGGTGGTGGGGCCTGTGGCTGGCGGCGGTGGCTGTGCTTTGGCAGGCGGGCAGCGCCAGGGCGGCCGCCGTGAGCCCGGCCAGGGTGATGGAGAGGCGGCGGGTGCGGTGGGTGGGGTTCATGACGGCCTCCGGTGGCGCGGGTGACGGTGGGTCAGCGGCCCGGCTGCGGGCCGTCGGCCTGCTCCTGTCTCGGTCCTGCGGGATGGGTCCCGCCGGTGCTTCACAGGTTTCCTGGCCCGCGGTCACGCAGGGCAGAGGCCGTATTACCCCTTCTGGCCAGCGGCAGCCGGCGGGGTAGAACTACCCATGGGCGGCCGCGGGGCCTTGGCGGCTCCTGATGTGATCACGACCAGGCCCGGGTGGGGCTTGCTGTGGTGCGGCCGATGCGCGGGGCTGAGCCCGGGCCTTGCCCGTCACCTGCGGGTAAGGTGACCCTATGGGGGTGGCTGCGGCCGGCGCGGCGGCGGGCGTACATGGGTTTGCGCCTGCCGTGACGAGTTTCGTCGGCCGGGCGGGTGCGGTTGATGAGGTCGCTGGCCTGCTGAATGAGTACCGGCTGGTGACGGTGACTGGGCCGGGCGGGGTGGGTAAGACCCGGCTGGCTGGTGAGGTCGCCCGGCGGGTGGCTGACCGGTTCGCCGATGGGGTGTGGCTGGTTGAGCTGGCGGCGGTCACCGACCCGGCGCGGGTGCCGTCGGCGGTGGCGGCGGCGCTGGGGATACGCGAGCGGCCCGGGGTGTCGGCGGCCGATTCGCTGGCGGGGGTGCTGGCGGGCTGGCAGGTGCTGCTGGTGCTGGATAACTGCGAGCATGTGATCACTGCTGTGGCGGGGCTGTGCGGGGCGGTGCTGCTGGCCGCCGATGACGTGCAGATCTTGGCGACCAGCCGGGAGCAGGCTGGGGTGGCGGGGGAGGCCCGGTACCGGCTGCCGCCGCTGGGGGTGCCGGGGCCGGGGCAGGCGGAGGGGGGCGGGTCGGAGGCGGTGGCCCTTTTCGCTGACCGGGCCCGCCGGGTGGATCCGCATTTCAGCCTGGGCGACGGGGCCGGGCCGCTGGTGGCCCGGCTGGTGCAGCGGCTGGATGGGATGCCGCTGGCGATTGAGCTGGCCGCGGCGCGGGTGGAGGCGCTCGGCCTGGCACAGCTGGTGGACCGCCTGGATGACCGGTTCCGGCTGCTGGTTGGCGGTGACCGGCTGGCGGCGGCCCGGCATCGGTCGCTGGCGGCGGCCGTGGACTGGAGTTATCAGCTGCTCAGCGGCGAGGAGCAGCGGGTGTTCCGCTGGCTGTCGGTGTTCCCGGCGCCGTTCACGCTGGAGGGCGCCGAGGCGGTCGCCGGAGACAGCGGCGGGCTGGTGGTGCTGCGGCTGGTGGATTGCTCACTTTTGGCCCCGCCGCGGGCCGGGGCCGATGGCCGGGCCCGGTACCTGATGATGGATACCCTGCGTGCCTACGGCGCCGGCCGGCTCGCCGATGCCGGGGAAGGGCCAGCGGCGGCCGCCGCGCTGGCCCGGTACGCCCTGCAGATAGCCGAGCGGTGTGCCGCCGCAATGCAGGTCAGTGCGGGGGAGTTGGCCGCCGCCCAGTGGCTGGACGCCGAGGACGCCACCGTCCACCAGGCCCTGACATGGGCGCTGCAGCACGACCCGGACACCGCGCTGCGGATGGCGACCGCGCTGGCGCCCTGGTGGCACATGCGGGGCCGGATGGCGGCCGGGTACGCGCAGCTGCGCGCCGCCGCCGCGCACGCGGCACCGGGCAGCGATGCCTGGTGCGCCGCGCTCTACTGGCTCGGCCACGCAGCCCACGCCACCGGCGATTTCGCTGCCGGAGTGGGGGACTTCACCGTGATCTGTGACGCTATGGCGGACCGGGAGCCCTCGCCCGTCCTGGTGGACGCACTGGCCGGCCGGGCCTATCTGCTGATGGCCACCAACTGTGTCGGCGAGGGGACCGAGGACGCGCACCGCGCGGTGGCCCTGGCACGCAAAATAGGGCACCCGGCCGGGGAGGCGCTGGCGTGGCAGGCCCTCAGCATGGGCGCGTACTACGCAGACAACCTGACCGACGCCGTGGCCTGTGCCCGGCAAGCCCACCGGATCGACCCGGCAGGCCTGCCCGGCTGGATCGCCCGGCTATCCAACGATCACCTGATGCTGGCCCTGCTCGCCTCCGGCGACGTGTCATCGGCCTGGCAACACTGCGCGGACGGGCTTGTCCTGGCCCGGCAGGCGGGCGACCTGGTCAGCCAGACATACTGCCTCGGCCATCTGGCATATATGGACTGGCTAGCAGGGCGCATCCCCGAGGGATGGGCGCACCTGCGGGAATCAACCGAGATCGCGACCCGGGTGGGTCACCCGCTAGCAATCCTCAACTGCGAGGACCTCGGCGGGCACCTGTGCGCCGCAACGCGGCGCTGGGCCGAGGCCGTCACGCTGTGGGCGGCCCTGGACGCCCACACCCAAAACGGCGGATTCATCGATATGCCGCAGGACGTGGACCGCCGCCAGGCACCCCTGCACAAAGCCAGGCAAGCACTGGGTCCCGCCCGGGCCCGCGCAGCCGAGCAGCGCGGCGCAGCGATGACCCTCGCTACCGCCGCCGAATTCGTCACCATGCTCGCCACGCCCGAACCGCCGGTGCCCGCGGGACAAACGCTGCTCAGCGCCCGCGAACGGGAACTGGTCACCCTGGTCGCGCAGGGGCGCACCGACGCCCAGATCGCCAGCCAGCTCTACATCAGCGTGCGCACCGTCCGCTCTCACCTCGACCGCATCCGCGACAAAACTGGTTGCCGGCGGCGCGCCGACCTGACCCGGCTGGCCCTGCAAACAGGCCTCATCTAGCAGCGCACTGAAGGTGCCCCCAGCCACACCCCGCGCGATACCGCCGCAGCCCATGCCGCCCGTGACCCCCCAGATTTCCCGCCCGCTGGCTGGTCAGCCGGCCTTAGCCGCGCAGGCAGGCACCCGGGCCGGCCGCGCGATGGACCCGCGACTGCCGATGGGCCGCGATCCGGCGAGCCGGGTATCGCCGGCGGTGAGGTCATGCCGGCATTTCGGCGTGGCGCGAGGTTGCGCAAGGCCGCCACTGGCAACGATGCGGGCAATGGCCGGCCTCGGCGGTGGTGGAGGCGGCCGGACGCCGACGCTGCGGCCAGTGTCAGGGAATGTCACCCGAGATCGGGCGACGGGCAATGAACACGTATTCGCGGCTGTCGTCGGTAAACGGCTCGCGGGCGAAGCCGCCGTAGAGCGCCTCCAGCTCGAGGTCGGCGATGTCGAGGAGTCCAAGCCACTCGTTTTTGGTTGCCCACCACAGGGAACTCGCCGCGCCGTCGTCGAGGGTGATGTCGATCCGGTTGTCACCCACTGCGTACCGGTTCGTGTGCGGTACCGGCTCGTCCTGGTGCTCACCGTCGAGGCCCGCGGCGATCTGGTGGTCGAAGACGAAGGCGTTCCAGGCGAACCGGCCACCCGGCCGGAGCGAGGCGGCGACGCGTTCGAAGGTGCGGCGGCGGTCGGCCCAGGTCGCCAGATGCAATAGCGCGCGGAACGGGCAGTAAATCAGCCCCGCCGGCTCATCGAGGGCCAGGTCGCGCATGTCACCCTCGCGCAGGTCAAGTTGCACGCCCGCCTCGGCCGCGCGGGTCCGGGCCTGGCCGAGCATCGCGGGCGATGAGTCAATGCCGATAACCCGCTTCCCGGTCGCCTGCGCGACCGGGATCGCGACCCCGCCCGTCCCCGATCGCCAGTTCGGCCAGCGGCCCGTCCGCCTGGCCTGCCAGCTCGACGTAGAAGGCAATGTCGGCCGTCATATCAGCCGACCATTCCTCGTAGCGGTCCGCAAACGCCTCGTCCCAGCTCACCGGACCATGCTCCCAGACGATAGCCAGGCAGAGCCGGTCCATACCCGGACAAAAGACTGGCGGCGTCCGCAGAGGAACCCTGGGCCAGCATCTCTGCCCGGCTCGTAGACACGCAGAGTGCCCAATCTGCACCCTCATCAGCCTGCCTGAAGCCGCCCTCGCAGCCGCGCATAGCGGCGGGACTGCGCGCGGTTATCAAGAGTTCCTCGCGTCGTCCGCCGTACGGCACTCCGGGCTACAGCCCGGCGGACGGTCACCCAGGCCCGTATGTTTCAGCCTGTCGCACAAACCCAAAGCCGTCTCGCATGGTGAGATAGAGCATTCTGCAGGTCCGGGAACCCCAAGTCTGCGCTGGTCGTGGCGATGTTGGCAATGATCCGGCCCTGGTCAATCGGGCTGATCTCGCACTATGAGACGTTAAACCCTTTGTGCGACAGGCTGGTTTATGCATCGCTGCGCTTGGGCTGAAGATCCGGTTCTGCCGCCGACCGCGCGGAGGTTGTGATGGCGCCGGTGAGTTGGCAGAGCCCGCCGATACAGCCGACATTGTCGCCCCGGGGCTGCCGGGAGTGGCGTATTACAAGGTCAGGGGCGGCGTCGCTGGAGATAGGCAGCGGCGAGCCGGCGGAGTCGGTTCCGGCCGAAACTGGGGTCGTGGCCGGCGTGCACCACGGCCACGGGCAGTGTCATCAGACGCTCCATGGTCACGCAGTACTGGTCGATGCTGGAGTCAGCCAGCTCGTCCAGCAGCGGTCCGTCATAGATGGCGTCGCCACTGAACAACACCCCGGCCGAGGAATCCCACAGCCCGATCGACCCCGGAGAATGCCCGGGCAGGTGCAGCACCTCGAAGGCCCGGTCGCCGAGGTCGATGACGTCCCCTTCGCCGATCTCGCGTACCCGCGGGCACGGCTGCTGGCGAAACGATCCGGCGGCGAACCCCGGGGGCCGCGCGGTCACGAATAGCGGTTCGCGCATGTCATAGCCGGCCCGTTGGAGCATCGCGACCTCCTCCTCCCCCCACGCCTGCCCCGGGCTGAGCGAGGCCAGCGGGGGGCGGCGCAGCAACTGCGCCTCAAGGTGGTGAGCCCGCACATCAACAAACTCGTGATGACCGCCGATGTGGTCATCGTGCCCGTGCGTGGCGACGGAGATGACAGGTCTGTCGATGAGATCGGTGAGCTCGCCAGCCACGCTGGCAAGCCCCATCCCGGTGTCCACGATCAGGTCACGGTCCCGCCCCTTGACGAACCAGATGTTGCAGCGCATCAGCGGGACTACGCAAGGCTCAACCACCAAGGTCGTGGCGTCATCGATTCGCGTCCTTTCGAACCAGCGATCAGCAACCGGCAGCGACGCCATGGCTATCATCCAACCACGCAGGGCACGTGCGCTGGCCGGCTCAGCAGGAGTTCGCTGACGAGCTTCTCCTTGCCCGGTCAACGGCGTCCCGCATAGTTATTCGGCCCCGCACCTCGCGGAGAACGCACGCATTTGCCGCCGATAGCTCGGCCATTCAATGCCCGTTGGTTCTGGCTGGTCCGGGTCTCCGGGTGGCTCAGCCGAGGGTTGTCACGGCAAGGCTGGTCAGATGCCTGATCAGGCTGGGCATAGGCAGACGGGCGAGGGTGTCAGGGATCTCGCTGGACGCGTATGCCCGGTGTTCGGGGGCCGCGCCCTGGTCCAGTGCCACGCTGGCCTGGGCCTCCAGGAAGTTGAGCCGGCAAGCGATGTACATGCCGAACGACTGTTCGCCGCACAGCCGGCCGGGGCCTCCGGCAGCGCGGAAGGCGGCGAGGGTGCGCTGCACCGCGGCATCATCGGCGGTGCCGTCGTCATGGCCATGCCAGAACATCAGCAGCCCGGCAAGCTCACGGTCCGGGCAGGCCGGCCCTGCATCGTCCCAGTCGAGCACGGCCAGCTCGCCAGAGGCCTCGACCAGCACGTTGCCGGGGTGCAGTCGCGGTGGCAGGTGAACAGCCGGTCCCCGGCCATGGGACTCACCAGATCTGCCAGGTCGCGCAGCAAGCCGGCGTGCCCGGCCATCGCCTCCCCCCAGCCAGCTCCCTGCCCGCGTGCAGGGCCGGTGGTCAGGGCAGTACGCCGGGGCCGGAGACCAGGGCGGTTTTCACGATGGCGCTCCCGTACGTCACGTGCCTGGGCCCGGGGAACCGGTGCTGATAGAACCGGTGCTGCTGGCCCATGATGTCGTAGGTCTTCGGGTTGAGGATGAGCTGAAAAACCAGGCCGCCAGCGCCCTGGGGGGTGGTGATCTGGAAGCCGATGCCCGGCTCGGCCCGCGACATCGACCGCGTGCCGGTCGACCGTCACGCCGGGGATGCCGCCGAGGGCCCGGTAAAGCTCGGCGGTCATGGCTGGCGGCATTACGTAGGTGAAGAGCAGGGCGCTGATGATGTCGAACTCGCGGTACGGCGCTGGTCCCCAGCCGCGCAGCGGAAGCCTGGCCAGGTAGCGGTCGAGCGCGGCCGGGCTGCGTGGCAACGATTTCAGGCCGGCATAGGTTACCGGCATGGGCACCAACCCGCCGGGCCCGAACATCGTCGCCTGACAGCTACCGTGCGGTCCTTTTGCCCCGGGGGGGCAGGGCATGAAGAACCACTTGCCCTTGTGCGGACCCGTAACGTCGGTGCCCGTATTCCTGGTCCCGTCCGCTGTGGCCCACTCCTGGTATGTCCCTCCCTGGATTACCTCATGTGGTGCGGAAACTGTCTTTTCCAGCCGGTACACCCACTGGCCGGGGCGCACGGACGGCCGTGCGGCCGCAACGTCGGCAACCCGATAGGCAAGTTCCTTCGCGAAGGCAGCGGCGGCGCCTGGATGGGCCGGCGCACCGCCGGGGACGGCCAGCGCCACGGCGACCGCCGCTGCCACAGTCGTAGCGGCCAGGCCGGCCAGGGCAAGGTTCGGCCAGCTACCGGGCAGGCGCGGCCACCGTGCGCGGCGGCTTGCCCGGCGATCAGCGGTACTGCCCAGCACCCGGGCGCGTGCCCGCGTCAGCGTCTCCGGATCGGGTGGGGCAACCGCCGCGCGGAACTCCTCCACCAGTTGCATTTCATTCATCGGCCTGCTCCTGTCCCGCATCGGCGGAGTTCACATCCTTGAGTTCGGCACGGACCGTTCGGCGGGCTCTGGCCAGCCGGGACGACAATGTCCCAGGTGGCACGCCCAGCGCCTGCGCCGCTTCCAGGTAGGACAGCCCATCGGCGACCAGCAGCAGCGCGTTCCGGTCCGCGGTGGACAGCGCAGCCAGTGCTCCCGCCAGGCGGCGGTGCAGCATCTGGGCGTCCGCCCGCCGGGCACCCATCTCAGCGACCGGCTCGGCGACCGGGTCAGCCGACGGGTCAATCCCGGTGCGGGCGATGGCGCGGAAGAACCGCACCTCCTCCCGGCGGCGCCGGCTGATCAGCCGGGTCGCGATACCGTACAGCCACGGCCGGGCGCTGGGCTGATCCGGGTCGTATCTGGCGCGCTGGCAGAACGCCACCAAGAAGGTCTCCGCAACAAGATCATCAGCGGCGTCCCGGCCCAGCCGCCGCGCGATATAACCATGGATCGCCGCCGCGTGCCGGTCGAACACCGCAGCGAAATGCTCAGGCACCCGGCACGACTCCGCGATCAGCCCAGCATCATCCGGCTGGCCCCGCTGAGCGCTTGGTGACTCGTGCGCTGCCTGCGATGCATGGCCCATATCCGGGCCTCCGTAGTTTGCCATCACCCGTTATTGCCCGATCGCACAACTCCTCGTCTCAGCGCTCCGCGATGCGCCGCGGCGACCCTGGGACGTCAGTCTCTGGGTGTTCCTAGCGCTCTCCTCGGCGGTGGTGTCGGGGAGGAGAACGCAGCTGCTCTCAGGTGGACCGGGCAGCCCGGTAGCAGCGGGGGCGTTATTGCTGGTGAATACTAGGATGCGGTCGGCATGGCGCCGATATACCTTGGTCGGGTGTCTTCGGCTGGCAGTCAGGACTACCGGGATCTTGCGCGCAGCCTGCTGGGGCTGCTGGAAGTGGCGCGCCGCACGCTGGTCGACGAGGAGGCGCCCACCGAGCTCGTCGCCCGCGTGACCGGCCACCTGGGGTGTGAGCTGTCAGACGTCGTGGCGGTTCACGAGCGGTTTCAGATATGGGACCACGTGAACGTTCACCGCGGCGTCGAGGCCTACCTGACGCGGCATGGCAGCGCCGGCCCATGGTTCGGCATGACCACCGGAATGATGCACCCCCATCAGGATCTGCTGTCGCGGCTGGCGATGCCCGCGCCCGGCCCGATGGGCAGGGCGGGAAGCGCGAGCTATGGCACCGCAGCGACCGGGCCGGACACTGACACCGAGGTGGTGACGCTCGGGCTGATCGCCACGACCGCGCCCGGCGGCGCGCCCGCGGTGATCGGGATACGTGCCGAACGCGAGTTCGGCCCGCCCTACGGGGAACTGGAGATATTGGCGGCGGACCGGGACACGGCCTCGGCGGCCCGGGCTGAGATCGCGCGGCTGTCCGCTGAGCACAACGTGTTCCGCGGGCAAGTGCTCAGCTTCGCTGAAAGTGAGCACCACGGTAACGAGCTCGCCTCCTTCCTGCCCCGGATCCCGCTCGACGCCGAGGACGTCGTGCTTCCCGGCGGTGTCCTGGAGTCCATCGAACTGCACGTCGCGGGGGCGGGGAGGCTGGCGGAGGAACTGCGGGACGCTGGCCAGCACCTCAAGCGCGGCCTGCTGCTGTACGGCCCGCCAGGGACCGGCAAGACACATACGGTCCGCTACCTCACCAGCAAGCTCACCGGGACCACGGTCATCTTGCTGACCGGCCGTTCCATCCGGTTCGTGGAGTCCGCCGCCGCACTCGCCCGGCGCCTGCAGCCCTCCATGGTGGTGCTGGAGGACGTCGACCTGATTGCCATGGACCGCGACTTCTCGGACGGCTCGAACCCGCTCTTGTTCACGCTGCTCGACGCGATGGACGGGATCGGTTCCGACGCGGACGTGACGTTCGTGCTGACCACGAACCGGGCGGACATCTTGGAGCAAGCCCTCGCCGACCGGCCGGGCCGGGTGGATCTTGCGATCGAGATTCCCCGGCCGGACGCAGCATGCCGGGACCAGTTGCTGAGGCTTTACACCCGCGACGTTGCGCTCGACGGCGACACCTCCGCGGTAGTCGCAGCCACCGAAGGCGTGACTGCTTCCTACATCAAAGAACTCGTCCGCCGCGCGGTCCTGGCGGCGCTGCGAACAGAAGAGCGGTCACTGGTGCTCCGCCAGGCCCATTTCGACGAGGTACTGGCCGAGATGAGCGCCGAGCATCAATCGCTCACCCGATCGCTGCTCGGCGGCGACGCCGTGCCCAGGGACGGGCGCCCGCAGCGCGCCCAGCACCGGCCCCGCAGGTAATAGCGCAGGCCGCCCGAAACCCGAAGAACAAAGGCCCGGAGCCCCAGATTGCCGCCATGCCCGGCAGCAGCATCAGCAACTGCCGGAACCGGTACCGCAAATCGAAGAAGCCCCCCCGCCGCGCAGATAATCCCGATCGGCATGCCGCGGCTAACGAGCACGGAACTGCGCTGAACGCGCAATTGGGCGGGTATTCGCGCGCCGGAAAGTAGGCCTCCGCGTGTCGGCGGTCCTCTGACCCGAATCCGCGAGTAAGTGGGTGACACGGCCCCGCAAATGCCGATAGGTGCCGCCCTGACCTGGGATGATGATCATTGCGACGTGAAGATCATCTCAGCGGGAAGGCACCTATCTGGTGGCCAGGATACGCGGCGGGAAGCGGAAGCGCTGGCAGGTGCGGATCGGCGCGCCGGATGCGGCATTGACGCCCAGCTCGGGGCTGGCCGCGGTCAGTGAGTTGTGTGACCGGCTGGGCGTGATCGAGGCCCTGGATGCGGCGGTCGGCCCGGTCAAGCAGCGGGATCGCGGTTTCGGAGCCGGGGAGCTGCTGACCGGGATCGCGGCGGCGCAGCTGGCCGGGGAGGACTTCCTGGCAGGCCTGGACCGGCAGCGCGAGGATGCGGCCGGGCAGCAGATCGCGCCGGCCATGGCGCAGACCAGCGCCGCCACGGCCTGCGGGGCGGCGGCGCGGCCTGACCGTGACGACGCGATCAAGTCCGCCGGTGGTGGGCCGCCTTGCATGGCGACACTGGGTGCGAACAACACCAGGTCGGTGAACGCTGCTCCGCGGCAGGCCCATGGCCAGTCCACCACGATCGCGCCTTGATCGGTGATCAGGATGTTGTCGGCGCGGAGGTCCGCGTGCAGCAGGGTGCCGCCGGCCGTGTGACCGGCCCAGGTGGCTTCCAGTGCGGCCAGCTGGTCCAGGTGCGCGCGCGACCACGAGTCGAGGCGGTCACCATGGGCGGAGGTGGCCATAGTCCGCCAGCCGGTGAACTCCGCGCCCAGCCGCTCACTCACGGCCGGTACGGGGACCGGTGCCGGGCTCAGGGCCTGAGCCAGCTGGTCCAGGGCAGCCACCACCTGCTGGAGTTCCGCGGCCTGCCAGGGCAGTGCCGGATGGTGCCCGGCCACATCCTGCAGCACTAAGGCCACCCAGGGCGGGCGGTCCACCATCCCGTGCAGTCGTGGAATCGGCAACCGCCGGCCGGTGATCACCGGCTCCAGCGCCGCCAGCGCCCGCCCCTCCTGCCGGTGCAACCCGGGCGTGTCCGGATTGGCCTGGGCCGACACCGCCTTCACGAAAAACCGCGCCCCGTTGGCGCACCGCACCCGCGCGGCCAGCCCGGGGCTGAACCCGCCCGGCTGCGTCCGCGCTTCGGCCACCCCAGCGCCGCACACGTCCTCGATGGCCACCCGCACCGGCCCGGGTACCTCCTGCCACTCAATGCGGGCACCCTCAGCAGCCGGACCACTCATATCTCCCACCATCCCAGCCCGCTCCACCGCACCATGAACCTGAGCCCGAGCCGCCGAGCCTCGCGTAGTCGTCGGCAAGGCTCATGAACCAGGCTGCGCAGGATCCGGCTGGGCAAAGCTCGCAGTGCGCGTACCCTCAACGCGGCTAGAGCGGACGGGCGATCGGCTGTCCGCCTCCCATTCCGCCGGTACCTCATGGCGGTGAAACCGGGAGCCGACGGTCTGGCGCCCGGGTGGCCGATGACTCTGCCGGTTGCCGGGCGTCTGTCTGGGCATCAGGAAGGCTATTGCAGTCCTCTTCCTTGCCGCCCAGACGGCAAAGGCCGAGCCGACAGATGAAAGGCAGAACAGGTGATGGCGGCCGAGCCGAGCAGCGTGACGTTTGAGACAACCGTTGCCGTCACCGGCAACAACACCGGGATCGTGGTACCTGAGGAGGCCATCGAGCAGCTCGGGGCCGGAAAGCGCCCGCCCGTGCTGGTGAACGTCAATGGGTATGAATATCGGAACACCGTCGGCGTGATGGGCGGCAAGTACATGGTCAGCATCAGCGCCGCCGTCCGCACGGCCACCGGACTGCAGGGTGGAGACCCCATCCAGGTCACCCTGACCGTCACCGACACGCCGCGGGAGGTGACCATCCCGGCCGACTTCGCCGCCGCGCTCGCCGCGGACGAGCAGGCAAGCGGATTCTTTGGCAAGCTCTCCAACAGCATGCAGCGGTATCACATCGACAACATCACCGCCGCCAAGAGCGCCGACACCAGGCAACGTCGCATCGACAAAGCCATTGCCTTGTTCCGCGCCGGCAAGCAACGGTAACGACGCCCGCTCGCCCCATCAACCAGATCCGGTCGACGGCAGGCGCGCACAGCGACCCGATCTGCGTGTCTAAAACTGGCGGTCGATGAGGACCCGCCAACCCGCTCCGAACGGCGGTTATCTCTAGCCCATCTGCGGAAAGCCCTGCTGAGCAGGAGCTTTGCATCGTTGACATGTAGCTGAAGACCTTCTGTGGCCCGCCACTTAATTCGAAAAACAGCAACGACAAGGGGATTTGCGCCGATTCTGCGTCGGCGACATGCTACAGATAACGTGTCCACGACGCAGCAAAAAGCCTACAAAATGCCTACGTCAGCTACATCGTAGACAGCGAAACCCCCGATAGAGATAACGGTGGTTCTACGTGCGTGCCGTCCCTGTGGGTCTGGGTACGTTCCGTGACCGCTGGTGTCCCTCCGGGGGCCTGCCTGCGGCAAGATCGTCCGGGGCCGGCCAATGGCCGCGGCGGTATCTACGGGAATGCGGGGGTTGCCGGGACTGACTACCGGGAAGGGCTGCCGGTCAGTGGTCATGAGGGCACGATGCGCCGCCAGGCCCGCGACAGCTCGGTGTGGCATAGTGCGATGACATGAGTACCCCCGCCGCAACGGGGCGCCGGCCGGTCGCGGTGCGCCTGGCAGGGATTGGCCTGCTCGCCGCCGGGGTGAGCGTGGCTCTGTATGTGGCCGGTCGGCTGCACACGCCGAATTTCACGTTCAGCCTGTTCGGGCGGGTCGGGCTGGATGCGATCGCGCTCAAGTCCATGCTGGCGACCATCGCGCTCGGCCTGGCCGGGCTGCAGGTCCTGCTGGCGCTGTGGATCTACCGGAAGCTGCCGCTGGCGGGCAGCCCGCCGCGGCCGGTGCCGCTGGCGCACCGGGTCATCGGCTTCGGGTTGTTCGCGCTCACCGTGCCGATCGCCGTGCATTGCCTGCTCGCCTACGGCGTGCAGCTCACCAGCCCCAGGGTGGCGGTGCACTCGATCGCGGGCTGTTTCTTCTATGGCGCCTTCGTCGCGAAGGTGCTGCTGGTACAGAGCAGGCGGCTGCCGGGCTGGGTGCTGCCGGTTGCCGGGGGCACGCTCGCTGTCGTCGTCGGCGTGCTCTGGTACACCTCGGCGCTGTGGTATTACCACGGCTTCCAGCTACCCGCGCTGTAGGCGTACAGACATCTGATATCAAGCCCGCGTGGGAGCCGCCGGCCTAGACGAGTAAGTCCTTATGGGTTCAGTGGTCGTAGGCGGTCAAGGATCGGGTGACGGGGGCGCCGGTCTGGTTGTTGCGCCAGATGGCGGCGGCCATGGCCAGGATCCGCTGGGCGACGCGGACGGCGACGCCCGCGTAACTGCGCCCGCCGTGGCCTTCGAGGCTGAGCTGGCCTTTGAGGGTGTCGTTGACCGACTCGATCAGCTGGCGGACCTTCTTGAGCATCGGCTCGCCGTAGCGGGCCTGCTCGTCTTTGCGGGAGGGCCGCAGCAGTGTGATCGAGTAGCTGGCCAGCAGCTGCTCGAAGTCCCGCCCGGCGAAGCCCTTATCGGTGATCAGCAAGATGCCGTCATGCCCAGCGGTCACGTCTGCTTCCACCTCCAGCATCGCGGCCAGCACCTCCCGCTCGCCGAGCCTGGGATCGGCCAGCGCCCACATGATCGGCATCCCGGCCGGGGTGCACACCAGGTACAGCCGCAGCCCCCAAAAGAACCGGGAGTGGCTCGCGCAGTAGCCATAGCCGGCCCACCCGGCCAGATCCGAGCGCTGCACCGTGGGCCGCGACATGCCGCACGGCACCGGGGTGGAATCGGCGATCCAGCAGTCATCCAGCCAGAAGTCACTCGACCTGGCGAGCATCCGGATGACCCGCTTAACCAGGCCCAGCGCGGCCCGCAGCCGCTTGTTGTACCCAGACTGCTGCGGCAGGTACGGGAACATGCCGGCCAGGTGCTTGCGGGCATAACGCAGCCAGTGTGCCTCGGAGGTGAAGCCCAGCAGCGCCTGCGCGGCCGCCAGGCACGCCAGCTCAGAATCGGTCAGCACCGGCGGCCTGCCCAGCCAGCGGGGCCCGCCGAGCTCGTCGTCGATCTTCACATACAGTGCGGTGATGAGGGTCTCGATGTCGTTGGTCACACACCGGCAAACGAGGCCCTCACCCTTTACGGCTCACCAGACTTCGGACTTACTCGTCTAGATCGTCGACGCGGCTTCGATCGGCGCGCCTAAGTTGGCGACGCGAGCACTGAACGTCGAATGCGCTGACGTCCTCGGCAGACATGGTCTTGCCGTTCCGCCTCGCCGTTGATGAGCCCGATCTTCCCCATGACCAGGGCAACCTGCTCGAAGAGCCGGGCTGTTTTCGGCTCGTGACCGAGGCGGAACCAGCATCGGCCGGGTGGCGGATGTCTGGCAGCCGCCGGGACCGCATTGTAAGAGCGTTGCGGCCATACGGGACGTTCAGCCAGAACGAGCACGGCGACCCCGCCGCGACGTCTTCAAGGGAAAAGTACCAAGCGGAAGGAAAGATCATGCGAATTTTCGTCACGGGAGCGACCGGGGCACTGGGACGGCATCTGGTTCCCGGGCTGGTCGCGGCGGGTCACGAGGTCACCGCCACAACGAGGACGCCCGGTAAGGTCGCGCAGTTGCGTGAGGCGGGCGCGGAGCCGGTAGTCCTCGACGGGCTGGATCGCGAGGCGGTGATCGCGGCGGTGCTGGCCGCGGCGCCGGAGGTGATAGTGCACCAGATGACCGCCCTGGCGGGCATGCGGAGCCTCCGCAAGCCCGACAAGGCGTTCGCCGCCACGAACGAGCTGCGGACCTGGGGCACCGACAACGTGCTGGCAGCCGCGGCGCGGGCGGGCACCCGCCGGGTCATCGCGCAAGGCTACGCGGGCGCCGGGCCGGACAAGCCTTCCGGCGGCGCGCTGAAGACCGAAGAAGATCCGCTCGGCTGGCGGCCCATCCGGTCGGCTGTGCAAATGCCGGCGGCAATCAAGCATGTGAACAAGACCGTGCCGCTGGAGGTACCGGAGGGAATCGTGCTGCGCTACGGCACCTTCTACGGGCCGGGCGCCTCGGACGTCCTGCTGGAGATGCTGCGGAAGCGGCAGCTGCCGGTGGTCGGCGGCGGGACCGGGGTCTGGTCGTTCATCGAGGTCACCGACGCCGCCGCGGCGACGATCGCGGCGGTCGGCCATGACGCGCCTGGCATCTACAACGTCGTGGACGACGACCCCGCGCCGGTCGCGGAGTGGCTGCCGTACCTGGCCAAGGTCGCGGGCGCGAAGCCCCCGCTGCGCGTGCCCGCCTGGCTCGGGCGGCTGCTCGCCGGAGAGTTCGTCGTGGCCCAGATGACCACCTCGCGCGGGTCCTCGAACGAGAAGGCAAGGAAGGAGCTCGGCTGGGAGCCGCGGTACGCGAGCTGGCGGGAGGGATTCCGTGCCTGGGTCAGCGGATGAGACGGGCGCGGCCGGGTACCGGCCGCTGCTGCCCTCCATCGCTACGGGATGACCGGTTCCGTGGGCGACGCGGAGGACGTCGTGCAGGACGCGTTCCTCGGCCTGACCCGGGCCCGCCAGGCGGGGACCACGATCACCGATCCGAAGGCGTACCTGACGACCGTGGTGTCGCGGCTGGGCATCAACTACCTGAGGTCGGTGCGGGTGCGACGGGAGACGTACGTGGGTGACTGGCTGCCCGAGCCGGTCGTCGTGCCCGCCGGCGGCCCGGGGCCGGCCGGGCGCCAAGCTGGCCGACTCGCTGTCCATGGCGTTCCTGGTGCTGCTGGAGGCCCTCTCGCCGGTGGAGCGGGCGGTGTTGGGACGGCGGCAAGGCGCAGGCGATCGGGAAGCCGCTGGCCCGGCGGTAGCGCGTCATGCGGCTGCTCGTCGGCCTGCTCCGCCGGGGCCGGGTCCTCGGCGCCTGGATCCGGCTGGCCTGGGTCGACGGCCAGCCGAGCGCCGTGTTGTACGACGCCAAAGGGCGCGTGGTCAGCGTGGTCGAGCTCGACGTGGCCGACGGCATGGTCAGGCGATCCGCGCTGTGGTCAACCCCGGCAAGCTTGGTCATATCGGACCGGTGTCCGATGTGGCGAGACTGCCGCCCGCGCAGAACGTGCATTCAGAGCCCCGAAGTACGGTCACCCAGCGAACGGGGATCCCGTCCAGAACGGCGGGAGTGTGCGCGCCCGCTGTGAAGGACTTCGCTACGGTCCGGAACCGTTCGGCGCACACTACTGAGGACGCGCAGCCGAGGTCACAGACCGTCATGACCTACAGCGAACCCAGCCCCGCAGACTTGGAAAGCGTGCTGGAGGCAGCCCCTCAGGAGTTCGAATCTCCCATCCTCCGCTGCCTGCGGCTACCAGTGGATCACCTGGTGCAGCATCAAAGTACGGTCAACGACCCTGGCTGACCTTCCCACGTGCTCAGATTCTTCTAGACGATCTTGCCGCAAGCAGATGGTATGCAAGCGGTCAGGACCATGCCCCGGCCCGCGCAAGACGGCTTCACGCCGCCGAGGCTGTGGCACGACTGCAGGAAACTCAGGGGAACGGATAGCCCAGTCCACGTTACCGTGGTAGGTGCGACGTATAGCGATCATGGCGGTCGCGAGCGTCTGCCGAGAGAACCGGCGGGTCAGATGCGCGAATCTGGTGGAAGCAGCACAGGGCACAATCGCGAGACAACAGGCCGGGCAAACGACTACCCCTCCACCAAAGGCCGCACCCCGGCACCGCCGCCGCTGACCGACCACACCAAGGGCCGCACCCCGGCACCGCCGCCGCTGACCGACCACACCAAGGGCCGCACCCCGGCACCGCCGCCGCTGACCGACCACACCAAGGGCCGCACCCCGGCACCGCCGCCGCTGACCGACCACACCAAGGGCCGCACCCCGGCACCGCCGCCGCTGACCGACCACACCAAGGGCCGCACCCCGGCACCGCCGCCATTGACCGACCACACCAAGGGCCGCACCCCGGCACCGCCGCCATTGACCGACCACACCAAGGGCCGCACCCCGGCACCGCCGCCATTGACCGACCACACCAAGGGCCGCACCCCGGCACCGCCGCCATTGACCGACCACACCAAGGGCCGCACCCCGGCACCGCCGCCATTGACCGACCACACCAAGGGCCGCACCCCGGCACCGCCGCCATTGACCGACCACACCAAGGGCCGCACCCCGGCACCGCCTCACCCTCCGGAGGGTGCATCGAAGGCGAGGCAAATCGAGCCGGTCTCACTGCCGGGCCAGGGTCCGCCAGCTGCCGGTTAGACGCGGCATGGGCGCGTGAGCTTGGCTGGTAAGGAAGAGATCGCCGCGTTGGCTGCCTGGGCCGTCCGTTGGCTACAACAACTCACCTGGCACTCTGAGAGCTCCACACTCTATGGAGTTAGCAGCGACCAGACCACGCTAAGCATCATCGGTGATCAGCGTGCACATGCCCGGTTGCGCTGCAATTGGGTGTTTATCATCGTCTAGGCGGGCGCCTAGGGCACGAGAACCCAACTCCGCGCAACTCCGTGACCGGCGCGCTAACGGCAACATGGCAGACGGTTGCTGTCACACTGGGTGAACGGCCGCCGAGTGCCGCCGCCTTGCGAGATCGCGCCGAACGCCGAGTAGGAATGCCTACTGAAGTAATAGGCATATGTGACTTCAAGCGCGCAGAATATCCGTTATCGCGCGGCATCAAGGCGGGCGTTCTCGGTAGATAAACGCACCTATCGAGGCGGTAGATGCGTGCCCGTGGTGATTGTTGCGGTGCCGTTGCATGATGGCGTCGCTCAGCTGCCGACGCAGTGGCTGGTAAGCGGTGTCAGGCCCACGGGCCTAGGCGAGACAGTGTCCAGGGCTGCCAAGCATAGGTAGCTATCGGCGCCTGCCTGTTATCCGTAGGTCCGGGCCAAGGCGCAGCCCGGGCCACGGTGACCTTGCCCGCTGGCGGGTCCGGGCTGGGCATGGCGGCCGGTCTTGTGGCAGGTGTTGCTCACGGCGGTTCCCGTCCTTGGGTGTTTTGGTCGGATCACCGGAGGCCTGCCACTTGGCAGGCCTCCGGTGGGAACCGCCACTCCCGAGTTCTATGAAGGCCGGGACATCGTCGGGCTTATGGCGTCCAGCGTTCGCGGTAGGTGGGCGAGCAGCCGATGGCAGGCGTGGCCAGCAGGCTGACCTTGATCGCGTCGAACGTCACGACCGCGGGAGATGGGCTCACAGTATTGTTCTTGAGCTGGGTGGTCTCCAGCGAGCAGGTCCCCACCGAGAACCAGAACCACTGGCTGGCCTTGCCGATCCGCTTGGTGGCGATCAGCGTCCAGCCGCTGCCGGACCGCTGGTAGCCAGCTGCGGTCACCGTTGCCAGCAGCGGGTTCCCGGTGTCTTGGGTGGCCGTGAGCACGACCTTGAAATCGGACAAGGTGGTGGCGGCGAGCTGCCGCTGCGGCTGGCTCGCTCCGGTTGCGCTGGCCGCGGCGACCGTGCTAGGCAGGCCAACAGCGGTTACCAGCGCAGCAGCGACGGCGATCCGGCGCATCGGGCTGAACATCATGGTGGATCCCTCCTTACCAGACGATCATGGGGTGATCGCGATGATGCTTGGCCGCAAGCCCGACCAGGATGCCCGGGCCTGCGGTGTTGGTGGCGGCCTTGAAGTGGTGACGAGCGGCCGATGGCCTAGTTCTGGTAGAGCGGTATGCCGGTGCCCGCCTTGATGACACTGACCCCCAGCACGCCGCCGCCTGGCCTGCCGGGGCAGACCTGGACCGTCAAAAACGTGTCTTGTCCGGTCTTGTGCCCTGACAGGTACAGCACCACTTTCGCGCTCACCGGGTGCGCGCAGAGGGCCACCGCGTCGTACACCGTCAGGCCGACGTGCGCGGTGGCGCCCGGCTGGAGCGTGATCAGCGGGCCATTCGGTGAGCCTGGCACGCGGGTACCGACGATATGGCCGTTACTGCGCATGGCTGCCACACCGGGAATGCCTTTGAGCGTGCACGGGTGGAGGCCGACATTGTTGATCTCGGCTTCGAGCCCGACGCCGCCGGCGAACCCGTCACCGATGCTGGACGCCCAGACGAACGCGCCGCCAGGACCTGCCGGGTGGGCGATTCCGCACGGGGGCGCGGCCGATGATGCGTGAGTGGCCTGGCTGGGCGCCGCGATGGCGCCGGGACGGCTGCCCACCGCGGTCATCTTCATGACCTTGCCGGCCGTGGTGCCGATCGCCGCCACGTGATTGCCGAAGGAGCTGGCGACGTAGGCGCTCACGTGAGCGGGCTGACTGGCGTGCGCGGGCATGGCGGCTGCTCCCGCCGCCCCCAGGGCGGCGCCCCCACCGGCCAGGCACGCCAGCAGCCGGGCAGCCCAGATACCGAATGGGCGCCGCCCGTGGCTGGCTCCCCGCCGTCGCTGGGCCAGAAATGAGGTGATCATGATGTCCCCCTGTCATCGTGGGCGGCTCCCTGCCGCCTCTATTTCCCAGCGTGCACACGGGGACCAGCACAACAAAGGGGAGCCCTCCCCATCTGGGGAGCCCTCCCCAAGCGCGGGCGTTGCCGTGCGAAATCCGGCACAGGCGGTGCAGGGGCGCGTGCCGCACTGGTTGGGCTGACGTTAACGAACGCGTCACCAACGCCAAACGAAGCCGACAGCCGATGCCGCTGTTAGAACAGTGGTCCGCAGCGCCCCATGGATTCCATTCATCGACGAGTCGCCGGCCGCATTCGTCTCCTCCCGGGCCGGGAACTACCAAATGTCCCGGGTTCATAGATCTGCTCGACGAGATGTGGGTCCGGTAGCTCGGCGAACATCATGTGCGCGGAGTCCTCGAACACCGCTTGCGGGCCCGGGATGCTGCTGCTAGGCCAGCAGCGCGGTGGCGTCATCCGGGCTCACCAGGCGGCTCCCGTACACAGCCACAAGATGCCATGACCCCGCCTCTGCCAGCCTGAGCGCCCCGCGCCGGTCCGGCGTTAGCCTCCGCGCAACCCCGCACAGAACTTCCAGCTCGGCGCGCCTTTGCTGCCGATACCAGAGGACCCGCAGGCCTGCCAGATCGGCGGGACTGCGCGCGTTCTCCCCGGTCCTTTCCATCACTTAGCGTAACGCCGTCTATCGGCATTCGCTCGGAGGCGTTTACAGGCCTCCGGCGACGTCGAGCGTCGCGCCAGTGACGTAGGAGGCGTGTGGGGAGAGCAGCCACAAAACCGCGGCCGACACCTCGTCAACGGTGCCAATCCGGCGCATGGGCACCTGGGTGACCAGCTGCCGGACGTAGTCCGCACCCTGCGATCGCCGCGTTTCTGTGTCGGCTACACCTACGCGGACTACGTTGACGCGGATCCCCTCCTCTGCCAGATCCGCGGCAAGGCCCCGGGACACCGTCTCGATGGCGGCCTTGCTGGCTGCGAACGGCAGCCAGCCCCCCGCGCCGCCGGTGTGTATCGCCCGCGCTGAGGACAGCGACACAATGGCCCCGCCCGCACCGCCGGTGCGCGTGGACAGCCGCTGCGCCGCCTCCCGGGCGCAAATGAGGACGCCGAGGAGGTTTGCCCGCCAGACTCGCTCGAGCAGGTCCATGTGAAGATCCCCAAGGCGAGTAGGTTCGCCAGCGAACACGGCGTTGTTGACCAGACCCCCTAGAGGTCCAAGGGCCTGATCGACCGTCTCGAATGCCCGCGCGACCTGCTCCTCATGACCCAGGTCGGCCTGTACAGCCACCGCCCGCCCGCCAGCTGACTCAATGTCGCTGACCACCCGCTTGGCCGACTCCGTACTGGACCGGTAAAACAGGGCGACGGGGGTGCCCGTCGCTGCGGCTTGCCGTGCCACCTGCGCCCCGATGCCCCGGGCAGCTCCCGTCACGATAAGGGCGCCACCATTGCCCGTCGCCGTCACATTGACCTCCACAGTGCCCGGTGAGTGCTAAGCGAACTGGCCCAAGCCGCGAGAACTGTGCGTCCTGTAGGCCGCTCCTACCTGAACAGACCAGCATCCGAGAAGAAACTCACCGGCTGGCACCGACCTTTCCTCCACCAGCGTGACGGACCTCGGCACGCCGGACGAACGCGCCGCACACCATCTCATACACGCCCACTGCCGCCGCCGCACCGGCATCGGCACCAGCCCAGCTCTTCTGCCCGGCAGGCAGCCTCCAGGGCTTGCTTGAGCCGAGCTGCCCGGAAAGCGGGCACGGCCGGTTCTGAGGGGACCCGGCGCGGCAACGCGCCGGGGTTACCCGACGAGATCTGGTTCTCCACCCTGGCCAAACGCGTGATCCGCCACGGCGACTTCCCCAGTCGCCAATACCTTGCTGACAAAATCGAAGCCTTCACGATCCTGTACAACCAAACCGCCAAACCCTACCGGTGGACCTACGACGGCACTCCCCTCAAAGCGGCCTGAACCTCAACGAAACAACGCGGCACCGCACTAGTCATCGGCCCAAGGTAAGCAGATGCGCCGCCCAACACGTTGGGCGGCGCATCTGCGTGCTCATTCGTTCCTGGCGACCTCGGGGCCGGTAATCCGCTGCAGCAGCGGAAGGGTCGAGGCGATGATCCCCAGTGACGCGACCAGGCCGGCGAGGACGATGAGGTAATACTGCATCCCTGGTGGCTGGAACGACACGTCGAACTGGGACCTGAGGAACAGTGCGGCGCCCAGCAGGCCGGTTCCCGCCGAGATGACGGCGATGACGACGAGCGGCACCGCGGATTCCAGGGCGACCACGCGGCGCAGCATGCCGAGCGGGACACCGGTGAGCCGCAGCAGGCTGAAGGGGCGCTTGCGGTCGGTCAGGCCGGCGGCGACGCTCACCGCGAGGCTGCACCCGGCGATGGGCAGGCTGGCGATGATCACTATCTCCGCCTCGCGCTGCCACGCCGCGATCTGCGCCCCGGCTGCCGCAGTGAGCTGGTCAACGGTCGCGGGGAGGCCGAGGTAGGGCGAGGCGAGGTCAAGGACGCTTCGCGCCTGCTCGATCGCGGCGCTCGAGCCGTTAGTTCTCACGGCGATCAGCTGGACCGGGAGCCCCGCCAGGCGGCCGGGAGAGATAGCGGCGGCGGGCCAGACTGCCGTGCGCTGGGACGGCAGGCCCTTGACGGAATCGGTGAAGTCCGCCGTGACGAGCGCCACGGATGCCCCGGGCGCGCAGCGGCCGAGAGCCGGGTCCTGGGCCAGCTGTGCGCAGGAGACCAGGCCTGCGGTGTCGTAGGGGTTCGCGTTCTGGGCGGCACGGGGGTCCGCGCGGATGACCGTCACGGCCTGGACGCCTCGTATCGAGCGAAGCTTTGCCAGTACGGGTTCCGGGATGGGATCGGCGGTCGTGGCCGCCTTGCCCGGGGCCGCGTAGTGGGAGGCCTGGTCGAGGAGGGTTTCGCGGGCAAGGGTGCTGCCGCCCAGGCCGCCGCCGCCGTGGTCATCGACGAGCGTCGTGATCACTCCGACGGCCGTTCCCGTGACGAAGAGGGCGAGGATGAGGCCGCTGATCGCGCGGAAGGCGGCCCGCGGGTTGTCCGAGAGCCTGCGCCCGGCGATGAGCATGGCCGGGCTGCTGGCCCGCCTGGCCATGACCCGCGCGCCCGCCATCATCAGCCACGGGCCCGCGATGATCAGTCCCGTCATGAGCAGGAGGAATCCGAGGAAGAACGCCACTGCCTGGCCCCCGGTGGTGCCGGGATGCCCGACGACGGCGAAGTAGCTGAGCTCGGCGATGCCCGCCAGCAGCGGGATGACCCGCCAGGCCCGGAGGGCGCGCGGTGTGACGCGCCGGCTCACGCCGAGCGGAGCGATCTGCACCCGCCGCAGCGCGACACGTGCCGCCACCGCTGCCGCGGCGGGGATGCCGATGGCGACGAGCAGGATGTCCGCCAGCCCTGGTGACAGATCGCCGGGGAAGAAGGGCTCACCGGTGAAGTCCGCCGTCGTCAGGGCCGGGCGGAGCAGGAAGAACAGGCCGAAGCCGACGGCCACGCCGCCGACGGCGGCCAGGGAGGCTTCGACGGCGGCGATCACGGAGACCTGCCGTGGGGTCGCGCCCACCAGAC
The DNA here is from genome assembly GCA_963806145.1 of uncultured Actinomycetes bacterium. Lineage (GTDB taxonomy): Bacteria > Actinomycetota > Actinomycetes > Streptosporangiales > Streptosporangiaceae > DASXKD01. The sequence continues at coordinate 200,576 of CAWDXD010000048.1, forward strand.
GCATCGCGGCGAAGCGCTGCTCGCGGCGCGCCGCGGCGAGCCGGGTCGCGGTGCCGATGAAGGTGAGAACCGGGAAGAGCAGTGCGCATGCCGCGGCGATGAATATGTACTTGAGCGTCGCGGAGTTCTCGACGCCTGCGGTCCCGCCGGCCGCCGCCGCCGGGGTCTCGATGCTGGTGACCTCCGTGGCGTAATGGGCATGCGAGAGCTGGCTGGCGCTGTGCCCGATGACGATGACCAGCGCATCCGGGCCGGTGAGCGCCGAGTCGCCGATCGTGCCGATCTGCTTCCCCGGGAATCGGTCGCCGAGCTGATTGGCCGGGGTGTCGCGGACCAGCTTGCTGAGCGCCGGCGAGGCGTAGTACTGCCCCCGCCCCGGCAGGTGCGCGATGCCAGGCGGGACCGGTGAGTCCGGGCCGGTGGCGGCGAGATCCACCCGGTCGATGGTCTGGTTGCCGAACTGGTCGGCGGTGAGAATCCACCACACCGGATCCGACGCTGACTTGCTGCCGTTCGGGCTGCTGGTGCCCTGTTCCCCGGAGTCGAGCCATTTGGCGCGGCCGTTCTGGGCATTGAGGGCGTTCAGGCACGCCAGGGCCGCCAGCAGCATGCCCACGCCGAGCGCGACGGCGATCGCGGTGACGACCAGGCGCGCGGCGGCTTCCCTGCCGCCGCCCAGGGTGAGGCGCAGGCCGAGGCGGATCATGAGACGGCGCTACTGTGTGCGAGCGAGTTCACCTTGCCGTCGCGGACGATGACCTCGCGGTCGGCGTAGGCGGCGACCCGGGGGTCGTGGGTGACCAGGATGACGGTGGTGCCCTGATCACGTGAGGCGGCCACCATCAGTTCCATGACCTGCTCGCCGGCCAGGGAGTCGAGCGACCCGGTCGGCTCGTCGGCGAACAGGACCTCGGGCCGCGCGACAAGACCGCGGGCCAGGGCGACGCGCTGGGTCTGCCCGCCGGACAGTTCGCCGGATCTGCGCTGCTCCAGGCCGTCCAGGCCGAGGCGCTCGAACCAGGTCCTGGCTTCTTTCAGTGCTTGCGTGCGGCGGGTGCCGCCGAGCAGCAGGGGGAGGGCGACATTCTCCGCGGCGGTCAGCTCGGGGACGAGCTGGCCAAACTGGAACACGAACCCGAAGCGGTCCCTGCGCAGGGCGCTGCGCTCTTGCTCGCGCAGGCGATCGACCCGGCGCCCCTCGAACCAGACCTCTCCGGAGTCGGGAGTGAGGATGCCGGCCAGGCAGTGCATGAGGGTCGACTTGCCCGAGCCGCTCGGGCCCATGATGGCAAGGATCTCGCCGGCGACCGCCGAAAGGCTGGCGCCCCTGAGTGCCGGAGTCTGGCCGAACGACAGCACGATGTCGCGCGCCTCGATGAGGGAATCCTGGGCACCGCGTGCCGCGGCAGTGCCGGGCGCTGCCGGCAGCCTTACGGCGTTCATTTGCGCACCTCCGCCGCCAGCACACGGCGCGCCCGCCTCGCGCACGCCGCCGCCAGCCTTTCGGTCAGGCCGGCCGAACCGCGGCCTTCGGGTGGCTTCGTGCCGACGCCTGTTTCGTGGGCGGCATCGGGGCCAGCGGCCTGCGCCGCTACGGGTTGCGCCGGCGGGCGGACTCGCAACCGCGGGCCTGGCGCGTCCTGGCCTACCTCATCCGAATGCCGGGAAGAATCGTTGTGCATCGTGGTCTCCTTTGTTGCTGCCAGCAGCAGCGCGACCAGGATCATGGGTTTGGATCGCATAGTGCGAGCCTGACTGCGGCGCGGCCTTGGGGACATCCGCCGGATGGCCGATGTCGTTCCCCGGGACGGGCCTGCGCCGGGTACTGGCGGGCCCATCGCCACGGCGGTCTCGCCGGGCGCAAGATCCGGCCGGTTCACGGCGGCCTTGTGGCTGGCGGCTTCGCCACCCCAACCGGGCGATGGGTACCTGCGCCGCGATGAGCGTCACGGCGCGGCCGGCCTGATCGCGGGCGGCCTGCTCAGCACCTGCGCGTGCTTACCCGCCGGCGGAGTCCGCGGTGCCCGCCGGCTCGCTGCCCCGATGGCGGGTCACGTCGACGGCGAGCTGGGCACGGGTGGCGATGTCCAGCTTGGCGAATATGTGCGCGAGGTGGGTCTGCACGGTCCGGCGTGATATGTACAGCCGCTCGCCGATCTGGGGATTGGACAGTCCCTCGGCGACCAGGCCGGCGACCGCGTGCTCGGCGGGGGTGAGGCTGGCCCAGCCGATCTGCGGCCGGCCGCGTGTCCCGCGGCGGCCGCGCCGGATGCCCGCCTCGCGCAATGTGGCTTCGGCGCGGGCCAGGTCACGGCGCCTGACGAACAGACATTCGGGATTCAGTCTCCATGCCAAGCCGTGGCCGCTTGCGGGCCAGGAGCTCCCCGCCTGCGCCTGGGTCCATCGCGGACCTCTGGTCGGATGAGGCGCGCCGGGCTGCCCGGCGTCGGCCGTCTGCCGGGTGCATGCGTGCACGCTCAGCTGCGGTGGCCTCAGGCTGGTCCGGTCCGGGTCAGCTGCGGTCTCGCGCTGGTGCCCGCGGGGAGGACGAGGACTTGGCCGATAGCGGGTTCCTGCTGGCAGGCTCGGGCAGCGGCTGGCGCGCCTGGATCTGGTAGAGGTTGCGGCGGCCGTCTTTCTGCTTCAACTCGCGTAGCCGGCTTCGGTCAGGTCGGTGACGATGCCCCGTACGCGCTGCGCTCGGTGATGCCCATGCTGGCCGCGATGTCGCATAGCCGCACGCCCGGGTCGTGGTTGGTCAGGAAACTCGAGCTCGCCATCCTTAACAGTCTAGGCAATTTCTAGAAATCTATTGCTAGTTTTCAATTGCGAGTGTAGGTTGAGGGCAGACGCCGGGATCAGCCGCCGACGGCGGCCAAGGTGCCCCGGGGTCACTGGAGGGAGCCGCCTATGGTGCTCTCGGTGCTTCGCATTATCCGGCGGAAGCTGTAACTGCCGGACGTGGGTTCGCCGGGCCAGGGACCCTGGCCCGGGGCCTGCCGACCCGAGGCGGTGACACGATGAATGCTCTCGCCGCCAATGACATCGAGGCCGCGGACCTCCTGGCCCGGCTCGACGGCGACGGCTCGCCGGGCCGCTGCGGCCCGGCGATGGTCATGCCCAGGCCGCCTCGTACCGACATGATCGCGACCGCGCAAGAGCCCAAGGACCAGCGGCCCCCTGCCAGAGACCACCGGCGGGCGCAGCGCGCTGGCCCGCTCGCTTGGGCACCCGCCGGTGACCGCCAGAGGAGATGATCGCAGCAGCGTCAGGCCACGCCCGCCAGCAGCTGGCGCCTGCCCTGACGGGCGTCGGTTAGCGACGCGCAGTCCCCTTCAGCCTGCGCGGCCCAGCCAATATCGCAGCCGGGCACGCGGGCTAGCCTTTCGCCGGCCCCTTCCTGGCCTTCCTGCGCCGATGCTCGATGATCGCATCCGGGCCGGGGAATACCAGGGCGGTGTGACCGTCGTCGAATCGCACCAGGTAGGGCGGCTCCCCGCCCGCTCCGCGGACCTCGACGATCTCGCCCGCCCGCTCCGGCTGGCCCACGATATTGGCGTGTACATGGAGCCGGTCCCCGATTGCTGCCTGCATGCGCCCACCTCCTCGTCCGCATTCGCTCACGGCATGCCCGCATTCCCCGCGCGGCGGGGGGACACGCTCAGGGTGTACCCAGACTGGCACGGGCAGGCAGCCACCCGGACGCTCCTGGCTGGGACCGGCCATGCGTGGCGTTTGCGTCCGGCTCTCTCGCGCAGCTTGCGCATCCCGGACCTCCACGAACGGTTCGCTGCTGGCCGGGGCAGTGGCAGGGCGCGTCCCCGTTCGAGCCTGGCGGACCAGCTACTGGTCCCCCCGAACCGGGCGGGCATCCGAGAGATTCCTGAAACAAGCTGATGCTCCGGGGCCTCAGGGCGGTCCTTCCCGACTGGCGGCGCAAAACCCCAGCCGTCCCCGCCTCACAGACATGCCAGAAAGCCCCGGGCCGGCACGGTTCGGCCTGGGTGAACCGGCCAACGACCAGCCCCGGCTACGCCCCGCCCGACGCGCGCTCATCGGCTACTTGTGGGGTCGACTCCAGGCAGGCAGGCCAGCCTGGGTTTCACGACCCACCGCGGAGCCATGACGATCTGATCTGGCCGCTCGGCCCCTGGACCGGCGACGATTCACGGAACGCGCAATCAGGCGGTTCGGCGGGGGCCTGTCAGCGTACCGAAGGCCCGTAACGGAGTGTGATAGGCCGTCGAATCGCCTGCGGGGCGATCGGGTGGCGCCGAGCCCTGCCGATTATTGCGGGCATTGGGTAGGCCTCGGTCAGCTGATCGCGCCAGATCGTCCTGATCTGGGCGGCATCGGACGGCGCGTCGGCGCCCCGGGGTCGCCTGTGGAGTAGCGTTGATGATGAGGCTCGGTGGTCCGGGTCCGGAAGGGCGTTGAGTCCAGTCCCTGCTGGCGCTTTCCTCGGGCGAAGGAGGCAGCAGGTGGGCGGTCATGATCTGGTTGTGTGCAGTATGCCGGGCTTTCGCCGGGGATCGTGCCGCTGAGATGCTAGGCGACAGGCTGCACCGGATTCTGGCCGCGATCCCTGCCGGCGGAGGCGCGTGGTCCTCAGCCTGGCTATGCGAGGCGTGCCCGGGGCTCGCCGGCGTGACGGGCGCGGGTGTCATGCTCATGTCGGGTGACATACCGCGCGGGTCGTTGTGCACCAGCGATGAGGTGAGCCACCTGATCGAGGAGCTGCAGTACACGCTGGGCGAGGGCCCGTGCGTGGACGCCTACCAGCAGGACCGGGCAGTGGCCGAGCCCGACCTGGCGGATCCGGTGACCCGCCGGTGGCTGGCTTTCACCCCGCCGGCGTTGCGGGCGGGCGCGCGGGCGGTGTTCGGGTTCCCGTTGCGGGTAGGGAATGTGCGCCTCGGGGCGCTCAACCTCTACCGGGACTGCCCCGGCCCGCTGAGCGGCGATCAGCACGCTGACGCGCTGGTCGTCGCCGACGTGGCCGCCCGCTGGGTGCTGGAGGCCCAGGCCGGAGCGCCTTCCGGCGCAGTGGCCGAGGAGCTGGAGAACGGCGCCGACTTCCATTTCGTGGTGCACAACGCGGCAGGCATGGTCTCGGTGCAGGAGGGGACCAGCGTCACCGAGGCACTCATCCGGCTGCGGGCGTTCGCGTTCAGCAGCGATCGGCTGCTCGCCGATGTGGCCGAAGACGTCGTCGCCCGCAGGCTCCGGCTGGGATGAACCGCGCTCGTCGCCCGCGCTGGCGCGGGGACAGGCCGCTACTACGATTGATGCGAAGGCCCGGGGCCGATCCGGCGCCGGCCGACTGTGATGGGCCGCTGGGCGCTCAGGAGGGTGAGTTGAGATGACCCGAGAAGCCGATGTCGTCCGGTCACTGGTCGAGATGGCCGACACCCTCGTCGACGACTATGACGTCGTCGACTTGCTGACCGGGGTCGCGGACCGGTGCGTCAACCTGCTCGGCGTCTCCGCCGCTGGGGTGATGCTGGCTTCTCCCGCGGGCAGCCTGGGGCTGGTGGCCTCCTCTAGCGAGGCGATGCGCCTGCTGGAGCTGTTCGAGCTCCAGGAGCAGGAAGGCCCCTGCATGGATGCCTTCCGCACCGGCGAGAGGGTCGGGCACGAGAACCTGGATGCCGGGTCCGGCCGCTGGCCGTCTTTTTCCGCCGCTGCCCTCCAGGCGGGGTTCCAGTCGGCGTCTGCCCTGCCGCTGCGGTTGCATGACATGACCCTCGGCGCCCTGAACCTGCTCAGTGTCACGCGAGCACCGATGGAGGAGGCGGATGTCATCGTCGCCCGGGCCTTTGCTGACCTCGCCACCTGCAGCGTCGTGCAGCATCGCGCCAGCGCCGAGGCCCAGCGCCTGAACGAGCAGCTCTCCGGTGCCCTGACCAGCCGCGTGGTGATCGAGCAGGCCAAAGGCGTGATCTCAGAGCGCGCCGACGTCGATCTAGCCGAGGCTTTCTCCCGGCTGCGGGCCTACGCCCGCAGCAGCAACCTGCGCCTCACCGATGTCGCCCGGGCCGCCATCGACGGCACCCTCGATCCGCTGGCCTGGGCCGCCGTATAACGATTATGCGGTTCGGTGGTGGACCGCCCCCGCGATCTGGCTGGGGCGTCCCGAACCAGTTCTGGGCGACCTCGGCCGCCACGCGATCGATCCGGCTTGGCGTCGCCGGGACCGCACGCTGGCCCTGGGGCGCGCCTGGGCGGACGGCTATGCCGAACGGGACGGCCGGTGGTGGCCACGGTTCGATCCGCACAACGTCGACCCCGTGATGGGCTGGTCTTTGCGTGAACGCTGGGAAATCTGGGACCTGCTGGCTCTGCGCACCGACCTGGGTCCTGGCTGAAAGGTCGACCATCGGCGCCGACCGCGTTGACCAGTTGTGCGCCGAGTCAGCAGCGCAGTCAGCCCGACGCTCAGTCACCTGGCCAGCGGCGCATCGCATCCCCGCGGCGCGGCGCCGGCTGATCTGCGCGCTGCACGCCGCGCGCGTTCGCTGGTCCGCCGCGCGCGTTCGCTGCTGGCGTAGCTGGGCACACTGCCCCGTTGCCCCAGGCTGGATGGGGTGAACGTCCTGGCGACCGGGAACGTTTGCTTGTGCGGCATTCGCACGGGCAACGTCGCCCTGCGAGGGGGGCTAGCATGTGGAAGGGACGAGCAAGACTTCAGTTGCCTCCCCGGCCGCTCGGTGAGGGGGCCGCGAGATGTTCGAGAGGTTTACCGACCGGGCGCGGAGGGTTGTGGTCCTGGCTCAGGAAGAGGCCAGGATGCTGAACCACAACTACATCGGTACTGAGCACATCCTGCTCGGCCTGACCCGCGAGGGCGAGGGCGTCGCCGCCAAGGCCTTGGAGTCGCTGGGGATCAGCCAGGAGGCCGTGCGCCAGCAGGTTGAGGAGATCATCGGCCAAGGGCAGCAGGCGCCGTCCGGCCACATCCCGTTCACTCCGCGCGCCAAGAAGGTGCTTGAGCTGTCGCTGCGCGAGGCGCTGCAGCTCGGTCACAATTACATCGGCACCGAGCACATCCTGCTCGGCCTGATCCGCGAGGGTGAGGGCGTCGCCGCGCAGGTGCTGGTGAAGCTGGGCGCGGACCTGAACCGGGTCCGCCAGCAGGTGAACCAGCTGCTGCACGGCTACCAGGGCAAGGAGCCCGCCGCCGCGGGCGTGCCGTCTGAGACGGCGCCCTCCACCTCGCTTGTGCTCGACCAGTTCGGCCGCAACCTCACCCAGGGCGCGCGTGAGGGCAAGCTCGACCCGGTGATCGGCCGGGAGAAGGAAATCGAGCGGGTGATGCAGGTGCTGTGCCGGCGCACCAAGAACAACCCCGCCCTGGTCGGTGAGCCCGGCGTCGGGAAGACCGCGGTGGTGGAGGGGCTGGCGCAGAAGATCGTTAAGGGCGAGGTGCCGGAGATCCTGAAGGACAAGCAGCTCTACACCCTGGACTTGGGCGCGCTGGTCGCCGGCTCCAGGTACCGGGGTGACTTCGAGGAGCGGCTGAAGAAGGTGCTCAAGGAGATCAGGACCCGCGGGGACATCATCTTGTTCATCGATGAGCTGCACACGCTGGTGGGCGCGGGCGCGGCGGAGGGCGCGATCGACGCGGCGTCGATCCTGAAGCCGATGCTGGCCCGCGGTGAGCTGCAGACGATCGGCGCCACCACGCTGGATGAGTACCGCAAGCACCTGGAGAAGGACGCGGCGCTGGAGCGCAGGTTCCAGCCGATCCAGGTGGCCGAGCCGACGGTCTCGCACACGATCGAGATCCTCAAGGGCCTGCGGGACCGCTATGAGGCGCATCACCGCGTGTCGATCACCGACGATGCCATTGTCGCCGCCGCGCGGCTGGCGGATCGTTACATCAGCGACAGGTTCCTGCCGGACAAGGCGATCGACCTGATCGACGAGGCAGGCGCGCGCCTGCGGATCCGCCGCATGACCGCGCCGCCGGACCTGCGTGAGTTCGACGAGAAGATCGCCGGCGTGCGGCGGGACAAGGAGTCGGCGATCGACTCCCAGGACTTCGAGAAGGCAGCCGCGCTGCGCGACAACGAGAATCAGCTGATCGCGAAGAAGGACGCGCGGGAGAAGGAGTGGAAGGCCGGCGACCTGGACGCCGTCGCCGAGGTGAACGAGGAACTGATCGCGGAGGTCCTGGCCATCGCCACGGGCATCCCGGTGTTCAAGCTCACCGAGGAGGAGTCGCAGCGGCTGCTGCACATGGAGGACGAGCTGCACAAGCGGGTGATCGGGCAGAACGCGGCCATCAAGGCGCTCTCGCAGGCGATCCGGCGCACCCGGGCGGGGCTGAAGGACCCGAAGCGGCCCGGCGGGTCGTTCATCTTCGCCGGGCCGTCGGGTGTCGGCAAGACGGAGCTGTCCAAGACCCTCGCGGAGTTCCTGTTCGGTGACGAGGACTCGCTGATCCAGCTGGACATGAGCGAGTACATGGACAAGCACACGGTGTCCCGGCTGTTCGGCTCCCCGCCCGGCTATGTCGGGTACGAGGAGGGCGGCCAGCTCACCGAGAAGGTCCGCCGCAAGCCGTTCTCCGTCGTCCTGTTCGACGAGATCGAGAAGGCCCACCCGGACATCTTCAACTCGCTGCTGCAGATCCTGGAGGACGGGCGCCTCACCGACGCGCAGGGCCGGGTAGTCGACTTCAAGAACACGGTGATCATCATGACCACCAACCTGGGCACCAGGGACATCTCCAAGGGGGTCTCCCTTGGTTTCGGCCCGGCGCATGAGTCAAAGGGCTCGCATGACCGGATGAAGACCAAGGTGACCGAGGAGCTGAAGCAGCACTTCCGGCCCGAGTTCCTGAACCGCGTCGATGACACCATCGTGTTCCACAAGCTCAGCCAGGAGGAGATCCTCACGATCGTGGACCTGATGATCGCCAAGGTGGATGAGCGGCTGAAGGACCGCGACATGGGCCTGGAGCTGCTGCCCGCGGCCAAGACGCTGCTCGCCGAACGGGGCTACGACCCGGTGCTCGGCGCGCGGCCGCTCCGCCGCACGATCCAGCGGGAGATCGAGGACAACCTGTCGGAGAAGATCCTCTTCGGCGAGCTGAAGGCCGGCCAGATCGTCACGGTCGATGTGGGCGGCACCGGGCCGCAAGCGCAGCTCACCTTCAAGGGCGTGCCCAAGCCCGGCGAGGTGCCCGACACGCCGCCCGCCGAGATCGCGAGCAAGAGCAAGGCGGCCACGGGCGGGACCGACGGGCACCTGACCAACGGCGAGTAACACCACCCGGGCGGGCAGCGGTCAAGCAGCCCCTCCTGAGGCGTTCTGCGGCCGCTGACACGACTTCATTCGTGGGCCGCCAGCTACCGGGACCTGGCTCTGGCGGGAGTTCGCCCGGAGGAGGTCACCGCCCGGGCAGTGCTCCACCTGGAGCGCTTCGCCGAGTACCTCACCGCCACCTACGGCCACGATCGGCTCTCCGGTGGTGCCCCGGGACGTGTTCGGCTGGCGGGACCTGTCCCGCTCGAAAATAGGATTCAGCAGCGCTGAGGGTCTCCGCGGCCGGCTACCGGGAACGGAGGCCGAACGCTTCGCGATGGGCCCGGCGGTAGTGCCCGGTCAAGACCTCGCTGAGGTTCCCGGGCCTGTAGGCGACGGTGCGGTGGCAGATCTGGCAGCGCGTGACCGGAGGCTGGGTGAGGGTCACCGGGGGAAGCGGCAGGAACGTGAATTGCTCCTCACCTCTGATGATGCCAGCCCCGCCGCGGGGACCTGGCCTTGCGCCACACCCACGGCATCCATCAGGGCTCCTGGCCTGTCGTGCGGGTGAACAGTGTGTGAACCGGGCAAGGCGAGCGCATGATGTCGCTAACAGGGCCAGCGCGAGGAAGTACCGGAGGTGACCGTGGGCGGGCATTTCGAGCGGGTAGCCGCCGTCTACGAATCACTGCGCACCACCGATGAGGCGCCAGTGCGCAGGATCTGCCAGCTCCTGCCCAACCGCCCCGTCACCGGCCTGGACACCGGCTGCGGGACCGGACGGTACACACGGCTGCTGCGCGCCCTGCTGCCCGACGGCTCGCTGCTGGCCGCCAGCGACGTCTCAGCGGCCATGCTGGCACAGCTCAACGCCGCCAACCACGGCCACGCCCGCGGGGTGGCCCCGCTGCTGGCAGCCGCCGAACAGCTGCCGTTGCGGGCCGCCAGCCTCGACCTGGTCACCGCGTTCAACTGCATCCACCACTTCGACCTCGGCCGCTTCCTGACCGCCGCCGCCCGGGTGCTGGCACCCGGCGGCCAGCTGTTCATCTACACCCGCACCCCGCAGCAGAACGCGCGAACAATCTGGGGCCGCTACTTCCCCGGCTTCACCGAGCACGAGCAGCGCCTGCACAGCCAGGCCGCGATCCGGGACGCCGTCAAGCGAACCGGCGGGCTCACGATGATCACGGCCCAGACCTTCCAGCATCCGCGCACCAGCACAGCCAGGCGGCTCCAGGCCCAGGCCGAAGGACGCCACTACTCAACCTTCTCCCTCTACACCCCCGAAGAGCTCCGCACATCCATCACGGCCTTCCTAGCCCGCCTGCCCACCGCCGAGGTCTGCTGGGTGGACGAGCACCTGCTGGTCGTCGTCGGCGGGAGCCGCCGCAACCAGGGAGCCTGACGGTCCGGGCACCCTAGCGAGCCAGGCGATCAAGGATCAGGCCCTCCAGATCAGCGCCAGGGGCGCCGGTCAGGCTCCCAACAGACGTCCTGGCGGCCGCGCGCAGATCAGCCCCGTTATGCGCCCAGCCGATTGCTGGCAACGACCCCCGGCAGAGCGCCCAGATCAGGCGGGTAGGCGCGCGTTCTCGCGGCCCGCCGCTGTCACTCAACGTGATGTCGTTAGTCGGCGCAACCCAAGATTTAGTTCGCGGGAAAGCCGTGTCATCGCAGCATCGCTGGCAGGAAACGCTCACCAGTTGTGCAGCGTGGGGGGCAATCGGGGGGCATTTTCCGCAAGTAGGTCACCGATTACACATGCGAAAAATACCTCTGACCTGGGAGCCCCCTTACGGAATCGAACCGTAGACCTTCTCCTTACCATAGATCGCTGCACGGTTCCGTTGCCGCTGGTAGAGCAGCTGACCAGGCAGAACACGAGCACAGACCAGCCCCCACAAGCCCCAGACATGCTCTCGCGAGCCCGGTTTGCCACTCAATCTGCCACTCACTTTGATCTTGATCCAGCGCCACCACTCCGGGGCAGCCTGAGGTCCAGCGCGCACAATTGATACACCAGCCAACGATCGGCATCATCGACCTCGGCCAGCGCAACGAGCGTCGGCAAGGCTCCCTGCTGCCTGCACCCACGCCGTCAGCTGCGCGCCACAGCAGCCCCAACGCACGGTCATGGTTGATATGTGAGGACGTTGCATGCAGGAATGTCTATGCGCTGATCAGCGCATTTATTCGTGGTCTGGCCCATAGTTCTACAGAGATTGGATCCCTGGCGCGCTGGCGCCCGCAGCAATGGCCGCCCTGGGGACGTTGCTGGCGGACTCGCCGGATGGGCCACTATCCTGGCGGGGAACCGGGGGATTTGGGGCCATGGAGCTGCTGGAGCGGACGTCGTTTCTGCGAACGCTGGCCGAGTATGCCGGCGAGGCGGGGCAGGGCGACGGCCGGCTGGTCTTGGTGTCGGGCGAGTCGGGGATCGGGAAGACTGCGCTTGTCGAGACGTTCCAGCAGTATGTGAAGGGTGCCCGCTGGCTGTGGGGTGCCTGTGACGGGCTGCTGACCCCCCGGCCGCTGGGCCCGTTGTTCGACATCGGCGCGCAGGTCGGCGGGGAACTCGGTGGCTTGTGCCGCCGGGGGGCGCAGCGGGATCAGTTGTTCGCGGCGTTCCTGGCCGAGATTCGTTCGCCCGGCACCTTGACTGTCGCGGTGATCGAGGACGTTCACTGGGCGGATGAGGCCACGATCGACCTGTTGAGTTTTGTCGGCCGGCGGCTGGGCCGGATGAATGTGCTGCTGCTGGCCACCTACCGGGACGATGAGCTGGGCGATGATCATCCGCTCCGCGTCGTCCTTGGCAATCTAGCCACCCAGCGCGCCACCCGGCGGATGCGATTGCCGCGGTTGTCGCCGGAGGCGGTCGGGGCGCTCGCGGCGGACCGGGACGTGGACGGCGGCGAGCTCTACCGGGTCACTGGGGGCAACCCGTTCTATGTGAGTGAGATTCTGGCGGGCGGGTGGCCGTTGGTACCCTCGACGGTGCGCGACGCGGTGGGGGCGCGGCTGGCCCGGTCGAGTGCGGGTACCCGCCGGGCGGTGGAGGCCGCGGCGGTGATCGGGACCCGGGTGGACCGGGCGCTGCTGTCGTCGGTGCTGGCGGGGTCCTTCGCCGCGGTCGACGAGTGCGTGACGACGGGGATCCTGGTTCCCGACGGGACGGGCCTGCGGTTCCGGCACGAGCTTGTCCGAATGGCGGTGGAGATCTCGATCGCACCGCACCGCAAGGCGGAACTGCACGCGCGGCTGCTCGCCGCGCTGGAGGAGCGCGGCGATGCCGATCCGGCGCTGCTCGCGCACCATGCCGACGGCGCAGGGGACCGGGAGGCTGTGCTGCGGCACGCGCCCGAAGCGGCCCGGCGCTCCGCCGGCCTGGGCGCACATCGCGAGGCGGCGGCCCAGTTCGAGCGTGCCCTGAGGTTCGCAGATGGTCTTGAACCGCCGATGCTGGCGGCTTTGCATGAGGGCATGGCGGCCGAATACTCGCTGCTCGACCGGTGGGAGGAGGCGGAGGCCGCGCTGCGCACCGCTCTTGGGCTCCGGCGCGGGCTGGGTGACGACCTGAGCGCCGGGGAGGACCTTCGCTTGCTCTCCAAGACACTGTGGCGGCTGTGCCGAGGGCAGGAATCCGGCCGGGCGGCCCAGGAAGCCGTCCGGGTCCTCCAAGCCCTGCCACCCGGCCGGGAACTGGCCTGGGCCTTCGCCAACTTCAGCAGTGCCTACAGGCTGGCGGGGCGAAGCGACGAGGCGGCCTGGATGGGCGAGAAGGCTCGAGCGCTCGGCGAATGCCTTCACGAGCCCGACATCGTCAGCCACGCGCTGACAACCACCGGGTCCGCGATTCTTAAAAGCCGCCTGGACGGGATGAGCTTGGTCGAGCGGGGGCTGCAGATCGCGCTGGACGCGGACCTGCACGAGGCAGCCGGCCTCGCGTACTCCGCCCTCCATGAGGTTGCCGCACGCCTGCACCGGTTCGAGGACGAGGAGCGCTACTACAGCGAGGGGATGGCCTACTGCGAGGGCCGCGAGCTCGGCGTGTTCAGCACGTGCCTGTCGGGTTGGCGGGCCTACACCTATATGGTGCTGGGGCGGTGGGACGAGGCGGCGGAAATCTGCATCCGGATGCTGGACCGGCCGCGCATCTCGCCGGTGAACCGGCTCAACCCGCTCCGGGTGCTGGGCAGCATCCGCGGCCGCCGCGGCGAAGCAGGGGCGTGGGAGCTGCTGGACGAGGCGCTCGCCCTGGCCGAGGGAACAGGCGAGCCACAGTGGATCGTGCCGGTGCGGGCGGCGCGGGCGGAGCTGAGGTGGATCTCGGGCCAGCCCGGCCTCGCGGCCCAGGAAGCCCGGTCGGGGTACGATCAGGCGGCCGGGCGCGCCGACCTGTGGACATTCGGATCGATCGCGATCTGGCTGCAGCGGCTCGGGGAGCGGATAGACCTCCCGTCCAGGCCGCCGAAACCTTTCGCCCGGGAGATAGCAGGTGACTGGCCGGGCGCGGCGGCGGCCTGGGAGCGGCTCGGCCGTCCCTATGATGCCGCGCTCGCCTGGCTGGGTTCCGCAGAGGAGGCCAGTCTCCGGCACGCCCTGGCAGTGCTCGACGAGCTAGGCGCCCGGGCATCCGCCGCCGCGGCCCGGCGGCGGATGAAACAGCTCGGGATGACGGCGATCCCGCGCGGGCCCCGCCCGGCCACGCGGGCCGCTCCGGCCGGGCTGACGGCCCGCGAGCAGGAGGTCCTGGCATTGCTTTCGCAGGGCCTGCCAGACCGGGAGATATCCCAGCGGCTGTTCATCTCCGAGCGGACCGTGCACCACCACGTCTCTGCGGTCCTGTCGAAGATCGGCGTCTCGTCCCGGACGGCAGCCGCCCGCGAGGCCGCCCGGCTGGGCATCGCGTCCTAACCTGGGCACCACCCGTGGAGCGTTCCCGGCCGGGCACGCCCCACGGGTGCCCGCTGGCCGCCCGCACCCGCCGTGCCCGATGAATTTGGAACGGTCCAGGCGACAGAACAGCAGTCCGGCGCACGCGGAAGTGACCTGGCCGACCCGTGGCGGTCGCGCAGATCAGGTGGGCAGGCGCGGGCGCCCAGTACTTGCGACCACCGACAGAAGGTGGCGAGGCGTGTGCCCGCAGCGCGCTGATCATGGCGCTCTGCATAGTTATGCGACGCCACCCGGCTACAGGATTATCCGCTTTGCCGCCGACCGGGTGATGACCTGCCGCTGGTGCGCGGGCCCGGGCTGCCGACGCTGCAGCATCTGGTGGACCGGGCCGGCGGTTCAGACGCCGTGACTGTCCTGGTCAACGTCTTTACCGGCGGTGAAGCGGTCCCCGAGCATACTCACGAGGTCGAAGAGGTCCTGCTGGTCACAGCTGGCGAAGGCACCGTCACCGTTGATGGCCTGCCGGGCGTCGCGAGGGCCGGGGACGCGGTGATTGTCACATCAGGATCTCCTCACGCCATCAAGCACGACGATGACCAACCGTGCCAGGTGATCGCCGTTCTTGCTTCTCCCGACGTGCAGATCGGCACGGCGATGTAACAGGCTCTGGCACCGGCCAGGTCAGCAGGCACACCGGCACCGGCATAAGTTGCCGCAAGCTGCGCGATCTTCTTTGCGTTGTGTTTGGCTGTCAGCCGCTTGCGAAGAAGTCGCTCATGACGGTGGCGCCGGCGTCGTTGGCGGTCAGCGGGGCCAGGCCCCAGGCGAGTTCGATGGTCCGCAGCAGCGAGTAGTGGTTGTAGGCCACAGCGGACCGGAATCCGGCCGGCACGCCTGGGGCGATCACGAGGGTGGCCACCCGGTTGCCGGGGGCGTTGTCGTCCTCGTCCCAGGTGATCACCAGCAGGGACCGCTGCTGGGTCCACGCTGCGGAGGCGAGCAATACCGGGACCTGGCCAGCGAGCCAGGCATCGCCTTGCCCGACGGTCCCGTCGTGCATGTCGTTGAGCATGTTGGGAGTGATCCAGCCGAACGCAGGGGTGGTTGCCGCGGTGACCAGGTCGGCCGCGAGCTGGCTGAAGGGGACGACGTTGGCCAGTTGCGCCGGGTCGGTGCGCAGGTCGTCGTAGTAGACGAACGGGTCATGTTTTTGCATGTAGGGGTAGGCGTCACCGAGATAGCCCGGCGCTGGCATGGACTCCATGTAGGCGTGCCAGGTACGCCCGGATGGGGCGATGCGGTCCACCACCAGGTTGGGGGCTTGCTGGAAGCAGTCGGTGCAGTCGGAGGTAATGCCGAAGGTGTCACCACCGGTCAGCGCCAGGTAGTTCGGCAGGCTGGGATGAGCGACCGACACGTAGTTGGCAGCCACGCCGTAGCGGGCGGCCAACTGGTTGACGAACGGCGCGTCCGGGCTGCCGATGATCTCACCGTAGCCATGGTTTTCCATGATCACGATGAAAATGTGGTCGAACGGGGGCACCGGCGCCGGCGGCTGAGCCATCCCGCAACTCTAGCGGCCGGCAGCGCGGCTCAGTGGCGGCCGGGCCCAGCGCAGACCACGGCCACGCAGGCCATGCCGGCCGTGACCCAGGTGGTGTTCGTGCCGGGCAGACGGGGCGATCGACCCGGTCAGTCTGCATAAACATCCATCACCGCGGTGCGCCGACGCGTCCGCTTCTGCCGCCGAGCGGGTGATGTCTTTGTGTTGCCGGTGCAGTCAGGGAGGGTGCCAGCACCCAGGCCGGAGTCCGCTGGGCGGACGGTCGTTGTCGCGCCGTGCCAGGGCGCAACGCATAGGTTCGGGCGTCGTGGCGGTGGTGGTTTGGTTTAGCGCCCGTTGGCCGCCGCGTGGTACTGCTCCAGCACGCTGGCCGGGATGCGCCCGCGCTCACTGACCGCCAGGCCGTGCTCCTTTGCCCAGGCCCGGATATCGCCGCTCCGCTGACGGCCGGCTGCGGCGCGCCGGGGCCGGCGCGGCTGTGCCCGCCCGGCCTTGCGGGCATGCTCAAGATAAGGCGCGAGCTGCTTGCCGAACGCGGCGGCGTTCTTGGCGTTCAGATCGATCTCATAGTCGGTGCCGTCGAAGGCGAACCGCACCGTCTGCTTCGCCGGGCCACCGGTCAGATCATCTTCCAGGGCTACGGTTACTTTCTGGGCCATCTGGCTGCCTTCCGACTTCCATAGGATGCCTGCACAGGACCCTGGCCAGGGTCCTGTGCCCGCGCGCAGCGCCGCAGATCAAGCAGAGGACCCGGGAAGCTCAATCACCGGTCAGGCAAGTATTCCCACGGTCAGCCCTCATCGTTGCGTAACCCTCAGTGCTCATGCCGGTCGACGCCGGCGCGCAAGTAGCCGCCGTTATCTCCAGCCCGGATTTAGGCGTCCTTGCTGTAGCCGCCGCGGGTGTTTTGTGTGCTTTTTGCTGCGTGGTGGAGACGTTACCTGAACAGTGTCTCCGCCGCAGACTCCGTGCAAATCCCCTTGTCGCTGCTGTTTTAGAACTAAGCGGCTACTACGTGAACGCTGTTCAGCTACATGTCCACGCCGCAGACGTCCTGGTCAGATGCGGCATACGCAGGGAGGGCTTTAGATAACCGCCTGATTGGGCGCTCTGCCGGAGGTGGTCGCCGACAATGGACTGGGCACGTAGCGGGGTGATCTGCGCGCGGCCCGCAGGACGCCTGTTGGGGGGGCCTGGCCGGCGCGTCCGGTGCTGATCTGGGGGGCCTGTTCCTAGATTGCCCGGCCCGCCGCACTGCCCGGGCCGTCGGGCTCGACCTGGTTGCAGTGGCTTGCGCCGACGACGATCAGGAGGTGCTCGTCCACCCAGCAGACCTCGGGGCTGGGCAGGCGGGCCAGGAAGGCCGTGATGGAGGTGCGGAGCTCTTCGGTGGTGTAGAGGGAGAAGGTTGAGTAGTGGCGTCCTTCGGCCTGGGCCTGGAGCCGCCTGGCTGTGCTGGTGCGCGGATGGCCGAAGGTCTGGGCCGTGATCATCGTGAGCCCGCCGGTTCGGCTGACGGCGTCTCGGATCGCGGCCTGGGTGTGCAGGCGCTGCTCGTGTTCGGTGAAGCCGGGGAAGTAGCGGCCCCAGATTGTTCGCGCGTTCTGCTGCGGGGTGCGGGTGTAGATGAACAGCTGGCCGCCAGGCTTCAGCACCCGGGCGGCGGCGGTCAGGAAGCGGCCGAGGTCGAAGTGGTGGATGCAGTTGAACGCGGTGACCAGGTCAAGGCTGGCGGCCCGCAAGGGCAGCTGTTCGGCGGCTGCCAGCAGCGGCACCACCCCGAAGGCGTGGCCGCGGCCGGCGGCGTTGAGCTGTGCCAGCATGGCCGCCGAGACGTCGCTGGCGGCCAGCAGCGAGCCGTCCGGCAGCAGGGCGCGCAGCAGCCGTGTGTACCGTCCGGTCCCGCAGCCGGTATCCAGGCCGGTGACGGGGCGGCCGGGCAGGAGCTGGCAGATCCTGCGCACCGGCGCCTCGTCGGTGGTGCGCAGTGATTCGTAGACGGCGGCGACCCGTTCGAAATGCCCGCCCACGGTCACCTCCGGCACTTCCCGCGCTGGCCTGCTAGCGACATCATGCGCTCGCCTTGCCCGGTTCACACACTGTTCACCCGCACGACAGGCCAGGAGCCCTCATGGATGCCGGTAAGGTCCCCGCGGCGGGGCTGGCATCATCAGAGGTGAGGAGCAATTCACGTTCCGCCGCTTCCCCGGTGACCCTCCCCCAGCCTCCGGTCACGCGCTGCCGGAGCGGGCGCCGAATCCGTGGCGGCTGGGCAGCGCAAGACCGGGAATGGCTAGTGCCGGGATCGCGGTGAGCGGTGCGGGCGGCCTGGCCACAGCGGGCCGCTGCGGGCCCGCACGCAGTCCCGGCGGCCCGCGGCCAGGAAGGCGGTCAGTTGCGGTGAGCAGGTGGGTGCGCCCGCTTCCCGGTCACCGCGGTGCTAGCCGGGTCGTCGGGGCAGAATGTCAGGCAGCCAGGCGTGGCCGCCTGCACCGGGTCAGGAGGTGAGGGGTGCCCGCCGTGAGGGACAGGCTGACCGATGCCGGGTATGGTCTGGGCTGGTCGGTGGTGTGCCGGGTGCCCGAGTCCTGGGCCCGGTGGGGTTTCCGGCGTGCCGCCGACCGTGCCTGGCGCCGCCGGGGCACGGGGGTCCGGGTACTTGAGGGCAACCTGCGCCGGGTGATCGGCGCCCAGGCGTCAGGCAGCGAGCTGCGCGCACTGTCCAGGCAGGCCATGCGCTCGTACGCGCGGTACTGGCTCGAGGCTTTCCGGCTGCCGGTGATGCCGGCCGGCCGACTGGCCGCAGGGATGCGCGACACCGGGCACACCGAGACCGCGTTCGAGTACCTCGCGGCCGGCCGCGGGGTGATTTTCGCCCTGCCCCACATGGGCAACTACGACCTGGCTTGCGCATGGATCATCGCCCAGGGGGCCGGGTCGGTGACCGCCGTGATCGAGCGGGTGAAGCCGGAATCGGTCTACAACAGGTTCGTCGCATTCCGCGAGGGGCTCGGCATGGAGGTGCTGCCTGCCAGCGGCGGGACGCCAAGGTTCGCCATCCTGGTCCAGCGGCTGCAGGCCGGCAAGGTTGTCGGCCTGATCTGTGACCGCGATCTCACCGGCGGCGGCATCGAGGTGGAATTCTTCGGCGAGAAGGCCCGGATGATGGGCGGCCCGGCCGCGCTGGCCGTGCAAACCGGCGCGGCGCTGATGCCCGCGATCTTGTGGTTCGAGGGCGACGGCTGGGGCGTGCACGTTCACCAGGAGATCCTCGTGCCCGCCGAAGGGGACACCAGGCAGAAGGCGGCGGCGATGACCCAGGAGGTCGCGCGCCTTTTCGAGGCGGGCATCAGGGCCCATCCGCAGGACTGGCACATGCTGCAGAAGGTGTTCACCGCCGATCTCGACCCCGCCCGGCTGGCCGCCGCCGAGGGCACCGCCGGCGCCGGGCGCGGTGAGGGCGGGTCATGAAAGCCGCCCGGCCCGCCCGTACAGCTGGAACATCCCCCCGGATTGCCCGGGCAATCCAGACGGTCCCCCCAGAACCAGAACCGGCAGATCTGTGCTCGACGCGACGCCAGTCCCAGATCGCAGCCAGCCGCAAACATTCGGCGATCTGCTCCTGCACAAGTGAGCTTTGCAGCGCATATGACTCTAAGTAGCGCCATGGGAGGGGCGGCCATGTGCGCACGTCTGGCACCAGGACGAACAGGGCACCTCTTCTTAGCCCGGAGAAACTCTACTGACTACCATCGCCACGAAAGGGCTGGTAGACCAGCCCGTGCAGCAGCGGCGACAGCCACTCAACTGCCACTCCGCGCTAATGAGGTACCAAGTTCTGTGTTCGAATAAGCTTCATTACCTGGGAGCCCCCTTACGGAATCGAACCGTAGACCTTCTCCTTACCATCTATCCACGCGATGACGCTGTAGCCAACTGCGATGACGCAGGCCAGGTCAGGGGCGGTGCGCTCTGCTGTAGCCCAACTTATCTGTTCATCACGCCCGCCAAGTTGAGCGGCGGCCCATGGAGGCCGGCTACCGAGGGTAAGCGGGCCTGAGGGCGGATCGTGCCGACGTTCCGGGTTCGATTCTAGTGGTGGTGAGCGGCCCCGGCACTGCCGCCCGGCTTCCCGCACGGTACGGCTGGTGAGCCCAGGCCCGCGGCCGGTCTGGCTGCAGCGCGGTACCGTCGCATCGTGGGCACCAAAGCCGAACGGCGCGCCGCGCATGAACGGATCAGCGCCTACCACCAAGCGCAGCTCGCCGGACTGCTCAGCCACATCGGGGCAGCGACCGGCCGCTACCGCGCCGGCGAGACCGACGCCTATGCCGTGGATGAGACCATCCACCACTACCACCGGGCCGCCGCAGAACTGTGGAAGTTCTGCTTCGCCCGCGGCGGCGGCACCCACGCCGAGTTCACCGCCGGCCTCCCCGGCCGCATGACCGCCGGCGCAGAACCCATCGACTGGTGGCAACGCGCCACACCGCGGGCGACACCAATGATCACGACCGCACGGCGCTCCCGGCGCGAGTGCCCAGGCTGCCACCGATCGTGGCCACTCCCCCAGCGATTGAGCGCCCAGTCCCGCCTGCTCGCCGAGCGGAACGTGGCGCCATAGTCCCCGTCGCGCGCAGATCTGAATGATGGCGCGGGTTGCCGATGCTCGGTCATGCCGAATAGCGCGCGTTGTGTCGGTACATGTTTATCCGCAGATCAGCATAATCCTTCGCTGCTGCTGATTCGGCCGGAGCCATCCGGCCAGGCGCTTGAGCCATATCGGAGGCAGCCAGATCGCCGAATAGGCGTGAATTCTCTTGGCTCAGCCGAAGTGCATTCGTGAGCGCATATCAGCCTTTATGTATGCTCACAACGTATTAAGGCTCGGGCCCAGATATCTGTGATTAACGCGAAACCATGATCCCGTGACAGCGTCGACGTGAACGTGGTCGGCTGGGCGAGAGACTCTTGGCTCAGCCGCGACCATGGGTGCCTTCGGCGGTTGCCCGGGTGGCGATGGCACCCTGCTGCGCGAGGAGGGCGTCACCTTCCAGCGGTTAAAGACCTGGAAGGCCTCCGAAGCCCGCACTACCGGCGAAGAAGGCCCAGATCGAGCGCCTGTACGCCGTCGGCGACCGCGACGCAGCCCGGCCAGGGCGACCCGCAGGTGGTGATCTGCGTCGATGAAGTCGGGCCGCTCGGCCTCCAGCCACGGCCGCAGTCGGCGCTGGGCGCGATCAGCTGCATCGGCACCGACCCCGGGCCGCGCCCGCGGCGCCGGCTGCGCGCCACCTACACCCGCACCGCCGGCGTGCGGCACCTGTTCGCCGCCTACGACCTGGGCGAAGACAAGGCTATATGGGCACATCAAGACGCGTAAGACCCGGGCCCGCATCGTCGAATTCTGCCGCTACCTGCGCTCCCTCTACCCGCCGCAAGTGCGGATCGCGATCATCTGCGACAACTTCTCACCCCACCTGACCACCCGCAAAGACAAGCGTGTCGGCCAGTGGGCAGCCGCGAATGATGCCGAGATCGCCTACGCCCCGACCAACGCCTCTTGGCTGAACCGCATCGAGGCCCAGTTCACCGCGCTGCGGTACTTCGCCCTCGACGGCACCGACCACGCCAGCCACCGCGAGCAGGCCAGCATGATCCGCCGCTACATCATCTGGCGCAACAACCACGCCTACGACGAACGGCTACGGCGCATCATCGACCGGGCAAACGTCGCTTGATGCGGCACTAGCTGGGTGCGGTTGGTGACGTCGAGCTTGGTGAAGATGTGGGTGGGGTGGTCTTCACGGTGGCGCGGGAGATGAACAGGCGGTCGGCGATGTCACGGTTTGCTCGCGCGGCCGTGGCTTTTAGGCGCAGCAGACGCCAGGGACGGTGACGACGGCCGAGCGAGGCGAGAGGGATGTCGTCTAGCGCCGGTGGCCTGGCGTCGGCTGCAGTTGTTGCTGTCCTCGTTGCTGTCGGCACGCCGATCGCCGTGCCTGCTCCTCGCCACCGTTCACCTGCGTCTGCCGGTCCCGCTTGCGGCTCCCAGTAGCGGCAGCCGGTAGCGGGGAATCAGCATGGCCGCCATCTCGCTTGGGGTCCATGTCAGTCGAGCGCCCGCCGCGGTCGGCGAGCCGGATGCCGGGGTGCTCGGCGGAGTGCCTGCGTGGCGGCCCTGGTCCTGGCACCCCGGCCCGCCGTTGCATGGGATCAGGACAACAGCGTGGAAGTCGCCGTTGGGAAGCATTCCGGATCCGGCGATCTCTCCCCGGTTGTTGATGGTTTCGCCGTCGGTGATCGTCAGGTGGGAGCCTTGGGGCACGAACCTGTTCAGGTCGATCATGCGGCCGCCTCGCTCCGAGATGAACCCGTGTTTTTCGAGGAACTGCGCCCCGCAGTCTCCCGACGTGCCGACGACCTGGCCGCGGGAGTTCATGAAGTGAGCCTCGCTGCAGGGGTCACCATTGATGGTTCCGAGGTCTGTCATCTTGCCGTTGCGCCAGAAGAAGGCGTGGAGAGCCTTGTCCGCCTTCGTGGTGGCGGCGCCGGCAACCTCGCCTGCGTTGTTCATCCAGGCGGCGATGCCGAAGGTTCCACCGAGGGTGCCCAGGTCCTTAAGCTTTCCCCGGCTCCAGAGGAAGGGGTGAGCAGTCTGATTTCCGGCCATGTTGGATAGGCCGACAGCTTGGCCCCGGTTGTTGAGGGTGAGTGCGATGCCGAAGGTCCCACCGAGGGTGCCGAGGTCGGCCATCGTGCCGTGCGTCCAGAGGAACGGGTCCAGGGTGGGGATCCCGGTGTCCGGGTTCGGCGTCGAGTTGGTGTAGGAAGCACCGGCAACTTGGCCGTGGTTGTTGACGATGATGGCATTTGCGTCGGGGCCTCCCAGCGTGCCCAGGTCCCGCATGATGCCTTTCTGCCACAAAAATGCCCGTGTCTGCGTGCCCCAGTTGAACCCAGTGATGCCGAAGGGATCACGTTTCCGGTTGGTGGCGACGCCGGCGATCTGGCCCCGGTTATTTATGTAGGCTGCCAGGCTTTCGTGTCCGCCGAGCGTCCCAAGATTGACGATCTGGCCGCCCTTCCTCCACAGGACTCCCCGGCCCTGTGGTATTCCCAAGAGCGGGTCTATCCTGCCGTTTTCGGAGAGCCCGACAACCTTACCGGCGTTATTGCTCCAGACGGCGAAGCTGTTGACACCGCCCGGCAACGTGCCGAGATCCCTGAGTGGCCCTCTCCGCCAGCGGAATGCGTGAAAGACGAAGCCCTCGGGATTGCTGGGGTTGTGAACGGCGGTATCGGCGAACCCGACAACCATTCCCGTGTTATTGATGAAGGGAAGCTCCTCGGTCTCCGCGCTGTTGGGGCCGCCGAGAGTGCCAAGGTCGATGAGCCTGTAGCGAAGGCCATGAGAGGGCGATGCCGGCGCGCCCGGGCTGCCGCCGGGCCCGACCGGCCCGCCCAGGGCGCCCGGCCCGGCCCCGTCAAACCGGGCGGCCTGCGCTGGCCGGGGCGACGCTGACGCCGGCGCGGCCGCGGTCCCCGCCAGCACAAGACAGGCGGCCACGCAGCCCGGCACGCCCGCCGCTGCGACGAGCCGGTGCTTAGTCAGCGCCACAATGGCGCGGGATTGACGTTTCATGTTCTTCTCCTTTGTTTGCGTCCCGAACCCGAGACGCGATATCAAGACGGTGCGCGGTCCGGCCCTGGCCGGCGGTTCTGGGCCGCCGCGGGTCGCTGGCTTTCGCAACGCGCACCAGCTGGTTTGTCTGGTGCGGTTAGACAAGGACGAACGGGCCGCTTTGGCGGATGGTCACGATCTGGGCGCCCGGGCTGATCAGGGAGGCCACGAACTGCAGGGTGTGACCGGCCAGGGGGCCGCCCGGGCCGCCCGGGATGGTGTTGGGGATGGTCTGGGTGCTTTCGTAGTCGGGGCCGGTGCCGCTGAGTTGCCAGCCGCTGGCCGCGTCGAAGGCCTGGTGGAGGATCTGCGGCGGCCACGGCTGGCTGACGGTGGTCAGGTCGATCGCGCTGATCGTCAGCGTGTAGGGGGCGCCGGAGCTGCCCAGGGCGCTGCCCGGCGACCGCCCCGATGATCAGGTCGAAGCCGCCCCCGGCGGGGGCGTTGGGCGCGTCGTCGCCGACCCTGCTGCCGCTTTGGGCGGTGGCCAGCTCGGTCAGCGTGGCATCGTTGGCGTTCACCGGCGGTTGCTCCGTTCTTTGGTGGCAGCCGGGCGGCCTGCCCGGTGCCGTCCGGCTGGCCGTCGCGGCTGATTCCAGGGTGGGCGGCGGCGGGGGTCTCCACCACACATGACCACCCACGCAACAGCCCACATAAATCCGCCGTGGGCCTGCCGGTGGTAGCTGCCGAGCCCGGCAGGTCTTGACGGCGGTCACCGCGCCCGCGCTGACCGGCTTGGGGACGGCCGGGATCACGGCGCCGGTACTCATCCCCCGTGGGCCTGGTGGCGGGAGATGGCCGGGGGTGGCCAGGGGTGCGTACTGTTGGGGCAGGATCGCGATCCGCCTGGTGCCGGGCAGCCGCGGCGGAAGGCCGCGAGGGGATGCTGGGGCGGTGGCAGAGCCGGGACTGGGGTTTGCGGGGTTGCTGAGGCAACTGCGCGGCGAGGCCGGGCTGACGCAGGAGGAACTGGCCGAGGCGGCGTGTCTTTCCCCGCGGTCGGTCAGTGACCTGGAACGGGGCATCCACGCCACCGCCCACAAGGACACCGCCGTTTTGCTGGCCGGCGGCCTGGGCCTGGCCGGCCCGGCGCGCGAGCAGTTCGTGGCGGCGGCCCGCGGCCGCAGCCCGGCCGCCGCCGTGCTGGCGGCCGGGCGGGGGGCGGCGGGGGCGTTCGTGGCGGCGGCGACCCGGGGCCTGCCGCGAGATATCGCCGCTTTCACCGGCCGCCAGGCCGAACTCGCGCGGCTGATGGGGACACTGAACGCTATGGCGGCCGGCGGCGGGGTGGTGGGCATCTGCGCCATCGACGGGATGGCCGGGATCGGCAAGACCACGTTCGCGGTGCACGCGGCGCACCGGCTGGCCGGGATGTTCCCGGATGGGCAGTTCTTTCTGCCGCTGCACGCCCACACCGCCGGGCAGCGGCCAGTGGACGCCGGCCGACGCGCTGGCCAGCTTGCTGCTGACCGCCGGGGTGTCGGCGGCGCAGATCCCGCCCGGCGTGGAGGCCCGGGCCGGCTGGTGGCGGGATCAGGTGGCGGGCAAGAGATCCTGCTGGTGCTGGATGATGCCGCTGGGCATGAGCAGGTCCGGCCGCTGTTGCCCGGCACCGCGGGCAGCCTGGTGCTGGTCATCAGCCGCCGCCGGGCTGACCGCGCTGGAGGATGCCACCGTGATCAGTCTGGACACCCTGCCTCCCGGTGAGGCGGCAGCTCTGCTCGTCCGGCTGGCGGCACGGGCCGGGATCCACGCGGCGGATGCCGCCGTGGGGGAGATCACCCGCCTGTGCGGGTACCTGCCGCTGGCGATCGGGATGATCGCCAGCCAGCTGCATCATCACCCGGCGTGGACCGCGGTGGACCTAGCCGCCGAGCTGGCCGCGGCTGAGGACCGGCTGGCCTTCATGCGAGCCGAGACCCGGTCGGTGGCGGCCGCGTTTGACCTGTCCTACGCCGACCTGACCCCCGGCCCGCAGCGACTGTTCCGCCGCCTCGGCCTGGTCCCGGGCCCGAGCATCGACGCTTACGCCGCCGCCGCCCTCGACCGCATCACCCTGGACACCGCCCGCCGATACCTCGATGAGCTTTACGACCAGCACCTGATCGGCGAGCCCGCACCCGGCCGCTACCAGCTGCACGACCTGCTCCGCGAACACGCCCGCGCCCTCGCCGCCACCGACAACCCGGCCGAATCAGACCAAGCGACCGCCCGGCTGCTGGACTACTACCTGGACACCGCCCTGGCCGCCGGCCGCCACTTCGGCTCCTGGGTCACCGCCAACCGCCGCCCACCGCCCGGCCAACCGCCGGCCCGCGCCCCGACCTGTCCACCGCCGGGCAGGCAGGCGCCTGGCTGGAAACCGAGCGGGTGAACCTGCACGCCGCCGCGGACCACGCCGCCGGGCAGGCACAATCCCGGCATGCCATCGCCATCCCCGCCGCGATAGGCGGCTTCCTGGCCGCCCGCGGTCACTGGGATCAATTCGCTGCCCTCCACCAAACCGCCTTGGCCGCGGCGCGCCAGGCAGGCGACCGGCTCGGCGAGGCCGACACCCTCGCCGAGCTGGGCATCTTGCGGCGACATGCCGGGGATTACCCGGCCGCCGCCGCCAGCCTGGCCCGGGCGCTAGCACTCTAGCGCGAGGCCGGCGACCTGTCCGGCCAGGGCTACGCGCTCACCCAGATGGGCTCCGTGCACGTGCTGACCGGTGACTACCCGGCCGCCGCCGCCAGCCTTCACCGGGCCCTGGCGCTGGCCTGCAGCGCAGGCGACCGTCTCATAGAGGCCGAAGCCCTCCACAACCTGGGCACGCTGCAGCAGCTAACCGGCGACTACCCGGCCGCCGCCGCCAGCCACCAGCAGGCCCTGGCGCTGTCCGCGACCTCGGCGACCTGCTCGGCCAGGCATGGACCCTCAACGGCCTGGGCCTGGTGCAGCAAGAAACCGGTGACCACCCTGCCGCCGCCGCCAGCCACCAGCAGGCCCTGGCGCTGTTCTGTGACCTCGGCGACCTATATGGCCAGGCCGACACCCTCAACGGCCTCGGCGTCGTACAGCAAGAAACCGGCGACTACCCTGCCGCCACCGCCAGCCACCAGCAGGCCCTGGCCCTGTTCCGTGACCTCGGCAGCCTGCTCGGCCAGGCCGAGGCGCTAAACCGCCTCGGCGAGCTTTCCTCGCGGACCGCGGCCACCAGCCAAGCCCGGGAACATCACGCCCACGCGCTGGCCATCGCCCGCGGTCAGAGCGCCCTCGAGGAAGCACGCAGCCCTGGAAGGACTCGGCCAAGCCCGCCTGCAAGACGGCGACCCCGGCCAAGCCGCCCAGCCGCTGCGGCAGGCACTCACGATCTACCAGCGCATCGGCGCCCCCGCCGCACAGCGCGTCCAGGAAACCCTCCAGAACCACGAGCTGACATCCACCACCCCGGACCCCCAGCGGCAGCTCCCAACAAAGAAGGCCACCAGCCGCACACGCCTGCCGCACCCCCAAGAACCCGTTAGACAACTGCGGTCCCGCGACACACACCCAGCTGGGAGTGCGACAGAATAACCTGATCTGCACCGCACCGGCCGGCCCACACCGAGCACCTGCCAAAGCGCCGAGCGGCGGTGTTGGGCGCTTTGACCTGTGAGACTGGTCGTTACCTTCCGTTGCCGGTTCGTCCTCCCCTTGATCTTCCGGGTGCGGTCATGCTGGGGGCTGGCCGGGTGCCGTCGGGCTGACCGGCGTTGGTGTGAGGGACAAGAAGTCGGCGACGTTGAGGATCGCAGTACCTGCCGCTCGAGGGACGGATGCTGGAGCGGCTTTGGTCGTGGAATAGGTGTGGTGAGCCCAGCGAGATGGTCTGGCCGCGGGTGCGGAGTTCGCAGCCGCCTGCCGGCCAGGACGTTCTTGACCCAGTCCGTCTGCGGGCCGTAGGTCAAGGCGATGACGTAGCCGTTGCCCGCGCTGAACACGTTGACTGGT
>CAWDXD010000049.1:0-100550 GCA_963806145.1 uncultured Actinomycetes bacterium
GGCGCAGCGGATCTGCTGGTGGATCTGGCTGCCGCAGGCGGTGTGCTCGTAGAGGATCGGCGGGCCGTCCGGCGCGGCGTGCTGATCGCCCCAGGCGGTCAGGGCGACGATCACCGGCGCCAGGTCGCGGCCCTTGCCGGTGAGCAGGTACTCGTAGTGCTCCGGGTGCTCGGAGTACCGCCGC
Organism: uncultured Actinomycetes bacterium; assembly: GCA_963806145.1. Lineage (GTDB taxonomy): Bacteria > Actinomycetota > Actinomycetes > Streptosporangiales > Streptosporangiaceae > DASXKD01. Next base: position 185 of record CAWDXD010000049.1, read on the forward strand.
CGGACGACAGGTCGGCCGCGACGAAGCCGTCCAGCCGGGCGGTGAGGATGTTCGGCGCTATGCCGGGTTCGCTGGAAGTCGCCGAATCGGGTGCACCCGAACAGGGCGTCGCGGATGATCAGCAGGCTCCAGCGCTCGCCCACCAACTCCAGGGCCCGCGCCGCCGAGCAGTTCTGGGTGTCGTAGGTGCGGCCGAGCATGCTTCACTCTATCAATTAACTTGCGTCATGCAACCACCTGTCGTTACGGTACTTGCATGACGCAAGTATATGCACGGGCCACCATCTGGCCCACCGCCGCCTACGCCGCCGGCCGCTGCCCGGTGCGGCACTGAACGGAGAAACTGACATGTCCCAGATATCTGCCGCCCCGGCCGCGGGCCACAGCGGGAATCAGGTTCGTCGCTGGCGCGCGTTCGCGGTGCTGGCTGTCTCGTTCTTCATGACGGTCGCGGACCTCGCGATCGTCAACGTCGCGCTGCCGACCATCGGCCGCAAGCTGCACATGGCGGAGTCGGACCTGCAATGGGTCGTGACCGGCTACGGGCTCACCTTCGGCGGCTTCCTGCTGCTGGGCGGCCGCGCCGCGGATCTGCTGGGACGCCGCCGCGTCCTGATGGCTGGCCTGTTCGTGTTCACCGCGGCCTCGCTGGGCTGCGGGCTGGCGACCGCGGAGGGCTTCCTGATCGCGATGCGCTTCCTGCAGGGACTGGGCGCGGCGATCGTCGTGCCAGCGGCGCTGTCGATCGTGATGAACATGTTCCCCGAGGGCGCCGAGCGCAACAAGGCGCTGGGCGCGTGGGGGGCCATCGGGGCGAGCGGGGCGACCGTCGGCGTGATCGCCGGCGGGCTGCTGACCCGCTACGCGGGTTGGGAGTACATCTTCTTCCTCAACGTCCCGATCGGTGCGGCGGCGCTGGCGCTCGCCCCGCGTGTCGTGCCGGAGAACCCGGCTCGCCACCCAGCGGCGGCGCTATGACCCGTTCGGCGCGATTACGGTGACCGGTGGCCTGTCGCTGCTCGTCTACGCGATCTCGACCGCCCCGCAGATCGGCTGGACCACGGCCAGGACGGTCGTGCTGCTCGCGGTTTCCGTCGCCCTGCTCGCGGCCTTCCTGGTTATCGAGACCCGCGTCGAGGCGCCGCTAATGCCGCTGCGGATCTTCCGGCTGCGGACGCTCGCGGGCGCGAACGCGGTCGGCCTCCTGCTCGGCGCCAGCTTCTTCGCGTTCATCTTCATCGGCACCCTGTACATGCAGCAGGTGCTCGGCTACTCCGCGCTGCAGGCCGGTCTGGCCTGGCTGGCGGCGACGCTTACCTCGGTCGGCTTCGCCGGGGTGTCGCAGGCGCTGGTCACCCGCGGTTCGGCCAAGCTGGTGATGGCGGCCGGCATGGCCATGATCGGCGGCGGTGTGCTGTGGGCCACCCAGGTGCCCGTGCACGGGAGCTTCTGGGCCAGCCTGGCCGGGCCGTTCATCATCGTCGGCATCGGTACCGCGTTTGCCTTCATCCCGGTCTCCATCGCCGCCCTCGCCGGGGTCGCCGAGCATGAGGCCGGCCTGGCCTCCGGCCTCATCAACACCTCCCAGCAACTCGGCGGAGCGATCGGCGTCGCGGTGGCGTCCACGATCGCCGCCACCCGCGCCACCGCCTTGCTCCACCAAGGAACCGCGCCGGCCGCGGCTCTCACCGGCGGCTTCCAATGGGCGTTCTGGGCCTGCGGCTTGATCGGCCTGAGCGCGGTCCCGGTGACCTTCCTCCTGGTCCGCCGCCACGAACTAGCCAAGGCAGTAGCCGCGGCAACCGTCAAGGAACCCAAGCCCGCGCCCGCCACCGCCGGGTGAGCGAAGGAGAGAACCACATGAGCGACTGGAACACCACCATCATCGAAGAGTTCCGTGCTAACGAGGGGAAAGTGGGCGGTCGGTTCGAGGGTGCCCCCTTGATCCTCATCCACCACATCGGCGCCAAGTCGGGTACCGAGCGCGTGACTCCGGTTGGCTGCTTCCCGCAGTCCGACGGCCAGTTCGCGATCGTCGCATCCAACGGCGGCGCGCCGGCGAGCCCTGACTGGTACTACAACCTGAAAGCCCACCCGGAAATCAGCGTCGAATTCGGCACCGAGACCTTCGCGGTCGCGGTGCGGGAACTCGAAGGTGCCGAGCGCGAAAAAGTGTGGCTGGATGCGGTCGGCGCGGCCCCCGCCCTTGACGAATACCGGAATAAGATCCCGCGGGCGATTCCCGTGCTGTTGCTCACGCGGATTTCCTGACGCCCACCGGGACCGGTCTGCGCCCAGCCGATGCCGGGCTGCCCGGGAGCAGCACGCCGGGCCGGCTTCAGGTTGGCCGCGCGCTCTGCACACGGGCCGCTGACCCTTGGCGCAACACCGGCAAAAGCCGGCATACGAAACGAAAGGACGGCGCCATGGTGTACCGCAGGCCGGCTGTTCCGGCGGACCGCCCCGGCCCGCTGACCCCGGCCGGTCAGCCGTACTCGATCATGCCGCGCAGGTAGGCAGCCTGCCCGGCGTGCTCGAGGTCGTCGTCAATCACGCTCACCAGGCGGACCGCGAGCGTCACCGGTGGATCCCAGCTCGTGTCCACGATGCGCGGCAGGTCGGCATCGGTGAGCGTGGCCACGTACCGGATGGTCCGCTCGTGCACGGCGTCGTAGTAAGCGGTGAGCACCTCGGCGGAGTCCACTGTGATCGTCTCGACCTGGTCCGGCGTGTGCCCGTACCCGTGCTCCATCGAGCCGGCTGGCAGGCCGAACCGGGGTGCCCAGTCCCCGGACTGCCACACCTGCTCGGCCCGCGTCACGCCCGCGACGTGATCGTCCTGGATTCGGGTCAGGTGCCAGACGAGCCATGCGATCGAGTTCCCTCCCGGGTAGGGCCGGAAGGCGAGCTGCTTCGGGGTCAAGCCCATGACGGCCTGATGAACGGCCTGATGGACCCGGCTGAACGCGTCGGTGAGCAGGCTGGCGCTGGTCATGGGGCTCCCTTCGAGCTACGGCGGCAGTTTGCCGGTGGACCCGCACGCTGCGCATCACCAGTCCCGGCAGCGCCGCGCGGTTTCTCACACGCTATGAGCTGCCCCGCATGGAGGGAGCGCCGGCCCCTTCCACCACGTACTCGCGGCAGCGCCGGCATTGGTACCGCAGTGACACAGAACACCTGGCCACCTGCCACCCGCCGGGCTGTTCCTGCAGACGATCAGCGCGGCGGCGCCGTGGCCCGAGGTGCCGTAGACTGTTCCGGCACTGGCGCTCGTAGCTCAACGGATAGAGCATCTGACTACGGATCAGAAGGTTGGGGGTTCGAGTCCCTCCGAGCGCGCCACATCTCCGCAGGCCAGGGTGGTTTCTCACGCGCAAGAGGCGGCCCTTTTGGTTGCCGTGAGGCCCGGCCTCTCACAATCTCTCACATCACATTGAGATGATGGGGTTGTGCTTGGTCAGGGTTGGCAGTCACAGTGGCTGCGCGTTCATCGCCGCCTCAAAAGTGTACAAGATGTGTATGCCGGAGCCCCAGGCGGCACGGACGCCGCGATCGACGCAGTCCTGTCGTTCTTCGAGGCAGTTCACCACCTCAAGGACTGGCTCGGGAACGATCCAGTGAGTGGGATAACCAAGGCTGAGGGAGACGCACTGATCAACAGAAGCCTGATGCTGCGGCTCTGTGCCGACCTAGCCAACGGCTCGAAGCATCTCAGCCTCACAAGCTCGCGGACCGGCGACAGATCAACAGACATCGCACGGAACGACGTGGCTGTCTTCGTCGGGACGGGGAGCAGTGCGCATCACTTCTACGTGCAGTCCGGTGGCACAGAGTACGACGTTCTCGATATCGCCCAAGCCGCCGTTGCTGAGTGGACCCAGTTCCTCGCCCACCACGGGCCACTTGTTATCCAGCGCGCAGAAGCCTCCATAGCCGCATGGACTGAGTTCCTGGGCGACCATGGAACGACGATTGGTGACAATGCCGAGTCCGCGACGCCGTGAGGCAAGGCTGAGTCTTAGGCGATCTTGTGGATGCGGCCGAGGGCCCGGCGGCCTTGCTCCAGGTCGTCGTCGCTCGCGTGGACGTAGGTGCGCTGGGTGAACGCCGCGTCGTAGTGCCCCGCCCACTTGCTAACGATGGAGATAGGGACGCCCGCGTGCTCCATCAGGGTCAGGGTCGTGTGCCTGGAGTCGTGCAGGGTGATCCGGCGCAGGCCGATCCGCCTGAGCAGCCGCCCGAACTCGTCGGAGTACCACTCGGGATGGACCGGCATACCCGGCTCGTCGGTGATCAGGTACTCGCCGCCTTGGTACCAGTCGAAGCTGGCAAGCCCAGCCTGATACGCGGTGCCCGCTGCCGCGCTGTCCGCGAGCTGGCGCTTGCGCAGCGCGGTGAGAGCTTCCACGAGCGCGTCATCGAGCGGGAGCGTCCGGTGCCCGTTGCGCGACTTGGGTTCTTCGATGCGGACCTTGTACTCCACCAGGACGCGGGCCTGGCGGACCGTAAGAGTCTTGGCCTTCAGATCGATGTCCGACCAGCGCAGGCCGAGCACTTCCCCGCGCCGCAGGCCGTAGAGCGACAGCCGCCACGCTGCGTGCAGCCGGTCGCGTGATGCCGCGGTGAGGAACTTCCGCACCTCCGTCTTGCTCCACGTGCCGCGCTCGCGCGGGGTGTGCTCAGGCGGCGTGACGAGCTTGGCCACATTGCGGACAAGGCGGCGCCTGCGGCGCCGCTAGCCCGGCGTCAGCGCCGGGCTCAGCGTTTTTGGGGGACGCCCGCCCGGCGCACGCCGGGCCATGCACGCAGGAATCGCTGATCAAGGTGGCCTATCGTCACGCTGACACGGTGGCCGCCTACAGCCGTCTTCCTCCTCGCTCGATTGTCCAGCTCGCGGCCACCGCGTCAAGGGCTGCCCTCCGGGCAGTCGCTGCGCGCAGACCCTTGACCCGGCGCCCACTCACACGGGCAGGCAGCTATCGAGGAAGATGGCAGCAGAGCAGGATCAGGCAAGGGCAGACCAGAGGTACCGGGCGCCAATGGCGATCACCAGGGCACCGAGCAGGTGGCGGATCAGCGCATCAGGCAGCCGGGATTGAATTCGCGCGCCGGTATAGCCGCCCGCCAGCCCGCCGATTCCTAGCGCGATGCCGGTCGGCCAGTTCGGAGCCACCGAGCCATGATGATGAACCGGACAAGATCGTAAAAGTGATGACGCCTGCAACTGAGGTGACGAACGTGGAGGCCAGCGCGGCGGGAGCGACCTCGGCGGGGCGGCGGCCTGAACCGATCAAGATAGGTGCCAGGATCGAGCCGCCGCCGATTCCATATTTCCCCCGACACACCCCACCACGGCCGCCAAGACCACAAGGACTGGGGCGGGGATCAGCCGGACCTGGCGGTCGGACTCTTGCTGGCGAGCTGGACGGGACAACACCAGCCAGGCACCCAGCAGCGTCAGCACGACCGATATCACCAAGGCGAAGACACGAGGTCCTGGCAACAGCACCACCCGGATAACCGACCCGGCGATGACCCCTGGCAATGTCCCGGCGATGAGCACCAGGACCAGGCGACCGCCCGTCTGGCGCTGCCGCCAATACCGGTACAGCGCTCCTGGAGTTGCGACCACGTTGTACAACAGGTTGGTCGGTGTCACAGACGGGCTGGGCGTACCCCAGAACGCTGACCTGGAACGGCAGCAGCAAAACTGCCCCGGAGACCCCCGCCGGAGTTGCCAGCACCGCGATCACATAGGCCGCGACCAGGGCGACAACCTCAGTCCATCCGGTCCCGAGCACCGTGCAACGCTATCCCAGCGGATCGCTAGGGTTCACGGGCTCACCGAGCACTAGACACGGCCATCACGGACGGTCTGATCAGGAGAGGATCTCTACCGAACCGGCGCGGGAGAGGTCGTAGCCGCCCAGCGCGCTGATTGATGAATGTGCGTCTGAGTCGCGCACGGCGGCGATCAGCGGCTCAGCGGCCGGCAAGACATCGGCACTCAGCACGATGTCGAAGTCTTCCCAGGCAACCGGAATGAAGCCGAGGTCCAAAGCTGTGGCGGCGGCACGCACGCCAAGCCCGGTGTCGGCCTGGCCAGAAGCGACCGACATGGCTACTTCCAGATGTGATGCCGCCTCCGGGCCGGTCACTGAGGCAGGCAGGATTCCCGCGTCGGTCAGCAGCCGGTCCAGCAGCACGCGGGTGCCTGTGCCGAACTGGCGCCGGGCGACCCGCAGAGCGCGCAGGTCTCCGGGAGCGGTGAGGTGATCAGGGTTGCCTGCCGGTGTCAGCAGGCCCTGCTCGCGGCGCCATAGGTGGATGATCGCAGGGCGGCGCCCGCGCAGTAGCGTTCGGGCGAATGGGGTGTTGTGGCCGCCGGAACGGTGACGCAAATGGATCGCTGCGGCGTCAGCAGTGCCGCGCCAGATCCTGGTCAAGCCATGGAAACTTCCCCGTGCTCCGACAGTGACCACGCTGGCCCCGGTCTGGCGGAGCACGATATCCAGGCCAGGGTCATCGCTGCCCGCCAGCCGCAAGACCAGATGACCACCGAGCATCCGCCGGGCAGCGGCATCGCCCCCAGCGGCGACCCGGGCACGGCGCCGGTCGGCAACGTCGATCACACCTGCGTCGGCTAGATGACGGTAGGCACGGCCGATGGTCGAGCCGGTGGTCGTGTACCGGTCCGCGGCATCGCGGATGCTCGGCAGCTCGTCCCCCGGACCCAGGAGCCCGGATTCAATGTTGCTGGCGAGTTCCTGGCTGACCTGCAAATACCTGGCCATGACCCGGGACTCTACCGGCGATACCCGGCCACGGCAGCATGATGAGAGTGACTATGGCTGCTATGACGCCCTTGCAGAACCGGGCGCTGTTAGGCTCTGCCCCGTTCTGTAGTCATACAGGAGGAGGCAGTCGTGGGCCGCAAACTCAGCCGGGGCGGGCTTGCCGCCCTCGGCTGCCTGATCGTCACAGTGGCGGCTGCGTGTAGCAGCAGTTCCAGTTCGTCTAGCGGCGCAAGTCCCGCGGCGTCGGCGGCGCATGGCACGCTGGTCGTGTTCGGCGCGGGCACGCTAGCGACCCCGTTCGCGGCGGAGATCGCGGCGTTTAAGACGGCCAATCCTGGTGTGACCGTGCATTCGATGTTCGGCGCGAGCGGTGACATGGTCAAGGCCATCACCCAGCTGCACCAGCCCGCTGATGTGCTGGGCGTGGCGGATTACTCGCTGATCCCTAAGCTGATGTTCACCGCCAACGCGACCTGGTATCTGGGGTTTGTTTCCAACCAGATCACTTTCGCTTACACCAGCCACAGCAAAGGCGCCAGCGGGCTCACCCCCGCCAACTGGTACAAGGTGCTGGCCCAGCCGGGCGTGCATATCGGCCGGTCCAACCCGGCTGCCGACCCGTCGGGCTATCAGACCCTGCAGATGCTGCAGCTGGCCAACGCCTACTACCACCAGCCGAGACTGTCGGCTTCGGTGCTGAAGAACTCCCCCGATTCCAGCGTCGCCGAGACCGAGACCTCGCTTATCTCCGCGCTGCAATCGGGGCAGATCGACTACCTGGCGATCTACAAGTCCACCGCGCAAGAACAGCACCTGAAATACATCGCGCTGCCCTCGCAGATCAACCTGTCCGACCCGGCCATGGCCGCCGCCTACGCCAAGGTCTCCATCCACGCCGGGTCGCTGGGCACGCTGACCGCCAAGCCGATCATCTACGGGCTGACCATCCCCACCAGCGCACCCAACGCGGCGCTGGGCCAGAAGTTCATCAGCTTCGTGATCGGCCCGACCGGCCAGGCGATCATGCGCAGCAACGGGTTCGTGGTCATCTCACCCGCCCTGGCCAACCCCCAGAACAAGGTGCCCGCCTCGATCAAGCCACTCACCACCCAGTGGCCAGCCTCCGGCGGGTAAGACCGGCAAGCAGGCGGTACAGCGGCACAATGACCACGTGACAACGACACAAGCGCGGCGCCCCGCGCGCAGCTGGCCGATGGGCTGGTTCGGGGTCGTCACCTGGCTGCTCAGCGGTCTGCTGCTGGCGTTCATCGTGCTGCCGATCATCCGGCTGGTGACCACCTCGTCGGTGGCCAGCCTGCACCAGGCCGCCAGCACCGCCGCGATCCGGGACGCCACATTGCTGAGCCTGCAGGCGGCGGCGATCACCGCCGGGATCGCGACCCTGTTCGGAGTGCCGCTGGCCTACCTGCTGGCCCGGGGCAGCTTCCGGGGCCGCGGGGTGATCCAGGCCGTCGTTGATCTCCCGCTGGTCGTGCCGCATACGGTCGCCGGGATCGCGCTGTTGTTCCTGCTCGGCCGGACCGGCTGGGTCGGTGCCCCGGCCAGCCACCTGGGGGTGTCGTTCTACGGGTCGCAATGGGGCATCGTGGCCGCGATGCTGTTCGTCAGCGTCCCGTTCGCGGTCAACAGCGCCCGGGTCGGGTTCGAGGCCATCGATCCTAGGCTGGAACGGGCCGCGCGGAGCCTGGGCGCTACCCCGTGGCACACGTTCCGGCGGATCACCCTGCCGCTGGGGCTGCGCGGCGTGCTGACCGGTGCGGTGCTGGTGTACGCGCGGTCGATCAGCGAGTTCGGCGCCGTAGTGATCCTCGCCTACTACCCAGCCACCGCCCCGGTCGAGATCTACAACCTGTTCCTGCAGTCCGGCCTCACCCAGTCCGCGTCAGCAGCGGTGGTGCTCATGATCGTCGCGCTGGCCACGTTCCTGGTCTTGCGGACCCTGGCCTCCGGGCGGCTGCTGGCCAGGGTGAATCGTGCCTACAGCTGACCGTGGGCTCAGCATCAGCGGGCTCACCGCCCAGGCCGGATCCTTCACCCTCGGCCCAGTCAGCTTCGGCGTCCCGGCCGACCGGGTGCTGGTCGTGCTCGGGCCCTCCGGCGCTGGGAAAACCGTGCTGCTGGAAACCATCGCCGGGCTCCGCCCCCAGCAGTCCGGGCAGATCAGCCTCGCCGGGGCCGACATCACCGGCCTGCCGCCCGAACGGCGCCGCATCGGCCTTGTCTTCCAAGACGCCGCGCTCTTCCCGCACATGACCGTCAAAGAGAACATCAGGTTCGGCCCGCGCGCCAGCGGCACAGCCTCCCCGGACAGCGCCGACAGCCTGCTGGACCAGCTCGGAATCGGTCACCTCGCAGACCGGTCACCCCGCTCCCTCAGCGGCGGCGAACGCCAGCGAGCAGCCCTGGCCCGCGCGCTAGCGATCCAGCCCGGCTTGCTGCTGCTCGACGAACCACTATCGGCCCTCGACCAGCCCACCCGCGAGGACATGCGTGCCCTGCTCCAGCGGCTGCTGGCCGAACTGGAGATCCCCGCCGCACACGTCACCCACGACCGAGACGAAGCACTCAGCATCGGCGACGACCTGGCCGTCATCGTCGGCGGGCAACTCCGCCAGACCGGGCCAACCGGCCAAGTCAGCGCCGAACCCGCCGACCCCGACGTCGCCCGCCTGCTCGGCTGGTCCGAACTCGGGCACGGCACAACCGCCAACGGCACAATCCATATCGGACAGTTCGTGCTCCGCGATCCAGCGGCCACCGGGCTGGACGGCCCGGTACACGCCTTCTACCGGCCCGAGGACGTCCAACTCCACCCCGGCGCTCCGGAGACCCCGGCCAGTGGTGACCTCACCGCGCAAGTCGAGCGGATTCTCCGGACCCGGCCACTAGCCCGCGTCACCCTTACCTCCGACCCACCCATCGCGGCGCTGATGCTGCACCGAGACATCGACCGTCTCCAACTCACGGTCGGCGAAGCGATAGCGGTCAACCTGCCGCCAGGAAGCCTTCGCATCTTCCAGGCCCGTTGACACCCGTCCGTCAGCACGGACGATAGCCCTCCTGTTAAGGAGTGCCGACGATCACCGAGCACGCCGCCCCTGTGGGAGTTCGACCAGGTTGCATTAGATTCGCAGGATGCCGACGTTCCGGATCAAGGAAGCTGCCGACCTCCTCGGAATCAGCACCGACACCCTGCGCCGCTGGGCGGATGGCGGACGCGTCGCAACAACCACCGACGCCACCGGGCGGATGGCCGTCGACGGGGTAGCGCTCGCCACCCTTGCGCAAGAACTGGCCGAATCGGCCGATCACGGAGAAGACAGAATGGTGGTGGCCCACTCGGTGCGGAACAGATTCAGCGGCCTGGTCAGCCGTGTCGTCCGCGACACCGTGATGGCCCAGGTAGAAATCCAGGCCGGGCCGCACCGGTTCGTGTCACTGCTCAGCCGCGAAGCCGCAGACGAACTCGGCCTAGAACCGGGAATGCTCGCAGTCGCCGCCGTCAAGGCCACCAACGTCTCCATCGAAATCCCCAAAACTAGCTGACCCAAGCCAGGCCGCCACATGAGCGGTCCGTGCCACCTTCGTGCCAGAACAGGCGGGAAGCCAGAACCTTTGCAAGTGCTCGACTGCTGCCAAACCTGCTGCCAAGACGGTGGCCAGCTACCAACGCGATAGGACGCGCCTGGAACATCGGCCCAGAAGACGGCCACTCCTGGACGGTTCTGGATGACCTGCCCATGCCTACGGATCACAGAGCGGCGCCGCGAGCGGTGATGAACCGGTGGCCTCATTCTGGCCACACGACACCGAGAAAGACCGGCAGACGACGCAAAACAACGAGCGACATTTTCGCAAGCCAGACAGCATGTGCCCAGGTAGCAAGGAGAGGTGACACACACTACGGATCTGAAGGTCCATGACCGTCATGCGTCTGACCCGGAGGCGGGCTGCGCCAGAACCGGGCATTCCGCGCCACCAGGTGCTGCTGGCGGCTATACACCATCACAGCCCGGGCGTACTGTCGGGAGGGAACGATCAGAACGAGTCCGCGCTTGACCCAAAGCGTGACTACCACTGATTGTGTCGCTCCGGTCCCTGGCGACATGCCCAGCCGCTGCTGCTAGGAGCAACTGCCTCGGCGAGGCACGAATCCTCACGCCAGGGCGGCCCCGAAGGGGACCATCGTGAAAACGGACCCATCGCCCTCATCATCCACGCAGGCACGCTGTGGCTCGGTTGCCGGACTGTGGCGCTACCCGGTGAAGTCGATGATGGGCGAAGAATTGAACGCTACCGAGGTCACAAACTACGGCCTCCTTGGCGACCGGAAATTCGCCGTTGTCGACCCGGTGACGGGGAAGGTCGCGGGCGCCAAGAATCCCCGCAAGTGGGGCAACTTCTTCGAGTTCCGCGCCGCCTATGCCGAGCCCCCGCACACCGGTGGGAAGGTCTCTGCCGTCCGGCTGACTCTGCCCGATGGGACCACAGTCACAAGCGACCAGCCCGACCTGGCGCAGATCCTCTCCAAGGCGCTCGGCCGGGAGGTAACTCTCGCCGAGGCATCCGGTGAGGGTGCCGCGACGGCCGCGACGGCCGAGGAGTACTGGCCGGACATAGAGGGCCTGGACTACCGGGACACCGTGGTCGACTGGGAGCTGCCGCCGGGGACGTTCTTCGACCTCGCCATCGTGCACCTGCTGACGACGGCCACGATCGACCGGCTCCGCGCGGAGTATCCCCAGGGCCGCTTTGAGGCCCGGCGGTTCCGGCCGAACATCGTCGTAGCCACCGGCCCGGACGAGCAGGGTTTCGCCGAGAACGACTGGATCGGCCACGCGGTGGCCATCGGCGACCAAGTCCGCTTGCAGGTCACCGGTCCCTGCCCGCGCTGCGTCATGACCACGCTGCCGCAAGGGGACCTGCCGAAGGACTCCGGCATCCTGCGCACCGCGGCGCAGCACAACCAGGTGAATGTCGGCGTCTACGCCGACGTGATCGAGGGCGGCACCATCCGGCGCGGCGATCCGGTCACGCTGATCTGACCGGACACGGCACCGCCAAGCCAGAGGAAGACACCACCGCGAACATCTGCCCGGCTCTTGGATCGTCGCGCTGGAGATAGCGCCGATGCCGGTCGAGGAGCTTGTCCTCGGTCTCCGGGCCGCCAAGATGCGCCGTCATCTCGGGGTGTTCGCCTGCCGCCAGCCGGCTCAGGTCGGCCAGCGTCCACGCTGCTAGCCGGATCACTTGCGTGACATCGCCTATGATGGCGACGGTAGCCCACGCCCCTGACATCTAGACCCGGCAGCCAAGGGTCTGCCACGGTCAGGAGCGGACCAGCAAGGCTTAATCCGCGCTTACAGGCCGGGCTGAGTGACTAACTGCGTGACGATCGCCTCGTCCTTGTACGGACGTCCACGGACGTTGACGGACAGTCTCAGCAGGCCAGCTGGCAGATACGCCCTGCGTGACGACCTATGAACTTGGCTTCGGGACGAAGAGGGCAAGCTACGCGGGTTCGGTCTCGGCTTGGCACCCGGGGTGCAGTCGTGGGATATCCGTGGGACGGCGACCGGCACCAGAAGCACGATGGCCATCGTCTTGCCAGGTGGAGAGCGGTCGCCCTCTCCGAACCGCGATCGTCTGTAAAACCGCTCCCTGACACACGCGATGGCTCCGTGCCCGTGGCGTGCCCGTCTGGACAGTGACCAGCGGTGAATCACGGTGGCTCCCGGGCACGCCATGTCGGCCGCTGACCTGCGGGTAGGCCAGTCAGGCCGCCAGGCCCGCAATCTTGTAAGCAGGTGGCCACAGTTTCGCCGGAGTCTGGGCGCAGTATGCAGGTGCCTGCTTACGATGAGCTGATTTCTGCGCGCGGGTGATGAATGGTGGGGATGGGTTGTGACGGATAGGCCGTGGGAGCGGGCCCGGCTGATCCCGGTGTCGGGGATTAACGGTGCGGATGAACAGGAGCGGCGGGGGACGTCGGCGCTGCTGGCGGTGGTCAATTCGGTGCGGGAGTTCGGCCGGGCGATCGTCGGGCCACTTGGCGCTCCGGCCGGGACGCCGATGGCCTTCATCGAGGTGCCGTTCTCGCTGGGCGATAGGAAAGTCCGGCCGGACGGGGTGATTCAGGTCCGGCGCGGGTCCACGGTGTGGACGGCGCTGGTCGAGGTCAAGACGGGAACGAACGAGCTGAAGGCCCCCCAGGTGGAGGACTACCTGGACGTGGCCCGCGAGCAGGGATTCAATGCCGTGCTGACGATCTCCAATCAGCTGGCCGGGGCCCCGGGCGAGCACCCCCTTACCATCGACGGGCGGAAGCTGAAGAAGGTCAGCCTGCATCATCTGTCGTGGAGCCAGATCCTGACCGAAGCCCTCGTCGCGCAGGCGAACAAAGCGATTAGCGATCCCGATCAGGCGTGGATGCTGCATGAATTCATCCGCTACCTGCAGCACCCCAAGTCCGGGGCGGCGGAGTTCGAGGACATGGGCGGCTCGTGGGTGCAGGTCCGCGAAGCTGCCCGCAGCGGCACCCTGCGCGCCTCCGACAAGGGCGCCGTCGAGGTGGTCCGCCGGTATGAGCAGCTGATCGGTTTCGCGGCCATGCTGATGTGCCGCGAACTCGGCGTCGACGTCCGCCCCGCCTTGTCCCGCAACGACCTCAAGGACCCAGACCGGCGGCTCCAAGCGGCTACCGCGGCCCTCGCCGGCACCGGGATGCTCACCGGCACCCTGCGTGTCCCGAACGCTGCCGCCCTGATCGAGATCACCGCCGACCTGCGGGCCAGCCGGGTCAGCTGCTCCATGACCGTCGACGCACCCACCTCCGGGCGGTCCACGACCCGGCTGAACTGGCTGGTGCGCCAGCTGCGCGACAGCAAGCCCGACATCTGCATCGAGGCAATCACCGCGCGCCAGCGCGGCCGCGGAACGGTCCGCACGCTCGCCGAGCTGCGCGAGACGCCCAAGACAGGCATCGAAGACCCGGCCCGGGAAATCCGCGCCTTCACCGTCTCGCTGTCCGCCAATGCCGGGTCCAAGCGCGGCAAGGGCCGCGGCTCCTTCGTCGCCTCCGTCCTGGACAGCACTGAGACCTTCTACGCGGAAGTCGCCCAGCACATCAAGCCTTGGACCCCGCCGCCGGTCAAAGTCCGCGACGACGAATCTCCCATCAGCGATCCCCAGCACACTCCAGAGATGACAACCCAGTCCATGGACGGCGATCACTAAAGTCGCTAGCCGGTCCGCAGGGAGTCCCCTTACTAACGGACGGTGAGTTCGGCCGGAGCCTCTCACAAACCTCTCACGGACTGGCTGTATAACGCCGGACCAAGCCGACCGCACGGGACACGCGACAGACCCTGATCTGCGGGGACGGACTGACACGCACAGGCCGGACGCCCTGCACTGATCTACGGATCAGAAGGTTGGGGGTTCGAGTCCCTCCGAGCGCGCCACCGTCTCCCCAGGTCACAGCGCTGGCCCCTCAGCGGCCGGATCGTCTTCCACGTCATCTGGCCGGATTTTGGCCGGATCAGCCTGCTCGGCAGCGTCGCCGAGGCGGTCGGCGTAGCGGTCCATGTCACCTGTGTAAAGGTGCCCTTACAGGTCGAGCGTCGTGATGATGCTGGCGTGGACACCGTGTCGGGGTGGATCGGCTCGCCCCGGGCGGTGGCGAACACATGATCGTCGGTGCCGCGCCAGTCGGGGCCGACTCTCAGCCGCTCCTCGGCCTGGCGCTTGCGATGATCCCTGAGTACCTGCACGGTCTCGGCATCGATGCTGACGGTGCAGGATCGGCCGCTCTTGCTGGTTCCCTCGATGCGCTGACCAGCGATAACGGCTGTCGATCCCAGCGGGCACTAGGTGTCAGTACGCGTGTCAGCGAAATCGACGTCCTCGGTTTCGACCGTCCCGGCCGTCCGCCCCGGTGCCGTCTGGTCGGTCCAGTACAGGTTCGTGTGCGCGATAACCTGGTCCGGCGGGGGCGCGCCCCACTTGGTCTGGTCCTCCGTGGTATGCGCGTCTCTGACCAGTGTCGCGTCATAGCCTCTGGCGAAGGCGCCGTGGAGGGTCGAGCGGATGCAGGCGTCGGTTTGCGCGCCGACGACCACCAGCCGCCCGACGCCGAGCCCGGACAGCACGTTCTCCAGGGCGGTGTCCTCGAAGGAGTCGCCGTAGTGCTTTTCGACCAGCGGCTCTGAGCCATCCGGATCCAGCTCGGGGACGATCTGCCAGTCGCCGCTTCCTCTCTTGAGCTCTTCGTCGGAATGCTGGACCCAGATAACCGGGACATGTTCCCGCCGCGCCTTCTCGACAAGGCTGCCGATGTTCGCTACGACCGCATCGCGCTGGTAACTCCCGTCCATGGCGGCGTTTTGGACATCGACGACGAGCAGCGCGGTCGCTGGCCGGTTGCCGAGAGTTGTCATGGCCGGCCCTTTCTGGCGGCGGTGCGTCAGCTACGTCGCCAGCCTAGACCTTGCCTTCTTAACCCATAGGTCGTGCCCGCCACGTGCCCGATCAGGCGGGCGGTCAGAGACAGTCACGGTTACCCGAGGACAGGTCGACAGGCCTGCCGACTTGGGTTGCGGAGGGCGACGCCGATCGCTGAAACATCCCTGATAAGGAAGAAGTCCGAAGATCAAGCTTCTGATTTCCGACGGGGAGGTTATGAACGCCGGAACAGGAGCCGTGCGACCTCCCGGAACGGCACAACGAGGTATACCGCGATGGCGAAATACACGGCCACCGCCACGGCAGGCCAGAGCAACCCGATGATGATCGCAAGCACGTACCCGATAACGACGGACAGAAGTTTCTGCTGCGCGCCTGGCGGCTCCTCGCCCTCTTTGGGCGGCGAGTACAGGTGCTCGCGCCGCGCATACTCAGCCAGCCCGGACCCCAGGAGGCGGATCGCCAGCAGGGTCAGGCCGTAGAACGTGACCGCCACGCGTTCGGCCTCGGTGTGCTGCAGGGCGTCGGCGACCAGCCGGGTCGGGAACGGCAAGAAGGCCACCACCAGCAAAAGGAGCAAGTTGAGCCGCAGGAAGATCGAATCTGATTGCGCGAGCCGGTCGGTCAAACCATCGTGGGCGAGCCAGGCAGCGCCGATCGTCAGGAAGCTGACGACGTAGGCCACGTAGGCGGGCCATGCATGAAGCACCTGCTCCAGCGGTGTGCCCGGCGGGTGAACCGCGATGTCCAGCACGAGCAGTGTGATGGCGATGGCGAACACGCCGTCGCTGAATGCCTCCATCCGGCCCTTGCTGAGAACCCGGCGCGGACGCTTCTTGCCTCCGTCAGCTGGCATCGCATTGCCTCCTTCGCGGCCTGTGCCATGATCTCGCCACTAGCGATCCTGGTCACCAGTCGCGAAAGCACCAGACCGAGAGGGCAACGGGCACGTCAGGAAGTCTCGGCCCGAATGCCCGAGCCTGGCCTCAACCGTGACTGCCCAGGATCGCCGTGCCATTAACGGGGCCCATAGACCACAGTCACCAGCGGCACGCCGCGGCCAAGCTCATGCGATCAACCTGTGAACAGCTTGGGAAGTAGGCTCGACCCGGATACTCCAACACCATGGACGGTGCCGGACATCTTGACTGTGCTTTCCAGGTAGGCGCTCGACTGCTGCCAAAACTGCTGCCATGCCCATGGTCAGCTACCGACGCGGGGCGACAGGCCTGGAATATCGGCCCAGCAGGCAGACGCTGGTGGACGGTCCTGGGCGGTCCGCCCATGCCTACGGATCTGAAGGTTGGGGGTTCGAGTCCCTCCGAGCGCGCCCAGGTCAACAATCCCTTCCGACCTCTCGGCGCCGGCAACTGCTGCCAAATGGCCTCTTACGACGTCCCCAGCGCCTCCTCGATCGCGTCGGCCGCTTCCTGGCGAAGCGCTGGCGCCTACGAGGAAGACGGGGAAGGTGTAGTCAGCTCCGCAACGCCTGGTGGTTCAGGGCCTCAAGTCGGTGGCGGCCCGCCCCGAGCCGTCCATGTAGAACGGCGTGGAGTCATGCTCATGGGTGATCTGCCAGCCCGCGGGCGTCCGGCGAAGTCCGACGGTGGACCGGAACCACATGTCCACGTGCTCGCCGTCAGTCTTCGCGCCCGTCATGTGGGTGAGGCCATGGCAGAAGGCGACGTCATCACCCGCCTCGATGAACGGCTCGCCGATGTCGTAGCCGATCGGGCCGTCCCAGGTCTGGAACCAGCCCTCGATCCCGGCTAGGTCGCGAACCTCATCTCCGGCGTAACGCAGCGGCGGGGCCAGGCCGAAGCTGACGACCTCGGGCGCGTAATGGGCCACCGCGCGACGCGCATCTCTGGCGGTGATGGCGGCGGCGCGGTCGTTGAGCAGCGCCCGGAGTTGCTCCCGGGCGGTCGTCTCGGTCTCTGCAGTCATGAGCCTGGCCTCCTCGGCACATACGATCTAACGCCTGTCATGTCGTAGACGCAGCGGCACCCAGCGACTCATCGACACCGGCAGATCGGCTGAGGTTCCCCCCGTAGACCGGACGCCTGCGGTGTGGGGTTGCTTTGGCGTCACACCGCCGCTCAGTGCGCATCGTTGACGAACATTTCAGCAGGCCAGCGTCTCACTGGGACTCGCAGAGGAACTTCAGGCTGATGTTCCACAGGTCGTGCCCGCGGTGCATGTGGCCCGGGTTGGCTCCAGCCAGATTGCGGGGGCTGGCCCCGTCCCCGGTTTCCTCCATGACGACGTAGGTGCTGCCGTCCGGGCGGGGCATGAGCAGCCACGTGTGGTAGGCCAGCCACTGGCTGGTGGTGCCGTACCAGCCGATCCGGCTGCCGGGCTCGAACTCGTGGACCGTGCTGTGGATGTTGGCGCCGAAGGTGACCCAGTCGAAGGTGACACCGGGGCCCAGTATCCCGCTGGGGGCGTTGACGACGACGTCGCTGGCGTTGGAGTACCAGGAGGGCCAGGCGGACGCGCGGACCAGGTGGTTCCAGATGATGTCCGCGGGCGCGTTGACCACGATGTCGTTGTGCGCGAACAGGTCGGCGCGGTCTGGGTTGACGTCGCTGGGCCAGTGGATGTGCGCCGACCGGCGCTGGACGTCGTCGGTGATAGACATGGCATCTCCTCATCGTCTGCGTCATGATCCATCCAAGATTCCCGCAAACCGTGCCCGGTGCGTGCCCGATCGGGTGGTGATTGGCAGGCAACTACAGCTACTCACGGACATGCCGGTGGCTTTCCCACCTGCTGAAAGCAGGCCGGACGGCGGCGATCACGATCTTTGCAAGCAGGTGTTCGAGTGTTGCCAAGACCCTAGATGATCGGGCAGCGCTGGGCGGCTAGCGGCTGTCAGCCGCCACTTGACGTCAGCCGTCCAGGACCGTCTGGCATGATCCCTTTGCCAGGCCCGCTCGCAGATGACTGCTGCCAAGCCGGGGACGCACGGACCAATTGAGTGGCCTCTGAGCCTTGACGGGGCGGCGGAGCCGTCGTGTTATAGATCATAAGCGGACAGTAATCGTCCACGAGGTACGCCCACCCGGGGGGGAGGCGGACATGAACGCATGGTGGGTGCCCATCGGCCTCGTCGCTTGGCTTGGTATTTCGTTAGCGGTAGGACTCCTGCTCGGCCCGATTTTGAATCGCTCCGCACAGGCCAGGGAAACCCTAGATGCGCGCGAGAGGAGAGACCGGCAAGAGCCCCAAGAGCCGCCCGAGGATGGGCCGCGCGTCGCCTAGTGGCACCGAAGCGGGGGCGGTGATCCCACACGCCGCGCGGTAGACCGCGACTGCTGCCAACGTGGCAGGCAACTACGGTCAGGCGGCGACAAGCCTGGAATACCGTCCCAGGCGACGGCGAACAAGCACATCCCACCACGCGTGCCCGGCCCGCGAAACGCCATAGCGCGATAATCCCGGCGGCAACCGTAAGCCGCATCCGGCCGACGCGGAGCTTGTCCGGCTAGTCCGAGGCGCCGGGCATGATAGGGGCGGGAGGTATGACAGTGCCGATCACCGTTTCCCTGCTGGCAATCGCGCCGGTCAAGGGCATGCGGCTGCACAGCACCAGCGAGATCCGGCTTGGGCGGCACGGGGTAACAGGCGATCGTGAGTTCCTGGTCATTGGCGAGGACGGGAAGCTGCTGCTGACCAGCCGGACCCCGGCGCTGCTGCAAATCGAGCCCGCTTGGGACCGGGCGCGAGACGTCCTGGCGTTGCGCTTCCCGGACGGGAATGTCGTCCAGGACACACCCGAGCCCGGGGCTTCCGCGGCCACCAGGATGTATGACGGGCGGGAGATACCCGGGTGGATTGTCCCTGGGCCGCTCAGCGCCGCGCTGTCTGGCTACCTCGGCCGGAAGGTGCACCTGTTCAAACGGGAGCCAGAGCACATCGGTCACGATGACCAGCCGGTGACGCTGATGTCCGAAGCATCGCTAAAGGCGCTCGCGCCGGAGTTCGACGGCACTGCTCCCGATCCACGCCGGTTCCGCATGACCATCACGATGACCGGCACTGACGCATGGGCCGAGCACGGCTGGGGCGGGCAAAGGGTCTCCATCGGCGAGGCCATCCTGCGCGTCATAGCCCCTGTACCGCGCTGTGTCATCACCACCCGGAATCCGGACTCAGGTGCCACTGATGCGCGGGTTCTGCATGCGCTGGCCCGGCTGCGCGGCAAGAACGACATCACCTTCGGTGTCTGGTGTGACATCATCCGCCCCGGCCGTATTCACATCGGTGACCTTGTACGACGGACTGCAACCCACGGACGCTCTTGAGAACCATTAGCGGATGCATCGAGCGCATTCAAGGGCCAGGAGCAAGAACACCGTCAATGCGACGCTCCAAAGGGGCCTATCTCCTCTACGCTGAACCGGGCCGTTAAGGCGAATAGGAGAAGGTGCGGACGGTCACGGGCCTGGTCGCATGATAAGGCCGCAGAAAAGATCTGGATTAGTGGTGCCGCCGGTACTCCTGCTCGAGGGTTCCGTTGCTGAGCGTCGTGCTGGAGACCAGGTCGAGCGGCCCGTACTTGCCGATGTCGCCGAACAGTCGTCTGCCCTCACCCGCCATATGGGGGTTCAGGCTCAGGTGGAAGTAGTCGATCAGGAGCAAAGGTCAATATCTGTGGGTCAGATGTTGTGACTGTCTTACTGGTGCGGCCGTGAGGACCGCATGGTGATCTTGATGTTGCCGTCGCCGTGCCTGGCTGTTTCGGTCATGCCGAGCCGCTGGTAGAGGGCCTGGGCGCGGTGGTTGACGGTGAGCACGTCGAGGACCAGGTCTTGGCCGTTCTGCCTCGCCTCGTCGATGAGTGCGCTGACGAGGCGGGTGCCGATGCCGTGGCCCTGATGGTCGGGGCTGATTTCGATGCGGGACAGGTAGATCTCGGCGGCCCGGTATTCGACGTCGATCATTCCGATGTCTGTCCCGTCGGCGGTGATGATCTGCCAGCGCCCGGGGTTGAACGAGCGGGTGTGGAAGTCCCGCTGGCGCTGCTCGTCCCATCCCCAGATGGCGGTGATGTAGCCGCCCATGGCGGCCTTGTGCAACTGGAAGCAAAACTCACTGTCGGCAGAGGTGGCCGGCCGCAGCGCGACGGGGGTCATGCCACGGCCTGTTCGGGGCGTTCGGCCAGGGCACCGCCGCGGGCTGAGACCAGGGACATCGCCTCCTTCGGCGGGATGATCACTCCGCGTCGGCTGATCGCCCACTGTTACTGCTGCCCCCTTCACCCTGGCTGGCATCTTGCGCCACATGCTCGAGCTGATTGTGATAGTTCTCCCACCACACCCGGCCACCGGGCCGCAAGTTGTCATCGTCGGCCCGCAGCCCCACGGCCCCGTCGATGAGTTCGCGGACGATATCGGCATGTCCCGCGTGCCGGTTAGTCTCAGCGACCACGTGCACCAGGATCCGGTGCAGCGTCACCTCTCTCTCGTCGCTTGGCCACCAAGGCACGTAGCCGGGCGCGTCCAGGGCCCGCGCCTGGATCGTCTCATCCGAGTGCACCCAGGCTCGCCGGTACATCCCGTCGATCTGATCGCGCGACTCACCGGCGGCGGCCCACATGTCCCGGTTGTTCCTGGCGTCTTCCTCAGACCAGGGCCGTTGGCCGCTGGGCGGCCGCCCGAACGCGTCACCGAAATACCCAAAACTCGACACCGGCCAGGTGCTTGACCAGTCCTAGCAAGTTGGTGCCGGTCGGCGTCAGCGGGCGGCGGATGTCGTACTCAGAAAGCCCGTCGAGCTTCCAGAGCAGAGCTTCACGGGCGGCCCGCAGGCAGCGATGCAGGTCAGACTTGAGGTCCGCTCCTGTCATGCCGGGCAGTCTGCCATACGGCACCGATGGCAATGGACTCCCGGCGATCACAGTTGATCTTGCTAGCGCGAACGCTAACAACAGACCCGGGCAAACCCGGATGCGGCTGGAACAGTTCACCGGCCGGAGGTGTCTGGTCGCGAAGGCGGCTGTTAGATGAACGTCCGGCGTCGGTCTCGGCATGGTTTCAGCGGCTCCGCGGGCCTTACGAGTTGCACGAGGGCCTCGCGGCGTATGAGAGGCACCGGGCCGAGGACTACCTGACGGCGAGGGCCAAGTAGCCCTCGGCCCGGTACTGCCGGGCTGGGTACCGCTCATCAGGGGTTTCGCTCAGGGTTGGCCAACTGTCAGCCGGATGCTCACAAGGTCACCCAGCTCGACTTCCTCGCGGCCCCTGACGGAATCCCGCAGCGGCAGGACGTAGCCGCCGTCCTTCGGGAAAAGGGAGGTACGCCAGCAGGTGCGTCCGAGACGGACCTCGACCGGCACCATGCCCCATCCATATGTAACGCCCGGCGCGAGATCGTTGACCGCGTCCACGTGCTCTGCCGGAATCGACACGAAGTGATAGGGGGCCGGGCCTCGCCACTCCCAGACGCGGCCCTGGAAACTGAGCTCCACCGCTGCGGCCCTCCACGCTGGCCTCAATCGACACAAACCTCGTTACCCGTGGGGTCCTGCATGACCACGTGACCAGAGTGTCGCCCTGACCACTTCTCGCGAACCATCACCAACTTAGTGAGTACCGCGCCGGTGAGAGTGACGGTGACGGTACCCAAGAGTGCATCGACGCGCTGGCCAGAGATCCGCGGCTTGAAATCGTGCCCGCACAAGCGAGCCAAGGGGTTGATCCAAGTCCCTATCCCGCACGCCGTTGGTGCTGTGATCATGCTGGGCTGCCCGGCGCCGATACAGCAGCCTCCATGCGGTCGGGCCACCGCTGGCCTGAGCCTGCCTTCACCCGGCACGGGTGAAGCGTCCGGGTGAGGGCGGGTGGAGGGTGTCTCTAGTCCGTGCCCAGATGCCGCGCCACGGGCGGCGACGGGCTGCCTCTACCAAGGAGAATCATGTCTGAACTTATTGTGATCGGCTATGACAGCGAGACCAATGCCACCCAGGCCTACAACCAGGTGCTGGCGCTCAACAAGGACTTCGTGGTCAAGCTCGCGGGCCTGGCCATCGTCACCGTCGACGCAGAGGGCAAGAGCCACGTCGAGACCCCGCAGAAGATCGTCGGAGTTTCGGCGGCAAGTGGGGCTCTGTGGGGGATGCTGATCGGCTTGCTGTTCTTCGTCCCAGGCGTGGGGCTGCTGCTCGGCGGCGCGATGGGCGCCCTGTTCGGCAAGCTGGGCAAGAGCGGCATCAACGACCAGTTCAGGTCGCAGGTGCAGGACATGCTCAAGCCGGGCTCCGCCGCAGTGGTGATCATGGCTGAGAAGATCACCGAGGACAAGTTCGCCGACGCGATGGGGCCATTCGGCGGCCAGCTGCTCAAGACCTCGCTGTCCGAAGAGGATGAGAAGGAACTAGCCAGCGAGCTTGCCGACGGCAACTGACTTCCCCGGGCCACGACCCGAACGGCTGGCCGGAACGTAGATTGCGATGGCCCGGTAGGCGTACGCGCCACGAGCATCACGCCCAAATCGTGAGCCGACCCGGGCCATCGCGGGCCAGCGCCAAGCGCGCCGTACGGCGCGCGACCTCGTGTCAGGGGTGGCGGTCAGTTGCGCGGGGACGCCGCCGCACGTGGCGAAACAGGCGACCAGGCCGATCAGGAATCGAGAAGCGCTGGTCACCGAGCCGCAGCTAGCCTGACCGGCATGGACATCACTATTCACGCGACCTTCCTGCCGCACAACGACCCGGACGCTGCCCTGGCCTTCTATCGCGACACCCTCGGCTTCGAGGTCCGCAACGACGTCGGATACGACGGGTTGCGCTGGATCACGGTCGGCCCCGCCGGCCAGCCCGGCACGTCCATTGTGCTGCACCCGCCGGCCGTGGACCCCGGCATCACCGACGATGAGCGCCGCACCATCACCGAGATGATGGCCAAGGGCACCTACGCCATCATCACCCTGGCCACCAAGGATCTCGACGGCACCTTCGAGTGGCTGCAGGCCAGCGACGCCGAGGTCGTCCAGGAGCCGGCCGAGCAGCCCTACGGCGTTCGCGACTGCGCCGTCCGCGATCCCGCGGGCAACCTGATCCGGATCAGCGAGCTGCGCTGAGGCGGTCGGCGAGCGCGGCCATGACCCGCGCAGATGGCACTGTGAGGCGCTGAGAGGAGATCTCTCAGCCGCCCCGACGACGGCGTGGCTGTGGCATTGCGAGACGCCTGATCCGCCGGGGTCCCCGCTAGGGTCGGATGGACACGGTGGCAGCGGTACACGCAAAGACCAGGGGGCAGGCGATGATCCGGAAGCTGGGTGTTGAGTTCCTGGGCACGGCGATCTTGGTGTTTCTCGCCGTCGGGGCGGCCACGCTGATGTTCGGGTTCAAGCTCGACGGTGGCAGCGTCGCGGCCGGGGTGGTGGCCACCGCGCTGGCGTTTGGCTTGACGTTGCTGACGCTGGTGTACCTGATCGGCCCGATATCTGGCAGTCACGTCAACCCGGCGGTGACGATTGGAGCCCTGCTCACGGGCCGCATCCCGCTGGTTGAGGCCGCCGGGTACTGGATCGCCCAATTCGCTGGCGGGATCGTCGGCGCACTCGCGCTGTGGGGAACGTTCAGCACCTCGCCGCTGTACCACAGGACGACCACCGGCCTGGGAACCGACGGCTACGGAAGTCAGTCGATCATTCATATCGGGGTCGGCGGGGCCTTCATCTTTGAAACCGTCCTGACGGCCATCTTCGTCTTTGTCGTTCTGCGGGTGACCTCGGCGACAGCCAACGCGGCGACGGCGGCGATCGCCATCGGGCTGACCCTGACGGTGGTCCATCTCGTCGGCATCCCGATCACCGGCACGTCGGTGAATCCGGCGCGCAGCCTGGGCCCGGCGCTGGTCGTCGGCGGTACGGCACTAAGCCAGGTATGGCTCTTCATCGTGGCGCCCCTGGTGGGAGGGGTGCTCGCGGCGGGACTGCACCGGTTGCTCTACCGGGAGGAGGGCACCGTGCTGGCCGCCGAAGCACAGCCAGCCGAAGAGACTCGCCGTTCTGCCGCTTCATAACCCGCAAAGCAGGCCCTCGCGCCTGGCGCAAACCGGCGCTGGCTACATGCCAGCACCATGTGCATGCCCGCAGGCCGTGGCCGTTTCTTGACCGTCGGTCCTACTTCAGGATATTTACCGCCCGGGCGACCACGAGGATTCCGACGATTAGTGAGATCGTCTCCTCGGCCATCATCATGAGCTTCGCCCACGGCTTGATCGCCGAGACGTCAGTCGGGCTGAACGCCATCGAAGTGCTGTAGGACAGGTGCAGGTAGTCCACGAATGACGGGTACCAGCCGTCCCGGGTAAATTCCGCATTCGACATCTCGGGGAACACAAACGCCGGTGAGCTGCCGGATCCCAGGGCGCGGGCGACCGGGCCGCCACAGTCGAGGTCCCAGTACCACAGCCCGAAGGCGATCATGTTCGTCAGCCAGATGACGCCACCGCTGACCAGCAGGATGTTCGCGTCATTGGTGAAGGGCTCGGTCGTGACGATGGCGTACACCAGCCGCACCGATGATCCCACGTTAACCAAGGTGATCACTCCGATGAGCACCCCGGTCAGGACCCGCAGCCAGGCCGCCTCGCGGTCGATACGGCCGGGGTCGCCGGCGATGAGCGCGACCATCAGCGCGGCCAGCACGACGAGGAACACCGGCCTCGCGTCGTCCAACCTGAGCTGGGTAGGCAAGAAGACCCGCAGGGACCCGGCGAGGAGGACAGCGGCGGCCATCGGCCACCGGCGCTCACCCACGCGGGCCCGCTTCGTCGTCATAACGCAGGGTACCGCGCACTGATGATCAGCCATCGGTCACGGCGCTAGCCCTGACGGCACGCCGCGCCCGTGGCCCGCAGTCCCTCCGGGTGGCCGGGACTGCGGGCCGGGCAGCCTCTGGGTTTGCCGTATTCGCGGCGAGGGGAAGCAGCGACGGGGCTACCCGGTCACCTTGACGAGGAACAGCCACGCGTTGACCACCCCGCCAAGGAGGCTCGCCATCGTGGCGGGAATCAGCCAGTACAAGCCACCACCGGCCTGCACCAGGAAGGTCACCCCGGCAACGCCGACGAGCGCGGCGGTGATCATGTTGGGGGAGAACCTTTCGATGTACCGGGCCACGCCCTTGTCAGCGCTGTGACCTGCTCGCCGGTCCAAGATGAGCAGCGTTGTGCCCGAGGCCACGGCCACGGCCAGCAACTCCGAACCGAGGGCCGCCGATGGCTGGGGAGCGACCAGCAAGACCGCGACGAGCACTGAGGTCATGAACAGCACCAGAGTTTGAGCGGCGCGAGAGCGGAGGCTGCGCGATGCGCCCACCGCGCCACTTCTGACGGACAGCGCCACGAACAGCAGGCCCGTCAGCGCACCGGCAACGGCAGCGAGGGCCTCACCGAAGCTCAGCCAGGCTGTGGTCGTGTACCCCACCGGGCCACCTCCCAGGTCTTCAGCTGATTCAATCAGCGACTCGCGGGCAGGCGCAGGAACTGCGTCCGGCCGCACCGGGGGCGCGAACAGGTGATCAACACCCTCCAGGCCGCACTCGTGCAGGGACGCCTGACCAAGATTGAATTTGACCAGCGCGTCGGCCGGACGTAGCCGGACCCTGATGCTCGACTCATGGCGGGCGAACCACTCTGGCGGGCAACTCCCGCCGCAGCGCATCGAGGCGCCTGCAGGCGAGCCAGACGGCACGAGCGGAGATGGCCGTACTATCTCCGAAGCCGCAACGACGTCCGTAACCGGCTGCACCCGCTCAGGCCGGGCTGGGCTCACGCCTGCGGATAGCCCCCGTCATGACACCTTGGCGACGATCTCCACGAGATTTCCGTCTGGATCGCGCAGCAGTGCATTCCGGTTGTTGTTGCCGGTGTTGTGCGGCGGTTGAAGCACCGGCACCCCCGCGGCCGCGAGGTCCTCGCAGGCTTTGTCGACGTCGTCGGTCCACACGACCAGGACCATAGCCGGGCTGCCGGGCGAAGCTTCGACGCCGTGCACCCTCCTGGCCGCCTCGACCGTACCGAGGCCGACCGTGAACCCGTTCAGCTGGAGTTCGACATGCTCAGGGATGCCCTCGGCCGGGGCGCGGAACGTCTCGGTGAAGCCGAGGAGATCGCGGTAGAAGTGCAATCCGGCGTCGATGTCGCGCGTGTATAGGTTCACCAGGGCTGTAACGAACACGGTCAGCAATATAACTCGCTCGGCCGGGCGGCGGCGGGTCCGAGAACACCTGCGGGCGAACCGAGCCGAGCCGGGCGCGGGAGCTGGCCGGCCTGGGCCGGGTGCACGGGCGAAACGCCACGACTGACACCCCGGCCATTCCCTCCTATTGACCGATATCTAGGGAAAGAGCTACCTTCGGCGAGGGACGGCGCGCCGCGGGGCGGGGGTGCGGCGGCGCTCTTTGGATTCGCGCAAGGCGACCGAAGGAGGCGCGCTCAATGGCTCGTATGTCTGGACTCCGTTACCCGCGTCCTTGGCTCCTGCTGGCAGCATGCGTGGCGGTGACCGCATTGGCCGTGCCCAGCGCCAGCCTGGCCGCCGCGCACCCGGCGGCCGCGCGCCCCGGAACCAGCGCCGCGCACACGGCGCCCGGCACCTCTTCCTACCAGGGCTCCGCCTTCGGCAACCTGGACTGCAACGGCCACAGCCCGATCCAGCACCCGATCAAGATCGGCGGCTACATCTGCGCCGAGGTCCACGGCGGCACGCACAACGGTCACCTGGCGGACAACGGCTACTACATCGGCCACGACGAGCCGCTCGTGCAGTTCTACTCGAACAAGCCGGGCTCCTCGAGCAACCTCAGCTACGTGCAGACGCTGCCCCGCGACCCCAAGGCACTGCCCACGGTGCACGGGCCGCTGAAGGACACCACGCACTTCTTCGAGCTGATGCCGGCGCTGTGGTACGCGATGGCTCTCTGCGACCCCAACTCCTACCCGCTGCTGCCGTGCAAGCCGGACAGCGACTCGAACTCACCCCACGGCCCCTACCTCGGCGGCGGCAGCGCCTTCCTCGAGCTGCAGTTCTACCCGCCCGGGTTCGCCCCGTTCGCGGACGGCCTGAGCTGTGACAACTCGCACTGGTGCGCGGCGCTGACCATCGACTCGCTGGAGTGCCAGGCCGGGTTCGCGGTCTGCAACAACAACTGCGTCGAGCCGGTCAACGCCGCGTTCATCCAGACCAACGGCGTCCCCACCGGGCCGCCGAGCCCGCAGAAGGCCAACCTCAACACCGTGACGCCGAACCAGCGCACGCTGCTGATGAACCCCGGCGACAAGCTCGCGATCCACATCTTCGACAACAAGAGCAAGGGTGCACTCGAAACACAGGTCCGAGATCTCACTACCGGTAAAACCGGGTTCATGCTGGCTTCGGCCAAGAACGGCTTCATGAATACCTCGATCGCGGACTGCAGCGGCACGCCGTTCAACTTCCGGCCGGAGTACTCGACCGCCAGCACGATCAACCAGGGCGGCTGGGCAGCGGGGAACATCGACGTCTCCTACGAGGTCGGGCACTTCACCCCGTGCACCAAGCTGAAGGTCTTCGCGCCGATCGACGTGCACGGCCACCCCGACGCGTCCTGGAATTTCTGTACCGGACCATACGAGAACGCCGGCCCGCCGGACTCGCCAGGCAGCGGCGAGGCGAACGACGCCCCCTGCTTCCCGGCGGGGGACACCCATGGCTCGCTCAACGCGGACCCCAACCTGGTGACCGGCTGCACCGGCGGTGACCTCGACTATGACGGCACCTCGTACTGGCGCAACTGGCCGAGTTCGAACACCCCGAACATGTGGCCGTCAGCGCTGACCATCACGCCACCGGTCACGGGCGGATCAGGCTACTCGCAGATGCAGTTCCTGACCGACAACCCGGCCACCAACATCAAGTGCAACACGCAAACCGGCGCCGGCTGTGTGGTGCCGCCGACCCAGGCGCCCGGCAAGTTCTACCCGTACTGGACGCTGGCCAAGGTCAACGGCACCTGCGTGTGGGAGTTCGGGCAGATGACCAACGGCAAGAGCTTCGGCGGGGACAAGCAGTACGGCACGTTCACCACGGCCCTGGGCCTCGCCGAGCTCGCAAGCAAGATCATCCCCAACCCGCACTGCTAACCCACTGATCGGGAAGTGCCCTCGGGCGAGGCGGGCGGCACCTGGCGCAGGCCAGGTCCGCGCCCCGTCCGAGGGCACTTCTTTCATGCGATACGCAGCCGCGTGGCCGGCCGCCGCCCTGTCCGGTGCGCCGCCGCCCGTGGTTACCCGCCCGCCGGCCCGGCTCGCCTGCTGGTGCCCACCGCGGCGAACGAGCTACGGTCCCCGGCCCAGCCCGCCCGCGGCACGGCCTCCTCCAGGCTGCGCAGGTCGTTCTCGGTCAACTCCACGTCGGCCGCCGCGGCGTTCTGCTCGATCCGGTCGAGCCTGCGGGTGCCGGGGATGGGCACCACATCGGGCCCCCGGGCAAGCAGCCACGCCAGCGCTAGCTGGGCCGGGGTCAGCCCGAGGCCGCCGGCGATGCGCCGCAGCGCCGCGACCCGCGCCAGGTTCTGGTCCAGGTCGGTGCCCTGGAACCTGGGGTCGCCACGCCGGAAGTCGCTCCGGTCGATGTCCTGCCTGGTCAGCGTGGCGGTGAGCAGCCCGCGGCCGAGCGGGCTGTAGGGCACCAGCCCGGCGCCGAGCCGCCGCGCCGCGGGGACGATGTCATCCTCCGGGTCGCGCCACAACAGCGACCATTCGAACTCCACCGCGCTGATGGGGTGTACCGCCGCGGCCTGCTCCAACTGGGCGGGCGTGATCTCGGAAACGCCAAGGTGGCGGACCTTGCCCTCGGTGACGAGCGTGGCCATGGCGCCAATGGTGTCCGCGATCGGCACCTGCGGGTCGGGGCGGTGCAGGTAGTAGAGGTCGATGACCTCGACGCCGAGCCGCGCCAGGGACGCCTCGCAGTAGCCGCGCACGTGCTGGGGCCGCCCGTCGAGGTGCACCCCGCCCGCGTCCCGGACGATGCCGAACTTCGTGGCGACCTGGACCTGCCACGGCAGCCCGGCCAGCGCCCGGCCGATCAGCCGCTCGTTGTGCCCCTGGCCGTAGCTCATCGCCGTGTCGAACATGGTCACGCCGAGTTCGGCCGCCCGGCGGATCGCCCGGACGGACTCCTGGTCGTCCGCCGGGCCGTAGCCCTGGGACAGGCCCATGCATCCCATGCCGAGGGCGGAAGTCACCAGCCCGTCACTGCCTAGCTCTCGTTGCTGCATGGCTCCAGCATCGGCAGCAGCCACTGATAAGTCCAAGACCTATTTGCGAATGCACTTATCGCAGATCATTCTAGATAGATGGAGCTGCGGCAGCTTGTCTACTTCGACGCGGTGGCGCGCCACCACAGCTTCACCAAGGCCGCCCAGCGGCTGCACGTCGCGCAGCCGGCCGTGTCTGCCCAGATCAGGCGGCTGGAGGCGGAACTCGGCACGACCTTGCTTGAACGGACCACCCGGCGGGTCGCGCTGACCCACGCGGGCGAGCTGTTCCTGGACCGGGCCCGCCAGGTACTCGCGCAGCTTGACGCTGCCCGTGGCGACCTGGCCGAGCTCAGTGCGGTGCGCCGCGGGCGGGTGCGGATCGGCGCGACCCAGGTGCTCGGGTCGCTGGACCTGCCGGCATCCCTGGCCGCGTTCCGCCGCCGCCACTCCGGGGTGAGCCTCGCCCTGCGCACCGGCTTGATCGCGAAGCTGCTCGGCATGCTGGACGCCGGTGAGGTGGACCTGATCGTCGGCCCGGTACACGACGACCTGCCCACCGCCTATCAGGCCCGCCCGCTGGTGCCCGAGAGCCTGGTGCTGGTGACCCCGCCGGGCCACCCACTGGCCGCGGGCCGGGACGTGGCGCTCGCGGCCGCCGGTGACGAGCCGTTCGTCTGCCTGCCGGCCGACAGCCGGCTGCATGAGATCCTCGCCGCCGCGGCGGCGGCCGAGGGTTTCGTGCCGCGCGTCGAGTTCGAGACCTACAGCCCGGCCAGCATCAGGGAACTGGTGTCCGCCGGGCTGGGGGTGGCACTGCTCGCCCGGTCGGCGGCGGAAGGCCCGGGCCCGGCGATCGGCGTCTGCGAGCTTGCCCGGGCGCCGGGACACCCGGCGATCGGGCTGATCCACGCCCGCGGACGGCCGCTCACCCCGGCCGCACGTGCCTTCGCGGGCCACCTCGCACAGACCGCCGGACGGGCCGCTGGCGGCCGCCAGACGGCAGGGGATGACTGACCAGGGAATGCCCTTGTCAGCGCATGACAAGCTCAGGCAAAGAGCGCCGGGGGCACTCGGATCCGTGTGGCATCCTTGCCGCCATGAGGACAGGTCAGTTCCAGTGGGACGAGGGTCAGTCCCGGCGGGGCGGACCCGTGGGACCGGCCGGGTACGCGGCAAGCAAGGTCCCGCTTATCACGGCCTACTTCTGGATCATCAAGCTGCTGAGCACCGCCATGGGCGAGGCGACCTCGGACTACATGGTCCGGACGATCGACCCGGTGATCGCGGTGCTGATCGGCTTCGCCGGCTTCGTGGTCGCGATGGTGCTCCAGTTCCGCGCCAAGGCCTACAACGCCTGGATCTACTGGCTGGCGGTCGTCATGGTCGCGGTGTTCGGCACGCAGGCCGCCGACGTGCTGCACATCAAGTTCGGAGTCCCGTACGTCGCGTCCACCACGTTCTACGCGATCGTGCTCGTGGTGATCTTCACGCTCTGGTACCGGACCGAGGGCACGCTGTCCATCCACAGCATCCGTACCACGCGGCGGGAAGCGTTCTACTGGGCCACGGTGCTGGCCACGTTCGCGCTGGGCACCGCGACCGGCGACATGACCGCCAAGACCCTGAATCTGGGCTACCTCGCCTCGGGCATCTGGTTCTCGGTCGCGTTCGCGGCGGTCGCCGTGGCGCACTGGAAGTTCCACCTGAACCCGATCCTGGCCTTCTGGATCGCCTATGTGCTGACCCGGCCGGTCGGTGCCTCGTTCGCGGACTACATAGCGTTCCCGCACTCGGTGGGCGGCCTTGGTGTGGGGCATGGACCGGTCGCCCTGGCGCTGACGGTCGTGATCGTCATCCTCGTCGCCTACCTGGCGGTGACCCGCAAGGACGTCGAGAACCCACGGCAGGCGGCGGCCCCGGCCGCATCGGCCCGGCACCGCGGCGCCGGGCAGCAGCCCGGGTACCCGCCCGTGTCCCCGCCGATGCCACCGCGCGCCGCGCGGCCGGACCCGCCCCTGCAGTACCCAGGGCAGTACCAGGAGGAGCGGTACCCCGGCGAGCGGTATCAAGGGCAGCGCTATCCGGGGCAGCAGTACCCGGAGGAGCGGTACGGGGGTGAGCAGTCCCATGGGCACCGCTACCCCAGGGAGCAGGACCCGGCGGAGCGGCGGCCGCCGCGCCCGTCACCGCAACCGCCCGAGCCCTGGCCTGACGAGGATGAGGCCGAGCACACGGCGTGGGGCTTCTTCATGTGGGACGAGTAGCTGCCCCGGAAGACTGTCGGCAGGCCCGCTTAAGATGAAACACCTATGGCCAGCACACCTGAGGCGGACACGCTGCCCCGTGTCCAGCCAGACGAATTCGAGGCATACCGCCGCGAGCTGACCGGGTACTGCTACCGGATGCTCGGTTCCGGCTTCGAAGCCGAAGACGCGGTGCAGGACACGATGCTCCGGGCGTGGCGGTCGGCGGACCGCTTCGAAGGCCGGGCGAGCGTGCGGTCGTGGCTCTACCGGATCGCCACCAACGTATGCATGGACATGCTCCGCGGCCGCAAGCGGCGGGCCCGGCCGATGGAACTCGGGCCGGCCTCGCCGCCGGACGAGTCGCACCTCGGCGGCGTGCTGCCCGAGCATCTGTGGGTATCGCCGGTCCCCGACACCCGGGTACTCCCCGAGGACGGGGATCCGGCCGAGATCGCGGTCGCCAGGGACACGGTCCGCCTGGCGTTCGTCACCGCGTTGCAGCACCTGCCCGCGCGGCAGCGGGCCGTGCTCATCCTCTGCGAGGTGCTGCGCTGGCCGGCCGCGGAGACCGCCGAACTGCTGGACACCAGCGTCGCCGCGGTCAACAGCGCGCTGCAGCGGGCCAGGGCGACCCTCGCCGCGCTCCCGGACACCGCCCGGCCCCGGAAGGTGGCCGCCGACCAGGCCTCCCTGCTCGCCAGGTATGTGAGCGCGTTCGAGCGCTACGACATGGCCAGCCTGGTCACCCTGCTCCATGAGGACGCCGTCCAGTCGATGCCGCCGTTCGCCATGTGGATCGAAGGCGCACGGAGCATCACCGCCTGGATGGTGCTACCCGGGCCGAGCGAGTGCCGGGGATCGCGGCTGCTGCCGGTCACGGCCAACGGCTGCCCCGGGTACGGGCAATACCGCCGCGACCCCGCGGGCGGGTACAAGGCCTGGGCGCTGCAGGTGCTGGAGATCTCCGGTGACCGCATCGCCGGGATGCACTTCTTCCTGGATGCCGAGAGCCTCTTCCCCGTCTTCGGTCTCCCCGCCCACCTCCCGGCATAGCCCGGCCCCCTGGAACCCCCGCACTGTCCGGGGGACAATTTCCCGGACACCCCGAAGAGGGCAGCCGCGCACAGGAGGGAGCACCGCCGATGACCGTCGTCGCGGTGTGCCAGCTCGGACTCGCGGTTGGCGAGGTCGAATCGAACCGGGCCGCCGCGGCGGCCGCGATCGCGGAGTCCGCGGGCCACGGCGCCGAACTCGTGGTGCTGCCCGAACTGTGCGACAGCGGCTACGTGTTCACCGGCGAGGCCGAGGCGCGGGCGCTGGCCACCCCGGCCGCCGACAGCCCGACGCTGCGTGAGTGGCAGGCACTCGCCGGGCTGTACCGCACGACCATCGCCGGCGGGTTCTGTGAGCTGGGCGAGGACAGCCTGGTCTACAACAGCGCCGCCCTCGTCGGCCCGGACGGCGTCCTGGCCGTCTACCGCAAGGCGCACCTGTGGGACGCCGAGAAGCTCGTCTTCACGCCCGGTGACGCACCGCCGCCCGTCGTCGACCTGCCGTTCGGCCGGGCGGGCCTGATGATCTGCTACGACCTGGAGTTCCCCGAGTGGGTCAGGCTCGCCGCCCTGGCCGGCGCCGACCTCATCGCGGCACCGGTGAACTGGCCAGCCATGCCGGTGCCCGCGGGCGAGCGGCCCTGCGACGTGGTCCGGGTGCAGGCCGACGCCTGCGTGAACGGCGTATTCATCGCCGTGGCGGACCGGTGCCGCGTGGAGCGTGGCGTGTCCTGGGTCGGCGGCACCGTCATCGTGGGACCGGACGGCTACCCGCTGGCCGGCCCGGTCACCGCCGACGAGCCCACCGTCCTCGTGGCATCCTGCGAGCTGACACGCGCCAGGAACAAGCAGATCAGCGCGCACAACGATGTGCTCACCGACCGCCGTCCCCTGCTGTACCGCCAGGTCGCGGAATAGCGGGGCCGGCCCGGCGCAGCTGCTGAGTGGCGGGCGTGCGCCCGGGCTTCTATCAGCTGCCGGCCACGGACGCCATCGTCATGCCGGTGAGCTGCCCGGCCAGGGCTCCTCTTTGTCGCGGTCCCTGACCAGGATGCCGAACAGCCAGCCCACGACGCCCACGATGATCGCGCCCCAGAAGGCCGGCCAGAAACCCGTGATGTGGAACGGCAGGTGCAGCTTGCCCGCCAGCCAGCTGGTGAGCCAGAGCAGCAGGCCGTTGACGATCAGGCCGACGAGGCCGAGCGTGAGCACGTAGAACAGGCATCCGACCGTCTTGATGATCGGCTTGAGCACCGCGTTCACCACGCCGAAGATCAGGGCAACCCCGATGAGCGTGAGGATCCTCGACCCTAGGGAGGCGGCCTGCAGTTCAATACCGGGCAAGACCGCCGTCGCTACCGCCAGGGCAACCGCCGAGGCCAGCACGCGGAGCAGGAAACGCATGGCTCATCCTGGCATAACGGGACTCCACGCCGGCACCATGCGGCCGCCGGACGTCGGAGACTGGGGAGCGGAGGCTATGACAGTGAAACGATCCGCGACGTCGCGGAGGTCAGGAATCCGCAGGTCTCACTTCCAGCGGAAATGCACGAAAAGCCGGCCGTAATTCTTGGAGTCTTTCTCGACCCGGTGATACAGGGCCTTGATCTCTTTTTGATCGAGGAACCTGAGAACCCGCTTCTTGAGCTGGCCCGACCCCTTACCGGGAATGATCTCGATCATCGGCGCTTTCTTCGCCACCGCTTCATCGATGATGTCCCGCAGCGCCCGGTCGATGTCCTGACCCCGGTTATAAATATCGTGCAGGTCCAGCTTGAGCTTCATCGCGCCGTCTTTCGTACCGTCGGGTGAGCCCAGCGTAGCCGGTGCCAGGGTGCCCGGACCGGCCGAGCCTGGCAGGCCGGATCAGGTGCCCGCCCCGGTCAGGCCGAGGCGGCGGATGATCTCGTCGGCCGTCTCGTCGGGCGATTGGACGGTGAGCACCGCGAAGGTTCGTTCGGCATCATCGGGCATTTCCAGGTCGGCAAGCTGGCTCTGCAGCAGCCGTGCGGGAAAGAAATGGCCGCGCCGCGTGGTCAGCCTGGCCGCGAGCGTGTCCGGATCGGCCAGCAGTATCACCATCTGTACCGCGGGCCTGCCGCGGTACAGGTAGTCGCGGTAGGAGCGCTTAAGCACGGAACAGGCGACCACGGCGGACTCGCCCGCGGCGATCCGCTGGTCTATCCAGGCTGCGACCGTTTCCAGCCAGGGCCAGCGGTCGGTATCGGTAAGCGGCTGCCCGGACCGCATCTTGGCGATCTGGGCAGGCGTATGGAGCGCATCGGTGTCCTCGAAAGTCCAGCCCAAGCGGGTTGCCAGGACACTGCCGATGGTCGACTTACCGCTCCCGGAGGTCCCGGCCAGCACCACGATCATGTCGTAGCAGCTTACCGATCGCGGCGGCGGGCCCATGGCCGGCCGTGCGGCTCAGGGCAGGGTGATCGTGACACAGCAGCGCCCCTCGGCCGGGTCGAGCCGCGCCTGCGCGGCGCTGCCAAGCTCGCCCAGGAGGCCGCGGAGCAGGTGCAGGTTCATCGTGCAGACCAGGCTGGCATGGCGGGCGACCAGTTCGTGGAACGGGCAGTTGGCCAGGTGAATGCACCCGCCGGGACCGTGCCTCGGCTCGTAACCTGACCTGCCGAGCAGTTCGGCCAGATCCGTGCCACCCGCGGCGATCCGCCGCCCCGCCTGGCCGGCGGCCTGCTCGACGGCCTCGCCGGCCGGGCCGGCCTGGTACTGGAGGAGGTCCAGCGCGCTGGCCAGCACCTCTCCGGCGATCTCATACCGGCGCGGTGGCAGCGAGATGGCGAACTGCCGGGGCCCCCGCGCGTACAGCTTGGCCGTCCGGCCCGCGCCTGGCCCGGTCCGTCCGGACAGCCGGGCGAACCGGGCCTCCAGCAGGCCGTCCTCGACGAGGCGCTCCAGGTGGAAAGCGGCGGTTGCCCGCTTGGTGCCGGTCGCGGCTGCCGCCTCGTCGCGGGACACGGGGCGGTCCTGTGCCGTGACGAAACCGTAGAGCGCGCGGCGGGTCGGCTCGCCCAGGGCGGCGAGCGCGTCCAGGCCGCCGGGCGCCGTGCCCGGCTCCTTCTGGCCGGCAGGCATGCCACTCATGGTAGGAGCGAGCGGGCCATTACTGTGCGTGCCTGGTGAGGGCCAGGAACTCGCCGCGGGACCTGGCGTCGGTGCGCAACTCCCCGCGCAGGGCACTGGTCACCGTGCTGGACCCGCGGGCCCGGACGCCGCGCAGGCTCATGCACA
This sequence comes from uncultured Actinomycetes bacterium, assembly GCA_963806145.1. GTDB lineage: Bacteria > Actinomycetota > Actinomycetes > Streptosporangiales > Streptosporangiaceae > DASXKD01. The sequence continues at coordinate 36,276 of CAWDXD010000049.1, forward strand.
GATGCTCCGCCTCGAGCACCACGCCCACGCCGCGGGCGCCGAGGTGACCCGCGAGCCAGTCCGCGACCTGCTGGGTGAGCCGTTCCTGCACCTGCAGCCCGGCGGCGAAGTGCTCCACCACCCGGGCGAGCTTGGACAGGCCCACGATCCGGCTCCCGGGCAGGTAGCCCACATGCGCGTACCCGTAGAACGGCAGCAGGTGGTGCTCGCATAGCGAGCGGAACGGCACCTCCCTGGCCACGACGAGCTCGTCGTAGCCCTCGTCGTTGCCGAAAGTGGTGGGCAGGAATGCCGACGGCGTCAGCATCTCGGTGAACGCGCTCGCCACGCGCTGCGGGGTTTTCGCCCGGTGCTCGCCCTCGACCGGGTAGCCCAGAGCGGCGAGCAGTTCGGTCACGGCGCGTTCGGCCCGCGGCCGGTCGATGCGGGGAGCGGTACGCAGCGGCACCACGTTCTCGGCAGTCATCGGCTCCTACTTGGCTCGTGTGCCCCGCGGGCTACCGGTACCCCGGCCGCCACGCCCGGGAGGGCGCTTCGGCTTCTAAGAAGAACAATTATTAACGTTAGATCCCGGCTGCTGTTTCCGTCAAACCGCCGGAGGCTGGGCAAGGGCAGGTCAAGTGCCGCGAGCCAAGCTCATCTCGTCCCAGCGCTGCTCCGCCGCCGGCTGCCAGTCAGCGTGCTTACGGTGGAACAATTCGGCTGCCGTGGCCCCGCTCCAGTTCGCCGGCAGTAGCGTGCGCGGAAGCTGCGGGTCAAGGAACGGGAACCGCCGCCACTCGTGCACCAGCCTGGTCTGGGCGCGCAGGGCCTCGGCGCGCCCGGCCGGTTCCAGCCCGCCGAAGTCGGCAAGGAACGCCTCGTAACGTTCTTCCAGCGCGGTCAGGTCCCACGCCCGGCTCACCATCTCGTCCTGGCCGCCGATGCGGCCGAAGGCCGCGGTGAACGACATCGCGCACGCGGCGAGACCGAGCTCCTTCACGACCTCCAGCGCCTCGTCCTCCCGGCCGAGGTGCGGTGAGATCCACACGCCAGCCTCAGGCGACCCGAATCCCGCCCAGCTCAGCCGGGTTCTGAGCCGGTGCCGCAGGTCCCGTTTGGACTCCGGCACCGAGACCAGGAGCAGCAGCCAGCGGCCGTCCCAGATGCGCTCGCTGCGGCCGAATTCGTAGATGCGCCGGGCACCCTCGCTGAGCAGCCGCCGTGCCGAGGGCGTCAGTTCCCAGCGGGTCCGCCGGCCGACTCGTTCGGACACCAGGAGCCCTTCGGCGGCGGCGCGGGCGAGCGCCTGGCGGGCCGACTTCTCCGTTACTCCCAGCCCGGCCAGCGTGTCCACCAGCATCCACGTCCAGACGGGCCGCCCGGCGGGCAGCACGAACTCCCCGAGCACGGTCATGAGCAGGGACCTGGCGCTGGTGTGCCGCACTTCGCGCCGCCGGATGACCTCTGGCGGCCGTGCGGTGTCCTCCGCCGTCATCGGCCGGCTTCCTCCGCCCTGGCCGGAGCCGTTGGTAGCGGCATCAGAGTACGGCACGCCCGTCTCGCCGGCCGCTGGGCACGCCAGGCGCCGGGCGCGGGCGGGTACGGTCGCCACCGGATGACCCGACGGGCCAGACTGGTGCTGACAGGCTTCGCCGGCGGGGCCCGCGGGATGGGAGGACCAGCAGATGGCACAGGGAGCCCGGCTCGGCTCTGTGATCATGTTCGTGCACGACCTGGACAGGTCGGTGGAGTTCTATTCCGACGTCCTGGCGCTGGAGGCCGCCGACCGCAGCCCGACGGCAGCGCTGCTCACCAGTCCCGCCGGCGCGGGCCTGATCCTGCGTGCCATAGGCCAGGCCGCGCCCCACCCGCTCGGATCGATAGGCGTCCAGTACGTCGTCTGGACCGCCGCCGGAGAGGAGGACCTGGCCCGGTGTGAGCACGCCCTGGCCGATCGCGGGGCCCATCACGGTACCCGCAGCAACGACGGCCTGACGGTGGTGGAGGGCCGGGATCCGGACGACATGGTGCTGATGGTCACCTATCCCGGCCCGGACCAGTCGCCCCTGCGCAAGCTGCCGGTCCGGATCTACGGGTGGTGACCGCAGGCCGGCCGGGTCGTTCGCGGGGCCCGGCCTGGTTAGGCTGAACGCGTGCTCGGGCTCCCTGACGGCATTCGCGGCTGCCTGTTCGACCTGGACGGCGTCCTGACCAAGACCGCACAGGTCCACGATGCCGCGTGGCAGGAGATGTTCGACGGCTACCTGCGCGAACGTTCCCGGAGGACAGGCGAGCCCTTCGTGCCGTTCGACCGTGCCGCGGACTACGAGAACTTCGTCGACGGGAAGCCACGGGCCGACGGGACCCGCTCCTTCCTGCAGTCTCGCGGTATCGAACTGCCCGAGGGCAGCCCGGATGACCCGCCGGACGCGGAGACGGTCGAGGGCCTGTCCAACCGCAAGAACGAGATCGTGCTGCGCCGGATCCGCGAGGACGGGGTGGCGGCGTACCCTGGCTCGGTGCGCTACGTGCGGGCTGTCCGTGACGCCGGCCTGCGCCGTGCGGTCGTGACGTCGAGTGCCAACGGCCGTGACGTGCTCGCCGCGGCGGGGATCGAGGACCTGTTCGAGGCGCGGATCGACGGCCTCACCATCGAGCGGGAGCACCTGCCGGGCAAGCCTGCCCCCGACACCTTCCTGGCGGGGGCGCGCGCCCTCGGGCTGGAGCCCCGGTCGGCCGTGGTCTTCGAGGACGCGCTGGCCGGGGTGGCGGCCGGCCGGGCAGGCAGGTTCGGGTTCGTCGTCGGGGTGGACCGGCTCGGCCAGGCGGACGCGCTGGCCGGGCATGGTGCGGACGTCGTGGTGACCGACCTCGCCGAGTTGCTGGACCGCCCGTGATCAAGCATCCGGCGTTCCACGTGGAACCGTGGTCCCTGCGCGAGAAGGCGCTGGACCTGGACCTGCTGGCGCAGACCGAGTCGGTGTTCGCGTTGTCCAACGGGCACATCGGCTGGCGGGCCAACCTTGACGAGGGCGAGCCGCACGGCCTGCCGGGAAGCTATCTCAACGGCGTGTACGAGAGCCAGCCGGTGGTCCCCGCGGAGGCGGCCTATGGCCTGCCGGAGTCCGGGCAGACGGTGGTCAACGTCACCAACGGCAAGTTGATCCGGCTGTTCGTCGATGACGAGGCGTTCGACGTCAGGTACGGCACGCTGCGCTCGCACGAGCGCGTGCTGGACTTCAGGTCCGGGGTGCTCAGCCGCCGCGCCGAATGGGTGTCCCCGGCCGGCGGGGCCGTGCGGGTGTCCTCCGCCCGGCTGGTGTCGTTCACCCAGCGGGCGATCGCCGCGGTCCGGTACGAGGTGGAGCCGCTGGACGGCCCGGTGCGCATCGCGCTGCAGTCCGAGTTGCTGGCCAACGAGCAGTCGCCGCCCGGGACCGGCGATCCCCGGCACGGCACGGGCATCGACCACCCGCTGGCACAGGAGTTTCACTCCGCGCACGACCAGGCCGCGATCCTGGTGCACCGGACCACCCGCAGCGGGCTGCGCGTCGGTGCCGCCATGGATCACCTGGTCGACGGGCCCGGCGTCCGTGTGGAGTCCCAGTCCTTCGCCGACGGCGCAATGGTCAGCGCGGCGGCGGTCGTGGCACCAGGGCAGCGGCTGAGCGTGATCAAGTTCGTCGCCTACGGCTGGTCCGGGGAGCGCTCGCTGCCCGGTGTCCGGGATCAGGTGTGGGCGGCCCTGACCGCGGCCCGGCAGGCGGGCTGGGACGGCCTGCTGGCCGACCAGCGCGGCTTCCTCGATGGCTTCTGGGATGGCGCCGACGTGGAGCTGGACGGGGATGCCGAGGTGCAGCAGGCGGTGCGGTTCGGGCTGTTCCACGTGCTGCAGGCCGGCGCGCGCGGGGAGAACCGCCCGATCCCGGCGAAGGGCCTGACCGGGCCGGGTTACGACGGGCACACGTTCTGGGACAGCGAGGCCTTCGTCTTGCCGGTGCTCACGCTCACCGCGCCCGACGCGGCCGCCAGCGTGCTGCGGTGGCGGCACGACGTGCTGCCCGCCGCACTGGACCGGGCGGCCCAGCTGGGCATGGCGGGCGCGGCCTTCCCGTGGCGGACGATGAACGGCGTGGAATGCTCCGGGTACTGGCCGGCCGGCACGGCCGCGTTCCACGTCAACGCCGACATCGCCCACGCGGTGATCCAGTACATCGACGCCACCGGGGATGCGGAGTTCGCCAAGGGGACCGGAATGGACCTGCTGACCCACACCGCGCGGCTGTGGCGGTCGCTGGGCCACCACGACGCCGCTGGCGGGTTCCACATCGACGGGGTCACCGGCCCGGACGAGTACAGCGCCATCGCCGACGACAACGTCTACACCAACCTGATGGCGCGCAGGAACCTGCTGGCGGCCGCGGCAGCGGCCGAGAGCTACCCGGACCGGGCCCGCGAACTGGGCATCGAGGCCGAGGAATCGGCAAGCTGGCGGGACGCCGCGGAATCCATGTACATCCCGTATGACGAGGCGCTCGGCGTGCACCCGCAGGCCGAGGAGTTCACCAGCCACCAGGTCTGGGACTTCGCCGGCACCCCGCCCGAGCACTACCCGCTGCTGCTCCACTACCCCTACTTCGACCTGTACCGCAAGCAGGTCGTCAAGCAGGCCGACCTGGTGCTCGCCATGCACCTGTGCGACACCGACTTCACCGCGGAGCAGAAGGCGCGGAACTTCGCCTACTACGAGCCGCTCACGGTGCGCGACTCCTCGCTGTCCGCCTGCACCCAGGCGGTCATCGCGGCCGAGACCGGGCACCTCGGCCTGGCCTTCGACTACCTGGGCGAGGCCGCGCTGATGGACCTGAAGGACCTGGAGCACAACACCCGCGACGGCGTGCACATCGCTTCGCTCGCGGGCACCTGGCTCGCGCTCGTCTGCGGATTCGCTGGCCTGCGGCACCGGGATGGCCGGATCTCCTTCGCCCCCCGCCTGCCCGAAGGCCTCACTCGCCTGGCCTTCAGCCTCTTGTTCCGCGCCCAGTGCCTGCGCGTGGAGGTAACGCAGTCCAGCGCCCGCTACCAACTGGCCGACGGTGACCCCCTGGAGATCACCCACCACGGCACCACCTTCACCCTGGAAGCCGGCAAACCCCAAGACCGCCCGATCACTCCGGCTCCGGCCCGCCAGCGCCCCGCCCAGCCCCCGGGCAGGGAACCGGAACGCCGCCAAGCCTCCGGGCCCTCCGCTTAACCCCGGCCTGCCCCCGCCGCCTCTTGACCGAGCCTTTACGAACGCCCACAATGGTCTAAAAATCAGTCCTTTAGACCAGCGGGAGGGTCATGCCCGGGACGGCGGAGCACCAGGACGCGGTGGACCGCGCCGTCGAGGCCGAGGCGGAGCGGATGTTCGCCTTTCTCGAGCGGCTGGTCCGCGCCCCCAGCACGGTGGGCGACGAGGCCGGGGCGCAGGAGGTCGTGGCGGGGGAACTGTCCAGGCTCGGGTTTGCGGTGAGCCGCGTGCCGGTCCCGGAGCGGACGGCGGCGCACCCGGCGGCGGGCGTGCCGCAGTGCCCCTACGCCGGCCGGGACAACGTCCTCGGCCGCCTCAACCCCGGAGCCTCGCCGTCGCTGCTGTTCAACGGGCATGTCGATGTGGTCCCCGCCGAGGCCGCGGTGTGGTCCGGCGACCCGTTCGAGCCGGTCACCTCCGGTGGCTGGATGCGCGGCCGCGGCACGGGCGACATGAAGGGCGGCTTCGCCATGGGCCTGCTGGCGGTGGCCGCGCTGCGCCGGGCCATGCCCGGGGCCCTCACCGGGGAACTCGGCTTCCTGTCCGTCATCGAGGAGGAGTGCACCGGCAACGGCACCCTGGCGGCCTGCGACGCCGGGGTGCTCGGTGACGCCGTGGTGCTGCTCGAACCGACCAGCCTGGACCTGCTGCTCGGCGGTGTGGGCATCCTGTGGGCCGAGATCGAGCTGCCGGGCGTTCCCGCGCACGCCGAGGCGGCGGACCGCGCGGTGAACCCGGTGCGCAGCGTCCCTGTCATCCTCCAGGCACTGGCCGATCTGGAGGAGGAGCTCGCCGGGGAAACCGGAGACCCGGCGTTCGCCGAGGTCGCCAGGCCTTACAACGTCAACGCAGGCACGGTCCTGGCCGGCGACTGGGCCTCCAGCGTCCCGGCGCGGGCCCGCGTGGGCGTCCGCGTCGGCTACCCGCGGCGGTGGACCGCGAACGAGGCGTTCGGCCGGCTGCGTGCCGCGGTGCTGCGCGCCGCGGCCGCCGACCCGTGGCTGGCCGGGCACCCGCCGGTGCTGCGCCAGACAGGCTTCCGCGCCCAGGGCTACCTGCTCCGGCACGACCACCCGCTGGTGACCGCGGTCGCGGCCGCGCACGCAAGCGCGCACGGCGACCGGCCCGCGCACCGGGTGCTCGGCAGTACCACAGACGCCCGCTACTACCTCAACCAGTTCGGCCGGCCGGCCCTGGCCTACGGCCCCACGGCACGCAACATCCATGCCCCCGACGAGGCGGTCGAGCTGGCCAGCATCGTGCGCGGTGCCCGGACCCTGGCCAGGTTCATCGCGTCGTTCTTCGCCGATGGCGGCCTGCCAGGCTCCGGCCGCACGCACGGCCGCCAGCGGATCCGGTCATGACGGCCGCCGGCGCGCCCGGGCAGGCCGGCGAGCCTTTCGGCACGCTGCTCGCGCCGATCACGCTGCGGACCGCGGGCCAGCGCATCGCGGAACGATTCGTCACGGCCATCGCCCTCGGCGAGTTCGTCCCCGGCCAGCGGCTGCCCCCCGAGCGGGAGCTCGCCGCCATGCTCGAGGTCAGCCGGACCACGGTGCGCGAGGCACTGCAGCGGCTCCAGGCCGCTGGTTACGTCACCGCCAGGCGCGGTCGCGGCGGCGGCACGTTCGTCCGGACCGGCCAGCGCCCCGGCTCGGACGAGATGATCCGACGCACCCTGGTGCCGGCCTGGGCACAGCTCACCGAACTGCTGGACTTCCGGCAGCTTGTCGAGCAGCTCATCGCGCGCACCGCGGCGGTGCGGCGCGAGGAAAACGACATTCATGCCATACGCGCGGCCGTGGCCATGTACTCCCAGGCAGCGGACCGGGACGCCTCGCGGCTCGCCGACCAGGCGCTGCACCAGGCGATCGCCCGGGCGGCGCACAACGAGCGCTTGGCCGCGCTGAGCGCCCGGATCCGCCGGGAGGTCAGCTTCGGCTTCGACGCCGAGCCCTACAGCCCCGAGGTACGGCGCCGGGCCACCCGCCAGCATCCCGAGCTGGCCGAGGCGGTCATCGCGGGCGATCCCGAGCGGTCGGCCGGCCTGGCCGCCCGGCACTTCTCACTGACCGAGGAAATGCTTTCCGAGCTGCACGCCCGGATCCGGCTCCGATCTGGAGGAGAAAGCAATGCCCATGACCAGGGTCAATGACATCGACGTGAACTACAAGCTGGAGGGTGACGGCCCGGAGACCATCGTCCTGATCAACGGCCTGGCCGACGACCTGGAGACCTGGGCCTTCCAGATGGACGACTTCCTCGGCGCCGGCTACCGGGTGCTCCGGTTCGACAACCGCGGGATCGGGGCCAGCTCCAAGCCGGCCCCTACTCCAGCCGGATGCTCGCCGACGACGCGAAGGCCCTGGTGGATTCGCTCGGCATCAGCGGCTTCCACCTGATGGGCGTGTCCATGGGCGGCATGATCGCCCAGGAGTACGCCCTGGCCTACGGCAGCGACCTGCAGACCGCCACGTTCGCTTGCACCTACGGGGCGCCGGGGCCGTTCTGCTCCCGGATGTTCGCCATGTGGGAGGCGATGGCGCCGGTCACCGGCGTCCCGTTCATCATGCGGGACGTCACGCTGTGGGCGTTCACCGTCCCGTTCTTCACCGAGCGTGCCGAGGAGGCCGCCGAGTTCGAGACCGCCATGCGCTACATGGACCAGCCGGCCCACGCCTACCTCGCGCAGCTCGCGGTGATCCAGCAGCACGACACGACCGAGCGGCTCGGCCAGCTCGGCGTCCCGGCCCTGGTGCTGGCCGGCGAGCAGGACATCCTGATCCCGGTCTCGCTGTCGCGGCAGCTCTCCGGGCTGGTCCCCGGTGCCGAATGGGCCACCACCAAGGGCGGCCACGCCTGCCTCTGGGAGCACCCGGCCGAGTTCAACCAGGCCTTCCTCGAATTCATCAAGCGACACGGAAGGGGCTAGCGATGGCCAACTCCCCCCAGGCCCTGCGGCGCGGCCAGCTCGGCCTGTTCGGCGTGATCATGCCCGGGCTGGCACAGGTGGCACCGGCATTCAACCTGTTCTTCACCACCGGCATCATGGTCGCCCTGGCGGGCGCGTCCGCGCCGCTGATCTTCCTGATCTCCATGGTCGGGATGGGCGCCACGGCGAGCAGCCTGGCCCAGTTCGCCGGCGTCTACCCGAGCGCCGGGTCATTCATCACCTACATCACCAAGGCGATCGGCGCGAAGGTCGGGGTGGCCATCGGCGTGATCACGATCCTCGGCTACATCATCGCGTTCGGCGGCATCTACATCTTCGTCGGCCAGTACATCGTGCAGAACGTGCTCGGCGACCCGCACATCTGGGGCATCACCCAGATCGTCACGATCCTCTACGGCGCGCTCGTGGTCGCGCCGGTGATCGTGGGCCTGAAGTTCGGCGTCCGGGTCACGGTCGTGCTGTATGTGTTCGAGGTGGTGCTGCTGCTCGCGCTCAGCCTGACGATCCTGGCCAGGGGCGGGGCCAACGGCCTGTCCGCGACGCCGTTCCACTGGCCGGGCGGCTCCAAGGACGTGCTGCTCGCGTTCAGCCTGGCGGTCCTGGCGTTCGGCGGGTTCGAGGCGGCGGCCCCGCTGGCCGAAGAGACCCGCAACCCGCGGCGCAATGTCCCGATGGCGGTCGTCGGCGCGGTCATTATCAGCGGCATCATCTACGTGATCGGCTCCTACGCCCTGGTCATCGCGTTCGGCGTGGGGCGTGCCGACGCGCTGGCCGCCGACCCGAACCCGTTCCACACCGCGGCGCACGCGTTCATCCCGTTCGTCGCCCCGCTGATCACCTGGGTCTTCCTGTCCAGCGTGACGAGTTCCTATGTGGCGGCCAACACCCAGACATCCCGGGTGATCTTCGCGGGTGCCCGGGGCGGGCTGTGGACCCGCGCGCTGGCCGGGGTGACCCCCAGGTTCCGTACCCCGGCGGCGGCCGCGATCGCCTTCGTCGCGCCGAGCATCCTGATCGGTGTTGTCTCGACGGCCTTCACCGACCCTGGTACCGCGTCCGGCTTCCTCGGCACCTACGGGATCCTCGGGCTGATCATCATGTACCTGGTCGCGAACGTCGCGCTGATCGTGGAATGGGTCAAGTTCCGCCGCCACGGCATCCACAAGAACGCCTGGCTGTGGGTGGTCACCCCGATCGTCGGCGTCGCGGTGCTGGCCATCCCGATCTGGGGTGACCTGCGCCCCGGCCAGCCCAGCCCGTTCAACGCGCTGCCCTGGCTGACCCTGGCCCTGATCGCCGTGGGCGTGATCTACGCGGTCGTCCTCGGCATCATCCGCCCGGACGCCCTGGAACGGGCCCCAGCCCTGCTCGAGGGAGAAGAGAGCCTAGAAACGGATCCAATGCCTGCCGGTTAGCTGGCGGTACAGGCAGCGGAGCAATGGGGGTGCGGGCAACGGCAGACTGGCACCCGGCACAACGCCGGAGTTCTGTCCGCGCACAGATGAGCCTCCGGACGGCATTCCCCTGCACCGCCAAGCCTCCCGGGTTAGTTAGCGGGGGGGCGCATGGTGAGGACCATGGTCCCGGTGAAGATCTCTTCGTTGATGATGTAGGCGAACCCGAGGATAAACAGCACGGCCAGCGGAAGCACGGCGAGGTACACCAGTCGTTGCCGTCCGGCGGCCCGCTGCTCGGCGATCCAGCGCCGCACGGGCGGCAGCCGGAGAACGATCAGCGGGATGCTGATCGCAAGAGCCTGGTAGAAGCGCTGGTGCATGATCGGGTTGCCGTCGCCCTCCGGGCCGCCGAACGGCGTGAACCCGTCCAGCAGCAGCAGGTGCAGGACCACCAGCCCCCAGATGACGTACGTCATCCGCTGCAACCGCTTCCAGTATCTCCCCAGCTTCCGCTGCGCGGGGGTGTTGGCCGTGGCCAGCAGCGGCAGCGCCAGCAGGATGATGAACAGCCCGACGACGAGGAAGGAGTGCCCGGCAACCCGCCCGATCACGCCGCCGGCGAAGTCGCCGGTGATGGACGCGGTGATCGTATCCGCGATGCCGATGACCGCGAACATGATGCCGTACCAGCGCCGGAGTGGAGCGATCCAGTGCTGGCCGGTCAGCGTGATCAACGGGGTGATCGAGATGGCCAGGAAGAAGCAGATCTCCCCGCCGGTACCCAGCACATCGGCCTCGGTGTTGGTCAGCACATCCTTGGCGTTCAGGGACAGCCAGCCCCGCAGGATGAAAAACAGCGGGATGAAGGCGGGGAGGCGCAGCAGGATGAGCGCCAGCGACCGCTTCCGGATGGTTCCGGCCGAGAAGACGATTTGCTCGGACAACCAGGACTCAGTGGCCGGGCTGCTGGCGGGCCGGCGGTCCGTGGCGGTTCTGGCCATCTGTGGCTCTCTTTCGATCTGGTCGAGCGGTAACCGGTCAGGCAACCCGGAGGGCCGGCCTAGCCGGACTTGCCTGGCTTGGGGCTCTGCTGGCCGTGGGGCTGCTTGCTCCGGGACTGCTTGCTCTGGCGCTGCTTGCCTTGGGACTTCTTGGCCCGGGACTTACGCCCCTTGGCCTTCGCGCCCTGTCCGTGTGCCTTCGCCGTGGCGCCCGGCGTTGCTGCAGGCGCCTGGTGGTGCGCTCCTGGAGCGCCCGGCTGGCCTGGCCCCTGGTCCTCCTTAGGGCCGGTGAGCGAAGCGCCGGCACCGTTCGCCCGGAAGACGAAGAACGGCACTCCGTGCAGCGCCATCTCCGCGGATCCGGCGGCAACTCCGACTACGAAGACGGCGGCGAAAGCCGCCACCATCTTGTGCATGGCGCTGACCTGCCGGCCCTTTGCACTGGTACCGGGCTTGCCAGAGGTACCGGGCTTGCCGGTTGATTTGGTGCCCGGCCTGGTTCCGCGCTTGACGCCGGGCCCGGCGCCTGGCTCGGCTGACGGCTTGCTGTCCAGCTTGGCGTCCGGCTCGGCCGCCGGCTGGGCAGGCGCGGCAGGGATCCGCGGGCCAGCCTGCCGGGGCGGGGACACGGCAGGCTGACCCGGGCTTGTGAGATTTTCCGTGACGTACGTGGCCACCCTGCTGAGCTCATCCGACATCGCCAGGACGGTGGCCCGTAGCTCAGCGATCTCCCGTTCGGCGGCTTCGCGGATCGTAGCGGCCTGGGCAGCGGCCTGCTGCTTGATCTCCACGGCTTCGCGTTCGGCGGCTTCGCGAATCGGGGCGGCCTCGACGGCGGCCCGCTGCTTGATCCCAGCGGCTTCCTGCTCCGCCGCTGCACGGATGGCGGCGGCCTGGGAGGCGGACTCCTGCCGGATCGCGGCCGCCTGCTGGTCTGCGTCGGCAAGGACCCGCTCCGCCAGCCGGACCGAGTCGGCGCGGGCGTATTCCGCGGTGTCCCAGGAAACGGGGCCTGGCTGTCCGGTCGTGCCTGGCCCGGGCAACTGGAGCACGCCGCCGCCGTGGGCGCCGGCGCCGGGTGCCCGGCCGGGGTCCGCGCCCGGTGTCTCGGTGAGCATGACCTGGAGGCGCCCGTCGCCGAAGTCCAGGTCGTAGTAGGTCTGCGGGATTGGGCCGGTGGTCCTGGCCAGCTGCGCCGACCATCGCTGCGGCGTCTCCCCCGCGGAGCCGGCGGCCCCGGAGTAGCAGGCGGCCCCGGAGTGGTCGGCGGCCCCGGAGTAGCCGGCCGGGACGCGGACGTGCCGGCCGCGCGCCGGTGGTACCTGGGCCACCGGCTGGCCCGGGTCATGGTGCACCGCTGGGGCCGGCTCCAGCCCGTCCCGCTGCGGCAGGCCGGTCCCGCCCCCGGGAAGCGGCCCGTCCGGGCCTGCCCAGCCACTGCCGGGGGCGGAGGCCGGCCAGCTTGGGTAGTCATCGCCGGTCAGCGGCCTGCCGATGTCGTTAGCGGGCCAGCTCGGGTGATCCGGGGTGAGCGGGCGGCCCGGGCTGTTGGCGGGCCAGCTCGGGTGATCGGGATAGGGCCAGTCCTGGCTGCCGCTGCCGGTGGCCCGGCCGTAGCCGACGGCGGCGCCGACCGGCGGTCCGGGGTCGCTCGCTGGCCAGCTCGGATGGTCGGCGTAAGGCCAGCCCGGGCCGCGCGCACCGGCAGCGGCATCGCCGGGGCCGCCGGCGCCGCCGGGGGTGTCCGCGGCCAGGCTGCGGACCCAGTCGCTGCCGGGACCGGCCTGGATGGCGTGGGCCGGCCTGCGGCGGCTGCCACCGGGCCGGCGGCGCCTGCGCAGCACCAGGCCCAGCCCGGCGACCGCGAAGACAAGCAGCGCACCGCCGATCACGGTTTCCGCGATCGTGCCGGGCCCATAGCCCGCGCTCGCCGCCGCGGGGCTGGCGGGCACCTGGGCCTGTGCGGCGGCCAGGGCCGGCCCGGCCGCCACGAGCGTGAGGGCCACGGCGGCCACGGTGGCCGCTGCGGTCACCGCCGGGACTTTGGCCGCCGTGGCAGCACCTCGCATGGACGGCCGCGGCGCGCGCCGGATTCTCCCGCTGCCTGTCATCGTGCCTGTCGGCGCACCGGACCTTCCCCGAGTTCCGGCCATAACCTGGCTGCTGGCCAGGGCACCTGGACCGATGCCGTCGATGGCCCAGCCTCAGGCCCCTGATGCGTAGCGACCACTATGGCCTCCAGCGGGAAGAAGCACACCGGGACCATGCCCTGATCCCTGGCGAGGCGGGGATCGCACTCGATCCTCGCCTCGGCGGCAGACTAGGGCACCGCGCCAGCGCCGGGACAGGGACGAATACCCCTCAGGGGACGGGAAACCCCTAAGGGGCCCAAGCCTTTTCCTGCGGAAAGGGCGGCCTTGCGGCTGCCCGCGTCAGCCTTCGGTTGCGCCGGTGCGGGCGAGCGCGTCAGTTGCTGGTGAAGCCCGCCGTCTCGGTCAGCAGCATGCTGGACAGGCTGACCGTGTGCTGCCCCGGGGACAGCTTGAGCAGCGACGGGTCGATCATGTAGGTGACGTCGCCCAGGGTGTTGGCGGTGAGCGTCGCGACGGTGTGGCCGTCGATCGCGAAGCTCACCGGGTGCCCGGGCAGGAAGTTCGACGCGAGCAGGTAGGAGGTACCGCCCGGCCGGATGTGGGTGGCCGAGAGCTGGACGCTGTGCTGCAGCCCGGTCAGCTCGGCCAGCGCCTGGGCGCGGACCGCCTGGTCCTGGTGACTCGCCGCGGTCGCGGCGGCCAGGCTCGGCACGAACTTGGCCGCGTTGATCGTGCCCCAGCCGCTGGCCACGTCGAAGCCCTTGGCCGCGGTGAACCCCGGGACGATGACGGTCTTGCCGTCCGGGGTGGTCACCGAGTTGTCGCCCTTGACGACGTCGGCCAGGCCGGCCTGCGTCCCCTGGGGCCCGAGCACCTGGTACAGCGCCGGGTTGATGGGCCCGACGTCGGCCTTGTTGGCCTGGGTGGCCAGGGCCAGCACGCCGGCCATCAGCGGCGCCGCCTCGGACGTGCCGTCCTGGGAGTCCAGCGTGATGTCCGGCACCGACCTCATCGGGCTGCGGGTGATGGCCGCGACACCGTTCTGGTAGGAGGGGCGGGGGAACACCGAGGAATACCCGGCACCCTCGGCGAACGCGCCGCCGACGTGCCAGATGGGGTCGGGGCCGAGCCGCATCCCGGTCGTGGGGCTGAGGTTCGGCACGGTGCCGCCGACCGCGGTGACCCACGGCGAGTCGTCCCAGGCCGCCGTGTCCGGCGTCGCCGAGGTGTTCTGGCACTGCCCGTTGGCGACGGCCAGGTTCTGCACGACGCCGCAGTCGCCGGTGGCGACAAGAACCGGGACGCCCGCGGCGGCGGCGGTCAGCTCGGCGGCGTTCTGTGAGGTGATCTGGGCCGGGCCGGCGGTGTAGGTGGTCTCCCCGGTGCCGTCACTGATCGACATCACGTCGGCCAGGTGATGGCCGGAGATGAACTCCACGCCCTTCATGATCTCCGGCATCGCCACGTTTTCCTCCGGGGGACCGGTCACCTCGGTGTCGGCGGGGGTAGCCGAGATGATGATCTTCGCGTAGGGGGCGACCAGGTGCGCGGCTATCACGTCGAGGGCCAGTTCACCCTTCCACGCGTTGCACGAACCGTAGCTCTGCAGCTTGACCATCCCGGCCGGGCACTTGGCCGGCAGCGGGCCCGCCGGGTAGATCGTCTGGATCTGCGGGTTCGGCAGCCCGAAGACCTTGTCGAACCCGGCAACCTGCCGGTTGATGTCCAGGAAGTGCCAGCCTTCCATCACCGCGATGGTGGTGCCGGCCCCGTCGATGCCCTTGCGCCACAGGGCGCCGATGTTGTAGTCGAAGATGTCCGTCGGTCCCGGGATGAACGAGTTGTACTTCGCGAAGTTCTTCTTCATCTTGGCCAGCACCGCGGTGAGCACCTTGATCTGGTCCTGCTTCGACGGCAGGCCACCGGTGGCCGCCGGTGCCGCGGGGGCCGAGGTGCTCGTGCCGGGGATCGGAGCGCCGGTGATCCTGGCCCGCAGCGGTTGCCCGCCGCCTGGGCCGGCCACACCCGCCTGGGCCGATGACAGGCCTAGCGCCGCCATCAGCGCGACAGCCGTCACCGGAAGGGCTCGCCTCAGTAGTGCGCTGCGCATGTGCTTTGCTCCTCCGAGCGTCAGTGGGCTGGCGGCCCGCGCCGCCAGTGACACGCCGTGCCGGGGCCGTTGGCCGCCATAGACCCCACAGACACCTAAACACACCCATCCGTCGCTGGGTGCCGCTCCGGGCCGGCCCCTGTCAGGCCCGGCAGCCGCTCGGCGCGATGGGCGCACAGCACCCCGCGCCGGCGTTATGTCCAATCCATCCGCCCAGCGCGGAGACGTGCTGCCGGTCGCCGGCCTACCTGTGGTCGAGCACGGCGCGGACCGCCGCGTTGGTGGCTGCCCGGCTGAGGTCGTCGGAGAACGGGCCGCCGACGTAGGGCACCACCCACACGTGCAGCATCTGCGCGGTGTACTGGTCCCGCCAGGTCGCTGGGTTGCAGGTGCCCCGCAACTGGACGCCGAACGCGGCGATGGTCGGCCTGCCGTTCTCGCATACGGTCAGGTGCGAGTGCCAGCGGGTCAGCCCCCCGCCGATCTGCGGCCCGTTGGTGTTGCCGTTCTCGATGAACATGGCGCCGAGCAGGATCGGCGCATGATGCGGCACATTGATCGCGTAGACCAGGGAGGACGGGTCCTTCGGGTGGAGGCCCGCGTAGGCGGGGTTGCTGCCGTTGTAGAGCAGGTGCTCCTCGCCGTTGGTGCGCAGGACGTAGGTGTACCCGGCGGCGAACGCCGCCTGCACGCTCTTGAACCTGGCCAGGCTCGCGTCGGTCGCCTGGATGAGCTGGCCGGCGGCGATGACCTGGGCCGCGGTCGCGGGCGCGGTGGAGCCGTACATCCGCATGTCCGGCAGGCCGCCGGTGGTCCCCATGTCGCCCATGCCGGGCGACGCTCCTGGCGCCGTGGCTGCCTGGGTCGCCATGGCCGCCGCCATGCCCGCGGGGCCCTCGGGGCCGGCCCAGCCCGGTGTCATCACCGCCGTGGTCACGGCGATCACCGCGGCGGGGAACGCCGCCAGGCTCGCGATGGCCGCGAAGCCGGTGCGGCGGCGCACCGGCCGGTCGGCGAGCGACGGCCGCCACAGCAGCGCCGCGCAGCCGGCGATCAGGGCGAGTTCCAGGATGGTGCTCACCACGTCCAGGGCGCCGAACGGCTCGGTGTGGCCCCTGTCCGGGCCGAACGGCAAGCCCGTGGTGCGAGACGCGAAGTACACGGCGACGATGAACGCGTTCCCGGCGATGCCCAGCCACAGCCACAGCCGCGACGGGCGCCACAGCACCACGGCGGCCCAGATCGCCTGGGCCCAGGCGATGATGAGGAAGAAGGCCCCGTAAAGAACGTATTCGCTGAAATGCTCGAAGACGACCGCGAAATGGATCGCCGCGGCGCCGGCGGAAAGGGCGGCCAGGCCGCCGGCAATATAGGGCCTGGCCGTCGCGGGGGTGCTGCGTGCTGTCGTTTCGTCCAGGACAGAGATGCTCATACCAGGCAGGCTAATTTCGCCGCCGGTGCCGCCGCATCGGCCGGTGAGCTGATTCGGGTCATCCCTGGTCCGCACCTAGGCCGGCGGTACGCCCCCGGTCGTAGGCCCACCGTAGGACCGAGTCAGTGGGGCAGCGCGTCGAACAGCACCCGGATCCGGTCAATGACGTCCAGCAGGGAGGCCGCGGAGCCTGCCGCGGCGGTGATGCGCCCGAGCAGCTGGGTGATCCGGGCCCGGTCCGGCCGCGGGTGCTTCGCCTCCACGTCCAGGCGGGCGGCGTCGTCGCTGACCTGCGCTGCGCTCGCGTCGTCCAGTTCGCTGGCGGCGTCTGCGGCGAGTTGCCGCAACGCGGCTTCGATCTGGGCGAGCGTGTCCTGTCCGCCAGTGACCTGGCTCACCTGCGAAATGTGGGACTGCACCCCGGCGGCAACCGGCCCGGTCATCGAGCCGTAGTTCACCACCGATGCACTGCCGTCGCTGCGGGCCTCCGGTGGCTCGGGCGGCTCGGTCATGGGCCTTCTCCTTGTTGCTGCTCCTGCGCGGGCTGGACCGTCTGGGTGACCGTGCCGCCGCTGCTGGCCGTCACCGGCCCCGTCATGGTGCCGTAGTTGATCACCGATGAGTTGTTGACGATGTTGCTGATGGCGCTCACATAGGCGCTCGTGTCCACTCCCTTGGCACGCAAGAAGTCGAAGACTGTGTCGGTCAGCATCCGCTCGATGATGTGTGTGTATTTGACCACGTCGAGAACCTGGATATAGGTGTGTGGCCTGGCTGCGGCGCCAATCTGACGCACGCTTTGCCGCACGCCCACGTCGCCGAACAGATAGTCGTCGGACGACGAGACCTCCGCCGCGAATGCCCGTTGCTCGCGCCTGATCTGCCGCAGCGTGCGGAACAGCATGAAGGGAGCGCCGGCCAGGTTGCCGAACATCGTCGTGGCGGTCTCCAGCAGCACCTTCGTCATGAAGGTCCCGGAGGAGGTCTTCGGCAGCCGGTCGATGATGTGGTACCCGCGGTGGATGGGCGGCAGCACGGTGGTCACGAACTGGAGGTAGAGCATCCGTCCCTCGACCGCGACGTACACGAAGGCCGAGATCGCGACCTCCTGGTCGACGCCCGCGATGACGTCCTGACCACCGCTATGCACGGCCTGGCCCCGGTCACTGACCGACAGCCGCTGGTAGTAGCGCATGCCTGCCTGTGGATGCCGGATCAGTGCATCGATCGCCTGCGGCCTGGCCAGCGAGTACGGCACCTTCTGGGCGGGGTCGATCAGCGGGCCGTCCCAGCTGCGCAGTCCTTCGCCGACGACGTGATCTTCGACCGTCAAGGCCGAGACGCGCTCGTTCGGGGGGAGCCCGGGGTCGTTGAGCATGAGCAGGCGCTCACGGATGAACTGCTGGAGTTCCACGGGGTCGACGGGCACGTACCGCCGGCGTGGCGGCTGAGCGGACATCTCCTGGCCGGCCGGCCGCGCCCGGTCCAGTTCGATCGCGACCGACCACGCCCGGTTGATCCGGCCGGTGCCGATGAACGGGTTCTCCCCCGAGTAGAGGGTCACGTTGCCCCACTGGGCCGCCTCGACCTGTGCGATGCGGTCCTCCACGTCGGGGTTCGCCCGGCCGAACCGGGCAGGCCTGGCGTCGGGGCGCAGTTGCTCGCTCAGCGTGCGGTACTTGACGGAGGTGTAGACGGCCACCGTGGCCCCGACCGCGATCAGGATGAGCACGAGCTCGGTCAGGAATGCGGCTCCCGCCAGCCCGGCCGGGCCGACGCTACCCGCCGCCGACCCGGTGGTGGCGAGGCTGCGGAGCCCGTTGACCACGACGATGAGCCCGATCAGCCCGGCCACGACGAGCAGCGCTGCCACGACGCCGGCCGCGATCCCGATCTTCGCTCCGGCTGACCGGCGCTGCCAGGATGGCCCCCGGATCATCCCAAGGGCGAACGCGATGATCAGGACCGCGATCGTCGGTGCCGTCGCAAGCACCAGGCCGAGCACCAGGATGGCGGTGAGCACGCCGTCCCGGATCAGCGCGATTTTCCGGGCCTGCAGGCAGTGCCGGACGATCGGGCCCAGATCGATGTCTACCGAGGGAGCGACCGCCCGGTGCGTCGCCACCAGTTCCCCGATGACCTCGTTGGCATACCCAGGGTCCAGGTAGGCGGCGGCGCACAGGTAGCGGGTCGGGTTGCTCGGCGGCCCGGCCGGCCGCCGGGAAGCGTGACCGAAAAACCGCGCGGACAGGGCGGTGTGCGCGCCGGTCGGCGGGGCGGGCTCCAACCGGTCCTGTTGCACGGTCGTGGCGACGGCTGGGGGCGATGCCTCGCCCCATCCGCCGGCCCGTCCCCGCGGGGGTGGCGGGGTCGGCGGGGTCGGCGGAGTTGCCGGCCAGCCGGCCGGCGGGGGCGTTCCGGCCGTGCGGCCATTCGAGGTGGGCGCGCCGCAGTTGCCGCAGAACTGGTCGCCCTCGCCCAGCGCCAGGCCGCACCCGGCGCAGCTTGATAGTGCCACTAGGTTCTCCTGGTCAATCCCGTGGATACGGTGCCCGGGGGTGTTTGTCAGGGGTCATGGGCATGGTGCATAGATCGGGTGATAACCGGGCAGCGCCGGCACCATCGTGTATCCGGGGCCGGCGGGCTGCAGGTAAAGGGAGACGCGCCAGCGGGTACACGATTCCTGGCCGTTGACGCTGTCCCCCGGGTCTTGATGGCTGGTGAAGGTCACCGCCGCTACGGTGTCCCCGCCAGCGGTGTAGATGCGTTTTAGCTTTTCCGCGGAGTCCGAGGTAGAGCGGTATCCGCGGATGAAATCCCGGCGCGTGTAGGTTGCCTGCGCCTGCGGGCCGAGAAGGCTCAGGTATGCGTGGTAGTCACGTGAATTGATCGCGGTGAAGTATGTCTCGAGAAATGACACGACGGCCGCTTGCTGCGGGTTGCCGGCCGCCGCGGCGCTGACGGCGACCGTGTCGCTGGCAAGCGGTTGCGTCGGCGAGGGAGACGGGGTCGGCGCCGGCGTCGTCGGGGCGGGGGCCGGCGAGTGGCTGCCGTCGTTGGCCCGGCCGGTGTGGGAGCGCTCCGTGGTTCCGCCGGACTGCGCCTGGCTGGGCGCCGTGCCGTGCCGGTGAACCAGCAGGATGCCACCCGCTGTCGCGGCGCCCACGGCCACGACGGTGCAAGCCGCGATCAGGGCGAACCGGGATCCGCGGCCCGTTCGGCGTTCCGGTGGCGGGCCCGCCCACGGCGGTTGGCCCTGGGGAGGCGGATCCACGGTATGCACCGGCGGCAGGCCCGGCGGATCCCGGTACGACGCCGGCAGAGTGGCGTCCGGCGGGATACCGGCCGCCGTGGGCGCGTCGTCCGGGAGTGACTGCTGGCCGGTGTCCGCCGCGCTCGAATCAGCGTGCCCGGGTTGCGCCAGCGGATTTCCGCAGCCCGTGCAGAATTTCGTGCCCTCGGCCACCGGGCGCCCGCATCTGGTGCAGAACTGCACGGTCCCCCCCGTGTCCTCAGTCCCCTCGCCGCACTCGTCCCTGCGGCCGCACTGATGATCTGAGAAGATTATGCGGCCTCAGTAACATCCGCGCCAGCGACGAAAAGGTGTGACTTTTGTTTCCGCAGGCGGGGTGAACCGGCGGGCCGGCCGAAGTGCGGGGCATTGCCGTGCACCGGGGATGGACGGGTACATTCTCGACATTGCCTGCATAGGTGATTTACCGGTATTAATTACGCCAAGGCCGGGCCGGGGCCGGATCCGGGAATGGCCGCCTCGACCGCGTTGGAGGCCCGGAAGAAGCGGGCGCGAACGGACCGGGCGCACCGCGCCTACGGCGGATCAGCGCGCGGGGATGACGATGCCGTAGCCGTGGATCTTCCGGTAGATCGTCGCCCGGGACATGCCGAGCGACTCGGCCGCCTTGGCCTTGTTACCGCCGGAGTCCAGCAGGCTCTGCACGATCGCGTCGCGCTCCAGCGCCTCCAGCGGGCTGAGCCGGCGGCGGCTGACCGTCCAGCACTCGGGCGGCAGGTCGCCCGGCTCGATGGAGCCGACCCGCTTGCGGGCCACGATGCGCCGCATCACCTGCCAGAGCTGCTCGATGTTGCCGGGCCAGGCGGACCTGGCGAGCAGTTGCATGGCCTCGGGGGAGCAGGTGAGCCTGCCGTGCTGGCTGAGCTTGCCCATGAAAAACTGCACCAGCTCGGGCAGGTCTTCGACGTGGTGGCGCAGCGGCGGCAGCGCGACCGTGCGCGGGAACGAGCGGAGCAGTTCGGTCAGGCTCGCGGTGCTGTCGCCCGGGTTCCTGGTGACCGCGACCCGCTGGGTGTCCTGCCGCCCGGCCGCCCGCGCCTCCTGCAGCGCGCCCGCCAGGACGTGCGCCTGCCGCGCGGTGAGCCGGTCGATGTGCCTGATCACCAGGTCGCCTTCGCCGTCCAGCAGGGCGCGCCTGGCCCGCACCAGCCAGTCCGGTGCGGTGGCCTCCGCGGCGTCGAGCACGCTGAACCGGCCCGACGGGTCGCGCCGCTGGTGCACGGCGCGGAGCAGGGCGAGCTTGCCCACGCCCGGCTCGCCCTCGACCACCAGCCATTCCCCGGTCTCGTAGACCTGCTGGCAGCCGCGCAGCCACAGCGCGCCGGAGCCGACGATGCCGGGCAGCAGCATCAGCGCCGCGTGCGAGGTGTCCGCCGCCGGGTGACGCGGGGCCGGCTCGATGAGCTTGACGTGCACGACGCCGCCGGCCGAGGCCGCCCGGCCCTCGATCACGCCGCGGGTGGGCCGGCAGTACATCCTGGCGGTGAGGCCGGTCGGCAGCTCGACCTCGACCGCGCCCGGCCGGCCGGTGCCCAGGGCCTCGCCGGCCTGCCCGAGCAGCACCGCCTGGTCACCGGGGTCCAGCACCTGGCGGGCGCGGTCGTTCATCATCACCACGTCGTTGTTCAGGGCGAGCACGATGCCGTTGGTGCGGCGGCAGGCACGCAGGTACTCCTGCAGCAGTTCGAGCTCCTGGGCACTGGAGTCGGCCAGCAGGGCCTGGGTGATCTGGTCCGCCGTGGTCTTCACCAGGGCGACGAGCAGCGGGTCGGCGTCCTTCCGCCAGCAGGTCAGGTCCACCGCGCCGACCGTCTTGCCGGTGATCGGATGGTGGATCGGCACCCCGGCGCAGGCGAGATCCTCCAGGTGCTCCGCGTAATGCTCATGACCGAAGACATGCGTGGGCTGGCCGCCCTCCAGGGCGGTGCCGATGCCGTTGGTGCCGACGAGTTCCTCGGCGTAGCTGAACCCCGGCGCCAGCTTGACCCCGTCGAGGTGGCGTTCCAGGTCGGGGTCGGCGGTCAGCCGGGCCAGCACCACCCCGGACGGGTCGGTCAGGATGACGCTGATCGGCTGCCCGTCCACGTTCTCGCGCAGGTGCCGGAGCACCGGCATGGCGCTGCGGGTCAGCGGGGTGTCCAGGTCGGGGTCGCGCACGTAGGACAGTTCGATGCGGTCCGCGGGCACGTTCCAGTCCCGGGAGCGCCACCAGGATGCCAGGATCGGATCCCGCACCTGGTGCGGCTCCACTGGCTCCCTGGTCAGGAATTTCTCCCTGGTCTGAGCCAGCCGGCCGCTTTCCGGCGCGCGCCAGAAGCGGGATGGCATGGCGCCTCCTGCCTCCCGCCCGCCGCGGGGCCACCTAACCCGCGGGGCCCGGGTTGTGAGGCGTTGTACTGCAGGTGTGGCCTGCCTCACACGATAACCGCCTGCCAGCGGTGCTATGTCTCATGTTGAGACCGCCGAGGTGCGGCATGGGGCGTTGGATGCTTGAGCATCTCCGCGTCCGCGCGCGCCCAGGGAGGTGGCGATGGCCGAGCCCAGCGAGCCGCCGGTCGAGACGTACAACCCCTGGAGCATCGTCAACCTGGTCTTTCACCACCTCGCTGACCAGGGACTACACCCCATGCTCGGCGAGTCAGGAGACCCGGGAGAGCCGGCCGCCGAGCTGCTGCGAGCCCTCGGAATCGAGCCGGCCGCGGAAGGGAACCGGCAGGTCATGGCCGCCGTCCGGGTCCATCTGGAGCAAATCCGCACCGCGGTTCTCGGCGAGTCCGACGCTTCCTGAGCGTCCCCGCCCCCCGGCTGTCTCATGTTGAGAGCGCCGTGACCGCGTTCTCGGGTTGTCATTCCCCCTATGGGAGGTATCGGGCTGCCGCACTCGCGCGCGCTCCGGCACGGCCTTGGGCTGGCACAGATACCGGCGAGCAGCGCCGATGGGCAGCCCCCCGCAGACGACGCGCGGCAGGACCCCCCGACGCGCGGAAGGGCGAGGTGACAGATGAGTCGCCAAAGCGTGGCTAAGGCACACCAGAAGATCCAGGAACTGGCCTGGGAACCGATGTACCACGAGCCGGTGTCCCAGTACGGCACGGACTACACGTTCCAGAAGGCCGCCAAGAAGGACCCGCTGAAGCAGGTCCTGCGGTCCTACTTCCCGATGCAGGAGGAGAAGGACCACCGCGTGTACGGCGCCCAGGACGGTGCCATCCGCGGCAACATGTTCCGCCAGGTGCAAGAGCGCTGGCTGGAATGGCAGAAGCTGTTCTTGTCCATCATCCCGCTGCCGGAGATCTCCGCGGCGCGGGCCATGCCGCTGCTGTTCCGCACGGTCCCCAACCCGGAGCTGCACAACGGCCAGGCGATCCAGATGATCGACGAGGTACGGCACTCGACGATCCAGCAGAATCTCAAGCGCCTGTACATGAACAACTACATCGACCCGGCCGGCTTCAACTCCAGCCTGCGCAACTTCCAGAACGACTACTGCGGGACGATCGGCCGGCAGTTCGCCGAGGGCTTCATCACCGGTGACGCGATCACCGCGGCGAGCATCTACCTGACCATCGTGGCCGAGACGGCCTTCACGAACACGCTGTTCGTGGCCATGCCGGCCGAGGCCGCGGCGAATGGCGACTACCTGCTGCCGACGGTGTTCCACTCGGTGCAGTCCGACGAGTCCCGGCACATCAGCAACGGCTACGCGACGCTGCTGATGGCGCTCGCCGACGAGAGCAACCACCAGCTTCTCGAGCGTGACCTGCGCTACGCCTGGTGGAACAACCACCGCGTGGTGGACGCGGCCATCGGCACGTTCATCGAGTACGGCACCAAGGACCGGCGCAAGGACCGCGAGTCCTACGCCGAGATGTGGCGGCGGTGGATCTACGACGACTACTACCGCAGCTACCTGGTGCCGCTGGAGAAGTACGGCCTGGTCATCCCGCACGACCTCATCGAGGAGGCGTGGAACCAGATCTGGAACAAGGGCTACGTGCACGAGGTCGCGCAGTTCTTCGCCACGGGCTGGCTGGCCAACTACTGGCGGATCGACCCGATGACCGACAAAGACTTCGAGTGGTTCGAGTACAAGTACCCCGGCTGGTACGACCGGTACGGCAAGTGGTGGGAGAACTACAACCGGCTGTCCCGGCCGAACGGGCACCACCCGATCGTCGCCGAGGACGTGGACTACCAGTACCCGCACCGCTGCTGGACCTGCATGGTCCCCTGCCTGGTCCGCGAGGACATGGTCGTCGACCAGGTCGACGGCCAGTGGCGGACCTACTGCCACGAGGAGTGCCGGTGGACCGATGCGGTCGCCTTCCGGCCGACCTACCAGGGCCGGGCCACCCCGAACATGGGCCAGCTCATCGGCCACCGTGAGTGGGAGACGCTCTACCACGGCTGGAACTGGGCCGACGTGGTGTCCGACATGGGCTACGTCCGTGACGACGGCAAGACCATGGTGGCGCAGCCGCACCTGGACCTGGGCGACCCGAAGAAGATGTGGACGCTGGACCACCTGCGCCGGATGGCGCCGGTGCAGAGCCCGAACGTCCTGCTGAACCAGATGTCCGACGAGGAGCGCGCGGCGTTCCACGCCAACTACGTGCGCGGCGGCCCGGCCCGGCCCGCCCCCGCGGAGGACTAGCCCGGGGATCCGGGGCGGGCCGCGGCCGGTGCCGCGGCCCGCCCGCACCCCCGTGCGATCCCCGGCCGCCCGCGGCCGGCCCCGGCCCGTCACGCCAGCGCAACCCCCGAGGGAGTCATGGGCGACAAGCACGTGGTGCGCTTCGAGCCCGTCGGCATCGAGATCGAGGTCGGCGAGGAGCAGACGATCCTGCGCGCCGCCTTCGAGCAGGGCGTCATGCTCATGCACGGCTGCAAGGAAGGGCAGTGCTCCTCCTGCAAGTCGTTCGTGCTCGACGGCGACGACATCGAACTCGACAGGTATTCCACATTCGCGCTGCCCGACTTCGAGAAGGACGAGGGCTACACCCTGCTGTGCCGGGCGCACGCCTACGAGGACCTCACCATCGAGTTGCTCAACTACGACGAGGAGATGATCCGTTCCGGCCTGCCGATCATGCAGGCGGTCGCGCAGGTGGTGTCCAAGGACCCCGTCACCCACGACATGCGGCACCTGGTGCTGCGGCTGGTCGAGCCCGCGGACGTCAAGTTCTTCCCCGGGCAGTACATGGACATCGAGATCCCCGGGTCCGGGGCGACCCGCTCGTTCTCCATGGCGAACACCTCGGCACGGGACAGCGGGCAGCTCGAGTTCGTCATCAAGGTCTACCCGGACGGAGTGTTCTCCCACTTCCTCGACACCACGCTGCGGGTGGGCGACCAGCTCAACCTCAGCGGCCCTTACGGGGTGTTCACCCTGCGCGAGGGTGACGAAGACCTCATCTTCGTCGGCGGCGGGGCCGGGATGGCACCGATCCTGTCGCTGCTGCGGTCCATGGCCGAGCGCGGCATCACCCGCAAGGCCACCTACTACTACGGCGCCCGCGGCAGTCGCGACCTGTGCTTCGAGTCAGAGCTGCGGGCGCTGGCGGAGGCGATCCCGGGGTTCCGCTACATCCCGGCGCTGTCCGAGCCGGCCGATGAGGACCACTGGGACGGCGAGACCGGCCTGATCACCGACGTGCTCCGGCGGCACGAGACGGCCGGCCTGGCCAAGGCACACGCCTACGTCTGCGGCCCACCCCCGATGGTCGAGGCGGCGATTCCGCTGCTCGGCCAGCTCGGCGTGGCGGAGAAGCGCATCTACTACGACAAGTTCACCACGACCGGCGATCCCGAGGAGGGGTGAGGCCCGTGCCAGATCCGCCGGTGGCCGGCAGCTCCACGGCCCTCGTATCGCAATAAAAGGAGAGAACCCATGACAACCGCTCCTGAGCGCAGTGTTCCCAAGCCGGTCTTCACCGACGCAGAAGCCGGTGCCAAGGAATTTCCCGACTCCACCGCCCGCCAGTTCAACTACTACACCCCGGCCAAGCGCAAGCAGTCGAAGTACGAGGACGTGACCGTGGAGGTCCAGCCGGACCCGCGGCACTACCTCGCGCAGGGCTGGCTGTACGGGTTCTCCGATGGCCGCGGCGGTTACCCGCTGGACTGGACCGTGCTCAAGGCATGGGGCTCGGACCGGCCCGAGCCCGAGCGCTACCCGGGCTCCGGCGGGAAGGGCTACGACTGGCCCGCGCACGGCTGGCACGAGTTCAGGGACCCGAACGAGGAGTGGGAGCTCACCCTCTACCGGTACAACGCCAACGTCGTCCGGCAGGTCAACCAGAACATCGACAACGCGCGGCAGGGCAAGGCGTTCGAGCAGTGGAGCCGGAACTGGATCCACTTCGTCGAGCGCAACGTGGGCGCGTGGATGCACGTGGACCACGGGCTCGGGCTCTACCTTTACGCGAACGCCAACCGCCGGGCGCCGACGAACATGCACAACAACGCGATCTCGGTGAACAGCATGCACCGGATCCGCGCGGCCCAGGACCTGGCCCTGTACAACCTGACGCTCACTGAGGAGATCGACGGCTTCGACGGTTCGGCGCACCTGGAGGTGTGGAACTCCGACCCGGCCTGGCAGGGCGTGCGCGAGGTGGCCGAGCAGCTCACCGGGATCGACGACTGGTGCGAGGCCATCTTCGCCGCCAACGTGGTGTTCGAGCCGCTGGTCGGCGAACTGTTCCGCAGCCACCTGGTGCAGCACGCCGCGCCAAGAAACGGCGACTTCGTCACGCCCACCGTCGTCGGCGCGGCGGAGTACGACTTCGCCGAGCGGGACCTGCGCTACACGGTCGCCATGTTCGAACTGCTCACCGCCGACCGTGAGTTCGCCGGCCACAACAAGCGGTACCTGGACGAGTGGCTGGGGCTCTGGGTGCCCCGGGCCATCGCCGCCGCCCGCAAGCTTCAGCCGCTGTGGTCGCAGCCGGACGCCAAGCCGCCCCGGTTCGAGGACGGCCTGGACGCGGCGAAGAACCGCTTCGCCGCAATCCTGTCCACGCTCAGCCTGGACGCACCGAAGGAGTTGTCACAGTGACCACGTTCAAGACGACGGAAAGCCCGTTCAAGTCCGACAACACCGCGTCCAACATGTGCGGCTTCACGCTCATGAACAACCAGGTCGGCGTGGTCGTGGCCCAGGTCCTCTCCAAGCTGGGCAACGTCAGGGTGACCTACCTGCCATCGATGATCCGGGTGGACGGGAGCGGCAGGTTTGACCTCGTCTACGACGACGTCTCCGAGGCCCTGGGCGAGGAGCCGGGCTACTTCGACGCGGCCGAGTTCGAGGAGAGCATGTCCACGCACTACGGCCGGATGATCCACCTCGACGACCGGACGATCATGTTCGCCAATCCGGAGGACGCGGCCGACTACCTGGGCTTCGACCTCACCCCCACCTCCGCGTAGCAGCACTTCACCGCTGCGCGGCAACCGGCCGAGATACACCTGGCAAGGAGGAGACACGGTGTACGAGAAGAACGGCGAGAAGTACTTCGTGGTAGACGGCCACCTGCACTACTGGAACGCCGCCCCGGACAACTGGGTGCCCGGGGCTGAGCAGTACGCCAAGGGCTGGATCGAATGTTTCCACGCCTACATGGGCCTGGGCCCGCCGCAGACGCACTGGAGCCTGGAGCACTTCCAGAAGTACTCCGAGGAAGACCTGATGAAGGACGTCTTCGAGGACGGCTATGTGGACGTGGGGGTGTTCCAGCCGACCTACCTGAAGGAGTGGTACAAGGAGGGCTTCAACACCACCGAGCGCAACGCGCTGATGGGCGAGAAGCACCCGGGCAAGTTCGTCTACAACACCCGCTGGGATCCGCGGGACGGGGACGAGGGGCTCGAGGTGCTCCGGCGCAACGTGGCGCGGTTCGGCTCCAAGGGCTGCAAGCTGTACACCGCCGAGTGGAACAACGGCTCCCGCGGCTGGAAGCTCACCGACCCGGGCGCCTACCGGTACCTGGAGAAGTGCCAGGAACTCGGCATCAAGAACATCCACGTGCACAAGGGCCCGACGATCTGGCCCCTGGACAAAGACGCGTTCGACGTGGCCGACGTGGACCACGCCGCGACCGACTTCCCCGGGCTGAACTTCATCGTCGAGCACGTGGGGCTGCCCCGCATCGACGACTTCTGCTACATGGCCACGCAGGAGCCGAACGTGTACGCGGGACTGGCCGTGGCGATCGGCGCGCTGATGCACGCCCGGCCCAGGTTCTTCGCCCGGGTCATGGGCGAGCTGCTGTTCTGGGTCGGCGAGGACAAGATGCTGTTCGGCAGCGACTACGCCATCTGGGAACCCAAGTGGCAGATCGAGGGCTTCGTGGACTGGGACTTCCCTGATTCCGAAGACTTCGCCGACTACCCGCGGCTGGGCGTTGCAGGCAAGAAGAAGATCCTCGGCCTGAACGCGGCCAAGCTGTACGGCATCGAGGTGCCCGCGGAGTTCCGGCTCCCGGCTGACGCTGGCACCCCGGCCGCACAGGATGACGCCCAGCTGGTTGCGGGGGCATGACGGCCCCGGCAACCAGCCGCGCGGGAGGCCCTGGCGGCTCCTCCTCCAGGGCCTCCTCTACGACGGCCGGCCGGGCCAGCGGCCTGGGCCCCGTGACGGAGGAACGGGGCCCAGAGCCAGCGGGGGGTTCCGGGGGGTCGTCCCCCCGGGCCAGCACCGCTCTCGCGGCGCTGGCCACGGTGCGCGACCCGGAGCTTGACGAGCCGATCACCGCACTCGGCTTCGTCACGTCGTGCACCGTCTCGGCCGGCGGAGACGCGCGGGTCAGGCTGCGCCTGCCCACCTACTTCTGCGCGCCCAACTTCGCCTTCCTCATGGTGGCCGACGCCTACGACGCGGTCAGCGTGGTACCGGGGGTGCGCAGCACCGAGGTGGTCCTTGAGGACCACTTCGCCTCGGATGCGATCAACGGCGGCGTGGCCGCGCGAGCGGGCTTCGCCGCGTCGTTCGACGGCGAGGCGGTCAGCGAACTGCACGGGCTGCGCGCGGACTTCCTGCGCAAGGCCGTGCTGGCCGGCACCGACCAGGTGTGCCGGCCGCTGCTGGCCGCCGGGACCAGCCGGGCCGGCCTGCTGGCGATGACGCTGGGTGAGGCGCCCGCGTCCGCCGCGCTGGACCGGCTGCGGCAGCGGCGGGCCGAGCTGGGCCTGCCTGCCGGGCCAGGGGCACCGCTACTGGTAGATCCGGCCACCGGGGAACGGATTGGCGAGGAAGCGGCCCCGCTGCACCTGCGGCGGGCGCGGTCCACGCGCATCAGCATCGAGGCGAACAGCAGCATCTGCCGCGGCATGCTGCGGCACCGATACGACTCCGGGGGCCTGGGACAGGCCCCCGAGGAGGAGAGGGGAGCCCAGTGAAGGCTGTCCGGATCCACGGTTACCATCAGCAACCCGTCGTCGACGAGGTGCCCGAGCCGGCCGTCAAGGGCCCGCTCGACGTTGTCGTCAAGATCGGCGGGGCCGGCGTCTGCCGGACCGACCTGCACATCATCGAGGGGCAGTGGGACGCGGCGATGCACCCGGCCCTGCCCTACACGCTCGGCCACGAGAACGCCGGCTGGGTGCACGAGATCGGCTCCGCGGTCACCAACGTGGCCGTCGGCGACACGGTGATCCTGCACCCGACCCCGACCTGCGGGCTGTGCCGCGCCTGCCGGGCCGGCGATGACATGCACTGCACCGACAGCTCCTTCCCCGGGCTCTCGCACGACGGCGGGATGGCCGAGTACCTGCTCACCTCGGCCCGCGCCTGCGTGAAGCTCGACCCGAAGACCCGGCCGGCCGACGTCGCGGCGCTCGCCGACGCCGGCATTACCGCCTATCACGCGGTACGCAAGGCCATCGGCCTGTTGTACCCGGGCACGACGGCGGTCGTGATAGGGGCGGGGGGCCTGGGCCACATCGGCGTCCAGTGCCTGGCCGCGCTCACCGCCACCACGATCGTCGTGGTGGACCGCAACCCCGACGCGCTCAAGCTGGCCGCCCAGATCGGCGCGCACCACACCGTGGTGGCCGACGGCACGCAGGTCGAGGCGGTTCGCGAGCTTACCGGCGGCCGCGGCGCGGACGTGGTGCTCGACTTCGTGGCCGAGCAGGGCGCCGAGGCCGACGGGTGGGCCATGACCGGCGGGGGCGGCTCCTACTTCGTCATCGGCTACGGCGGCACGGTGCAGGTCCCCACGCTCGACATCATCTCCACCGAGCGCAACATCATCGGGAACATCGTGGGCACCTACAACGACCTCGCCGAGCTGATGGCCCTGGCCGAGGGCGGCCGGGTGACCCTGCACACCCGGACCTACCCGCTGGACGCCGCCGCCGACGCGTTCGCCGACCTGGACGCGGGCCGGGTCCGCGGCCGGGCCATCCTCGTCCCCTAGCGGCCTGGCCCGCACCGGACAGCTCCGATCCCCCCTGGGAGGACCAATGGCCAAGGAACTCCGTTTCGGCGCCGAGGCGCGCGCCCTGCTGCTGGCCGGCGTGGACCAGCTGGCAGAGGCGGTCAAGTCGACGCTGGGCCCCAAGGGCCGCAACGCGATCCTGGAGAAGATCACCGGCTCCCCGGTGGTCACCAACGACGGCGTGACGATCGCCCGCGAGATCCACCTGCGGGACCAGTTCGAGAACATGGGCGCGCAACTGGTCAAGGAAGCGGCGATCAAGACCAACGACATCGTCGGCGACGGCACCACCACGGCGACGGTCATCGCCCAGGCCATCGTCACCGAAGGCGTCAGGGCCATCGGCGACGGCGCCAACCCGGTGCTGGTCAAGCGCGGCATCGACATGGCCGTGGGGCGCCTGGTAGAGCACCTGCAGAGCGTGGCCTACCCGGTGGAGACCGAGTACGACTACGCGCGGGTGGCCGCGATCTCCGCGAACGACGACGAGGCGGTCGGCGCGGTGATCGCCAAGGCGCTGCACACGGTCGGCGACGGCGGCATCGTCACCGTCGAGGAGTCCGCCGCGCACGGGATGACCGTCGACTTCGTCGAGGGCTTCGAGGTCGACAACGGGTACCTGTCGCCGTACCTGGTCACCAACCCGGCCAGCCTGGAAGCCGTGGTGGACGACCCGTACATCCTGCTGTGCAGCGAGAAGATCACCAAGGTGCAGCAGCTCATGCCGCTGCTCGACAAGATCATGCGGGCGCCCCGGCCGCTGGTGATCATGGCGGAGACCGTCGAGGGCACCGCGCTGTCCATGCTGGTGCACAACCACGTGAACGGGGTCTTCCAGTGCCTGGCCGTGCGTGCGCCCGGCTTCGGTGACCGCCGCCTGCACAAGCTGGAGGACATCGCCGCGATCACCGGCGGTGCCGTGTACAGCAGGCAGGCCGGGTTCACGCTGGAGACGATGACGCTGGACCAGCTCGGCCGGGCCCGGCAGGTGCGGGCGAACGCCGAGCGGACCACGATCATCGACGGCGGCGGCTCGGCCGCCGACGTGGAGTTCCGGCTCGGCCAGCTCCGTGCCGAGCTGGACCGGGCCACGTTCGGCGTGGACGAGGACGTGCTGACCGAGCGGATCGGGGCGCTGTCCGGCAAGGTCGCGGTCATCAAGGTCGGCGCGCCTACGCCGGCGGAACTCAAGGAGCTGCAGCACCGGGTCGAGGACGCGCTCGCGGCCACCCGGGCGGCGATGGCCGAGGGGATCGTGGCCGGCGGCGGCGTGGCGCTGTTGCACGCCGAGCCCGTGCTGGACGACCTGGAGGTCAAGGACGACTACGCGACCGGCGTCGAGATCGTCCGGAGGGTGCTGTCCGCGCCCGCCTACCTGATCGCCGCGAACGCCGGCTACTCCGGTGAGGAGGTGGTGGCCCGGATCACCGGGCTGGGCCGGGACGAGGGCTTCGACGCGCTGGCGGGCCGCTTCGGCAACATGATCGAGATGGGCATCATCGACCCGTTGCGGGTGGCCCGGTCCGCGCTGCAGAACGGCGCGTCCGTGGCCGGGCTGCTGCTCACCACCAACACCCTGGTCGCCGAGGAACAGACCCCGTGGGGCGGCAGCCGTGCGCTGATGACCGAGTTCGGCCCGCTGGATGAGGGGCTGCACCAGCCGTCACCCGACGCCAGCACGCCCCAGTCGCTCGGCCTCGGCCCGTCCGTGGGCTAGCACCACCGGTGGCCGCGGACCCTGCCCTGGACCTGCCGGCTGCGCGGGGCGCGCGGCCGGCGGGCACCCGGGACTTCGGGCGTGCCGCCACCCGGGACGGGCCGCTCGCGCTGCTCCTGGCGCGCCGCCGCGGGCCGCGGCTGCGCGGTGTGGCCGCGCTGCTCGGCCCGGCGTTCGTGGCCGCGGTGGCCTACGTGGATCCGGGCAACTTCGCGACCAACTTCTCCGCGGGTGCCCGGTTCGGGTACGGCCTGGTCTGGGTCATCCTGCTGGCCAACCTGATGGCCATGCTGGTGCAGTACCTGTCGGCGAAGGTCGGCGTGGCGACCGGCCGGGACCTGCCCGAACTGTGCCGTGACCACCTGCCCCGGGCGGTGTCCCGCGGCCTGTGGGCCCAGGCGGAACTGGTCGCGATGGCTACTGATCTGGCCGAGTTCGTCGGCGCGGCGATCGGGCTGAACCTGCTGTTCGGGCTGTCGCTGCTGCCCGCCGGGCTGGTCACCGCCGTGGTGGCGTTCGGCGTCCTGGCGCTGCAGCAGCGCGGCTACCGGCGTTTCGAGCTGGCCATCGCCGCCCTGCTCGGCCTGGTCTTCCTCGGCTTCGCCTACGACCTGCTGACCGTCGGGGGCAGCCCGGCCGCCGTCGGCTCCGGCCTGGTCCCTTCGCTGGGCGACGGCCGCCTGCTGCTTTGCGTGGGCATCATCGGGGCCACCGTGATGCCGCATGTGGTGTACCTGCACTCGGCGCTGACCAAGTCCCGGGTGTCCTGCCGGGACGATGCCGAGCGGGGCCGGCTGCTGCGCTTCCAGCGGCTGGATGTGGTGATCGCCCTCGGCGCCGCCGGGCTGGTCAACCTGGCGATGCTGTGCGTCGCCGCGGCGCTGGCGCACCGGTCCGGCGGCCTGGGTGACGGCGGCTCGATCCCGGTGGCGCACGAGGCGCTCGGCCGTATCGCGGGCGGCGGCGCCGCGCTCGCGTTCGCGGTCGCGCTGCTGGCTTCCGGGCTGTCCTCCTCCAGCGTCGGCACCTACGCGGGCCAGGTCGTCATGCAGGGGTTCCTCGGCCGGCGCATCCCGTTGTTCGTGCGCCGCGGGCTGACCATGCTGCCGGCCCTGATAGTGCTCGGCGCCGGGCTGCCGCCAACGGCCAGCCTGGTGGTTTCGCAGGTGGTGCTCTCCTTTGGCATCCCCTTCGCGCTGGTACCGCTGGTCCTGCTGACCCGGCGCGCCGACATCATGGGCCCGCTGGTGAACCGGCGCCCGACCAGCGCCGCGGCCGTCGGCGTGACCGCCCTGATCGTGCTGCTGAACGGGTACCTGCTCTACCTCACCCTGGCGTCATGGTGGTGAGCCGGGCGAACTCGGCCGTCTGCGGAATGAACGGCCGCCCGCGGGGAACGCCGAAGGGTGTCGACCGAGGAGCCAACGATGGGTCTCTTGTCCAGGTTCCGTGAGCGCAGGCAGTCCGGCGGGCCGAGCTTGTTCCAGCGCCTGGTCATGCCGCGGGGCCATCCGCCCGACCCGAAGCTCGAAGAGATCCAGCGGGCGGCCGCGGAAGACGTGGCCGCGATGGAGGCGGAGGACCGCAAGTACTTCCGCCAGGACGGTCCCGGCGATATCGAGGACGACCTCTGAGGTAACCGTGATCATGGTGTTCTGGCTGCCAGAGCGATCAAAACATCATGATCACGGTTGCTTCTCCGGCCTGGGGAGATTGCCCGGTGGATCCGTCCGGTGCCAGGGTGGACCTGAAGCGGCAGAACCCGGGTCTCGCCGAGGAGGATCGCGATGCAGCAACTGACCGGCCTTGATGCCGCGTTCCTCGCCCTGGAGACGGCCAATGCCACCGGCCATGTCGGCGGGGTGTCCGTGCTGGATCCCAGGGACGCGCCGCAGCCGCTGACCCTGGCCCGGCTCACCGACGTGCTGGCGGGCCGGCTGCCGCTGGTTCCCGTGCTGCGCCGCAAGCTGCTCAACGTGCCGCTCGGCCTGGACCAGCCGTACTGGATCGACGACCCGGACTTCGACATCGAGTACCACATCCGCGAGATCGCGCTGCCGCGGCCTGGCTCGGAGGCCCAGCTCACCGAGCAGATCGCCCGGCTGCACGCCCGGCCGCTCGACCGCAGCCGGCCGCTATGGGAGATCTACCTGATCACCGGGCTGGCCAAGCGGCGGGCCGCCGTATACACGAAGATCCACCACGCCGCCATCGACGGCGTGTCCGGTACCGAGTTGCTGACCGTGCTGCTGGACCTCAGCCCGGCCGGGCGCGAGGTGCCGCCCAGCGAACCGTTCACGCCGCGCAGGCCCCCAGGCCCGGCCATACTGACCGCGCTCGCCGCTGCGCGGCTGGCATGGCGGCCCGTGCAGACCGTCCGTATCGCCAATGAAATGGCGCGCGTGCTGCCCGCCCTGGCGCCGGCCGCCGGCAGCCTCGTCGGCGGCATGCTGGGCCTGAACCGCGGCGACGGCGAGGTCATCCTGACCGCGCCCGGCCGGGCCCCGGCCACGCCCTTCAACCAGCCGATCACGCCGCACCGCCGGGTGGCGTTCCGCAGCGTGGACCTGGACGTCGTGAAGGGGGTCAAGAACACCTTTGAGGTCTCGGTCAACGACGTCGTCCTGGCGATGTGCGCGGGGGCGCTGCGGCGCTGGCTCGCCGACCACGAGGCGCTGCCCGAGCCGCCGCTGATCGCGATGATCCCGGTGTCCGTCCGGGACCCGGCCAGCAAGGGCGCACTGGGCAACAAGGTGTCGGCCATGCTGGCCGCGCTGCCCACCAACTCCGCGGACCCGCAGAACCGGCTGGAGCTTGCGCACGCCGCGACGCAGGTCGCCAAGGCGCAGCAGGCCGCCATCCCGCAGGGGCTGGTCGACCAGATCAGCGACTTCGCGCTGCCCGCGCTCACCGCCCGGGCCGCGCGGGTGGTGTTCGCCACCGGCCTGCTGCACCGGCTGCCGCCGTTCAACGTGACCATCTCCAACGTCCCCGGCCCGAACGTGCCGGTCTACCTGTGCGGGGCCAAGCTGCTTGCCCACTACCCGGTGTCGGTGATCACCGCCGGGCAGGGGCTGAACATCACGGTGGTGGGCTATCTCGGCAGGCTGCATTTCGGGCTGACGAGCTGCCGTGAGCTGGTCCCCGACATAGATACGCTCGCCAGTTACCTGGTCGACGAGCTGGAACTGCTGGCCAAGGCCGCCCAGCACGCTAACGGCACCAAGGTGAAGCCGGCCGGGCGGCACGCCGCACCGGCCGGCTGACCTGGGTCATCGCCTCACTCTGCCGCGGGCTTCGCCGGGCGGTAGACCAGCAGCAGCACGTCCGGGCCCGCCTTGCGTGACTCGGCGAGTTCCAGGTCCGCGCCCGCGTTGTCCTCGCCGAACAGCCGCTTGCCCTTGCCGAGCACGACCGGGTAGACCATCAGGCGGTACTCGTCGACCAGGCCCAGCCTGGTCAGCGCGTGCACCAGGGTCGCGCTGCCCGCGACCAGGATGTCGCCCTGGTACTGCTCCTTCATCCGGCCGACCTCGGCGGCAAGGTCGCCGGAGATGATCGTGGTGTTGTTCCACGCCGCCTCGGTGAGGGTGGTCGAGACGACCACCTTCGGCATCGCGTTCATCTTCTTGCCGAACTCACCGGTGGTGTCCTCCATCGCCGGCCACGCCGCGGCGAACCCTTCGTAGGTGACCCGGCCGAGCAGCTGGGCGTCGGCGCGCTCCAGTTCCTCGCCCTTGAACGCCTGGCCCTCGTCCGCCGGGTGGCGGAAGCTCCAGCCGCCCTGCTCGGTGCCCTCGGCGCCGCCCGGGTCTTCGATGATCCCGTCGAGGGAGATGAACTCGGTCACGACCAGCTTGCCCATGATGATCTCCTTGTCCTGCGGCCCGCGCCCTGACCGGCGAGCTCACTCTGGTCACGAACGCCGGCCGCCGGAATCGACACCCCCCAGGAAGTATTTCGCGCCGCGGAGCCGGAGCGTGGCCGGCCCGGGAGCGCCCCGGATTATGCGGCGAGCAGGGCGTACCGGCCGTTGCCGGAGATGAGGCTGGTGTGCGTGCCCGCCTCGGCGATACGGCCATGGTCCAGGACCACGATCTGGTCGGCGTTGCGCACGGTGGACAGCCGGTGCGCGATGGTGATGGTGGTGCGGCCCTTCGCCAGGGCGTCGAACGCCTGCTGGACGGCGCGCTCGGTTTCCGTGTCCAGGGCGCTGGTCGCCTCGTCGAGCACGAGCACCCGCGGGTCGCGGAGCAAGGTCCGGGCGATGGCGATGCGCTGCTTCTCCCCGCCGGAGAACCGGTGGCCACGGGAGCCCACCATGGTGTCGTAGCCGTCGGGCAGCCCGGCAATCAGGTCGTGAATCTGGGCCGCACGGGCGGCGTCCTCGATCTCGGCGTCGGTCGCGCCCGGCCTGGCGTATCGCAAATTCTCCCGGACTGTCGTGTGGAGCAGGTAAGTCTCCTGGCTGACCACGCCCACCACCGCGGCCAGGTCGGTCAGCCGCATATCGCGGATGTCCACGCCGTCGATGCGGACGCTGCCGCTGCCGGGGTCGTAGAGCCGGGCGATCAGCGAGCCGAGGGTGGTCTTGCCCGACCCGGTCTCACCCACGAGCGCGAGCGCGCTGCCGGCCGGGATGTCCAGGTCGATGCCGGAGAGGGCGGGCCGGTCGGCGCCGGGATAGGTGAAACTGACGCCCTCGGCACGGACGTGCCCGGTGACCTTGGCCGGGTCAAGCTCGACGGGGTTCGCCGGATCGGCGACCTCTACCGGCAGGTCGAGATACTCGAAGATCCGCGCGAACAGTGCCAGCGAGCTGATGACCGAGACGCTGGTGTTGAGCAGGCCGGTGATCGGGCGGAACAGGCTGCTCTGCAGCGTGGTGAAGGCGATCAGGGTGCCGATCGTGATCGTGCCCGCGGTCACCGGCAGGCCGGCGGCGAGGTAGATGATCGCGGGGATCGCGGCGAAGATGACGGTCAGCGAGGCCATCCGCCAGCGCCCGGCGAGCTGGGAGCGCAGCTCCAGGTCGATCAGCCGGGCGGAGGACTGGGTGAACCGCTGGATCAGGGACGGCCCGGTCCCCATCGTCTTGGCGAGCTGGATGGCGTTGATCGACAGGCCTTCCTCGATGGTGACGTTGAGGTCGGCCAGTTCCCGCTGCTGCTGCGTGGTGATGGCCCGGCGCATCCGGGCGACCTTGCGGGTCAGGTAGATCGCCGGCGGCATGACGACCAGCGAGATGAGCGACAACCGCCAGGACAGGGCGACCATGGCGACGGCGGTGGCTATCGCGGTGGTGAAGTTGGCGGCGATGGAGGTCGCGGTCGACGTCACCACGGACTCCATGCCGCCGATGTCGTTGGTGATGCGGGACTGGACCTCGCCGGTGCGGGTGCGGGTGAAGAACGCGATGGACTGGCGTTGCAGGTGGGCGAAGACCCTCGTGCGCAGTTCGTGCATCACCTGCTGGCCCACCTTGGTGCTGATCCATGTCTGGACCACGCCGAAGGCCGAGGTGATGGCGGCCACGGCGACCATGCCGATCACGAGCCACGCCAGCAGCCGCACGTTCTTTTCCGGCAGCGCGGTGTCGATGACCGCGCGGAGCAGGAACGGTGAGGCCAGCCCGACGATGGAGGAGGCGACGATGATCACGGTGACGACCGCGAGCTGCCAGCGGTAGGGAGTGAACAGCGCACCGATGCGGCGCAGCGACACCTCATGTGCCTGCGCCTTCTCGGCAGCGGTCACGGTCCGCCCGCCGCGAGTCCGCCCGGAGCTGCTGATTTCTCGAAACGCGCGCGGTGCTGCCAAGAAGTTCCTCGATTCTTACGCGCCGAGTTCAACTACTGAGGTTACCTCAATATGAGGCTACAACCGCAACCGTTGCTATGCTATTCCGGTGAGTCAGGACGCGACGGCTGAGCGGGATCCGGCTGCGGGTGCCGACGAGTCGCTGTCGGAGGCCTTCCGGTCCGTGGCGCGGCGGCTGCGGGAAACCTCCCATGAGGCGCTGGCCCCCTGGGACATCACGCCCTCTGCCTTCCGCGCGCTGCGCGTCCTCGGCCGCGACGGAGACATGCGCCTGTCGGAACTGTCGGAGCACCTGCGCATCGCGCCGCGTTCGGTCACGGAGGTGGTCGACACCCTTGAGGCCCGCGGCCTGGCCGAGCGCCGTCCTGACCCGGCCGACCGCCGGGCCACGCTGGTCGGGCTGACCGGGCAGGGCGCCAGCGTCCTCGACGCGATCCGGGCGGCCCGCGGGACCGAGGCCGAGCGGGTCTTCGGCCAGCTCAGCGCCGCGGATCGCGCCCACCTCGCCCGCATTCTCCGCAAGCTCCGGGACTGAGCGCCTGCCGATCGGCCGGTCAGCCTTTCTGGCTGAACGTGAACCCGTCGGGCACGATGACGTCGTCGCGGGTCAGGTCGTGAATGGATGCCTTGCCCAGCCCGTACAGCGTCTCGCTGATGCCCTGGCGCAGGATCTCCAGCACGTTGCTGACACCGCGTTCCCCGTTCGCGGCCAGGCCCCACAGGTAGGGGCGGCCGATCATGACCGCGCACGCGCCGAGGGCGACGGCCTTGACGACGTCGCTGCCGCGCCGGATGCCGCCGTCGAGCAGCACTTCGAGCTGGTCCCCGACGGCATCGGCCACGGCCGGCAGGCAGCGGATGGTCGCGGGGGTGGAGTCGAGATTGTTGCCGCCGTGGTTGGAGACCGAGATCGCCGTGGCGCCGATGTCGACGGCGTGGCGTGCGTCATCCGGCCGGGTGATGCCCTTGATCATGAACGGGCCGTCCCACTGCTCCCGCAGCCAGGCCAGGTCCTCCCAGGTGGCCGGGGCCGAACCCATCCACTGGCCGTAGGCGCCGAAGAAGCTGGGGATCTGCGCGTCACGGGCGGCGGAGTTGGGCACGCCCAGATCGGGCAGGGAGCCGCTGCGGATCCAGCGGGCCAGGTAGCCGGGCCGGACGGCGACCTGCGGGGCGTGCCGCAGCATCGCCTGAATGTCGAGGCGCTCCGGGATCCAGGGGCTGCCCCAGTCGCGGCGGGAGTCGAACACCCAGTCGAGCGTGACGATGAGGCCCTTGGCGCCGGCCTCCCGGGCCCGCTGCGCCCGGGCCAGGATGTCGTCGCGGCTGCCCGCCCAGTAACACTGGAAAAGCAGCTTGTCCGTGGCCTTGCCGACCTCCTCGACCGGCTTGGACGCGAACGAGGACAGGCCCATGACCGTTCCGGCGGCGGCCGCTGCCCGCGCCACCGCGACCTCGCCATCCGGGTGCACAGCCTGCACCCCCGTGGGGGAGATCAGCACCGGGAGGCTGACCTCCTGGCCCATGACGGCGGTGCCGAGCCGGCGTTCCGCGGGCAGCCCGGCCACGTGCGGCCGGAAGCGGAGTTCCGCGAACGCCCTGACGTTGTCGTGCATCGTCACGCCCGCCTCGGCGCCGGCCACCACCGCCAGGTACACCGACCGGGGCAGCCGCCGCCTGGCACGGCGCTGCGCCTCGGCGACCGTCTCGAACCAATCCCTGGTGCTGGCCATCTCGGGTCTCCTGACTAGCGGCGGCAGCGGGCTGCCGTGACGGCGCGGCCCGCGCCGCGGGGCTCCCCGGTGAGAGCGTCGTCGGCGAAACCGGCGGCGAGCGCGCGGAGGGCGGCATCGAGGTACACGGTGAGGTCGGCGTCGGCGTGCACGACCCACCGGTCGTAGCCGGCCCGGCACGCCGCGAGGGTGGCGCGGCCCACCGCCAGCGGGTACAGCGAGTCGGCGGGCTGCCCGGCGCGGCGCGCCACGAAATCGCTGATGGCCCGCTCCCACGCGTCGTAGTGCACCGCGGCGCTGGCCATCAGCGCGGGCACGGACCCGATCAGCGCCATCCGGGCACGCAATTCGGGCACGTCGGCCGCCCGGTAGTGGTTGGCCGCGAGCACCGCCTGCCGTACCGCCTCCATCACCGGCAGGCCGGCCGGGACCTCATCGAGCAGGGCCCGGATGGTGGCGACCTCGGAGTCGAACTCGCCCCACAGCACATCCGGTTTCGAGCCGAAGTAGCGGAAGAACGCGCGCCGGCTGACCCCCGCCTCGGCGGTGATCTGGTCGATGGTCGTTTCCTCGAAACCCTGCGCCGTGAACAGCCGCAGCGCGATCAGCTCCAGCTTGCGCCGGCTGGTGCCGGGCGGGCGCCCACGGCGCCCGCTCCCGGCGGGAGGCGCAGCCACGCTCATCGGCTGGTTCCCCTCTCCCTGATGCCATTCCAGCATGCCGCCTGTTAGCCTGCCTATATTCGGCACACTGTGACGAATATAGGCCGTATCCACGTCGCAAAGGAGCCACCATGGCCCACAACGGAGCCACCATGGCCGACGCCCCCGCCGCCGAGCTGACCGACGAGACGGCCGTCACCGGCCCCGGCGACGACCTCGCCGCCGATCTTGCCGGCGATGTCCTCGTCGAGGAGGTCTCCATCGATGGCATGTGCGGCGTCTACTAAGCCCGTGGGGCAGTTCGACCTGGACGCACCCTGGCAGCTCGACGCCCAGGTACGGGTCCGTCCCGAAGCGTTCGGCGCGCTGCTCTACCACTTCGGCACGCGGCAGCTGTCGTTCCTGAAGAGCCCGGCCCTGCTCGCGGTGGTGCGCTCGCTCGGCGCGCAGCCGAGCGCCCGGGCCGCATGCACGGCTGCCGGTGTGCAGGCCGAGGATTTGATGCGTTACGCACATGCCCTGCAGACCCTGGCGGCGTCACGGATGATCTGCGAGCGGGACACCCGATGACCACGGCGCCGCTGCCACTGGCCGAACAGTTCCAGCACGGGTTGCAGGCGCCGATCTGCCTGACCTGGGAACTGACCTATGCCTGCAACCTGTCCTGTGTGCACTGCCTGTCCAGTTCCGGACGGCGGGATCCGCGGGAGCTGACGACCGCCGAGTGCATGGCGGTCATCGATGAGCTGCAGCGGATGCAAGTCTTCTACGTCAACATCGGCGGCGGCGAGCCGACCGTGCGGCCGGACTTCTGGGCCCTCGTCGACTACGCGACCGGCCATGACGTCGGCGTCAAGTTCTCCACCAACGGCGTGAAGATCACGCCGGAGATCGCCCGCAGGCTGGCCGGCCGGGACTACGTGGACGTGCAGATCTCGCTGGACGGGGCGACCCCCGGGGTGAACGACGCGGTGCGCGGCCCCGGCTCCTACGAGGTCGCGCTGCGCGCCATGCGGAACCTGGCGGATGCCGGGTTCGCCGGGTTCAAGATCTCGGTGGTGATGACCCGGCACAACGTCGGCCAGCTCGATGCGTTCAAGGCCATCGCCGACCGGTTCGGCGCGCAGCTCCGGATTACCAGGCTGCGCCCATCAGGCCGCGGCGCCGACGTCTGGGACGAACTGCACCTGCACCCTGGCCAGCAGCGCGAACTGTACGACTGGCTGGTCGCCCACGGCACCGGCGTGCTCACCGGCGATTCGTTCTTCCACCTCAGCGGCTACGGAACCGCGCTGCCCGGGCTCGGCATGTGCGGTGCCGGGCGGGTGGTGTGCCTCATCGACCCGGTCGGTGACGTGTACGCCTGCCCCTTCGCCATCCATCCCAGCTTCCTGGCGGGGAACGTGCGGGATCCGGGCGGGTTCGCCGGGGTGTGGCAGCACTCGGAGCTGTTCGGCGACCTGCGCCGCCCGCAGGCCGGGGGAGCCTGTGAATCCTGTTCGGCGTTCGGCAGCTGCCGCGGTGGCTGCATGGCGGCGAAGTTCTTCACCGGCCTGCCACTCGACGGCCCGGACCCCGAGTGCGTCAGGGGCCACGGCGAGCAGGCGCTCGTGGCGGCCGCGGCCGCCCCCGCACCGCGGCCCTCGCCCGACCACTCCCACCGGACGGCCCCGTACCGGACGGGGGAGCGCCGGCCGGTCCCGCTCACCCTGCTGGCCCGGCCGCCGGTGTCCGGCCGCCCCCCGGTGTCCGCCTGCAACCCGAACCCCCTGGCCGGGTTCGTCCCGGAGCGCTGAGTTGGTCCTGGCCGGCGCGCCTCAGGCACGACGCAGCAGCCCCGGGAACCGCGGTCCTGGTCCTGCGCGGCAGGCACTGACATGACCGGCCGGGTCGCGGTGGTCACCGGGGCGGCGCGCGGCATCGGGGCAGCCACCGTGCTGGCCCTGGCCGCCGACGGCTGGTCGATCCTCGCCGCGGACAGTGCGGCCGACGATCCCGCGCTGCCTTACCCGATGGCCTCGCCCGCCGACCTGTCCGGGGTGGTCAGCCGGGCGAACGAGAGCGCCGGGGTACCCGGCAGGGTGCGGTCCTTCGTCGCCGACGTACGCGACCCGGATGCCGTCACGGCTGCCGTGGCCGA
This sequence comes from uncultured Actinomycetes bacterium, assembly GCA_963806145.1. Classification (GTDB taxonomy): domain Bacteria; phylum Actinomycetota; class Actinomycetes; order Streptosporangiales; family Streptosporangiaceae; genus DASXKD01. Next base: position 78,364 of record CAWDXD010000049.1, read on the forward strand.
GGCCGAGCAGCGCTGGGGCGGCCTGGACGCGGCGATCGCGGTGGCGGGAGTTATCGCTGGCGGGGTCCCGCTCTGGGAGGTTCCGCTGGCCCAGCAACAGGCGGTGCTCGACGTCGACCTCGGCGGGGTACTGTCGCTCGCCCGGGCCGCGGTCCCCGCGCTGCTGCGCCGTCCCGCCCCCAGGTCCGGGCGGTTCCTGGCGGTCGCCTCCGCGGCGGCTACCCGCGGGCTGCCGCTGCTCGCCGCGTACTGTGCGGCCAAGGCGGGCGTCGCCGGGCTGATCCGTGCCCTCGCCGCTGAACTGGCCGACAGCGGCGTCACCGCGAACGCGGTCAGCCCGGGCTCCACTGCCACCCCGATCCTTGACCAGAGCGCCCGGCTGTATGCGCTGCCCGGGGCCCAGGCGTTCGCCAGCCAGCAGCCCGTCCGGCGGCTGCTCGACCCCGCCGAGGTGGCCGCCGTCCTGGCCTTCCTCGCCAGCCCGGCGAGCAGCGGGATGACCGGCGCCATCGTGCCGGTGGACGGGGGCCTCGCACTATGAGCCGCGCCGGGTCGTCTCGGCGCCGTGCGGCCCACGGCGGTGCGGCCGGTGGCGGTGCGGCCGGTGGCGGTGCGGCTAGCAACGGCGCCGCTGCCCCGCCGCTGCCCGCGGGCTTCGGTGTGGTCTTCGACTCTGGCACCAAGCAACTCGCGGAGGACATCCTGTTCGGCGGTGCGCCCGCCCGCGTGCTGCGGCTGTCCAGGACCGGCCTGGCGGCGTTGGCGGAACTGCGGGCCGGGCCGGTGCGCAGCGAGGCCGCAGGCAGGCTGGCGCGCAAGCTGACCGACACCGGCCTGGCCCATCCGCGGCCCCCTGAGCTGGCCTCCCGCCCCGGCGTGACGGTCCTCATCCCGGTCCGGGACCGCGCTGCCCTGCTCGATCGCTGCCTGTCCGCCCTGGGGGACAGCTATCCGGTGCTGGTGGTGGACGACGGATCGGAGGATCCGGGTGCGGTCGCGGATGTCGCCGCCGCGCACGGCGCGGCACTTGTGCGGCGGCCGGTCAACGGCGGCCCTGGTGCCGCGCGCAACACCGGCCTGCTCAGTGTGGCCACCGACCTGGTGGCGTTCCTGGACAGCGATTGCGTGCCCGAGCCGGGCTGGATCGAGCGGCTCGCCGCGCACCTGGCCGATCCTGCGGTGGCGGCCGCGGCCCCGCGGATGGTGGCGGTGCCGGCCAGGCCCAGCTGGGCCGGCCGCTACACCACGGCAGCCTGTTGCCTGGACCTCGGTGACGCCGAGGCACGGGTGGTGCCCGGGACCCGGGTGGCTTACGTGCCCACGGCGGCGCTCGTGGCCCGGCGTGCCGCCCTCGTCCAGGGCGCCGGGGCTGGCAGCGTCTTCGACCCGGCGCTGCGCTGGGGTGAGGACGTCGACCTGGTCTGGCGGCTGCACGCCGCGGGCTGGCGGATCCGCTACGACCCGGCGGTCCGGGTTTCCCACCACGAGCCCGACGGCTGGGCGGCACTGCTCGCGCGGCGGTTCCGCTACGGCTCCTCGGCGGCGCCGCTGGCGTTGCGGCACCCCGGCCAGGTGCCGCCGCTGGTGCTGCACCCGTGGCCGGCACTGACCGTCGTCGGCCTGCTTGCTGGCAGCCCCGCCGTGGCCAGCATCAGCTTCACCGGGTCGGTGCTGGCCATGCGCCGGGCGGTGCACCGGGCCGGGATTCCCGCCCGTGGCGTGGTGCCCGCGATGCTCACCGCGACACGGCAGACCTGGCTGGGCGTGGGCCGGTATGCCTGCCAGTACGGCATGCCCGTGCTGGCCGCCGCGCTTGTGGCGCCGGGCGGGGCTGCCCCGGCACGGCGCTGGGCCCGGCGGGCCGCGGCCGCGTCGCTGCTGCTCGGGCCGCCGTTGACGGCCTGGTCCGCCCGCCGCCAGTCGCTGGACCCGGTCCGGTATGTGCTCGGCCACCTGGCCGACGACGTCGCCTACGGAACCGGGGTGTGGGCAGGCGCGCTGCGCGCGCGCAGCACAGCCCCGGTCCGCCCGGTCATCGCCTGGCACCCGTTCCGCGCCGGCCCGGCAAACCGCTCCGCGGACCGTGTGCCGCCCGGCCATGAAGCTGCCGGGGCCAAATGAGGCCTGAGGGGCGCAGCGCCAGCCGAAGAACCGCCGCCCTCACCCCGAAACGGCTGCCTCCCGGACCACTCCTCCGCCCCACCTCACGTCGTGATGATCATGACTTAGGTGTTCCGCTAGCAACACCTAAGTCATGATCACGAATGGGGTTGCGGTTTGGCAGCCGTCGAGCCGCGCCAGAGCGGCCATTGCACATGGTCACGATCCTGGTAGCGGTCGGGAGTCGCCACGGGCCGGGGGCGCTTCAGGACAGGACGCGGGTCAGGGCGGGGGCCACCTCGGTGAGCTTGCGCACCGGCTGGCTCACGCCGCCGCCCCTGCGGGCCAGGGCGGCGGCGGCCTGCTCGGCTTCGGGGGTCGGCAGCGGGCAGAGCACGTGCAGCCGGCCGATCCCGGCCAGCGCCAGCGCCGGGTCGCCGCCAGCGGTCGGCATGCAGTCGGACAGCAGCACCGCCGTCCGGTCACCGGCAGCGGTGCCGGCCATCTGGTCAGCGGCGGCGCGCAGCGCGGCCGCCAGGTCGGTCATCCCGTGCCCGCGCAGCGCCACCAGATCGCCGACGAGTTCGGCGGGATCGCGGCGGGTGCCCTGAGCTTGCAGCACGGTGACGGCGCCGCTGAACGCGATGATCGCCGGCGTGAGGCCCCGCCCGCCTCCCCATCCCCCTTCACTGGCGGCCAGGACCACGCTGGCCGCCGCGACGGCCGCGATGGCCACCGCCAGCCCCGACATGGAGCCGCTGTGGTCGATGAGCAGGCACACCGTGCGGCGGTGCGCCCGCCATGACCTGGTCACCAGATCACCCGGGTCGGGGGGCCAGAATCCGGACCAGCGGTCGAGTGTCTTCTCCAGGTCCAGGTCCCCCTCGGCCCGGCCAGCGCCGAGCCGGCGGGTGCCCCGCGCCGGTCGCTGTCCGGCAGCACCCAGCCGGAAGAAGATCCGTGCGGCGAGCCGCTGCGCCGCCGCGCGCAACTCACGGTCGGTGGCACGGGCCAGGTCGGCGAGGAGCGTTACCGCCATGTCCGGGTCGGCGGCCAGCAGTTCCGCGAGCACATCCTCGTCGAGCGTGCCCAGCTCGGGTGACAGGGCACCGAAGACTTCGTGCCTGGCGGACAGTTCGGCGCGGCCGATGGTCCGCCGGGCGCCGGTTCCGGCGCGGTCGCGGCGGACCGCCGAGGCTGACGCCCGGCGATGGCCGGTGCCTGCCGCCCGTGGCGGCAGGCCGTCAGCTTTTCCCCGGCCGTCCCGGTACCGCGTCGTCGCCGGGAACGCGGCCATCCGGGGGGAGCGGCGCCGGCGCGTCCTCCGGCCAGAACCCGCCAAGGAGTTCGTCGATCACCGACTCCGGGGCGCGGTCGCAGCCGTCGGCGATCCGGATCCGCCCGGACAGCGCGGCGTGCGCGGCGTCGCGGGCCGTTGCCCGGGCCATGCCTTGCTCGCCGCGCATCCGCGCCAGGCCGGTCAGCAGCGCCACCATGTCGATCGCGCCCCGGACAGACGAGCCCATCCGGACATCCCGGTGTTCCCGGGTTGCCCGGGCCAGGGTCACCGCGAAGTTCACGACCGCCCCGTTTTCGCCCGTGACCCCGGTGGTGATCGCACGCTCGGCGGCGGCGTCCTGGTAACCGAGAACGACCCGGCAGATCCGGTCGGCGATGGCGTGGCTCACCCGCGCGGTCCCGATCGCGTCGAACGGGTTCATGGCGGCGACCAGGCGGAACCCGGTGCCGGCGCGCACCATGCCGAGCCGGGGCACCGCGATCTCCCCTTCGGCAAGCACGGTGATCAGGACGTTGAGCGTCTCCTCCGGGACCCGGTTGAACTCCTCCAGGTACAACAGTGCGCCGGACCGCATCGCCCGCAGCAGCGGGCCGTCAGTGAAGGCGGCGGGTATGTACCCGTCGGCCAGTACCTGCGCAGGATCGTACTGTCCAATCAAACGTGCTGGCGTGAGTTCGGCGTTGCCTTCCGCGAACACCACAGCCTTGCCCGCATGACGGGCAATATCCCGCAGCAGCGTGGACTTGCCGGTGCCCGGCGGGCCCTCGATCACCACGTGCCGGCCGGTTTCCAGCGCGACCGTGAGAACCTCGCGCTCCCGCCGGAGCCCGACAATCGGCGGCGCGCGGCCCAGCGACCCGGGTGGCCCGCCCGGCTCAGGCACTGTCATGCAGGATCACGCCGCGGATGTTCTTCCCGTCGAGCAGGTCCTGGTACCCCTGGTTGACCTGGTCGAGGGTGTAGGTCGCGGTGATCAGCTCGTCCAGCTTCAGGTCACCGGCCTGGTAGAGCTCCACCATCCGCGGGATGTCGTGGAACGGGTCGCCGGAACCGAACAGGCTCCCCTGGATGCGCTTCTCGAACAGGGTGAGGATCGCGCCGGGCAGTTCGATCGTGGTCTTCGTCGGGTCGGACAGCCCGGTCACCACCACGGTGCCGCCCTTGCGGATCGCGTTGAACGCGTGCGTGACGACCTCGGAGGTCACCACCGCCACCGTGACGATCGCCTTGTCCGCGCCCACGCCGCGGGTCAGCTGGGTGATCAGTTCCTGCGCCTGCTCGGCGGTCTCGCAGCTGTGCGTGGCGCCGAACTGCTCGGCCGCCTCGCGCTTGTTGGCCAGCGGGTCGATCGCCACCACGTTCCGCGCCCCGGCCAGCGCGGCCCCCTGGACGGCATTGATGCCGATGCCGCCGATGCCGTAGATGGCGATGGTGTCGCCGGGCTCGGTGGCCGCGGCGTGCACCGCCGAGCCGAAGCCCGTCGGTACCCCGCAGCCGATGAGCACGACCTTGTCCAGCGGCAGGTCCGGGTCCACCTTGACCGCGGAGTGCTCGGAGATGACCGCGTACTGCGAGAACGTGCCGAGCATGCACATGCCGCCGAAGTCCTCGCCGCCGCCGTGGAACCGGTAGCTGCCGTCGGGCATGCACCCGTCCAGGAGGCTGATGCCCAAGTCACACAGGTTCGACTTGCCAGTGGCGCACCACCGGCAGTGGCCGCAGACCGGCAGGAACGAGCAGATGACGTGATCACCGGGAGCGAGCCGAGTGACGCCAGGCCCGACTTCCTCGATGATCCCGGCGCCCTCGTGACCGCCGACGATCGGGAAGCGCGGCACGAGGTCGCCACTACGCAGATGCTGGTCCGATTGGCACAGGCCGGCGGCCACGTACCGGATGAGCACCTCAGCGGCCTTGGGGGGATCGAGTTCCAGTTCGGTGACCTCAAAGTCCTGGCCTGTTCCGCGCACGACCGCGGCCTTGGTCTTCATGGATCCCTCCTGTTTGCCGGACCGGCCGATGGCCGGCGCGGCCCCGGCGCATGGTGCGCCGGGCACGGTGCGTCGGGCACGCCACGCCACGACCGGCGCAGACCGATGGTGACCTTGGTTGCCACCTTAGGGCCGGTGTGTGCCGGGGACCACCCTCCCCATGCCCCTCCGGCAGCCCGCCGGAACGGTCAGCCGGACAGGCCCAGTTCGGTCGCGAGGAACTTGTCGCGGGCGATCTGTGCGGCGGTGGTCAGCTGGTGGTCCGCGGCGGGGAAGAAGCCGGCCTGCGCCAGCGGCGCGGCAGCGGCGAACCGCTTGCGCACGCTGGCATTGACGAAGATGTCTCGCCCCGCCCACTGGAACAGTTCGTTGCTGCCCAGCCGTGAGACGTGCCGTACCGGCTGAAGGCTGGTGAACAGCGCCTTGTAGCGTGCCGCGCGGCTACCGGTGAAACCCAGCCAGTACTTGACGAACCAATGGCCCCAGGTCGCGTCGGGGGTGGCGAGGACGGCGGCATGCACGCGCTGGTCGGAGTCGGCGAGCAGCGCTCCGTACATCGCCCCGTAGTCATGGCCCACGACGGCAATCCGTGACCTGCTGACATAACCCCTCGAGATGAGCCAGTTGAGGCAGGCCTGGAAGACCGCGAGCTGCCGCTTGATGGCCGTCACATCGCTCGGTTTCCCGCTGGGCGCCACTCGCCAGGGGAAGACGCCCTGTGGCAGGAGGGACACGGCGCCCCGGGGAGCCAGCTGGATTGCCTCGGCGAGGAATTCGGTCCTGTCGCTGTGAATCTGCCCGAGCCAGTGCAGGAAGAGTATTCCGGCCTGGCTGCCGGGCTTGAGGGTGCCAGCGGACCGGACCAGGTAGGCCGGGACTGGCTGCTGGCCGGGGACCGGCACCCGGATGTCCTGGACGCTCACCTGGGTAACCGGCGGCGACGTGGGTGTCCTGCCTGGCGGGGGTGGTGCTGTGGCCGCCACCGTTGCCAGGGCCCCCGCCACCGCAACCGCGAGGGCGGCCTTGCCGATCAGCCTGCGCACCATGGACCCCTGCTTCCGTCAGTTGAATAAGGCACTTTGGTGCTGACGAAGCTAGCGTGGGTGGTATAAGTCGTCAAGGAGCTGACGCGAAGGTATACCGAATGGTTGCCCGGGCAGGTGAGCCCCCCGCCCTTGCGAACCGGCCGCCGCCACGCAGGGGCGGGGCCCACCTGTTTCAGCTGGCGGCGGCGCGCTTGCGGCGGCGGTAGAGCAGGGCGGCCGCCCGGTCATTGCAGGCGGTGCAGCAGAACCTGCGTGTCTGCGCCCGGGTGCGGTCAAAGAAGACGCATTGGCAGGGCAGCGCCGCACAGGTGCCGAGCCGGCCGGTGCCCCGGTGCGCGATGTACTCGGCCAGGGCCGCCGGAAGCCGTGCCGACAGCGCCGCGAGCCCCCGTGCCCCGGGAGCCACCTGAAGCCGCAGGCCGTCGCCGGATGCCACCAGTTGCGGCACCGCGGACGCGTGCATGAGCATGGCGTTCAGCAGCGACGCCGCTTCGGCGGGCGACCTGGCCTGGAAAACAGCCCGCAGTGATTCGCGTAGCTGCCGGAGCCCGGCGAGATCCCCGGCCGTCAGCGCACCGCCGATGTCGTCACGGCCTACCGCGGCCAGCACCTCACGCAGCCAGCCCAGCCCGGACAGCCGGTCAGGCGGATCTTCGAGCAGGTCCAGCGAATTGAGCAGCAGCACGACGAGGTCCAGGTCGGATGCTGGCTCACCCGGCCGCTCAAGCCAGTCCCTCATATAGCCCGTCAACCCGCATGCTCCCTTGCCCTCGGCCGCGCTCCCGGCCACGGGAGGCCATGGTACGGCGGCTCATGGCGCGAGGCCTATCATCGCCTCCCGGCCAGCAACGCGCACCTGACCTCGGCCGGACACTCGGGCAGGAGGGCCGGGTGTGCGGATCCGCCGGTGTCACGTTCCGGCGGGCTGGGCCGGAGTGAGGCCGGTCAGCTTCTCGCTGATGTCCCACAGCTTCCGCGCCGCCGCATCGTCGCGGGCGGCGGCCGACGGTTCCCGCCGCTGCCGTTTGACGTAGTAGCCGCCGGTCTCCCCCGCGACATCGGGCGAACTGGCCAGGTAGACGATGGTGTCCGCGCCGCGCTCGGGCGAGAGGAGGAACGGGCGGGCGAGCGTCAGGCCGAACCGCAGCAGCGGCCTGCTTTCCCGGCCGAACCCGGTCCGCACGACTCCCGGGTGCGCGCAATTGGCGGTCACCCCGGTGCCGTCGAGCCTGCGGGCAAGCTCGCGGGTGAACAGGATGTTCGCCAGTTTGCTGTTGGCATACGAACGCCAGCTATTCCATCCGTGCTCCAGGCTGGGGTCATCGAGGTCAAGGCTGGCAGCGGAGTGCGCGTCAGAGGTGACCGTGACCACCCGCGCGGGCGCGGACCCGGTCAGTTTCGGCAGCAGCAGGTTGGTCAGCAGGAACGGCGCCAGATGATTGACGGCGAAGACATGCTCGAAGCCGTCCTTGGTCACCCGGCGCTCGCCTAGCACCAGGCCGGCGTTGTTGATGAGAACGTCGATACGCTCCAGCGAGGCCAGCCGCCCGGCCAGCGCGCGCACCTGCTCCATCGAGGCGAGATCGGCTATCTCCACCTTCGGCGGCACCGTTGCCGCTGCGCCAATCGCGGCCGCGGCTGCCTCGGCGCGGCCTTGGTCGCGCCCGACCAGCACGACCAGGGCGCCCATCTTTGCGAGCGCGGCCGCTGCCGCCTTCCCGATCCCGGAGGTCGCGCCGGTGACTACGCAAACCTTGCCATTCATGGCGGCATGGTAGCCCCCGTCGGTTCCGGCGCTGCGGGTGGCCCAGCAATGGCCCGGGCCGGGCTATCCGCCCCATCGTTGAGCGGAATCCGTGAGGCATCCCACGGTGCTGACCGTCAGCCAGAGGGGCTGAGCGGGCTCGGCGCAGGGTAGGTGATCCTGAGCACGGTCTGGCCGGTAGGCAACCTGAGCTGGCTCAGCGAAGAGTGATATAGGGCCCGCTGCGAGTGGACAACCTCTTGTACCCAGGGCAGGAATTCAGCGCGCGTGAGGTGCGCTGCCGTGTCCGGCGTTGCCAGATCCACCCACCGCATGAGGTCGGCAGGTCCGCCGCCAGGCGACTGGCCGCCGAAGTCCACGACCTGCACCGGGTGGTATCGCGCCATGAAGGCGAGGAGTTGCGGCAGCAGCGGGTCAATCTGACCGGTACGGAGCGCCGCCTGGGCCGGGGCCGGGAACGTGAACCGGTCGTTGGCCAGCAACTGAGCGTCCGCGGCTTTCCTGGCGCGTGCATACCGCTGTTCAACGGCGTTATAGGCGGCAGCGCCGCCCGGATATTCCCACCGAATTTCGATCCTGGCATCCCCGGAGCCGAAGGCCGCGATGATGGCCGGGGCCCAGACCTCCAGCCGGTCACGGAATTGTGCCCGGACGGCGGCGGTGGCGATCACCAGTTGAACGCTGAGCGGGTCGAAGGACTGGGAGCCGAACGTCGACAGGTTCGGGAACCCTGCCCTGGACAGCTCGGCGCACACCTGCACGTCGCATCCCACGTATTCGGCCCGGCTGACCTGATGCACTATCCAGCTGACGGCCTGGTTTCGCACCGCATCCTCGTTGCTGAGCGGCGGGCTGCTCCCCGGGTGCTGGCCCGTTGGCTGCGGTGGTGTGTCGTGCCCGGCAAGGTTGACTGCCATTCCGATGACACCGGCAACCAGCAGAACCGGGACCAGAACGGCCGCCCAGCGCCACCGGCTGTGGCCACCGCCGTGCTGCGCCGCCTGTGGTTCGGCGGCAGCCGGCCGAGCGCTGCTCGGGCCATCGCCATTGCCGCGCCCTGGCTCGGGCACCACGGCAAATGCGGGCTGTGGGCTGGGTGGCTGCTCGTCGATCGGGACAGCGGGGGCCTCCGGCGGGAGCGGTCCCTCGGGCCGCGCTCCGGCGGCCACCAGTTGGCTCAGCGCGCCTCGGGCGGAGGGCCTGAAGGCGGGGTTCTTGCTGAGACAGCGATGGACGATGGAGCCCAGCGGTTCGCGAAGCTGGCCCACCGTGGGCTCGGCATGAAGGATGGCGTACGCCGTGGCTGTCAACGACTCGCCCCTGAAGGGCAGGTCCCCGGTTCCCGCGAACGCGATGGTCACGGCCCACGCCCACATGTCGGCCGCCGCGGTCACGCGTGCTCCGGCCAGCTGCTCAGGAGCCATGAACGCCGGGGTCCCCACCGCGACCTGCCCGGAAAGGCCCGTGGTAGTCATGCCGGGAACTGCCGCCAGCCCGAAGTCGATCACCACCGGGCCGTCAGGCCCGAGGAGGACATTGCCGGGCTTGAAGTCGCGGTGCACCATCCCGACGGCATGCACCGCGCCCAGCGCGGTCAGCGTCGCGACGGCGATGCGCTCGAGCACCGCGCCGCTGCGAGGCCCGTGCTGCTGGACGACCTCCACCAGGGATGGCCCGCTGACGTATTCGCTGACGATGAACGGCCGCCGTTCGAAGATTCCCGCATCCAGAACGTGCGCGGTGCAGAATCCGGCAACCTGCTGCGCCGCGGCGACCTCCTTCAGGAAGCGGCTCCGGACTTGTGGGTCCGTGGTCGGCGCCAGCAGCTTGACCGCCGCCTGGGTTCCGGCAGAACTGAGGGCCAGGAAAACGACGCCCTGGCCGCCTTCGCCAAGGCGGCCCAGCAGCCGGTATCCGCCCACCTCGCGCGGATCGGTGTCGCGCAGCGGAAGCAGGCCGGACATTGCGGGCCTCGCCGATGTCACGAGGCCATTCTGCCCTGGCTCGTACCGGTAGGGGCAAGGACCGAGTTCAGGGGGGGTCAAAGATCTCCCGCTAGCACTGGTGGACGGGATGATCATCGTCGCTCGGGCACGCCCAGGCGGGTCTGCCGGTCTCGGCTCTTCAGCGGTGGGCGGCCGCCTGGGGCCCCAGGCGGCCGCCCAGGTGCCTCCACGAGCCGCTCCGGGCTCCAAAGATCCGTCAGCTGACCGATGTCTGTCACTGCAAGTTGCATCAGTATTTGTGTTGCAACAGCAAGATCAAGCGTGTCAGGGCAGGTTGACCGGATCTCTCGCGGGCTGACCGGATCTCCTGCGGGCCGGCCCGCCCCGAGCGAGCCGGGCCGGCCACGGACCGGCTCTATCAGCCCGGTAAGGAAACCCAGATGGACACGATGGCGCTCACCCGCCCGGCGGCGCCGCGCAAACTGCGCATCACGCTGACCGCGGGGCAGGCCGCGGTGGCCGCGGCCCGCAACGAGGTCCGCGCGGCCATCCGTGCCTGGAACATCCCCGTCGACCCTTCCGTCGCGGTCTTGCTCACCAGCGAACTGGTGACCAACGCCCTCAGACATGAGGCGGGCAAGGCCATCGAACTCGTCATTAGCTGTGCCTACGGTCAGTTACAGGTGGATGTTTATGACACATCGCCCGCCATGGCGTTACCGGTGGGCGTTCCAGCCAGCGCAGCGACAGGACGAGGGCTGACGCTGCTCGCCACCCTTTCGAGTAGCTGCGGGTACTACCGGATCCCCACCGGCAACGCCGGATACTTCACGCTCGTGTTCTGAGCCGGTCCTGACGAGGCCCACCGGGCGTAGCACCAGGCGAGGCGCTACGCCCGACCGCCGGGCAAGCGCCGGCTGTTGGCGGAACCGGCTCAGGCACCCTGCATCTGCTGCATGGCCTTCGCCATGGCCGCGTCGACGGCCTGCAACTGGTCGGCGGGGCTGAACTGGACAAATTCACTCCCCATGATCGCGGCCGGCGTGTGACCAGGTGGCATGTAGTAAGCCTCGCCCGCGCCGATGACTTCCTCTCGGTCGCCGTAACGAATGGTCAGCTGGCCCTTGATCACATAGCCCCAGTGCGGGCAGGGGCACTGCCCCCCGGGCAGTCCGGCGAGCAGGGGGGCGAGGTCGTTGTCGGCACGGATGGAAACGAAGTTGACCGTGTAACCGCCGAGGTCCTCGCTCCTGTCCTCCGCAACGCCGAAGTCCCTGACCCTGCTGACGCTGTCCCTTGAAGTCTTTGGCATCTGGCTCATCTCCTCTTGCGGATGATCACTGTGATGCCATGACGCTAGGCCCGGTGCGGCGAGATGTCGTGAGGCGTTTGCCTCATCTTCAGGCACCTGTCCGGGTCAAGAACGTCGCGGTGCGGCGGTCAAGAACGTTGCGGTACGGCGGTTTTCTCTTCAGGGAGCAGGCCGTGCTGCACGGCGAACATCGCTGCGGCGGCGCGATTGGACGCATCGATCTTGGCGTAGATGTGCTCCACGTGGTTGCCTGCGGTCTTGGGCGTGATCACCAGCCGCTCGGCGATCCGCTTGTTGGACATGCCGCGCGCGAGCAGGATGAGCACCTCAACCTCGCGGGCGGTCAGGCCCGCGAGGGAGTCCCTGCGGCGCGGCAGGCGATGGCCGGCCGCCTCAAGCACGGCATCGACGGCCGTGCCGTCCAGGCGGCCGGCGCGGACTTCGGCGCGCATTTCCGCGGCCGCCTCCTGCGCCGAGAGCGCGGGCCGGTGCGGTCTGGGCTCACGCATCGACTGGTAGGCGTCCGCTGCCCCCAGCACGCGGGCCTGGCTGGAGATCGCGCCGCCCGAAAGTCCCCGCGGGTATCCGGTACCGTCCAGGCGCTCGCGGTGCTGCACCGCGATCTCGCCGAGCGGCGCCAGGGCGGCAGACTGGTGCAGCATGCGCTCGGTCAGGTAGGGATACATCCGGATGCGCTCCCATTCGCCGGCGCTCAGCGGTCCTGCCCGGTCCCAGATCGAATTCGACACCCCCAGCCGCCCGAAGCCATGCACCAGCCCGGCACGCCGCAGCAGCATCACCTCCGCGCGTGGCCGGCCGAGCCGATCGCCGGCCCCTTCGGACAGGTCAGCGACCGCGACCGAATGGCCAAGGGTGAACGGTGACTTCAGGTCCACGAAGTTCGCGATGGCCGTCAGCGCGCTGTCGAGTTGCTCTGCCGATAGGTCGATGGCAAGGGCCGGCTCGGCAGCGATCACGGTTCGCCACGCCGGGGCAGCCTCCAGGCCGCTGAGGATCTCCTGTGCCTGATCGCACAGCAGCGCCGCCAGCGCCGGGTCGAACTGCCTGCCTGCCCGGCGGCGGGCGAGTGCCGTCGCGGCCTCCGTCCCGCCGACGCGATGAGCTACCTCGACGAACTCCGCGAGCTGCGCGATCCTCGCCGCGATCGGCACCGCCCCGCCGCGCAGGTCGCCTGGCCAGCCTCGCCCGTCCCACTGCTCGTACGCCGCGCCTACTGCCTCGCGCACCTGGCCCGGAAGGTCAAGCTGCTCAGCAAGTGTCTGCGCCAGCCTCGCATGCTGGGAGATCATGCCATCCAGCTCACGACGCCCGGACATGGCGAACTCAAGCCCGACCCGGAACCTGTGCAACGGCGGGTTGCCGGCCCCGACCAGCCGCATGGTTGCCAGCATCGCGCGCACGCTGCCGAGCTCAAGGGCGTACTTGCCGGACTTCAGCTTGATGTCGTCCCCGAACCACTTTGCCTGCTCATGCGCATCGGAGTGACAACCGACATTGACCAGCAGCGCGGTGTAATACACCGCCACCCGGTCCCGTTCGCCGAGATCAGCGTGGTCAGCCAGCCGCAGCGCGATCAGGCACTGGCGCAGGACGTGTTCCATGGGCTGGCCGAACCCCAGATCCACGCCAAGCGACAGCGCTGCGACAAGCTCAGCTAGCCGAACCCTCGGACCGTCGATCGCCCCTCCCTCGCCATCAGCGAAGTTTAACCCGCCTTGACCCGAAAGCGGGATGCTCGTCGTCCTGCCCGGGGCACCGTCATTCATCTTGTCAAGATGGGGCGTTCGCCTCATGCGCCAGGGTCATCCATCTCGTTACGTTCACGTCACCAGCGATCCAAGCGGCAACGAATTGAGGCAGCCATGACTCTCCGTTCCAAGTTCTTCGCCCTGACGTACGACCGCCAGATGGCCAAGAGCGAGCAGGCCGGGTTGCGCGCATTCCGGCAGGGCCTGCTGGCCGGGGCGAAAGGCCATGTGATTGAGATCGGCGGCGGTACCGGGGCGAACCTGCCCTTCTACGGCCCAGCCGTCGAGGCACTGACGATTACCGAACCCGAGCTGCCGATGGTACGCCGCCTGCAGCGCAAAGCCCGTGAGCAGGCTCCCGCCACCATGATCCTGCGCGCGCCGGCTGAGGATCTTCCCTTCGACGACGACACCTTCGACGCAGCGGTCTCCACGCTGGTGCTGTGCGGGGTCGACGATCAGCCCAGGGCGCTGCGGGAACTGCTGCGCGTACTGCGGCCGGGCGGCCAGCTGCTGTTCATCGAGCACGTGCGCTCCGACGACCCCCACAGAGCCCACTTGCAGGACCGGATGAACTGGCTGAACCGGCTCGTCGTCTGCTGTGACTGCAACCGCCCCACGCTTGGCTCCATCCAGGAAGCGGGCTTCACCATCACGCAGGTGAAGCATACGGCGCTGCCGAAGGCCCCCAAGTTCGTCAGCCCGGCCGTCGTCGGCACCGCCATGGCTCCGGCACGCGTGCCTTCGAGCTACTCTCCGCTCGCGACGGGGGCTGGCTCCGGCCCGGCCGCGTGACAAGCCCGGGCCGAACTCCGCCTTGACAGAACTACGGCGCTACGGGGCCAGGAAGGTCTGGCCACGCACCGACGCATCTCTGCGCGGAACGGGGCTGCTTGCGGGGCCAACGGGGAACGGGACACACTGGCGGGAGCCGGAGGAGGGTGGCATTGGTACGCAGGCGGCTGCCGCGGTGGTCAGAGCTCCAGCCGTTGCTGCATCCAGGGCGGGTGCCGCTCGACCCTACGGACCGGCGGCTCGGACGCGCGCATACGATCGCTGACCTCCGGGCGATCGCCGCACGTCGCCTCCCGCGGGCCGTGTTCGACTACACCGACGGCGCTGCCGAACAGGAGATAAGCCTGCGCCGGGCGCGGGAGAGCTTCGCCCGGGTGGAGTTCCATCCCCGGGTGCTGCGCGACGTGAGCACTGCCGATACAGGCACCACGGTGTTCGGGAGGCGCTGGCCTTTGCCGTTCGCTCTGGCGCCGACCGGGTTCACGCGGATGATGCATCACGAGGGCGAGAGGGCGGCCGCGCGGGCCGCACAGCGGGCCGGGGTGACCTTCACTCTCTCCACGATGGGCACCACCTCGATTGAGCAGGTGGCGGATGAGGCGCCGGACGCTAACAAGTGGTTCCAGCTCTATGTGTGGCGGGACCGGGCCGCCGGCAAGGATCTCATCGAGCGGGCACGAGCTGCGGGATTCGAGGCGCTTGTACTGACCGTGGATACGGCCGTCGCCGGTGCGCGGATGCGGGACGTCCGCAATGGGCTAACGATCCCGCCCGCGCTCACCCCGTCCGCCGTGCTGGACGCGGCGGTCCACCCAACATGGTGGTTCAACCTGCTCACCACGGAGCCATTGACGTTCGCGAGCCTGCACGAGTGGCACGGCACCGTCGCTGAGCTGGTGAACGCCATGTTCGACCCGTCGGTGACGTTCGCCGATATCGAATGGCTGCGCGCCGCCTGGCCGGGCCCACTACTGCTCAAGGGGATCCACACCGTAGAGGACGCCCGCGCTGCCGTTGACCACGGTGCGGACGGGATCATCATCTCCGCCCATGGCGGACGGCAACTGGACCGGGCCGCCGCCCCACTGGAGGTATTGCCATCGATAGTCGACGCGGTCGGGGACAAGGCCGAGATCTTGCTTGATACCGGGATCATGAACGGCGGGGACATAGTCGCTGCGCTCGCCCTTGGCGCGAAGGCATGCCTGGTCGGGCGGGCCTTTCTCTATGGCTTGATGGCCGGTGGCGAGCGAGGGGTGGACCGGGCGATCGCCATCCTCACCGAGGAGATGACCCGCACGCTTCGGCTGCTAGGGGTTCCCAGCATCCAGGAACTGAACAGCTCGCATGTGTCGCTGCGTTGAGCGGGAGAGGAAGATCGCCGATGGAGGTTGTCGAGTTCCGCCCGGAGCGCGCGCAATACGCGTTCACGTTCGGCGGTGTGGCGCCCGTCCGGAAGGTGCGGCCGGGAACGGCGCTGCGGCTGTGGACGGAGGACGCGTTCTGCGGCAACATCCGGAGCGTCACAGACATGCCCAGCACGGCGCTGACCATGCCGTTCGTCAACCCGCAGACCGGCCCGTTCGACGTGGAGGGGGCCGCGCCCGGCGACACCCTGGCCCTGCATTTCGCCGGCCTCAGCCCGGCGCGGAACTTCGGCGCATCGTGCACGATCCCGCTCTTCGGCGGGCTGACGAGCACCGACCGCACCGCGACGCTGCAGGACCCGCTGCCGGAACGTACCTGGATCTACGAGGTGCACCGGGAGCGGTGGACGGTGGAGTTCCAGGCCCAGGCCAGCGACCTCCGCCTTGAGCTGCCGATGGATCCCATGCTCGGCACTGTTGGCGTGGCGCCGGCGGCCGGTGAGGTCCGCTCCTCGCTGGTGCCGGACACGTTCGGCGGGAACATGGACACCCCGGAAATGCGGGCCGGCGCGACGTGCTATCTAGGAGTCAACGTGGACGGCGCTCTGTTCTCGGTGGGTGACGGACACTATCGGCAGGGCGAAGGCGAGGCGTGCGGCACCGCCGTGGAGGGCGCGATGGACGTCACGCTGATCGTCGATTTGATCAAGGGCGGCGCACCGGCCTGGCCGCGTATCGAGACCGATGAGCATCTCGTGGTCGTGGGGTCCAGCCGTCCCCTGGAAGACGCCTGGAGGGTGAGCCAGGTCGGCATGGTGATGTGGCTCGGCGAACTGTACGGGCTGGACAAGATGGACGCCTACCAGTTGCTGTCACAGACCAGCCAGGCCCCGCTCGCCAACGTCGTGGACGCCAATTACAGCGCCGTCGCTAAGGTGGCGAAGGCCCTGCTTCCCCCGGCGGCCGCCTACGGCGGCATGCACCGGAACCTGCGTGAGGCCGCCGCGGCGGCCGGGTGGTAACCGGTCGCCAGCAGCGATACGTGAGCCGTGCACGTCCGCGCATGCCGCCGGGCGATCTGCCGGATTAACCGAGGAGGCTGAAGGTGGACCTGGGACTGCAGGGACGTCGTGCTCTGGTGACGGGCGGCACCAGAGGGATAGGGCGGGCGATCGTGGACGCGCTCGCCGCCGAGGGCGCTGCGGTCGGGTTCTGCGCGCGCACCGAGCGCGATGTCGCCGACACGGCGGAGGGACTGACCAAGCGCGGCAGTACCGTAACGGGCCACGTGCTCGACGTCGCGGACGAGCAGGGCATGAAGCGATGGGTCGCGGACGCCGCTGCCGCGCTCGGCGGCTTGGACATCGTGGTGGCCAACGTGAGTGCGCTGGCAATCCCGGACGAACCAGCCAACTGGCAGGCAAGCTTCGAGGTGGACATGATGCACACGGTCCGCCTGGTGAACGCAGCCATGCCGTACCTGGAGCGGAGCGACGCGGCTTCGATCGTGACGATCGCGAGCGTGTCCGGCAGGGAAGTCGATTTCGCAGCGGGACCTTACGGCACGTTCAAGGCGGCGATCATCCACTACACCCAGGGGCTGGCTTACCAGCTCGCCGCTAAAGGCATCAGGGCCAACAGCCTGTCACCGGGCAACACATACTTTCCAGGTGGTGTCTGGGAGAACATCGAGCAGAACGTTCCGGAGTTGTTCGCCCAGGCCATGGCGTTGAACCCGACCGGCCGGATGGCGAAACCTGAGGAGATCGCTCGCGCTGCGGTGTTCCTTGCTAGCCCGGCTGCAAGCTTCATCACGGGTGCCAACCTGCTCGTGGACGGCGCGCTGACTCGCGGCGTCCAGTTCTGACGCTGCCCGTTACAGGGCGTCCGCCCTGGCGGGCATCGATGCGCGGCCGGATATCGGCGAGAGCGCGCCTGGGCTGCCCTGACAGCGCCTGGCCGGGCCGCCGCGCACACCGAACCCCTCGCGGCCGGACAGGGTCGGTCCTGGCATTTCAAACCGGGGCATCCTCCGGGGCCGATGGCTGCGCCACGGGTGCTGTCTTCGGCACTCGGCGGCCGGCCAGTAGCGCGACCGCGAAGATGGCCAGCGCGTTGAGGCCGTGCAGCACGCCGATGATGGCCGCGGAGTAGGCGGCGTAAGCGAGGCAGAACTGCACCGCTATAAGGACGAGCGGGATCGCCGCCCAGCGCACGCCGCGGGTGACCTTGGCGCCGAAAGAGACTGCGAGGAGGGCGACCGCGACCAGTAGGACGACGTAGGCGAAGGAGTGGTGCAGGGTCACGCCGGTGGTGTCGCCGTCGGAGACGGGACCGTTGTCAATGTTGTTCTCCAGGGCGAAGGCGCCGAACGCGATCAGTGATGCCTGTACGGCGACGGACAACGCCAGCAGGTAGGCGAGCGCCCGGTACGCGGTTCTCATGGTCATGCTTCCTTTCGATGTGCCGAGGCGGCGGTTTCTGGGATCGCGAGGACGGCCCGCGATGGCACCAGGGCCCGGCCCAGGGCCAGGATCCAGAGGGGGATCGAAAGCCAGGCCAGGCAGCCCGCGATGAGCCCCGTCCACACGACGGCCGCGACGCCGATGGCGAAACCGGTCAGCGTCACCACGCCGGAGCCCAGCATCGTGGCCGCGATCAGCCGGGCATAGTGGGCCACGTGGGCGCGACGCGGGCCGGGCAGCCGGGTGCCGCGGATGCCGATGGCCAGGAGCCACACCGTGGCAGCGAGTACGGCGCCGACCGCTACAGTACTGACGCCGGGCAGCAGGCCGGTCACCGTCAATACACCGCAGACCGCCGCGGTCGCGAACGCCATCGCGCCTGCGACCTGCAGGACTTGGTCGGATCGCTGCTGGCGGCTCAGGAAGCGGAACACCACGCCGGTGACGACGGCCAGCAGCACGTTCTGCGGGATGCCGGCGTAATCGGCGGCCGATCCCAGGATGGCCGCGACACCGCGCGGCCCGGCGAATTGCTGAACTGCGAAGCTGACGTAGAACGCGATGAACAGGGCGTTGGCGATCACCCCGGCCGCCGCCGCCGCGTGGGCCCAGTTGCGTGCCTGAGTTTCGGTCATGCTGGCGACGCTAGGCCGCGGCGCCGTGCGGCTGAATCATGTACGCCGCAGCACCGGGTGCGGTAAACCTCCAGGTGGGGTTGCGGCTGGCCACGTGGCGTTTCCCGTCGGCTGCTCCCACAATGGAACGCATGCGGGCTGCAATTGCCGCGCTGGCGGTGCTGGGCTACGGCACGCTCGCTGCTGCCCTCGGCGTGTCACTAGCCACCGGCGACGGCTCTGAAGTCGGCTGGATCCTGGTCGGGCCGCTGCCGTTTTGCGTGATCGGGGCGATTGGATTCCTGCGCCGCCCGGAGAACCGGGTGGTCTGGTGGCTGGTCGGCGTCGGCGCCGCGTTCGGCGTCCAGACGGCGCTCGGTGACGTATTTCTCCCGATGGCCGAACGTCACTGGGGCACCGGAGCATCGATCACTGCGCTGGTCGCACTGCTGTGCCAATGGGCCGGCACCGCCAACGAAGTCGCCGTCATCGGCATGATCGGCCTGTTCCCGTCCGGCCGCCCGCAGCGCGGCTACGAACGCGTCGTCATCTGGACGTCGGCCGTGGTCGCCGTGCTCCTGCCGTTGCTGGACGCGGTCAGCGCCGCGAACATCGCGCTGACCGGGGTGCCTGGCCAGGGTGTGCCCATAGTGCGCAGCGGCGTGTCCCTGGCCGCCCTGGCGCCGCTGCGCGGGACCTTCGTGGCGGCGTATGACTCCTATCCGTTCTGGACCGTGGCCGGTGTCGTCCTGCTCGCGCTGCGCTACCGGCAGGGCAAAGCCGCCGAGCGGCGCCAGATCCGCTGGCTGCTGATCGGCGCGACGGGCTCGTTCAGCCTGTGGGTTCCGCTGTTCCTGCTCTGGTGGGAGGCCGACCAGGAAAGCACGGCCACCAACGTCGTGGCCATCGTGCTGTCCGCGCTGGCCATAGCCACCGCGCTCGCGGCGATGCTCGTGGCGTTGTTCTACACCGGTGTCTTCGGTATCGACGAGCCTGGGCGGCGCGCGCTGGTGCACCGCGTGCTGCGTGCATCGATCGGCATCGCTGTCGCCATCGCCGCGGTCACCGCTGGCCTGCTGACAAGCCTGGCTGCCCCGGCCGCCGTGGCCGTGGTGGTCGGCGTGACGGCCGCCGCCGGCGGCCAGGCCATCCGGGGGCGCCTCGAGCATGCCGCCGACCGGTGGGTGCTCGGCTCGCGGCTGTCCGGCTACGCGAACCTCAACCGGTTCGGACGGAGCCTGATCCAGGCGCCCGGCTCAGACGGGCTGCTCAGCGACCTGGCGGGGGAGGTCCGCCGCGGCCTCGACCTGACCTGGGCCCAGGTGTCGCTGGATGTGGCGGACGGGCCGCTGCTGGTGGTCACGGACGGCACGCCGGCCGACGAGCCGGCCGCGACCGTGCCCATCGAGTATCGCGGCACCATCCTGGGACGCATGACCCGGAAACGCTCGTGCTGTCGGCTATTTACGTCCAGGCCTGGGGCCGGAAGCCGGGACCCTGATCAGGCAACGGTGCAAGATTCACCGGCCGCGACTGCGGTCCTCACGAGAAGGCACATCAGGTCCATCATCCGAAACGCCCGCGGACGGGCGGCGGGGACCGTCGTGGCCATCGCGAGCTGGTTGCTTCGCGGGCCTGGCTGTTCCCCGCCGCCTGTCGGCGGCGCCGGATTGTCAGATCGGGCGGACGTCCTCGGCCTGCGGGCCCTTGGGGCCCTGGGTGGCGGTGAACTCGATCCGCTGGTTGTCCTGGAGGCTGCGGTAACCGTCAGTCTTGATGGCGGAGTGGTGAACGAAGACGTCGGCGGTGCCGTCGTCGGGGGCGATGAAACCATAGCCCTTGTCGGCGTTGAACCACTTCACTGTGCCCTGTGCCATTGTGCTTTCTCCTGCTGAGACGACCTTCGGGATCCGCGTGCGCGGCTCCCGGGCTGCTGCGGGCCGCCTGCTTGGAAAGCCGGACTGTGAAATCCGCGGCGCCCGCTGTCAGAACTTCGCAGGCGCTGTCACACGAACACGAACTTCCACTACAACCACTACCAGTAAACACCATGACGCCAAACCCGCGGACGGCCAGGCACCGCCGGGACGCTGAAACTGACCGGGCCGGGTTCGTGCCGATGTGATCGCCGGCGACGCAAGTGCCTAGGTCAATGATGAGAGGATGCGGACCTCAGCCAAGTGGCAGTCCGGAAGGGAGAAGGACGGTAATGAGCCCACCGGCCGCGCGCAGGCGGAGCCAGTTCATCGATGCAGTGATCGATGACTACGCAGCAGCGCATTCCACCCCGCCCGACGCTCACCAACTCGCGTTGCAGCGCGTCACGCAGGAGAAGACCGGCACCGCCGCGGGAATGCAGATCGGCGACGACCAGGCGGTGCTGATGGAGATGCTCGTCCGGGCCATGGGAGCGACGCGGGCGGTGGAGATCGGCACGTTCACCGGCTATTCGGCTCTCGCGGTGGCGCGGGGCCTGGGTCCCGGTGGGCGCCTGCTGTGCTGTGACGTCAGCGAGGAGTGGACTTCGATCGCCCGCCAGGCGTGGCAGGACGCCGGGGTCGCCGACCGGATCGAGCTTCGGGTCGGCCCGGGCCTGGAAACCCTCCGCTCACTGCCGCCCGGCGAGCAGTTCGACTTCGCGTTCATCGATGCCGACAAGACCGGCTACGCGCAGTACTACGAAGAGGTGCTGACCCGGCTGCGACCAGGAGGCCTGATACTCCTGGACAACATGCTCCAAGGCGGCCGCGTCACCGGCGATCTCGTGAATGACGAGAGCGTCGCTGCGATTCGTTCGATCAACGACGCCATCGCCGCCGATCCTCGCGTGAAAGTGGTTCTGATTCCGGTTGGTGACGGCGTCAGTTTCGTGCAGAAACTCGGTGACCGGCGGTGAATCTCGCTGCGGGCCGCTTATCGGCGAGCGCGGGGCGGTCAGGTTGGACCACGGTCAGGGCGGTGGGGTGGTGGTCATAGCGGCTCGCCGTGGGTGAGATCGTTAAGCGCCGTGCGGCGTGTCCTCCAGGCTCGCGTGCCGCCAGTTCTGGCCGAGTTCGTTGTCATGGAGCCTGCGCAGCAGGTGAGCGTAGTGGTCCAACCGGTCGGCGGCGCGCTCCATCTCATGAAAGTCATGGCCGTGCTCGCGGGGGGCTGTTTTCTCCTCGGCTCGCTTGCGCACAATGTGCAGCTCTTCCCGGCTCAGCTCCACGATCTTGGCGAGCGTTTCTTCCAGATCCATGGTGTCCCTTCTCCGGCTTATGGGCTTGCTTCGGCGACGATCGCCTGATTGGCGTGGCCCTGCACCGCCGCGGGCCGCGCGGCCACGGGTCGAGGCCTTAGTTAAGCAGACGACCCGGGCCCGGGAGGCGAGGGGCAAGCGCGCTGCGGCCACCCCGCGGGCCGCATTGCCCGGACGCTGGCCGGGCAGGACCAGTCAGGGCCGCCCGGCCAGCAGGCCCGCGTCACGAAGCTGTGCAGCTGGCGAAGGGTGCTGGACTGGTCAGTTGCTGCTGGATGGGCAGAGGTGCTCGGTGAGGGTGAAGATCAGCGTGCCGGCGGGACTTGGCCCGACCAGCGGGTTCTAGCCGGGGTGGGAGCGGCCGCGGGTGAGCGCGACGCCGTCATGACGCTTCGGTGTGGCGGGCCTCGATGAGCGAGTCTCAGGAGAGCAGGGAGCGGATGTCGTCGGCGTCAAGGGTGGTGCCGAAGACATTGCCG
>CAWDXD010000050.1:0-73039 GCA_963806145.1 uncultured Actinomycetes bacterium
TAAGCTCGCGATATCCCGGGCTCGAAGAACTCACGTCAGCTTTGACCTCTCTCACGGGACTTCCGGTCTTCGTATCCGGACTGATAGTCGCGGGAGTTGCCCACCTGCTGTTCGTATGCCTGCTGTACGTGCTCTTCCGGCATATCGGCGGCCGTCGGCTCGCAGGCGTCGCCTTGCTTATATATTCCAGCAACCCGGATCTGCCGTACTTCGGCTCGATGTTCGTCTATCAGACGCTCGCCGTCGCATTCTTCGGGCTGGCGTTGGTCGCCGCCTGGCGGGTGGCGGGGAACGGGCAGTCAGCCGGGCGCCGGTCGGGCTGGCTCACGATTGCAATCCTGGCCATCACCGCGGCGACAGTGACTCACCACTTCACCAGCTTCATGCTGGTGGCCGTGCTGGTCGTCAGCGTCGGGAGCATGATCGCAGGTGACCGTCACTCGGCCGCATGGCTTGCTGGCCTGGCGCTGGTCTCGGGCGCCATCGTTGTGTGCTGGGTAATGTTCATCGCCCCTGGGACTGTCGGCTACTTTCAACCGGCGGCCGCAGGATTGCTACACGGCTTCAGTGCCCTGCTCGCTGGCAGGTTCTTCGCCGCTTCGTCGGCTCCGGCAGGGCCGCCGGGGAACGAGGCACTGGCCGCAGTCGCTGTGTTGGCAATGTCCGCATTGCTGCCCGTCGGCTGGTGGCAGGTCTGGCGGCATTACCGCCGTCAGTCGTGGGTCGTCGGCATGGCCATCGGATCGCTCGGCTGGTATGTCATCGTCGTCATCCGCCTCGTGGCCGTAGACGGCAACGAATCGGCGGCCCGGGCGGCGGCATTCGTATTCATACCTGCCAGCATGATTGCCGCCATCGCCGGCGTCTGGCTCATTCGCGCCGGCTTTCTGCGCTGGCGAGCTTCCGTCGTTGCCGCCATGGCCCTAATATGCGCGCTTACATTCCTGTTCAACGGGCTGGTCAACGGCTGGCCGCCGTTCTGGGAGCGGCTGCCAGGGCCGCACCAGGTCGCCGGGTTCGAGCAGTCTGTGGGCCCAGAAGAGATCGCCGCGAGCCGGTGGGCGCTCGGCGCGCGCTCGGCGCGGGCAATCGCTTCGCTACCGACCTCGGTAATTACCCGGTGCTCGGTAGCTACGGCGATCAGAGCTCCGCTTCGTGACGTCGCATATCTGTACACGTCACCCTCGTACACACGATCGGACGAACTACGGGCCCGGCTCAGGCCGTTCGCTACGCTCTCGTCGACTGGCGGCTGGCCCGCTCGCTGCCTGCCGATGGACATACTTTCCTGCTCTCACCGAACGCCCGCAAGTACACCCATCCGCTTCCGATCCATGACCTCACCAAGTTCGGCCGCATCCCGGGTGTCTCCCGGGTCTACGACAGCGGGAACATCGTGATTTACGATCTGAGAGGGGCCGGGCATGCGCCGTAGCCAGGCCGACATCGCTATTACGGCCGCGGTGTCCGCTGCCTACTGGATCGCTGCGGTGTGGGGCGCTCCTGCCACCGTGATGACCATATTCGGCATCGCGCTGATCGTCTGTCCCGGCTACGTATGGGCCGAGGTTCTCCTCAGCCCTCGCGTGATCGGCCTGGAACGGGTCGCCGTCGCGGCTGGTCTATCGCTCGCACTGCCCGTCCTGGGGGGAGTAGCCATCAACGCGGCCGGGATTCCCCTGCAGCGCGCCGCCTGGGCGGGCTTGCTGCCTGCGCCACGCTGGCGGGTGACGCCTTGCTGCTTACCCTCCGCCGCACAGGCCGACGCGCGCCGCCAAGCCGGGCGAGGGTGCACCGCGCCTGGCCGCCTGGCACGCTGTGGCCTTTGGCGCTGCCGTAGTGATCGCCGCTGGTGCGGTAGGGCTTTCCCTCGCCAGCGCCGCAAAGCAGGCCTATCCCGGCTTCACGCAGCTATGGCTGTCGACGAGCATCCGCAATGCCCGCGTCGCCGCTCTCGGCGTCGGCAACCATCAGGGAGGCACAGCGCGCTACCGGCTGACCACCCGTTCGGAGGGCATGTGAGCGCGACCTGGAACCTCACGCTCAGCGATGGCCAGACATGGCAGCGAATGATCCCGGTTACAGGTGGTCACCCCATCGCCGCGAGGCTGTACCTGTTGCCTGACCTTGCCCGGCCTTACCGTTACGTCACTGCCGACGAGCATTCACCCGGGTCGTGACCGGCTTGCGGACCAGATCTGAAACCAGCAAGTCGGCCGGAGCAGGCCCGCTGACCGTGCCGCGTTACCGCTCCCCATGGATGAGCTTTAAGGCCGCCTGGCACAGGAACCGCGACCTGCTGGATGGCGCGAGCAGCCTCGCGGCCACGACAGGCGTGACTTCCGTATTGGGATTCGCCTACTGGGCGCTCGCTGCCCGGCTGTTCAGCCAGCGCGCGGTTGGATACGGCTCGGCTTCGGTGTCAGCCATTACGCTGCTTGGCATTGTTGGCATGCTGGGCCTCGGCACCGTCCTGATCGGGGAGCTCCCCGCCGCAGGGTCCGCGGCGGCCTGATTTCCGTGGCGCCGTGACCTCCGGCCTCGGGTCACTCGTCCTCGGGCTTGTGTTCGTCCTTGTGGCCCCCCATATCAGCTATCACTTCCGTAATATGAGCAGCACGCTTGCCCAGGCAACCCTATTCGCGGCCGGGTGAGTCGACCGGGGCCAGCCTTGGTGTTCGACCAGGCCACGATTGGCCTCTTGCGTGGCGGATTGCAGCTGTTGCGCAACCTGGGATTCGCGGCCGCCAAGCTGGCAATCCTGCCCGCTTGCGCAATCATCCTTCACGACCAGTTCGGTGCCGGCATCACCCTGTCCTGGGTGACCGCGACGGTGCTGTCGCTGCTACTCGTCGCCCTGCGCTTGCGACTCGCCGGGAACGCAGCGTCCTGCCCCGGCCCAACTGGCACGTCCTGCGAGGCCTTGGCAGGACCGCGATCGCCCACAGCTGGCTGAATCTGGCCATCACAGTGCCGCGGTCGCTGATGCCGGTACTAGTCACAGTGATCGTGTCACCGTCGGCGAACGCCGCATTCTACGCCGCCTGGACCTTGAGCGGCTTCCTGTATCTCGTGCCCACACACCTGGCGACCGTCCTCTTCGCGGTCGCATCTGCCGACCCCCAGAAAGTCGCCCGGAAGCTGCGGTTCTCATTGCGGCTTTCGGTTGTGATCGGTGTGCTGGGGACGGCCGCGCTGGGCCTGGGTGGCCGCCTTGCGCTAAGCATGTTCGGTGCCAGCTACGAGCGCGCCGCCGCGGTGCCGCTGTCCGCCGTTGCCTGCCGGCGACCCGCCAAGTATCCCAAAGGTTCATTATATCGCGGTGTGCCGGGCGACGGGGCGGATAAAGACGGCCGCTGCCGTGCTTACGGTCGCCGCAGCCCTAGAAGTGGCCGCCGCAGCGGCGGGCGGGGCCTCTGGCGGTATGAAAGGGCTTATACTCGCACTTCTTTGTGTGTTCGTCCTCGAAGGGCTGGTGACCACGCCCGCTGTGGTCCGTGCAGTAATCGGCCACGGCCGTCATCGGCGTGCAGGCCCGGTCCACGTTGCCACCGGAAACCCTCTGGGAATGGAACAGGCACGTGGCGAGCGCAGCGCCTACTGGGGACGCCAGCTGTCAGGTCATGTTCCATCGCACCAATTGCTTGTCCCCGCATCCGCCTCCGCGGGGAAGAGGCCATGAGGCAGATGCAGCCGACCGGCAGGCACGCCAGGGGGAAGGAATTTCGGCCCTATTGTCGCTCGCGCGATCCGCTAGCGCTTACCCGCCCCAGCCTCCTCCCAACTGATGACGCTCGCCTGGGACTCGACCTCGGGCCCACTTGGCAGCAAGGCTCGGCCTCGGGTGCGAGGAACCCAAGACCAGGCACGGCATCGCTAGGGCTTGCTGCAACAGCTCGTCATATACGCCTGGCTGGAGTGCCGCTTGCCGACCCGCTTCGCGAGGATGGATCAGATCCGCGGCCTACGCTACCGTCTCCGCAGCGCAGCGCGGACCCGCAGCAAAGTAGAATTCTCCACGCTCGCTACCTATTCTCATCACTTCGTCTGCGGTGCGCTTTCTTCCATTCATGTAGTCAGCAAGAAGCGAAGTTTGTAGCCCCGCTTGCTCTAGGGCCGGTATGCATTCTCCGAGCTTCATTGCCGCACATTCGAAAACGACAACCGGTCTAAAGTTACGAAGGAGCTGAGCGGCACCGCGGAGAACAGCGGCCTCTGCGCCTTCGACGTTGATTTTGATAAATGCTATGGGTACTCCCCGGGGTATGCAGTCGTCAAGTCGGCGCACGTCTACACGGAGCGACTGGACTTCCATCCCGGCTTCCAGGTCAGGTCGTTTCAGCAGACTGCTATACGCAGGATCTTCTGGAAGGTAGTTGAAGTCGGCGACTCCGGTGTGGTCGGAGAGCGCCAACTGCTCCACTGTGACATTAGGAAATTTTTCACATAGGCGCGTGGCAAAGCGGGGAATTGGCTCGAATGCCCAGTGTGATCCCATCGGAGACAGTTTCGTTAGCGATTTGAGAATATGGCCTGCGTTGGCGCCGGCATTGATGCTGTTACCGTCACCTGACAATGCCTTCGCGGCAATCTCGATTGTCTGCCGGTCATAATTGCGCGCCCGGACGACATCGGCCGGGAAGAAAAGTGGAGCTGGAAGATGATCAACATATGCGTAGTAGGCTTCTCTCGCAAACGATTTGAATGGCCTGCCAGTCACCAGCTTTGCCACTCGCTTACGCAATGACACTGTAGCCTTCCTTGACAAGACCGCCTTCCGGTACCACTCATTCTAGCGATCCTTGGTTAGAACATGCGGGATTA
Source organism: uncultured Actinomycetes bacterium (assembly GCA_963806145.1). Taxonomy (GTDB): domain Bacteria; phylum Actinomycetota; class Actinomycetes; order Streptosporangiales; family Streptosporangiaceae; genus DASXKD01. The sequence goes on from CAWDXD010000050.1 coordinate 4,825, forward strand.
TTGAGCGAATCTTGGGGCATGTTTCCGTCGAACACGCTGGTCGAGCGGTGAAACGGCGCAATCTGGCAGGTCGTGCCCAGCCCAGCCCGAACCCCGAAGGCGGCGGAGAGCACGATGTTCGCCGCGGCCGTGCGGCTGAACTGCAAGGTACCGTGAGCCGTTCATCGCAAGCCACAGCACCAACGGCTCCGGCTCGTGCAACCTGGCCAACCGGCTCGTGCAACCTGGCCAAGCCGTAGGAGGTACGCGGTGGTTCGATTGCCCGCATCTATCATCAGGACTGGCGGATTGAAAAGACCCGCTGGCGGACGCCGCGTTCCGGCTCGGCCTCTCCGAGCTGAACCTGGCCTGGCCCTGACGGCGTCTGCCGGGATCGCCTGGCGGCGGGCCCGGGCCGGTGCCACCGGCGCGGAGGGCCCGCGCGCTCATGTCTTCGTGACGGAGCATTCGTGACAACCAACGCAGAAACGATCCTCGCCAGCCTGAACAGCCACTGCGGGCGCCGCGCGGACGGCCGGCCCTACGACCTGGAGGCCGCCTGCCGCCAGTTCAAGGCGGACATCATCGTCCTGCAGGAGGTGTGGCGCCCGCACAGCGGGCCGGATCCGGTCGCCGATATCGCCGCGGCGCTCGGAACCGAGCTGCTCAGAGCCAATCTGGTGGACGACACGGACCTGCGCAGCTTCGGCATCGCGGACGAAACGGCACGCGGCCAGTGGGGGCTGGCGACGCTCACCTCGGTGCCGGTCACCGGGTATGAGGTGGTGGACCTCGGCCGCATCGCCGGCGACACCACGCCCCGGGCGGCTCAGCTCGTCACGATGGAACTGCCGGGCGGTGGCCGGTTGCGCATCGCGAACACGCATCTGACCTCACCGGCTGCTCAGCCCGGTCCAGTTGCTGCGCCTGGTCCGGCACCTGGCCACCGACGACATCCCGACCGTGATCGTCGGGGATCTCAACATGCCGGCGCCGCTCACCGGGCTCGCGGCCGGTTACGCCCCGGCGGTCAGCGGGCGCACGTTCCCGGCGCACCGGCCGCTGCTGCAACTCGACCACATTCTCACCAGCCGCCGGGTCGCCCGCTGCGGCGGCGAGGTCCTCCCGCCGGCCGGCTCGGATCATCTTGGCGTCCGGGCCCGGCTGCGCCTGTAGATAAAGGACGAACCATGCAATACGCAAGGCCCGGCCAGACTCGTGGCATCGCCGAGGCCATTTCAGACCGGGGCCGGAAGTCAAGTCCGCAGGTAGGAGGCACCGTTGAGGTCGAGGACAGCGCCGCTGGCCCATTCCGCCTCCGGTGAGGCGAGGTAGACCACCGCCGCGGCGATCTCGGCCGGCCGCGCCACCCGGCCGAACGGGCTCTGCGCCCGGAGCGCGTCCCCGTCCGGGCCGGCCAGGTGGCGGCGGCCATGTCGGTCTCCACGTACCCGGGCGCCACCGAGGCCACCGCGATGCCGTGCGGGGCCAGGGCCCGGGCCAGCGACTGGCCGAACGCGTTCAGCCCGGCCTTGCTCGCCCCGTAGGCAGGCTGGCCGGGCTCGCCCCGGAACGCGCCGCGGGAGGACACGTTGACGATCCGCCCGCCGCCCCCGGCGATCATGTGCTGGACCGCGCACCAGGTCACGTTGGCCGCGCCGATCAGGTTGACGCCGAGCGTCGCCCGCCACGCCGCCTGCCACTCGGCGTAGGACACCGTGGTGATCGGGTGCGGGATGTAGATCCCCGCGTTGTTCACCAGGACGTCGAGGCCGCCCAGCGCCGCAGCGGCGGCATCGACAGCCCGGCGCACCGCGTCCGGGTCGGCCAGGTCCGCCTGCACCACGGTGTGCCCGCTGCCGGGCAGCCCGGCCAGGACGTCCGCGGCGAGGGCCGCCGAGTCGCGGTGGTGGATCGCCACCCGGTCGCCGAGCTCCGCGAAGGCCACCGCGATGGCCCGCCCGATCCCCCGGGACGCCCCGGTCACCAGCACCGCTCGTTCGCTCACCCCCAGACCCTATCCACAGCTCACCCGGTGAACACTCAGCCGAAAACCACGCGGCGTCGTTGTCAGCGCCTCACCCGCGCAGCGAAGGCACTACGACCATGGTGCGCATGTCGCCGTGCACGCTGTTCGGCGCCAGCAAGAAGCGCGGCTCGCTGCGCATACACAAGACCACCGCCGTCGACATCGGGGGCTACGCGATCCTGGCCGTCCTCGTGGTGGGCGCGCTCGTCCTCAACCACCTTGGCATTGGTGCCCGCTACTACGGATGAAAGGAGCGCTGCCCGTACCCCGCGGTCGACCGGACAAGCCGCCAGGCGCGACCGGCCCGCATCGACACCCGCACCACGCGAGGAGGCCCGATGCGCTTCGACGCAGTCCTGTTCGACAACGGTGGCACGCTGACCCACCGCAGCTCTCCGGTGGCCATGGTCCGTTCGCTAGCCGCCCGGCTGGGCGTGGACATCTCCGAGGAGGAGGCGGCCAGGCACTGGCGCCGGTCCCGGGAGCACAGCCGGTCGCTGATGGCCGAGAAACGGCTCCGCCGTAACCTGTCCCGGGCCGACCACCGCGAGGCCTACGTGGCCGGCTGACGCGCCGTTCGAGGAGATCGCGCCGGGCCTGGCTGAGTTGATGTACGGCGAGTGGAAGACCAGCCCGCTGACCATGGTCCCCTACCCGGACACCCCGGCCGTGCTGAAGGCGTTCAGCAGCGCGGGCCTGCCCATCGGGATCGTCAGCAACACCGGCTGCAGCATCGACCGCGGCTACGCGGCGACCGGCCTGGACGCGTTCATCGGCACGTTCGTGCTGTCCTGTGACCTGGGCATCGCCAAGCCCGCGCCGGAGCCGTTCCTGACCGCCTGCGAGCGGCTCGGCGTGTCCCCCGAGCGGACCCTCATGGTCGGCAATAACCGGGTCGCCGACTCCGGCTCGATCTGCGTCGGCTGCCACTGCCTGATCCTGCCGCCGGTACCGCCGGGCGCCACCAGGGGCCTGCGCGCCGCCGCCGACATGGCCGGCCTGCCCTGGCCGGAGTAGCGGGCCGCCCTCCTGGTCAGGCCCGGCCGGCCGCGCCGCCCCGGACGGTGCGGGTGAACTCGCGCCACTCGCCCGGGGTGAACAGCAGGGCGGGCCCGGCGGGGTTCTTACCGTCGCGCAGCGCGACGAGGCTGCCGCTGTCTTCGGTGGCACCGGGGATGATCGCGACCTCTACGCAAGCCCCGCCGTTCCCGCTGCTGAAGGACGACTTGCGCCAGGCGGCACCGGTCAGGTCCATCTCTCGATCGCCTTCCTCGCCAGGTCAACGGAGGGCCCGCCGGGGGCAGCGCCTCCGCCTTCAGTATGTCGTAAAGCAACCTGACCCAGGCCCCGCCGACCGGCCGGTGAGCGCGCGCTACGCCCCGGCCACGCGGTAGCTGGTGGTCTCGAGCCGGCCACCCGGGCAGGCGCGAGCAGTTGCGCCGCGGCCAGCGCGGGCCGGGTCTGCTCGGCGAACGCGCGCGCGTCGTCCCCCGAACGCCACACCTCGATCACCCGTGCGCCGGCATCATCGACGCTGGTGATCCGGCTCAGGCAGCCTTGCGGCAGTTCGCCCGCCGGGCCGGCCTCGCCGAGGGCAGCGGTGAACTGCTCCCGTCCGAACGACTCATCCCACTCGAACTCGACAAGCGTGCAGAACGGCATCGCAGTCCTCCTCGTCCGCGCCGGCCATCCCCAAGTATCCAGCTAGAAGCGGTGGCTCGTGTGGCTGAAGTCACCCTTGGTAAATGCGAGCACCTTGGCGGGCTGCACCGAGAACACTCCGACCGGCTCGGTGCTCCCCCGGTCGTAGAAGAACCCGTCGCGCACCTGGTACTGCCAGCGCCCGTCCCACTTCGCCGTCCACGCGGCGGCCAGGCGCCGGAGCGTTTCATCGTCGGTGACCTGGACCGCGTCGCCCTCGACCACCACGTCCAGGCCTTGATCCCAGCCGTTGCACCCGGTGCTCAGGATCACGTGCCGGTTGCCGCGCAGGTTGACGGCCTTCTGTTCCCCCGTGCCGGTGCAAAAGTGCAACGCCCCGTCGGACCAGACGGCGACGAGCGGTGTCATGTGCGGCCGCCCGTCCGCCCGGACCGTGGTGACCCAGAACAGCTCGGCCTGCTCCAGGGCCTGGCGGGTCTGGTCCCATCCGGTGGCGGCCGCGTCCGGGTCGCTGAATCGCTGGTCCAGGCTGGTTACCGGGGTTGTCACGGCGGTACCTCTTTCCATCGTCGGTCGGCACGGGCCGCCACTGGCATGGCGGCTCCCTCAGGATGAGACCGCCCGGAGCGCGCCGGATCATCGCCCGCCTGGGCAGCGGCAGAATCCGGGTGGTCAGCGGCTGATGCTCGCGTTCTGGTCCGCCGGGCGGCGCGCGGCGACCAGGGTGGCCGGTGTCAGGCCGGCCAGGCTGGCGCACTCCCTGGTGAGGTGCGCCTGGTCGGCGTAACCCAGCCGGGCCGCGGCGGAGGCCAGGTCACCGCCGGGTGCCCCGGCGTCGGCCCAGGCCACGAAGCGGCGGAACCGGAGCACCCGGCGCAGCGTGGCGGGCCCGTAGCCGACGGCGGCCTGGCAGCGACGCCGCAACTGGCGCTCGCTGATCTCCAGCCGCTCGGCGACGCCCTCCGCCCGCGTGCCCGGGCGCCGCAGCATCCTGGCCGCGTGCGCGGCCAGCGGGTCGGCGGGCCCCTCGGCGGTCATCGCCCCGGCCATCCGGGCCAGCACCGCGAGCGCCTGCGCCGGGCCCAGCGATCCAGGCAGCGCGCGGGCCAGCTCCGTGCCCGGCCGGGTGCCCAGGTCGGCGGCGTCCACCCGCTGGTTCAGCAGTTCCGACATGGGCAGCCCCAGCGCGGGCCCGGCCGCGCCCGGCGCGAACCGCACCGCCGCGAAGACCGTGCCGGCAGGCGTCACCGAGGGAACCGGCCCGATGTCCGGGCCGGCCACGAAAAGCCCGTGGCCCTGCTCCCAGATGAGATCCACGCAGGCGTCCGGCAGCACCGCGGCGACCGCGTCGGCCCCGGGCCCGACGACCCGCGCCCACAGGCATGCCACCGACGGGAGCAGGCCCGCCGGGGGCGGCTGCTCCCGGTAGCCCGGGCGCCAGTCCATAGGAACCAGTCTCGCACCGGGCTGTCCGTTTAGTTCAAGACGACGGGACCGGCGCCATGGTCAGCTAGGGCACATGACCTCACCTGATATCGAAGCGGCGGAGCAGTTCCTGGCCGCCAGCGCCCGCGTGCTCGAGCGCCGGAGATTCGAGCGCCTGTTCGGTAGCGGCGACGCCGGCCCGGTCCGCGACGCCGTTGCCGCCTACCGCAACCCCGACGGCGGGTTCGGCCACGCACTGGAGCCCGACGGCCGCGGCCCAGGCAGCCAGCCACTGGCCATCGACTTCGCGCTCCGGGTCCTGCTGGAGGCCGGAGCGTGGGACACCGCGCTGGCCGGCGGCGCCTGCGGGTGGCTCGCCGCCCACGCCCCGCCCGGGGGCGGCGCGGTGTTCGTGGACCCGTCGATCGTGGGCTGGCCGCACGCGCCGTGGTGGGTGCCCGAGGAGGGCAGCCCGGCGTCGCCGATCTGCACCGGGCTGCTGGCGGGGACGCTGCACGCGGCGGCGGCCGTGACGGGGGATGGGGAGGTGGGCGGGGGCCCGGCGCACCCGTGGCTGAGCCAGGCCACCGAGCTGCTCTGGTCCCGGATCGACGCGCTGTCCGACGCCAGCCCTTACGACATGCGCGCCCTGTTCTGGTTCCTTGAGCACGTGCCGGACCGGGACCGGGCCCGCGCGGCGATGGAAAAGATCGGGCCGATGATCTTCGATGCCGGCATGGTGGCGCTCGACCCGGAAACCCCGGGCGAGGTGCACTTCCCGCTGGACTTTGCGCCGCTGCCCGGCTCGCTGGCCCGCAGCCTGTTCGATCAGCAGGTGATCGACGCCGGCCTGGATCACCTGGCTGCGGCGCAGCAGCCCGACGGGAGCTGGACGTTCAACTGGATGGCCTGGTCACCAGCGGCGGAGCGGGAGTGGCGCGGGCACATGACCGTGGAGGCGCTGCGCCTGCTGCGCGCCAACGGCCGCTGCTGACCGCGCCGTCCAGGCCACCGGGGGGCCAGGGGGGTCGCTCCCCCGTGCTACACGGTCCATCATGGGTGCCATGTCCTGGCAGGAACTGGCCGACCTTCCGTTCGCCGCGGCACTGCGGGCCCACCGGGGCGCGTTGCGGCCACGCGGTGACTACGACTGCGACCACTTCGACAAGGCCGCATTCGACGACGCCAGCGCCCCGGACAGCCGCTTCCTTGAGTGCGCCTTCACCGGGGTGTCGTTCACCGGCGGCGCACTGCGGCAGGCCCGGTTCTCCTCGGTCTGGCTGCGCGACGTCGCCTTCACCGGGACCAGCCTGGCCGAGACCGAGTGGACCGACGCGGTGCTCATCTCCACCGCGGCGGCGGGCGTGGAGGCGTTCGGCGCCCGGCTGCACCGGGTGAGGCTGCACGGATGCAAGCTCGACTCGGTGAACTTCCGGGGCGCCGAGCTGACCGAGGTGACCTTCGACAACTGCCTGCTGCGCGACGTGGACTTCACCGGGGCCACGCTTACCCGCACCACGTTCAGCGGCTCCCGGCTGGCCACGACCACCTTCACCCGGACCACGCTGGACCAGGTGGATCTGCGCGGGGCGGCGGAGCTGGGGCTCGTCATCGACGCGACCTCGTTGCGCGGTGCCATCGTGACGCCCGCGCAGCTCACCGCCATGGCGCCGGTGCTCGCCGAGACCCTGGGCATCGTCGTGGCCGACGGCTGACTGCCCGGCGGGATTCCGCCGGCGGCGCAACTACCAGCTCCGCGCGCAAAACACCCCGGCCGCCGTCGGCGTGACGGCGGCCGGGGTGCTCGTGCCGGTGGTTACTGGGCCGGGCCGTTGGCCAGGACCAGCGTCGCCGAGTGGGTCTGGCCGAACTGGTCGGTCCAGGTGATGCCGACGCGGTTGCCCGGGTGGAACCGCTCCAGGGCCGACTGCAGCCCGGACGGAGACGAGATCCGCTGACCGCCGGCCGCGACGATCACGTCCCCGCCGGTGATCCCGGCGCGGGCGGCGGGCGTGCCGGGCAGGGCCTGCTCGACCACTGCGCCGGAGCCGGCCGAAGTCCCGTTGGCCGCGGCCTGGCTCGCGGACTCGACCCCCACGCCCAGCAGCCCGGTGGGGCCGAGGTGGATGGTGGACGATGCCTGGCCCGCCTCGATCTGCCGGGCCAGCGCGACCGCGTCGTTGATCGGGATCGCGAAGGCCTGGGTGCGCGAGGACGACTGGAACTGGAAGCCGGACGAAGCCGAGGCGGCCGTGTCGATGCCGATCACCTTGCCGGTGTTGCTGACCAGCGGGCCGCCGGAGTCACCCGGCTGGATGGGCGCGGTGTGGTGGATCAGCCCGCTTAGCCGCTCCACGGTGCCCGCTCCCTCGTCGGAGGCCATGATCGACGCGCCGAGGCCGGCGACGTGACCGACGGCGACCGACGGGGTGCCGCCCTTGCCGAGCGCGTTGCCGAGGGCGACGACCTTGTTCCCCACCTTCACGGTGGACGAGTCGCCGAGGGCCGCGGTCTGCAGCCCAGAGGCGCCCACGAGCTGGATGACCGCGATGTCGCGGCTCTGGTCATAGCCGACGACCTTGGCCGCGTAGGTGCGCCCGTTCCCGATGTCGCGGACCTTGATCGCGGTGGCGCCCTTGATGACGTGGTTGTTGGTGAGAATCTCGCCCGACGGCGTCAGCACCAGGCCGGTGCCGGCCGACTGGGCCTGCTGCAGGCCGAGGTTGGACACGATGTCCACCAGGCCGGGGTCGGTCTGGGCGGCGATCTGGGCGGTGGTCAGTACCGCAGGGTGGGAAGACGCGGTCGCGGTCAGCAGGCCGAAGAATGTGCCAAGGCCCGCCACGACCGCGACGGTGGCCAGGGCGAAGCGGTGGCGCCAGCGCCGGACCGGGTGGCCCGGGCCCTCGCCTCCCCCGCCGTACCCGTAGGGCCCGCCGGGGCCGGCCGGGCCCTCAGGACCGTGCCACGGCGACCCGGGCATCTGCCCGGAGTCCGTGTAGGTCGGCGGATCGGAGATCATGGTCATGGGAATCGGCTCCCTTACAAGTACAGGTCATCGTGGCCTCTCCCTGATAGTCGGTTCTGAACCTGCGAGAAAGCTGAACGGCCGCTGACAACCGTCTCGGCCTTTGCTGGTTATCTCAGAGCCAGCTCTGAGCGGCCCGCCCGGCGGCCGAGTCGAGATCGGAGCGAATGTTGAAGGCAGTCCGTTTCAGCCAGTTCGGGGGCCCGGAGGTCCTCGAGATCGTGGATCTCCCCGATCCGCATCCGGGTCCCGGCCAGGTCCGGATTGCGGTGCGCGCGGCCGGCGTCAACGCGAGCGACTGGAAGAAGCGCAAGGGCCTGATGGATGGGGGGCTCCCGCAGACCATGGGCCACGAGGCGGCGGGCGTCGTCGACGAGCTCGGCGGGGGGGTTGCGGACGTGGCCGTCGGCGATCGCGTGTTCGGCTTCTCCGCCGAGGGGGCGGCCCAGGCCGAGCTGGCGGTGCTGTCCTACTATGCGCCGATCCCGCCGTCGCTTGACTTCCCCGGGGCTGCCGCGCTGCCGGCCGCCATCGAGACGGCCACCCGCGCGCTCGATCAGCTCGGTGTCGGGAGCGGCAGCACGCTGCTCATCAACGGCGCCTCCGGAAGCGTCGGCAGCGCCGCGGTTCAGCTCGCCGCGGTGCGCGGTGCGCGCGTGATCGGCACCGCCAGCCCGGCCAACCACGAGTACCTGCGCTCGCTGGGGGCCGAGCCCGTTGCCTACGGCGAGGGCCTCGCCGGGCGGGTTCGCGCGCTTGCGCCTGACGGCGTCGACGCGGCGCTCGACGTCGCCGGGAGCGGCGTCCTGCCCGAGCTCATCGGGCTCGCGGGCGGCCCGGAGCACGTCGTGACGATCGCCGACTTCGGTGGCGCGCAGGAGCATGGGGTGAGGTTCAGCAGCGGGGACGCCGGCCGTGCGGTCCACGCGCTCGCCGAGATCGGCGAGCTGATCGAGTCCGGGCGCTTCTCGGTCCCGGTCGCGCAGACCTTCCCGCTCGCCGAGGCCGCGGAGGCGCACCGCGTCAGCGAGAACGGTCACGTGCGCGGGAAGCTCGTGCTGGTGGTCGGCGACGTCCAGCCCAGGAGATGACGACGAGCGCCAGCGGCCGGCCGTGCCCTCGACCCCCGGCAGGAATCTTGGTGCTCAGCCCGCCACGCGGCCGTCCGATGCCGTGACCTGCGGGTTCGCACTCCGCCAGGGCGCTGGTTCGTCGCCAAGAACGCGCCGCGCGGCGGCCCTGATCAGGACGGCCGCCCAGGTCCGGAAGGGTTTCCAGGCCTCGGCCACCGCGCGGAGCTCCGCGTCGGAGACCGGTCCGGGGCGGCTGTAGAGCTGTCCCACCAGGGCCAGGAGCTTCGGCTCGCCAACCGGCAGAACGTCGGCGAACCCGGTGGCCCTGATCACGATCAGGGCGCTGTAGAACGGCCCGATGCCGGGGATCTGCCGCAACCGCACCATGGCCTCCTCGGGCCCGAGCGCGAGGAGGTGGCCCGCATCGAGCCGACCTTCCTGCGCCGCCCGGGCGACGCCGTGCAGCCGCTCCATCCGGTCCGGCGCGATGCCGGGGAACGATTCCACCCGCAGCATCTGGGCCGGCGCGGGCAGTGCCGCGAGTTGCTGGCCAGCCAGGTCGAAGGCCGCCCCGTGAGCCCGGCTGAGCCGTTCCCGCACGGCCATCATCTGCTTCGGCGGCCGCCGGACGCTCAGCACGGCCCAGGCGGCCGCCTCGTACGGGGAATAGAACAGCGGCGGCCGCAGCCCCGGCGCCGCCCGCTGGACCGAGCGGAGCACCGGATCGCGCTCCCCGGCCTGCAGGAACCCGGCGGCGTCGTAGTCGAGCGAAAGCACCCGTGCGACCTGCTGCCGCACCGCGTCCACGCCGGTGCCGCCAGGCCCGAAGACCGTGCCGTGCACCCCGGCCTTGTCCTGGCGCACCTCCACCCCGACCTGGTGCTGGTAGCCGTCCAGGCAGAACGCCAGGCGCATGACGTCGCCCCCGGCGGCGTCACGCTGCCCGAACCCGAACGCGATGGCCTCCGCCAGCGAGAACGGGCCGCGCGGCACGATCGTGAACGTCTCAGCCACGGTGCCTCCCCAGGGCCGGCGCCGGCGTGACCGGCGCTGCGTGACCGGCGTTTGCTGTCCGGTCCTGCCCGCACTCTGTCACCTGGGCCGGACATTCCGCCCGGGCGCTAATGGCGCAGGCTGGCCCGCAACGCGAGAATCCGCTGCACCGCGGCACGGAACGCCGCCTGGTCCAGGCTCCCGTGCTGGTAACCCTTGGCGAGCGCGATCCTCGCCTGGTACCCCTGGCCGGGCTGCTGCGCCGAGCAGAGGATCAGGTCCATCCCTGCGCCGGCCGCCAGGTCGGCCCGGTGCCTGGTGGTGCCGTACGCCTTCAAGGACCCGGCCTCCAGCGCGTCGGTGATCGTGACGCCGGTGAACCCGAGCCGCTGCCGCAGTTCGCCGCCGACGACCGCGGGAGAGAGCCCGGCCGGTCGCTCCTGGTCCAGCGCCGGGTAGACCGCCCACGACACCATGACCAGCTTGACCCCGGCCCGGATGGCGGCCCGGTAGGGATATTCGTCGGTGCCGCGCAGGGTGGCGAGCGGCACGTTCAGCGTCACCGGCCCCTCGTCGGTGTTCTGCGCGGTCGCGGCGGCGCCCAGCCCGGGGAAGTGCTTCGCGGTAGCCGCGACGCCGGTGGCCTGCTGCGCCTTGATGAAGTCGGCGCCCAGGGAGGAGACCCTGCGCGGGTTCGTGCTGTAGGAGCGCCCGAACTGGTCGTCGAAGTCGCCCGGCGTCCGGTACACATCGAGCACGGGCGCGAGGTTCACGTTCAGGCCCGCTCCGGTCAGGTTCTGGCCCGCGCCCCGGCCCGCCGCCTTCGCCGCCGCCGCGGGACGGGCCGCCTCGCCGATCAGTTTCTCCGACTCATCCGGTGCGCCCGGCAGGCGGCGGACCAGGCCGCCCTCCTGATCGGTCATGAGCAGCAGCGGGTAGTGCCGCAGCGGGTTCTGCGGGCTGGCGTTGGCCTGATCGAGTTCGGTGGCGACCGCCGCGAGCTGGGCCTGGCTGGAGATGTTCGGGCCGAAGAAGATGACCCCGGCGACCTTGCCCGCCCGGATCCAGCGGAGCAGGCTGGCCGGCGGGGTCAGCCCGGTGTAGCTGTAGATCACCCGCTGGCCGGCCAGCTGCGCGGACGAGAGCGGCGGCAGGGCAGCCTGCCCCGTGGCCGGGCGTACCTTGCCCGAGCCCTCGATGCCGGAATTCGCCGCGGCCGAGCCCGCCGCGGCCCCGTGCTTCACCGGCGGGCCGGCGCTGGCCGACCGCACCAGGCCGACCCCGGCGACCACGGCCACCGCGGCCGCGCACACCGCGACGGTGACCGTGAGGGCAACCCGCAGCCCGCGGCGGCGGCCCGCAGGGCCCGGCGCGCGATCCTTGGCCGCCGGCGTCCCGCGCGGCCGTGCGGGGATGGTCATATGTCTCTCAACGTCGTAAGCCACGTCCGCAGTCCTGCCCCCTGGCCCGCGACTCCGGTCCTGCGTTCCCCACGGTAGACCGTATCAACCAGGCCAGGGACAACCATGCTCCACTGTGCGTGAGCGATGCCAACACCTGTGTTACCGCAAACCGGGCATCCGTCACCCGTAGAACAGTGCTTCCATCACCCCCCGGGCCCGGCGCGCTGCCTGACGGTAATCCTGCACCAGATCCTGCGCGGCCCCGGGCTGGTAGCCCAGCACCGACGCCACCGCGGCCAGCTCGGAGGCCCTGGCGGGCAGCATGTCCGCCGCCCGGCCGCGGACCAGCACCACCGCGTCCCTGATCCGGGAGGCCAGCCGCCAGGCCCGCGCGAGCACGCGGGCATCCTCGTGCGCCACCAGCCCGGCCCTGGCCGCGGCGTCCAGCCCGGCCAGGGTGCGCGTGGTGCGCAGTTCCGGCACGGCATGGGCGTGCCTGAGCTGCAGCAACTGCACCACCCACTCGACATCGGACAGCCCGCCTGGCCCGAGCTTCAGGTGCAGTGCGGGGTCCACGCCGCGCGGCATGCGCTCGGCCTCCATCCGTGCCTTGAGGCGCCTTATTTCCAGGACGGAAGGCTCGGGGATTCCGCCGCCCGGATAGCGGAACTCATCCGCCAGGGCCGTGAAGCGGGCTCCCAGTACACTGTCGCCCGCCACCGGCTCGGCGCGCAGCAGGGCCTGGCTCTCCCAGGGAACCGACCACCGCTGGTAGTAGGCCCGGTAGGAGGCCAGGGTGCGTACCAGCGGCCCCTGCCGTCCTTCCGGGCGCAGGCCGGGGTCGATGAGCAGGGGCGGCTCCGGACCGGGCCGGGCCAGCAGCGCGCGCAACTCCTCGGCCGCGGCGTGCGCCACGGACGCCGCCTCCTGCTCGTCCGCCCCGGGCAGCGGGTCATGCACGAACATCACGTCCGCGTCGCTGCCGTATCCGGACTCGTGGCCGCCGAACCTGCCCATCCCCACCACGCACAGCCGGGTGGGGAACCCTCCCCGGCGGTCCGCCACGGACCGCACCGCCACCTGGAGCGCGGCCTCGATGGTGACCGCGGCAACGGCGGTGAGCGCTTCCCCGGTCTGCTCGGGGCCCGACCGGCCGAGCAGGTCGGCCATGGCGGTCCGGAGCAGTTCGCGGCAGCGCAGTGCGCGCAACGCCACCACCGCGGCGGCGGCCTCACCGTGCCGGCCCACCAGCGCCGCGGCCTCCGCGTGCAGCGCCGCGCGGTCGCGGGGGACAAGCTGGGCGTCGTTGCCGAGCCAGGCGACGGTCTCCGGCTGGCGCAGCAGCAGGCCCGCCGCGTAACGGCTGGAGGCGAGCAGCCTGGCCATCCGCTGCGCCACGGTCATGTCGTCCCGCAGCAGCCGCAGATACCACGGGCTGTTGCCCAGGGCGTCGCTGACCTGGTGGAACGCCAGCAGCCCGGCATCGGGGTCCGCCGCGTCGGCGAACCAGCCGAGCAGCAGCGGCAGCAGCGTGCGCTGGATGGCCGCGCGGCGCGACACCCCGGCGGTCAGCGTCCCGATGTGCCGCAGCGCCCCGGCCGGGTCGGCGTAGCCGAGCGCCTCGAGCCTGGCCTCGGCCGCCTGCGGGGTGAGCCGGGCCGCCTCGCCGGGCAGGCTGGCCACCGCGTCGAGCAGCGGCCGGTAGAACAGCTTCTCGTGCAGCCGCTGGACCTGGCTCGCATGCTCACGCCACCGGGCGAGCAGTTCCTCGGCCGGGTCCGGGCGCCCGGCGGAGCGGCCCGTGGCCCGCGGGCGGCGGTCACCGGCCTGGGCCTCCCCGGCCGGCCCGGCCGCAGCCGCCTCGCCGGACTGCGCCGCACCGGACTGCGCGGCACCGGACTGCGCCGCCTGGCCCGCATCGGACAGCCGCAGCGCCCGGCCGATCCGGCGCAGCACCTCAGGTTCCTCGGGCATGGTGTGGGTCCGCCGCAGGTGCCTGAGCTGGAGCAGATGCTCGACCCGGCGCAGGAACCGGTAGGCCCCGGCCAGCTCGGCCGCGTCCTGGCGGCCGACGTACCCGCCCGCAGCGAGCACGGCCAGGGCCGGCAGGGTGGCCGGCTCGCGCAGCGACTCATCGAGCCTGCCGTGCACGAGCTGAAGGAGCTGGACCGCGAACTCGATGTCCCGCAGCCCGCCAGGGCCCAGCTTGAGTTCCCTGCCCGCCGCCGCCGCGGGCAGCGTGCCGATCACCCGGCGGCGCATCGCCTGCACGTCCGGGACGAAGTTCTCCCGCTGGGCCGCCTGCCAGACCAGCGGGAGCATGGCTGCGGCGTATTCGCCGCCGAGCGCGGCGTCCCCTGCGGCCGGCCTGGCCTTCAGCAGGGCCTGGAACTCCCAGGTCTGTGCCCAGCGCTGGTAGTAGACGCGGTGGCTGGCCAGGGTCCGCACCAGCGGGCCGCTGCGCCCCTCGGGCCGCAGGTTGGGATCCACCGGGAACAGCGCACCCTCAGGAGTGCTCCGCGAGCACACCTGGATCAGGCCCGCGGCGAGCTGGGTGGCGGTGCGCAGCGCCGCCGCCTCTCCCCCGTCCCTGCCGCTACCGGTCTCGGCAGGCTCCGCGACGAAGATCACGTCCACGTCGCTGGCGTAGTTCAGCTCCCTGGCGCCGCACTTGCCCATGGCGATCACCGCCAGCCGGCACGGCGCGGACCCCGGCGGAAGGTTCGCCCTGGCGATCGCCAGGGCCGCTTCCAGCGCCGCTGCCGCGAGGTCGGCCAGCTCGGCTGCTACCTGGTCGAAGGACGCCTCTCCGGTAAGGTCCCGCGCCGCCAGCGGCAGCAGCCACCGCCGGTACGCCACCCGCAGTGCGGCCACCGGGTCGGTGCCGGCCCGGCCGGCCCCCGCCTGGCCCGCGACCGGCCCGGGGTCCTCCGGGTCCGCGCCGACCGCGGCCAGCAACCCGGCCCGTACCTGGGCCGGTTCCGGCGCGGGCAGGTCATCGCCGCCGGACAGGGCCTGCCAGTGCTCCGGGTGCCGGGCCAGATGATCCCCGAGGGCCGCGCTGGCTCCGAGCACTGCCGCCAGCCGGGCACGCAGCCGGGGGTCGTCGCCGAGCGCCCTGGTCAGCTCGGCGTCGCGGGGCATCCGCGCCAGCGCGGCCAGCGCCAGATCGGGGTCCGCCGCGGTGGCCAGCGCGTCGATCAGCCCGTCGCCCGCCTGGCTGGCATCCATGGCGAGATCCCCGGTGAGCAGGAGTTCCGCCCGGGCGGGGTCGGCGAAGCCCAGCCGGGCCAGCCGTGCGGCAGCGGTGGTCCTGCGCGGCACGCTCACCCCAGCACCGTAACCGTACGGCGCCCCCCGGCTGATGCCGGTCAGCGGATCACGTGATCAGCCCTCTAGGCAGAACTCGTTGCCTTCGGGGTCGGCCATCACGATCCAGCTTGCGCCGGGCGGCTGGTCGCCGAGCACGGTGGCGCCCAGGCCGGTCAGCCTGGCCAGCTCCGCCTGCTGGTCGTCGCCCGGCGGGAGCAGGTCCAGGTGGATCCGGTTCTTGACCCGCTTCAGCTCCGGCACGGTGGTGAAGTACATCCTCGGGCCACCAGGTGAGGGCGGTTCCACCGCGTATTCGACGTGACCGGGAGTGGCGTCGCGCTCCTGGGCGGTCCAGCCGGTCACCGCTGCCCAGAACATGGCCTGCGACCGTGCATCCGCGCAGTCGAAGGTGATGTTGAGAATGCTTGCGTACATGGACGCTCCACTAGCTCTGGGTGGCTGGCCCCGGTCCCCGGATGGCGGCCAGGACCGTGTCGTGGATGGTGACCTCGGTGCCGTCGGGGGTGGTCGCGGGCCGGGGCCTGGCCTCGCAGGACTGCACCGTCCACGAGTCGCCGAGCAGCCCGGCGATCTCCTCCGGGGTGTAGAACAGCTCGGGCATCGGCGGCCGCGGCACACCGGCCTCCAGGTCGGACGGGTGGTGCCCGACGATCAGCAGCATGCCGCTATCGCGGACCGCCGCGGCCAGCGCCGCGAACAAGGGAACGCGCGCCTCCGGCGGCAACTGGATGAACTGCGCCGAGACCAGGTCAAAGGAGTCAGGCTCGGGCGGCTGGGCGAGCAAGTCCGCCTGCCACCAGTGGATGCGTGCCGCCGCCGCCGGGTCGGTGTCGTCGGCGTGCCGGGCGGCGCGCTCCAGCGCCACGCCGGAGATGTCGGCCCCGACCACCATCCACCCGGTACCGGCGAGCCAGATGGCGTCGGCACCCTCGCCGCAGCCCACGTCCAGCGCCAGCCCCGGCCCCCGGCCGGTCACCTCGGCGACCAGCTGCGGATTCGGGTCGCCGCTCCAGACCCGCTCCGCAGACCGGTACCGCTCGTTCCAGAAATCCGCGCCGAACATGTGGCCGACGTCGTCAGCGTGCTCACTCATCCGCCCAGTATCGTGCCGCGGCCGCGGCGGGCCGGTGAAAATGCCGGGGCCCGCCGGCGTCGTGCCGGCGGGCCCCGGGTGCCTTAGTTACTGGTTATTTGGACAGGACGATGAACCCATCGACGTCGATCCGCGGGTGGCCGGCCGTGCCGAGCACGTTGACCACCAGCTTGTGCGACCCGTGGGCCGCCGCCGTGACCACGTCCACGACCTCCGCCGCATGCGCCGAAGTCGTGTTGCGTGTTGATGGTCGCCGCGGTGCCGGAGTCCAGCTTGACCGTGGCCGAGCCCCGGGTCGGGCCCTGGGTCGACATCCACGCCACCTGGAACCCGGTGAAGGTCAGCGTCGCCGTCTTCCCCTTCACCGTGGCGAAGTCCACCGACCCGCCGTTGGCGCCGGAGAGCGTCTGCCGGGTCCAGCCGGGGGTCGTGTACTTGACCGCGCTGGCGTTCTCCTGGAGCAGCGACAGCTTGTAGACCACGCCCTGCTTGGCCGCGCTGGTGTTGCCGGCGTTGTCGGTCGCGGTGGCCTCGAACTGGTAGGTGTGCCCGGGCCCGAGGTTCTTGTTGAACGTCGGCGCCGTGGTGGTGGCGGCCAGGGTGTACGCGCCGCCGTCTTTGCTCTCATACAGCGAGTAATGGTTGATCCCGCTGGTCGCATCCGACCCGCTCCACGAAATCGTCACCGGATCGGCCTTGGTCACCGGGCCCGCGTTGTTCCGCAGATTGACCGTCGGGGCCGTCCCAATGGTCGGCGGTGTCTTGTCGATCCGGACCGTGGTGGCCTGGAACGAGTTGGAGTTGTACCAGTTGTCGGTCGCTTGGTAGAAGACGGTCGTTGTCCCCTCCGCGGCGATGACCGGCGCCACCGTCGCGCCACCGGTCGTGGTACCGAACGCTCCCGCACCGCTGGCCGAGTACGTCTGGAAGTAGACACCGCTGCCAGCGTCGGTGGCGTGGATTGTCACCGTGACGTTGGAGTTGTTCCAGCCGTTGGAGTTCGGCGCTGGTGACAGCGACGCCGAGCTGGCGGGCGGGGTCGTGTCACCGGTTTCACGGGTGAGCTGGACTTGCATGCCGTAGGTGTTGGCGTTGGTGGCGAACTGGCCCATGGCCCAGATGCCGGTGCTGTCGGGATCGGGGGCCGCCCCCGAATAGTCGCCCCAGCGGTTGCGGCCCTCGGTCGTCGAGCCGCTGGTAGTTCCCCGCACCCGCGGCGACGAAGTGCGCCGGGCCGTCGGTACAGACGGTGCAGACGCCCTGATTCGGTATCCCGATGACCCACGCGGAGGCGAACAGGTTGTTGGCCGTGGAGGGACTGACCTCGTCGGTGACCATCGACATGTCGCCGTTGGGACGGACGCCAACCTCGGGATACATCGAGTAGTACGACCCGAAGTTGAGTAGCCAGTTCTGGGTCACCGAGTTGTTGGTGTCGTCGATTTGCACGAAATCGGGTTTGGCGAAGCCCGAGTCCGACGTATCCAGCCACGTGTAAAGGTAGGGGAACTGCCAGATGGCCCCCATCAACCGGGCGTCTCGCCAGTGTCGAGGCACTGGAAGGAACTGTTGGGCTGCACCGCGCATGGCGGCGGGCTGTAGCTCCCCACCCCGATGTCGCTCTCGCTCAATGTCGGCGCCGAGCCACAGCAGACGGTCTCGTTGGTGACGCGGTACTGGCGGATGGTGTGATCGGCCGACCCGTTCCCGGCTACTGGCCAGGAACTCACCGTTGCCCGTCGCCGAGTTGCGCATCACCGTGGGCTGGATGCTCCAACCGGAAAGGCTCCCAAACTCCCACCAGTTGCAGCAACCGCCTCCGGTGAACTCCGACTCCGGCATGACCCGGATCATCGGCGTTGCCGTACCGCCCGCGTTGGGCAGCGAGAACATGTTGCAGGTCAGGTACACGAAGCCACCGGAGGACAGGCCGATCTGCGGATAGTCGCACCAGTCGTGCGGGAAGTTGTTCTGCACCGGCATCCAGAAGATCGACCAGCCGTGCAGCGCGTCACTGTCGTTGCTCACCGCCACGAAAATTTCCGAGCTGGTGGTGTTGTTCGTCGCCGCGGCGGCGACCCAGAAGCGCTGCGACGTCGGGTCGAACTGCACATGCGGATCGAACGCCGTGCTGGCGTCGGGCAGCCCGGTAAAAAAGGCTGCGAGCGTCTGGCTGCTCAGAACGGTTCCGCCCTTGCCGAAGACGTTGAACGCCCCGTTGATCGCCACGATCACCTGGTGCGGGCCCGTGGCCAGTCCACCATCGGGCGGAATCCAGCCCGTATACCCCGAACCGTTAAAGTTCGTGCCGGTAACGATGTCGCCTGGGATGGCGCTGCCCCGGGCACCCGCCGGCGGCCGCACATTGAGCGACCTCGGCGGAGCTACCCCCGCAGTGTGGTTAGTGCCGGCTCCCGGCGCGGCGTGCTGCGCACACCGCGCGACGAACCGGACGGAACGACCAGCTTGTTCGTGCGAGGCAGAAAGACGGTGCAACGCATCCGCCAAGCTCCGCCCGGGCCCGCTGCGCGCCCGAGCAACGTGCCACCCGCCAGAACCCGCGGCCGGCGGAGCGATCTTCCCGTTAGCGGATCTGATCGGCGGCAGCGATCCAGCCACCGCATTGGAGCTCGCGGCCGCGGCCGCCTTGTGCGGAGCCGGTGCCGCGCCCGCGGGCGCGGCCCCGGCCAGCACGGCAGCTGTCAGCATCGCCGCCGCAAGTATCCCAGAGGCGCCCGCCGCTACCAGCGGCCGCGCTGCCGCCGCCGCGCAGGCAGCCAGCCGCCTCCCCACACGATTCTCATTCTGATTCCGGTGCATGATCTTTGCCCCCATCTCCTCAACACGCGGTCACCGCACCTGCCACCGGCCTGCGCAAACGCTGGCAGGCAAGACAAGCAAGAGAAGCGCGCGCGTGAAAGTAAAGCAGCCCCGTTACATCCCGATTACTTCACTTTTACACCTCCATGACCTGGCTGTCTGCAACCGGATCCGGGCAGGATATGTGACGTGGGTCACAACTGCCCGGTCGGGCCGCTGCCCTGCCACACCGACTGTGGCCAGCGCCGACTAACAGGTAGAGAGAGACTGGATAAGGTCGGCAGATACATGTGGTGCCCGCGCTGGACCGACCGCGCCAGCGCAGCGCACCGTCGCTGTCGGCCCCGGCGCTGACTAGGGCTGGGCGGCCCGGACGCCGACCGCGATGGCGCGGGCCACGACCTGGGCGGCGACCGCTTCCACGGCGTCGAGGGGAGCCTCAACCGTGCCCGTGGCCAGGCAGAACATGGTGTCGCCGTCGTACAGCGTGTGCGCCGGGCGGACCGCACGGGCGATGCCGTCGTGCGCCACGGCGGCGACCCGGATGGCCTGCTCCTTGGTGAGCAGGGCATCGGTCACCACGGCCCCGATCGTGGTGTTGCCGCCGCCGATCATCGGCGACGAGTAATCCCAGGCGGTCAGCGGCGCGACCCACTCGTGGCGGTCGTCGTCCCAGATCCCGCCGAGGCTGTTGGCCACCATCACGGCGGCCACCACCGCGCCGCCGGCCTCGGCACTGGCCAGCCCCACGCCTCCCGGGCGCGGCTCGTTGCCGCCGGCCTTCGCGACGCTGGCCCCGGTGCCCGCCCCGACCGCGCCCTGGTCCGGGCTGGCGGTGGCCGCCTCGCAGGCCGCGTAGCCGGCCTCCGGGCCCGGCCGCGCGGCGGGATCACCGGCCAGCAGGTCGAAGATCACCGCACCGGCCACGATCGGCACCGCGACCGAGCCGAAATTCAGCCCGATGCCGCGCTCCTCCAGGTAGCGCAGGACCCCGGAGGTGGCGCTCAGGCCGAAGGTGCTGCCGCCGGTGAGCAGGATGGCGTGCGCCCGCTCGGTGACGGTGCCCGGCCGCAGCCCGTCGGTGTTGATGGTCCCCGGGGCCCCGCCCCGGACGTCCACACCGGCCACCGCGCCCCCGGGGGCGAGCAGCACCGTGCACCCGGTCCGGCCCCGCGCGTCGGTCCAGTGCCCGGCGGACACCCCGGCCGGAAGCTGCGTGCTCACTTGTGCCCTCCAGGCGGCCGCCCGCCGCCCGGCTCACAGCACGGGCAGGTAGCGGTCCAGTTCGAACGCGGTGACCTGATGACGGTAATCCCGCCATTCTTCCCGCTTGTTGCGCAGAAAGAAGTCGAATACATGCTCGCCGAGCGTCTCCGCCATCAGCTCGCTGTCCTGCATGACGTTCAGCGCCTCGTCGAGGCTCTGCGGAAGCGGCGAGATGCCGAGGATGCGGCGCTCCCGGTCGGTGAGCGCCCACACGTCGTCCTCGGCCTCGGACGGCAGTTCGTAGCCGGCCTCGATCCCCTTGAGCCCGGCCGCCAGGATCGCGCCGAAGGCCAGGTAGGGGTTGCAAGCGGAGTCGAGCGACCGGAACTCGATCCGGGTGGCGTTCCCCTTCTGCGGCTTGTACATGGGTACCCGGACCAGCGCCGACCTGTTGTTGTGCCCCCAGCAGACGTAGGCGGGCGCCTCACCGCCGGCCCCGGCGGTCCGCTCCGCCGCGCCCCACAGCCGCTTGTAGGAGTTCACCCACTGGTTGCACACGGCGGTGATCTCGGCGGCGTGCCTGAGCAGGCCGGCGATGAACGCGCGGCCCACCTTGGAGAGCTGGAACTCCGCGCCCGGCTCGTAGAACGCGTTCCGGTCTCCTTCGAACAGCGACATGTGGGTGTGCATGCCCGAGCCCGGGTGCTCGGTGAACGGCTTGGGCATGAACGAGGCGTACACCCCCTCCTGGAGCGCCACCTCCTTCATCACCAGCCGGAACGACATGACGTTGTCGGCGGTGGTGAGCGCGTCCGCGTAGCGCAGGTCGATCTCTTGCTGGCCCGGCGCCCCCTCGTGATGGCTGAACTCCACCGAGATGCCCATCTGCTCCAGCATCTGGATGGACACGTGCCGGAAGTCGTGGGCGATGCTGTGCGGCGTGTGATCGAAGTAGCCGCCCGAATCGATGGGCGCCGGCCGGTCTCCCGGCTCCGGCTTCTCCTTGAGCAGGAAGAACTCGATCTCGGGGTGGGTGTAGAAGGTGAAACCGAGATCCCCGGCCCGGCTGAGCGCGCGCTTGAGCACGTAGCGGGGGTCGGCGTGCGACGGCGTCCCGTCCGGCATCAGGATGTCGCAGAACATCCGGCCGACGCCGGACTCGCCGCGCCAGGGCAGCAGCTGGAACGTGGACGGGTCCGGCTTAGCGATCATGTCCGCCTCGTAGACCCGGGCGAACCCCTCGACCGCGGAACCGTCGAAGCCGATTCCCTCCGCGAACGCCCCCTCCAGTTCCGCGGGCGCCACCGCGACCGACTTCAGGAAACCGAGCACGTCCGTGAACCACAGCCGGACAAAACGGATGTCACGCTCCTCAAGGGTCCGGAGCACGAACTCTTCCTGCCTGTCCATAGTTCTTCCTGCCTCGCTGGTCAGCAGCCCTGCCGGGCACCTGCGGATCATGGCAGCCCCCGGACCCGGGCGGATCGGCCCTCGCCCACAGTCTGCCGCCCGCCTGTTTCCGGCAGGTTACAGGCCCTGCCCCGGCCCTGGCCGGCCAGCCGCCACCTGCGGCACCACCCGGCGGCGCGCCTAAGCTGGGAGCGTGCCGAAGCTGAGGATCGCGCTCGCCCAGGTGGACTCGACGGTGGGCGACCTGGCGGGGAACGCGGAGACTATCGTGGCCTGGGCCCGCCGGGCCGCGGGCCGGGGAGCGGACCTGGTCGTGTTCCCGGAGATGATGCTGACCGGGTACCCGGTGGAGGACCTCGCGCTGCGCGCGTCCTTCGTGGACGCCTCGATCGCGGCCCTGCACGGCACCGCGGCCCGGCTGGCGGCCGAGGGGCTCGGCGGCCTCGCCGTGGTCACCGGGTACCTGGGCCGGGAGACCGGGCTGGCACCACGGGTGGGGCGGCCAGCCGGCGCGGCGCAGAACGGCGCGGCCCTGCTCTATGGCGGCCAGGTGGTGGTCACCTCGGCCAAGCACCACCTGCCCAACTACGGGGTGTTCGACGAGTACAGGTACTTCGTGCCGGGGAACACGCTGCCGGTCTTCCGCCTCCCCTGCGGCCCGGCCGCGGACGCCGGGGCCGTGGACGTGGCGATCGCCGTCTGTGAGGACCTCTGGCAGGACGGCGGGCCGGTGGCGGTGACCAGGCAGGCCGGCGCGGGCCTGCTGGTGGTGCCGAACGCCTCCCCGTACGAGCGGGGCAAGGACAGTGCGCGGCTGGAACTGTGCGTAAACCGGGCCGCCGAGGCCGGCGCCACGCTCGCCTATGTGAACATGATGGGCGGCCAGGACGAGCTGGTCTTCGACGGCGACTCGGTGATCGTGACCGCCGCCGGCGAACTGCTGGCCCGCGGGCCGCAGTTCAGCGAGGCGCTCGTGGTCGCCGACCTGGACCTGCCCGCCGCCGACCCCGCCGTCGCACCCGGGGACGCGCCCGCCGACGCCTGCGACGGCACCCAGATGACGATCCGGCGGGTGGTGCTGCCGCCTCCGCCCGCTTCCCCAAGCCAGCAGGGCCACGGCCCGGTGACGGAGGAACCGGGCCGGAGGCCAGCGGGGGTTCCAGGGGGTCGCCCCCCAGGGCTAACACTGTGGCCACGGCTGTCGCCGCTCGCCGAGGTCTACGCCGCCGTGGTCACCGGCGTGCGGGACTACGTCGCCAAGAACGGGTTCGGGTCGGTGATCCTCGCCCTGTCCGGCGGGATCGACTCGGCGCTGACCGCGACGATCGCGGCGGACGCCATCGGCGCCGACAGGGTGCACGTCGTGCTGATGCCCAGCCGGCACTCCTCGGAGCACTCCGTGAGTGACGCCGAGGACCTGGTCAAGCGGCAGGGCGTGCACGCCCGCACGGTGCCGATCCAGCCCATGGTGGACGCGTTCCAGGCCGGACTGGACCTGACCGGGCTCGCGGCCGAGAACCTCCAGGCACGGGTCCGCGGCGTGATCCTCATGGGCCTGTCCAATGCCGAGGGGCATCTGGCCCTGACCACCGGCAACAAGTCCGAGCTTGCCACCGGGTACTCCACCCTGTACGGCGACTCGGCCGGCGGGTTCGGCCCCATCAAGGACGTGCCCAAGACCCTGGTGTGGGACCTGGCCCGGTGGCGGAACGCCGACGCGGCCAGCCGGGGCGAGACCGCGCCGATCCCGGAGAACTCGATCACCAAGCCGCCGAGCGCGGAACTGTCGCCGGGCCAGCTCGACTCGGACTCGCTGCCGGACTACCAGGTCCTCGACGCCATCCTGGACGACTACGTGGTCAAGGACCTGGGGGTGGCCGGCCTGGTGGCGGCCGGGCATGATCCGGCGCTGGTGGACCGCGTGGTCGCGATGGTGGACCGGGCCGAGTACAAGCGGCGCCAGTACCCGCCCGGGCCCAAGATCACCCCGCGTAACTTCGGCAGGGACCGGCGGCTGCCGATCACGAACCGGTGGCGGGAACCCGGCCAGTCCCAGTCCCGCTGAGATCCCCCGCGCACGCAAGGACGAACTCCGACACCGCGCTGGCGTATTGCAGCGGCTCGTCGGCGTGCACGAAATGGCCGGCCGCGGCGACTTCGAGCAACCGGTGATCCGCGGAGGCGCGGCGGAATGCGTCCCGCTGCCCGGGGCTGGTCAGCGGGTCGTGACCCGCCGATGATCAGCAGCGCGGGAGCGGCCAGCCGCGGCAGCAGGCCGAGCAGCGGTTCGTAGGCGCCGTCGTCCGCGGTGATCGCCAGGTGGTGGCGCATCGAGCCCTCATCGCCCGCCGCGCCGTCCGGCCGCTCGTGGGCCGCGCGGATCTCCGCCAGGCGGGCCCGGGTGGCCGGATTGGGCACGAAGAACACCTCCCGGTCCTCGGCAAGGGCCTCCAGCGCGGCCACGTACGCCGAGCGCAGCGCGCGGGCGGAGGTCTCCCTGTCGGCCGCGGCCAGCGCCGTCAGTGCCGCGTCCTGCCTGCCCCGCTCGGTCAGCATCAGGGCGACGCGCGGCAGGGCCGCCCGCGCGCTGGCCGCCAGGTCCCATACCGGGTTCTCGAACGCCACGGCGGAGACGGCGGCGGGGTGGGCGGCCGCGTACCGCAGCGCGAGCGAGCCGCCGAAGGACTGGCCCAGCACCGCCCACCGCTCGATGCCGAGCTCCTTCCGCACCGCCTCGCAGTCCTCGACCAGATCGGCGATGGCCAGCGGGGCGTTCTCCGGCAGCGGACGCGACTGCGGTCCACGCCGCGCTGGTCGAGGCCGATCAGCCGGACCGACGCGGCCGAGCAGAGTCGCCCTGGAGGGCCATGAAGTCGTGGCAGCCCTGCCCGGGCCCGCCGTGCAGGAACAGCAGCGCCGGGGCGGCGGCATCGCCCCGGATGTCGGTGTAAAGCCCGTGACGGGTGAGCCGGTGACCCGCCGCGTGATCGGTGCCCATGGGGGCCATTGTCGCCCGCGCCGGGCGGCCGCCCGGCGCCGTTCGCAGTCAGCGCAGCAGCAGCGCCGCGGCCAGCGTGGCCAAGGCCCCGTGACGGAGGAACGGGGCCTTGAGCCAGCGGGAGGTTCCAGGGGGGTCGCCCCCCCGGGCTAGCTCAGCATCAGCACGGCGTAACAGGCGAGCCAGTGCTCGACCATGTAATCGTCCCCGACGACGTGCGGCAGGGCAGCCCCGGCGTGGGTGCGCGCGGCGGCTACGGCCTGCCCGATGCGCGGGTCCCCGGCGGGCAGCGATTCGGCGATCCGGCGCCAGCACCAGGCGCGGCTGGCGTTCAGCCCGTGCAGGTGGGCGATCTGCCCGTCGGCGGGGTCCGACACCACGGCCGGGGTGAACAGCGTGGCGGGCTCCCCGCCGGCGATCCCGGGCAGGAACACCGACAGCCAGGTGCCGAACTCGCCCTCCGGCAGGATCCTTGCCATCAGCTCGGCCTCGCACAGCGCTGGCGACAGGAAGTCGTGCCCGGACGGCTCCCAGGCGGCCGGGTACATGGTGTCCCCGCCGAACCAGTCGTAGGCCTTGGCGGTGATCGCCTCGAGCAGCGCCCGGTCCCCGGCCCGGGCCAGCGCGTGCGCGTGGTCCAGCGCCCGCCCCATGCCGAACGCGCTGTTGGTGTGCACGCCGTAACGGACCGGGTAGGTCGCCTTGGGCAGCCAGTCGAGAAAACACCCGGTCACCGCGTCGGCGAGCGGTTGCAGGGCGGCGGACCACTTTTTGCCGTCCGGGTCGTCCAGCGACCGCGCCTCGCAGGCCAGCGCCAGCGCCCAGGCCCAGCCGTAGGGACGCTCCCCCAGGCCGTCCCGGCTGGTGACGAATTCCACCTCAGCGGCCAGCGCCATCGGCCGGAAGTGCGCGTTCAGCACGGACCTGATCTGCTTGGCGGGGACCACGTCCTCCGCGACGCGCAGCAGCCGCACCAGCAGCCAGTGCATTTCCACACAGGAGTGCCAGTCATAGCTGCCGTAGAAGGCGGGAGTGCGCGCCCTGGGGCGGAACGGGAAGTCGCCGGGCGCGGTCATGGTGTGGTAGACCCCGGACGGGAACTCGCGCCTGATGTTGGTGAGCGCCACCTGTGCGTAATCCGCTGCCTCGGTGCGCAGCAGCTCACCCCAGTCGTCCGCCAGTTCCACGTGTCACCTCCACTGCTCCCCACCGCTGCGTCACCGACGGCCCGAGCGTAGCGCCCGGCCACGGGCGGGCGCACCGGCCCGCGCCGGCCGGGCTGGCAGACTGGGGCAATGGCGCTCGGCGAATGGCATCAGCAGCAGGCGAATTCCTTTGGCGCAGTGGCTGACGTCTACGAACGGGGCCGGCCGTCCTATCCCGCGGAGGCGATCGACTGGCTGGTGCCGGCGCATGCCACCCGGGTGGCCGACGTCGGCGCTGGCACCGGCAAGCTGACCCGCCAGCTTCGCGAGCGCGGCCTGGACGTGATCGCCGTGGAGCCGTCGGCCGGCATGCGGCAGCAGTTGCGCCGCGCGGTGCCGGGGGTACCCGTGCTCGGCGGCACCGGCGAGGAGATCCCGCTGGCCGACGGCGCCGTGGACATGGTGTTCGCAGCCCAGGCCTGGCACTGGGTGGACCCGGCCCGTGCCGTGCCCGAGGTGGCCAGGGTGCTGGCTCCCGGCGGCCGGCTGGCCCTGCTGTGGAACCGCCGTGTCGAGGACGAGGAATGGGTCGCGGACCTGTCCACCATCATCGGCAGCCGCGGTACCCCGGGGTCCAGCAGGCACTTCCCGGAGATCGGGCCGCCGTTCGGGCCGGTGGAGCGGCGCACCGTGGACTGGGTGCACCGGCTGTCCCGGGCGGAGATGATCGACTGGGTCGCCTCCCGCAGCTATGTGATCACGTTGCCTGACGAGCGGCGCCACAGCGTGCTCGCCCAGGTCCAGGACCTGCTCGACACGCACCCGGCACTGGCCGGCGAGGACGAGATCGCCCTGAACATGGTGACCCGCTGCTCCCGCGCGGACCTCTGCTAGCCCGGGGGGACGACCCCCCTGGAACCCCCCGATGGCTCAAGGCCCCGTTCCTTCGTCACGGGGCCTTGGCCCTGCTGGCCTGGGGACGACCCCCCGCTTGCTCAGGGCCTGTCAGGCCGGGCTGAGGAAGCGCTCGACCTCGGCGGCGTCCGCGGCCAGGGCGGCCGCGTCGGCATCGGGAAGGTCCGCGAACGGTGCCAGCGCGACCTTGCCGCCGGGCAGGCTCCAGGTACCGACGGCGCGGCCGCGGACCAGCGCGAACGGCCGGAACAGTCCGTTGACCGCGATCAGCCGGCCGTGCGGGCCGACGACCGGGTCTCGTGAGTCCCAGCCCAGCAGCAGGGGGTCGTAGGCGCCGAGCAGGCGCGGCGGTGGCAACGGGCGCTCACCGTGCCGCCCGGCCAGGTCCGCGAGACCGTCGTCGCGGTCGGCGAGCCGCCCGGCGACCGCGGCCAGGCCGCACCTGGCGTCGCGCAGCGGCAGCCCCGCCCACTTGGCGAGGTCGCGGTCGGTAGCCGGGCCATGGCCAGCCAGGTAACGGACGGCCAGCTCGGCCAGGGCCCGGTCCCGATCGAACGTCGCGTGCTGCGTGGGCGGGGTACCGAGCCAGTCACGCACCAGCGCATAGGCGTGGTCGCGCCCGGCCATCGGGCCGCGCACGACGAGCCCGCGCAGGCTGGCCAGCGCGAGCAGGTGGACGATGGCCTGGCCCTGCGTGCGCACTCCGGCCGCCGCGATCCGTTCCGCAAGCTGCGCCCGGGTCAGCGGGCCCTCGGCGGTCACCGCCCGCTCGATGACCGCGGCCCCGCGCTCGGCATCGGCGGGCGGTACGCCTTCCTGGGCGAGCCTGCGGGCGTTGCCGCGCAGCAGCGGCGGCGTGGTCAGCGGATGCAGCCACCAGTAGTCCTCGGCCAGCACCAGGTGCAGCGTGCCCCGGTTCAGCCAGGTCACTACGACGCTGCGATCCCGGGTGAGGGCGGCGTCGACGTCGGCGGCCGATTGCGCGCGGCTGCGGGCGCGCACCGCCAGCCGGGCCCCGCGCGGGTCCTGCGCCTGGATGGCGAGCAGCCAGCGGGCCACCTCGGCCGTTCCTTCGGCGGGGGGCCCGGACAGCAACTGGGCCGCCAGCCGCTGCGCCTGCCGTCGCTCCAGCGGGCCGGCCGCGGCGTCCGGTGTGGTCATGCACCCTTTCTAGCGTGGGACCGGTTCTAGCGCGGCGCCAGGCCCAACAGCAGCTCGTCCACCACCCGCTCCACGTACCCGGGCGGCATGCTGGACTTGTCATACTTCCCGCGGGCGAGGACGGCACCGGTCAGCATGAACAGCGCGGCCTCGATGTCGGTGCTCGCGCGCAGCTCGCCGGTGGCCACGCCGCGGCGCAGCACCGACCTGATCACCTCGCGGCGCGGTTCCAGCATCGTCTCCACATAGCGCGCCATCAGCCGGGGGTACTTGGCCCCCTCACCGAGCAGCAGCGCGAACTCCCTGGCCCGGCGCGGGTCGGCGACCGAGTCGCGCATGGCGGCCAGCACCGTCACCAGGTCCTCACGGGCCGACCGGCCGGCCGGCTCGGGCAGCGGGGCTTGCAGTGACCCGATCGCGTCCAGGAGCAGATCTTCCTTGCCCGGCCAGCGCCGGTAGATGGTGGCCTTACCCACGCCCGCGCGGGCCGCCACCGTCTCGATGCACAGGCCCTCGGGCCCGGACTCGGCGAACACGCTGAGCGCGGCGTCGATGATGGCGCGCTCGGCACGCTCGCTGCGGGGCCGGCCGGGCCGTCGCCGGGCCGGCCCGGCATCCGTCTTCACTCCAGCCGGAGGCATCCGCTCATCCCTCCCTCACCGCGGGGGTGCCCTGGCCCTCCGCCACAGCCTCGCGGCCGGGCGCGGCCTCGCCGATGAGCACCGCCTCGTTCGCGGGCACTGCCCCATTTACCGCCGCGGCCCCGCTCGCGCTGGCGCCGGCCGCGGCCTGGCGGGCGGCACCGGCCGCGGCGCGGCCCGGCATCCAGCGCATCACGACGAGCGCGCCGAGCAGCGTGATCGCCGCGGAGATCAGCGTGGTGAGGTGCATCGCGTGCACGAACGAGGTGTCGGCGAACGCCGCCAGGTCCCGGCCCGCCGGGCCCAGCTTCGCAGCCACCGCCTGGCTCGCGGTGATCGAACTGGTGGCGGCGTTCCGCTCGGCGGCGGGCAGGGCACTCAGGTGCGGGCTGAGCTGGTTGCGGTAGGCCTGGGCCAGGATGGAGCCGAGCACGGCCACGCCGAGCGCGCCGGACACCTGGCGGGCAGTGTTGGTCAGCGCGGAACCAGCGCCGGCCCGTTCCCTGGGCACCACCGACATCACCGCCTCGGTGGCGGGCGGCATGACCAGGCCCATCCCCGCGCCCTGCACGAAGAACGCCACGGCCAGCACCCAGATAGGCGTGGTGAGGCCGAGCAGCTGGTAGCTGACCAGTGCGGCGGTGACCAGCAGCAAGCCGGTCGCCACGACGGACTTGGTGCCGAACCGCCGGACCAGGGCCGCGCTGCGCGGGGCCGTCAGCATCTGCGCCACGGCGAACGCCAGCGAGAAGGCGCCGGCCTTCAGCGGGGTGTACCCGCGGACGCTCTGCAGGTAGAAGCTCAGGAAGAACAGCGCGCCCAACATGCCGAAGAACACCAGCGACAGCGCGCCGATCGCGGACGACAGCCGCGCGTCACGGAACAGCCGCACGTCCAGCGACGGGTACCGGACCCTGGCCTCGTACCAGACGAAGAAGGCGAGTATCGCCAGGCCGCCGAGCGCCGGGCCGAGCACGCCCGGGTGCACCCAGGTGCCCTTGTCGCCGCCCTGGATGATGCCGTACACAAGGAGCACCAGGCCGGCGATGGAGGCGAGCACGCCCACGTAGTCGATCCGCCCGGGGCTGGGGTTCTTCGACTCGGGCACCAGCAGCGCGGTCGCCACCACGCTCGCGGCGCAGAACGGCACGTTGATCAGGAAGACCGAGCCCCACCAGAAGTGGGCGAGCAGCAGGCCGCCGACGATGGGGCCGATGGCGATGCCGATGCCGACGGCCACGGCCCAGATCCCGATGGCGCGAGGCCGCTCCGCGGGGTCGAACACGTTGGAGATGATCGACAGTGTCTGCGGCATCACCGCCGCCGCGCCCAGGCCCATCGCCGCGCGGGCCCAGACAAGCTGGTCGGGCGAGTGGGAGTACGCGGTCATCAGGGAGAACAGGCCGAACGAGGCCAGCCCGAGCATGAGCATCCGCTTGCGGCCGATCCGATCCCCCACCACACCGAAGGTGAAGAGCAGGCCGGCGAACACCAGCGTGTAGGAGTTGATCGCCCACTCGAGCTGGCTCTGGCTCGCCCCGAGGCCCCCGGCAGGTTCGGCGATGGTCTTGAGCGCGACGTTGAGGACGGTGTTGTCCAGCACGATCGCCATCAGGCTGGTGATCAGCACGCCCAGGATGATCCAGCGGCGCCGGTACACCTTGGCGTCTATATCGGCGAGCGGGGCAACGCTGGAGGTACCTGCCTGCGGAGAAACACCGGGTACGTCCATCGATCCCCTTCCGGGCCTGTCGCCAGCGCCGCGGCCCGTTCATCCCGGGGCGGCGGGCCCCGCCGCCCCGGGAAGGCCAACAATACGGAACTGGTCCGTATCGCAAAACATTCCCGGGCTACCCGCCGCCTGGACAGCGTGGCATGCTGAAAGCGTCCGGGGACGCCACCACGGCGCCACGAGGCAGGAGGATTCCCATGACCGTACAGCCCGGTGACTCGGGCGCGGCCGCGACCAAGGCGCGGACCGCAGAACCCCTCTACGGCGGCAGCGCCAGCCGGCGGATCACCGTACGTGACCTCGCCGCCGCCAAGGCCCGCGGTGAGAAATGGCCGATGCTCACCGCCTACGACGCGCTCACCGCGCGCGTCTTCGACGACGCCGGGATACCGGTGCTGCTCGTGGGCGACTCGGCGGGGATGGTCGTGTTCGGCCACGACACCACCATCCCGGTGACCGTGGACGACCTCATCCCGCTGACCGCCGCGGTGGTCCGCGGTACCCGGCGGGCCATGGTCGTCGCGGACCTGCCGTTCGGCTCCTATCAGGCCTCCCCGCGCGAGGCGTTCGCCACGGCGAGCCGGTTCCTCAAGGAGTCCGGGGCGCACGCGGTCAAGCTCGAAGGCGGCATGCGGGTGGTCCGCCAGGTCGAGGAACTGGTGCAGGCCGGCGTGCCGGTCATGGCTCACCTGGGCCTGACGCCGCAGTCGGTCAACGCTTTCGGCGGGTACCGGGTGCAGGGCCGGGGCGAGGATGGCGAGCGCCTGCTGCACGACGCCAAGGCACTGGCGGCGGCGGGCGCCTTCTCCGTCGTCCTGGAGTGCGTGCCCGCGGAACTGGCTGCCCGGGTCACCCAGAGCCTGTCCATCCCGACGATCGGGATCGGCGCGGGCCCGGAGTGCGACGCCCAGGTGCTGGTGTGGCAGGACATGGCCGGGCTCACCCCGCACACGGCGAAGTTCGTGAAGAAGTACGCCGACGTGGCCGGGGTGCTCGGCACCGCCGCGCGCGCCTTCGCCGAGGAGGTCGTCGGCCGCCGGTTCCCCGACGCGGAGCATTCCTACCGCTGACGCGCGCACCGAACCGTGA
Organism: uncultured Actinomycetes bacterium; assembly: GCA_963806145.1. Taxonomy (GTDB): domain Bacteria; phylum Actinomycetota; class Actinomycetes; order Streptosporangiales; family Streptosporangiaceae; genus DASXKD01. The sequence continues at coordinate 35,960 of CAWDXD010000050.1, forward strand.
CTGGTGGGTCCCGGCAGCGAGCGGGGCTCCGCTGCCGGGACCCATGGGTAAGCGTGCGCGGTGTGCGTTGCAGTGGCCTTGACGCCGGCCTTGCATCCCTGGTCAGGGCGCCGGGGCAACCGGCGGTGCGCGGCCCCGGGGGGAGCCCGGTAGTCATTTACCGCAGCCCGGAATACGTATCACTGCCGATGTGCCACCCCGCTCGTTCGCGGCACGCTGGGCGCGTTACCTCCGCTGATCAGGCCGCCGCCCTCTCGCGGCGCCCACCTGGCAGCGATCGCACCTGAAGGGGACCCAGCAATGCGCAAAATGATCATCTCCGCACTGACCGCGGCCGCCGCGGCAACAGTGATGGGCGGTGCCGGGATGGCCGCGGCCAGCACCCACACCGCGGCCAGCGGGACCGAGCACTTCCAGATGATGACGACCACCGGCACCGGCTCGACCGGCAGCGTCATCGCCAGCGGCGTCTTCACCGCCCCGGCAGTCGATCACGAGCACCAGGCAACCAACACCAGCACGTTCACGTTCTCCAACGGCACGATCCTCATCAAGCACTCCAACGGCACGGGCACGCAGTCCTTCAATCCCGAAGACCTGCCTGCTCACCATCAACCAGCACGGCACCTACAAGCTGCAGAGCGGCACCGGCGCCTACGCCGGTATCAGCGGCAGCGGCACGTACCAGCTGAGCATCCTGGCCATCGGGGCAAGCTCGGGCGGCACGTGCTCGCAGAGCAAGCCGCCGGTCGCCTTCCACCAGGTGATCAACGCGAGCGGGCCGGTCAGCCTGCCGTAACCCCGCCGTCACCGGCACCAGCCCGGCGGCCGCCGCCCTTGGCGTGGCGGCCGCCGGGCACCAGCCTTTTCGGGGCCCGGGCCCCGGCTCAGTCCTCCCCGTCGCCCACGGAGCCGGCCACCAGGCCCAGGCCGATGCCGAGCATCCACACGTCCTTGCTGATCCCGGTGCCGGCCCGGGTCGGCCACACGCTGCCCGGCTTATGCAGCGCCGGGGTGCGCAGGTACATGGTGACCAGGCTGCCGGAGAACCCGGTGAGCGCGGCACCGGCCAGGGCGCTCGGCACGAACGGGGCGAGCAGCGCGGCGCCGATCGCGATCTCGCTGGCGGCGAGCACCTTGATGAAACGCTCCGGCGGCATGCGCTCCAGGAACGGGAAGGCGCCGCAAGCCGCCTGGTGCACACCCTTGGCTCGGGCCTCGTCGGCGTGCCATTTCTCGAGTCCCGCGTGGAGAATGTAGGCACCGGTCGCAATGCGGCCAGGGAGGTCACGTGCCTTGACGCGGAAAATCACGGGCGTCCCTTCTCTCCACAGTGTTGTTGAAGGCTAAACATACTAGGCCGCGACCCGGCGGGCGGACGAGGGTCAGATGTCGGTGACGCGCAGCCCGGCGTGGGCCTTGTAACGCCGGTTGACGGACACCAGGTTGGCGGTGAGCGCCTCGACCTGCCCGCAGTTGCGCAGCCGCCCCGCGTACACGCCGCGCATACCGGGGATCCGGGCGGCGAGCGCCTGGACCAGGTCGGTGGCCCGTCGGTCGTCGCCAAGCACCAGCACGTCGAGGTCGACGCTGGCGACCTCCGGGTCGAGCAGCAGCACGGCCGAGACGTGGTGGAAGGCACCCACCACCACCGAGCCGGGCAGGACCGCCGCCGCCTGCTGCGCGGCACTGCCCTCGGCCACGGGCAGCGGGTAGGCGCCGCGGTGGTCGAATCCCATCGGGTTCACGCAGTCGATGACGATCTTGCCGGCCAGCGGCGCGGCCAGCGACTCGAGCAGGTCGCCGTGGCCGTCCCAGGGCACCGCCACGATGACCACGTCGGCGGCGGCGGCCGCGGCCGCGTTCGCCATGCCGCGGATGCCCAGGTCCGCGCCCACGGCCTGCGCGGCCGCGATGGCACGCTTCGCGCTGCGGGAGCCGATGATGACCGGATTGCCGGCCAGCGCGAACCTGCGGGCCAGGCCGCGGCCCTGGTCACCGGTGCCGCCCAGGATGCCGATAGCCAAGGCCGCGACGTCGGGACCGGGTGCCGCCTGCTGGTGAGACATGCCCCGATCCTGCCAGAGCGGCACCGGGCCGTGGCACCATGGGGGCGTGAACGCCGAGCAGGTCGCCGCGCTGCGGACGCTGCTCGCCCCCACCGGCTGGCTGGACCGGGCCGCGGAATTCGCCCGTGCCCTGCGCGGGTCGGCGCGGACACCCGGCGGGCTGCTGCTGGTCGGCACGCCCGAAGACGAGCCCTGGCACTTCGCCGCGCACCTGGACGACGAAAGCCGGCTCGCCGGCCTGCCCGAACTCGCGCCCACCCTGGTCCGCTGGAACCCGCCGCCCGGGGCGCCGCCGCACCTGAGCGTGAGCCTGGCCCGGCTGGGCGACGCCGGGCGCGGTGACTCGCTCGTGGTGGTGAGCCCGCAGGCGGCACCGGACCGGCTGCTCGAGCGCGTCAGTGACGCCCGCAAGGGCGGGGCGACGATCCTGGCCCTGGAGCGTGGCGACCGCCGCCTGGCGGATGTGGCTCACGAGGCACTGACCGTGGCGCCGTCCGCGCCGCTGACGTTCGACGCCGTCCAGCACCTGGTCAGCGCCGCCGCCGGCGAGCGCGGCGAGCCGTGCCGGGGGCTGCGTGCCCGGCTCGCCCGGCTGCTCGACACGGTCAGCGGCCCCGTATCCCCCTAATGGGCGCGCGGCGCTGCGCCACTACTGCCTGGAATCAGGCAATACGCCAGTTCGTCCCGGTGCGGTCTGGTTCGATCGCGCCGTTCCCGGCGGGCGTGCTGTCGCTAAGGTGAGGTCATGAGCGAGCTTTCCGGGCCCGCGGACCACAGCCTCATGCGGGTCTCCGACAGCGACCGCGATCAGGCTGCCGAGGTGCTCCGCGAGGCCGCCGGGCAGGGGCGGATCAGCCTCGACGAACTCGATGAGCGCCTCGAATCCGCCTACGCCGCCAAGACCTACGCCGACCTCGCGGCGCTCACCCACGACCTGCCGCAGTCCCGGCGGGTGCCGGTCCCGCCGGTCCAGGGAGCCACCCAGGCCAGCCGCATCGGCGGCACGCCCCGGTCGAAGTTCTCGGTGGCGATCATGAGCGGCTCGCGGCGGATGGGCCGCTGGGTGGTCCCCCGCACTTACGTCTCGGTGGCCGTGATGGGCGGGATCGAGCTTGACCTGCGCGAGGCCCAGTTCAGCGAGCCCGTGGTCACCCTGCACGCCTACACGGTGATGGGCGGCATTCAGATCACCGTCCCCGAGGACGTCGAGGTGGACGTGTCCGGGATGGCCTTCATGGGCGGGTTCGACCACAACGCCAGCAGCCCCGGGGTGCCCGGCGCGCCCCAGGTGCGCGTCCTCGGGTTCGCCCTGATGGGCGGCGTCGAGGTCCGGCGCAAGCTGGTGAAGGCCAAGCGCGCGACGGTGGAGGGCGGCAGCCAGCGGGCCGTCGGCGGCGCCGGGCCGGGCGCCATCAGCGGCGGCAGCCAGGGACCCGGCGAGGACGCCGGTCCGGGCGCCGCCGACGGCTGAGGTGCTCCCTCAGCCGTCCAGGCTCAGGACCATGGTGGGGCGCTCGATGACGTGGTCCTCGCGCAACGGCCGCACCGCGGTGCCGATGGCGAAGAACTCGGTGGTGTGCGAGCCCCAGGTGTGGCTGTGCTGGCGGAGCTGCACCCCGACGATCCCCTCCGCGTGGTAGGCCTCCGCCTCGGCCTGCATCCGGCTCATCGCCAGCTCGCGCGCGTCGTACAGGGCCTGGGTGAACTGCTCGAGCTCGACGTTCTTGCCGATGTTGCCGAGCACGCCGCCCAGGCGCTGGTGCGCGATGTGGTACACGCAGGTGCCCATCACCATGCCAAGCGGCGCGTACCCGGCCCGGATCAGGGTCCAGAAGTCCTGGCCGGTCAGGTCCGAGGTGAACGGCTGGTTCTTGTTGTTGCGCCAGTTGCTGACCCCGCCGCCGGCGGCGCCCTCCTCGGCCTTGACCGCGGTACCCACCGCGATGAACTCGGCGATGTCGGCACCGAACTCCTTCAGCTCCACATCGAGCCGGACCCCGACGATGCCGTCCGCGCCCAGCGCGTCCGCCTCGGCTTCCATCCGGCCCATGGCCAGCTCCCGCGCGTGGTACATGGCCTGGGACAGCACGTCCAGCTCCTGGTTCTTGCCCCACCGGCCGAACTGCAGTCCCACGTGGTAGATGGAGGTGCCCAGCACCAGCCCGAGCGGACGGAACCCCGCCTCGCGGACCAGCAGGAACTCGTTGACCGACAGGTCGGAGGTGAAGATGGAACCGGGCTTGCCCGGTTTCAGCTCGGCCAGGCGTGCCAGCGCGTCATGCGGCACCCCGGCCGCGTTCAGCTCGGTGGATGTCTGGTCGGTCATCGTTCTCCTCGGATCAGAAGGGTGGACCGTGCCCATCAGGGGCCCAGCCGGACCCGGGCGGCCTGGCGGCGCTTCGGGTCGAGAGACATGATTGCCAGGCTGGGCCGCTCCGCGGACCGCGACCGGGCGTGGAAGCGGGCGATGGCGGTACCGATGAGGGTGGCCTCAACGATGTGGTCACGCCGGCCTTCGGCGGCCGGGCAGTCACGCTCCCGCACCCGGGTGGTCACCGTGGTCACGACCACCCCCTCGGCGCCCAGCCGGGCCACGTCCTGCTCCAGCTGCTCGCGTGCGTCGTGGCGGGTCTGGGTCACCACCTCGGTATAGCCCTGGACTTCGGTGTTCCCAGCCCCCCAGCGGGTCTGGGTGACGGTGAGCCAGTCGTCGTGGCGGGCCCCGACGGAGATGCCGAGCGCCAGGCCGGCCGGCATCCAGCCGTCCGTGAACAGCTTGGCGAAGTCCTGGCCGGACAGATCGGAGGTGAACGGCCGCGCCAGCGGCGGGCCCGGGCCGCGCACGGCGGTGCCGAGCGCCTTGAACTCCAGGCCGCCGGCCGGGAAGGCGCCGATGCTCAGGGTCACGCCGACCACGCCGTGGCCGCCGAGCGCCATACATTCGGCCGTCATCCGGTCGATCGCGTCGCGCCGCGCCCGGTACAGCGTCGCCACCATGGGCCCGAACGAGGCGAAGTTGCCGTCACCGGACACCGTGGTGATTCCCACCGCGGGCACCCCGTAGCGCCCGAACCCGGTCCAGGCCCCGGGGCAGGAGAACCCGCCGGTGTAGCCCACGTTGTAGACGGCCGCGCCGAGAACCTGGCCGACCGGCTCGAAACCGGTGCTGCGGATCGCCGCGAACTCGGCTGTCGACAGCGCCGAGCCCCAGGTACCGCTGTCCCGGATCTCGGCCAGCCGCGCCTTTGCAGCCGAGGGCAGGCCGATTTCGCTGCCACCGTCGGGCACGCGCGCCTCCTTCGGTCAGTTCCGGCGCCGCCTTCACGATACCGGCCTGCGGGGGCGGGTTCAGTCGGCGTGCTCAGTCACCGTTTTTGGCGTCCCATTCCTCGTTGCGGCGGCGCACCGTCTCCAGTGCCCGGGCCGCCTCCTCCTCGGTCGGGTACGGCCCGAGCCGGTCCTTGGCCGGGCAGCCTTCTTCGGGTTCGACTGTGTGATGCCGGAGGCAATACCACCAGCGGTGTCCGGAGTCCATGCCGATTAGACTCGCAGACCATGGCGACCTTGCTCCAGCCCGGCCGGATTTCTCCCATGCGGCAGGTGCCCGCGCACATCCCCCGGCCGGAGTACGTGGGCCGCCTGCGCCCCAGGACCGGGGAGCCCGACGTCAAGGATGCGCAGACCATCGAGCGGATGCGGGCGGCGGGCAAGCTCGCCGCCCGCGCGCTGGCCGAGGTGGGCCGGCACATCATGCCCGGGGTGACCACGGACGAACTCGACCGGATCGGGCACGAGTTCCTGTGCGACCACGACGCGTACCCGAGCACGCTCGGCTACCGCGGCTTTCCCAAGTCGCTGTGCACCTCGCTCAACGAGGTGATCTGCCATGGCATCCCGGATGACACGGTGATCGCCGAGGGCGACATCGTCAACGTGGACATCACCGCGTTCCTGAACGGCGTGCACGGGGACACCAACGCGACGTTCCTGGCCGGGGATGTGGATGAGGAGTCCCGGCTGCTGGTGGAGCGGACCCACGAGGCGATGATGCGGGGCATCCGGGCGGTGGCCCCAGGCCGGCCGCTGAACGCGATCGGCCGGGTGATCGAGTCCTACGCCCGCCGGTTCCGTTACGGGGTGGTGCGCGACTTCACCGGGCACGGGATCGGGACCACATTCCACTCCGGCCTGATCGTGCCGCATTTCGATGACCCTGCGGTCAGCCTGGTCATGGAACCGGGGATGACCTTCACGATCGAGCCGATGCTCACCCTGGGCACCATCGAATACGACATCTGGGCGGACGGCTGGACGGTGGTGACCAAGGACGGCAAGCGGACCGCGCAGTTCGAGCACACGATCCTGGTCACCGCGGACGGCCACGAGATCCTCACCCTCCCGTAGCGGACCACCGATGGGCGAGCTGATCGTGCTGCGGCACGGCGAGACCGAGTGGAGCCGCGAGATGCGCCACACCGGCCGCACCGACGTGCCGCTGACCCCCGCCGGTGAGGCGGCGGCCGCCGCGCTGGCGCCCGCCCTGGCGGCCCGGCCGGTGCGGGCCGCGTTCACCAGCCCGGCGCGGCGTGCCGTCGTGACCGCGGCCCTGGCCGGGCTGGCCGGCGCCAAGGAGGACCCGGACCTGCAGGAGTGGGACTACGGCGGGTACGAGGGCCGGACCACCGCCGACATCCAGGCCGGGCGGCCCGGCTGGTACCTGTGGCGCGACGGGGTCATCCCCGGCGACGCCGGCCATCCCGGGGAAACCCTCGCCGAGGTGGGCGCGCGAGCTGACGCGGTGCTGGCCCGGGTGAGCCCGCTGCTGGCCGGCGGCGACGTCGCGCTCGTCGCCCACGGCCACCTGCTGCGCGTGCTGACCGCCCGCTGGCTGCGGCTGGAGCCCGGGGCCGGCCGCCTTTTCCAGCTCGGCACGGCGACCCTGAGCACACTGGGCACCGAGCACGGCGAGCCGGTGATCACCTCCTGGAACGTGCCGCCGGCTCCCCCTGGCTGACGTTTTACGGCCTGCGGGTTTCCTCCTCGATCCAGCTCAGAAAGCCCGCCGAGCCCGCGACTATGGGCGTGGCGACGATCTCCGGCTCGTCATAGCTGTGACTGCGGGCGATGAAGTCGGCCAGCGCCTGGTAGCCGGTGGCCGGCAGCTTGAGGGTGAGCAGCCACTCCTCGGCGCGCTCTACCGCGCCCTCCCACCAGTAGGTGCTGGCCACCGGGCCGCTCACCTGGGCGCACGCGGCCAGGCGGGCCTCCACCGCGCCGCGGGCGAGTTCCACGGCCTCGGCACGTGAGTCCGTGGTGGTCTGCAGCAGCAGGAAACGGCCGCTCACCTGGGACGGCCCAGATGCGGCCGGCGCGTCGTCAACCGACATGGCACCCGATGGTACGCCTACGGCGGCACCGCTCCGGGCACCGCGGACACGGCGGGCCGCTGGCGCGCCGGCCCGCGGAGCGGGATGATCGCGGATGCGGGCGAGGGAGGCACCAACGTGACCGGCGATGCGTACTGCTTTGTGGTAAACCCGGCCGCCTGCCACGGCCGGGGCATCAGCCGCATGCCCGCGGTGCTGGGGCCGCTGTCGGCGGCCGGGGGCACCGTCCGCGTCGAGGAAAGCTCCAGCCTCGGCCACGCCGCCGCGCTGGCCGCCGATGCCGCGGACCGGGGCGAGATCGTCGTGGCGGTGGGCGGGGACGGCACGGTCGGCCGGATGGCCGGTGCCGTGGCCGCCGCCGGCGGAGTGCTCGGCATCATCCCGGCGGGCCGGGGCAACGATTTCGCCCGCATGCTCGGCATCCCCGCCGACCCGGCCCGGGCGGCCGCGTTCCTGCTGCGCGGCGGGCACCGGGAGGTGGACCTGATCGGTGTCCGCGCGGGTGACGGGCCGGAGCAGGTGGTGGCGGGCAGCGTCTACCTGGGCATCCCGTCCGAGGGTGCGCGGATCGCCGCCGCCAGCCGCCTGCCACCGGGCGGCCTGGCCTACCAGATCGCCGGGCTGCGCGCCCTGCTGGCGTGGCAGCCGGCCAGCTTCACGGTGGGCACCGGCGGCCCGGCGCAGGACAGCTTCCCTGGGTTCTGCGTGGTAGTGGCCAACTCGGCCTACTTCGCCGGCGGCACGCCCGCCGCGCCGGACGCCGATGTTACCGATGGCCTGCTGGATGTGATCACGGTCAGCGACGGCTCGAAGCTCTCCTTCGTGCGGGTGATGCTGCTGGCCGGCCGGGGCAGGCACACCCGGCTGGCCCAGGTCGGCGTCATGCGGGAAGCCAGCGTCACGGTGAGCGCGGATCGTGCCATGCTCGCCGGGGCCGACGGCGAGCCGCTGCCGTCCGCGTCCCCGCTGGCCACGGGCGTCCCGTTGCGGATCAGGGCGCTGCCGGGCGCGCTTCGGGTAGCCGGGCGGGAGGCCGGGTCCGGCCGTTAGCCGTTGGCCGACCCGGCCGGGCGGCCGCGGCCGCCGAGGAACGACTCGATGAACTCCGGGCTGACCGACAACTCCGCCGGCGACCCTTCCATCCGCACCTCGCCGCCGCCAAGCACGTAGGTGTGGTCGGAGATGGCCAGCACGGCCTTGGCCCGCTGCTCCACGATGAGCACGGCCGCGCCGCTGGCGGCCAGGCCGCGCACGTGCTCTTGGAGCAGGGAGATGGCGATGGCTGGCGCGAGGTTCGCGGTCGGCTCGTCGAACAGGAACAGCCCGGGGTCGAGCATGAGCGCGCGGCCCATGGCGAGCATCTTCCGCTCGCCGCCGCTCAGCTTGCCGGCGCTGCGGCCGATCATCCCCGCCAGCCGGGGGAAGACCGTGAGCACCTTGTCGATCCGCCCGGCCACCTCGCCGCGCGGCAGCAGGTATCCGCCCATCTCCAGGTTCTCCCGCACGGTCAGCGGGCCGAACACGTCATCGACCTGCGGTACGTAGCCCACCGAGGACCGGGCAACCTCCTCGGGGGGCATGTTGGTCACCTGCTTGCCGCCGACGGTCACCGTGCCCGACGAGACCCGGACGATGCCGACCAGGCTCTTGAGCAGCGTGCTCTTGCCGGATCCGTTCGGCCCGACCAGCGAGACCACCTGCCCGGGGTCGGCGCCGACGGTGATGCCGCGGATCACCGGGTCGCCGCCGTAGCCGGCCGTGATGCCCTCGGCGCGCAACGGCAGGCCGCGCAGCGTGACGTCAGTGCTTTCCGGAGCGCGCGCGTCGGGCAAGCCGCCGCGCGGCCGCTCAGCCGACAAGGTAGGCCTCCACGACCTCTTGCCGCCCGCGGAGTTGTGCCATGGTGCCCTCCGCGAGGACCGCGCCTTCGGCCATCACCACCACCGGGTCGCAGAACTCGTCCATGATGGCCAGTTCGTGCTCAACCATGAGGATCGTCATGCCCTCGGCGCACAGGGCCACGAGTTCGTTCCCGATCCGCCGCGCCAGGTTCGGGTGCACCCCGGCCATCGGCTCGTCGAGCAGCAGCATCGCCGGCTCGGCCATCAGCGCCCGCATGATCTCCACCAGCCGCCGCTGCCCCCCGGACAGGTCTCCCGCGTAGTTGTTGGCGAAATCGCTCAGCCCGAACCGCTGCAGCAGCGCCGAAGCACGCGTCACGGCGGCATCCTCGTCCCGCCCCCAGTACCGCCGCCCCGCCATCGCCCCCAGGAACGAGTCCCCCCGGTTCCCCTGCACCGAGGACATCAGGTTCTCCATCACGGTCAGCCGCTTGAACTCACTAGCCAGCTGGAACGTCCTGACGAGCCCCATCCGCGCCCGGCGGAACGCCGCCACCGACGTCACATCGGCCCCGCGGTACAGCACACTCCCCGACGACACCGGCAACGTCCCCGCCAGCATCGCCAGCAATGTCGACTTCCCGGCCCCATTGGGCCCGATCAGCCCCGTCAACGTCCCCTTCCGCACCGAGAACGACACCTCGTGAACGGCATGCACCCCCCCGAATTCCCGCGAAAGCCCTACCGCCTCCAGCACGACTTCGGCCGGCGCCGAGGACCCAGCGATCCCCGAAACCCCTCTCGCTCTCTCCTCCCCCACGGCAGCCGACTGAGGTGCTGGCCGGGGAGATGCACCGCTGGCGTCTTGTTGCTCGCCATCACTCTCGACCCGGCGCGTCTCAGGCCAGACCACCCGAGGCTTCGCCCACGGCCGCCAGCCCGCGGTGCGTCCCCCGGCCGGCGCCCCCACGACCTGGATCACGCGCTTGCGCTCCGGCAGCACGCCCTGCGGCCTGAACCACAGGAACCCAATGATCAGAAGCCCGATGGCCACCCATTCCAGCGACGGAATCAGGTTCGGCGGCAGGTTATTGGACGTCGGTATGTACCTGGTGACCTCTTCGAATCCCACCGGTACCAGCACCGCCCCGAGAACCGCCCCGAGACGATTCCCCGCCCCGCCGATGATCACCGCCGCAAAGAGCACGACGGTCTCCGCATACCCCCACTCAGCAGGCGACCACGTCGTGATGTAGGTGACCAGGATCCCCCCGGACAGCCCGGCGATCGCCCCGCCGGCCACCAGCATCGCGGTCCGCATCGACAGCAGGTTCTTGCCGAGCGAGTCGGCCACCACGTCGTTGTCCCGCATCGCCCGCAGCGACCGGCCGTACGGGGATTCGGTGAGCCGGCCGACGAACCAGAACACGCACACGCCCAGGGCGACGGCGCCGACGGTGAAGCCCCACTCGTAGCCGAGGGACTGCACGCTGAACATGTTGTCCCCGCGCAGCGGCGTCGGGATGAGCGACAGGCCCGCGTCGCCGTTGAGGATCGGCCGGTAGTTGGTCACGAGCAGGTTCAGCAGCACGGCGGTGACCAGCAGGCCGACCGCGGCGAAGTCGCCGCGCAGCCGCCGGCCGAACAGGAACGCGAACGGCAGCGCCACCAGGCCGCCGACCACGGCGGCGCCGATCCACGGCAGCGGGAAGGGCAGGTTCCAGCCGCCGATGTAGGACTGGAAACCGCCGTTGGCGCTGTCGGCGGGCAGCGCCAGGATCGCGGCCGCGTACCCGCCGGCCGCCTGGAAGATGATGAAGCCGAAGTTGGTCACGCCCGCCACGCCGAACTGCTGGTTCAGGCCGAGGCAGGCCATGGCGTCCACCGCCGCGTAGACCAGCAGGTTGATGACGTAGAAGGCGTTCACGCGCGGCCTCGCTCCGGTGTCACGGCCGCTCACCGAGCAGCCCGGTCGGGCGCACGCCGAGCATGATGAGCAGCGCCACGAACGCGATCACGTATTTGTAGTCGGCCGGGATGAAGACGGCGCTGACCTCGGTGGCCAGGCCGATGACCAGCGCGCCGAGCATGGCGCCGTAGGGCTGGCCCGGGCCGCCGAGGAACACCGCGGCCAGGATCAGGATCAGGAACACGTCGGTGGAGCTTGCGTCGAAGCTGCCCGCGTCGATCGCGAAGACCGTGCCGGCCAGCCCGCACAGCGCGCCGGTCAGCGCCCACGTCGCGGTGATGACCCGGCCGGTGCGGATGCCGCAGTTGCGGGCGAGGGTGCGGTTCGCGGCGGTGGCCCGCATCGCCTTGCCCAGCTTCGTGTAGCGCAGCAGGACGTGCACTCCGGCCATGGCCAGCACGGCCAGCGCCATGATCACGAGCTGGACCCCGGTCAGCGTCAGCCCGCCGGCGCTGAACGTCGGGCCGTTGCCCATGGTGTAGGAGACGGGGACGCCGCCGACCACCGCCTCCAGCCCGAACTCGATGATGAGGGTCATCCCCAGCGACACGATCACCATGGTGATCGGGCTGGCCCCGCGCCGCTGGAATGGCGTGTAGACGACGGAGTTGAGCAGCACCGACACCGCCGAGCACGCGGCCACGGCGACGAGCAGGCCGAGCCACACCGAGACGCCGTGGGAGTTCACCAGGTAGGCCAGGAACGCGCCGAGGATCATGACGGCGCCGAAGGCGAGGTTGAGCACGTCGGTGACGCCGAACTGGAGGGTGAAGCCCTACCGAGGCGATGGCGAGCACCGACGCGGTCACCAGGCCGAATCCGACCGAGGCGATAAACAGGGTCACCGTGCGTCCGCTCCCGGGGTGCGAGATGGTGCCCCGGCGGGCACTGGCCGGGGCGCCAGTGCCCGCACGGGACGTGCAGGGGTGCTGCGGATCAAGGCTGGACGGCCCGCAACTCGGCGGCCGAGATGTTGCCGGCGACGTTCACCTGGCCGGACGGGCTGTAGGTGTCGATCTGGAAGATGCCGGTCGAGTCGTGGATAGCTGTCGAAGGTGGTCGGGCCGCCGGGGCCCTCGTACCTGATCGACTTGCCGGCCTTGAGCGCCGCCGCGCACTGGGCGAACCCGTAGCAGACGGTGGCGCCGGGGACACCGTCGCCGATCTTGACGATGTCCGGCCCGTACACGCTCGGGGTGGTGCTCTTGGACATCAGCATGGCCAGCGCGGCGAGGTTGATGCCGTCGTAGAGGTGCACGCCGCCGGGAGCGCTCAGGTAGGTGGTGAAGTTCCCGGTGGTTCCTGGCACCTTGCCCTGCTGGGACAGCAACGCCGACTTGAACGGGCCGTAGGCAGGCCCGCTTGTCTCGGTGACCAGGTTGTCGGCGTGGAAGTTGGACGCGAACGTGCCCGCGCCCACCGCCGCCGCCGCGGCCTTGAAGAACGGTGGCGAGATCGCCGCCGAGGTGGCGATGATCGGGATCGTCTTGCCGTGGTTGAGCTGCTTGATCTCGGCGAACAGGGTGGGGTCGGCGGTGCCGAGGGCCTCGGTCATGATCGCCTGCGGATGGGACTGGATGATCGCCTCGGCCTCGGTGCGGAACGTGGTGGCCTTCAGGTCCAGCGTCTGGCTGGTGGTGAGGGTCATCCCGGCCTTCTTGAGCGAGGCGATGGCCGGCTGCACGAAGGTCTGCGATCCGATGTCGTTGCCGAACGCGAGCGCGATCCGCTTGTAGCCCAGGCGCTGGGCGATGACCACCATCGCGTAGGACTCTTCGAGGTCCGGCGGGACCAGCCGGTAGAAGTACGGGAAGTGCACGTGGTCGAACTCGGACTCCCCGGTCATGCAGAACATGGCCATCTTCCGGCCGTTGATCAGGGGGACGACGGAGGCCGCTTCGTCGGAGGTGCAGCCGATCACCAGCCCCAGGTTGGGCGTGCTGGCGAACATCTGGTTGACCGCGGGCACGGCGTCGGCAGGCTCGCCGCGGGTGTCCACGCTCTTGCAGGACAGCTTGTGCCCGAGGACGCCGCCGTTGGCGTCGATGACGCTGGTGGCGCCGTAGCAGGTCGCGAGATAGGTGGGGCCGAGCGCGGCGTCGGGACCGCTGAACGGAGCGACGTCGGCGACGGTCAGCGTGGACCCGGAGGGGGCCGAGCTGGACCCGCTGGCCGTGCTGGAGGAGCTGCTGCCGCAGGCAGCGAGCGTGAGGGCCAGGGCGGCGGCGCCGGCCACCGCCCCAAGGGGCAGGATTCGCCGCGTAGTGCGCGGCATTAGTCTGTGCTCACCCGCGGCCTGGGCCACGGTGACCGGTGTCGTCGGCTTCATGAAGTCTCCGTGAGTTGGAGTGACTGGTGGAATGTGGGCGGTGGCCCGGTCAGGCAGGTCACAGCCCCGGCCGGGCCGGGGAGCCGGCCGGGTGCCAGCGCCAGTCGGACGGGCCGCCCTCCTCGGCAACGACGCGGTTGCGGATGGTGCCCAGGTCCTCGACGGTCACCTCGATGACGTCACCGGGCTCCATCCACACGGGCGGGGTGCGGGCGAAACCAACGCCGCCCGGCGTGCCGGTGGCGATCACGTCACCGGGGGCCAGGCGGGTGAATGAAGAGAAGAACTCGATGGCCGCGGGAACGCTGACCAGCATCTGGGAGGTGCGCGCCGACTGCATCACGGTGCCGTTGAGCGTCGAGCTGATGGCCAGGTCGCTGACGTCCACCTCGTCGGTGGTGACGACTTCGGGGCCGATCGGCATGCTGCCCTCGAAGTTCTTGCCGGCCGTCCACTGGCTGGCGGCCCGTTGCCAGTCCCGGCAGGAGGCGTCGTTGAGCACCACGAAGCCCGCGATCGCGTCCAGGGCCTTTTCCGCGCGGATGTACCGGCCGCCGGCGCCGATCACGATGCCGAGTTCGGCTTCATAGTCGAACTTGCTGGTGAGCGCCGGCTTCACCAGGTCGGCGTAGGGGGGCAGGACGCTGTCGCTGCCCCGCACGAAGGCGTCCGGCCAGGTCGGCACCGCGCGCCCGCCCTCCAGCGCGTGCTCGCTGTAGTTCAGGCCGAGGCACAGAACGCGCGGCGGGGCTGGCACCGCCGCGGCGAAGTCGGCCGGTCCTGCCTCGCGGCCGTCCCGCTCGGCCAGCGGCCGGATCGCGTCCATCGCCCGCTCCCCCTCCTCCAGCACGTGCTGGAGGGAGGACATGCGCTCGTCGCCCGTGGCCGCACCGACATCGACGTAGCCGGAGCGTGCCTTGACGTGCAGGCGCGGTCCCCGGTCCGTGGTAATCGTGGCCAGCCTCACCTGGGAGTCTCCTTTGCCCTCGGGACCCCAATCGTTTGCGGTTTCAGCATCGCATCGGTGGCGCGAGGCAGGTGACCGGCCGCGATTGGTTATGAGATGTGGATTGGTTGAGAATAGGTCCGCTACAGATACCTGGTCAAGGGTTACAGATATGTGAATAAAGCGTGGCAGCATCACAGTCTGATTACGATTGGTATGATTGGTTGAGCTTAGGTCTAGAGAGAGTAAAGGAGTGGACGGGGATGGGGAAACCGCCCGGGGACGTCCCTGCACAACCGGCTGATCACCGGCACCGGCTCGCCGAGGTCATCCTTGATGAGTCCCGGCGCGCCGGCCTGCGCCGTGGCTCCCGGCTGCCCACCGAACGGCAGCTCGCGGCGAGCCTGGGAGCGACCAGGACCTCGGTCCGCCGCGCCCTCACGGTCCTGGAGGCGGAGGGCCGCATCTCCCGTGAAGTGGGCCGCGGCACCTTCCTGCGGGACGGGCCGGCCGGGAGCGCCCGGGACGGGGCAGCCAATGACCACACCGGTAACGCGGACGCCGTGGCGGAGAAGTACCTGGGCCCGGGCGGGCCACGCCCGGCCGACCAGGCGGGCTTCGCACCGGCGGACGTCATGACGGTCCGCCGGCTGCTGGAGCCGCCGGCGATGCGGCTGGTGGTGGCGTGGGCCACGGCCGCCGATTTCGAGGAGATAGGCCGGTGCCTGGCCGGTGGCGAGCGCGCGGCCAGCTACGACGAGTTCGAGACCTGGGATCTCGCGCTGCACCGCAGCATCATGGCGGCCAGCCACAGCCCGCTGCTGGCCAGGCTGTACGCCGCCATAGAGGAGGCAAGGCACGGCCGCTTCTGGGGGGACCTGAAGCGGCGCAGCGCGTCACGGGAGCGGCAGCACGCCTACCAGGCCGACCACGCCGAACTCGTGGCCGCGCTGCGGGCCAGGGATGCCGACCGCGCGGTGGAGGCGATGCGCGCGCACCTGGCCCGGGTGGCCGGCCACCTGTTCGGCGAGACCGCATGACAGCTCCCCCGGGCCAGCACTAGCTCATCTGGTGGCAGAGCCAGGCCAGCGACAACGGGTACCTGTAGTCGATGGCCATATGCGTGGCCTCGAAAAGCTCGAACCTGATCTTCTCGGCGGGGACGCCCGCCTGCCGCAGCGCGGCGTTCACCGCCTCGGCGCCGATGTCGAGGAACCACTCGTCCCTGACGCCCGCGTCGATCCAGATCGCCCGCAGCCCCCGCAGCGCATCGGCGTACTTCGGGATCATCCGGACCGGGTCCCAGTCCAGCCAGCGCTGCCAGACCTCGGGCCGGATCACCCCCGTCTTCGGGTCGAAGGGCAGCTGCACGGTGCCGTCCGGGTCGGCCGAGAAGCACGCGGTCACGCCGAGGAGCATGAGCAGGTCGTGGTCGGCCTCCTTGGTGAACGACGTCCTTGAGCCGAAGTCCGCCCACCAGCGCCAGATGTCACCGTCGTACTCCCGCAGGTGGCGCACTGCCTTGCCGAACTCGGGGACGTAGCACAGCTCGTAGAGCGAGTCGCCCGCATGGGTGGCGAGCGCCCCGAACAGGTCGGGCCGCAGCATCGGGGTGATCATAGCGCCGAACCCGCCGCTCGACTTGCCCATGATCGCCCGGTGGCCTGGGTCGTCCAGCGTCCGGTACCGCGCGTCCACCCAGGGGACCACCTCGTCGCAGAGGTAGGAGTGATAGCGCCCGGTACCCGGGGAGTCGACGAACTGGCTGCCGCCGTAGGCGGTCCACGCGTCCACGTAGACGACGATGGCGGGCGGCGCCTCGCCCGACGCGAACACGGCGTCGGCGGTCTCAGGGAACGGCTGCCGGAACGGGCTACGGTTGGCCCACATCGCCAGGTGGCCGGTGTAGCCCTGGATCACGTACACCGAGGGGTAGCGGCGGTCCGGTTCCGCGTCGTATCCCGGTGGCAGGTACACCCACAGCGGCCGCTCATAGGGGTCTTTCAGCGGGTTGTCCTTGAGCAGCTCGCTGGTGATCGTCTGCTCATCGATGCGACCACTCAGGTCTGCGGACCAGGGCAGCATGAAGCCTCCTTCGTGGCTGGCGGGCGGGACCGGCCGTGGCCGGCCCACCGCCTACGGTAGACGCATGAGCCAAGCGGCTGACGAGCGCATGGGCGAGGCTGCCCAGGAGCGCGACGCGGTAGAGCGCCACTTCGCCAGGTCGATCCTGGCGATGCTCACGGTCACCCCGGAACTTCCGTACGGCAACGGTGAACAGGGGCGGCAGGCGGCGTTCCCGGCCGCCGGCGGGGGCCAGGCGGCGCGGCCGGAGGAGGCACCGCCCGCCGGGGCCAGCCCGGCCGATCCGATCCGCCCGGGCTCGGCGCTGACCGGCGAGCGCTGCCTGGAGCTGTTCGACGCCCAGCTCGCCAGCCGCCACCTGGATGTCGCCGCGCGCTGGCTGCGGTCCCGCAACGCCGGCTTCTACACGATCGGCTCCTCAGGGCACGAGGGCAACGCGGCACTGGCTGCCGCCCTGCGGTCCGGCGATCCGGCGCTGCTGCACTACCGCTCGTGCGCCTTCTACCTGGTCCGCGCGGCCCAGGCAGCGCCGCCCAGGGACGGCGTGGGCGACGTGCTGCTCGGCCTGGCTGCGGCCGAGGCGGAGCCGATCGCCGGCGGCCGGCACAAGGTCCTCGGCCATGCCGACCTGAACGTGATCCCGGTGACCTCGACGATCGCCTCGCACCTGCCGAGGGCGGTCGGGCTGGCCTTCAGCCTCGGCCGGGCCGCCCGGCTGGGGTCTGCGGAGCGCTGGCCCGCCGACGCGATCGTGCTCGCGAGCATGGGTGACGCCTCGGTCAACCACTCCACCGCGGCCGGGGCGCTGAACACCGCTGCCTACTGCGCCTACCAGCGCCTGCCGGTGCCGCTGCTGGTGGTCTGCGAGGACAACGGGATCGGCATCAGCGTGCGCACCCCGCCCGGCTGGGTGGCCGCGGCCGCCTCGGGCAGGCCGGGCCTGCGTTACTTCCACGCCGACGGCTCCGACCTGGCCGACGTCTTCGACACCACCCTGGAGGCGGCGGCGTGGGTCAGGCAGCAGCGCTCCCCCGCGTTCCTGCACCTGTCCATGGTGCGGCTGGGCGGCCATGCGGGCGCCGACCCGGAGACCGCCTACCGGCAGGCCGCCGAGATCACCGCGGATCTGGACGCCGACCCGCTGATCGGCACCGCCCGGCTGCTCATCGACGCCGGCCTGCTGACCCCGAGCGACGTGCTCGACCGGTACGAGGCCTCGCGCGCCCGGGTGCTCGGCCGGGCGGCGGAACTGGCCGGTGCCCCCCGGCTGACCAGCGCGGCCCAGGTGATGGCGCCGCTCGCGCCGCGCTGCCCGGATGAGGTCGCGGCCGGTGCCGCCGTCCCGGCCGGGGCAGCGGCGCGGCACCGCGCGTTCGGTGGCCGGCTGCCCGAGTCTGCCGGGCCGATGACCCTGGCCCAGGCCATCAACGCCGCGCTCACCGATGCCCTGGCGGCGCGGCCGGGCATGCTGGTGTTCGGCGAGGACGTCGCGCGCAAGGGCGGCGTGTACGGGGTGACCAGGGGACTGCTGGCCGCCTTCGGCGCGGGCCGCGTCTTCGACACCGTGCTGGACGAGCAGTCCATCCTCGGCCTCGCCCTCGGCGCGGGGCTGGCCGGGCTGCTGCCGGTCCCGGAGATCCAGTACCTCGCCTACCTGCACAACGCCGCCGACCAGCTCAGGGGCGAGGCCGCCACGCTGTCCTTCTTCTCCCAGGGCCGCTACCGCAACCCGATGGTGGTCCGCATCGCCGGCTATGCCTACCAGGGCTTTGGCGGGCATTTCCACAACGACAACAGCGTGGCGGCGCTGCGCGATATCCCCGGGCTGATCGTCGCCTCACCGGCCAGGCCGGACGACGCCGCGGCCATGCTGCGGACCTGCCTGGCCGCCGCCGAGGCGGACGGCAGCGTGTGCGCCTTCCTGGAGCCGATCGCGCTCTACCACGCCCGTGACCTGCTGGCCGCGGGTGACGGGGGCTGGAAGGCCGGCTACGACCCGCCGGAGCGCTGGGCGGCCGGGCATGTGCCGGTCGGCCGGGCGCGCACCCACGGCGACGGCACCGACCTGACGATCGTGACGTTCGGCAACGGGCTGTGGCTGAGCCTGCGGGCGGCGGACAAGCTGGCCGCGGCGGGGATCGGCGCCCGGGTGGTCGACCTGCGCTGGCTCGCGCCGCTGCCCGCCGGCGACATCCTGCGCGAGGCCAATGCCACCGGCCGGGTCCTGATCGCCGACGAGACCCGGCGCACCGGCGGCGTGTCCGAGGCGGTGCTCGCGGCGCTGGCCGACGGCGGGTTCACCGGCCGGGCAGCACGCGTGACCAGCGAGGACAGCTTCGTGCCGCTCGGTGACGCGGCCTCGGCCGTGCTGCTGTCCCAGCACGCCATCGAGGCCGCCGCCCGTGCCATGGTCCGGTGACGCCGCCCGGACGAGCCCGGCCGCCGGTCACCCGGCCAGGTGAGCGAGCAGCGTGGCGGTGACCTCGGCCGCCGAGGACACGTTGGCCAGGTGCGCGGCACCGCGGATGACCCGCAGCCGCGCACCGGGGATCGCGGACGCGATCACGGCCCCGTGCCACGGCGGGGTCGCTGGGTCCTCGGCCCCGGCGACGACGAGCGTCGGTGCGGTGACCGAGGCGAGCAGCGGCCGCAGGTCCATCGCCGCGATGGCGTCGCAGCAGCCCGCGTAGCCTTCGGGGGCGACGTCCTGTTCCAGGGCGGTGACGAACCGCGCCACGGTGCCCGGATGAGCGGCCTCGTAGGCAGGGGTGAACCAGCGCCCGACGACCTGCTTCGAGATCGAGCCGAGCCCCTCGCTGCGCACCGCCGCGGCCCGGTCCACCCATAGCTGCGCGGGCTGCAGGCACGCCGAGGTGCAGCACAGCGCGAGTGCCTCGATCCGGTCCGGCGCGTTCGCGGCGAGCCACATGCCCACCATGCCGCCGAGCGAGACGCCGGCGTAGTACGCGGTACCGACCTCGAAGTCATCGAGCAGCGCCAGCACGTCGGCGCCGAGGTCGGATATGGCGTACGGCCCCCGTGGCGCGGGTGAACCGCCGTGGCCCCGGTGCTCGTACCGCAGCAGGCGGAACCGGCGGCCCAGCGCACCGAGCTGCGGCTCCCACAGTTCTCTGGTCGTGCCGAGCGAGTTGCCCAGCACCAGGACCGGCGCGCCGGACGGCCCGCTCATGATCGCGGACAGTTCTACCGGCCCCCCTCGCCCGCCTGGCTCAGACATCAAAGAAGACGGTCTCCTGATCTCCCTGCAGGTGGATGTCGAACAGCAGCCGGCCCGGCGCGCCCGGGCCGGGCGCGGCGATCAGGGTGGCTGCCCGGGCCGGGTCGGCGATCGACGCAAGCACCGGGTCGGCCTCGTTCGCCTGGGCCTCGTCGGGGAAGTAGACCCGCGTCACCACCCGGTCGAGCAGCCCGCGGGCGAACACCGAGACGTCCAGGTGCGGCGCTTCTGTTCCCCCGCCTGGGCTGGGCAGCGGTCCCGGCTTCAGCGTCACGATGCGATACGAGCCGTCGGGGCCGGTGGGGCACCGGCCGAAACCGCGGAACCCGGGGCCGGCCGCGCCGCGGGGGTCGTCGGGGTGGGCGAACCGGCCGTCCGGGCCGGCCTGCCAGGTCTCCACCAGCGCGTCGGTGACCGGGTCCCCGGCGCCGTCGAACACCCGGCCGGTGATGGTGACCGCACCGGCGGTGCCCTCGGGCACCACGAACGGGCCGTCCGGCCAGGGCAGCCCGATCGCCAGGAACGGCCCGACCGTCTGGGACGGCGTCAGCCCCGGGTTCACCGGTGGCCGTCCGGCTGCTCGAAGGCGGTGGCGCCGCGGCCGCGGAGCACGATGTCCCAGGCGTACCCGAGCGCCCACTCCGGCACGGTCAGGCCGAGGTCGAACCGGGAGATCAGCCGGTCCCTGGCCGCCTCCGGCACCGAGTTGAAGATCGGGTCCTGGAAGAACAGCGGATCCCCGGGGAAGAACATCTGCGTGATCAGGCGCTGGGTGAAGGCGCGGCCGAACAGCGAGAAGTGGATATGCGCGGGCCGCCAGGCGTTCTGGTGGTTCCGCCACGGGTAGGAGCCCGGCTTGATGGTGACGAACCGGTACCTGCCATCGGAGTCGGTCACGCACCGGCCGGCACCGGTGAAGTTCGGGTCGAGCGGCGCGGGGTGATCATCGACGACGTGCCGGTACCGGCCGCCCGCGTTCGGCTGCCAGATCTCGATCAGCGTGTCCGGCACCGGCCGGCCGTCGGAGTCCAGCACCCGCCCGGACACGATAATCCGCTGGCCCTGCGGCTCGCCGTCGTGCTGGGCGGTCAGGTCGGCGTCGGCCGCGGTGACCCGTTCCGCCCCGAGCAACGGCCCGGTGATCTCGGTCAGCCGGTGCGGCAGCAGGACCAGCGGCTGGTGCGGCGCGCGCAGTGCCGTCGAGCGGTAACCGGCGAAGTCCAGCGGCGGATGGACACCGGACGGCCGCTCGTAGGGGGTCACGGCAAGCCCGGAGCCGGACGCCGGCGGGTGACTTGGGCGGGGTGGTGGGGTCGGGGCTGGCGCAGCCATCAGCGTGATCCTTCGGAACCAGGGGTCATGGCCTGCAGCGCCCGCAGGGCGGAAAGCTCCGCGGCCGAGGGGGGCGCCAGCACCTGAAGGCTGCCGGAGACCGCCAGGTCCCAGCCCGTGCCGGCCCGCGCCTGCTCCGGCGTGACCCCCGGATACACGCCGGTCATGGTCAGCTCGCCGGTTGCCGGGTCCGGTTCGAGCACGCCGAGGTCGGTGATGACCTTGCGGGGGCCCGCCCCGGTCAGGCCCAGCCGCTCGCGGTCCCCCCGCCCGGTGCCGTACCCGACGGACGTCACGAAGTCCACCCGCTCCACGAAGGACCGGCGGCTCTGCCGCACGATGATGATGACCTCACGGCAGAAGGCGGCGATCTCCGGGGCTCCCCCGGCGCCGGGCAGCCGGACCTTCGGGTTCGCGTAGGTGCTGCCGATGACCGTGGTGTTGATATTGCCGAATCTGTCCAGCTGGGCCGCGCCGAGAAAGCCGACGTCGATCCGGCCGGGCTGCAGCCAGTAGTTGAAGATCTCCGGCACGCTGACCACCGCGTCCGCCGTCTCGGCGAGCACCCCGTCGCCGATGGACAGCGGCAGCCAGCCCGGCTTGGCGCCGATCGTGCCCGACTCATAGATGAGCACCAGGTCCGGGGCGTGCGTGGCCCGGGCCAGGTTGGCCGCCGCGCTCGGCAGGCCGATCCCGACGAAGCAGGTCATGCCGTCCCGCAGGGCGCGGGCGGCACACGCCGTCATCATCTCGTCGGCGGTGAACTCCCCCGCCTGCGCAGCCGCGCGGCTCATGCGCCTTATCCTTCCTCGCCCGCTGCGTCGCTGGCCAGCCCGGCCGGGTCCGGGGCACCGAAGACGTCGGTCTTCAGCCAGCTCAAGAACCGCTCCCGGTCCCTGCTGATGACATCCCAGGTCACGTAGTAGTCGTTGTCGCGCTGCGAGTAGCCCAGGGCGTAAGACGGGTGCGCACCGCCGGGAGCGTGGGCCACGTAATCGACCGTCCACGACGGCAGCACGATCGCCTGCGCCCTGGGCGCCAGCTCATCCACGATCTCCTCGACCGTCACCACCGAGCGGCGGGCCCCGAGCACCGCCTCCTTCTGCACCCCGGTGATCCCCCAGAGCTGGATGTTCCCCGCCCGATCGGCCTGCTGGGCGTGGATGACCGCCACGTCGGGCGTGAGAGCCGCGACCGCGGTCAGCTGCTCCCCGGTGAACGGGCAGGTAATCGCGCGGACCGCGGGCTGGCCGTCCAGGCCGGGCAGGCTCTCCAGGCCGGTCCCGCCGTACCCGCGCAGCACCGCGAACGGCAGCCCGGAGGCGCCGGCCACGTAGCGGTTCGCCATGCCCGCGTGGCTGTGTTCCTCCAGTTGCAGCGGGCCGGGCCAGCCGTTCTCCACCGCGTCACGGAACCGGTGCAGCGAGCCGACGCCGGGATTGCCGCCCCAGGAGAAGATCAGCCTGCTCGCGCACCCGGCCCCGATAAGCTGGTCGTAGATCACGTCCGGGGTCATCCGGATCAGGGTGAGGTCGCGGCGCTGCTGCCGGATCAGCTCATGCCCCGCCGCGAACGGTATGAGGTGCGTGAACCCCTCCATGGCCACCGAGTCACCGTCGTGGATGGCGGTGGCGACTGCTTCGGCGAGTGACACGATCCGCGCCATGCCCTTAGTGTCTCCTGACCCGGTGAAGGTCGCTCACCGCGACAATCGTCATCGTCACTGGCCGCAATCTGTACAAGCGTGCGAGATACGGACACTCTAGCCTCCGGCGCCGGCCCTCCGGTAGAGGGGTCCGGGTCACCGGGCGCCCTCCGCGGATGCCCTCACCCGGGGGTGCCCTCACTCGCCTGCCCCTCCTCGGCGAGCACGCGCGCGGCAACGGCGAACGCCCGGTTGGCCGCAGGCACACCCGCATATACGGCGGTGTGCAGCAGCACCTCGGAGATCTGCTCCGGGGTGAGCCCGTTGCGCAGTGCGGCTCGCAGGTGCATCGCGAGTTCCTCGTCCTGCCGCAGCACCACGAGCGCAGTCAGCGTGACCATGCTGCGCTCCGCCCGGGACAGCCCCCCACGCGACCAGATCTCCCCCCAGGCATACCTGGTGATGAAGTCCTGAAAATCAGCCGTAACCGGCGTAATCCCCGCCACAGCCCGGTCCACGTGCGCATCCCCCAGCACCTCCCGCCGCACCCTCATCCCCCGCGCGCTTCGGCTGGTGTCGTCCATCTCGCCTCCCACGGTTCGTCGCGGGGAACACTACCGGGGCACCACCTCTCGCCTACTGAGGTGGCGGCCGGTGGGATGTGCCGCGGCGCGCCCACCGGCCGGCGCCCCACCGGCCGGCGCCCCCGGATCAGGAGTTCAGGTAAGCAAGCACAGCCAGCACGCGGCGGTTGTCGTCCTGGTCGGCCGCCAGCCCGAGCTTGGTGAAGATGCTGGTCGTGTGCTTGCTGACCGCCTTCTCCGTAATGAACAGCCGCTGCGCGATCGCGGTGTTCGAGCGGCCCTCGGCCATCAGCTCCAGCACCTCGCGCTCCCGCCCGGACAACCGGCTGATCGGCTCGTCACGCGAACGGCGGCCGAGCAGCTTGGCGACCACTTCGGGATCCATGACTGTGCCACCGCCGGCCACGGTGCGGATCGCGTCCACGAACTGGTCGTCGCTGAACACCCGGTCCTTGAGCAGGTAGCCGACCGCCCCCGCCTGGTCGGCGAGCAGCTCACGGGCGTACAACTGCTCGACATACTGCGACAGCAGCAGCACAGGAAGGCCCGGCACCTCGCGCCGGGCCGCGAGAGCGGCCTGCAGCCCGTCGTCGGCGAACGCCGGCGGCAGCCGGACGTCCACCACGGCGATGTCCGGCCGGTGCTCGAGCAGCGCACACAGCAGCCCCGGCGCGGAATCCACCGCTGCGGCGATCTCGAAGTCGTGCGCGGAAAGCAGCCTGGCCAGCCCGTCCCTCAGCAGGAACAGGTCTTCGGCGACAACAACGCGCACGGCACCTCCATGGCAATCATGGTGGGACCACCCGGTGGGCTGCTCACGGCCATGATGCCATCGAACGTGCCGAGCCGCCGTTCTACGCCTAGCAGCCCGGTCCCCTGCTCCGGGTCCGCGCCGCCGACCCCGTCGTCGGCCACGTCGATCCGCAGCAGCCCCGACGCGTAATGGATGCGGATTCCGGCGTGGCGCGCGCCGGAATGCTTCACCGCGTTGGTCAGTGCCTCGGCGATCGCGAAATAACAGGCCGACTCGACCGGCGCGGTCAGCCGGCCGGGCAGGTCGACCTCCAGCGCGGTCGGCAGTGGCGTATCCAGCACCAGTGCCTGCACCGCGTGGCCAAGGCCGCGGTCGGCAAGTACCGGCGGGCAGATCCCGCGGATCAGGTCACGCAACTCGTTCAGGGCCCGGACCGAGGTCTCCCGCGCCTCGGCGACCAGCGCCAGCGCGGCCTGCGGGCTGGCCGGGAGCACCCGCTCCACCGCCCGCAGGTTCATGCCGAGCGCGACCAGGCGGGCCTGGGCCCCGTCGTGCAGGTCCCGCTCGATCCGCCGCAGTTCCGCGGCGGCGGCATCCACCGCGTGACCGCGGCTCTCGGTGAGCCGGGCTACCCGGCCCGCCAGATCGGCGTCGGCCCCCGAGGTGAACACCCTGCCCATGCGCGTGCCGATCGTCCGGGGCACCAGCCACGCCCCGAACGCGAGGAACGCGCTCGCCTCCGCACCGGCCACCAGCGCGCTCTGCCGCCCGTCGACGGTGACGAACCCATAGGGCACCCCCGGCCCGTTGATCCCGGCCGACAGCGACTGCCAGTGCACCGCGAGCTGGAATCCCCGCAGCGCCAGCGCCACCAGCACGAAAGGCACCAGGTCCGCGGCCGCCTTCGGCCACCAGATCGTGATGACCACCGCAGCGGCGACCGCCGCGACGGTCCACGGGCTCATTCCGAACACCGATATGCCCATCGCCGTCGCGGGCACCAGCGCGAGCCCCCAGCCGATCTCCCGTGCCCGCTGCCGCAGGTATGGCACCAGCGGGCCCGCCCGCTGCCGCAGCCGCGCCAGCGACTGCGGCATCAGCCACAGGCCGACGGTAAGCATCAGCAGTGCCAGCGGTACCAGCAGCCAGCTTCGCATGAACCCGGCCTGGGGCTGCTGCCTGCCGAAGAGGACGGGGGAAGCCCCCGGCTTGAACGCGGCCCAGGTGCCGGGCGTGCCCAGCATGCCCGGAGCGACGGTCACGTTGTCGCGAGCCGGACTCAGGCCCGGCTTGCCGGGGCCGGCGATCCAGTTGCCGGGCCCGCCGGGCTTCCCCGCGATCCAGTTGCCGGGCCCGCCGGGCTTCCCCGCGATCCAGTTGACGGGTCCGCCGGGCTTCCCCGCGATCACGTACAGGCGCACCATCTTGGGAGACGGCGGCAGCACCTGCCAGTTCACGATGGTCTTCCGGCTGGCCGGGCCCGCGCGCCCGGCGGCACGGTATGTCACGGTCTTGCCGCCCGGGGGCTGCGCCGGGACGCTGTATGTCACGGCCTTGCCGCCTGGGGCCTGCACCCACTCGCGGTACGTCGCCGCCTTGCCGGACTGGGGCAGCACGGTGACGCGAGACGGGGGCGCCTGCACTTGGATGCTGAACGAACGCATGGCGGTCCAGGCCACCATCCCCGGCGTGGACGCGGCCAGGACCAGGCCCCAGAGCCCGGCGCAGATCAGCGCCACCGGCAGCAGGCCGGCCGCCGCGCTGGGCCGCCGGATCGCGAGGACCGCCGCGACAGCGACGGCCGCGACCGTCCATACGGTCACCCCCAGCACCACCATGCCCACCGCGGCCACGGGCACCAGCAAGGCTCCCCTGCCCAGGCGGCGCAACAGCCGGGACGTGATCCGCCATAGCAGCAAGATAAGCATCCACATGCTGCCATGGTGGCCCCTGCCAGGTCCGATCCGCCATGGGGTGGCACCCAATCCTGGGTAGGTCTGGACCTACTTTTGCCGCCGCAAGGACCGCCGGGCATGCGCGGCCAGCGCCGTGTCGGTGAACGCCCCGGCCGAGCCGAGGTAGCCCGCCGGATCCAGAGCCGCGTCGATCTGGGCGCTGGTGATCCCCGCGCCGTCCAGCCAGCCGGCCAGTTCCGGCACGCCGAGCAGGGATTCGCGGAGCGTGCCGCCGACGGCGACGGCGTGCGCGCTGGCCCGGGCGACCAGGTCGTGGGCGGCGGCCCGGCCGAGGGCCGGGACCAGCAGCCCGGCCACCCGCTCGGCCAGCGGCAGCCCGCGGGTGGCGTCGAGGTTCGCCCGCATCCGGGCCGGGTCGACCACCAGGCCGCCGGTCAGATCCACCACCCAGGACGCGGCGGACCCGGTCACCCGGAGCACGTCAGCGAAGGGCTCCCACTCGGCGTGCCAGGCCCCGGCGGCCCGCTGATGCTCCTGCTCGGCCGCGGCGGCCAAGGTGGCGACCAGGCCGGGCACCCTGCGGGTACAGCCGAGGCTGGCGATGGCGGCCACCGGGTTCTGCTTGTGCGGCATCGCCGACGAGCCGCCCCGGCGCTCCCCGCCCGAGCCCCCGCCTTCCCTGACCTCGGCCACCTCGGACTGGGCCAAGAGGGTCACATCCCGGGCGATCTTCGCCAGTGCCGCACCCGTGACGGCGCAGGCGGCGGCCACCTCGACGATGCGCGACCGGTCGGTGTGCCAGGGCAGCACCGGCAGGGCCAGGCCCAGCTCCCCGGCGAGCAGCCGGGCCACGGCGGGCCCGTCGGTGCCCAGCGACGCCAGCGTCCCCGCCGCGCCGCCGAACTGCACGGCCAGGCGCTGCGCCCGCACCCGCGCCACGGTCTCGCGCGCTTCGTCCAGGCCGGTCAGCCAGCCGGCCGCGACCAGGCCGAAGGTGACAGGGACGGCCTGCTGCAGCAGTGTGCGGCCGATCATCAGGGTGTCCCGGTGCGCCGCGGCCAGCCGGGCGCAGCCGTCGGCGGCAGCGGCCAGGTCTCCCGCTATCGCCTCCAGGGCGCCCCTGGCCAGCAGCATGGCCGCGGTGTCGATGATGTCCTGGCTGGTCGCGCCGCGGTGGACGGTATCGGTGGCATCGGGCGGCACGGCCCTGCGCAGCGCGGCGACCAGGCCGGGGACCGGGTTACCGGACAGCGCCGCCTGCCTGCCGAGCGCGCCGGCGTCGAAGGCTCCCGCCGCCGCCGCGGTCACCGCCGCGCCCGTGCCGGCCGGCGCCAGCCCGGCCCGCTCCAGCGCCCGGGCCAGTGCCGCCTCGGTATCCAGCATGGCGCGCAGCCACGCCTGGCTGCCCGTCGCGGCGGCGCCCCGCGAGAACACCCCGTCAAACAGCCCCGCGTCCTCTACCACGGGCCGACCCTAGCGCGCGGGCGCGGACGTGGCCCCGGAACTGGCCGCGCGGACCGCGAGGCCGACCAGCAGGCCCGCGAGGAAACCGAACACGTGCGCCACGTAGGCCACGGCACCCCCGCCGCCGATCCCGCCGACCGCGTAGGCCCACTGGAGCACGAACCACAGCCCGAGCACCAGCCAGGCGGGGATCTTCAGCGGGATGAAGAACAGGAACGGCACCAGGCTCCAGACCCGCGCCCGCGGGTAGAGCGCCAGGTAGGCGCCCAGCACCCCGGCGATGGCCCCGGACGCCCCGACCAGCGGCTCGACGGAGCCGGGATGCACGAACGCGAACCCGTACGCGGCCACATACCCGCAGGCCACATAGAAGATCAGGTAAGGGATCTTGCGGAACCTGTCCTCGACGTTGTTCCCGAAGACCATCAGGAACAGCATGTTGCCGAGCAGGTGCAGCCAGCCCGCGTGCACGAACATCGCGGTGAGCACCGACAGCACCGGGTTCTTGTGATAACCGGGCCGCCCGACCACGCAGGCCGGGCCCCGGGCGGTGGTCACTTCCTGGCCGGTCACCACGACGCGCAGCGGCCGGTCGTTGACCAGTTCCCGTGGTATCGCGCCGTAGTGGTAGTCGAAGGCCTCCTGCCGGCACACCGTGACCGGCTGCGGCCCGCTGCCCGGCAGCATCCCGGGGGTGAGCAGCAGCACCACCACGTTCGCCGCGATCAGGCCGTAGGTGACCCAGGGGGTGCGGCGCAGCGGGTTGACGTCGTGAACCGGGATCACCATGGCCAAAGCCTGCCAGGCAAACGCGTTCCGCGCACGGTGCTGGCCCGGGGGGGCGATCCCCCGAACCCCCCGCTGGCTCAAGGCCCCGTTCCTTCGTCACCGGGCCTTGGCCGTGCTAGCCCGGGGGGCGACCCCCCGGAACCCCCGCTGGCCTACGGCCCGGTTCCTCCGTCACCGGGCCTGGGCCGTGCTAGCCCGGGGGGCGACCCCCCGGAACCCCCCGCTGGCCTACGGCCCGGTTCCTCCGTCACCGGGCCGGGGCCCTGCTGGCCCGGGGGGAGAGACTCCGGCTGGCCTATGCCGTGCAGCGTTGCGCGGGCACGCTGGACTCGTATGTGATGTGACTCAGATCGCGCCTACTCTTGGCGGTGCGGGAGACGCGGTGAACGCCAGGGAGCGTCAGCAGTTCGAAGAGTTCATGACCAGCCGCTGGCCGGCGCTGGTGCGGCTGGCGTTCGGCCTGACCGGGGACAGGTGGCTGGCCGAGGATCTCGCCCAGACCGCCCTGGCGAGCGCCTACGCGTCCTGGTGGCGGGTGCGCCGGGCCGACGACCCGGACGCGTACGTGCGCCGGATCCTGATCAACGCCAGCAAGAGCCGGTGGCGCCGGAGCAGCGTGGCCGAGCAGTCCGCGGGACCGCCGGACGAGGTCCCGGATCCGGCGGCGGACCCGGCAGCCGCGATCGGGGAACGGTCCGCGCTGCTGATGGCACTGGCCGCGCTGCCGCCGCGGCAGCGCGCGGTGGTCGTGCTCCGTTACTGGGAGGACCTGAGCGACGCCCAGGCGGCGGCATTGCTCGGCTGCTCGGCAAGCACCGTGCGCAGCCAAGCGGCCCGGGCGCTGGCCAAGCTGCGTGCCAGCGGGGCGCTCGCGGACCAGCTCGCCGATGACGCCGCGCCGCGCCGCCAGGGGGGAGGGCCCCGGTGAACCTGACAGACGACCAGCGACTGCGCCAGCGGCTGCACGAGGAGTTCGGCGCGCTGGAGATCTCCCCGGCTCCCGTGCTGCGAATCACCGCCCGCGGCCGGGGGGTCCGCGCCCGCCGCCGCGCCCTGGCCGCCGGCACCGTGGTTCTCGCCGCGCTCGCGCTCGTGGCGGCCGGGCGCTTCGGCAAGGCGCCCGGCGAGCCCACGGTGACGCTGAACGCGCCCAACCCGGCCGCACCGGGCAAGGTGTTCGCCTCGGGCACCGCCGACGGGAAGCCGTGGGCCCTGGCGGTGCGCAACATCGCCGCTGATCCCGGCACGCGCTGGTGCGAGCCCGGGGTCATGTTCAACGGCCGCGACGGCGACGTGCTGTTCAAGGCGGGCCCGCAGCCGTCCTTCGGCAACCCCGCCTTCCTGTCGGGCATCCCCGGCTTCCCCGGTGTCGGCGCCGTGTTCACGCAGGTGGCACCGGAGGCGACCCGCTTGGTCGCCACATTCCCCGGCGGCAGGCAGGTGTCCGTGCGACCGGTCTGGGTGTCCGCGTGCACCCAGCGGTTCCACCTCGCCGGATTCGCCTACGCCGAGCACGGCCTGCAGCCCAGCGAGATCGCCACCTACGACAGGTTCGGGCTCGGCGATGGCCTCGTCATCGCCCCGGCCGACCTCAGCCCAACCGGCCCCACCAGTCCCGGGGTCTGGGTCAACCTCGACAACTCCCGCGTTGACATCGCCATCTCCCAGGGCGCGAACCCCATCGGGACGGGCACGGTCGGCGGGCAGATCTGGCACATCTCGGCCTCGCTCGGCCTGGACGGCCAGTGCTACACCGCGGCGATGCGCTCTCCTGGCCATGGCCGCGGGCAGTCGTCCGAATGCGTCCCGGTGGCCGCGCCGCCGCGCACCGCCGCGCTGACGGTCGTGCCGATGACCGGCGCGCAGACCCAGCTTTCCGGCTACGCCGGGCTGGTCAACCCGCGCACCGCCTACGTCTACGCCAGCTTCTCCGACGGGACCACTCACGAGGTGCACCCGGTCCGGGTGGCGGGCCGGGCCTACATCGCGCTCGTGGCCCCGGCCGGGTGCCGGTTGACCTTGCTGGGCCTGTTCGACGCCAGCGGGCACCTGTTCGCCAACATCGGCCACTTCACCCAGCCGGTCCCTGGTCTCCCCGAGCCGGCCGGCTCCTCGTGACCACGCGGTCACATGCGGCGTAGGCGCAGGTCATCGCGGGAAAGTCGTTCGGCACAAAAAGGAAGCTGTGGCCTATCGTCGGTGTATGACTATGCGATCAGCGCCAGCCGGCGGACCTGGGCTCCCGCAGGAGCGCCGCCTCGTCACCGAGATCCCCGGGCCCATCTCCCGTGACCTGCTCGCCCGGCGCCAGGCCGCCGTGGCCCGCGGGGTCAGCCACGTGCTGCCGGTGTTCATCACCGCCGCCGGAGGCGGCGTGCTGGTGGACGCGGACGGCAACTCCCTGATCGACTTCGGCTCCGGCATCGCCGTGACGTCGGTGGGAAACAGCGCGCCACGCGTGGCCGAGCGGGTGCGGCACCAGGCCGGCCAGTTCACCCACACCTGCTTCATGGTCACGCCGTATGAGGGGTACGTGGCCGTGTGCGAGAAACTGGCCGAGCACACCCCCGGCGGCCACGACAAGCGCTCCGCGCTGTTCAACTCCGGCGCGGAGGCCGTGGAGAACGCGGTCAAGATCGCCCGGCACGCCACCGGGAGGCAGGCGGTCGTGGCCTTCGACCACGCCTACCACGGCCGCACCAACCTCACCATGGCGCTGACCGCCAAGAACATGCCCTACAAGGACAAGTTCGGCCCGTTCGCGGGCGAGATCTACCGGGTGCCCATGGCCTACCCGCTGCGCTGGCCCGGCGGCCCGGACCAGTGCGCCAAGGACGCCCTCGACGTGATCACCGGCCTCATCCACACCCAGGTCGGCGAGGACAACGTGGCCGCGGTCATCATCGAGCCGATCCTGGGCGAGGGCGGGTTCATCGTCCCGCCGCCCGGGTTCCTGCCGGGTCTCGCGGAGTTCTGCGCCCGGCACGGCATCGTGCTCATCGCCGACGAGATCCAGAGCGGCTTCTGCCGGACCGGCGACTGGTTCGGCTGTGACCACGAGGGCGTCGTGCCCGACCTGGTCACCACGGCCAAGGGCATCGCCGGCGGGCTGCCGCTGGCCGCGGTGACCGGCCGGGCCGAGATCATGGACTCGGTGCACGTCGGCGGCCTGGGCGGTACCTACGGCGGCAACCCGGTGGCCTGCGCCGCCGCGCTCGGCGCGATCGAGACGATGGAGGCCGAGGACCTGGCCGGGCGGGCCCGCCGGATCGGCGAGATCATGGTGCCCCGGCTGCGCAAGCTGGCCGGCACCTACCCGGTCATCGCGGACGTGCGCGGGCGCGGCGCGATGGTCGCCATCGAGCTTGCCGAGCCGGGCACCCTCACCCCGGACCCGGGCACCACCGGGCAGCTGGCCAAGGCCTGCCACGCGGCCGGGCTCGTCGTGCTCACCTGTGGCACGTTCGGCAACGTGCTCCGGTTCCTGCCGCCGCTGGTCATCGGCGAGAACCTGCTCGAGGAGGGCCTGTCGATCCTGGAGGACGCCTTCGGGCAGGTCAGTTCGTAACGGAGACGTCGCCGGATCCGTCGGTGACCGTGATTACGTGGGCGGACCCCGAATTGGTGGGCACGCTCACGGTGCGGTTGCCTGAATTCGTGGTGGCGTTGACCTGGTAGTGCGTCGGGCCCGGTGGGAGCACCACGCTCACGTTGCCGGAGGAGTCGCTCACCTGGACACGCGAGGGGACGTTGCTGAAGGTGAGGGCGATGTCCCCGGAACCGTCGGAGACGACCACGTCCAAGCTGGCCAGGCCGTGGATGACGATGTCGCCGGAGCCGTCCTTGAGCGTGACCCGCGGCCCGGACAGGCTGTTGCCGGATATGTCCCCGGAACCGGTCTGCAGGCTGACGGCGCCGGTCAGCAGGTTCGCCTGCACATCGCCAGAACCGGACCCGACGCTGACCAGCCCGGTCAGGCCGCGCAGCGTCAAGTTGCCGGAACCGTCGGACAGGACGGCGCGCTTGCCCGGGGGCAGGACGGCCCGGAAGCTGAACGAGCAGTCGCCGACGAAGAAGTGGCACCGCGGCGACACGACCACCCCGGACGGGGTAGTACGCCAGGTCACGGTGGAGCGGACCAGCGAGTAGCGCGCCTTCCCCGTCAGCCGGAGCTTGCTGCCCGCCGCCTGGGTGACCTGCACGTCCGCGGCGCTGGTCGAGAGGGTGACCGTGCTGCCGTGCACCGGCACCGCCAGCCGCACCTGGTAACTGCCGAGCCCGGCGTAGGCGACCTCGGTGAGCCCGATCCAGGCGATAAGGGCAAGGGCGATCGGTACGCCAAGCAGCAGCGCCAGGCGCCTGCCCTTGGTCAGCCGCAACGGCGTGCTCATGCTCCGTCAGCTCCCAGGTAGTGCAGCACGGCGAGGACCCGCCGGTGATCCCGGTCGGCGGGCGGCAGGCCGAGCTTGGCGAAGATGTTGTTGATGTGCTTCTCCACGGCGCCGTCGCTGACCACGAGTTCCGCCGCGATCGCCGCGTTGGAGCGGCCCTCGGCCATCAGGCCGAGCACGTCCAGTTCGCGGGGGGTGAGCGCCGCCAGCGGATGACGGCTGCGGGCGAGCAACTGCGCGACGACCTCGGGGTCAAGCGCGCTGCCCTGCGCCGCCACCCGGTCCAGCGCAGCGAGGAACTCGGTCAGGTCGGCGACCCGGTCCTTGAGCAGGTACCCGACGCCCTGCGGCCGGCCGGAAAGCAGTTCGGTGGCGTACCGTTCCTCCACATACTGGGACAGCACAAGCACCCCGACCGCGGGCCACGTGCTGCGCACCACCAGCGCGGCGCGCAGGCCCTCGTCGGTGAACGTCGGCGGCATCCGTACGTCGACCACCACCACGTCGGGCTGGTGCTCGCCGACCTGGCGGAGGAACTCCTCCGCCTCGCCGGCCGCGGCCAGCACCTCGTGGCCCGCCTCCGCGAGCAGCCGGGTCAGGCCCTCGCGCAGCAGCACCGAGTCTTCCGCGATCACGACCCGCACGGCAGCGTCACCTCCAGCGTGGTCGGGCCGCCCGCGGGACTGGTCACCCGGAACTGGCCGTCCACGCCCGCGACGCGGGCCGCGAGGCCGGACAGGCCCTGCCCGGCCGGATCCGCCCCGCCGACACCGTCGTCGGTGATCTCCACCGACAACTGGTCGCCGACCCCGACCACGAGGATCCGGGCATGGTGCGCATGGGCGTGCTTGGCGATGTTGGTGAGCGCCTCGGCGACCACGAAGTAGGCGATGGCCTCGATCGCGGCGGGCGGCCGGGCCGGCAGTTCCACCGACACGGTCACCGGCACCGGGGACAGCGCCGCCAGCCCGGACAGGGCGGCGTCAAGGCCGCGGTCGGACAGCACCGGCGGGTGCACGCCCCGGACCAGGTTCCGCAGCTCGACTAGCGCCTCCTTGGCCTGCTCGTGGGCTTCGCCGACGATCGCGGCGGCCGCCTCTGGGTCGGTGCCGAACTTGGCCTTGGCCCGGCCGAGTTCCATCGCCAGCGACACCAGCCGCTGCTGTGCGCCGTCGTGCAGATCCCGCTCGATGCGCATCCGCTCCACCTCGGCCGCATCCATGACCTTGGCCCGGCTGGTCTCCAGCTCGCCGATCCTGGCGGTCAGCTCTTCCCGGCCGGAGCCGAGCAGCCCCCTGCCGACCGCCGCGTCCAGCGCGGCCATCCCGCGGGTCAGGGCAGGTGAGACCAGCAGCAGCACCAGGCCCGCCAGCACGGCGGCGATCTGCGCTCCGGGATAGCGGATCAGGTGGCCGTCGATGTGGGCGCCGCCACCGGGCAGCGCCCCGACGTAGGCCGGCGCGGTGATCAGCGCCAGGCCGGTCGACCACACCACGGTGACCAGCACGAACTGCAGCGTGCTGAGCGGGAACCTGATCAGCCCGTACAGCGCGCCGCGCCAGGCTGCCGCGGACTTCAGCGGTGCCCATATCCGGCGCAGCCCGCTCCCTCCGCCCGGCAGCGGTGCGGCCGGGATGTCCGTGCCGAGCAGCAGGGCGAACCTGGCCCGCTCGGCGTGCCCGATCCACAGGCACGCCCAGAGCGTGCCCGCCAGCACCGGAACGCCGGCCAGGAAGACCGGTACCAGGGCGATCCCGGTGACCAGTCCGACAAGCACCACGGTGAAGGTCACCAGTCCGACCCCGAATCCCGCGATGAGGTGGACGAAGGCGAGCCAGGTACGTGCCGAGAAGAGCGCGCCCAGCACCGACACCGGGCCGCCCCGGCGGCTCTCGGTGGCCACGGGCGCTCCCCTGTCGGCGATGTCTTGACTCACGGGACACACCCTAGGCGGCCGGCGGCGGGGCACCCATCCCGCTGGCCCCCTGGTCCGGGGTGAGGCCAGCCCCACCCCGGATCGGGCAGCCTGCCGGATGTTGCCGCACGCGCCAGCCCAGAAGGCTTGGCAGCGTCCCCTCAACGACGGCCAAGACCTAGTGAGGCTCCCATGAAACGCCCGTCCGCACTGCTGTACGGGGCAGAACCCGTCTCCCCACCGCCGCCCCGCCGGACGTCAGGCCCGATGGTAGAACGTATCGCCGGCTGGAGCGCCAGGCACCGCAAGACCGCGCTGATCGGCTGGCTGCTGCTGGTCGTCGGCGCCGTGATGGTCGGCAGCATGCTCGGCACCAAGAACCTGAACAGCTACGACCCCGGCCAGGCGGGCCGGGCCGAGCGGGTGCTGAGCAGGCCCGGCGTGGTACAGCCCGCCTCAGAAACCGTCCTGATCCAGGCCAGGAGCGGCACCCGCACCGTGGCCTCCGACCCGGAGATCCGCCGGGCCATCAGGCAGGTGACCGCGGCCCTGGGCGCCATGCCCAAGGTCGCCACCGGCATCGAGTCGCCGCTGGCCAAGGGCGGTGGCAAGCTGATCTCGCGGGACGGCCGCTCCGCGCTGATCATGTTCAACGTCACGGGCAACCCGGACAACGCGGATCAGACGGTTGTCGCCGCGGAGCGCGCCGTCGCCTCCGTCCAGGCCGCGCATCCGGGCCTGCGGGTGGCCGAATCCGGCCAGGCCAGCGCGGGCCGGGCCATCAACGACATCATCAGCTCGGACTTCCGCCGGGCCGAGGTCACCTCGGTGCCGATCACGCTGGTGCTGCTGCTCTGCGTGTTCGGCGCGCTGATCGCGGCGGGCATCCCGCTGCTGCTCGCCGGCACCTCGGTGGCCGCCGCCATCTCGCTGCTCGCGATCCCCAGCCGCTGGCTGCCGGTGGGCAGCACCACGTCGTCGGTCGTGCTGCTGGTCGGCATGGCCGTGGGCATCGACTACTCGCTGTTCTACCTGCGCAGGGAGCGAGAGGAACGGGCCGCGGGCGCCGACACCTACACGGCGGTGCGCAGGGCCGCGGCTACCTCCGGCCGTGCCATCGTGGTGTCCGGCCTTACCGTGATGATCTCGCTGGCCGGGCTGTTCCTGACCGGCATCGACGTCTTCTCCGGGCTGGCCGTGGGCACCATCATGGTGGTCGGCATCACCGTGCTCGGCTCACTGACCGCGCTCCCGGCGGCGCTGTCGCTGCTTGGCTCCTGGGTGGACCGGGGCAGGATCCCGTTCCTTGGCCGCCGCCGCACCGCGGCGCGCCCGTCCCGGGTGTGGGCGGCCCTGGCCCGCCGCGTGGTGGCCAAGCCGGTCCTGTTCGGGGGCGTGGCCGCGCTGGCGCTCGCCGCCCTGGCCGTGCCCGCGCTCAGCATGCGGCTGGCCGACCCCGGCTTCCGCGACCTGCCCGCGAACGTCCCCGTGGTACAGAGCCTGCTTGCCACCCAGCGGGCCTTCCCCGGTGGCCCGTCACCCGCCGAGGTCGTCGTCACCGGCGACAACCTCACCGGCCCGGCGGTGCGGCATGCCATCACGGCCCTGCAGGGGCGGGCCGCGGCGGGCACGCTGCTGCGCGAGCCGGTCACCGCCGCACTGCTCGACCACAACCAGGTGATGGTGATCTCGGTGCCGCTGGCAGGAGGCGGCACGGACGCCACCTCGAACCGAGCCCTGGCTCAACTGCGCGATCAGGCGCTGCCCGCCACGCTGGGCCGGGTCAGCGGCATCGACTACGCGGTAACCGGCATGACGGCGGGCAACCACGACTTCGACGGCAAGCTCAGCGCCACCTTGCCGCTGGTCTTCGTGTTCGTCCTCGGCCTGGCGTTCCTGGTGCTGATGGTCAGCTTCCGGTCGGTGTTCATCCCGCTGATGTCCATCGCGCTGAACCTGCTGTCGATCGGCGCGGCCTACGGGGTGCTGACCCTGGTCTTCCAGGACGGCCACCTGCACGGGCCGCTGGGGTTCAGCCCGTACGGCGGGATCGTGCCGTGGATGCCGCTGTTCATGTTCGTGCTGCTGTTCGGGCTGAGCATGGACTACCACGTGTTCATCCTGAGCCGCATCCGCGAACTGCGGCTGCGGGGCATGCCCACGCGGGAGGCGATCACCACCGGCATCGGCATCAGCGCGGGCGTGGTGACCAGCGCCGCGGTGATCATGGTGGCGGTGTTCTCGATCTTCGCCACGCTCTCGGTGATCGAGTTCAAGATGATCGGCATCGGCCTGGCCACCGCGATCCTGATCGACGCCACCGTGGTGCGCGGGGTGCTGATGCCGGCCGCCATGTCGCTGCTCGGCGAGCGCAACTGGTACCTGCCTCGCTGGCTGGCCTGGCTGCCCGGCGGCCGGGGCCGCCA